>DATCBS010000001.1:0-3544 GCA_036511715.1 Caulobacteraceae bacterium
GGCTCGAACAGGCGGGTGCGCAGGAACTCGCCGAAGGAGAGCCCCGAGAGCTTCTGGACGAGGTAGCCGATGACGTCGATGGAGACCGAATAGTTCCACGCCGTCCCCGGCGAGAACTCCAGCGGCAGGGTGGAGAGCTGCGCGATTTGGGCGACAGCATACCTAAATCCCTCGCTTATCTGCCCGGCCGCCATTTCCGCACTCTCACCCGGCGACTATTCCCGTCGCTGAGTGATGCGGGCTCGGCGGTCGTTCAGCGCCGCCTGGATCGCTTCACGCAGCCGCCTCCTGAGCGGTGGGTTGAGAGCGCCGATGCGCCACCAGGCGCCGGAGGGATGGATCGTGGGCCTCACGTCCGGACTTGGCCACCGGAGCGCGGCCGGCGGAAGCGGCGCGACTAGACGCTGGTTTCCTGACGATACAGACGAATGGTCTCTCGCAGCCGCGCGTTCACAGGGCGTGGATTCAACAGGGCGTCGATAAAGGCGCGGCTGTCGCGAACCGTCAGTTCGATATGCTCATGAGATTCGATGGTTCGCCGCGCGGCGTCCTGCACACTGGTCACGACGAAATCCGTCACCGTGCGGCCTTCCAGGGCGGCGGCGTACTCGACGAGCCTCTTCTGCTCGGTTGTGATGCGAGCTTGGGGCCGTTTGGCGCGCGCGCGGCACCGTTTTGGGACGACATTGGCCATGGACGATCTCCGTCCCCATTGTTCGGTCAATGGCCGGCGTAATCAAGGGGCGCCGCCGCCACGGCGGCGGCGTTCACCGGCCTTGCTCCATGGCTTCGCGGAGAACCGCGTTGATGCGGCGTTGCCAGAGCCGGCCCTCGGCCTTGAAGTAGGCGAGGACGTCGGTGTCGAGGCGGAGGGTCTGCTGCAGTTTGCGGGGCTTCTTGCCGGGCCCGCGCATCCTCGCCAGGGTGCGGGGGAAGGCGGCGAGGATTTCGGGTGGCAGGGATTCGGGGCCCTTGGCCCTGGCGAAGTCGTCCGCCGTCCACTCGGGGTTGTCGGGATCGGTGAGGTCGGGCTCGGGCAACGCCTCGAGGCGGGCGCGGATGCGCCGGATCTCCCTAGGGCTCAGTGACATGGGTGTCGAACTCCTCCAGGTGCGCGCGCCGCAGGCTGATGGCGCGGAGATTGGCGCCTCGCCGCGTGAAGGCGAGACAGTGGGGTGTGCCGTCGAGCAGGCCGAAGGCGCGAAAACGCGGCTCTCCATAGACGCGGCGCAGGTCCTCCTCGACCGTCAGAATCTCGAATTCCGCCGCTCTCGAAAGGGAGAGGCGGTGTTTGGCGACGTTGGCCCTGTCCTTGGCGGGGTCGAATTCGATCTCCACGACGGAATGTAACAACAATTCGCTCGATCGCCAATGGCGGCGGCAAGCTGGGGAGCCTATTGCGGGCGCCGGCGGTCGCAAATCGGGGACACGAACGAGTTCGCCAAGAGGCGAAGTCGATCATGTCCCCATTTGCGTTGGCGAAGGCGCCGGACGCTTGGATCATCCCCCGAACGTCCGCTCGAAGATCAGCGGGTCGCGGTCGCCGATTTGGGCGACAGCATACCCAAACGCCTCGCTTATCTGCCCCCCGCGATTTCCGCACTCTCACCCGGCGACTATTCCCGTCGCTGAGTGATGCGGGTGCGGCGGTCGTTCAGCGCCGCCTGGATCGCTTCACGCAGCCGCCTCCTGAGCGCCGGGTTGAGAGCGCCGATGCGCCACTAGGCGCCGGAGGGATGGATCGCGGGCCTCACGTCCGGACCGGGCCAGCGGAAGGCGTTGACCTCCCAGGGGATGATCCAGCCACCGCGGTCCAGCCCGGCCACCGCACTCGGTCTCAGCGCGATCGCCTCGGGACGCGCCGGATCGCGCGAGGTGATCGGCGCGACGAGGACGGTCGGGTTGTCGCCTTCGCCGACCGCCAGAACCACGACGGTGGGTCTGTCCTTGATCGGGTCATGGCGCCGAGCGTCGGCCTCGTGCGACCACAGAAAGCCGTAGGAAATCACGTCGCCCGGCGAGGGCCGACGGCTAGCCAATGAGAATGTCGCCGGGTTGCGCCGCGGTGTCGGGGTTCCACAGGTCGTCGAGTCCGGCCTCCAGCAGGTCGGCCAGATCGTCGGGGAGATCTTCGATCCGCCAGGCGTTGCGGTCGCGGGCCTTCAGGCGCTGGTATTCGTCGAAGGCCATCAACACGTGGCGCGGGCGGCCCTTGGCGGTGATCACCACCGGCTCGCGAAGCGCGCGATCAGAAACCTCGCCCCAGCTCCGCTGGACCTGATGAACCGGCACGGTGTCTTTCGAAGAAGGCATGAGGCTCGCCAAACCGGGTAGGTTGGATACGTCATATATGTTATTCGCATACCTACGGGAAGGGCCGCTCTCCGCGTTTCGATGTCCCGATGCGCCCCGCCATCCGGCTGGCCGAAACGGCGGCGCTCACCGGCCTTGCTCCATCGCTTCCCTGAGGACAGCGTTGATGTGGCGTTGCCAGAGGCGGCCCTCAGCCTTGAAGTAGGCGAGGACATCGGGGTCGAGGCGGAGGGTCTGCTGCAGTTTGCGGGGCTTCTCGCCCGGCCCTCGCATCCTCGCCAGGGTGCGGGGGAAGGCGGCGAGGATCTCGGGGCAGGGATTGGGGACCCTTGGCCCTGACGAAATCCTCCGCCCTCCATTCGGGTTGTCGGGATCGGTGAGGTCGGGCTCGGGCAACGCCTCGAGGCGCGCGCGAGTGCGCCGGTTCTCCCTGGCGCTAAGAGACATGGGTGTCGAACTCCATCAGGTGTGGGCGGAGAAAACTACCGCGGACGCCGGCGCTCGCAAATCGGGGACACGAACGAGTTCGCCGAGGAAGAGGCGAATTCGATCATGTCCCCATTTGCCAGTTTGGACGGCCGCTTCGGGCTTGACATGGTGCAAAGCAATTGCAATATGCAATCACAAACTGAGGATGGGATCATGGCGGCGTTCGAGAACGCGCGGATGGAGACGCTGGCCCAGGGGCTGGCGGCGGGGCTGGCGCTGCATGAGGCGACGGCGGCGGCGGGGTTCTCGCGGCAGAACGGGATGTCGCGGCGGCGGGCGGCGCGGGCCGACGTCACCACCCGGGTGGCGCAGATCGCGGCCGAGCGGATCGCCAAGGCCGCCGATCTCGTCCCGGTGATCGATCAGCTGATGACCCTGGCGGCCAAGGCGGAGACGATGACGTCGGCGGCGGCACTGAGCGCGGCGCGCGGGCTGCTGGCCGAGGCGGTGAAGGTCAAGGCCATGCTGCCGGCGAAGGCGGCCGGGCGCGACGAGGAACCGCGCGTGCCGAACCTGAACAAGGAGGAGAGGCTGAAGGCCTTCTCGCCGCACTGGGAGGAGCGAAGCGGCAAGTGAGCGCCGTCAATAGATGGAGCCGAGTGACGGGGCCGAGCCCACGGTCCGGGGCGGCCGGGCGAGAGGGCGACTTACGCGAAGGTGTCCGTCATCGCCGAATAGACCAGGGTGCGCAGATCGCGGCGCAGGGTCAGGCGGGCGTCGGAGCCCATGACCTGGGTCATGA
>DATCBS010000002.1:0-19679 GCA_036511715.1 Caulobacteraceae bacterium
TGCGTGGCGGTGCTGTCAGTCCAACGGCAACTTGTCTCCGGTCGGGCGCAGGAAACCCAAACCCGACATGGCCTCAGGCCATGACTGACCGCCACTCCTCCAATGCGGCGGAGCGTCTCTGTCGGTAAAGGTCTCTGCTGATGAGGTGGCGCTCCTGACCAAAATGATTGTGCACCGTCCCATGGACCGAGCTGAACTTCTGGAGGGTCTTCATCCTGCGGAAGCGCTGCATGACCCTCTCACGTCGTCGAAAGGGCAGGTGGCTGTTCTCAGCCCGGTTGTTCAGCCAGCGGCCGACTTCCTGTCGATCGGCCATGCCGAGATCCTTCATGGCCGCGGCGTAGGAACGCAAGCCATCGGTGACGACCCGTTGCGGGCGCCCGTGCCGCTTGAGCGCCCTCTTGATGAACTCGAGCGCCGCGGCCTTGTCCCGCTCTTTGGTGACAAAGGATTCCAGCACCTCGCCCTCGTGGTCGACAGCGCACCAGAGGTAGCGCATCTCGCCGTTGATCTTCACGTAGACCTCGTCCAAGCGCCAGCGCCAGTGGGTGTGGGCGCGCATGTGCTCGACCCGCCTCCTGCGGATCTCGCCGGCGAACATCGGACCAAAGCGGTTCCACCATAGCCGCACCGTCTCATGGCAGATGTCGATACCGCGCTCGAACAGCAGGTCCTCGACGTTGCGCAGCGACAGCGGGTAGCGAACGTACATCATCACGACGAGCCGGATCACCTCCGGCGAGGAGTCGAAGTAGCGAAACGGGTTGGACGGCTTGGTCATGGCCCGGGTCTAGCTGCCGGCCGGTTAGCGCCTCATGACTTTGGGCTGACAACACCGGCCACCGGTTAGCGCCCCGTGACTTTGGGCTGACAACACCGACCGGATCGTTCAGCTTGGCGGGCTGGGAGTGGCAGGGGGCGATGGGTGCTTGCGCGGGCCGACGTTAGCACTGAGGCCCGCGACGGCACCGCTGATGCCCTCTACCGTCCCGCTTTCGATGCCAAAGGTCGTCTCAAGACCTTTTATCATGCGATTAAGTATAGCCATGACGAGAGAAGTGCTAAAACCAAGCAAGAATGGCACTAAGAGAAGTATGCCTCGGGCACCTTCCACAGGCACCTTAGATAACGTAGATACCGGAAGCGAATGCCCGGTGGGATTGACGAATAAAGCAAACTCTTTGAAATATGAGAAGCAAAAAGGAAGTGAAATAATAGTGCCGAACAATCCGCCGAGCACTATGCGTAGGATGACGAGGCCCCTGTCAGAAAGATCAAACGTCGCGTCGCGCTGAATGGAAAGCGAGTTGACAGCCAGGAACCCAAGCGCGCCGAGCGCACCCAGACAAGCGGTCCACGCGAGGTAGCCACCGAAAACCCATCCGGCGGTCGGATCGGTTCCGCTGAACCCATCCAATGCCAGGCTGGGCGGAAAAATCGCCATCGCCAGCGCGCTGCCCGCTAGGAGAAGCAGGAAGACGGGGATGATAATGATCAGTCGCTGCACGGTCTGTAGTCGAAATCTTCTCTGAAGATCGGGGGTGAAGAGTCTTTGCAGCTGACTTTGTCTGTTCTCCAGCATTTGCCATTGTAAATAAGTAGCGGGACCAGCACTACTTCGATACATTATCAAGTTCAATTCCAAGAGGTCAAATGGAGACGCTTCCATCTGAGATGAAGATGCCGGCGCTACGCCTTGCTCCATTAGAAAGGTGCGGATACGTCGAACCAACGCTATTTGCCGGATGAATTGATCATCACTGACATAGCTGGCACCCAAGTTGGGCGTCGTGGCGTCGTCGCTCATCTTCCCAGCCCTATATTTGTGACGCCGGCACCGATGCACCGCCTGCCCGAAATTCGACAGCCACCTAACCTTTTCGGAACCGGGGGCCAGCACCCCAGGCGTATTCCTATCCCGAAACATAACCAAGCGCGTGACGCCGCTACCCTCAAACGCCCATCGGGGTATCTACGCACCCGATGGGGATGGGGGCCGCCATGCGGTCGCTCTAAGCTATACACATAGGTTGCACTTGGAGGTTCGAAATGTCCGAGACCGCCAACGGGTGAACTAGATATCGCTGCTGCCTCGGTGGCGGGCCGTTGAATCCTATCTTAGAGTCGGCCACAGACGATGGGTCCTTAGACCCCGCGGTCCTCAAATAGCTCAGGAAGTCTTTGGCGGCGTCATAGGTTTCAAAGCACATACCAACAAATTCGCGTCCTGGGCGCATGATACCTATGACCTTGTCAGTCTTGTCATTCTCAACATGCAAGCCAAAGAACATGGGAGAGAACTCTCGCTCTGGTATGAGGATCGATTCACTCGGAACACTCGTGGATGTGATCTCCTGGATCGTATCATCTTTCTCTTCGTATGTTCCGTCTCCTGACGTGACATGGCGAACGGTGTAAGTCAATTTGACCTGAGCAGTCACATTCGATCTCGGTGGGGGCACGAGCACTGTTGAATATATTAACTTCAGCCGTTTCGGCGGTATGGTTTTTCCTTTCTTATCTTTGTAGCCTTCAACCGAAACAAGGTCGAAACGCGACGCATTTCCGTCAAACGACATATCCACCTTGACGACGGTGTTTCCGGTGAGGTCGACGCCCAATCCGCCCTGCCGGTGGATAACGAGCGTACGGCCACGGTCCTCGACATCGGCCGTAAGCGTTTCGGCTTGCTGCGTGGCCGCCAGCGTTTCAACTCGTGTGTCTGTCTGAGAGCCTCCCAGAGCCGCGCTGAAAGGCAGGGGCGTTGCCGGCGCCGCAGGAGTGGAAAGGCTCTCTGTCAGGCCTCTCGCCGCGGTGAATTGCACCGTTCCCGCATTGATCGTCGTGTAGGCCGTAGCCAACGTATCCCAGGCGTCAAATCGCGCATTCGCGACCTCTATCCTGACATCGGTCGCCTCAAGTCGATCCGCAGGGTTGAAAGGCCCATCCTTGCGGACCGTCACGATGATCGTGCGGTGTAGAACCGTGCGGTCATCCGGCCCCTTGGGCTCGGTATTGGATTCGAGTTTGCCAGCCAGATTTGCTCGCAGGTCTTTCGCGGTAGGGCTCATCTTCGGATCAGCGAGGACGTTGATGTAGGCGGCGAGGGCGCGTTCGGGAAAGCTCGACCCCGCCGCCGCCGATGCCGAGGGCGTGGCGATGCTTATGGCAAAAGCACTCGCCGTCGGGATCACGCGATTGCATGCAATTCCAGCCCCATAGCCGGTTATACACGTCGCGATCTTGTACCGGCCGATCACTTTGTCAGAAGTGCACCCGGACACCAAAAGCGCGGAGAACAGGCACGCCGCCGTCGCTCTAGACACCAGTCAAACCATAGATTGTACCGGGATCTGGGGGTCCACCGGCGCATGGCGCCAAGGACATTCGTCCCTCGCTCGCTCCGTTATAGTCCGCTCGCGAAACCTTGTGGGGGGGCTCATCGTAACAGCGTAGAGCGAGGAGCGCGGCCTTTGTCTCCGCGGTCGCCGAATATACCCACGCGGTGGGATCGGCGGCGGCGTATTTGTCCAATACCAGCACGAAAAAGTCGGGCACCGCCGCTCCTTTCGCCGTCTGTAATCTACCCGTAGGCGGATCCTATTCGATACACTGCATTGGGTTCGCTCAATCCGCAGAACCTTGATATCACGGTTGTTGCGCTGCGTCGCGCATTCAAATCCTCGATCGCGTTTGGGACCGAGCCTCGCCGCCCCGCCGTCCTGGCGACACGTTCCCAGGTTCCCCTTATGGCTCGGTCTCTGTGCCGAAGATGGCAGTGGCGCGTCCGCATTCGTAAGTCAGGCGGCGTTAGACAAATGATACCAGTCGGCGGACTCTCGAGCTGGGGAACGGAGATTGTTGCGGTGCGCGCCGAGCATTTCGCGCGCTGCTGCGACCGCATCCGGTAGCGAATGGGCCAACCGCTTCCCATGAACATTGGGTTCGGTGGGAGAGTTGGCGGCCGAAGGGGAGAGCCACATGACAGATATCCCGAGCGCCCTCACGCACGTTGATGTTGGCGGGACGCTTACGGCGGTAACCGCGGCGATCGCCGCCATTGGGGGATTGGGATCCGCCCCATGGCCCTGAGTTTCCTTGTGCTGACTATAGTGTTCCCGATGGCCGTTGCATTGGCCCACCTCGCTGGCGGGCAGGCGGTGCTTACCGTGATCACCACCGAGGCGGCCATCGTCGAAGCGCCCAAGAAGGTGCTGTCAGTCTAATGGCGACTCGTCTCCGGCGGGCGCAGGAAGCCCAAACCCGACCTGGCTGTGGCCCATGACTGACCGCGGACGACTTGAAGTTTGCTGCCATCGTCTCCGATGCCAACGCTAGGCCGGAGGAGGGTGGGAACGTACTAAGTGCTATCCACGGCCGCTTCGAGGAACGTGGTGGCGACGCGATTCTCTTTGCCCAGTACTACACGGTCGAGGGCAAGGCGATCCAGCTCGGCGAGCTGACCTTACGCGAACGCTGCATCACTTAATCCCATAATGCGCGTAACCGACTCGGCCGCCAATGTAGGCGTTCCCATAACGGTTCCGATGAAATTCAGCGCGAATTTCCGACAACGCCCGTATCGGCCACATCCTCATAGCGTGCACGCCGCACGAGAGCGCACGCATTCATCATCCTGTCTGCGCTACGGCTGCCGCATTTGCCTACGGCACGGGCGCGGCGATCGGGAAGATAGCCGCCCAGGTCGCCGGCCCCACGATTCCATCCGGCACCAGCCCCTTCAGCCGTTGAAAGATGCGCACCTTCGTCTCGGTGTCGGCGCCGAAAATCCCATCGGGCGTGGCCCCGACCGCTCCTTGAAGCGTCTTCACCATGTCCCCGGTCGAGCCGCGGCGAATCGTTGGGCGGCCGGCCGCATCAGCATGCGCGATGAGGGCGGGGGCGGGCGCCGTCCCATCCAGGATCGCCTGCACCGCGGCGCGGAACGGGTTCATGTCGAACACGGGGTCGTCCTTGCGATTCGGTGCATATTCCCGGTGCCCGCAGCACCAACTGGCGTCGGCGTTGATCCGCTTGAGGATCGCCGCCGCCCCACGGTGGTAGGCGTCGAGCTGGACCGGCGGCCAGGCGTCGGTGACGCCGCCCACGTTTTCCGCCTCGATGCCGACAAAGCTGCTGTTGCCGCTCGTGATGCCTTTCCACGACCCTTCGCCGGCGTGGTAGGCGCGGCCGGCGGCCACCGCATAATAGGCGCCGTCCCGGCCCAGCCCGAGGTTGGCGACCGGGCCGGTGAGCGCCGCCGCCCCGGGCGTCGCCGCGCGGCCGTTGATCAAGGTGTTCAGGGTTGGCATGTTTCGGGTCGGCAGGCCGGCGGTGTGATGGCACATCACGCCTCTGATGGTCGCGACATCGCCGTGGCCGCGATCCTTCCAGCCGTCGGTTTCCGCAACCTTCAGTCCGGCGCCCATCAGGACGTCCGCCAACCAAGCCAAGCTGTAGGTCATGTCATGTTCCGCTGCTTTTCAGGCCGCGAGGCGGCCCTAGGCCTGGCCGCCGGTGGTGGCCGGAAGATCGCCGTCGTCTGTCGCCGCCTTGACGTCGGGTGCCTGGCCGCTCGTGCATCCGTCGGGGGCGTCCGGGTCCGGCGCGGCGGCGCCGGCCGCCGCCTTTGCGCCCGGGTCCGCGGCGCCGGCCGCGCCCGGCGGCGGCTGTTTGGCCCCGGTCATGGTTTCCGAGGGCGACGCGGGCCTCACCCCGAGGCCCGCTCCGGATTTTGTCAGTAGGTCGCCGACCAGCCGTTCCATGAACCCCGCCAGGAACGAGACCATAACTGTTGGCCCCCAGGTCGCGATCGTGACCGCCTGCAGCTCGGTGTTTCCGATTTTCATCGATACGGCGTTGGATCTGAGGAGGGCGATCAGCACCGGCGCGGCGATCACGCCGATCAATATCCGCAGGATGGCGTCCGCTGCGTTGTCGCGGGCGTGCAGATCGGTCTGCACGGAGCGATTGCGGATGGCGATCGCGATCGAGAAAAAAGCGCCGACCGCCCCCACCGCCGCCGAGAAAAGAATGAGTTTGTCGTCGTCGGAGTACTTGGCGTTGAAGATCGCGCCTAACAGACCATGCAGCACAATGATGGCCAGTAAGGTCGCGCAGGCCGTTGCTGATGCAAACTTGAGGTACTGAAAGCGCCCGATCGAAACGCGTTCGTCCATCAGGTCTATCTTGACCGCCTGCAAGACCAGTATCGCGTCGGCCATGTCGCCCTCCAGGGCGACGACGAGGGCGTCCGCCACCCGACGCTCGAACCGCCTGGAGCGCGAGTAGAGTTGCGGCTTCTTGCTTGTCCGCCATCCGTCGATCAGCCCATTGATCTCCCCTCTGATCGGGCTCAGCGAGGCGAGGGCCGTTCTCTGCGTCTTTTCCTGGTCGGCATCGTCGGAGAAATGGACCAGCACCCGTTCGGCTGTTCGATAGACAGCGTATACGGGGTCATATTTTGCGTAGACCTCTTCGATCCGGATTCCGGCCGCGTCGAGAGCCGTCGCATTGATCTCGGATACTTTCATGTCGATCCCCCCAAGCAATTTTTCACCCGCGGGGCGGCGGATGGCAACAGGGAAGTGTCTGGCGCCGCGACATTTTCGGACGCGGCCGCAGTCTGTTCAGCGGTTGTCGCGTTGGCCGTGACGGCTGCCCCCCGCAGACGCCGCGCCCTTCAGCTGAACCTGCTGGCCGTCCTCTTTAACCTCGCGCCATGTGCACCTCCTGCGCGAAGACTTCGCCCCAGTTCAACCTGCCGACCAGGCTTGCTGAGCGGCGCGCGAGCTTTTGTCGCTCTAACTCGATATTCGGGTGCCTTCCAAATGCGGCCCCGACCGAGTTGGCGAGCAGGCGCGACAATCTGCTCGACGCTGCTCGACGCGCCGTTGCGCTCGATCCTCACTATCGGAAACGGCTCGCGTCTCTCGCGCGACCGGCGCCGCAATCCGAGGACGACGACCTTAAGAACTTCGCCGACGACAAAGAATTTCTCGCGATCCTCGGAAAGCACGCTCCGTAGCGCTAGCCGTTCGCAGGCGAGGATCAGCGCCCCCGTTCGATGGTGCTCGATCGGTGCTGTCCGTAAAACGCTACCGTAGCTCAACCTTTGGTCGATCGGGTCGCCGCTCATGCCGCACGAGGTCTCTGACAGTGACATCGCGCCAAGGCCAATGGCCGACGCGGTGGGTCCTGTCCCCCCATCTTCCGTGTCCTTCTCGCTGGCCTGCCCTGCGTCAATTCCTCCCGTTGGTTCTGCTCCAGCAGCCAGATCCCCAATGTATGCGGACGCGGCGATGAGGCGCCCGCCTTGGCGGATGAATCCGAATTGATCTTGCCCGACAACCTATGATGGAGCGATGGTAGACGCCACCATCATCGAGGGTGGGCGCCAACTACCGACCCCGCGCCCAAAAACAGGGGCCAGAGATGGTATTGCATGTCGTCTGTTTGGACGGAACGGACCAAGTCAAACTCCAGGTCAACCCGACCAATATCGCACGAATATTCGACACGCTTGGCGGCGCAGCCAGCGACGCTGGCAACGGATCTTTCGAGACGGTTGTGGCGGGCCCGCCCTCCCTTACCGGCAAATATCTTCCCGGCGTGGGCACCCAGGGCGATCCAGTGCTGAAGTTGCTCGGCAATGCGTTCGGCGATGGGATCGCCGAGCCAATCGTGCGCGGGTACACTTTCCTGTCTCGCAACTACAATCCGGGGGACGAAATCATTCTTACGGGCTTCAGCCGCGGCGCCACCGCGGCGCGGGCGCTGGCCGGATTGGTTGTGGCGCAAGGCCTACTGGACAAGACCCAATACATTACCGACAACAAGACTGGCGCATATCTGCGGGCGATCGCGGCTTGGTACGCTTACCGCGCGCCGAATGGCGATCTCGCCGACCAGGCGCGACTGGATTTGATCGGGGGGACACTTGGACAGCCGGTCCCGACGCTAAACCCCGCAGACTATACGCCGCCGCCCCTTATACGGGCCGTCGGGGTGTTCGACACGGTCAGTTCGCTTGGTCTCCCCCAGCTCAATTCGAGCGGCGAGCCGGTGTTCGATTTCTCGATCTGCGATACCGCCTTGAACAACAACATCCAGAATGGATTTCACGCCCTTGCGGCCGACGAGACGCGCGACCTGTTCAGTCCGACCTTCTGGGCGACCCGGAACGGCGTGGCGCAGCAGGTCTTTCCCGGCTGCCATTCCGATGTTGGCGGGGGCTTTCCCCATCGCGGCCTGTCCGACAGCGCTCTGCAGTGGATGTTGATCCAGCTCCAAACGGCCGGACTTAACTGCGACCCGTCCGGACTGAACCCGCCCCTTGCCCCTAACCCGCTGGACGTGGCGGAGGATGACGGCGCCAAGTTCCCCTTCAACCTCACGCCGCGCAGTGCCCGGGCGTTCCCGGATAGCGCCACGGCGAGCGGCTGTCTAATCGCCCGCTGGAATCAATCGACGGAAATGCTGCCGTCGTTCTCTCCGAGCCCCTACAAGGCGGTCGGCGCCTACGCCGACGGCCGGGCGCTGAATTAGCAAGCGACGGCGCGCCGGTTGGCTTGTCGGCCAACATCCTCGAAAAGCCGTCTCGGAGTGATGCACAACAGGCCGAACTTCGGAAGGTCAGCCCGGCGCTACGTGCCTGCCAGCTCAGCGCCAACAGCGGCCGTTGGCCTTGTCGGAGCCTTGAGCTCGATGCTCTGATAGGGACCCAGGTTGGCGGACTTCATCAGGGCCAGCGGTCAACAGCACCGCGCAAACAGGCCGGACACATGACCGCACGCCGACAGATCAGCACATCAGCCCAACGTCACACTTGCAGCGCAGGGGCCGTCCAGTAGTACCCACCGACGCCCGCGATGCTTCAGCCCGTTGGGAGCCTTTGGAACGCCGATCCGACGGCGATCGACTGGAAGTCGGATCCCTGGTCGGCGATCGGCTGGTTCAGATCCGTGGAGAGCAGATCGCGGCCATTCACCGAGAGGGTGAGGTGGCTCAGCCGTGCGCTCCCCGGCGCCATTCCCAGGGCGGCGATGACGGCGGGCCAGCGGACGCCCAGGGTGGTCACGGTCCGAAGCTCCTCGACGCCGCGTCCGGCGAACTCCGTCCCGCTCTCGGCGGCGTAGGCGAAGCGGACGGCGTATCGACCGTCGGCGGTCCGGGAAATGGTCGGCAGGGATCGAACGTCGTCGATCAGACGGAAGCTCTGGCCGTTGGTCTCGGTGAGGGTCACCACCGTGGCGGTGTGTGCCGGCGCGTCCACATACCGATCGATCGTAGAACTGTCGCCATCGAGCGGCCTGCCGACCAGGGTGGCGGACATCGAGAGGCTGTCGATCGGCGTTGATGGCGCCGCCGCCTGAGCGACCGGCGCGGCCGTCGGGACCGCGTCGACGCCCTTGCGACCGCAGGCGCCCAACGCGACGAGCATTGTCGAAGTCAGGAAAATCAGGATGATGCGCATGGTTCAAACATTGGCAGGGGAGCGATGCGTACCATTCTGCTGATCGTGCTCGCAAGCATCGGCCTGGGCGGCTGCGCCCTGCTGTTCGAGGCCGGCGCGCTGGAGGGCGCGGAGGTCGGCGTCGCGGCGGGCGCGGAAACGGGAGCGGCGGAGGGGCTGTTCGCTTCGGCGGACATCACGACCTCGCCCGATCTCAGCGAAGGGGTGGCAGAGGACGTCGCCAGCCCCACCCGGCGGGGGGAACTGAGCAACGCCCTCTATAAGATGACCGACGGGGGAACCAGGCCGGCGCAGTGGCACGTGAACCGCGGCGGGGCGATTTCGGCGGCGGGTCAGCCCATGGCCCGCATCTACTCCGATGGGGAGGTCGTGGGCGCCGGACGCAAGCTCGGCTATTTCAGCGCGCAGGACTCCCTGCTCTACGAATACACGAGCGACGGAGGGACGAGGAAAGTCGCCGCCTTGAAGGGCTTCGTGACCGAGAACGGCGTGAAGCTGGTCACTCGGGAGGGCGGGACGCTCATGCGAATTCTCCGCCGTGACGTGGCCATGGACATCATCGGCATGGGCGACGGCCAGTATCTGGTCCGGCTTGCGGACGGGACGCAGGCGTGGCTACCGAGCGCCGCGGTCGCCACCCTGGCGCTGCTGGCCGTTCCGCAGTTGCTGTTCGGATGCCCCACCCAGGACCACGAGGGAGCGGTCGTCCGCAAATCCGGCGAGATCGTGAGGTTCAAGACCTGCGAGGAGCGGGGGAACGCGTACATCGTCTCCGACGGCGAGAGCACCACGATCATCGACGCTTACGACGTCGAGACGATCCTGACCGGCGACGGCATACCGGGGATTCAGGGCGACGACGCGAGCCAGGCCATGGTGCGAAACGCGCAGGTTGCGGCCCGGGCCGTCGGCGCCGCCCCTGGCGAGGAGGCGATGAACGTCCTGCACCAGACGCCGTTCTCCCCGGTGCTGGAAGGCAATCCAGGACAGTTCCAGAATGCGAGCTTTGCGGCGCCGGCGCGCCGGATCCTGCCACCCGGACAAGCCTGGACGCCGGCAGGTCAACTGCCCGGCGCGATCCTCCAGAACGGGTCCGCCGAAACGGTCCACGGGCGACTCGCTTACGCGCCCGCCTTCGCGAACGCGCCGCGGCCGAGCTACCCCGCGACCGTCTATGGGCGAAACCCCGCCTATGGCCCCTATTATGGCGCGCCTCGACCCCAGGGACCCTATGTACGAGGCACCTATAGCCAGCCGATGTACCCAAGACCTCAACCGATAGTGCGTCCGCCGGTCTACATGAGTCGACCGGGGTATGGCGGGCGCGGCCAAGGCCGGCTCTACGGCCAGCCTTGAGGAAGGGCGGCGAACATCGCGCCGGCCGCCTCGACATGGAGTTCCCGGAACCGACCGTGAGAGAGCTGTAGATGGCCAGGCGACCCGGGCAAATGCCTACTCGCGCGACTTTAACGCCGGCGCAGATCGCCCGCGCCACCTACGTTGGAAGCGCTGAGCACAAGAACAGGAGGTGGTGGGGCGGACTGCCGGGCGCATGGGTCAATCCTCAGGGTCAAGTGCGCCGGCCGAAAAGTCAGCTCACCACCATCTGCCCCCTCGCCGCGCCAGCCGATCGCGACATGGCGAGCGGATGGGTCCGAGCCGCTCTCGGTGAGGGGCAGTTCAAATGGTACGAGGGCGACAAGGATTTTCCACACTTCATCTGGTATCAGGAACCGGACACCGATCGGTTCTGGATCGGTCGCGTCGTGAACGGCATCGCTGGCGAATACAAAGGTTGGCCCATCTCCAGACAGGAGCGTGATGAGATATTCGGCTGACTGGCTCGAGGACGCGAGGAACGCCGCGCCTGAGGAGCGGGCGACGGTCGCCGACTTTCAGTTCTGGATGAATGACCAGAATGTCTGCCTCCACCTCGCGGATGGCGCGCTGACCGACCACGTGACGATCGCTCTTTATTCTCTGGCGGAGGGGCTGGCGCACGACTGGTGGACGATCTTCGGCGGCCGTGATCGAGATATCTCCCTCATGAAGCACCGCAGCGGCTTTGTGACCCCCGATGTGCGCATGAGCTTCGACGGCGCCGTGTTCGATATCCGGAGTGTTCAACGCACATACGAGAATCCGGGCGTGAGTTTCTGGACGGTTCCAGGCGAGGTCATGAGCCGGAGCGAGGCCGAGGCCGCACTCTCCGGCTTCGTTGGCGAAGTGCTTGTCCGCCTCGAGAAAAAGCAGGTGATCGATACGGGCGCGGCCTTCCGCTGGGCGCGGGTGCAGGAATCCCGCACCGACCCGGATGAAGCATCGTTCTGCGAATCCGCCGGTGCGCTGGGCCTGGATCCCTATCAGATCGACGAGGGCCAGACCGCATCCATCGAGGCCGCCGGCGAACTCTTCGAAGGCGAGCCCCTGACCGAATTCCTCGCCGGCAGCGCTCAGGCCAACCGGAGTCGGCTCCTGGAATGGGTCGACGCCGTGGAGAGACGGCCGCCTTACGCTTCGCGCGTTTCCGAGCTTCGGGGGCGGGCGCGTGAAGCCGCGCAGCGAGCGCCTGCCCGGGACAACGAGGAGGCATGGTCGCTCGGCTACCGGCGAGCACGTGAATTGCGGCGGCTCCTGGGGTTCGGGCAGGCGGATCGGTTCACCACGTTCCGGTCCTTGGCCGAGAAGCTGGGCGCAAGCCGATCCTTCCAGGTAACGAAACCGGTCGACGGCGTTCAGGCGATCAGGCGCGATGAGCAGGATGGCGTCCATATCCACCTGCGTTCGCAACACCGGTTGGCGCGTCAGGGCGCCTACCTGTTCGGCTTTACACGCGCTGTCGGGGACGCCGTGTGCTTTCCGGAGCCGGGTCGTGCGCCGGTCAACGATCTGCACTCGGCCTATCGTCAGGCCGCCGGCCGCGCCTTCGCCGCCGAGTTCCTGGCCCCGATCGACGAGGTCCGCTCGATGCGCGAAGACGGCCGCGACACGCTCTCCATCGCCGACGACCTGGGCGTTTCGACAGCCGTGATCGAGCGCCAGGAGGAGAACGCCGCGCGGATCGACGCGGTGTGCGCGTGACTGGCCGAGGCTCGTGACCTCGGTCTACTCGAACGGTCCCGCTCGCAATTTCGTCCGCAACCCGTTCGAGCGCCTGGCGGCGAGTTCGCATTCGCTGTGGCTGGCGGCGCCGTATTTCACGGGAGTCGACTCGATCCTCGTCGCCGCGCAGGCCGGCAAGCCGATACGGCTGCTCGTGGGTCTCAACGCGACCACCAGCCCCGAGGCCCTCGCCAAGGTGTGCCGCTTCCCCAGCGTCGCGGCGCGTTACCTGACCCATCGCTTCCACGCGAAGATCTACATCTTCGATGGGGGCGTGCTGCTCGGATCATCGAACCTGACCGACGCTGGCATGGTCGCAAACCGCGAGGCCACGGTCCTTCTCGATCCATCCGAGGATGCGGAGCGCATCGAGGATGTGCGGGCGCTTTTTGCCGAGCTGTGGGATGCGGCGCGCGTGTTGACGTCGGATACTCTGAAGCTCTTCAAGCGGGAGCGGGACGCCCTGCGCACGGGTCCCGATCCTGACAGCTTGATCGAAAAGGCCATTGGCCGCGCTGAACCGGCAAACATCAATGTCGCGAGCCGCGCCCAGAGCCGCGAGCGGCTCTTCCTCGAGGGGCTGCGACGGCTCGTCTACGAGCAATATAAGCCGGCGTTCTCGGATGTTGGTGAGCTCCTCGCTGAACATGGGCTCCGCCGACCCGAGCTGAGCGCCGTCGGTCTGGCCAACGAGACAAATCGGTTCCTGAGCTGGTTGCGGCTTACGCACATCCCGGGAGAGGAGTGGCGCGATGCTCCTGCGCTAAGCCGGGAGGATCGCTCAGCTCGAATCCTCGAGTTCGGAGGCGAATGGGCAGAGGCCGCCAACAACCGAGTACCGGCAGACTATGTCGAGTGGCTCAACCGGGTCCGAACCGTGTTCGAGTCAGCGACATCCATTGGAGCGGCGTCGCAGGCGGAACTCACGAACGGCCTCATGTCGCTCCACGCCTTTTCCGAACAGCTCCGGTTCGTCAAAGGGGGCTTGGCCAAATTGCCGGTCGAGTTCTGGTCGGCCAATCGAAACGACGTTCGAAAAGTGAAGAGGACCCTGGCCCACCTCACCCACGGAGTGGGTGAATTTGTCGAACGACTACACGACGTCCTTTACACGCCCTCGTTCAAGCTTTCCTATTTCGGCCAGTTTTCGGCACTTGAACTAGAGGGAACGCTCAAGCCGGAGGAATGTCCGCCAATGAATGGACGGATGGCCGTGGCGCTTCGCTTCCTGGGGTTTGTAGTTGGAGGGGTCTGAGATCCCAAGCCAACTACGGACGCACCCCTCCGAGAGGTGCTGTCAGTCCAACGGCAACTTGTCTCCGCCTGGGCGCAGTGAGCCCAAACCCGACCTGGCCTTAGGCCATGATTGCCCGCCACTCCACCAGGGCGGCGGAGCGTCTCTGGCGGTAGAGGTCTCTGCTGATGAGGTGGCGCTCCTGACTAAAATGGTTGTGGACTGAGCCGTGGACTGAGGCGAATTTCTGGAGTGTTTTCATCCTCAGAAATCTGAGCATGGCCCGCTCTCGTCGTCGAAAGGGCAGGTGGGAGTTCTCGGCCCGGTTGTTCTTCCAGCGGCCGACCTCCTGTCGGTCCTTATTGCCAATCTCCCTCATGGCCGCGCCGTAGGAGCGCAGGCCATCGGTGACGATCCGTTGCGGGCGCCCGTGGCGCTTCATCGCCTTCTTGATGAACTGGAGGGCGGCTGCCTTGTCCCTCTCCTTGGTGACAAAGGATTCCAGCGCCTCACCCTCGTGGTCGACGGCCCGCCAGAGATAGCGCATCTCGCCGTTGATCTTCACGTAGACCTCGTCCAAGTGCCAGCGCCAGTGGGTGTAGGCGCGCATGCGCTGAACGCGCTTCCTGCGGATCTCGCCGGCGAACATCGGGCCGAAGCGGTTCCACGGCACTGTCAAGGCAAACAAGTAGAGCCCGATTCCAGGCCCATTCAGCCTCTCCTCAGTGACGAAAAACGTGAGCAAAATCAGTCACGCCTCGTCCAAGCAGTGCAAGTAGATGGTAGTATAAAACTTTGGCTTGACAGTGCCTTTCATCGCCTTCTTGATGAACTCGAGCTCTGAGGCCTTGTCCCGTTCCTTGGTGACAAAGGATTCCAGCACCTCACCCTCATGGTCGACAGCGCGCCACAGGTAGCGCATCTCGCCACCCACCTTCACGTAGACCTCGTCCAGGCACCACTTCCAGTGGGCGTAGGCGCATGCGCTGAACCCACTTCCCGCGGATCTCGCCGGCGAACATCGGCCCGAACCTGTTCCACCACAGCCGCACCGTCTCGTGGCAGATGTCGATTCCCTGCTCGAAGAGCAGATCCTCGACGTTGCGCAGCGACAGCGGGTAGCGGACGTACATCATCACCACCAGCCGGATCACCTCGGGCGAGGAGTCGAACCAGCGGAACGGGTTGTCGGGCTTCAGCGGCTTGGTCATGGCGTCGGTCTAGCTGCCGGCCCGTTAGCGCCCTGTGACTTTGGGCTGACAACACCGGAAAGAGCGCTTCATCCGCTCGATCGAACTGCTTGCCGATGGACTCTACGACAGTATCAGGCGGCATAAGGCTGGGGTTTCGCCCTCTCAGTTCCTGGCGATCGGTCCGCCATCGGCGAGCGCCCGCTCCAAGCCGAAGCGCGCTCAGCCGACGTGATCCTACGGACCGGTCCACCCGAGAATTACCGACGGAGCAGTTGTGGCCACGAAGGGACTCTGCGCTACAAGTGAGCCCGTGGAGGGCCCCGGACTTCGTAACAGTAGTTGGAATCATAACAGCATCCTAAACTCGCTATAGATTGGCTGCTGGTGTGGCGGCGTACCCCTCCGTCGGCGGATCGCAGGCCCGCAAAAGGGGAGGGGCTTGCATGTCGGAAAAATAGACATTATGCTGTCTCCGGGTCTTAGAAAGACACAGGCATGGCGACAACCACCATCGCGTCCCCGGTCATTACGACGGCGCCGTTTCCCAAGGCGGCGGTGGAGACGGCGCTTCGCGACGAGCTCATCGAGGCCATCAAGATCGAAGCCTCGATCAAGGGGATCTCACTGCCGTCCGCACCTGCGGATATCGCGAAGGCCTCCGTCCACGTCGACTCGCTGCTGACCGTCAGCATCTTGTGCGTCATTGAGCCCATCGTCGGGTTCGAGCTTCCGGAGAGCGTTGTGCGAACTGGCGGCTATGCGTCCGTCGAGACCGCGCTCGGGCACCTGACCCAGCAGATTGAAAAGCAGTGGATCAAGCGGAAAGGAGCCAAGCCATGACGAATGTCGAACTTCATCGCGAAAGCGACGAGGCGGAGCGTCGCCGCCTGGGTGACCGTCTCAGGGAAGCCCGCAAATACCTTGGCCTGAAGCAGGAGGAGGTCGCGGCCTACCTGAAGATCCCGAGGACGGCCTTGACGGATATCGAGAACGGCCAGCGGAAGGTGGAGGCGATCGAGCTGACCCGCCTCGCCAAGCTCTATCGGCAGCCCATGGCCTATTTCACCGGCGAGGATGAGGCCTCGGCCAGCCTGCCGGTCGATTTCGCCCATCTCGCGCGCCAGGCGGCGGACCTATCACAACAGGATCGCGATGAGCTTGGCCGGTTCGCGGAGTACCTGCGCGCCCGGGCCCAGACGGCGCGGGGCTGACGGATGGCGGCGGCGGATTATGCCAGCGCCGTCCGGGGCGGCACCCAGGCCGCGGCCAGGCTGCATCAGCGGCTCCCTCTAAAGGACCAGATCGAGGCGCGCGGCGGCAATGTCGACGTCTTCGGCGCCATCTACGGCATAGGCCTGCCCCTGCTGCTACGCCCGCTGCAGGGCCTGCTGGGCGTCTATTTGAGCGACCCTGCGCCGGGCGTCCTTGTCACCACGCAGCGGCCGATGAGCATCCAACGCTTTACGGCCGCTCATGAACTCGGCCACTTTTCCATGAGTCACCGGCCGAGCCTCGATGACGAGAGCATCCTGCTCCGCATGCCCATGACCGGCCAACCCGCCGGCGACTTCCAGGAAGTCGAGGCGGACGCCTTCGCCGTGGCGTTCATGATGCCGCGCTGGCTCGTCGGTTGGCACTCCGTCCGCCAAGGGTGGACGGCGGACCATTTCAAGCGGCCGAGCACGGTGTACCAGCTCGCGCTTCGCATGGGCGCCAGCTACGAGGCGACCTGCTGGACGCTGGCCCGGCACCGGTTCATCACCCAACCGGCGGCGCGGGGGCTCCTCCAGGTCCAGCCGCGCGAGCTGAAGGTCGCCCTGCTCGACACCTACCGGCCGCAGGATTACCGCGGTGACGTCTGGCTCTTGACCGAGCGCGACGCTGGAACCCGCATCGACGGCAGCCGCAACGACCTCTTCGTGCTCCGCCTCGAGGAGCACAGTGGCGGCGGCTATCTCTGGGATATCGATCAGCTCAAGGAGAGCGGCTTCGCCATCGTCCGCGACGCGCTTGAGGCCATCGATGGGGAGGGCGTCGGCGGGCCGGTGATCCGGCGCGTGACGGCCGAGCCGACTGGCGGCCACTGCGGCAGCATGTTGCTCGATGAGCGGCGCCCCTGGGATCCGGATCCCCCGCTGTTCAGCCTGAAGGTTGACTTCGACCTGACCGGACCCGAGCAGGAGGGGCTGTCGCGGGCCGAGCGCCGGGACCTGCTTGAAGCGGCATGACCGACATTGTCATTTCGGTCGACCTGCGCTCGCAGCTCGGCCCAGCGCGCGATCAAGGACCTCGGCCGACATGTCTGGCTTTCGCGGCGAGTGATGCGCACGCCGCCCTGCGCGGAGCCTGGGCGCCGCTGTCCTGTGAGTACGCCTTCTACCAGGCCCAGCGCCGCGCCGGCCGGACGCCGCACCAGGGCGCCTTGCTCTCGGTGATGCTGGAGACCTTGCGCCTCGATGGCCAGCCTGAAGAGACCGGCTGGCCCTATCTGCCGGCGACGCCGACCGACCTCGCATCTTGGAGCCCGCCCGCCGACGTCGGCCCAAGGTTTGGCCGCAATGGCGGCGCTTCGAGCCCAGCGCTCGCCGCGATCATGGGCGAACTCGACCAGGGACGCCCGGTGATCCTACTGCTGAAATTGTCCCGCGCGTTCTACATCCGCCATCCCGACGGGGTGATCGATCCCGCCGATGACGAAGCCCCAGATCCGGAGCGACGGCATGCCGTCGTGGCGGTCGGGCACGGCGCGGTGGACGGCCAGGCCGCGACCCTGGTCCGTAACAGCTGGGGGCCGACCTGGGGCATTGGCGGCTATGGCTGGCTTACGGAGCGGTTCGTGGGGCCGCGCCTCTTCGGCGCCGCCACCTTAAAGGAGGATGTCGATGTATCTGCCCGTTCCGTCGCAGCCTGACTGCGCCAGCGCCTGGCGCGAGGCGGTGCGGCGGGTCGATGCTGCGCCGGGACACTCCGCGTACAATGTCATCACCGACGTTGCCGACCCGATCGCGAAGGCGTCCCGCCAAGATCCGCGCGTCGCCGTCGTCGATGATTTCCTGCTCGCCCGTGACAAGTCGGTGGAGACGATCGCGAACACCATCTTCCCGGCCGCCCTCTATCATCGCTACGGCGCGCCGGCCTTCTTCGAGGTATTTCAGGACAAGGTGCTACCGAAGGTGCGCCGCAGCGGTCGGTGGTCCGGCTACTACTTCGAGCGCATGATCGCCTACCCCAGCCCGAAGGGCGCGCCCGCCAACCAACTCTGGGACATCGTCGAGCGCATCCGCGACGGTCACGTTCGGGCGCTCAACAAGTTCGAGCTTTCGTTGTTCGATCCCTTCCGCGATGTCGACGGCTCGTCCTATGGCGGGCAGTGCCTCAGCTTTCTGAGCTTCAAGGTTGAGCCGGGGGACCGCAAGCGCTTGGCGCTCACGGCCATGTATCGGAACCACTACTACATCGAGAAATTGCTGGGCAATTTGATCGGTCTCGGCCGGCTGATGGCCTTCATCGCCAAGGAAGGCGGCATCGACGTCGGGGCGCTCACCGTCATCTCGACCCACGCGGTGATCGACAATCCAAACGAGGCGCATCGTTCCGATATCGCCGGCTTGCTCGCCGCGTTCGATCAGGCCGCAACACCCGTTCTGGCTGCCTGATCGTCGAGCAGTGGCAGCTCCAAGGTTTCGCCGGATTTTGCGTCGTTGTGGACGCCATAGATCGCCCGGACGCCAGCGATGAATTCCGCTTGGCCGCCGTAGCTGGGGTGGCGCACGACGTGGACGGGAAGGTCGATGCCGGCGAGCGCCAGGCCGGAGTCGCGGCCGATCGCCACGATCCGACGCGGACGGATCATGGCGATCAAAGCGACCAGCAGCGGCCAGGTCGCCTCGCGTTCAGCGCGGGTGTGGCAGCGATTGGAAAGAGGGTCGTCCGCCTCGTGCGGGTGCAGTGGGAACACGTTCCACAGCACCACGGGCTCGCCGATCCGGGTGAGCAGGCCCCAGACGACCGCCGCCGTCCGTTCGGCCACGACGGCGCCGCGGGTGGCGCGATCCAGGGTGATCCCACCCATGAGGGCGCCGGCCTGGCCGAGGTGAATCTCGTCGGTCAGGGGGACGCCCGTGCGGCGACCGCCGCGATAGCCGAGATCCCGGGCGATCCAGATGGTATCCACGCGCTCCGCCAAGGCCGCGTCGAGGCAGCGCACCAGGTTGCGCGTCCGCAAGCGTGCGGCGTCCGGTCGATCATGAACGGGGCAGCAGTCGGCGTAGGGATTGAACACCGAGGACAAGCGCGTCCGAGACAGGGCGGCGGCGAAGGTTTTTGGGGTGTTCACCCGAGGGGCTTCACGGATAGGCGGTGGTTGGCCATGTCGATGCGGACACGGCCGCGCCGGTGTTGGCGGAGGAATCGGAAGGCGGCGTAGCCCTGGAGGATCGCGTCTTCCCAGAGCCAGAGCGGGCGCTCTTCGGCCTCATAGCCGGCCACGAATTGTCGGACGTGCTTGAGCAGATCGAACGGCAGGTCGCCGGGACCGAGGTTGTCGAAAAAATCGAGCTGGGCCGCCTGGCTGAAGATCCAGGTCGTCACGCCCTCTTCGATCAGAGTCGCCCGCGCCCCGTCCTGCGCCTCATCGATCTTCGGATCGCTCTTGCGCTTCAGGCGGAGCAGCGAG
>DATCBS010000003.1:0-84341 GCA_036511715.1 Caulobacteraceae bacterium
GAGCACAGATCGAGGCGACGAATACGGTTGCGCTTACAGCCTCCCCATTGGTCAAAGACCGTCACCCCTCACCTTCCCACGCCTCCGGCGCGGGCCCCTCCCTCTCCCCTCCGGGCGAGGGGTTTTGTGGCTTGCCCGCCGCCGTTCTGCGAATCCGCACGCCCCCTGCGGTGGAGGAGCGGTTCGGGGGTCCTCGGAGATGTGTGCATACCTAAGCGCTTCCGCGGGGGAAAACGGGTTGTGAAGCCCGCTTCCCCGCTGCGCGAGGCGGCGGAAGGGCTTGATTGCCGCCGGCGGTCGACCCATTAGTCGTCGGGCCCGCTCAGCTGACGAAAAGAGGGTTTCGCTCATGTCCCGCCTGAAGTTCGGCGCCTTTCTGGCGCCCCACCATCCGATCGGCGAGCATCCGATGCTGCAGTTCCGCAGCGACCTCGATTTCGCCAATCAGCTAGACAGGCTGGGTTTCGACGAATTCTGGTGCGGCGAGCACCACTCCACCGGCTGGGAGACCATCGCCTCGCCGGAGATGTTCCTCGCCGCGGCCGGCGAGCGCACCGGCCGCATCCGCCTGGGGACCGGGGTGATCTCCCTGCCCTACCACCACCCGTTCAACGTCGCCCAGCGGATCGTCCAGCTCGACCACATGACCGGCGGGCGGGTGATCTTCGGCTCCGGCCCCGGAGCGCTTCCCTCGGACGCCTTTGTCCTGGGGATCGACCCGATGGTGCAGCGCGACCGCCAGGACGAGGCGATCGGGGTGATCAAGCGCCTCTTCGCCGGCGAGCGGGTGACCCACCAGAGCGACTGGTTCACCCTGCGCGACGCGCGCCTGCAGCTCTTCCCGCTGCAGGAGGACCTGCCCTTCGCGGTCGCTTCCCAGATCAGCCCCTCGGGGATGACCCTCGCCGGCAAGTATGGCGCCGGGGTGCTCTCCATCGGCTCGATGTCCAGCGCCGGGCTGATGGCCCTGCCCACCCAGTGGAGCTTCGCCGAGGAGGCCGCGGCCAAGGCCGGACGCACGGTCGACCGAAAGAACTGGCGGGTGGTCATGGCCTGGCACCTCGCCGAGACGCGGGAGGAAGCGCGGGCCCAGGCCAGGGAGGGCCTGTTCCGCTGGCACAACGAATACAACGTCGGCACCCTGATGCGCCCCGGCGCGGTCGCCTTCGCGACCCCGGAGGAGGGTGTCCGCCAGACGGCGACCGCCGACGGCTCGGCGGCTGTTATCGGCACGCCGGACGATCTGGTGGCGGCCATCCGTAGACTGATGGAAATATCGGGCGGGTTTGGCACGGTGATTGGTTTCGCCCACGACTGGGCCAACCGGGAGAACACCGCGCGCAGCTGGGACCTCGTCGCCCGGCATGTGATTCCGGAGATCAACGGCCTGCTGGAAGGGTATCGGACCTCCCGGCAGTACGTGGTCGAACATCGGGAGTCCTTCGAGCGCGCCGGGGCGGCGGTGATGCAGAAGATCATGGACAATGACCGCGCCGCCGCCGCGCTGCAGGTGACCCTGGCCGGGGCGACGGCGATGCCGGCCGGCCATGCTCCGGATCTGCAGAAGGCCAAGGCCGACCACGCGCCGGCGAAATAGCGGCCGCTGGCTCCGAGGCGGCCGATGACCGGGGATGCTCCCGCCTCCGACCTGGCGAGAATCCGCGGCCGGTATGCGGGCTATACCCGCGACCGCCTCCACGACTTCTCGCGGCGCCTGAAGCGGTCGATCCATTCGGCGCGCGCGCCGGTCGAGCGGATCGAAATGGCCGGCCCCACGGCGAGGATCGGGCTGGAGGAGGCCGAACGGCTCGACTGGCGGCCGGTCGAGATCGGCGAGCCCCTGGGGCCACTCTGGGCCACCTACTGGTTCAGGATCACCGTCGTCGTCCCCAAGGACTGGGCCGGGGCGCGGGTGGACCTCCATTGGGACTCGCGTTCCGAAGCCCTGCTGTGGCTCGATGGCCGCTCATCCCGGGGGCTGAACATCGGCCGGCCGAATGCGCCGCTCCTGGCTCGCGCCGCTGGTGGCGAGCGGCTGACCTTCCACGTCGAGGTCGCCTGCAACCGGGCGTTCGGGGTCACCCAGGGCGGGTCGGCCGGCGGCGATGCGCGCGAGCCCTATCGCCTGGCGGCCTGCGAGGTGCGGCGGTTCGACCCCGAGGCATGGACGCTCTTCCATGACTTCGATGTCCTGCGCCAGCTCGAGGCTGATCGGACGCCGGCGCAGAGCGCTCGCTCGTTCGGCGGGCTTGCCGGGGCGCTCGTCCGCCCGGCCCTGGACACGCGATGGGCCGGCAAGCTGCTCCATGAACTCAACCGAGTGTGCAATCATCTGGACCCGGACGATCGCACCACATGGCCCGCCGGACGGGAGATCCTGGCGGGACTGTTGAAGGTCCGCAACGGCGGCGTCACCCACGAACTCTCGGCGGTCGGCCACGCGCACATCGACACCGCGTGGCTGTGGCCGATCGAGGAGACTCGCCGCAAGTGCCAGCGCACCTTCGCGACCGCCGTCGCCCTGATGGAGGAGTACCCGGAGTTCCTGTTCGCCTGTTCCCAGGCCTACCAGTACTGGGTCATCGAAAAGAGCGATCCCGACCTCTTCGCGCGCATCCTCGCCAAGGCGCGGGGCGGACAGTGGCTCGCGGTGGGCGGAAGCTGGGTCGAGCCGGACTGCAACCTGCCCTCCGGGGAGTCGCTGTGCCGACAGTTCCTGTACGGACAGCGCTATTTCGAGCGGGTGTTCGGCGAACGCTCGGCGATCTTCTGGAATCCGGACGTCTTCGGCTACGCGGGCCAGCTGCCGCAGATCATGCGTGAAGCGGGCATGACGCGCTTCCTGACCCAGAAGCTGTCGTGGAACCGCTTCACCGCCCCGCCGCACCACAGCTTCATCTGGCGGGGGATCGACGGCAGCGAGGTCCTGACCCACTTCCCGCCCGCCGACACCTACAACGGCATGGCGAGCCTCGAGGAGCTCCGCTACCACGCCGCCAACTACAAGGACGCCGACCGCACGGACGACGGTCTCTATCTGTTCGGCTTCGGCGACGGTGGCGGCGGCCCCAACGAAACCATGATCGAGACCCTTCGGCGGACCGGCGACCTGCAAGGCGCACCGCGCACCAGCATGCGCACGCCCCGGGCCTTCTTCGATCGCCTGGAGACCGCCGCGGGCGATCTGGCGGTGATCGAGGGCGAGCTTTATTTCGAATACCACCGGGGCGTCTACACCACCCAGGCCGAGGTCAAACGGCTCAACCGGCTGTGCGAAGGGCGGTTGCAGGACCTGGAATTCCTTGCCACGGCGGCGAAACTGGCCGAGTTGGATGAAACCGTTCCGAACCGCTCCGAAATGGAGGATTTGTGGCGCACCCTTCTGGTCAACCAGTTCCACGACATCCTTCCCGGCAGCAGCATCACAAAGGTCTATGAGCGGACGCTTCGCGAGCTGACGGGCCTGGCCGAAACGGCGGCGGCGCGGGCGGCGGACATTCTCGACGCGCCTGGCGCCGCTGCCGCCTCGCCGGCCCGGCCGATCAACAGCATCGGGTTCGCGCGCGCGCAGGTCGCCGCGCCGCCCGGGGGCGAACTCTCGTTCATCACCGCCCCGCCCTTCGCCGCCGGCGCCGTGGCGCAGCCCTCTCAGGCGGTGAGAGTCGTCAAGGGGAAGGCCGGCGAGATCCGCCTGGAGAACGGCCGGCTGGCCGCCGTCCTCACCGCGGGCGGGGCCTTGAGCTCCCTGGTCCACCTCGCGACGGGCCGCGAGGCCCTCGCCGGCGAGGCCAACCGGATCGTGCTTTTCGAGGACCGGCCCACGCAATACGAAGCCTGGGACATCGATCCCTTCGCCCTGGAGACGGCGCGGGACGCCGCGGCCGCGCATTCCTCGGCGGTGATCCAGCAGGGCCCGCTACGGGCCGAAGCGCGCTTCGAGCGGCGGCTGGGCGTGGCCAGCACGATGGTCCAGACGATCCGGCTGGACGCCGACGCCGATATCCTGGAATTCCACACCGTGATCGACTGGCGGGAGCGGCGCACCCTGGTGAAGGCGGTCTTTCCCCTGGCCTGCCGCTCCCCTTTCGCCAGCTTCGAGATCCCGTTCGGGGCGGTCGAGAGGCCCACCCACGCCAACACCGACGCCGACCTCGCCCGCTATGAGACTCCGGCTCAGCGTTGGATCGACCTCTGCGAGCCTGGGTTCGGGGTCTCGCTGCTCAGCGACTGCCGCCAGGGCTTTTCGGTGTTCGAAAACAAGATGGCGATCAGCCTGGTCCGCGGCACCGTCTCGCCCGATCCGCACGCCGACCTGGGAGAACACCGCTTCGCCTACGCGCTCTTTGCGCACGCGGGCGACTGGCGGTCCGCCGGAACGGTGGCCCAGGCGGCGCGCTTCAACCGGCCGCTGCTCTGGGGGAGAGGCGCTCTCGCGGCGATCCTCGAAGCTCCGCTCGTCAGGGCCGAGCCGGCCGGCGTCGTCATCGACACGATCAAGCCCGCCGAAGATGGCGAGGGCTGGGTGATCCGCCTCTACGAGAGCACCGGCGGGCGGACAAACGCCAGGATCGCCTTGGGTCCAGAGGTGACGAGCGCATGGCTCAGCAACACCCTCGAAGACCGGCTCAAGAAGGCGCCCGTGGAGGCCGGGGAATGCACCCTTGACCTGCGCGGCTTCCAGATCGCGACCCTGAGGCTCGGTTGACCCCGGGGGGCGGGGCCACTATTTCGCTTGGGCACACACCCCAAAACCCGCGGAGAATTGCGCGCCGTGCCGAAGGCTGGCCCATCGATCGCCCTTATCGCCGTCGCGACCCTCATCGCGACGGCGCCGGCGCGCGCGGCCATGGTCGAGGTGTCGGTGAACGGCGTCACCGACGCGCGGGGCCACATCCGGGTCGATCTTTGCACCAGGGACACCTTCCTCAAGCCCTCCTGCCCCTATTCGGGCGCGGCCGAGGCGATGACGGGTTCGACGACGGTCAAGATCGCCGGTGTCCCCCCGGGCCAATACGCGATCCAGGCGTTCCACGACGAAACCGACCAGGGCGTGGTGCACCAGAATTTCCTGGGCATCCCCAGGGAGGCGATCGGCTTTTCCAACGACGCGCCGGTGCATCTGCGCGGTCCGAGCTTCGCGGACGCCGCCTTCACCGTCGAGCGCGGGATGCAGCGGATCAGCATCCGCCTTCGCCACCTCTTCAGGCCGACGATGCCGAAGTAGGCCTTAGAGCCGGATTGCGCGCCCTGGGCGCTTCGTGGTGAAGAAACCATCGCCTCGAAACCAGCCCCGATGTCCGTCCTGGCCGGGCCGGTGGCCCGGTGATGACGGGAGGGATGCGCCACGTGACCGACCATGGCTTCGCCGTCATCGACGAGCAGCGGTTCGCGGCCTTCCATTGGCGCACCACGCTGACCACCGGCCTGGGTGTCTTCTGCGACGGCTATGATCTTTCTTCGGTGGGCCTCGTCCTGCCGCTCATCCTCGCCTCCTTCGGCCATGCGAGCCTCACCAGCCTGCAGAGCGCCTTCCTCGCCGCCTCGGCCCTGGTCGGCGCGGCCGTCGGGGCCCTGGTGTTCGGCGTCCTGGGACAATGGGGTCGCAAGCGTTTCTACGGGCTGGATGTGCTCATCCTGGGGATAGCCGCGGGCGCCCAGGCATTCGCCCCGGACGTGACCTGGCTCATCGCCATCCGTTTCGTTCTCGGCCTCGGGGTCGGGGCGGACTATGTCCTCTCGCCGGTGATCATGGCCGAGCACGCCAATCGCGCCGACCGCGGCCGGGCGCTGGGCCTGGGCTTCGGCACCATGTGGCCCCTGGGCGCCCTGGCCGCGGCGCTGTTCAAACTCTCCCTGGACGCCTTCCACGTCGATCCCAATCTCGAGTGGCGGATCGTGCTGGCCGCCGGGGCGGTCCCGGCGCTCGCGGTCCTCTACTTCCGCCGCAAGATGCCCGAGACCGCCCGCTACCTCGCGCGCCTCGCCGGCGACCAGGGGCAGGCTTCGGAGGTGATGCGCCAGATCAGCGGCGAGGCGGTCACCGCGCCTGCCTTCGACAACCGGCCGTTCTGGCGGGTGTTCGCCCTGCATGCCCGGCCGATCCTCTCGGCGGCGCTTTTGTGGATGGTCTATGACCTCGTGGTCTATGCCGGGATCCTGTTCGGCCCCTCGCTGATCGCCAAGAGCCTGGGGCTCGGGCCCGTCACCTTCACCCTGCTGCTGCAGATCATCTTCGTCCTGCCGGCCTCGGTGCTGCTGTCGATCTTCGTCATCGACCGGTACGGACGAAAGCCGCTGCAGGCCTGGGGTTTCCTCATCGGCGCGGCGCTGGTGGCGATCTTCGCCCTGATGCAGAAAGAGCTGCTGACCATGCCGATCCTCGCCTTCGTGGTCTTCGGCCTGTTCAACGTCGCCGAGACCGGCCCGGGGCTGGTCTCGGGGGCGGGAATCCTCGGCGTCGAGCTCGCCCCGACGCGCATCCGCAGCGTCGCCCAGAGCGTCACCGTGGCCGGCGGACGGATCGGCGCGGCGGTCAGCGGCTTTGGCTTCCCGCTGCTGTTCAAATACATCGGCCAGGCCGGGGCCTACTACGTGATCGCGGCCCTGGCGGTCGCCGGCGCGGTGCTCACCTGGCGGCTGGTCCCGGAGACCGGCCGCATTTCGCTCGAAGCCATCACCGGCGACGGCCAGGAGGCGGCGGCGGCCTAGGTCCTCGCCGCGCGGCGCCCGCCGAGCGCATAGACCGCAAATCCCGCCGCGATCAGCGCCGCCGAGGCGAGGATCAGCTTGATCACCGCCCCGGCCTTGTCGGCGGCGTCGGGGCTCGGAACCAGGGTGCAGAGGATGGCGCTCGTCGTCACCGCCAGACCAAGCGCGCCGGCGATCCGGCCGAGGGCGGCCCCGCCCGGCGTCGCCCAGGCGCCGGCGGGCCGCGCGCGGCCCTGGAGCCTGACGTGGACGACGAAGAGGAAGACGAAGGGCAGGGTGTAGGAGATGACGCTCATCGAGATCAGGAAGTCGTAGGCGGCCTTGACGGTCGCGCCGGCCTGGCCCAGGGCGACGAGAACGATCACCGCCGCGGTCTGGACGAGGATCGCCGCCACCGGCGCGCCGGTCTTCTCGCTGGGTCTTCCGAAAAACGCCGGAAAGCCGCGATCGGCCCCGATCGCCAGGGGCAGCTTGGCGGCGACAGCGAACCAGGCGCTGTAGCTGCCGAGCATCGCCGCGGCGAGCAGGACAAGAGCGGCCGGCGCCGCGGCGGCGAGCCCAAGGCGGCCCAGGGCCTCGCGGATCGCTTCGGGCGCGCCGGCGAGGCGCGAGACCTCGCCGGCGGGGAGGATCGCCAGGATCGCCGCCGTGCCGGCCGCGTAGGCGAGGACCAGCGCCACGCCGACCAACGCAAGCACCTGGAGGATCCGCGCGACCCCGCCGCGCACCTGATCGCGAAGAAAGGCGAGGGCTTCGGGGCCGCCGAAGGCGAAGACCATGATCGCCCACAGCGCCGCGCCGTCGGCGTCCAGCGGCGGGGCGAAGGACGCCCGCGCGAAGTTTGTCGCCGGGCCTGACTGGACCGTCAGGACCGTTGCGGCGGCGATCAACAGCAGAATGAGGCCGCAGCTGGCCGCGGCGCCGAAGTTCGCGAGCCATTTTCCGGTCCCGAGGCCGGCAAGGTGAAGCGCTCCCACGACCAGAGCGAGGCATGCGGCGGCCAGCGCGAACACCGCCGGGTCGCGCACCGCCGCCTGCGCCCGCTCGCCCAGAGCCATGGCGGCGGTGTTGACGATGAAATAGATCAGGCCGGCGAAGAACGGCAGGTTGCAGGTCCAGTAGAGCCAGCCGCACAGGAAGCCGGGCAGCGGACCCAGGGCGGCCCGCGTCCACGCATAGAGGCCGCCCTCGCCTTCGAACCGGGTGGTCAGATCGGCGGTGGCCAGGACGAGCGGGGCCATGAACCCCGCCGCGGCCAGGCCCCACAGCGGCAGGGACGCCGGGCCGGCGGCGGCGGCGGCGGCGATCCAACGGATCGAGAGGGTCATCGCCACCGCCGTCAAGGCGAGGTCGAAGAAGCCGAGCGGCCGCCGTTTCAAGCCCCGGGACCCTTGGGATCAAAGCGATAGGCGCCGTCCAGGAAGGCGACGATCTCCCGCGCGCCGGGGTGATCGAGCCCGGCGTAGCAGGCGCGAATTCGCCCGGCCGTCTCGCCCAGCCGGTCGAGGCCGACGTCCTGAAGCAGGCCGATGTGGCGCTGGACCAGGGCTGCGAGGTCCGGCCCCAGGACCTCGCCCGCCGCGCGCAGGAAGGCGCCGCCATATTCATAGGCCTCGCCCTGGCGGTAGGATTCCAGGAGGCTGAGAGCGGGTATCCGCGAGAGCACGCACTGCAGGGCGGGATTGACCGCGTGGGCGCTGAGCGCGCCGGCCATCGACGCCGGCCGGCCGGTGAAGGCGCGGATGTGCAGGACCTGGGACATGTTGGGCCCGTCGTTCACCGGATAGTTGTCCCAGAGGAAGGGCTTGCGGCGGAGCTGTTCGGCGACGCGCGCGAGGTGGCCGGGCCGGTATTCACGCGAGCAGACTTCCTCTCCGGTCCAGAAGATCTCCACCGCCGGGTCGAGGGCGGCGCCGAGCTCCTCGAGATAGCCCGCGGGGCGGTCGCCGTAGGCGCGGTCCAGGGTGGGATCGTCGCTGTAGTAGGTGGGGCAGACGATCACCCGGCTCGCCGCCGTCCGCTGCGCCGCCCAGTGGACGATCTCGACCTGGGTCGCGGCGAGCGCCGGCAGATCACCGCGCATGTCGTCGAAAAGGATGGCCAGATCGTCCAGGCCAAGTTGGTCGAGGGCGGCGAGCTTTCGCGCCAGGGCCACCTTGGCCTCGTCGTCGAAGGCGCGATAGATTTCGAAGGGGCTCAGGCCGACTCCGAAGCGCACCCCGTGCGACCGGCAGTGCGCCGAAAGCCGCGCCAAGGCCTGCATCGTCGCCGCCGGCGGCTCCTCCCGCCACCGCTTGCGGAGGAATTCGTCCGCCTTCGGAGCATAGTGGTAGAACCGGTAGCCGCGCGCGGCGAGGAAAGCGACCGTCTCGGCGCGCGCCTCCCAGGTCCAGGGCTCGCCATAGTAGCCCTCGATGATCCCAAGCTCGATATTCATTTCCCTAGCCCACGGTTGCCGACCGGGCGAAAGGAGCACGCGCGCCGGCGCCGCGCAAACCCTGACCGCGCTTGCACCGGATGGCCCGAGAGGCGACTAAGGGGGCCAGGATGAAGATCGAGCGGATCGAAACCTTTCTCGTCCCGCCGCGCTGGCTGTTCGTCCGGATCGAGGCGCAGGGCCTGGTCGGCTGGGGCGAGGCGAGCCTGGAGGGCCACGGCGAGGCGGTGGCCGGCGCTTTCGAGGCGCTGAAGGACTTCGCGCTGGGCGCCGATGCGACCCGGATCGAGGATCTCTGGCAGCAGGCCCGGCGGGGCGGCTTCTATCGCGGCGGGCCGGTGCTGGGCTCGGCGCTGAGCGGCCTGGACCAGGCGCTGTGGGATCTGAACGGCAAGGCCCTGGGCATTCCGGCGTGGCGGCTGCTGGGCGGGCGGGTGCGCGACCGCATCCCGGCCTACGCCTGGATCGGCGGCGACCGGCCATCCGAGGTCCGCGAGGCCGCCGCGCGCCGCCGCGAGCAGGGCTTCTCCTGCGTCAAGATGAACGCCACCGCCGAGATGGCGATGTTCGATTCGCCCAAGGCGCTGGATGGCGTCCTCGAGCGCGTCGCGGCGGTGCAGGCGGCCGGCCTCGAGGTCGGGCTCGACTTCCACGGGCGATTACGGCGGCCCATGGCCAAGCAGCTCGCGCGGCTGCTCGAGCCGCTTCGCCCGCTGTTCATCGAGGAGCCTCTGCTCAGCGAGAACCTCGAGGGCCTGGCCGAACTCAAAACGTTGACCTCGATCCCCATCGCGCTGGGCGAGCGGCTCTATTCGCGCTGGGACTTCAAGGCGGTGTTCGAAAAGGGTCTTGCCGACATCATCCAGCCCGACCTCTCGCACGCCGGCGGAATTTCCGAGGTGCGGCGCATCGCGGCGATGGCCGAGGCCTATGACATCGCCCTGGCCCCCCACTGTCCGCTGGGGCCGCTCGCCCTGGCAGCCTGCCTGCAGATCGCCGCCTGCACGCCCAACCACGTGCTCCAGGAGATGCCGCTGGGGATCCACTACAACGACGCCGGCCACGACCTGACGACCTATGTGGCGCAGCCCGAGGTGTTCGCCGTGGTGGGGGGCGCCCTTGCGATCCCGGAGGGCCCGGGCCTGGGGGTCGTCATCGACGAAGCCAAGGTCCGCGCCGCCGCGGCCCGGCCGCATCGCTGGCGCACGCCGCTGTGGCGCGACCGCCACGGCGCCCTGGCCGAGTGGTGAGCCCGCGCCTTCGGCGGGGACGAGATCAGATCCTGACGGCCGCGCGCGCCGGTTCCGTCACTCGCGCGCGTGGGAAAATCCGCAGGAAGTTCTCGGCGTAGAAGCGATCGCGCACTTCAGCGCTCCTCTCCCCCAGCGACTTCTCGAACCGGGCGATCGGATCGCGTCCGCCCTCGACGTGGGGATAGTCGCTGGAAAAGAGGTAGAGGCCCTCACTCGACTGGTCGATCAGCGCCCCGACGTTCTCGAACACGAACGGGGTGAACGCCATCTGCGCGCCGAGCTGCTGAGAGGGCGTCCTGGTGAATGCCGCCAGAGCCTGGTCGACGCGGCTCCAGTGCCTGGCCACCCAGTCGAGCCGCTCCAGCAGAGAGGGAACCCATCCGGCGCCCAGTTCGACGCTCGCCCCGCGCAGGGCCGGGAAGCGTTCGAAGACCCCGTCGATGACCATCATCGAGAGGAAGGTCTCCGGTCCCTGGTGCAGCACCGCCGCATCCTTGGTGCGAAGGTTCTCGCCGCCGCCCATCCAGTCTCGGGCCGGCGGGCGGCCATTGTTGACCCAGGCCTTGGCGAGCTGCAGTGGCGAGCCGCCGACATGCAGCACGAACGGCGTTCCGGTTTCGGCGAGCAGCGCCCATAGCGGATCGAACTCCAGGTGGCCCGGCGAGCGGTCGCCGCACGGCCGGTGCGGGACCCAGATCGCCTTCAGGCCGTTTTCGATCGCCCACCTCGCTTCGGCCAGCGCGAGCGCCGGATCGTCGAGGGGCGCGATCGCCACCCCCAGGAGCCGCGAGTCATTCTCACAGAAAGCCGCCATGTGCCGGTTGTGGGCGCGCGCGCCGCCGTAGCGCAGCTTCGGCTCGATCTTCGAACTCGGCGAGAACGGCATGGCGACGGAATGAGTCGCGAACACCAGCTGCCGCCTGAACCCCAGCATGTCCAGAGCGACCGAGCGCTCGGCGCCGTCGAAGGCGCCCAGGGCCTGGATCTCCTTGGAGGTCTCGATCAGCTTGTCGCCCAGGCCGCGCAGATGCGCCAAATGTTCGTCGCTGTGCCGCCCGCCCCGCGCCATGATCACCGCGACCTCCTCGTCGGTGACCAGCGAGGCTTTGTAGCTCACCTCCGGGATCGCCTCGCGCAGCTCCGGATCGGCGTAGCGCTTCAGGAAATCCGGCAGCTCCATGATGTGGCTGTCGGCGTCGTAGAGGTCGCGATCATCGGGTGCGTAGGCCATGGCGCTGTTCCTTTGCGGAACTCGAAGGGCGAGGATGAAATTTCACTTTACGCCGGCGGGACGGGCGGTTCCATGCTCCCTCGCCACCCCTCGAGCGCCGGTCCCAGGGCTTTCGCGAGCGGCCCCAGCCACGGCTCGTAGTGGCGCCACTGTTCCAGGCCTTCGCGGAAGATCGGCGTGCGCACCTGTTCGCTGCTGGCCGTGCGCACCGCCCGCTCGTTTTCCCAGAAGCGCAGGCACGCCGCCTCGAAGGGAAGGCCGCACCAGGCGAGCAGGCGGCGGACCTCCGCTTCGGTGTCCTCGACGAGATCCTCGTAGATGACCCGGTGAACCTTGCCGGGCAGAACTTCGTCGAAGTGGGCCATCAGATCGACGTAGTCGCGGTAGTAGCGGCCGAGGTCGGCGAGATCGTAGGAGAAGGCCTGGCCGCGGGCGAAATGCTGCTTGAAGGCCGAGAAGCAGGCGGCCATGGGGCTGCGGCGGGCGTCGACGATCTTCGCTTCTGGCAGGATCAGCTTGATGAAGCCGATGTGCTGGAAATTATTGGGCATCTTGTCGATGAAGAACGGCCGGCCGAGCTTGCGCTGGATGCGGGTCGCCGCGAGGAATTCTTCGCCCATCGCGCCTAGCTGCGTGGCATCCAGTTCAGCCAGAATCTCCGGGTAGACGGCGCCGACCCCCTTTGTCCCCCGCCTTCCCAGATCCCTGGCCATGGCGACGATCTCGGGCAGCTCCATCGTCCCTTCGACCGCGGAATGGCTGGCGAGAATCTGCTCGACCAGGGTGGACCCCGACCGCGGCAGGCCGACGATGAAGACAGGCGCGGTGGAGGGCGAGCCGGCGCCGGCGCGCGCGGCGAAGAATCTGGCGGTGAAGAGCGCCCTGGCGCGGCCGAGCTGGGCGGTGGTCGCCTCGGCGTCGTAGGGCGCCTGCTCTCGGCGCAGCCGCGCGCCCTGCGCGTAGTGGCCGAAGGAGGCGGCGTAGTCGCCGGCGTCCTCGAGCGCCTTGCCCAGCGCGTAGTGCAGGTGCAGGCGGTCTTCGGCCGACGCGCCCGAGGCCTCGAGCTGGGCGCGCATCGCCGCTTCCTCGGCCGGGGAGAAACGCACCGTCTTGAGGTTGGCGAGGCTCCAGTAGGCTTCGCCAAGACCCGGCGCCATGGCGATGCAGCGGTTGTAGGCCGCCACCCCCTCCTTGCGGCGCCCGGCGGTGCGAAGGGCGTGGCCATAGGCGAGCCAGATCTTCGGCTGCTCCGGGTATTCGCCCAGAACCCCTTCGTAGATCTCGATCGCCCGGGCGTATTCGCCGACAAGGCCCAGGCAGGCGGCCATCAGGTTGCGATAGGCAGGGTCGCGCGGCTCGTGCGCCAGCAGGCTCTCGATCTGGGGAATCGCCAGCGCGGCCTTCTGCTGGCGATACAGGACGATCGCATAGTTGTGGCGCGCGCCGATGAAGCTGGGCGACAGTTCCAGGCAGCGGGCAAGGAGCAGTTCGGCGTCGCCGTAGCGGCCCAGGCGGGTTCCGGTCTCGGCGAGCATGCGGATCGCCGCGACGTCGGTGGGAAAGGCCTTGAGGTGATCGCGCAGCAGGCGCTCGGCCACCGCCAGCCGATCCTCGCAAAGGGCGGTCGCCGCCGCCATCAGGGCCGGATCGTTCACCGAGGCGCGGATGTGACGGGCGTAGGCGCCATCGGCGCCGGCGGTGTCGCCGGCCAGGGTCAGGAGATCGCCCAAAGACCGCCACGCATCGGGCATGTCGGGCTTGAGGGCGACCGCGCGCCGCAGCGCCGCTATGGCTTGGTCGGTCTCGCCCAGGGCGGCGAGGGTCAGGGCGAGTTCGTGGTGGGCGCCGGCCGAGGCGGGCTGTGCGACGGCCAGCGGGGCCAGAACCGCGCGCGCGCCCAGGGGATCGCCCTTGCGCCGCCGCGCCGCGCCCAGGATCAGCACCGCCCGCGGGTCGCCAGGAACGGCGCCCAGGATCTCCAGCGCCTGCCGCTCGGCCAGGATCGGATGGGTCGGCAGAAGGCGCCAGGCATGGTCGAGCGCGGTGGGCACCGAGCCGGCGGGCGCCTGGGCCTTCCCCGCCATGTCGCGACCGTCCTCCTAGAAGAGCTGGCCGACCTTGATGCCGACGGTGAGCGGCTGGATCGGCACCACATAGACCGCCGGCGGCACGCCCGGATATCCCGTGGCGCACACCCCGGTGGTGCAGGGCGTGAAGCGATTGAGTTCGCCGCGGCTGTCGAAGGCGTTCTTGATGAAGAGCTCCACCGTCCAGTTGTTCCGCTGCGCGCCCACCGAGAAGTCGGCGGTGGCGTATGCCGGCATGGTTCCGAGCAGGGCGACGTCATTGCTCCCGGCCGGGAACGGATCGTTGGTCCGCAGGGCGGCGTAGTTCCTGGTCTGGTAGAGGACCGAGCCCTGCACGTGGGCCTGCCAGCCGCCGACCTCGAAGGCGTAGCGCGCCGTCAGATTGCCCTTGAACGCGGGAGTGTAGGGAAGCTGCTCGCCGTGGACGGCCTGGGCCTGGCTATCGGGACAGGTGGGAATGATCAGGCCGGTGGTCTGGTCGGTGCCGCAGAAGTTCGCGGTGAGCTTGGCGTCGTCATAGGCGCCGCCCGCCGACAGCGTCAGGTTGTGGGTGGCGCGCCATTCCAGGCTCGCCTCGACGCCGAGGATCCGCGCCGAGGGCGCGTTCTCGATGATCGTCAGGCTGTTCGGCCCCAGGAACGAGAACTGGAACTTGTTCCACTCTTCATCGTAGATCGCGCCATTGAAGAACAGCGATCGGTCGAGCCAGGCGGTTTTCCAGCCAATTTCGTAATTGGCCAGGCTGTCGGACTGGTATGGCGGCAAAGCGCCGCTGCGGTTTACACCGCCTGGGCGGTAACCTGTGGAATAGGTGAAGTACACAAGCTTGTCGTCATCGAGTTTGTAGTTGAGGTTTATCTTGTGGGTCTCGCCATAAGCCGAAACGGTCTTGTTGAGATCCACGCACGGCGCATCCCTGAACGTCAGACCAGCGATACAATTCACCACCCCGGTATGGGAGCTGTAGCCGGCGCTGAAGCCATAGAACCCGTAGAGGGTGTTGTCGTAATGATAGCCGCGAAGGCCGGCGGTGAGCGTCAGTCTGGGAGTGATATCGAACGAGGCCTCGGCGAACGCCGCCTGGTCGCGATCGATACGATTCTGGTCGGTGAGCCAGATAGTGTTGGGCCAGCCCGGCACCGCGATCTGGGGACCGAAGCCCTGGATCTGATAATCCTGGATGATCCAGTGCTCCTGCTGCTCCTGGAACAGCCCGGCGATGAAGCGGAAACGGTTGCCCGCGGGGGAGGCGATCCGCAGTTCGTTGCTCTCCTTCCAGTACTTGTCGCGGCCGATGATCTCCTGCTGGGGAAACGGCAGGGGCGCGCCGTTGGCGTCGACCCAGTAGGCCCCAGATCCGAAGTGCTGATCATAGGCCACCGAATAGTCGGTGTAGTCCGAGAGTGAATCGACCCGGCGCGCGAAGTAGCCGCCCGAATAGGTGAGGTCGTAATTGCCGATCCTGCCGTTCACGGTGAGCGCCGCCTGCACCCACCGGTCATGATCGGAATCGGGCGCGAAGCGCTGCACCTTCAGATCGCCCACGGCGGGATTGAAGCCGAATATGCCCGGTGCGCGGAGATCCTGGGCGATGACGCTGGGGGTGATCGTCCAGTTCTCGTTCAGATCGATCTTCAGAGCCGCGCGGCCGCCGAAGCTGTCGACCGGATTGAAGTCATTCTTGACAAAGCCGGTGTTGGTGAGGGTCGTACCGGAGGTCTTGAACGGGCGCGTCCCGGCGATGTTGTCGATGAAGCCCGCATCGTGTTCGTCGAAGCCCACCAGGCGCACGGCGATGTTCGAGGCCAGGGGAATGTTGACGAAACCCTCGGCGACATAGCCCAGGCCGCCGTGATCGACGGCGTCGCCCTGCAGGTCGTAGCCGGCGCTGAAGCCGGCGGTCGAGGGCTTGTTGGTGATGATCCGCAGCGTGCCGGACTCCGAACTCGCGCCGTAGAGCGTCCCCTGTGGTCCGGTCAGCACCTCGAGGCGGGCGATATCATAGATATGGACATCCAGGGTGCCGCCGATAGTGGTGATCGGCTGTTCGTCGAGGTAGGAGCCGACGCTGGGCAGAGGTCCGGAATGGTTGGCGTTGTCGCCGCTGGCGACGCCGCGCATGTAGATGCTGGTCTGGTTGGGGGCCAGGGTCTGGAACGACACGCTGGGCAGGAACTTCACATAGTCCTGGAAATTGGTGATGTTGAGCTTGGCGAGGGTCTGGGTGTCCATCACCTGGATGCTCATCGGTACGGTCTGGACGTTCTCCTCGCGCTTTTCGGCGGTGACGATGACCTCGGAAAGAGAGGTCGCGCTCGCCGGCGCTTCCGCGGCCGCGGCGGTCGCCGCGCAAGCGGGCGCCGCGCCGGCCAGCCCGGCGAGCATCGTCGAGGCCAACAGCGCGCTCCACCCCAGGGATCTTTGGCCCATGGGTCCGCGCGGCGTCCCGGCAAGATGTCTGGTTGTCATTTCGAAGAGCCCCCCAAGGCCGCATTCGCCGTGATCGGAGGAAATTCCTCGCCAGCCTTGTCGCCGTCAAGCTTAACGACAGGTTGACGAGGTCCGTGGGCGACGATCGCTGGGAATGTCGGCTCTGCGGCCACACTCCGCCCGATCCTGACCACCGCGACAACGGGCTTGCCCGCGCGGCGGCGATTGCGCCAATGGGGATTGCGCCCGTTCTGAAGGAGTCTTGCGCGGATGGCGGCACAACAGAGATCGTCGCGGCCCGGCTGCGAACTGGTGGTCGCGACCCTGGCGAACCTGCCGGTGATGCAGACGATGGCGACCTATTATGTCTACGACATGAGCGAATTCACCGGGGACGAGGCCGGCTGGGCTTTTCCCGAAACCGGCCTCTACGAGTGCATGGACCTGCGGCCCTACTTCGACGATCCGGACGGCCATCCGTTCTTCATCAGGGTGGCGGGCGAGCTCGCCGGTTTCGCGATCGTCGATGCCGAGGGGAGCAGCCCCGAGGTCGAGTTCAACATGGCGCAGTTCTTCGTCCACCGGAAATTCAAGGGCCGCGGCGTCGGCGCCTGGGCCGCCGGCCAGTGTTTCGCGCGCCATCCGGGCCTCTGGGAAGTCAACGTCATCCCGGCCAACCGCGCCGCCTTCGCCTTCTGGCGCCGCCTCATCCACCAGATTGCCATCGGCCCCGTCGAGGAGGGCCGCCGGGTCGCGCCGCATCTCCATGGCGCGATCAAGGACATCTTCCGCTTCCGCACCGCCTAGGGGAGGGTTGGACGGCCGGCGCCCCTTCTCCTATGGATGGCGTCGAAACACGCAAGGAGCGATCATGAAGGACTTCGCAGGCAAGATCGCCGTCATCACCGGCGGGGGCACGGGCATGGGCCGCGAGCTGGCCCGCCAGCTGGTCGCCGAAGGCTGCAACGTCGCGATGTGCGATGTCTCGGCCGCCAACATGGCCGCCACGCGAACTCTCTGCGAGGCCGACGCGCCCCAGGGGACGAAGGTGACCACCCATCTGGCCGACGTCTCGGAGGAAGCCCAGGTCCAGCGCTTTCAGCGCGAGGTCGCCAAGGACCAGGACACCGACAAGATCCACCTGCTGTTCAACAACGCCGGCATTGGCGGCGGCGGCAGCGTCGTTTCGGGCGACCGGGCCGAGTGGGAGAAGACCTTCGACGTCTGCTGGGGCGGGGTCTATCTGTGCACCCGCGCCTTCATGCCGATGCTGGTGGCGGCGAGCGAGGCGCACATCATCAACACCAGCAGCGTCAACGGCTTCTGGGCCTCGATCGGACCGGGCATTCCGCACACCGCCTACAGCGCAGCCAAGTTCGCGGTGAAAGGGTTCACAGAGGCGCTGATCACCGACCTGCGAATGAACGCGCCGCATGTGAAATGCTCGGTGGTCATGCCCGGTCACATCGGCACCGAAATCGTCGCCAACTCGCGCAAGATCCTGAGCGGCGCCGACGGGGAGGCGATGACCGCCGACCAGCTGGCCCTGGCGCGACGGCGGATGGCCTCCTTCGGAATCGATGCCGAGAAGCTCTCCGACGAGGACATCGAAAAGGCGGCCGTCGAACAGGCGCGGCGCTTCCGCGACGAGGCGCCGACCAGCGCCGCCCAGGCCGCGACGATCATCCTCGACGGGGTCAGGAACGACGACTGGCGGATCCTCGTGGGCGACGACGCTCATCACCTCGACCGCATCGTTCGCCACGCTCCCGCCGAAGCGTACGAGCCCGACTTCTTCCAGCGCTTCGCCGCCGAGATCGGCTGGAAGATCGGAACCTGAGGCCTCGGCGGTCGAGTGCGCCCAGGCTCAGCTCTCGGCGGTCGCCAGGAGTCGCGCAGCCTCGGTGCGGCAGTCATATTTCAATCCCGGCTCAGAGCAGAAGTCCGGCCAACCGCCCCCTGCGCGCCAATAGTCCATGAGCCCGATGCGCCGGGTGAGCTGCATGAAGCGCGGGTCGCGGCGCGTCGCGGCGGTCAAAGGGGTGAAGAGGAAGTCGGGCCTGGAACCCTCCGAAGGCGTGTACTTCGCCGCCAACCCAAAGGCGTCGTCGACGAAGCCGAAAGACGACAGCGTCTGCATCGAGAGCGGCACATACCGGAGATCTTCGGCGGCCATCGCAAGGTCGAGACGGCGCAACTTGGCGATGTCCCGCGGGGCGCGGCTCTTGGCGGCCGCGAACGCGGCGTCTCCCGATTCAATGATCCGCGGTGCGATCGGGGGCCGCGAGGCCGGGGCTTCGAGCATGGCCCGGGCCTCATCCACGCGACCGGTCCATTCCAGGCACGAGATGAGATCGCCCCAGACCTCCCAACTCTTCGGCCACACAGCGAGTATTTTGCGCACGGTCGTGAGCGGTTCTTCGGATTGCCCGGTTTCGCACGTCTTGACCGCCGCCTGTGAATTCCATCTGCTAGGCGGCGTGGTTGGATTGTTGACGGGTCGACGCCGACGCGAGACGCTGCCCGTCTGCTGTGGCGATCAGATGTCTGGGCACTAGAAGCAATACCGGAAGAATTGCGGCCGAGGTGATGACAGAGGCGACCACCAGGGTCAAAAACCCCCCGTGATGGTCGTAGAGATTGGTCCCCCATAGGTTGCCAAAGCTCAAGGCGACCGCGGTCATTGTGACGACCAGCATCATCATGGTTCCCCGAAGCCCTTTGGGGCATGAGCGGATCGCCAGATCCATGAAGGCCGCCTGCGCCACTCCGCCTGTCAGGCCCAGCGGAATAGCCGCGAGGAAGGCGCCGGTCACCGAATGAACCGGGAGAAGAACAAGGGGCGCCGGAATGCCGACAATGGTTCCCCAGAAGAGCAACCTTGAGAGCCGCACGCGCTGACAAAGGAACCCGTAGAGGACGAAAGTCGGCGCGAACAAGCCATAAAAGATGGCGTAGAATTCCCCCACCTGAGCGTCGCTGGCGTGCAGAGTATTGGCCAGATGGTAGGTCAGCGCCGTACCCGTCGCTGGTATGAACCACCAGAGGATTTCTATAAGCAGAGCTGGATAGACCGGCCGGTGAGCGAAGAGCCGGCCGATGTCGGCGGCGATGCTGGCTTTTCCTGAATGCTCGGGGCGAGCGGCGTCGAAGAGCCGCCGTGGCCCGGAGGCGCCGAACAAGGCTATCGCCGCCATCAGCAGGGCGGCCACGAGAAAGAGGATTCTCGCGGCGGTGGTCGCGTCCCTGCCCTCCAGGAAGCCGCTGAGCATCCCGCCGAGCAACGCCGCCGCGAGCACAGGCAATGAGAGGGCGATGTTGAAGGCCGTGCTGGACTGGCCGGCCATGGCGTGTTGCTGGCCGATGGTCGAGACAAGCCCGTTGGCCGCGCTCGCCACCATCTGGATGGACGCCGTGACCATGAGCAACCCTGCAAGCAGCACGACGTAGGTCGGGCTTGTAAAAGCGATGGTGGCGTAGAGAACGGCCGTCACGCAACCGAACACCGCCAGGTGACCGCGGTCCCCGGCGCGGAAGGGGCTCCAACGGTCGCGAACAAAGCCGAAGACAAACGCCAGATAGGTTGGAATTCCTATCCACAGATTGAACAGGGCGAGTTCGTGCGCCGCGAGGTGAAGCCGATTCTTGAGGAAAAACGTCACGGGCAGGCCAATCAACCCGTTCGACGGAGCGGCGAAATTGACCAGCAAGAGCAGGAGCCCCGCGTAGAGAAAAATTCTCACCCGGTCCGAGGTCGGCAGAAGGGTGGGCGCTTCGACGGTCGGCGTCGCTTCAACCGATGAGGCGTCAACGGTCATGATCGCCCCCGGGCCTGGGCTTTCCGACATGAACTGGTGACATGACCCCTCCTGTCGCAATCTCGCCAAGCTTCACCCACGACAACATTGGGCTGGCAAGCGTGGCTTTTCCACACTCCGCTGCTAGGCTGACGAACCCACAATCGCAAAGGGTTCGAGCATGAAGTTGATGATCGCGCTGAGCGCCTCTGCTGTGCTCCTCGCCTCAGCGGCCCATGCCGGCGACGCGGGGGTGGAGGCCACGGTCCGCCAGTTCGGCGACGCCTTCGACAAGGGGGACGTCAATGCCGCCAGAGCGCTCCACGTCACGGCCCCGTCGATCATCGACGAGTTCGGCCCCCACTACTGGAGTGGGCCCAGAGCCTTCGACAGCTGGCTCTCCGATCTTGGCAAATCCGAAGCGGCCGAGGGCAAGACCGGCGGCCGGGTGGCGATCAGCTCCCCGACGCGGGAGGTCGTCTCCGGTGACCGCGCCTACGTCGTCGTTCCTTCGACCTATACGTTCAAGCAGAAGGGCGTGACCTTGCGCGAGACCGCCCAGATGACCTTCGTTCTGGCCAAGGAGACGTCAGGCTGGAAAATTGTCGCCTGGACATGGACCGGCGCGGAGGGCGTCCCGGTCAAATAGACCCCACCCTCTACGGCGACGCGTCGAGTTCGGGGTAGTGGCGGAAGATGCCGTCCTCGTTGAAGGCAATGCGGCGATCGGAGGCGAGATAGGCGGCGATCCTCGGCCGTTCGGCGACGCGATCGCGCAGGGCGATCACCTTGGGCCACCGATCCTCTCGCGCCGCCATGGCCCGTGGAAAGGCGTAGCGCAGGCCCTCGACGACCTCGAAGAGGCTCAGATCGGCATAACTCGGCGCGGGGCCAACGAGCCATGACGGGCCGTCCGCATTGGCCCCCAGCACCCGCTCGAAGTAACCCAGATACTTCTCGATCCGACTTTCGCGGAATTCCTTGGCCCGCCGCGCCGCCTCTAACTTCTGGTCGGCGTAGTAGAGACCCATGCCCACCGGATGGTGGGTGTCGTGCGCTTCGGCCACGAGGTCGGCGATGGTGAGCTGGAGCTGGTTGACGAGCGCCCGCCCCGCTTCGCTCGCCGGCGCGAGGTCGTGGCGGGGCCCGAGGTAGAGAAGGATGTTGGCGGTCTGGGCGATCAGGCGCTCACCGTCGGCCAGGAACGGCGGCGCGAAAGGCGGCGCTGCAAGGGCGCGATCCTTGAGGATCGCCATCATCGCCTTGACGCCCCCGCCCGCGCTTTCCTCACCGCGCGCCACATCGACGTAGGGAACGCCCACCTCTTCCAGAGCCAGGCGCACGAACTCGCCGCGGCCCTGGATGCTGGGCCAATAGTAGAGCTTGTAGGGCGCGTTGGCGGCGGTCAGCTTGCCGCCCCCTCGTTGACCTGGGCGCGGGCGACGCTGGCCTTGACCACTGGAATCTCGTCGTCGGCCAGCGGGCGCATCCACCTCTTGCGGGCCATGGCGGCGGCGATGTGCGGGGCGAGTTCGGCCGCCTTGCTCGCCTCGCGCCTGGCGACTTCGGTCTTGAAGGCCGGCATGACCTCGGCGGCGAAGAGTTCGAGGGAGGCGACGATGTGTTCGTGCCGGTTCCTGCCCGCCTGCTGGAGGAAGATCACCTGGTCGATGCCAGCGTCCTGGAAGGCGGCGAGGTGGGCGCGCATGTCGCCCGGCGTGCCGATGCCGGTGGTCGGGATCTCGATTCCCTCCTGGGAGAGCTTGGGCGAGGCGGCCCGCGCGCGCCGAAGCTCCATATGCTCTTCCCATAGGCGCGTGCGCCCGGGGATGGTGTCGTGGGCGACCAGGGCGTTCACCGCATAGCGGAAGAACTCGAAGCCCTCCTCGCCACGGTTGATGGCGGTGGCGCGGTCCTCGTGCAGGGAGAAATTCGAGACCATGGCGATGTTGGCGTTCACCGCGTGGCCGATGGGAACGCAGTCCGCCGACCTGATGATCCCATAATAGATGTCGGCCCACACCTTCGCCTCGCCGGGGTCGACGAAGGAAAAGGCCAGGGCGCCGATCCCGTTCATCGCCGCCACGCGGATGGTGTCGCGATTGGTGCAGGCCATCCACATCGGCGGGTGGGGCTTCTGCACCGGCTTGGGCACGACGTTGCGGCAGGGCATGGAGAAGTACTGGCCCTCGAAACCCGGATAGGGGTCCAGGACCATCATGTTGGCGACCTGCTCGGCGGCCTCCAGGCACATCGCCCGCTTGTCCTTGGCCGGAATCTTGAACGCGCCCAGCTCCAGGCGCGTCGCCCCCTCGCCGATCCCGAAGTCGACCCGGCCACCCGAGACCAGATCCAGGGTCGCCAGGCACTCGGCGGTCCTTGCCGGATGATTGTAGTTGGGAATCACCTGGCGGATGCCGTGACCCAGGCGGATGCGCTGGGTCTGGCCGGCGGCGGCGGCGAGAAAGACCTCCGGGGCCGAGGAATGGGAGTATTCGTCCAGGAAGTGGTGCTCGACCTCCCAGGCGTAGTCGAAGCCCAGGGCGTCGGCCAAGCGGACCTGCGCCAGGGCTTCGGCGAAAAGGCGCTCCTCGTCGCCGGGCCCCCAGGGCTTGGGGAGTTGGTGTTCGTAGAAGACCCCGAATTTCATTTCCGCGCGCCTTTCATTTCCGGAGCGTCATAGCCGAACGGTCCGTTCGGCCCCACCCTCATCGGCCGCCAGCGCGCTTGATCGCATCGATGAGAGCCATGTTGGCCATGGCGTCGGCGCCGCCGGTCAAGGGCGCCGCGGCGCCGGTCATCACCTCGTGCAAGTGGGCGAGCTGCGCCTCATAGGTGGTGGGGCCTTCGACGGGATGGCTCACCGTCTCGCCCTCGATGGTGGTCGTGAACCGGCAGCCGTACTGGGGGGCCATGAAGTTGACGATCTCCAGCCGACCGCGCTCGCCCTCGATCGTCAGCCACCCCGCCGGCCGCTCGCGGGTCATGGAGCAGGCCATCTTCGCCTCGACGCCGCCGGGGAAGAGCAGATCGGCCGAGGTCGCCGCGTCGATCCCGCCCCGCCACTGGATCCTCGCGCTCGTCACCCGCGGCTCGGCGCCGATCAGGGTGCGCAGGGCGTGCAGGGGATAGCAGCCCAGGTCCATCACCGCCCCGCCGTGCTGCTCGGCGCTCCAGCGAAGCTCGGTGGGCGTCCTGGGGATCGGGGCGTGAAATTCGCCGACGGCGGCGCGGAGTTGGCCAAGCACACCGTCTCTCATCATCGCCTCGGCGCGCCGGATCACGGCGTGAAAGCGGTAGTGGAAAGCTTCGAGGAGGATCAGGCCGCGCGCCTTGGCCGCCTCGACCATCGCGCGCGCCTCCGCTGCATCGCAGGCGAAGGGCTTTTCGCACAGCACCGCCTTGCCAGCCGCCAGCGCGGCCATGGTCCATGGCGCGTGGCCGGCGGGCGGCAAGGCGTTGTAGACGATATCCACATCGTCGCGGGCGACCAGGGCGGCGTAATCCTCGGCCACCGCGGCGATCCCGTGCTCGGCCGCGTAGGCGCCGGCCCGCGCCGGGTCACGCGCGGCGACCGCGCTGACCGAGTATCCGGGGACCTTCCTGACCGGAGCGATCACGGCGGTCGGCGCGATCCTCGAGGCGCCCAGCAGCCCAAAACGAAAGACTTGCGTCATGGCCCTCTCCCCTGGCGGCCGCATGGCTCTAGCCGCGATCGAGCCGGGCGCGCTAGAGGGGGTGGGTTTCGCGCGTGAGGCAGAGAGCGACATGGTCGAAGGCCGGCTCGATCTTCGACGGCGCGACACCCTCTTCGATGCGCTCGAGGCCCAGGTCTTCGACGTGGCGGTGATCGGCGGCGGCATTACCGGCGCGGGGGTCGCCCGCGACGCGGCGATGCGTGGTCTCAGCGTCGCTTTGGTCGAAGCGCGCGACTTCGCTTCGGGAACCAGCAGCCGCTCCTCGAAGATGATCCACGGAGGGCTGCGCTATCTGGCCCAAGGCGACCTCGGGCTCGTCCACGAGGCCGCCAGCGAACGCAAGATCGTCCAGGCGATCGCCCCGCATCTGGCGCGCGAGACGCCGTTCGTCATCCCGGCCAGAAGCGCCGGGGCCATCGCCCGCCTGCGCGCCGGGCTCTGGGCCTTCGAGAAGTTGGGCGGCGTCGCCAAGAGCTGCCGCCACAAGGTCTGGTCGCGCAAGGAGCTCGCGAAGAACGAGCCGGCGGTGGAGGTTTCCGACCTCGCCGGCGCGGTGGTCTATCCGGAATATCTCACCGACGATTCGCGGCTCACCCTCGCCAACGTGCGCAGCGCCGCCGCCCACGGCGCGGTGGCCGCCAACTATTCCACCGTGACGGCTGTTCTCAGCCAGGACGGACGCGCCTGCGGCCTGGAAATCGCCGACACCCTGGCGGGCGATGGCGGTCGGCGCGCCCGGCTTGCGGCCAAGGTGATCGTCAACGCCGCCGGTCCCTGGGTCGACGCCGTTCGCGCCCTGGAGGCGCGCGATGCGCCACAAAGGCTGCGGCTCACCCGCGGGGTGCATCTGGTGTTCCGCGCCGAGCGGCTGGCGATCTCGCGCACCATCATCATGAGCGCCGCCGATCGCCGGGGCGTGTTCGCGGTGAGCAAGGGCGCCGCCGCCTACATCGGCACCACCGACACCTTCCATCCCGGTCCCGAGCCCTGGCCGCCGATCACCAAGGAGGATGTCGACTATCTGCTCGCCACGGCGGCCACCCGCCTTCCCGCCTGCGCCCTGACGGCGAGCGACATCGTCTCCTCCTGGTCGGGGGTGCGGCCCCTGGTCGCCGAGGCAGGCAAGTCGCCTTCGGAAATCTCCCGCCGCGACGAACTATGGACCGGGCCGGAGGGGATGATTTCCATCGCCGGGGGCAAGCTCACCGCCTACCGCCGGATGGCCGAGCGGGTGGTCGACAAGATCGAAGAGGCGCTCGGCCGCAAGCCCAGTGCGAGCGCCACGGCGGCCAGCCCGCTCGTCGGCGGCGACGTCGCTCCCGCGGCACTCACCGCGACGCTCGAGGCCAGTGGGACGGCCCCCGTCGCCGCGCGGCGACTGGTCGGTCTCTATGGCTCGGAGGCGCTCGAGATCGCGCGGGAAGGGGGCGATCCGACGGCCGAGGCGCGGCACGCCGTGCTCGCCGAGGGGGCGCTCACACTCGAGGACTACTGGGTGCGGCGCAGCGCCCGCGCGTGGTTCGATGTCGATCCTGCCTGCCTGGCGATCGAGAGCGCGGCGGAGGCGATGGCGCCCCTGCTTGGATGGTCCGACACCCACAAGGCCGCAGCGATCGCCGCCTGCCGCGCGATCCGCGCCGCCAGCTTGGCGGCGAGCCGATGAGCGGCGCGCTGCTCGAGGCCCTGCGCCGCTCGCTCGGCGCGGAGAAGGTGGTCACGATGGCGGAGGTCCTGGACGCCCGCCGCCACGACTACTGGATGGTCAGCCACGTGCGCGACCTCGCCGGCGCGCCGGCGCCCCGGCCGGCCTGCGTCGTCCGCCCGGCGGGCGTAAAGGACGTTCGGGTGGTGCTTCGCGTCGCGACCGAACACGGCGCTCCGGTCATCCCCTTTGGTCTGGGAAGCGGCGTCGTCGGCGGCGTCGTCGCCTCGCCGGACGCCATCATCCTCGATCTGGGGGCGATGGCGGCGACGCGGTTCATCGACCCGGCCGACCTGCTGGCCGGCTTCGACGCCGGCAAGAACGGACTGGCGGCCGAGCAGGCCGTCGCCGCGCATGGCCTCACCATCGGCCATTGGCCGCAGTCGGTGGCCGTGAGCAGCGTCGGCGGCTGGGTGGCGACCCGCGCTTCGGGCCAGTTCTCAACCGCCTATGGCAACATCGAGGACATAGTCCATTCCATCGAAGCGGTGCTGCCGAACGGCGATCTGGTGGTCCTGGGCAAGGGCCCCCGCGCGTCGGCCGGGCCCGACCTGCGGCACCTGATGCTGGGCTCGGAAGGAACCCTGGGCGTCATCACCGGCGTCACCTTTTCCCTGCGCCGGACGCCCCAGGCGCGGGCTCTGAGCGCGTTCGAAGTCGCCGACATGGACCAGGGCTTCACCGTGCAGCGCGAGATCGTCCAGCGGGGCTGGCGCCCGCCGGTGATGCGCCAGTACGACGCTCATGAAAGCAGGCGGCTCCAACCGGAAGGGGACGCTTGCCTGATGCTCATGGTCCACGAGGGTCCGCCAACCCTGGTGGACGCGGAGCGCGAAGCGGTGCGCGCCGTCGCTTCGGCATCGGGCGCCGCGGCGGCGCCCGAGGAGATCGTCGAGCGCTGGCTCGACCATCGTAACCAGGTTCCGTCGTGGGACCGGATCCTTCCGCGCGGCATCGTCGCCGACACCGTGGAGGTCTCCGCGGCCTGGGAGGCGATCGGCGCGATCTACGCCGAGGCCGTCGCCTCCTTGCGTGACATCCCCGGCTCGCTGGCCGCCTCCGCCCACAGCTCCCACGTCTATCGCAGCGGGCTCAATCTCTACTTCACCTTCGCCGCCCAGACCGACGGCCCGCACGCCATGGAGGCCGTTTACCTCGACGCCTGGCGGCGGATCATGGACGTCACGGCGGCTCACGGCGGAAGCCTCTCCCACCACCATGGCGTCGGACGTGTCCGCCGGCCGTATCTGGAAAGGGAGCTGGGGGTCTCGGGCGTGGCCCTGCTGCGAACGCTCAAACAGGCTCTCGATCCGGCGGGGATCATGAACCCCGGGGTGCTCGTCCCCGATGCCTGAACTGCTTCTGGCCATCGACGCCGGTACGACCACCGCCCGGGCCGCCCTGTTCACGCCCGGTGGGGCCATGGCCGGGCTGGCGAGCGCCCCGGTCACGACCCGCTCCCCCGGGCCGGGCCTGATGGAGCAGGACGCGCAAGGCGTGTGGAGGACCGTACGGCGGCTCATCGCCGGATGCCTCGAGGGCGCGGGACGATGCATCGGCGACGTGGCGGCGATCGGCGTCACTTCGCAGCGGACCAGCGCTGTTGTCTGGGACCGCCGAACCTCGAGACCGCTCTCGCCGCTCGTGCTGTGGAACGATCTTCGCGGCGCGCGGCGGGCGGTGGAACTGCGCGAGTCCGGGGTTTTCCTGGCTCCCCAGCAGGCGGCGGCGAAGCTCGAGGCGATCCTCGCCACCGCGGGGTGCGCCAGCGCGAATCTCGCCTGGGGCAATATCGATTCGTTCCTGATCTTCAAGCTGAGCGGCGGAGCGGTTCACGCCACCGACCGCAGCCAGGCGTGGCCCACCGGCTATCTCGACCTCGCGACGCTCTCCTGGAACGCGGCGCTGATCGCCCGCCAGGGTCTGGACGAGGCGATGTTCCCGCGCCTTGTCGACACCTTCGGGCCGATCGCCATCACCGACCGCTCGGTGCTGGGCGCGGCCGTCCCGATCACGGCCGACATCGCCGACCAGCAGAGCGCCCTCATCGCTCATGGCGGCGGGGCGGGGCGCGCCAAGGTCACCTTTGGGACCTCCGCCACCCTGGATTTCGGCACCGGGGCGGCTCTCGTCTTCAAGAGCCCCGCCGTTCCGCCCTTCGTCCTCACCTCGGTCGGCGGCGAAACGACCTATTGCCTGGAAGGCATGGTCCTGTCGGCCGGCTCGGCCCTCGACTGGCTGCGCGGCGTGTGCCGCCTGGGCCGCAGCCGGTTCGACTCCCTGGCGGCGAGCGTGAAGACGGCCGCCGGCGCGGTGTTCCTGCCCGCCCTCACCGGCCTGGGCGCGCCCGCGCCCGACCCGGCCCGCGCCGCCCTTCTCGGCGGCCTCACCGCCGCGGTCGGCCGCGCCCATATCGCCAGGGCGGGGATCGAAGGCGTCGCCTTCAGGGTGCGCGAGGTCTTCGAGCATGTGTTCGCGCTGGCGGACCTGCCGCCGCCGGAGGTCCTGGGGGTGGACGGCGGCATGACCCAAAGCGAGGTCTTTCTCCAGATCCAGGCCGATCTCCTCGGCCGCCCAGTCAGCCGCCACGCCGTGCGGGAAGCCACCGCCCTGGGGGCGGCGATCTGCGCCGGCCGCGGGGTGGGGCTGCTCAGCGCCGCCGACGCCGCGACCTTCGTCCGCTACGAGAGGACATTCGAGCCGAGCCTCGCCGCCGACGAGGCCGCCGCCCGCCACCGCGCCTGGCGCGCCGCTGTCCATGGATCCGCCGGCGCGGGCGGGTCCTCGAAAGAGCCATAGGCCCGTTCAATGCACACGGTGAACTCAGGTCCGCTTCGCAACGTCAGCCGGATCAGCCTGGGCGGCGGGGGACTGGGCGCGGTCTGGGGCCCGACCACCGCCGAGGAAGCGGTGGCGACGGTCCACGCCGCGATCGAGGCCGGGGTCACCCTGATCGACACGGCGCCGATGTACCGGGACTGCGAGGCGGTGATCGCGAGCGCCTTCGAGGGGCGCCTTCCGCCCGGCGTGCGCATCACCACCAAATGCTTCCTGGGCGCCGCGCCGCCCGAGGAGGTCGCGCCGCGGCTGACCGCTTCGCTCACCGCGAGCCTGGCGGCGATGAGGGTTGAGCGCGCCGATGTCCTTTTCCTGCACAGCAACATCTGTGAGGACGACTACGTCTACGCGCGCGGCCAGAGCCGGCGCGACCGCTTCGCCAGCCCGTGGTCGCTCTACCAAGGCCATGTCGTCCCGGCCCTGGAGCGGCTGAAGGCCGAAGGCCGGATCGGCGCCTGGGGGATCACCGGCGTCGGCGTTCCGGCGACCATTCTCAAGGCCCTGGGTCACCATCCCGCGCCGGACATCGTCCAGGCGGTGACCAATCTGCTGGACAGCGCCGGCGGCATGCGCAGCTTCTCCGAGGCCGCCCTGCCGCGCGCGATCATCGCCGCCGCCGCCGCCGCGGGAATCGGGGTCATGGGCATCCGCGCGGTGCAGGCCGGAGCCCTCACCGCCGCCATGGACCGCCAGTCGCCGGCCGATAGCGCCGATGCCCTCGACTTCCAGCGCGCCGCGCCGTTTCGAGGCCTGTGCGCCGAGGTCGGCGTCGATCCGGCGCTGCTGGCGCACCGCTACGCCCTGACGATCCATGGCGTGGATACCGTGGTGATCGGGGTCAAGAACCGCGCCGAACTGGCGATGTGCGTGGAGGCCGAGGCGCTTGGGGCCCTGCCCGCGGAGATCAGGGCCCGCATCGACGGCCTTGGCCTGCGCGAGAGTTGAATCCTTGGCGCCTCGCCGGTGGAAATTTGTCTGCTGAACAGTTTCTCACCTGTTCACGCGGCCGTCCGCGGTCGGTAGTTCGATGGAGGTGGAGCTTACCTGGGATTCGGGCTTGCTCAGCGTCCGCCTCCAAGAGCGCTTGCGAGTCATCTCGCCGTGCGGTTCCAGATCGCGATCAGCCCGGCCAGGGCCGCCGCCTCGCCATCGCGCACCTCACTGGCCAGCGCGCGCCGCGCCAGGGCCCGGCTAAACCAGGCGCAGAGCGCGCGCTCGCCGATCAGCTCGACGCTTTCGCCAGCCTCTCCGCCGAGGAGGGGATGCAGGGCGGCGATTTCCGCCCCGATCAGGAGGCCAGAGAGGTAGGAGGCGGTCGAAGATGACGGCAACGCGCCGGCCAGCACCCGCGAGCGGGCGCTGAAGAGCCGCGCCGAAAGCGCCCCGCCATCGCCGGCCGCGTCCACGCCCGCCTCGAAGGCCTCGCCGTCCTCCACTTCGGCCGGCGTGCGCAGGATGCTGTGCTCGCGCAGCACGGCGTAGAGCTCGCCGGTCATGGCGGTGACAAAGCGGACTATCCGCCCGTCCTGGACCAGCACCCACTTCGAGTGGGTGCCAGGCAGACAGAGCAGACGCCGCCCGCTCGCCCGGGCCGCGTAGGCCGTGAGCCAGCCGAGGATCTGCGTCTCCTCGCCGCGCAGGACGTCGGGGCCGGCGAGACCTTCGCAGCTGAGCCCAGGGACGATACGCACCCCTGCGGCGGCCCGGGTCAGGCCGTCCGCCAACCCGGCCAGCGAGGTCGGACAGGCGATGTAGGGCGCGTCGATCCATCCCAGGGTCGAGCCGATCATCCCGCAGAGGAGCGCCTCCAGGCCCTGCGCGCCCATCGCCGGGCGGATCTCGCTCTCGAAGCGCGCCGCCGCCTCGCCGGGGGCCAGGCGCGCGACGCCGAGCGGGAAGTCGCGCCGCGGGCCCGCCCGGCCGTCATCGGCGACGATCCAGGCCCTGAGGTTCGTCGTCCCCCAATCGCCGGCGAGGAAGGCCATCAGCCGGCGAACGGCGCGAGCGGCAGGCCGCGCACGCCGGGGGTGAAGGCGAGGAGGCTCCCGGCCAGCGGTTGACGCGCCAGGGCCTCGGCCGAAAGACCCCAGCGGGCGGTGGTGATGTAGAGGCTCGCCAGGTCCGCCCCGCCGAAAGCGCAGCTGGACGGCTGGTCGACCGGGGTCGGGACGATGGCGTCTATCGAGCCGTCCGGCGTGTAGCGGACGATCCTCGCGCCGCCCCACTGCGCGTTCCACAGGAAGCCCTGTTCGTCGACCGCCGAGCCATCGGGGGCGAAGGGCTGGCCGCGGGTGTCGGCGAACGACCGCCGCACGCCGGCCGCGCCGCTCAGCGGGTCGATCGCGAGGGTCTCGATGACCTTGCGCCGGGAGTCGGCGAGGTAGAGCCGATCTCCGCCCGGACCACAGACCAGGGTGTTGGCGATGCCGACGCCATCGAGGATCCGGGTGCATGACCAGTCCGCGTCCAGCCGGTAGATCGCCCCGGTCATTTTGGTCTCGCCGTCGTCCATGGTCCCGAACCAGAACCGCCCGGCCAGGTCGACATTGCCGTCATTGGCCCGGTTGCCCGGGCGTTCGGGTTCCGGGTCGAATCGCCACGCGAACCGCCCGGAGGCGGGATCGAGGATGCCGATCCCATCCTTGCGCGCCGCGACCAGGCCCGCGCCGTCGGCCCGAGGCGCCACGGCGCTCACCTGGCCCTCCACCGCGCAGCCGCCGTTTGCGCCGCTCGCCGGCTCCAGCCACTCCAGCCGGCCACCCTTGATGTCCACCCACCACAGCCGGCCGCGCCGGGCGTCCCACACCGGGCCCTCGCCGAGCAGGTTCTCGCGCCGCACCGCGCAGGCGATCGGGGTCATGGGCCTCCTCGAGCGCCTCAGCGGTGCTCACGTCTACCTCTCCAGCTGGGAGAAGTGTTCGGTTCGTCAGTCCCCCGCCTTGTCCTTTTCCTCGGCCGCTTCGCTTTTGACCTTGGCGCCGGCGTCCTGCAGCGCCGCCCCGGCGCCGGCCGCTGCCCCGGCGGCGGCGACCCTGGCCTGGGCGCCGGCCTGTTTGGCGGCGGCGGCCGTGGCCGCGGCGAGGTTCCTGGCGGCGTCGCCGGTCTTTGCCGCCGCGGCGTTCATGTCCGAACCGGCCTTGGCGACATTGGGATTTTCCGACTTCGAACAGGCCGCCAACGTGAGGGCGGCCGCAAGGATGAGCAGGGTGCGCATGGGTTCCCTTCCCCGACACCTGGCCGGGCGATCAGCCGTCCAGCCCGCCCAGGAGAATATACTTCATCTCCAAATATTCCTCGATCCCGTATTTGGAGCCCTCGCGGCCGATCCCCGACTGCTTGACCCCGCCGAACGGCGCGACCTCGGTGGACAGGATTCCGTCGTTGACCGCGACCATTCCGTATTCCAGGGCCTCGGCCACCCGGATGACCCGGCCGAGGTCCCTGGCGTAGAAATAGGCCGCCAGCCCGACCTCGGTGTCGTTGGCGAGTTCGACCGCCTCCGCCTCGTGCGTGAACTTCGTCAAGGTGGCCACCGGGCCGAAGATCTCCTCGCGGGCGATCGCCATCGTCGGCGTCACCCCGGTGATCACCGTGGGCTCGAAGAAGGTCCCTCCCAGGGCGTGCCGGCGCCCGCCGAGGGTGAGCTTGGCGCCCCCATCCAGGGCGTCGGCGACCAGGCGCTCGACCTTCTCCACGGCCTCGAGATTGATGAGCGGCCCCTGCGTCACGCCCGCATCGGCGCCGTCGCCGACCTTCATCGCGGCCACCCGCCTGGTGAGCTTCTCGGCGAAGGCGTCGTGGACGCTTTCCTGCACCAGGAACCGATTGGCGCAGACGCAGGTCTGACCCATGTTGCGGTATTTCGAGGCGAGCGCCCCTTCCACCGCGGCGTCCAGATCGGCATCCTCGAAGACGATGAACGGCGCGTTGCCGCCGAGCTCGAGCGAAACCTTCTTCACGGTGGTGGCGCACTGGGCCATGAGCTGCTTGCCCACCCCGGTCGATCCGGTGAAGGAGAACTTGGCGACCAAGGGGTTCTGCGTCAGTTCGAGGCCCACGGTTCGCGACCTCGTCGAGGTGACGACGTTGAACACTCCCTTAGGAACGCCCGCCCGGTGCGCGAGTTCGGCCAGGGCCAGGGCGGAGAGCGGCGTCTCCATCGACGGCTTGATCACGAAGGTGCAGCCCGCCGCCAGCGCCGGGGCGGCCTTGCGGGTGATCATGGCGTTGGGGAAGTTCCAGGGCGTGATCGCCCCCACCACCCCGATCGGCTGCTTGATGACCACGATCCGCTTGCCCGCCTGGTGGGTCGGGATCACGTCGCCATAGGTGCGCTTGGCCTCCTCGGCGAACCACTCGATGAAGCTGGCGCCATAGGCGACCTCGCCGCGAGTCTCGGCCAGGGGCTTGCCCTGCTCGGCGGTCATCAGGGCGGCGAGATCCTCCTGGCCGGCCATGATCAGCTCGAACCAGCGGCGCATGACTACCGCGCGCGCCTTGGCGGTCAGGGAACGCCACTCCGGCCCGGCCCGCGCCGCGGCATCGATCGCGAGCCGAACATCCTCCACGTCCAGATCGGCGACCTCGGCGAGCGTCGCGCCGGTGGCGGGATTGGCCACCGTGAACCGCTCGCCCGACCGCGCGGCGACCCAGGCGCCGTCCACATAGGCCTCGGCGCGCAGCAAGCCCGCGTCGGTCAACTTCAGCATTGCTCGCGTCCCGTCGTTCAAGGCGCCAATGTCGTCCTTCTAACCACCCTTCTCCCGGGGGGCGGGAGACGAAGGGGCCCTACCTACCCGTGAATTTCGGCGGCCGCTTTTCGAAGAAGGCGGCCACCGCCTCCTTGTGGTCTTCGCTGAGAGCCGCCAGAGCGTACTGGTCGGCGTCCATGAATGTCCCCAGTGGATTGAGGGCGGTGGCGATCTCGGTAATCGCGCGCTTTGCCATCCGCACCGAGAGCGGCGGCAGGGCGGCCACGCGCCGCGCCCACCCCAGCGCCGCCTCCAGGGCGCCGCCGTCCGGCGCTGTCGCCTCGATGAGCCCCCAGCCCAGGGCCTCCGAGGCGCCGACCCGCTCGCCGAAAATCACCAGCTGCTTGGCCCGCGCCGGCCCGACCAGGTTGACCAGGCGTGGCTGGGTCGCCCAGCTCATGTTCATCCCCAGCGGGATCTCCGGGAGGCGGAAATGCGCGCCCTCGCCGGCGATCCTAAAGTCGCAGGCGATCGCCAGGGAGAGCGCCCCTCCGAGGCAATAGCCTTCCACAGCCGCGATCGTCACCTGGTCGAGCGCTTCCCACGCGGCGCACATTTCCGGACCGATCCGCATCAATTCGCGCCGCTCGAGAAGCGGCGCGGCGGCGCGCTTCGCCAGCGCCGGATCGGCGAGGTCCGCTCCGGCCGAGAACACCGGAACCCCGGTGAGCACCACCGCGCTGGTCGTCACATCCTCGCGAAGTTTCAGCGCGACCGCCCTCAGCGCCTCCGTGACCTCGACCGAAAGGGCGTTGAGCCTGTCGCCCCGCGCCAAGGTCACGACCGCGACCCGATCCTCGATCGTCACCGCGACCGACCCCAGGCTGAAAGGCTGCAGCGGCGTCACCGTGGTCGCCCCAGCAAGGCCCACCATGCGAACGCGGCGGCGGTGAACAACACGCCCAGGATGACGGCCATCCGCGCGAACTGCGCCCTCACCTTGGCTTCGAGCGCGCCGTCACCCGGCGCACCGACGCTTCGGGGCGCCGGCGCCGCCCAGTCGGCGAGCGCTCCTCCCAAGAAGATCGAGAGCGGCAGGCCGATCGCGATCGACAGCACCATCACCAATGCCAGGAGGGCGAAGAATCCCGCCTCGGGAATGTCGCCAGGATGAGGCCACAGCAGGGTCAACGCCGTCCCCAGGGCCGCGGTCATCATCGCCGCCGCCGCCAGGATGAAGATCAGAGCCGTCGCGGCCAGCCAGGTGATCCTCGCCCGTTGGTCGATCGCAGCCGCCAGTTCGCCCATCCGCCGCTGCTCCGCCTGGCTGTAGGTAAAGCCAGGTATCCAGCCCCAGCCCGCCTGGCGGGCCAGAGCTACATTCAGCGACCAGTAGCGCAGAAAGACGCGCCGCGGCGGCGAGGGCGCGACCGCTCGCGCGGGCTCGCTCACCGCTCACGCCTCCCGCCGCCGGTAGGTCCCACCATTGACGCCCCATGGTCACCCGTCTGGACCGCGCACCCAGCAACCATAGGACCCGGCGGCGCGGCTGTCGTCACCCCGATGCTTCGCGATCCCCAAGCTCCCTCGCCGCCCCGGTGCGCGGCGCTTGTGGGGAAATCAGCTTCAGCCTAGCCTCAGAATGCTCCGTGCTGGGGCGGACAACCAGGGGGACGTCATGAGAGCGGTTCTTTCACTCCTGCCGGTGCTGCTCGCCGGCGCCGCCATCGCCGCGATATCGCCAAGCCGCGCTTCCGCGGAAGACCTCTCAGGGACCTGGAGCGTGAGCGGGACCATCATCTCGAACGGCCGGATGGTCGGTTCGGCAACGCCGGTATGCACCTTCCAGCAGGCCGGCAGTCGGCTCGCCGGAACCTGCCAGGGACCCAATGGGATGGGGCCGGTGCTGGGCACGACGAACGGCAGCAACGTCTTCTGGCGGTGGCACAACACCGCGACCACGGCCAGGGGCATCACCACCACGATCACCTTTCGAGGGACCATCGGCCCGGACGAGGTAATCCGGGGCGCGATGACCTTCGGCAGCATGCCCTGGCTCGTAGGGTCCTTCACCCAGCAAAGGCAGTAGGCGCGTCGACGGCGGGCGCCAGCCTGACAGGTCGGTCAGTCTCTGCAGAGTCGGAGAAATACGGCGGGGCGCCGGCCGCGGTTGCGAAGCCTTGCTGAGGACGTCGGCGCAGTCGGCGTAGAGACCGAAGCTCACCCCGGTGACGCCCGAGCTTCCAGGTCGCCCGTCGCACCTGGGCGGAAAGCTCGTTTCCGCTACGCCGTCAACCTGGACGTTCGGCTTTGGCAATGGCGGTGGCCGCTCATGCGTTTCGGCAAATCAGGCTCGGCGCTCCTGAAAACGGAGTCGCGTGACTTGTGGGTCCGTTTCCCACCATGATCGCGGGATGGCGACCCTTGACGAAGTCCGGCTCATTGCCCTGAGCCTCCCGGAAACGACCCAGTCCGACCACTTCAATGCGCCGTCGTTCCGTGTGAACAAGAAAATCTTCGCGGTGCTGCGCGAACCGGGCCGGATGACGATCAAGCTGGACCTGGAAGACCAGCATAACCTGGTCCAAGGCCACCCCGGCGTCATAGAGCCGGTGTCAGGTAAAGGCGTCCGCGTCGCCAGCGCCGCCCGCGCCGGCTGGACCTCCGTCCGATATGGACTCTGCGACGAGGGCCAAATCGCGGAACTGCTACGACTGGCGTGGTCGAGCGTCGCTCCCAAGCGCCTGCTGGCCAGCCCTCGAGCGGCTGCCGCTGGAATCTAGGCAGGTAATTCGGCCTTCGGATCGAGCCCAGCCAATCGCGCGTCCGCGGAGCGGCGTTTGGCGGCCCGGCGGGCGGCCTTGCGCACGCTGCCTTCGAGCAGATAGCGCATCCAAGGAATCCTGGCCGCTTCCTTGGACCAGACACCGTGAAAAGAGCCCCGTGGCGCCTCGGCGATCTGGCGCGCCTCTCTCACAATCGAGCGGGCGTAGCAGATGAAGGTCTCGCTCTTGGGCGCCCGTTCCCGCCCGTCTAGGCGAAACCGGACTCCCCATCGAAGGGAGCACGCTGGCAAGAAAAAGCTGGCGGCATCCCTGAGCCGGGTGTTCAGGCCTCCCGAAGCCAATTCTCGCAGACGAGTTCAGGAACCCGGGAGAAGTCGGACACATTGTCGGTGACCACGATGCAGCCGGCGGCAAGAGCGTGGGCGGCGATGAGCATGTCATTGCCGCCGATCGGCGTCCCGGACCGCTCCAAATGGGCGCGCAGGACGCCATAGGCGCCGTCGGCCGGCGCCTCGAAGGGCAAGACCTCGATCGCGTGCAAGACAGCTTCAAGCTGAGCGGTGAGCCTTGGCGAACCTCGCTTGGCGGCGCCGTAACGCAGTTCAGCGGCGACGACGATACTGGTGCAGACTTCGCTTTCTCCCAGTAAGCGGATGCGTTGCGTGACCCGTCCGGCGGGGTTGCGAATCAGGTCCGACACCATGTTGGTATCCAGAAGGCGCCGCGTCACAGGTCGACTGGATCGGCCGCCGCGTCGGCGATTGGCGCGAAATCGTCCGGTAGCGGCTGGAGGATGGCCAAGAGCGCGAGGAGCGACTTCGGCGCCACCGGTTCGATGATCAGCCTGTCGCCTTCCTTGCGCATCACCGCGTCATGACCGGGAAGCTGGAACTCGCGCGGGATTCGCACCGCCTGGTTCCGGCCATTCCGGAAGAGCTTCACATGGCGTTCATCGCTCACGGTCTGTCTTCTTGGCATAGGCTAGAGGATAGGCCTAGGTTCGGCGCGTGTCCATAGGACTGCGCGGCCGGGCGCTCGATCCCAAACTTCTCCTCATGTTGGCGCCGGCGTGCGATGAGGGCAGGGTTACGGCTTGGCCGGCGCGGCGGCGCTCGTCTGGGCTTCCACGAGCCAGGGCCGATCGGCGGTCAGGAGCGTTCCCTTTCGATCCATGGCCTGGAGCTGGACAACGACTTCGGCCCAGGTGATCCCCGAGCCCGGAATATTCGCGAGCCGGCGGAGCGAGATGGCGAGATCGCGCTGGAGGCGGGCATTGCTCGGATCGGCGGCGGCCAGGCTGCGACGGATGCCGAGACTCTCCTCCTGGGCCTCGCGCGCGCCGGCGAGATCGCCCCCGCGGCCAAGAACATCGCCCCGGCCGTACAAACTTTCGGCGACGTCGCGTCGAAGGTCGGCGTTGGTGGGATCGGCGGTGGCCAGACGACGGCGGATCAGAAGGCTTTCGTCATAGGCTTTGCCCGCGGCGACGAGCTCGCCTTGGGCCGTCAGCACGTTCCCCATCTTGTTCAGGCTGAACGAAACGTCGCTCTCGAGGTCGGCGTGAGTGGGATTGGCGGCCGCCAGGCGACGGAGGATGCCGAGGCTCTCCTCATAGGCCGCGCGCGCGCCTGGCAATTCTCCCTGGGCGGTCAGGACGTCGCCGACCTTGTCCAGACTCGCCGCGACCAGATCCGGCAGGATGGTGTTCGTCGGATCCGAAGCGGCCAGGCGGCGCAGGAGAGCCAGCCCCTCGTCATAGGCCCTGCGGGCCGCGGCGAACTCGCCCTGGGCGGCCAGGACATCGCCGGTGTTGTCGAGGTTCTCGGCGACCCCGCGCTGGAGGTTCGCGTTGGTGGGATCGCCGGCGGCCAGGCGGCGAGCGATGGCGAGGCTTTCCTCGTCGGCCTTGCGCGCGCCTGAGAGATCACCCTGGGCGCCAAGGACATCGCCTATTCTGGTCAGGCTGATCGAGACGTCACGTTGCAGGTAGGAATTGGAGGGATCTGCGCTGACCAGCCGGCGAAACACGCCGAGCTCCTCCTCATAGGCGTTGCGGGCTCCGGTAAGCTCTCCCTGGGAGATCAGGAGCTGTCCGATCAGGTCCAGGCTGACCGACACGTCGCGCTGGCGCGTGGCGTCGGTAGGATCGGCGGCGGCCAGGCGGCGGCGAATGGCGAGGCTCTCGCCGTAGGCCTTTCCCGCGTCGGCGAGTTCGCCCTGGGCGGTCTGGGCGCTGCCGAGATTGACCAGGCTGACGGAGACGTCGCGCTGCAGGCCGGAGTTGGCGGGATCCGCGGCGGCGAGGCGACGGGCGATGGCGAGGCCCTGTTCATAGGCCTTTCTAGCTCCTGCGAGATCGCCTTGAAGGGTGAGAACCTCGCCAGAATCGTTCAGGGCGGCCGATCGGTCGCGATCGTTGTCGGCGACCCGGCCCGCGGCCCCGGCGGCGCTTCGCGCGTCCTTCAGGCGTCCCGCCGCCCGATACAGCCGGTCGAGCTGCACCCAGTCGTCGAACACGCCCGGATCCAGCCGGGTCACTTCCTCGTAACGGGCGATCACCGAGACGGTCTCGACCTTGCCGCGCTTGCGGGCTTCCAGAGCGAGGGCGGCGATGCGCCGCCCCTGAGCCGCGCTTTCGATGTCGGCGCGTTTTTGGCGGGACTTGTCGTCGGCGGCCCGCAGCCTGTCCAGTATGGCCAGGGCGCCGACCTCGTCGCCGCCGTTGAATCGGGCGAGGGCCGCGGCGCCCTCTGGCGTGGAGGCGATGTCGGTGACCGCGCCGCGGAACACCGCGATCGCCTGGGCGTAGGCGCGGTCCTTGGCGGCCAGGTCCGCGACGAAGCCCTTCATGGCCACGACGAGTTGAACCCGCTTGGCCTCGCCGGCGCGGACCCTGGCGGCCAGGGCGGCGATCTGGGCGCGCAAGGTGGTGATCTTGGTGTCGGCCGCCTTCTCCGCGGCCGCCTGAGTCGCCGAGGCGGCGAAAATCGCGACGGCGACCTCCGCATCGGCGTCGACGGTCGCGCCCCGCACCATCGACGGCGCGAACCAGATCAACGCGGCCAGGATGGCCGCTGCGATCGATCCAGCCCTCACCCGATCCCCCGCGGCTTGTCACTGAGAGCGGAAGTCTAGCGGCGCGGACCAATCTTGCGACTCATTTTCATGAGGCCGGGCGGTGGCGCAGGCGGGGCGACCGGATCGTCTTCCCACCCCCGGGTTCCTGCCCCGCCCCGCGCGGAACGCGGAGCGGAGCACGCGATCCTCATCGTCGGTGGGCCTCAGGACCCTGGGTCGGAGGCCCGCCGCGACCAGACCACGACGCTGCCGGCTGGCCTGCGGCTGCGCCGCTGCGACTAGACGGGCGCCGCCGCGGGCTTGCCTCTCAAGTCAGCAATGGTCGCCAGGAAATCCGCGCGGGCGCTCGGCGCCACCGCGACGATCGCCCAGTCCTCGATGCTGCCGCTCGTCGAGCTCTCGAGGCTTTCGATGGCGGCCAGTCCAGAGCCACGCTTCCCGAGTTTCCCATAGCAGTACGCCAGCATCGCATGGTTGCTGGGGTAGCCGGAGAGAAGCTGCGCCGACTCCCTGAATAGGGCCACCGCCTCTTCGAAGCGGCGCTGAACGCACCGTCCTACGCCGATGCCGGTCAGTCGGATCGGGCGCAGATGCGAGACCGGATCCAGGCGCAGGGATGTCTGGAGATGGCCGATGCCGACCTCGACCTCTCCCGCCGCGATGCGAAGCCAGCCGCTCGTCTGCCATCCGACAGCCGAGCCCGAGTTGAGCGCGAGGGAGCGGTCGACCATGACGATGGCGTCGCCCAGCTTCTCTCCCAGGTGCCACATGGCGGTGGCGACGAAGTTCAGCACATCGGGATCGTCACCGGCCAGCCGCAGCGCCCGATGGGCGAGTTCCAGCCCCCGTCGCCGGTGTTCGGCCGGGTTCTCCGACCAGCCAGCGACCACAAAGACTTGGCTGTACGCCAGCGCAGCGGCGCCGGTCGCCAGGGCGTAGTCCGGATCCAAGGCTATGGCCTTCTCCAGAAGGTCGATCGCCTCGAAGATCTCGCCTCGGGCAAATCTCGACATCAAGGGCAAGGTGCGCAGGTAGAGATCGTAGCTCCCCAGGTCCGGCGTCGGGCGCGACGAGGCCCGGCGGACTTCCGCCGACATGATGGTCGGCTCGATGATGCTGGCGACGCTGAGCGCCACCCTGTCCTGCAGGGCGAAGATATCCTCGAGCGTGTCTTCGAACCGGTCCGCCCAGATGACTGCGTCCTGGTCGGCGTCCGTCAGCTTGACCGCGATGCGCACACGCCCGGCGGCCTTGCGCACGCTGCCCTCCAGCACATAACGGACCCCCAGTTGGCGCGCCGCCAGCTGTGGGCTGACATGGGCGCCCTTGAAGGACAGCCCCGAGCCGCTGCCAATGACGAAGATCGACCGGAAACGCGAGAGGGCCGCGACGATCTCCTCGACCATGCCGTCGGCGAAATAGTCCTGGTCGGCGTCGGCCGAGAGGCGGGTGAACGGGAGCACCACGATCGAGGGCTTGGCAGGCAGCGGCGGCGGCGGCGTATCGATGGCGGCCGCGCCGATCAGCGCTTCGACGCTGGCGAGGGCCTTGCGCCAGCCGGGCGCCGTCGTATCGCCGCCCCAGCCGGCCAGGTCGGCGCACTGGATGCGGTCGAAGGGCATGGGCGGGCGGGCGCCGTCGATGGTGAGCTGGACGAGCTTGCCCTGCTCGCGCGCCCGGTCCGCCTCCGACTGCACCCACTGCGACTTCACCGCCTCCGCCGACCAGATGACCACCACCGCCTTGGCCGCCTTCAGCCGCTCCTCGATCACTTCGGAATAGGATCGGTGGGCGGGGAGCTCGTCGTCCAGCCATACGCCATACCCGGCGCCGCGCAGCGCCTCGGCGATCGCCTGGGTCTGGGCCGCCGTCGAGCGGGCGTAGGAAATGAAGATGTCAGACATCGCCGCGTCCGGCGCCTTGCGGCTGCGGCGTGACCAGGTCGATTGTCGGAAAATAGGTTCGGTAGCGCGCGAGATCCCTGGTCAGGAGTCTCCATCCGCGGACCGCCGCGTGGGCGCCCAGGAAGAAGTCCGGCAGGACGCCCGTTCGCCTCCCGCCCGCGGCGCGGTAATTCACGAAGGCCTTGCCCGCCAGGAACAGAGCGGCCCGGGGCATGGGCGCAAGATCGATCTGCGCCTCGCCGAGCATGGCGTCGAGCGCCTCGATCGAGGCGAACCGGACCGAGAGCTCGGCATAGACCACGTCGTTGATCCACACCGGACCTGCCATCGCGGCGGCGTCCAGGGCCGCGACCGACCCGTCCGCCCACACCGCATCGGCGGTGACGACATCGAGCAGGACGTTGGTGTCGATGAGGCTCGCGGTCACGTCTCGCCGCGCGTGAGGGCCATGATCTGATCGGTCGTCATGCCGGCCCCGGCCCGGCCGCGAATGGATGCGAACCGGTTGGGCCGGCGCTCCGCGCCCACCTTGAGCAGCACGACCTGGCCCGCGGGCGTCAGGTCGAATTCCACCTGGCTGCCGGGCACGATATGCAATCGATCACGCACTCGCTTGGGGATGGTCACCTGGCCCTTGCTGGTCACGGTCGTCGCCATATGCAAGCTCCGTATTACCTGTCGAGAATACGTAATACATAGACTATCCGCGATCACTTCGCCATGGCTGCGCGAGCACCGGACGGGCGACCCGCCGGGCGCGCGCAGGGGGTGAAGACGCCGGTCAGCTCGGCGAGGCTTCAGGCGATCTTGCGCCAGCCCGGCGCCTGGAGATCACCGGTCCAGCCGTCGAGGTCCGCGCGTTGGATCTGACTTAAGGGCAACGGTGGCGCGACACCGTCGATACTGATTTGCACCAGCGTCCCGGCTACCAGCGCCGAATTCGCCTCGGCGCGCACCGAGTGCGACCTGGCCGCCTCCGGCGACCAGATCACCACCACCGCCTTGGCCGCCTTCAGGCGCCTTGATCACGTCGGAGTACGAGCGATGGGCCGGAAGCTCGTCGTCGAGCCACACGCGATAGCCCAGGCCCCGCAGCGCCTCGGCGATCGCCCGAGCCTGGCTGGCCGGCGAGCGGGCGTAGGAGATGAAGATGTCGCTCATGTTCGGTCGGCGCCGGCCTTGGGCGGGATCTTCTCCTCGGCGAGCGCAATTCCATCCAGGAAGAGCCGCAGATAACCCGGGGCCGCAAAGGTGCGCATGTCGACGGAGGTGAGTACGCGGAACCGCGCGATCGAATCTCGCCCGGCGACCAGTTCGCCCAGATGGCCGTGGCTGGCGGCGAGGATCGCGTAGTTCATCGGCCAGTCGGGCCGGAGCTGGACCGATTGTATCGTGAGTTCGATGGCTTCCCGGAACCGTTTCTGGGCGAAGCGGGCGTATCCCTGTTGGCCCACCCAAATGGGCCGATCCGGCGACAGGGGGTCCAGGCGAAGGGCCGTTGCGAAGTGCTCGAAAGCAACCTCCGGCTCCCCCAGCCTCATCCGCACGACGCCGCCCGCCACCCAGACCGTCGGGGCGCCGGGGTTAAGTTCCTGGGCCCGGTCCGCGAGCGTCTTGGCGGCTTGGGGGTCACCTCCGATCAGTGGCATCGCCATGGCCACATGAGCCAACACGGCGGCGTCGTTCCCGCTGGCCTTGATCGCCCGCTCGATCAGGTCGTGGGTCTCGCGCACTCGCGCCACACGGTCGTCCGACCATCGGTAGAGGATGATCAGGGACTGGCAGCTGACGGCCAAGGCCAGCGCCCAGCCATAGTCAGCGTCCATGGCGATGGCTCGGTCCAGGAGATCCTTCGCTGCAAACACATCGGACTTAGCGATCGATCGATAGAGCGCCTGGGCGCGCAGGCAGAGATCGTAGCTTCCCATGTTGTCGGTGGGACGCGCCGAGGCACGGCGGATCTCCGCCTCCCGGACCGCCGGCTCGATGACGCCGGCGACGGCGAGCGCCACCTTGTCCTGCAGGGCGAACACGTCGTCGAGCGTATCTTCGAACCGGTCCGCCCAGATCTGGGCGCCGTCGGCGCCGTCGATCAACTTGACGGCGATGCGCACGCGGTTCCCGGCGTTGCGCACGCTGCCTTCGAGCACATAGCGCACTCCCAGGGTGCGGGCGGCCTCTCGCGCCGTGACGCTCTTGCCCTTGAATGACAGGCCCGAGGCGCCGCCGATGACGAAAATCGATTTGGCGCGGGAGAGCGCGGCGGCAATCTCTTCGACCATGCCGTCGGCGAAATAGTCTTGCCCAGGATCGCCGGAGAGATTGGCGAAGGGAAGGACCGCGATCGAGGGCTTGGAGGGCAGCGGGGGCGGCGTCTGCGTGCCTGACGGGCCGGTAGGACTGGCTCCGCCGATCAGATCGCCGACGCTGGCCGCGACCTTGCGCCAGCCGAGCGACTGGAGATCGCCGCTCCAGCCGTTCAGGTCCGCGCACTGGATCTGGTTGAACGGCATCGGCGGCATGACGCCATCGAGGCTGAGCTGAACGAGAGTGCCCGCTTCCAGGGCCGCATTGGCCTCGGCCCGCACCCAGTGCGATTTCACCGCTTCGGCCGACCAGATCACCACCACCGCCCCGGCGCTCTTGAGCCGCTCCTCGATCACGTCGGAGTAGGATCTGTGAGCCGGAAGCTCATCGTCCAGCCACACGCCATAACCCAGACCGCGCAGCGCCTCGGCGACCTGCCCCGCTTCTCTCGCCGTCGAACGGGCGTAGGAGATGAAGATCTCAGACATCGGCCCCCGCAAGGGCGAGGCCGGATCGCATCACGGCGTTGAGGCCCGGGTCGCGAAAGACGCCGAGAATGCCGACGATGGCGGCCGGAAGCACCTTGTCGAGCGCCGCTCGCGCCTCGGAAAGCCGCCCCAGATGTGCATAGGCGACGGTCAGGGCCATGGCCCCGCCGTTCTGGTCAGGCCGCAGTTGCACCGCTTCTTTCAGGAGAGGGATCGCCTCCTCGAACCGGCGCAAGGCGACCAGGGAAAAGCTCTTGCCGATCAGGACGAGCGGGCCATAGGGCGAACGCGGATCGAGGCGCAAGGCTTTGTCGTAATGCTGCAGCGCCAACTCAGGCCGACCCGCATAGAGCTTGAGCCAGCCGCTCACCAGCCACGCGGAGGAGGCCCCGGGATTGCGTGAGAGAGCCCGTTCGATCAGGGCGTCGGCGTCGGCGAGGTCGCCGCCGAGATCGGCTATCGCCTCGGCGACCGTCGTCAGAACCTCGGGATCCTCGTCGTTGCAACGCAGCGCGCGGCGCGCGAGGTCGAGCCCGACCCAGCTGCTTTCATCCGCGTCCTCGCTCCAGCCCAGGGCCGAAATGCGCGAGTGGCAGCAGGCGGCCCAGGCCAGGGCCAGTGCGTAGTTGGGGTCGCGCTCGATGGCGCGCTCGAACATGCCGATCGCCTCGAGCATGGACGGCCGGTCATAAGCCTGGGCCAGCTGTATGCCGCGCAGGTAGAGCTCGTACGCTCCGAGGTCCTGCGTCGGCCGGGCCCTGGCCCTGCGGATTTCCGCCGCCTGGATGTTCGGCTCGATCTGGCCGGCGACGGCGTTCGCGACCGTATCCTGCAACGTGAAGACGTCCTCCAGTGTGCCGTCGAACCGTTCGGCCCAGATCTGCGCGCCTTCGATGGCGTCCACCAGCTGCGCGGCGATCCGCACCCGGGAGCCGGAGCGCCGGACGCTGCCCTCGAGGAGGTAGCGGACCCCCAGCTCCTGGGCGATCGCCTTGAGATTGCGCGCGGTCTGGCGGTAGGTGAGGCTGGAGCCGCTGGCGATGACGAACAGCGAGGGAAAACGCGCCAGGGCGGTGGTGATCTCCTCGACCATGCCGTCGGCGAAGTAGTCTCCCTCCTTGGCGCCCTCCGCGTCGCCGAAGGGCAGGACGGCGATGGACGGTCTGTCCGGCAGGCTCAGGGGCGGCGCGTTGTGGACGGTCGCGGCTGCGGCGTCGGGCGCCGATGCGTCCATCAAGTCGCCGACGCTGGCCGCGACCTTGCGCCAGCCGGGCGATTGCAGGTCGCCGCTCCACCCGTTCAGATCCGCGCACTGGATCTGGTTGAACGGCATCGGCGGCCTGACGCCGTCGAGGCGTAGCTGGACGAGCGTCCTGGCTTCCATGGCCGCGGTCGCCTCGGCCCGCACCCAGTGCGATTTCGCCGCCTCCGCAGACCAGATCACCACCACCGCCTTGGCCGCCTTCAGCCGCTCCTCGATGACGTCGGTGTAGGCGCGGTGGGCGGGAAGCTCGTCGTCCAGCCACACCCCATAGCCCAGAGCGCGCAGCGCCTCGGCGACCCGCTGGGCCCCTTTCGCCGTCGAGCGGGCGTAGGAGATGAAGACGTCGCTCACGACGCGCTGGGCTCGGCGGGCGATTGGGGAGGCGCCCCGCCCTCGGCCAGGGCGATGCCTTCGAGGAAGCTGGTCCTGAAAGACGGCGGAATCGTCCAGTTCCGCAACAGGGTCCGTACATCGACCGACGTAACCTTCCCGTAGCGCGCCATCCATTCGCGCCCGGCGCTCGTCTCGCCCAGATGGCCATGGCTTGCGGCGAGAAATACGTGGTTCAGCGGCCACTCGGGCCGTAGCTGGAGCGATTGCCTCAACAGAGGGATGGCCTCGCGATAACGACCCTGGGCGAAGCGGGCGAGTGCCAGTCCAGAAACGTAGAAAGAACGTTCCGGCGAAAGTGGGTTCAGGCGCATCGCAGTCTCGAAGTGGCTGACGGCGAGATCGGTTTCTCCAGAACAGAGTCTTACCCAGCCGGAAGAGCCCCAGACGAAGGAAGATCCGGGGTTGAGCTGTGCGGCCTGATCGGCGAGCGGCGCCGCGGTATCCAGGTCGCCGCCGATCATCAAAATGGCGTTCGCCACATAGGCCAGCGCATCGGGGTCGGCGCTGGCCACCGCGATCGCACGCTTGATCAGATCCCTGGCCTCGGCGACGTGAGTATCGAGGTCATCGGACCATCCGTAGAAGATGATGAACGCGTGGCAGGTGGCGGCCAGGGCCATGGCCCAAGCATAATCCGGGTCCAGAGCGATGGCGGCGTCGAGCAGGTCCAACCCGGCCAACACGTCGCTCTTCGCCACCGATCGATAGAGAGATTGGCCGCGCAGGCAGAGATCGTAGCTTCCCATGTTCTGGGTGGGACGCGCCGATGCGCGCTGAAACTCCGCCTCGCGCACTGCCGGCGCGATGACGGCGGCGACGCTGACCGCCACCTTGTCCTGCAGGGCGAAAATGTCGTCCAGCGTATCCTCGAACCGGTCGGACCAGATCTGCGCCGCATCGGCGGCGTCGATCAGTTTCACCGCAATCCGCACCCGGATCCCCGCCTTGCGAACGCTGCCCTCCAGCACATAGCGGACCCCAAGGATACGGGCGGCTTCCTGGGGGCTCGTCGCCTTGCCCTTGAACGACAGGCCCGAGCCGCCACTGATGACGAACAGCGATTTGAACCGCGACAGCGCCCCGGCAATCTCCTCCACCATGCCATCGGCGAAGTAGTCCTGTTCCGGATCGCCTGAGAGGTTGGCGAAGGGAAGGACAGCGATCGAGGGCTTGGTCGGCAGCGGCGGCGGCGGTTCGGGAGGTGTGACGCGCACGGCGGCCCCGCCACCCATCAGCTCGCCGATACTGGCGACGACCTTGCGCCAGCCAGGCGATTGCAGGTCGCCGCTCCAACCGTTCAGATCCGCGCACTGGATCTGGTTGAACGGCAACGGAGGGATCGCGCCGTCGATGCAGAGCTGAACGAGGGTCCCGGCCTCCAGCGCCGCGGTGGCCTCGGCCCGCACCCACTGCGACTTCACCGCCTCCGCAGACCAGATCACCACCACCGCCCTGGCCGCCTTCAGCCGCTCCTCGATCACGTCGGAATAGGATCGGTGGGCGGGAAGCTCATCGTCCAGCCACACCCCATAGCCGAGAGCCCGAAGCGCCTCGGCGACCTGGGCCGCCTGGCTCGCCGTCGAGCGGGCGTAGGAGATGAAGACATCGGACATCGGAGCGCGACCCGCCTCCGATCGCGGCCGGAACCCTAGCGACGCCGACCGACATCGGGCAAGGGCGCTGAAAGTCGGGCGCGAGGCGCCGGCGCCACACAAGCTATCGGCGAAAGACGCCTTTCACTGGGTCGATGCCTCCACGGCCACCGATTTCGCCCATCTGTAGTCGGCCTTGCCGTTGGCGGCGCGGCGGACGTGGTCGACGAGGACCACCCGGCGCGGGGTCTTGTAGCCGGCGATCCGAGTGCGGGCGAAGGCAATCAGGGCCGCTTCGTCGATGGCGCGGCCGCCTTCGCACGAGAGCACGGCAGTCACCCGCTCGCCGAAACGTTCGTCGGCGACGCCGACGACCAGACAGTCCAAGACGTCCGGGTGGGCCTTGAGCGCCTCCTCCACCTCCTCGGGGAAGATCTTCTCGCCGCCGCTGTTGATGCACCCAGAGCCGCGACCGAGAAGGATCAGCGTCCCGTCGGCCGCGACCTTGGCGAAGTCGCCCGGAAAGGAATAGCGGTGGCCGTCGATGACCCGAAAGGTGCGGGCGCTCTTGGCAGGGTCCTTGTAGTAGCCGACCGGGCTGAAGCCGCCGTTGGCGACCATGCCGATTTCATCGGAGCCCGGGGCGACCTCCTTGTCCTCATCGTTGAACACCCTGGCGGCGGGATTGATGGCGAACTGCGCCGTCTCGCCGCCTGGCAGGGCGCGGGAGACCACGGACGAGCCCACCCCGCCCTCGGTCGAGCCGATGATGTCGACGATCACGATGTCGGCGAAACCCAGCAGTGCTTCCTTGACCTCGCGCGAGAACATCACGCCCGAGGAATAGATCTGCCTCAGGGACGAGAGGTCGTACGGCCGGCCCGCGGCCTTCGCGGCCTGCAAGGTCGTCAGCATCGGCTTGGCGAAAGCGTCGCCGACAAGAGCTATGTCGGTGACTCTTTCGCGTTCGACGATCTTCCATAAATTATGTGAATCGAAGTGCTCGTTGCGGAAGGTGACGGCGCAGCCGCCGAGGTTGTGGGGAATAACGACCCCGCCCCAGATGCCCACCCCGTGCATCAGCGGCGCGGCCGCCAGGCTGATGGGCGCCTGTCCACTCTCCTGGAAACGCACGGTCGCGGCGGCCATTTCCTCGCGCGAAGCCGGCCTGGGAACGCCGCGCCGGTCATAGCCGCCCATCGTCAATTGGCTGAAGTCGCCCTGGCGGTACATCACGCCCTTGGGCATGCCGGTCGTGCCGCCCGTGTAGAGCATGTAGATGTCGTCTTCGGAGTAGCTCTGGCGCGGATGCGGCGTGTGCTCCGCGATGAGGTCCTCGAGGCGCAGGGCGCCCTCGAGGTGTTCGCCCGAGCCATCATCGATCTCGATCAGAGTCTCGAGTTTGGGAAGGCTCCCGCGGATCGCGGCGACCCGGGCGGCGAAGCCGGCGTCGAACACCAGGGCGCGGGCGTCCGCGTCATCCAGGAGATAGATCAGTTCGCCCTCGGTATAGCGGTAATTGACGTTCACGGGCCCGCCGCGGACCTTGAACACGGCGAAGTGGGCCTCGAGATACTCATTGGAATTGTAGCCATAGATGCCGACCTTGGCGTCCAGGCCCAGGCCCGCGGCCGCCAGCGCCGAGGCGATCCTGGCGGCGCGATCATCATACTGCCGCCAGCTGCGGCGCTTCTCGCCGTTCACCAGAGCCGGCGCGTCGGGGATGGTGTCCGCGACGGTCTCCCAGATCTCCGCCATATGCCATTTCATCGTCAGCCCCCTGCCCCGCCGCACCGTAGCCCCAAGGCGCGTCCCTCGTCTCCGGTCCACGACGGCGCGTCCCACCCGGCCCAAAGGTCCACCACGGTCTCACCCCCGCGATGGACGCAGAGTTGCACACCTTTCGGCGGCGCCCTGGCCCGCGGCGAAGGCGTCGCCCACCTCCTCGAAGCTCGGAGCGGTTGTCCCGCAGACTCCGTTCATGCGCGGAGCGAGCCGAGGCGACCGCAGACCCGGTGAACGGCATGCCGAAACTGAATTCGTCCCTAGATCACCTCCAGATAGTCAGCGTCCGGAAGGTTTGGGAATGGCGCCGTCGGCAGGGCTTGGTACCAGAAGGCGACCGAGGCGATATCGTCTTGCAGCGGCAGGTAGCGACGGTCCTTGGAGGTGCGCCAACCCAGCGCCTGGATGGTCACCCGAAGGTCGGCCTCGAAGCGTATCGGGTCCATGATGTGCCAGCGATACATGCCGAAGCGCTGCTGGGATCTGTAGAGTCCATCGGGTCGGAGCACCTGTGGCAGGCCGGCGTAGGGGCTGTTGAATTCGCGATAGGCCGGCTGGATGGCTGGATCACGGGCCATTGAGCCGACATCGAAATTGTAGGCGCCACAAAAATAGTCCTCGGTTCCGGTCCCGCAAATCGTGGGGTGCGGGCCGTCGCCATCAATGAAGAACTTGATCTCGCCTTCGCCCCACCAGCCGGAGCTGTTGACCCCCCAAGCCAGATAGGCGCCGACATAGTGGCCCGCGCCCTTCACACCATCCAGGATAGTGTAAACATCCTTGTACGGAAGAGGATTCACCCGGCGAAATTGCGCATGGAAATAGGCGGCGTCCGCGGGAACCTGTGTCAGGCAATAGTTGATCTGGTAATAGACGTAGAGCTTTTCCTCGCCGATGTTCGTCATGGTGATCCGCGCCCGTTTGCGAAAGGGCATTTCCCAATAGCAGTTGAAGGCGCGGCCCGGATTGACGCATACCGCCAGCGAGGTGACCTGGGCGTAGATCTCCCACCCACAGGCGAAGAAATCGCCAGCCGGGCATTCCACCGACGGTTGATCCTGGTCATCCCAATAGACGCGGATGATCGAGTGACGCCATTTGCCGAGCGCCAGGGTCATCCACATCTGCTGGATTGCGCCAGAGCCCGCGATATCGGCCAAGGTGCGGGTTTCCCCGGGTTCGATGAATATCGACGGCGAGATCTTCCAGCCCTGACCGAGGCCCCGGGCCATTCTCGCCCCCGTGCCCTCGACGGCCCTGGCGCCGCCGCCCTTCTCGCCGGTGAAGTTCTCCGGGCTGATCGAGCGCGACTGCGCCCTGGACAGCCGCGAGAGATTACCCAGCGACATTCCCAGGCCGGAGAATCCCGCCATGTTCTTATTGTCCCTTGTCTTCATCGAGCGGTCGGCTGGCCGGCGTGATCCGCTCGCCGGTACGCTGATTGACGGTGATCTTCCACGGATAGTGGTCGCCCTCGCCGCCGGCGCCCGCAGCCTGCATGTGATTGGTGACCGCCTTGCGCCAGTTCTGTGACGTATTGGCGTTGGTCATGTGCGGCGTCTTGGAATGGTGGAAGGTGACATCACCGCGACGGATCGGGCAGATCACCTGACGGGCCTCGTCGACCTCGCAGGTCAGCAGGTCGCTCGCCATGCCCGACACCAGGTGGTGCGGCAGGACGCCGAGTTTGTGGCCGCCGTCGATGAAGTGCATGCAGCCGTTGACCGGATCGACGTCCTGAAGGGGGATCCATCCGGTGACCCCGCGGTCAAAGAGATTGCGCCCCCAGTACCCCTCGTCCTGATGCCAGAAAGTGGGCATGCTCGCCCCTGGCGGCTTGGCGAGGAACTGGTCATACCAGAAGCCGAGGTTCATCCCCGTCAGGGCCTCTGCGAACGCCACCAGCCATTTTCTGTAAGCCTGCTCCGCGATCTCCTTCCAGACAAACGAGGGCGAGGACTGGACGATGCGGAACGACCGATTTTCGAGGGCCTCCTTTTCGTCCCATGCCCAGTCGTTGGCGAATCTCTCTTTGTTTTCAAGCAGCACATCACACCATCGTTCTAGATGATCCAGATCGGATTGTTCGATGGCATTCTCGACCACGATCCAGCCGTGATCTTCGAAGAAGGCGATCTGCCGCGCTGTGGCGATGGGATAGGTCATGGCTCGTCTCGACGTCACTTTTGCGCGCAATTGTCGTTTCGCCAAGATTGCTCCGCGCGGCTGTGCGACGGAACCTAGAAGGCTGGCCGCCTTTGCCGTCGCGCGCCAGGGGGTTGTGCGCTATGGCTCGCCACGTGATCGCCCGGACGCCCGCAAGCCTCTTGTCCGCCGCCCGTGTCGTATAGCCGCGCGCTCCCCTCGGTGAGCGCCGCGGAACTCAGGCGCAGGCCCTTGAGCCTCGGGCTCAAGGCGCTCTATGGCAGCGGCACGATCGTCGACAGCGTCGTGCAGGCGGCGCTCGCCACATTCCTCTTCTTTTACCTGACCGCTGTCTGCGGCCTCTCCAACACCCTGACCGGGGTCTCCCTCTTCGTCGCGCTCACCGTCGATGCCCTGGCCGATCCTCTGGTGGGTTCGATCTCCGACAGCAGCTGGTCACGGTGGGGCCGGCGACATCCTTTCATGTTCGCCGCCGCCCTTCCCCTGGCCGTGGCGCTGGGCCTTCTGTTCTCGGTTCCCACCGGCCTGTCCAACCTCACGCTCTTCGCCTATGTGACCTGCGTCTCGATCGTCCTGCGCATCTCGCACTCCGCCTTCTTCCTGCCCTATGTGGCGCTTGGGGCGGAGCTCTCGGACGACTACACCGACCGCACCAACATCGTCGCGGCGCGGTTCCTGTTCAGCGTAATCGGCGGCGCCACCTGTCTGGCGCTGGGCCTCCTGGTGTTCCTGCGCGGACCGCAGGGCCTGCTTCACCGGGCGGCCTACGCTCCGTTCGGCTGGGCCAGCGCCGCCGTGGCGTTCACCGGCGCTTGTATCGCCTCCTTCGGCACCCTGGGCGCGCTGGACCGCCTGCACCGCGTCGCCCCCGCGAAGGGTTCGATGGCGCGGCGCTTCTTCCGCGACATGAGCGAGATCTTCCGCAACCGCTCGTTCGTGATCCTCTTCCTTTCTCTGCTGTTGCTCTTCACCGGCGCGGGTACCGCCGCGACGCTCAGTCTGCACACCACCAAATTCTTCTGGAAGATGCCCAACTGGGTCATCCAGGCGGTGACCCTGGGCGCGCCGCTGGGCGTCCTCATCGGCGTTCCCTTCAGCGTGTTCATCAGCAACCGCGTCGAGAAACGATCGGTGGTCATCGTCTGCTTCCTGCTGCTGATCGCCTACCACGCGATCATGACCGTGCTGCGCATCCTGGGGTTCCTGCCACCCAACGGGCCGGCGCTCTACGCGATCCTGATTGGGGTCGCGGTGGGCCTGGGCGCGGTGGTCGGATGCGTCGGCATAGCTTTCCAGTCGATGATGGCCGACGCGGCGGACGAACACGAGTTCCTGTTCGGCACCCGCCGCGAGGGGCTTTATTTCGCCGGGCTGAACTTCTCGGCGAAGGCTGCGTCGGGGATCGGGGCCCTGGTCGCGGGCGTCGCCCTCGACCTGATTCACTTTCCGACCAATCTCGCCGCTCACGGCGGCGCCAATGTCGTGATCGCCGAGGGGACCCTGCGCAACCTCGGGCTGATCTATGGCCCCGGCGTGGCGATCATCTACACCGTCGCGACGCTCACCTTTCTCTCCTATCGGCTCGACCGACCCGCCTATGCGAAGATCCAGGATGCCTTGGGCGGCCGCCGCAGGGCCGCCGCCGCCGACCCCGCCGCCCTGGTCGCTCCGGCGCAATGAGGGCCTCGACCTGACGCCGCCACCGCGGCCCTCCGGGAGCTCGAACCGTGAACCCCACCCACGCCGAGGTCTTGCCTGACGACGGCCTCGCGGGCTGTCTGGTCGCCAGGATCTGGCTCGACGACGCCTGGCCAGGACCGCGCCCGGTGGTCCTGCGCGAAGACGGGCTCGTCGACCTCTCCGCTCTCGCGACCACGGTCAGCGACCTCCTCGAACTCCCCGATGTAGCGGCGAGAGTGCGAAGCCATCGCGGCGAGCGGCTCATTTCGATCGAGGCGGCGCTTGCCGCCGCGTTCGACCCGGCCCGGCCCTCGGGGCGATTGCTTGCCCCGTGCGATCTGCAGGCGATCAAGGCGGCCGGCGTGACCTTCGCCGGCAGTCTCCTCGAGCGGGTGATCGAGGAGCGGGCAAAGGGTGATCCGGCCGCGGCCTCGAGGATTCGAGCCGAACTCGCCGCCGCCCTTGGTCCCGAACTCGCCGCGGTGAAGCCGGGCTCGAATGAGGCCCATCAGGCCAAGGCCGTGCTCACGCGCCGGGGCCTGTGGTCGCAATATCTGGAGGTCGGACTAGGCCGCGACGCCGAGATCTTCACCAAGGCCCAGCCGATGTCGGCTGTCGGCTTGGGCGATGAGATCGGCATCCATCCTCGCTCGTTGTGGAACAACTCCGAGCCTGAGATCGTGCTCGCTTGCGCCGCCAGCGGGAGGATCGTGGGCGCGAGCCTCGGCAACGATGTCAATCTGCGCGACTTCGAGGGCCGCAGCGCCCTTCTGCTCGCCAAGGCCAAGGACAACAATGCATCGTGCGCCATCGGCCCGTTCGTGCGCCTGTTCGACGCCACCTTCGGCCTGGAGGACGTGAGGACGGCCGAGGTGAGCCTCCTGGTCGAGGGGCACGACGACTTTCGTCTGGAGGCCGTCGGTTCGATGCGCGGGATCAGCCGCGATCCGGTCGACCTCGTCGCCCAGGCCATGGGCGCAGAACACCAATACCCCGACGGGCTGATGCTGTTCCTCGGAACATCGATCGCCCCGATCCAGGATCGCGACGCCCCCGGCCAGGGCTTCACCCACAAGCCCGGCGACCTGGTGACCATCCGCTCGGCCGCGCTCGGCGCCCTGGTCAACCGGGTCACCACCTCGGACCGCGCCCCGCCGTGGACGTTCGGAGTCAGGGCCCTGATGCGCGCGCTCGCCGCGCGGAGGGTCTAGCCGAACCGGGCGTCGAGCATGGCCGTCGCCGAGCGAGCCAGACGCGCCATCGGTCCCGAGGGCGGCGGCAGAAACCTCGTCACCGTTCAGGCCACTTTCGAGCCAGGCGAGAACCTCCTCGGCGCCTTCGAAGGACGCCGCAAGTCGCTTGACCGCCCGCGGTATAGTTGGAAGTTGCTTCCAACCTCCACAGGAGCCCGACGCGATGGCAGACAGCCTCGTCATTCGTATCGACGACGGTCCAATTGCAAGATTGACGCTGAACGACCCCAAGCGGGCCAATGTCCTCTCCTCGGCGATGATCGAAACCCTGTTCACCGCCGTATCCGAGGCAGGCGTCGACAATTCGATCCGCGTGATCGTGGTCGGCGCGAACGGCCGCGTGTTCTGCGCCGGCCACGATTTGGCCGAGCTGAGAGCCGGCAACGACCAGAGCGTCCATGAACGTCTCTTTCGGCGCTGCAGCGAGTTGATGCTCGCGATCGCGATGTGTCCGAAGCCAGTGATCGCGAGGGTCACTGGAGCGGCCGTCGCGGCCGGTTGCCAACTGGTCGCCAGCTGCGATCTCGCCTACGCGGAGCGCGGCGCCCGCTTTGCCGTATCGGGCATAAACCTCGGCCTGTTCTGCTCAACTCCGGGCGTGGCCCTCTCTCGGAAGGTCGGTCGCGGCGTCGCGCTGGAGATGCTGCTCACCGGCCGCTTCGTCGGCGCCGAGGAAGCCGCGTCCATCGGACTCATCAATCGTGTGGCCGATGTGGACTCACTGGATGCAATGATCGACGAGGCGGCCATGACGATCGCGGCCAAGCCCGCGGAGGCGGCGGCGCTCGGAAAGGCGTTCTTCCAGCGACAGGTCGAGTTGCCGCTGGCCGAGGCGTACGAACTGGCGGCGCTGCGGATGGCGCAGAACCTCGCATTCCCGTCGGCGAGAGGCGGCATCGATGCTTTCCTGTCCCATGGGCCCGTCTCATCCAAGGTTCGCAGCTGATCCTGCGCCGCCGCCCCACCGCATCGCGTACACCCGACCTCAACCATAATTCTGTCATTGGAGCCGCAAGATCACGCCCAGAGGATAGGTCGTTGGCGACGATGATGACGTGGAAGTCGGCTGGAACGATCTTGGTCGGAGTGCTGGCGAGCGCGCCGATCGCGGCGTTCGCCCAGGATTGCGAGGGCAGGCCCAGCAGTGCGCGACTCTCCGTGGTTGTCGAGGGGGTGGCCTCCAACAAGGGGTTGATCGCCGCCACTCTCTACGGAAATGCGAAGGCTCGGTTCCTGGTGAGAAATGGCGCGTTGAAGGTCTGGCGCGCCGCGGCGCGGTCGCCGACGACCAGCATGTGCATCTGGCTGGGCGGGCCCGGGACCTACGCTGTCGCGGTCTACCATGACGCCAACGCCAACATGAAGTTCGACATCGGTCCCCTTGGCCCCACCGAGGCCTACGGCTTCTCCAACAATCCCAGGATCACGTTCAGTAAGCCGTCTCTCGAAGCGGTCCGGTTTTTCGCGCGCGCCGGCGACAACACGGTGCGCATTCGCCTGCGCCACCCATGACGAACGGCGCCGTGGCGGGTGACACGGCGGTCCGCACACGTCATGGTCCGCCCGCACAGATGGGATGAAGGTGGCGAATGGCAGGAGTCGGCATCGGCGATGGGCTGAGGGTCGCGGCGCGCATCCTCCTGTCAAAGCGCCGTCCTCTGCTCGCTCACGTGGTGGTGACCCGTTACTGCAATCTCGAGTGCGCGTACTGCAGCGAATACGACAAGGTCTCCAAGCCCGTGCCTCTGCCCCAGGTGCTGGAACGCATCGACGCTCTCGCCAGGCTCGGCGCCCAGATCGTCACGCTCACGGGAGGCGAGCCGCTCACCCACCCCGACCACGATGCGATCGTGCGGCGTATCCGCTCCCATGGCATGGTCGCGACCACGATCACCAACGGCTTCTTGCTCACCACCAAGGTGATCCTGGGGATGAACGCGGCGGGTTTGCAGGAACTGCAGATCTCGATCGATGGCGTGAAGCCTGATGCTATCTCGAAGAAGACCCTGAAGTCCCTCGGCGGCAAGCTGAAGCTCCTGGCTCAGCACGCCAAGTTCCACGTCAACATCAATTCGGTCCTCGGGATCTCGGAGGAGCGCACGCAAGACGCCCTCGAGGTGGCCAGAACCGCGAAGACGCTCGGCTTCAGTCACACGGTCGGGGTTCTCCACGACGCCGACGGCGGCCTTGCACCGCTCTCGGCTACCCAGTCGAGGGTCTATGAAACGCTGACGAAGGCGGGCTCCCTGGCGCACCGGCTCAACCACCTCGTGTTCCAGAAGAACCTGGTCGCGGGAAGACCGAACACCTGGCGCTGCCGCGCCGGCGCTCGCTACCTCTACATCTGCGAAGACGGCAAGGTGCACTACTGCTCCCAGCAGCGCGGATCGCCGGGGATTCCGTTGCTGGAGTATGGACAGGCTGAAATCGCCGCCGCCTACAGCGCCGTCAAGCCCTGCGCCCCGTTCTGTACAGTCAGCTGTGTCCATCAGGCGAGCTTTCTCGATTCCTGGCGATCGCCGCAGACGATCGTCCCCGCGGCGGCGTGAGGAGCGCCCCCGGGGCGAGATCCGTCTCAGGACTAGTTCGGCCAGTCGATCGCCGTTCGCCTCGCGGCGCTGGAGGCGCGGACAAGACATGCGGCGATCTTCATCAACGCGGTGACCAACCACTCGCTTCGGTCCACGCCTTCGGACGGCCCGTCCACGACGTCCCCAAGCAGAGTGTTCAATCCCTTTCGAAACTCCTCGACTAACGCCGGTGAAGCGATGATCGCCAGCAGCTCCTCCTCCGCCGCGAAGCTCACGAAGTCGAAATTCGATGAACCGGCGATCAGATGCTCGTCATCGATGAGGATGGCCTTCACGTGGCTCATCGGCGGAGCGAAGCGGACATCGAAACCGTGTCGCAGCGCCTGGGCGAGAACGTAGCGCTGCGCGGCGGGTTTGTTGTTCACCCGGGGAGTTATCAGGCGAACCCTCACCCCCCGGCGGCGCGCCTCGGCAAGGGTGTCGGTGAAGGGAAAGGTAAGATAGGGGCTGACGACCGTGATTTCCCTTTCCGCTGAATTCATGAGCTCCATGACCTCCGCGAAGGCCCTCGCATTGGTCCGCCCATCCAGAGAATAGAGGCGGAGCTGATTGATATCGGCCCGTCGCGATCGGGGAACTCCGGCGAAGGTCGCTTCGAAATCCTCCGCGAGGAACCGCGCCGCCGCGGCCCCTTCGAAGCGAATCATGAAATCGCTCCATGCGAAGTTGTGGTCGCTGAAGTTGACGCCTCCGATGTAGGCGACATCGTCGGCGAGGATCAGCTTCTTGTGGTTGCGCGCCGCGTATCCGCTGAAAAAGGCGCCGACGGGATTGGTCATGCGCACCTTTACGCCGGCCGCCGCCAAGCCGACGAACATCGCCCGCGTCGAGCGGATTTCGTTGCGCAAGGCGCTGTCCGCCAGGGCCGAAGGGGTCCACACGAACCGGTCATTGACCACGTGCCGAGTGTAGGCGTCCACGAGCACCCGCCGATCGACAGCCACGCTGTCCCTGATCGCCGCGGCGACGCGAAGGCCCGCGGCGTCCCCCTCGAAGGTCATGGCCTGGACGAACAGGCGGCGTCGCGCGAGAGCGATGTCGCGCGCGGCGCGCCGCCAAAAGGCGTCCGACCCCCACAGAAATTCGAACCCGGTTACCGACAGCGCGCGGCCCTCACCACAACGACGTTGCCCCAGGGCGCCCGCGACGGCTAGAAGCAACTCAAGTCGGGGATTCGTCGGCGGCGGGGCATAGCATGAACGAGCCTGTGCGCGTCATGCTGCTGCTCTCCTCGCTTCACGGCGGCGGCGCGGAGCGGGTCGCCGTCCACCTGGTGAACCGCTGCGATCCCGACATCATCGACGTGCGAATGGGCCTGTTGCGCAAGGCCGGTCCTTTTGTCGGCGACGCCGATGTGCGCCGGGTCGACGTTTCGCCGATAGGCCAGGACTGGCTCACCTTCGAAGGGCGCAACTCCGGCTTCTACCGCCCCCGCAAGCTTCTTGCCGGGGCGGTTCTGGCGCCGGCCAACGTGGCGAGCATGATCCGCGCCCATCGCCCGCAGGTGGTCATGAGCTTTCTCAAGGGAATGAGCGTTCTCACCTACTTCGTCCTCAAGGGCCTCGGCCAGGACCGCCCGCGATGGATTGCCCGGGAAGGCAACAACACCGACGCGGTCATAGACGATGAATTGGCGAGCCCAACGGGCCGGGCGCTCATCAAGAGCCTCACCCGGCGATGCTACCGGGCGGCCGACTGTTTCCTCGCCAACTCCAATGAAATGGCGAGAGGCTTGGAACGCACCCTCGAGCTGGACCCGGACCGGGTCCGGGTCATCCACAATCCCATCGATCTCGCGCATGTCCGGCGGCAAGCCGCGGAACCGATATCCTGGCCCAAGGAGCGCCCATTCATCGTCACCGCCGGACGGCTGGAACATCAGAAAGGCCACGACATCCTTCTGCGGGCCTTTGCGGCCAGCAAGCGCGCGCGCGGTTTGCATCTCGTCATCCTGGGCCGAGGCAGTCTGGAGGGCGACCTCAGGCGACAGGCCGCACAGCTCGGCATCGCCGATCGCGTGCGCTTCGAGGGTTTCCGGGCGAATCCGTGGGCTTGGATCTCAAAGGCGGCGCTGTTCGTTCTGCCTTCACGTTGGGAGGGCTTTCCAAGCGTCGTCGCCGAGGCGTTGGCCTGCCACGTTCCAATTCTCGTGACCGCCTGCGACTATGGACCAAGGGAAGTGGTCGAGCACGGACAGAGCGGGTGGGTCGTAGCGCCCGACGACCCTGACGCCTTCGCCCGAGGCATGGACATGCTGCTGGCGAGACCCGAACTCGGGTCGCGTTTCGCCGTCAACGGCAAAACACGCGCCGCCTGTTTTGACATCCACCCAATGGTCGACGCTTACACCCGCCTGTTCATGGAACAGGCCGCGATGCCGGTGGAACAAGCGCTCGCGGCGTCCGCCTAGGCGTGCATCCGTTCGGCTTGGCCGTGCGCGACAGCATCGTCGACATCCAGCCAGAAACGCTCGCCGATGTCGTGGGTGTAGGCCATGCCTCGCGCCGCCAATCGGCCCATGCCCCCAGAAATTCCGCCGCCGCCGCCGGCGGCGAGGTCCTCGCGGATCGCCGCGAAAAGCGCATCGGACGCAAGGAAGACCCCGGTGTCGAACGCGTCGTAGGGCGAGATGAGCTTGCCGATCCGCCTGATGGCTCCGTCAGGGTCGGTCTCGACGCGGGTGACGTCCTCCAGATCGACAAGGGGATTATCCAGCCTGCGGTCGATCGCCAGGACAACGCGCCCGCTCGGCTGCGCCGCGCCCAGGAGGCCACGCAACAGATCCGGGTCGAACAGATGGTCGGACATCATGAGGACGTAGCGCTCGCCCAACAGGTGTTCGGCCGCGACGACCGACAGGCCGTTGGCGAGACGCCAATCTGGATTGCGCACGGTAGTGATGGCGAAGTCCCGCCGCGCCGACAGCGCGCGCAGGAAGCTCTCCAGGCGATCGGCCTGGTAGCCTGTCACGACCACGAATTCATTCACACCACCCGCATGGGCGGAGGTGATCACGTGCTCGATCAGCGGAACTCCGCGGACGATGGCGAGGGGCTTGGAGGGTGCGATGTCGCGCAGCCGGGTCCCTTGCCCGGCCGCCACGATGAGGCCCCTCACTGGGCGGCGACCCGAGCCTGCGGTTCAATGAAGAGTTCGGTCATCCTCTGAGCTTCGTCGTCGGTGAACTGCTCGGGCGGGTGCTTGCAGAAGAACGCCGAGGGACCGATGAGCGCGCCTCCGGTGCCTCGATCCATGGCGAGCTTGCAGCAACGAATGGCGTCGATCACCACCCCCGCCGAATTGGGAGAATCCTCCACCGAGAGTCGCACCTCGATGTTCATCGGCACATTGCCGAAGAGGGCGCCCTCGAGTCTGAGGAAACAGAGCTTGTTGTCATTGAGCCAAGGGACGTAGTCGCTCGGTCCGACGTGGATGTTCTCGTCCGCCAGCCGCTGGGCCATGACCGCCTGCACCGCCTCGGTCTTGGAAACCTTCTTGGACGCCAGTCTTCCTCGATCCATCATGTTCAGGAAGTCGGTATTGCCGCCGGTGTTCAGCTGATAGGTGCGGTCCATGCGAACGCCGCGTTGCCGCATCAGGTTGGTCAGCGCGCGATGGACGATCGTCGCCCCAAATTGCGCCTTGATGTCGTCGCCGACGATCGGCAATCCCTTGTCCTTGAACCGCCGCTCCCATTTCGGATCGCTGGCGATGAACACGGGCATGCAGTTGACGACGCCGACGCCGGCCTCGAGAGCGCATTCCATATAGAAGCGGGTGGCTTGTTCGGAGCCCACGGGAAGGAAATTCACCAAGACGTCCGCGCGCGCCAAGCGAAGCGCCTCGACGACCTGCGCCGCGGTGGGCTCACCGTCTTCGGCGCGAACGAAGCTGCGGTCGGCCGGCATCTGCTCCATGTGCTCGGCCACTCCGTCGAGCACGGCGCCCATCCTGACCTTCACGCCCGAAACGGGCACTTCCGCAAAGACGGCGGTGCAGTTGGGTTTGGCGAAAATCGCCTTGGCGAGATCGGCTCCGACCTTTCGTTCATCTATATCGAAGGCGAGCACGAACTCGACGTCGCTTGGTTCGTACCCCCCGAGATTCCAGTGCATCAAGCCGACGCCGTTATCGTTGGCGGCACGGTAATAGGCTACGCCCTGGACCAGAGAACTCGCGCAATTGCCAACGCCAACGAGAGCCGCGCGAATTTTCGCCATGAGCTTTCCCTTCGGGGACTTCGAAACTTGCGGTGGCCGGGCGGACGCCCGAAAGAGACTCCGACCGCCGATTTTGTCAAAAAGGTCCCTTGACGGACCGGTTGTTGGTTCCCTTTGGGCGCGGGCAAGGTAGCGCCTCAGTTCCCGCCTCACAAGAGAAGGCGATCCGCGCGCCGCTCCAAAGGACGCAAACCGTGTCATGAGATCAAGCGAGACCTCGGCTACGGCCGCCGGCGAAATCCCCCCCGCGCCGGGCCGCCCGCAAGAGATCGAGGAGCCGACCAACCGCTACTTGGTCCACCCGCTTTCCCGCGCACTGGTCTCGCGACTTGTGACTTCTCCGGTCACGCCCAATCAGGTGTCCTTCGCGAGTGTCGCCGCGGCCGCCGCGGCCGCCGGATGTTACTTCGCCGCGCCCTGGCCATGGGCGGCTTTGGGTGGCGTCGCGTTGCAGTTCGTCTGGCACGTTCTGGACGGCGCCGATGGCGATCTCGCCCGGCGGACGGGCCGAGCCTCCCCGATCGGTGAGCTGGTGGACGGAGTGTGCGACCACCTGAGCCAGGCGATCCTGTATCTCGCCTTCGGAGCCATTCTGGAACGCCAGATGGGACCCCTCGCATGGGTCCTGGCGGGGGCGGCGGCGCTTTCGCATTTTGTCCAGGCCAACGCCTATGAGACCGGTCGCAAGACCTACAGACGATGGGTCTATGACGCCGGCTGGATGCGCCAGAGCGTGGCCGCCTTGGAGCAGAAGGGCGCCGCCCAAGGCGCCTTGGGCGCGCTCTATCTGCGCATATCAAGCCTCACCGACGCCGGGGAGGGGGAAGTCGAGGCGGCGATGGCGGGCCCTTTGGCGGCCGGCCAGTCAAGGGCCGCCGCCGCCCGAAGACTCTATGCCGGGATTTTCGCGCCCGTCGTCCGCTCGAGCTTCTGGCTGAGTGGCAACACCCGCACCATGGCCGCCTTTCTGAGCATGCTCATTCCTCCCGGCAGCCCGGCGTGGTTCTTCCTCTTCGAGACCACGGCGCTCAACCTAGTTCTGGTGTGGCTGGTGGCCTCGCGCCGCCGGCGAAACGCCGCGCTCTTCCGTGGGCTCGCACAACTGGCGTAGGGCTACGCCGCCTTGGCCCCGAACTGCAGCCTGGCGAGGCGCGCATAGAGGCCCCCCTTTCGGAGGAGCTCGTCGTGACGACCTTCCTCCACCACCTTGCCCAAATCCATGACCACGATCCGATCCGCCTCAAGAACCGTGGCGAGGCGATGGGCGATCACGAGCGTGGTTCGCCCTTCCATCGCCTGATGCAGGGCCTGCTGAACAAGTCGCTCGCTCTCCGCGTCCAGTGCGCTGGTGGCTTCGTCCAGCAGCAGAATCGGCGAAGCTCTGATCAGGGCGCGCGCGATGGCGAGGCGCTGGCGCTGGCCGCCAGACAAGGTCTTGGCGCGCTCGCCGACCAGCGTCTCGTAGCCGTGCGGAAGCGCGGCGAGAAAGCCCTCGGCTTGCGCGGCCACCGCCGCGTCGCGAATCTGCTGTCGGGTGGCCCCCGAGCGGCCAAAGGCGATGTTCTCGGCCGCCGATCCGGAAAACAACGGAGTGTCCTGGGCCACCAGGGCCATTCTGTCGCGAACCTCGCGCGGATCAGCGGTCTTCAGATCGACTCCATCGATTCGGACGACCCCGTGATCGGGATCGTAAAAGCGCAGGAGGATGCGAAGGACCGTGCTCTTGCCGGCGCCAGACGGCCCGACCAGGGCCACTCTTTCACCCGGTCTCGCGTGTAGAGAAAATCCGTTCAGCGCTGGGGCGCCGCCGCGGCCAGGATAGGCGAAGACGACATTTTCGAACGAGACCTCGCCGCGCGGATTGGCCGGCATCGCCATGGGCTTCGCCGGGGCCGCGATCGCCGGCTCCGTGTCCATCATCCGCGCGATCCGCTCGGCCGCGCCGGAGGCTTTCTGGATTTCGCCCAGGACCTCGGAAAGGTCTCGGACCGCCGAAGCGGCGAGGAGCGCCAGGACGAGGAGTTGCAGCAAAGTTCCGCCGGTCATGACCGGCTGGCCCGACGGCGTGCGCTCGATGAACACCGCCAGCGCGCACTGGAAAAGCAAGGTCAGCATCCCGGCGAACACCAGGGTGATCATCAGGCCCGACATCAGGCCCCTGGCGCGGAGTTGGGCCAGGGAAGCGTCGAACGCGCCTTCCACCGAGCGATTGAAGCGGGCGGCGACCATGTCCTCCTGGCCGAACGCCTGGACCGTCTCGATCGCATCCAGACCCTCTCCGGCGTAGCCGATCGCCTCGGCGAAGCGGTCCTGGGCGCGCACCGACAGCCTCTGCATGCGCCGACCCATGAGAAAGAGGGGGGTGAGCAGGACGGGAACCAGGATCAGCACAAGGCCGGTGAAGTTGGGACTGAACACCACCATCAGAACCAGCGCCCCGGTGAGAGTGAGCATGTTTCTGAGGGCCACTGGGACGACATTGCCGACCGTGCGTTCGACGATCGTCATGTCCGTGGTCAACCGGGAGAGCACCTCGCCGGTGCGAAGTTTCAGAAAATGCGCAAGATCCAGGCCGAGCACGTGGCGGAACACCACCTTGCGCAAATCGGCGACCACCCGTTCCCCGAGCTTCTGAACGAAATAAAGTCGAAGGCCGGTGGCCGCCGCCAGAAGCGTGGCGCCCGCCGCCATCCACAGAAACGCCAGGACGAGCGCATGCACGCTGTGGAGCTCGAAGCGGTCGACGACGAGCCTCAGACCAAGCGTCAGGGCGAGAAGCGCTCCGGTGGAGACGAGCAGGAACACCGCGCCCATCACAGCATCCAAAAGATGGTCGCCGACAAACGGAAGAAGCCGGCGGAGCGGTTTGAGATCCCGCCTGCGTTCACGGCGCCAAGCGTCGGTGTCGAAAGCCTCTTTCATCAAGGCCCCGAGGCTTGGACGGCCGAGCGTTGCGGCCTCGCCGACGCGGATCTCGCTCATTGCAGCTCCACACCCAAGCCTGCTCGGCGCGGCGGCATCCTAGCCTCTATCAGCGCAAGAGGCATCGTCGATAATGACGGGGGGCCGAAGCGCATGCCATGATGAAGCGAATCTGGCAGGCAACGATCTGGGAGAGTTTCGATCGGATCGCTTCACTTGACCCCAACCCCTACCGATCCTGGTCGCGCCCTGCGCCAGGGCGACTTCGGCGCGGTCTCCGAGGCTCTGGACTATGCCGCCAGGCAGCGCACGGGAGTGAATATTCACTCCCTCCGGGGCGAACTGGTCGAGAGCCTCACCTACGCGGCCCTCCGCGAGCAGTCCCGCGCGACGGCAGCGCGCCTGCTCTGCGCCGGCCTGCAGCCGGGCGACCGCGTCGCGTTGGCGGCCGATAGCGACGGCGACTTCCTCAGAGGGTTCTTCGCTTGTCAGTACGCCGGGCTCGTCCCCGCGCCACTGCCGCTGCCGGCCCCGTTCGGCGGCAAGGACGCCTATCAGGCTCATGTCCGCAGGATGATGGTCTCGGCCAAGGTCAGCGCCGCGTTCGCGCCTTCGGCGCTGGCGCCCTGGTTCGTCGAGGCGGCCGATGGACTGCGCCTGCGTCTGTGCGGCGTGCTGGCGGACGTGCCGCGGTCGGGCGCGAGCGACCTGCCCGCGCCCCAGGGCGATGGCCTCTGCTACATCCAGTTTTCTTCCGGCAGCACGCGTTTTCCGCTGGGTGTCGCGGTCACCCAGAAGGCGCTGATGGCCAATGTCTCAGCCATCGGGCGGGACGGCCTTGCGATCACCCCGCGTGACCGGGCGGTTTCCTGGCTGCCGCTGTACCACGACATGGGTCTGGTCGGCATGCTCCTGAGCGGCCTTGCCTTTCAGTGCTCCATCGACCTGCTGCCCACTGGCGCCTTCGTGCGCCGCCCAGGGCTGTGGCTCGAGCTCATCTCGAGCCGGCGTGGCACGATCTCCTATGCCCCCACCTTCGGCTACGACCTCGCCGCCCGGCGGGCCGGAGCGGCGAGCATGGCGGGACTGGACCTGTCGTGCTGGCGCATTGCCGGTCTGGGCGGGGACATGATTCGTACAGGTCCCCTCGCCGCCTTCGCGCAGGCTTTCGCGCCCGCAGGATTCGATCCGGGCGCATTCCTCGCCAGCTACGGCATGGCCGAGGCGACGCTGGCGCTCACCCTCTCGCCGGTCGGTCAAGGTCTGCGCACCGATCTTGTTGACGGCGAACGATTGGAGCGCGGCCATGTGGCGACCGCGCCGATTGGCCGCGGCGCGCGCGGGCGCGAATTCGCTCTTTGCGGCAAAGTGCTGCCGGGCCACCGGATCGAGGTTCGCGACGCCGCCGGATCGGCCCTCGCCGAACGCCGGGTCGGTCGGATCTTCGCCTCCGGGCCAAGTTTGATGACGAGCTATTTCGGCGAACCGGAGGAGAGCGCGCAGGTGCTTTCGGACGATGGGTGGCTGGACACTGGCGACCTTGGATATCGCCTCGACGGCCAGATCGTGATCACCGGCAGAGCCAAGGATCTGATCATCGTGAACGGCCGGAACGTCTGGCCGCAGGACCTGGAATGGACGGCCGAGGGCGAAGTCGCCGGCCTCAGAAGCGGGGATGTCGCCGCCTTTTCCGTCAACGGCGACGAAGGCGAACGCGTCGTGGTGCTGGTCCAATGTCGGGCCGGGGCCCCGGCGGCGCGCGAGGCGCTGCGCGCCCAGACGGCCAACATCGTCAGAATGCGCCACGGCATCGAATCCGAGGTGGTGATCATTCCCCCTCACAGTCTTCCCCAGACCTCCTCGGGAAAGCTCAGCCGGTCCTCGGCGAAGTCCCTGTTCCTTTCCGGCCAATTCGCGGACAGGACGGCCAAGGTCGACGCCTGAGCCTCACCCCGGTTGAAGCCGATGTCTCAAACCTGTTACGGTGTGGCAAGGGCTTCGTCCGCGAGGCGGGACTGCGGATTCGCGGGATGCGAGAAACTCATCAGTTAGCGCTTGTTGCTGGCAATATCGACCTTGCAGAGAAGCCCGTCCGCGATGAGATCGCGACGGTCTTCGAGCAGGTTCTCGGGCACCCGGTCCAGATCACGGACGATACCGATATTGTCGAGGACCTCGGTCTGGATTCGCTGGGCGTAATGAATTTCGTCATGGCGATCGAGGACTTCTATGATATCTCGATTCCTCTTGATCGGATCGCCCAGGTCCAGACCGTGGGAGATCTGATCCACGCGGTCGAGCAGCTGCGCAGCGGGGCAAATTCATGACGATCCTCGCCAAACACGCCAGCTATAAGCTTGCCTACGACGCGCTTCGCAAGCACGGGGTCGATCCGTTCAACGTTCGCTTCGACAGCGTTCTTTCTCCCACCGAGGGCATGCTGGACGGTCGCCGGACGATCCTGCTGGGGACCAACAACTACCTTGGGCTCACCTTCGATCCGGACTGCATCGCCAAGGCGGTGGAAGCCACGCGCCGACAGGGCACCGGCACCACGGGCTCGCGCATCGCCAACGGCAGTTACGATGGCCACCTCCTGCTGGAGCAGCGGCTAGCGGAATTCTACGGCCGGGCGCACGCGATGGTGTTCAGCACCGGCTATCAGGCCAACCTGGGCGTCCTGTCGACGCTCGTCGGACGCGGCGACCACCTGATGTTGGACGCCGACAGCCATGCGAGCATCTATGATGGCTCCAGGCTCGGTGGCGCGGAGGTCATCCGTTTCAGGCACAATAGCGCCGACGACCTCTACAAGCGTCTCCGGCGGCTCTCCGGCTCTCCTGGCGAACGCCTGATTGTCGTCGAGGGCATCTATTCGATGCTGGGCGACACCGCCCCGCTGAAGGAAATCGCCGCCGTCAAGCGTGAAACCGGCGCCTACCTCCTGGTGGACGAAGCCCATTCGCTAGGCGTGCTCGGGGCCACCGGCCGGGGTCTCGCCGAAGCGGCGGGGGTGGAAGAGGACGTCGACTTCATCGTCGGCACCTTCTCCAAGAGCCTTGGCAGCGTCGGGGGGTTCTGCGTCTCCAACAGCCCGGACTTCGACATCATGCGGGTCGTATGCCGTCCCTACATGTTCACCGCTTCCCTGCCGCCGGGGGTCATCGCCTCGACTCTGGAGGCGCTGCACAAGCTCGAGACCCAGCCGGTGCTGCGCGCCAATCTCATGCGCAACGCAGCAAGGCTCCATGACGGCTTGGGAGCGCTCGGATTCACGACCGGGCCGCACGCCAACCCGATCGTCGCCGTGGTCATGCCCGATCAGGAGATCGCGGTGACATTCTGGAAGATGCTTCTGGAATCCGGGCTCTACCTCAATCTGGCGCTGCCGCCGGCGACGCCGAGCAACGCGCCCCTGCTGCGCACCAGTGTCAGCGCCGCCCACACGCCCAAGCAGATCGACACCGCGCTCGACCTCTTCGCCCAGGTCGGCCGCGAACTCGGGTTCCTGTCCTCCGATCGCCGCAGGGCCGGCGGGGTGATCTGACGCGAGTGAGTTCGATGGCGGCGGTCGCCCCGGTTGCCTACAGAACGACCTGGCGGCCTTCGATCCTCGACAGCTACATCCTGCGCATGCTCGCCGCGCCCGCCGCCGGCGTGCTTGGCGTCACCCTCGTCGCCTTCCTGCTCGAGCAGACGCTGCGGCTCATCGATCAGCTCGCCTCCAACGGCGCGAGGCTGGGCTACCTCTTCGGCCTGGTGACCAATCTCGTTCCCTATCAGCTGGGCCTGGCGCTGCCGGCATCGTTCTTCGTAGCGATGTTCATCGTCATCGCCCGCCTCGACGAGGAGAGCGAGATCGACGCCATCCTCGCCGGCGGGGTGTCATTCGAGCGCCTGGTCGCTCCTCTCCTGGCGGTTGGGGTGGCGCTGGGAATCGTCAGCATCCTGCTGGTCGGCTTCCTCCAACCCTACAGCCGCTTCGGCTACCGCGCGGTGCTCAACGCGGCGACGGACGCCGGCTGGACAGCCCAGCTGGACCCACAGGTCTTCATCAGCGCCGGACCGAACTTCACGATCACCGCCGACGAGGCGGACGCCACCGGACGAAGCCTCAGGGGCGTCTTCATCAGCAGACACGCCAAGGGCGGGGAAACCGTGGTCACCGCGAGCCGCGGCGTGCTCTCACTGAGGCCGGACGGCAAGACGACCGAACTCGACCTGGGCGGCGGCCTGGTGCTCGCCGACGTCCCCAAAGGCGGAGCGAGGCTGCTTCGATTTGGCGACTTCACCGATCGGGAGATCCTGAGCGGCGGCCAGTCACTCCAGCCCCGGGGCGGCGATGAGCAGGAGCTGACCTTGCCCGAGCTGGTCCGGGAAATCCGCCGGCCAGACGCCATGATCCCCAAGGGCGCGCTCGAAGGCGAACTCTACGCTCGCCTGGCGCGATCGCTCGCGATCCCGTTGCTGCCCCTGCTCGCCTTGCCGCTCGCCCTCGCCGCCAAGCGGGGGCGACGGGCGCCGGGGATGATTGTCGGCGCGGTTATTCTGGTCGCCTTTCACCACGGGGTCACTCTCTGCAAGAGCTTCGCGGCTTCCGGCAAGGTGGATCCACTGCTGGCCATGGGCGGGATCTTCGCCCTCATGGCGGCATTCGGGATCTGGCTGTTCCTCTCGAGCAGGCGCCGTCCGGGTGAGACTCCGATCAGCGCGGTTTTCCTGCGAATCGAATCGATGTTCGAAAGGCGCACCAAGGCCGCCCCGACGGCCATGCAGAAAGAGGGAGCGCTCAGCCTCTCGGCCTATCTGACCCGGATCATGCTCGTGCGCACCGCGGCGGCGGCGGCGGCGCTGATGGGTCTGCTACAGCTGATCGACCTTCTGGAGCGCACCAGCGATATCCTGAGCCGCGGCGGGATTTTGCAGATAGTCCGCTACATGGTTCTGCGCCTGCCGTTTCTGTTCCAGCAGGTGGCGCCCTTCGCCGTCCTCGCCGGCGCGATCTTCACCTTCAGCCAGCTTGCCCGCAACAGCGAGCTGGTGGTGATGCGAATCACCGGACTTTCGCTGTTCGCGATCTTTCGCCGCACACTGCCGGTGGCCTTCGCGGTCGCCGCCCTCGATCTGGTGGTGGCCGACCAGATCACCCCTCGGGCCGAACAGTCCCTCGCGGAGTGGTGGGCGGCGAGCGCTCCGGGCGCCGCTCGCCACGCGCCCGCGCCGCGCTGGTTCCGGATCGGCCCGGACGTGGTCATGGTCAGGTCGGCCACGCCCAACGGAACGGTTCTCAACGGGCTATCGATATATCGGCGGGACGCCGACATGGCGCTGGTTCGCCGGATGACCGCCGCCAGCGCCACGCGCGAACAGGGAGGTTGGCGCCTGCACGACGCCGTCGTCACCGACCTATCCCAATCGGGGGCCGACATGATGACCGTCGGAGAAATGGATTGGCGAACCACCCTTCAGCCAGCCGACGCGGCGCGACTCTTTTCCACCAGCTATGAAATCACTTCCGGGACAGCCTTTCGCTCCCTGTTCGGCAAGGGGCCGGTGGACAAGAGCCCAAGTCGGTTCCAGACCAGGCTGTATCGCACCCTGGCGGAGGGCGTCGCGCCGATCATCATGCTGCTCCTGGCTCTTCCCACGGCACTTGGCCACACGCGCAGCAATCGCACGGCGCCGGTGATCTTCGGCCTGGGTTGCGGCCTGCTCTACCTGGTGATGGACGGCCTGTTGACGGCCATGGGCGCGACCGGAGTTCTGCCGCCCGCCGTGGCGGCCTGGGGGGCGCCTGTCGCGTTCGCCGCCGGCGCGATCAGCATCCTGCTCTACGCCGAAGGATGAGCGGGGCGATCGACATCCTGCCGGTGACCAGCGGCGGCGAACTGGAACGCTTCATCCGCGTGCCGATGCGGCTGATGGCCGACGATCCGGCGTGGGTCGCGCCCTTGATGTTCGAGCGGCGCGAGGCCCTGTCGGCAAAGCACAATCCGTTCTTCGAGCATGCCGAGGCGCAGTTCTGGCTGGCGCGGCGGGACGGCCGGGACGTCGGGCGCATCAGCGCCCAGATCGACCACCTGGCCCGCACCGATCCGGACGCTCCCGCCGGCTATTTCGGGATGATCGCCGCGGAGGACGACCCGGCGATCTTCGCCGCGCTGTTCGCCGTCGCGGAGGACTGGCTGCGCGCCCGCGGCCGCGCCCAGGTTCTGGGCCCGTTCAACCTGTCGATCAACGAGGAGGTGGGCCTGCTGATCGACGGGTTCGAGAGCCCGCCGATGTTCATGATGGGCCATGATCCGCGCTATGCCGCGGCGCGGATCGAGGCGCTGGGCTATGCCAAGGCGAAGGATGTGGTCGCCTATATCTCGGGTGTTCCGGTGTTCACCCCGGGGGTCCAGGCCCGGCTCAACCGGCCGCTTCCGCCGGGCGTGGTGCTGCGGGCGATCAGGATGAACCGCTTCGACGAGGAGGTGCGCAACCTCGTCGGTATCCTCAACGAGGCCTGGTCCGAGAATTGGGGCTCGGCGCCGGTGACCGAGGCGGAAACCAAGCATCTGGGCGAGTCCCTGAAGCTCATCCTGCATCCCCGGCTGATCTGGTTCGTCGAGATCGACGGCGAGGCCGCCGGCTTCGGCGCGCTTCTGCCCAATCTCAACGACGCCATCTTCGACCTGGGCGGAAAGCTTCTCCCGTTCGGCTGGGCCAAGCTGCTGTGGCGGCTGAAGGTCAAGGGCGTGAAGCGCGGCCGCATCCCGCTCATGGGCGTGAAGCGCAAGTTCGCCCGCGATCCGCGCGGCGCCTTCGCGCCGTTCCTGATCCTCGACGCCATTCGCCGCGAGGGCGTGAGCCTGGGCATAACCGAGGCGGAATATTCCTGGATCCTCGAGGACAACGCCCCGATGCGCCACATCCTGGAGAGCTTCGGGGCGCGAATCTACAAGACCTACCGAATCTACGGCAAGGCGTTGGCGTGGAGCGGCGCGGGCGCCCCGCCGCAGCTCGGGGAGGCATGATGCGCCGCGCCCGGCGCTAGCGTTCAAGCCTTGCGAGGGCGTCCCAAATCGTCCGGATTCGTTCGCTTTTTTTCGTTTTCGTTGCCGATTCGTGACCCTTTCTTGGGCCCTCGTGAGGGTTTTTGCCGCCTTTTTCGCCGGTTTTTCCGCTCGCCCGGCGCCGCCAAGCACGCTCTTCCCGGCTTTTTTCCCTTTCCTTCCAGGCAGTTGAGCGGCGGACGCCGGCGAGGCGGCGCTAGCGACGCCCGAGCGCGTCCGGCGCGAGGTCACAAAGAGCGAATTTTTTTGCGAAACCGCCAAGGTCGCCTTCACCATAGAGAGGCTCAGCGCCAGGGTGGCGGCGCCGTCAGTTGCATATTGCAATCAGCGGCGCGGAAGTCAAGGCCTCCCCTCACCGCGTGCGGAATCGCGCCACGGCGTGGACGTTGGGGTCGCGAGCGAAGTCGGCCGGGGCGATGAAGCCAAGGCCATCCCAGAGGATCTGGATATCGATCCGATCGAAGCATCTGGCGACGTATTCCGAACAGATGAATTCGTCCTTGGCCCCGAGCGACTTGGGCATGTGCCGGTTGAGGCGCCCGACGATGATGCGCAGGGCGATCTTGAGGACCTCGGCGTTCGAGAACCGGTCGCCCATGCGGTCCACGGCGAAATCCGCCAGGCTCTTCACCAGGTCCGCATGCTCCGCACGGCTCTTCTTGCCCATGACGTCATGGCGGGCGAGGACGATCTTCCCGGGATAGGGCTTTGTCCCGCTGCTCGTCTGGCTGATGAACCGCTCGAGCGACACGGCGTGGACGCCCTGGTGCTGGACGCACTCGAAGGCGATCAGGCGGCCCAGGGAGGGCCACCGGTAGGCCAGGGCGACATGGCTCCAGGGGCTCTTGGTGCTCCAGGCGATGAGCCGGGAGAAGGGATCGTTGGCGGAGCACAGCAGGATGTCGCCGTCGCGCACCTTCCTCGAAATGGTCTCGAAGCTCTCTGCTGGGAGTTTGGTCAGCACATCGTCGCTGATCGGCATCTTGCCTCGCCCCTCCTCGCTCGAGCTTGACCGTAACTCGGCTTCAGCGGCTTTGGTTCCGATTGACCAGGCCCGCCTGCTATGGAGTGCAGGAAGGTGGAGGCTGCGCATGGCTAGGACCGGCGATGGGCCGAACGTGACCCGGACGGCTGGGACGAGCCTCTCCCGCCTCTCCTCGGTCGATGCGATCATCGAGGGACTGGCCGGGGTCGGCTACATCGCCTCGCGGCGGATCGCGACCGCCCTCTACATGGCCGCGCATCTGGAAAAACCGGTCCTGGTGGAGGGAATGGCGGGGGTCGGCAAGACCGAACTCGCCCTTTGCGCCGCCGCGCTCCTCGATCTGCCTCTGATACGCCTGCAGTGCTACGAGGGCCTCGATGAGAGCAAGGCTCTCTATGAATGGAAATACGGCAAGCAGCTTCTCTACACCCAGATCCTCAAGGACCACATGGGCGCTTCCCTCGCCGATGCTCCCAATCTGGAGGCGGCCATGGAACGGCTGCACGGCGTCGGGGACCTGTTCTTCTCCGAGACCTTTCTGGAGGCGAGACCTCTGCTCACCGCCCTGCGCCAGGAGGGCGGCGCGGTGCTGCTCATCGACGAGATCGACAAGAGCGACGAAGCCTTCGAGGCCTTTCTGCTGGAAATGCTTTCGGCCTTCCAGGTTTCGATCCCCGAGATCGGGGTGATCAAGGCGACGACGGCGCCAATGGTGTTCCTCACCTCGAACAACGTCCGCGATCTCGGCGACGCCCTCAAACGGCGATGCCTGCACCTGCACATTCCCCTTCCCGACCAGCGGCTCGAGGAGCGGATCGTCGCCGCCCGCGTGCCGGGAATCGAGGCTCGGCTACGCAAGTCGCTGGTCGGCTTCGTTCAGGCCGTGCGCACCCTCGATCTGCGCAAGCTCCCGTCGATCTCGGAGACCGTCGACTGGGCGCGCGCCCTGGTTCTGCTCCACGCCGACAGTCTCGATGCCGATCTGGTGCGGGAGACTTTGAACCTGCTTCTGAAATTCGAGCAGGACATCGTTGCCGTGGAACCCCGGATCCCGGAGTTCCTCGGCCGCGCGTCGGGGCCCTAGCCCGTTGCAGCGCACTCTCGAGGAGTTTCTGCGGGCGCTCAGGGCCAGCGAGGTGCCGGTATCGCCGGCCGAAGCGATCGACGCCCATCGCGCTGCGGCGCAGGTCGGGTATGCAGACAGGGTCCTGCTGAAGGACTCCCTCGCCGTCACCCTCGCGAAGACCGCGGAGGAAGCCGCACGGTTCGACGCCTGTTTCGACACTTTCTTCGACCGGCGGGAATTCACGGCGCCTGGCGAGCCTCATTCGGGTTTCCCCGCCCAGACGGACGAACGGGCGAACCCGCTCGCCCGCATGCTGCTCGAGGACGACGCCGCAGGTCTCGCCCAGGCCATGGAATCGGCCGCTTCCTCCGCCGGCGCCTCGGAGATCCACACCGGCGCCCAGCGCAGCCTGCTCACTCGGCGAATGCTCGACGCCATGGGCCTGCGCGAACTGGAGAGGCTGATCCACAGCTTGGGAACCGCGGGAGGAGAACGGGACGCGGGACTGGCCGCGGAGCTGGCGGAACGCCGGCTGTCGCTGTTCGTCGAGGCGCGACGCTACATCGACCGCCAGGCCGACCTCTTCGCCGGGCAGACGGGCCGCCGGTTGCGCGAGCGGTTGCTTTCACGGCGAAAACTCACGGCTGTCGAGCCGGAAGACTTCCGGGCCATGGAAGGCCTGGTGCGCAAGATGGCCGCTCGGCTCGCAAAACGCTACGCGCGCAGGCGCCACCGCGCGCGGGAGGGGCGGCTCGACGTTCGAAAGACGGTGCGCAGGAGCCTCGGCTATGGCGGCGTCCCGTTCGAAATCGTGTGGAAACGGCGCACCCTCGACAGGCCGAAGATCGTCGTCCTCTGCGATGTCTCCCGCTCGGTCGCGGCGGCGGCGCAATTTCTCCTGCTCTTCCTCTACAGCCTGAACGAAGTGGTCCGACGCCTGGACGCCTTCGCCTTCTCCGACCGGCTGGTGGCCATCAACGACCTGCTGGCCGAGACGACGGTGGACGATGCGATCGACTTGATCCTGGCGCGCATCGGCTTTCGCCCCACCGACTACGGTCGCGCCCTGGCCGACTTCCGCGCCGCCAGCGAAACCTCGCTGGACCGGCGCACGACGGTGATCATCCTGGGCGATGGCCGTTCGAACCATGCCGATCCGCGCCTCGATCTGATGCGGTGGATCGCCGACCGCTCACGAGCCGTGGTCTGGCTCAATCCCGAGCCCGAGACCTACTGGGGCCAGGGAGATTCGAAGATGGACGCCTATCGCCGCTTCTGCCACGTGGCCAAGCCCTGCAACACCCTCGAGCAACTCGAACGGATCATCGAGGACGTGCTGCGCACCTACCTGCCGAGATAGGCGAACGCCTGGAAGTCGGGCTTGGCGACCATCAGCCAGATGATCGCGGCGACCGCCCCGAAGGCCGGGAAGCCGAACACGAACCACACCCGGAACAGGCGGAAATACGCCGCCGGCAGCGCCTCGCCGGCGCTCGCCGCGCGCCGGCACAGATCACGCAGGCGCAGCTGGATCCACACCACCGGCAGCCAGAAGAGGCCGGTCACCACATAGAGCACGAGGCTCAGCCCCACCCAGCCGGTGAACAGCGGAACGCCTTCGATCCTCGCCAGTGCGGCGCCGGTGACCGGCTGGAGAACGACCGCCGAGGCGGTGAAGATGAGGTCCGCGATCACCACGACCGAGGCGGTGTGCGCGATGATGGCCGGATCGCGCGTGCGATGGGCCATCAGCATGAAGAAGGCGATGCCCACGCCGGTCCCGAAAAGGACCGTCGCGCCGATCACATGGGCGGTCTTCAGGACCATGAAAAGGTCCATCAGCGCTCGTCCAAGGTCGCCAGCAACCACGCCGCCAGCAGGGACGCCGGGAGGATCTTCAGCAAGGGGCCAAGCGGATCGAGCCACAGATCAGGGCGCAGGAACGCCCCACCGATCGCATAGGCAGCCGATAGCGCCAGCGCCGCTTGCAGGGCGCGGGACGCCGATCGGCGGAAACACAGTGCGCCCGCCACCACCAGATCGGCGCCGGCGCCGGCGATCACCGCGACCTTCGCGGTCGTTGGCTCCACGCCGGCCACGGTCAGCAGCCGGACCGATTGCCCAAGGCCGATCGTGAGGCCGATGAGGCCGGAGAAGAACCAGAACGCGGCAAGCGCCGCGATGCTCGCGGGCTTCAGGAAATAGGCTCTGGCGAACCAGCGCTCCTGAACGCCGCAGGGCCATTCATCCAGCATCTCCCGGAGCGAGGCGAGCCGAAGCCCGAGTTCGCGCTCGGCCGCCGCGCCGTCCGCGCGCACCCCTGCCTCGAGTTGCTCGATCGATGTCGTGCGCATTGGGCTTCGCCACCCGAGCCAGGCAAGACCATCGGCGAGGCGGGCCGCGGCGCGGGCGATGACGATCGGCGTTGCGATGACCCGCGCCTGTGGGAGACCCAACCACCGACGAAGTTCCACGAGCAGGCTTTCGAGGCTCAATGCCTCGGAATGGGCGAGATCGACGCTGAGCCTCGCCGGCGCATCGGGCCTCACCGCCGAAGCGACCGCCAAGGCGACATCGTGCACCGACACGACCTGGACAATGCTCCCAGGGTAGACGGCGGGCGTCACGAAGGGCAGGCCGGCCAAACCCCGCAGCAGAGCCGTGCCGCCAAAGGCGGACGGTCCCAGGACCAGGGCCGGTCGCAAGATGATCCAGTCCAGACCGCTGGCTTCCAGGACCTTTTCGGCGGCAAGCTTCGTGCGGGCAAATCCGGTCGCGGCGCCCCCGTCGATCCCAGCGGCCGATATCTGTACGAACCTGGAGACACCCACCGCGGCGCACGCCCGGGTCAATCTCTCCACGGCTCGGACATGAACCGCGTGCAGGTGGTCGCGCCCGCCGTCCTGCAGAGCGCCGGCGCAATTGACGACCGCGCCGACCCCGACGAGCAGGCGCGTCCAGTCCTCGACGGTGGCCGCCTGCAGATCCAGCTGAACCCAGTGGGCGCCAGGGACGCGCCTGAGGGCCGCGGCAGTGTCACGGCCAACCCCGATGACCTGGTGACCGTCGGCCAACAGGCGCGAGAGCACGAACGACCCGACAAGGCCGTAGGCGCCGAGGACGAGGATTCTCACCTGGCGCTCATCTCAGCGGCGCACCGTGACATCATCCCTTGCGGCGTTCGCGGCGGTATCGGTAGCACCGTTCCTTGGCCGGGTGCACCGCGCCTGACCGCGCAGCCTTCGCCGACGGTTGGTTGGCGGGAGCATTGCAGCTATGGCTGCGCGCTCGCCGCGCAGGCCCAGAGACCCTCGATGCCGACACTGGATGACGAGCTGATCGACCTGATCGCCCAGGAGGCGCTGATCGAGCGCGCTGCGCTCACCAGGCAGGCGACATTGGCTGACATCGGACTCGATTCGGTCGATATCGTCAGCATCGTCTTCGCGGTCGAGGAAAAGTACGGGGTGGAGATCTCCGAAGACGCTTTCAAGGAAACCGCCAACCTCGGGCAGTTCCTCGACATCCTGGAAGCCTTGATCGAAAAGCCCAAGACTTGATCGCCAGCAGTCCCGACCGCCGTCGGATCGTCATCACCGGCATGGGCGCGATCTGCGCCCTGGGACACACCGCGGCGGTGGTCTGGACGGCGGCGCGGGACGGCAAGGCCGGCATCGCCGAACACCTCTTCGACCCGGGCCCCAACGGGCCGGCGCCCCATGCGTTTCCCGTGGCCCTGGTGGAAGGCGAGGTGGTGGGTCCGCTGGAAGCAATCCTCGGCCGCAGGGTCGGGGCATCCCTGGATGCTTTCTCGCTTTACGCCGTGAAAGCGGCTCAAGAGGCGCTGAGCGAGGCGCGGCTCATCGGCGCCCCGGCCCTCGAACGCGCGGCGGTGGTCCTGGGTCATGGATTCGCCGGCATCCACACCCTCGAGAAGGCCTACGAGCGATTCTATGGCCAAAGGACCAACAAGGTTCATCCGCTCACCGTGCCGCGGGTCATGGTGAGCGCGCCGGTGAGCGCGGTGGCGATGGAGTTCGGCGTGCGCGGTCCGGTGTTCGCTGTTTCCAGCGCCTGTTCCTCTTCCGGCCACGCCATCGCCCAGGGCGCGTCCCTCATCGGCGCCGGCCAGGTCGACGTCGCCCTGGTGGGAGGAAGCGAAGCGATCGCCACCCCGGCTTGCCTCAACGGCTGGGACGGTCTGCAGGCGATGAGCCCCACGACCTGTCGGCCGTTCTCCACCGGCCGTGACGGGATGATCATCGGTGAGGGCGGCGCGGCCCTGGTGCTCGAGGAGCTGGATCACGCCCGCGCTCGCGGCGCGCCAATCCTGGCGGAACTGACGGGGGTCGGGCTTTCTTCCGACGCCTTCCACCTGACGCAGCCCAGCCTCGAGGGCGCGGTCGCCGCCATGGGCGCGGCCCTGGACCAGGCCGGCGCCCGCGACGCGCGGCAAATCCTGATCTCCACCCACGGCACCGGCACCCCGCTCAACGACAGGAACGAGGCCGCGGCGATCCACGCGGTGTTCGGCGAGCGGGCCAGGGACCACCCGGTCATCGCCACCAAGAGTTCGCACGGCCACCTGATCGGGGCGGCGAGCGCGGTCCAGGGTGTCATCGGCCTGATGGGGCTTCGCGAGGGCCTCGCCCCACCGATCCTGAACTGGCTGGGCCCGGACCCCGATTGCGATCTCGACCTGGTGCTGGGAAGCGCGCGGCCAATCGAGGCCGAGGCGCTGCTTCTCAACGCCTTCGCCTTTGGCGGGTTGAACACCTGCCTGGTCTTCCGGCGCTGGTCTTAGCCCCGCGCCACCGCGCGGGCTTGCCCTCCTGGACGCGAGGACGGATGTTGCGTGAAAGAGGTGGAGGGGATCACGAAATGAAGGTGCTCGCGCGCGCCGCGCTCTGCGTCGGCGTCATTCTGGCCGCCGCCGGCGCGGCCGCCGTCGCATCCGCCGAACCCGTGCGGGTGGCGATCGACTCCGGCGTGCTGGTCGGCTCCGTCGATTCCGGCGTGGAGTCGTTCAAGGGCGTGCCCTATGTCGCGGCGCCGACAGGGGCCCTGCGCTGGGCGCCGCCCGCGCCGGTCGCGGCGTGGAAGGGCGAGCGGCGGGCCGACGCCTATGGTCCGATCTGCCCGCAGCCGGTGAACGCCAACGGCTCGCCCAATCTCGGCGGCGCGAGCGGAGCGACCAGCGAAGACTGCCTCTACCTGAATGTCTGGGCGCCTGTCGGCGCCAGGCGCGCGCCGGTGATGGTCTGGCTGCACGGCGGAGGCAACACTCTCGGCGCGGGCTCCCTGGGCGCCTACGACGGCTCGGCGTTCGTCCGGGACGGAGTGATCCTGGTCACCATCAACTATCGCCTGGGCGTGCTCGGCTTCTTCGCGCATCCGGCCCTCACCAGGTCGGCCAAGGCCGGCGAGCCCCTGGTCGGCTACGGGATCATGGACCAGATCGCGGCCCTCGAATGGGTCCGGCGCAACATCGCCCGGTTCGGCGGCGATCCGGCGAACGTGACCCTGTTCGGGGAATCGGCGGGTGGCGGCGACACCCTGCTCCTGATGGCCTCCCCCCTCGCCAGGGGCCTCTTCGCCAAGGCGATCGTCGAGTCCGGCGGCGGCTGGAGTCCGCCGGTGACCCTGGCCGCCGCGGAATCGGCGGGCGCGGCCGTGGCCGCCAAGGCCGGCGCGCCGGCGAACGCGACGGCCGCGCAGTTGCGCGCGATCCCGCTCGCCGCCCTCGTCGCCAACACCGGCGGCGGGGCCCAAGTCGCGATCGACGGCCATCTGCTCACCGGCTCGGCCAGCCAGGCCTTCGCCTCCGGCGATGTGGCGCACGTGCCGCTGATCATCGGCTCCAACAGCTTCGAGGCTTCATTGATGAAAGCCTTCGATGCGCCTCCGGCGGCGATCCTCGCCAGCCAACCGGCGGCGCTCAAGGCGGCCTACGCCGGCGAAAAGGGCGATGAGGCGATGGCCAGCGCGATGTTCACCGACGGCTTCATGGGCGCTCCGGCGCGGTGGATAGCGGCCAGGGCCTCCGCCGGCGCCCCGACGTGGCTCTATCATTTCTCCTATGTGCTGGACGTCCAGCGGCCGACCTCGAAGGGCGCCGGCCACGCCTCGGAGATTCCCTATGTGTTCGCGAGCTGGGACAAGCTGGGCGCGATCGGCATGGGCCTAAAGCCGAGCGCCGGCGACCTGGAGATGACGAGGATCGTCCACGCCTGCTGGGTCGCCTTCGCCAAGAGCGGCGTTCCCGCCTGCCCGCCGGCGCCGGCGTGGCCAAGGTATACGCCGGCGAGCGACAGGCTGATGGAGTTCGACAGCGCGCCGGCGGTGAAGCAGCACTTCCGCAAGGCCGAGCTCGACGCCCAGGAGGCCAACGGCCTGCCCAAGCTGGACCTCGGCCGCTAGCGGCGCTCCTCGAGGCGCCCATGGAGGCCCCGCCGCGCACCGCGCGCCTGGTCCTGGTCTCGCCGGGCGGCGAGGTGCTGGGGACCCTGCCGCCGGTCCCGGTGGCGAGCCCCTGGTGGCAGGACATCGCCCCGGTGGTCGAGGCGGTCCGCCGCCATCACGGGGTCGAGGTCACCATCCTGCGGTTGCTGGAGGGGCAGCGCGCGGCGCCGCCCGGCGGCGAGGTCACCTATGTGGCCGAGGTCGACGGCCCGGTCGACGCGGCGCCCTTCGAAGGCGCCCTTGCCGACCACCCCCTGCGGGCGGCCTATGCGCGGCCCGGCGGCCCGGCGGCGGACCTCGCCTGGGCGCGCGAAGTCCTCGCCGGCCGCGGCCTGGAGTTCACCGCGCCGCCAGCGCAGATCCGCACCTGGAACCTCTCCAGCCTGTGGCGACTTCGGACCCAGGCCGGCCCTGCCTGGCTGAAGGTGCTCCCCGCCTTCATCGCCCGCGAGGCGCGCCTCCTTGCCTATCTGGCAGAAGAAAGGGTTCCGGTCTTGCTCGGCGGCGCCGGCCAAAGGGTGCTGATGGCCGACATCGCCGGCCGTGACCTCTACGGGGCCACGTCCGCTGAAATTCTCGAGATGGTGGACCTCCTGGTCGATCTGCAGGCGCGGCGGATCGGGCGCGAGAGCGAACTTCTCGCCCTGGGACTCGCCGACTGGCGGGCGCCGGCGCTGATCGCCGCGATTAGAAGCGTCATCGAACGAGCCGCTGGCGATCTCGAGGCGGGCGAGCTGGCGATGCTTCAGCGTTTCGCGGACGATCTCCCGCGGCGGATGGAGGCGGTCGCCGCCTGCGGCCTTTCGCACACCCTCATTCACGGCGACTTCCAGGGCGGAAACGTTCGCGGCGAAAGCGGCGCGCTCACCCTCATCGACTGGGGAGAGGGCGGCGTCGGCCATCCTTTGCTCGATCAGGCGGCGATGTTCGAAAATATCGCCGCCGACCAGGTGGCCCCGGTGCGTGCGCATTGGGCGGATCGCTGGCGCCAGGCGGTCCCAGGCTCCGATCCGATGGCCGGCTTCGCCCTGCTGCGGCCCGTGGCGGTCGCCAAGCAGGCGGCGGTCTATCAGGGCTTCCTGGACAACATCGAGCCCTCGGAGCACCCGTACCACCGCGCCGACCCTGCCGAACGCCTGAAGCGGACGGCCGCCCTCCTGAGGGCGGAAGCTTCATCGACGCTGGAAAATGATCTTGGAGCGTCCCGGTGAGCGCTGGCGGAGACCAGGTCTTCCTCCCATGGCTCGACCACTGGCGCCTGAGCCCGGACGGCGAGCCGTTCACGACGCGGTTCGGCTCGCACCTTCTGCCGGTGCTCAAGGACGGCGCCTTGGCGATGCTGAAGATCGCCGGCGGCGAGGAGGAAGCGCGCGGCGGCGCGCTGATGGAGTGGTGGGGGGGAGATGGCGCTGCCCATGTCTTCGCCAGGGATGACAAGGCGTTGCTGCTCGAACGGCTCACCGGCGAGCGTTGCCTGGCGGCCATGGCGCGCGGCGGCGAGGACGATGCGGCGACGAAGATCCTCTGCCAAACAGTGGGCAGACTCCACACAGAGCGCGCCGCGCCGCCCCCTGAGACTCTGGTTCCCCTGCCGATCTGGTTCCGCGACCTGGCGCCGGCGGCCGATCGCCATGGCGGGATCTTCGTCCGCGCGCACCAGGCCGCCCGTGAACTGCTGGCCTCGGCGCACCAGCCGGTGGTGCTGCATGGCGATGTCCACCATGACAACGTCCTGGACGGCGGGTCTCGCGGCTGGCTCGCCATCGATCCCAAGGGCCTGATCGGCGAGCGGGGCTTCGACTACGCCAATCTGCTCTGCAACCCGGGCGTCGAGATCGCCGGCGCTCCCGGCCAGCTCCGCCGCCGGGTGGGGATCGTGGCGCGCGAAGCGAAACTGGAGGCGAAGCGGATCCTCACCTGGGCGCTCGCCTGGACCGGACTTTCCGCGTCATGGACCCTGCAGGACGGCGATGACCCCTACCAGGCCCTGGCGATCGCGGAGATCGCGGCCGCCGAGCTGGAGGCTTGACGGCGGCCCAGGCGCGCGTGGACTATCCCGACCCTGTCTTTCTCGGGGGACAAGCCAATGGTCCGCATCTTCCTGGCCGCGCTGGCGGCGGTGGTCGTCAGCGCCACGGCGAGCTCCGCCGCCCCGCCTATACCCGGTCCGATCGCCGCGGCGGTCGCCGACCCGAAAAGACCGCCGGACGATACGGCCAAGGACGCCGCGCGCCGGCCCGCGCAGGTGGTCGCGTTCGCCGGCGTGAAGCCCGGCGACAAGGTGCTGGAGTTGCTGCCGGGCGCCGGCTACTTCACCCGCGTCCTCAGCAAGACCGTCGGGCCCGCCGGCCATGTCTGGGCGGCGACCCCTGACCGCAAGTCGCCCTTCGCCGAACCGGCGGCCGACAAGATCGCCGCCGATCCCGCCTACGCCAATGTCAGCGTGGTCCAGATCGGTCCCACGGGCATGACGGGCTTGCCGCCGCTCGACATGATCTGGACGTCCGACAACTATCACGACCTGCACCTTTCGCAGGTGCACATCGACGTGCCGGCGCTCGACCGCCAATGGTTCGCGGCGTTGAAGAGCGGCGGGGTGCTGTTCATCGTCGACCACGTCGCCCTGCCGGGCTCGCCGGTCACCGAGACCGCCGACAAGCTCCACCGGATCGATCCGGCCGTGATCCGCCGCGAGGTCGAGTCCGCCGGCTTCAAGTTCGATGGCGAGAGCGACGTCCTGCGCAATCCCGCCGACCCGCACACCGCACTCATCTTCGATCCCTCGATCCGCGGTCATACCGACCAGATCGTCTATCGCTTCCGCAAACCCTGAGGTCCCAGCCGCCGGGGCGGTCCTTGACCTGTGACCGACGTCTTCTCGCCACGGAAGCGCTCGGCGGTGATGCGCAGGGTGAAGGGCCGGGGCACCGGCCCGGAGCTCGTCCTGCGCCGCCTGATCTGGGGGCTCGGCGGCCGCTATCGGCTCAACCGGAGCGATCTTCCGGGCAAGCCGGACATCGTGCTTTCGGGGCGCAGGCTGGCCGTCCTGGTTCATGGCTGCTTCTGGCACGGCCACGACTGCGCGCGCGGAGCGCGGATCCCCAAGGCCAACCGAGCCTACTGGACCGCCAAGATCGACGCCAACCGCGCCCGCGACCGCTTCGCGCGCGCCGCCCTCGAGGCGGCGGGCTGGCGGGTCGAGGTGGTCTGGGAGTGCCATCTCAAGGACCGAATCGAGCTTGCCGCGCGGGTCGCCGCGTGGCTGGAGACTTGAGCCCGCCGGCCTGACCAGGCTCGATCACGCCATCTCGACAACAACCTCGGTGGTCACCGAGTTGGCGATGAAACAGCTCTCGTGCGCCAGATGGTGCAGCTGCTCTATCTCGCCGCGCGCCGGTGGCGAGGCGCCGCCGAAGGTGGCCGCCGGCCGCAGGACCACCCGGGTCATCGCGAGCTTGCCGGACGAGTTTCTCCCGAGCGTTCCTTCCGCCGCATCGCGATAGGCGGTGACAACCAGGCCAGCCCGCACCGCGTGATCGAGAAACCACAACATGTGGCAGGCGCTCAGGGCGGCGGTGAAGGCCGCTTCGGGGTCGATCGCAGCGGAGCGCGAGAACGGGGCCGGGACGATCTGGGGCGAGGCCGATCCGGCCACCGTCAGCCCGCCCTCGAACCGCAGTTCGTGGGCTCGGTCGTAGCGCCGGGCCAGGAAGTCTCCATCGCCGAGGGACCAGGCGAGGGCGACGCGATGACTGGACAACGAAAAACCCCTATCGCGCGGCGGAGATCGGCCGGTGGCCAAGGCCTCTTGCGCCGACGGGCTCGACAGGGCGCCCGGCGAGAGCCAGCAGATCGGGGCGGATCACCGCGAGCCGCTCCTCGAGCCGTGAGCAGGCCTCGCGCAGTTCGGCGATGGCGTGGTCGATATCATCCCGCTGCTGCTCGAAGGCGAGGATGCGCTCCTTGAACTTCCGCAAGGCCTTGGCGTTCTGCGCCGCTCCGCCATCCTTCCGGTCATAGAGTTCCAGGATCTCGAGGATTTCCGCGAGCGACAGGCCGACGCGCTTGCCGCGCAGGATCAGCTGGAGCCGCGCGCGGTCCTTGTAGGAGTAGACCCGGTTGAGCCCCTGCCGCGCCGGCTCGAGAAGGCCCTTGTCTTCATAGAAGCGAAGGGCGCGCGCGGTGCACCCGAACTCCACGCAGAGCTGGCGTATGGTGAAGGTGCGTTCAGGACGACGAAGTTCGGCGGCCATTGGGGGCGATCTTTCCTTTCGGCGGCGGGTGAAGCTATTCCCACGTTACGTGGACGTCAACGTAAGGAAGGCGGACCGTTTCGCGAGCGCGAGAGATGGGGCTAGGATCGCGGCGCGGAGCAACATCGGGGGCGATCGATCGTATGGCGCGTTTTCTCCTTCACGCCCTGGCGGCGGCGCTCGGATTCTGGCTTGCCGCGAAGGTCATTCCCGGCGTCCACGTCTCGGGGCTGGGCAGTCTCCTGGCCGCCGGCCTGCTGCTCGGCGTCGTCAATGCCCTGGTCAGACCGATTCTGGTGTTCCTGACCTTCCCCTTGACCGTCGTGACCCTCGGGCTGTTCCTGCTGGTGGTGAACGGGATGATGGTCAGCCTGGTCGCCTTTTTCATTCACGGCGTTAGGGTGCACGCCTTCTTCTGGGACGCGATCCTGGCCTCGCTGGTGATCAGCCTGACGAGCTGGGCTGCCAGCGCGGTCATCAACCGCTCCGACCGCCAGCGCCGCCGCTGAGGGGCGTCAGGAACTGGGATTACGGTGACACTGTATGAAATAGCTCCCCCGATCTTTCTCGATCCTCCGACCGGGGTTTGGGCCCGCGTTTTGCCGCCGCCAGCGCGCGCTTTGTGCGCGCCTCCAGGGCGGCGATCCATTCCTCGGCGCCCACCGGCCGCCCGGTCGAACGCGAGCGCCGGATGGCCGTGACCGCGGCCGTGTCCTCGGCCGCTTCGAGGAAGGCGGCGAAGTCGCCGATCATGTCCAGCGCCGGCGCCACGCTCACCACGCCGTCGTCGCGCCCAGCCAGATGAGCGCGCGCGCTCGACCAGCGCCAGTCGGCGGCGTGCTCGACGAGGCCGGCGCGGACCGGGTTCATGGCCACATAGCCGATCGCGGCCAGGAAATGCCGCCCGTCCATGGCCGTGGACGAGAAGCGGCCCTGCCACAGATGGCCGGTCCATTTGTAGCGGGCGTGGATGGCGCCAGTGTAGCGCCTGTGCGCCTCGGCGAAGGTCTGGCGCAAGCCGTCGGCATGGCTGGGAATCATCAGGAAATGGACGTGGTTGGGCATCAGGCAATAGCCGGCGATCGTCGTCTTCGAGCCCTTGGCCGCCTGGGCGATCAGATCGAGATAGAAGCTGTAGTCGCCCTCCTCGAAGAACACCCTCTCGCGCCGGTTGCCGCGTTGGGTGACGTGATGGGGCAGGTCGGGAACGACGACG
>DATCBS010000004.1:0-35603 GCA_036511715.1 Caulobacteraceae bacterium
GGTCGCGGTTTTGCTGCTGGTTCAGATCGGCGCGGGCACGATCATGGCCCACTCCTACTACGACCGCGTCGGTTTCTACGGATTGAATATCAATGCCATTTTCCCGTTCAGCTTCCTGCGTGACGTGCACATCCAGGCGCCGATCATCTGGATCTGTCTGGCCTGGATCGGCGCCGCTCTGTTCCTGGCGCCCGCCATGGCCGGAGGGCGCGAGGCGAAAGGCCAGGGACTGTTCGTCGATCTGCTGTTCTGGGTGACGCTGGTGATCGTCGCCGGGGCGCTTATCGGCGACTATCTGGGAATCATGGGGCGCATCAACGCCGCTTGGTTCTGGTTCGGCAACCAGGGACTGTCCTATCTCGAACTTGGCCGGTTCTGGCAGATCCTGTTCTCGGTTGGGCTGGGGTTCTGGTGCCTGATCGTGTTTCGGGCCCTCTGGCCCAGCCGGACCATGATGTGGGAGGCAACCCGTCAATTCTGGTCCGGCAAGATCCGGCTGGAGAATCTGATCTGGGCTTCGACGATCAATATCGCCGCCCTTTATGTCTTTGGCATGATCCCCCTGACCGGGATCGAGAAATCCTTCGCCATCACCGACTACTGGCGATGGTGGGTGGTTCACCTGTGGGTGGAGCAGTCGTTCGAATTCTTCGCCGCCGCCATGACCGCCTATCTGTTGATGGCGGTCGGGCTGGTGTCGCGCAAGCTGGCCGAGCGCACCGTGTTTTTCGAACTGATCCTGATCTTTCTGGGCGGGGTGCTCGGCACTGGCCACCATCTCTATTGGGTCGGCGCGACCAGCCTCTGGGTGCCGCTTGGCAGCATGTTCTCCTTCATCGAGGTGTTGCCGCTGGTCTTGCTGGTGCTCGACGCCATTCAGCACTACCGGCTGATCAAGGCGCACAGGGAGTTCAAATATGGGGTCGCCTACACCTATGTGATCGGGGCGGCATTCTGGAATTTCGTCGGCGCGGGTGTCTTTGGCGGCGGCACGCTAAACGCCCCGCTCGTCAACTACTATGAGCACGGCACCTTCCTGACCCTTAATCATGCCCACACGGCGCTGTTTGGCGCCTTTGGAGAACTCGCCATCGGCCTGGTTTACTTCTGCATCCGCTACATGACGGCCGGGCATGTGCGGTTCAAGTCGGGCCTGGGTCTGACCGCGTTCTGGCTCTACAACGCCGGCTTGGTGCTGTGGGTCACGCTGAACTTCTTCCCGATCGGCTGGCCACAGCTCATGGCCGTCTATGAGCACGGATTCGCCTACGCGCGCAGCGACGCATTCTACAGAACCACTCTTGTCTGGCAGTGGATGCGGATGCCCGGCGACATCGTCTTCGCCGCCGGCGCTCTGCTGATGGCGGCGGATTTCGTCATCAAGCTCGGTCCGCTCTACCCACCTCTCGCTCGCCTTTTTGGGCAGGGTCCCTCAGCCGGGGAGATCGACCAGCCCAGCCATCGCGGTCTGGGGGCGGGGACCACGGCGAAGGCGACGATCTGAGGCGCGCCGGAGGCGCCTCGTGTTCAGGCCGCGAAGTCGCGATTGCCCTTACGGACGAAAAGCAGGCCGATGAAGCCGACAGCCAGCAGGATCGCGATCATCGCGAAGCCGCCCTGCTGGGTGTGGAAGATGCGGGTGCCGATATTGACCATGAACGGCGCCAACCACACTGTCGCGGTGCCGGATACGGCGTAGGCCCCGAAGAAGGCGCCGGTCTGGTCGGGCGGGGTCAGGCGCGTCAGCAAGGTTCGGCTCGACGCATAGTGGGCGGTGATGAACACCGCGTTCGAGAAGCCGATCAGAATGAAGATCCAGTCCGGCAAGGTCCGGAAGAACGGACCGTTCCACAGCGGCGGGTGGGCCGCGACGTCGTAGGGCATGAAGAAGATGCGGTCCGGCGCCATGCCGAGCAGGGCGACGATGCCGAAAAATGACATCAGGATTTCCATCTGCACGGCGCGCCGCGGGCCCAGGACGGCGTCGAACCAGCGCGCCAGCAAGCCGCCCATCACCGCCAGAACCGTGAGGATGATGCCGATCATCAGCATCTCCAGCGCGCGCCACTTCATCACCCCGGTGGCATAGATGCCGAAGAAGGTGAGAACCGCGGTCATGCCGTCGACGTAGAAGCTGCGCGCGACCAGGAAGATGAAGGCGTCGCGATAGTTCCTCACGGTCATGAGCATGCGCCAGAGCGCCCTGGCCCCATTGGCGAACGCCTGGGTAACCGAGACGCTGGTTCGCTTCGCATCCGGGGTGAACAGCAGGATGGGGATCGTCCCGATCAGCAGCAACACTGCCGACATGGGCCCGACAATCCGCTCCGGCTCGTGCAACAGGGAATTGAGACCGAACAGCGGGGTCTTGGGGACAAACGCCCAATCGACCTTGCCCGGCAGCACGAAGGCCCACGCCGAGAAACCCAGCAGCACGAGGGCGCAGGCGTTGCCCAAGGCAAGCGCAAGGCTGGAGGCCTTGTGTGCGCCGCCGATGCCCGCGGCCCTGATCAGAAGAGAATTATGCAGCACTTCGGTGTAGGCGAAGAGAATGCCGATGATCGTGGTCATCAGCATGACCAGGACGACCGGCAGCACCAGGCCGTCCGGCCGCGCCCACCACAGCCCGAACATCAATGGCGCCATCACCATCACGCACAGGGCGAGCCAGCCCTTGCGCCGCCCGAGCTGGTCGATGGAGGCCCCGAGGAATGGCGCCGTCGCCATGGTGGCCCAACCCGAATACTGGCTCCATTGCGAGATCACCTCCTGGCCCTTGGTGGGGTTGGCGTGGGGGTAGCCGACCATCACCGAACCCACGTAGGGCATGAAGATGTAGATGATCACCAGGATGACGTACGGATCGCGCGCGCCCTCGAACACCGACCAGCTGAGGGCGCCCACCGAGAGTCTGGCGCCAGGAACGTCGGCTTCGGGCCGTACCGCGACGAGGTCGGCTTCTGGGATCAAATGCGCCAAATCGTTCTCCCGGCTTTGCCAAAGCAAACTCGGCCCCGCGTCAACCGGCGGCCTATGCCGCATGCAGACACGATCAAAGGAAATTCCATCGCGCGCGGCGGTGGACGAGGCCGCGCCGCATCCTCCAGCTCATGGCGCGCCCCTCACAGCCGCCGCTGAGCGCCACGACCGCCCGCGTCGTGGTGCTGAGTACGTCCGCCTAAGCGAGCCCGGCGCCGAAGGGGACGACCTTGTTGTCGGCGTCATGACCGATATCGGCGCGGCCGAGCCAGGGAATGCCGGAGCGTTCGCACCAATGGCGAGCGACCTCCTCCTCGGTCTCGCCAAAGTCCGGATCGTTGTCGGGGATGGCGCTGCAGCGGCCGAGCCGCAGGCCCGCCACGCGGCGGATCCGCGGGTTGCTGGTGATGTGGAGCAGGGACCGGTCGATCCGGTACATCGGCTCCGACACCTCCTCCAGCATCAGCACGTGGTCCTCCAAATCGGGCTGCAGGGGCGTGCCGATGATCGAACTCAGGACGGTGATGTTGAACGCCGCCGCCTTGGGCGAATCCCGCAGGCTGGACTCGAGCGCGCCGGGATCGCGGTCGACCAGCCAAGCGAGGGCGCGGGCGATCGCCGCCTCGCCCCCGTCGCGAAGAACATCCTGGGCCATGGGGCCATGAGCCGCGCCTTGAAAGCCGTTGCGATAGAGGGCGCCAAGCAGGGCGCCGCCATCGCTGTAGCCCAGATAGGCTTTGCGCTTGGCCGGGTCCTCGAGCCTGGGCAGGACCATCTCCACGAGTCGGCCGGAACCATAGCCGCCGCGGGCGAACCACACGGCGTCATGGGCCTCGTCGTTGGCCACCTCGATGAAGGCTGCGGCGCGCGTGGCGTCGTCGCCGGCGAAATGGCCGGAACCCGCCAGGCATTGGGGGTGGAAGGCGATCCTGGGCGTGCGGCCCGGGTAGAGAACGGCCGCCACGGCCTGAACCTTGTCGACGACCTCTGGCGACATGCGCGAGGAAGGCGCGACGACGGCGATGCTGCGGACCTTGCCGCTCATGCGAACACCTGCGCAGGGACGTCGACACCGCCGATGACTTGGAGCATCGCATCCGGTTGCTCCCGCATCACGCACTCCATAGGTTCGGTCAATGATTGAAGGCCAAGCCTACTTCTTCTGCGGCGTCGGCGGCAGTGGCATGACGCCGCTCGCCCTGATCGTCCAGGCCCGAGGCGCGCGGGTGGAGGGATCGGACCGCGCGCTCGACCAGGGCCGCGGCGCCGCCCGGTTCGACTTCCTGCGGGCGAAGGGCATCCGCCTCCACCCCCAGGATGGCTCTGGTCTCACCAGCGCGGGCCAGACGTTGGTTGTCTCCGCGGCGGTAGAGGAGACGGTTCCCGACGTGCGGGCCGCCCGGCGCATCGGCGCGGCGGTTCTTACCCGCGCCGAGTTGTTGGCCGAGTTGTTCAACGCCGCCGAAGTGGGCGTCGCTATCGCCGGCACCAGCGGCAAGTCGACCACCACCGCCATGATCGGCTGGATCCTTGTTTGCGCCGGCCTCGATCCAACGATCATGAACGGGGCGGAGATGAAGAACTTCGTCGGCCCGGCAGCGCCGTTCGCCAGCGCGCGTATCGGCGCGGGCGCCGCCTTCGTCAGCGAGGTGGACGAAAGCGACGGCTCGATCGCCCTCTACCGGCCCAGGGTCGCCGTAGTGAACAACATCGCCCTCGACCACAAATCCATGAACGAGCTTCGCAGCCTGTTCGGCGACTTCGCCGCCAAGGCCGATACCGTGGTGCTGAACCTGGATAACGCCGAGACCGCCGCACTGGAGGCCACCCTCGATGCGGCCCGCAGCGTGACCTTCAGCCTGAGCGAAACGCGCGCGGACCTGTTCGCCGGTCCGCCGATCCTTTCCCAAGGCGGGATCGCCTTTCCGGTGACCGCACGGCGAACCGGCGAGACCGCCCAGGTCAAGCTGCGGGTCCCCGGTCTGCACAACGCCGCCAACGCCCTGGCCGCCATCGCGGCGGCGGGCGAGCTGGGGGTGAACCTGCAGCAGGCCGCCGCCGCCCTCTCAGCCTTCAGCGGCGTCCGCCGGCGGCTGGAGGTGGTCGGGGAGGCCGGCGGGGTATGCGTGATCGACGACTTCGCCCACAACCCGGACAAGATGGCGGCAACCTTGGACACGCTGCACGCCTTCCCCGGTCGGCTGTTGCTGATGTTCCAGCCGCACGGCCATGGACCCCTTCGGCTGATGCGGGACGCCTTCGTCGAATGCCTCGCCGATCGGCTTGGGCCGGACGATGTGCTGCTGATGCCCGAGCCAGTCTATTACGGCGGCACGGCGGATCGCAGCGTCGGCAGCGGTGACATCGCAGAGGCCGTCGCCGAGCGCGGCCGACACGCCGCCGCCCTGCCCGACCGCATCGCCTGCGGCGAGCGCCTGATGGAATTGGCGCGGCCTGGCGACCGCATCGTGGTCATGGGCGCGCGCGACGACTCCCTTTCGACATTCGCCGCCGGACTTCTCGACCGGCTAAACCACCGGCGACGCCGTCGACGCTCTCCTTAGGGTGAAGGCTGTGTGCGAACAGGTCGAGAGCGAGGCTCGCACCCGCGCCGATGCCGGCTTCACTGCGAACGGTCCGTTTCGCAGGTCTCGCGCAGTGACGGATTGAGCACCAGCTTCCGGAGATAGGCGAACATGGTGCTCGCCATGGGAGGGTCGCGGTTGGAGAGCACGGTCAGCGCCAGTTGATCTTCAGGAAATACCGAGAACTCCGTGTTCGCGCCGAGCGTTCCGCCATTGTGACCAAACCACTTCCGACCCCCCTCGGTCCCGACGCCGAAGCCGAAGCCATAACTTCGCTCGGGCTGGGAAGACGTCGCCGACACGGCGACGATCTGCGGCGTTGTCAAGGCCGCGGTCGTCTCTGGCCTGGTCAAGCGGTTGGCCAATAGCGCTTGCGCGAACCGTTGCATGTCGACCGCGGTGCTGAACAGCCCGCCAGCGGGCGACCCATAGCCCTGGACGGCGCCGGGCGCGGGATGAAGCACTGGCTTCTCCGTTGGCCTGGCCCGGCGCGGCGCGAGGGCTTGGCCATCGGAGCTGGGCGGCATCAGCCGACTGTCGGCGCCGGGCGCGTTCCGCCCCGCAGTCGGCGTCACGGGTCGCCCGTCCGGTCCGATGAGGACAAGTCCGGATCCGCCAGGCAGCCCCCCGGGAGCCATGCCAGGCTGAAGCGCGGTCATGCCTACCGCCAGCGTCGCCAAGGGCCTGGGATCGAGGCCGGTGTCGGTCATCCCCGCCGGCGTGAAGACATGGCGGGCGAGATAGTCGCCGTAGCGAAGGCCCGACACGCGCTCGACGAGGATTCCGAGCAGGGCGAAGCCGCTGTTCGAGTAGGCGAAGCGCGATCCCGGCGCGAACGCCGGTTTATCTCCAGCGATCAGCGGCAGGAGGTCGGTCGCTGTGCGCGCCTTCATCATCGCCGCCATGTTTCGCGGCTCAAAGAAGTTGCCGAGGCCCGAACTGTGCGTGAGCAATTGCCTGACGGTTACCGCCGACGCCTCGGGCGTCAGGCCGTTCACGTATCTGCCGATCGCATCGTCGAGCCTGACCTTTCCGGCGTCGATCAACTGTCCGACGGCGACGGCGGTGAACATCTTGCTTGCCGATGCCAGATTGAAGCGAGTTTTCGCGGTAATCGCCGCGCTGCCGTCGCCGGCGTGATTCCCGCGGGCGAGAAAGGCGATCGGGCGCCCGCGCTCGGTCGCGGCGACGACGCCCGAGAAATCAATCCGCTCAGCCTTCTGGGCGAGGCAGCGCCCAAGCGGTTCGGACGCATCCTTCGCGGAGGTCGACCAGGCGGCTAGCGCCAGCATGAGCGCGGCGCCGACGATGGCCGCGGCTCGGTTGGACTGGATCACGGCATGCTCCCTTTGGATCCGACACCGTGCGTCGGCTCTAACTTCAATGGCCAGGACTGATGTTGAACAAGAATGTCGGCGATGCGAGAACCGTGATCGAGAACAGGTCGCAATGAACGAGACCCTAAAGATCGAATCCACTCGAGCCGCGACGGCGTTTGAGCATTCGCGGTCGCGGCGCATTGTCCTGGAACTCGTGGCGAACGAGCACTCGCTGCAGCAACTCGCGCGCGCCACGGGTTTTTCGCTCAGCCTGCTTCACTATCATGTCGGTCGCCTGCGCACCCTCGGACTGATCGAGATCGCCCGAGAGGAACGGCGAGCGGGCCGGCCCGTCAAACACTACCGCGCCATGGCGCGGACGTTCTTCGTGCCCGCGAGTTTCCAGGTACGCGGCGCCGGCGAGGCGCTGGAGCGCGAGCTTCGCGCCGGGCTCCAGCGCGACCGGGTTCGCCAAGGTGACGCCGGCGCCGTCTATTTTGTCGACGATGCGGGCGCGCACCGGGTGCGCCGCGTTCGCGGCTCCGGTGGACGCGGTGGGTTCGAGGCATGGATCACGCTGTCGCTGACGCCGCGCGATGCAGAAACACTCAGCGATGAGATCGGAGCGCTGTTCGCGCGTTACGCGAATCGCAATGGCGACGCCGCGCGTCGTATTCTTGCCTATTGCGCCGCTACAGAACGAGCATAGGCGACCGTCCGGGGCCAACGAGAGACGTCTGGTCTCCAATTGGCGCTGTCGAAGCAAATGCGCGAATTTGTCCTGGAAGGGCGGGTTCGAAGCCGACGTCCTGCACGACAGCCTGCTCTACGCAACCGTCTCGCGCGGCTTCAAGTCGGGGGGGTTCAACACCCAGAGCGTCGCGGCCGCTCCGGGCCAGGCCCTGCCGTTCCAGCCCGAGATCCTGACATCCTACGAAGCGGGCCTGAAATCCCGTTTTCTCGACAACAGGCTGCAGGCCAATGTCTCGGCCTTCTATTGGGACTATCAGAATCACCAGGAGCCGGTGATCACCTATACAGACGTGCCGGGCGTCACCAATCTCGTGTTCCTTAACACCGGCGCGGCGCGGATCTATGGCGGCGACCTGGACATCGTGGCGCGTCCCTGGGCAGGCGAGACGATCAGCGGTTCGGTCGAGTACGTCCACTCCGCCTACACGAACTTCAGCAAGACCATTCCGACTTTCGCCTATGATCTCGCCGCGACCGGATGCCGGGTCGCCGCCCAGGATCCGGCCAACACCACCCTGGACTGCTCCGGCTTCGAAGTGTCGCGGATTCCCCAATGGTCGGGGGGTGTCGGCCTGACGTAGGAATTCGCGTTCTCGAGCGGGCGGCTGATCGCGAACGGCGCCCTGACATTCGCCTCCGCCCGCTGGATAGGCACGGATTTGATTCCGCTCGAACGGGTGCACGGCTATGGCAAGTTCGACGCGTCGCTCGCCTACCGGCCGCCCTCGGATCGCTGGTCGGTGATGGCGTTCGTCCGCAACATCAACAACGCCGCAGTCTACACCGAAGGAGCGAGAAACCCGTTTTCGCCGCTGGTCTATGCCGACATCCAGCCCCCGCGCACCTATGGAGTGCGCCTCGCCTTTGATTTCTGATCGGCCCGTCAGTCCAAGGGCGCCCGCCAACGATCGGTGTCGTGTCCCAACGCGTCGTGTAACGCGGGCGCCGAGGTCACCGTGATCTCCGGCGGGCCGGGATCGATCAGGCGCCGCCCTGATCTCGATATATCAGGCCCTCGGGGACCTCCGCGACGCCGGGTGTTGGAAACGCCGGCTCGACGCTCTTTGGACCCAGTATGTGAAAGACCGTCGCGCCGCGGGCGAGCAGATAGTCGGCGATGATCCGCCGGTGGCAACGCCACCAGAGGACTTCCGCGCACATCACCGCGCATGTCCGCCGGCGCCCCAACTCGACCAGTTCGGCGAGTCCCGCCTTGAATTCAGGCGTCATCGCGTAGTCGGCGTAGTTCCGAAAGCTCTTGTTCCGCCAGAAAGTGTTTGGCGAGGCTCCCACGGCGCCCTGGCGTCCGCGCAACCCACCCAAAGCAGCGAGGTGGCGATAGCCGATCTGTCGTGCGCCCAGGGCGTCGGGAAGCTCATCGATATTGAACTGCGGATTTGTACGCGACCGAGGCATCGAGCGAACATCCACCACCATGTCGGCGCCGGCGTCGTTCAGCAGATCGGCGACTTCACCGACGGACCGGACGGAATGACCAATCGTGAAGAACGGATGTGCGCCGTCCGCGATCTCTGCCGCCATGCGGATCTTCTCCGGCTCCATCGCGCGCCAGGCCGCTTTCGCTCAAATCGGCATCCGGTAGCCGTAGAACTCGTGGTCCTCGTTGTAGCCCCCCTGTCCCGCGCCGAGGTGGGCGAAGTCGCGGACGAACTCTATCGCCGCGATCCATTTGACCATCTTGAATCCCAGCTCGTTTTCGCAACGCAATCTGAGCGGCGCGCCGTGGAGCACGCTGAGGGGCGCGCCGTTCATCTCGTAGGCGAGAATGGTGAGCTCGTGACGCATGTTCGCGAGATTATGGACGTCATAGTACCGGCCGCCGTCGGCGCCGTCGGCGAGGGAGTAGAAGACAGCGTAACGCGCCTGCGGCGTCGGCCGCACCAGGTCCAGGATGTGGCGCATCGGGATCCCGCCCCATTTGGCGACGCCGGACCAGCCCTGGATGCAGAAATGGGTGGTGATCTGTTCCTGCTTCGGCATGGCCTCGAGGTCGGCCATCGTGAATTCCCGGGGGGCCTCGACGAGGCCGCTGATTCGAAGCCGGTAGTCGGCGAACCCGCTCGCCGCCAGCGCCTCGAACGCCGCCGAGTCCGGCATCGTGCCGTTCGACCAGAAGAACGGGGATATGTCTTTCTCGGTGAGCTGCGAGTGGGCGTCCCATCGTTCGGCAAGTCCCTTCAGCCAGCCGACCATGAACCTGCCGATGCGTTGCACCAGCCGGGCGCGCCTGATGGTGAAAGGCGAGGCGAGGAGCCAGGCCGTCGTCATGACAGCCATCGCCACGAGGAATAGCGGAAGGCCCGCCCACGAGCCGTTATCGACGCCGGCAAACATGTGGTTGGTGTTTTCCCGCAGGCCGGTGACGAACACCATGGTCCCGTGCGCCAGGATGAACAGCACGAACCAGCAAAATGAGATGAAGTGAACCGATCTCATCGCCTGCCTGTTGAACAACCGTCCAAGCCAGCCCGATTTGTTCGAGATCGCCGGGCTCTGCATCAGGCCCGTGGCGATCGAGACCGGCGCGGCGATGAACACGGTGACGAAATAGCTGAGCTGCTGCAGGCCGTTGTAGCGGGTCCAGCTGTGGTCCACGGGGAAGTTCAGCGATGCGTACTGGATCGCCGTGGAAAGCGCGCCCGGAAATACGTCCCACGTCATGGGCACGAGCCGGCGCCACTGATCGGTGGCGAACAGCAGCGCGTAGAAGACCACGCCATTGGCCGTCCAGAGCAGGTTGATCGAAAAGTGCCACCACCGGGCGAGGCCGATGCTGTGGCGAATGCCGGGAATGCCCAGCCATCTCGGAAGGGTGACGGAATCGTCCTTGGACGTCCAGATCCGTCCTTTCGGGACCGGGACCTGGAAACGGAACCAATCGGTCCCAGGCGTACAGTCCCGCCTCCAGTAGAGCCTCGGGTGATCGGCCAGGATCTGCACCCCGGCCCGGATGATGAACAACATGAAAAACATGTTGGCGAAATGTTGAAGCTGCAGCCACCAGGGGAAACCGGTATCGACCGATGGCGCGGCCTGGGCGATGCCTGGGTAGTGGTCGATGAATATCTTCACGCCGGAAAGCTCGCGAAGGCTCTGCGCGACGGCGATCAGGACGACCAGGGCCACCGCTCCGATCGGTATCGCCCACAGCACGCTGATCCACCGCGTGCCGATGCGTACCCGCGGTGCTATTCCCTCCTTGGGCGGCAGCCAATGGCTCGAGACGAGACGATCATCCGCACCGCTGAGGTTCGCCTCGAGCGGATCGGGCGTCACGGGCTCCGGGAAGGTCTCGGTCATCGGCTGCTCGCTTTTCGGCCGAACCGCGCGGGCGACTTCTGTCAGTCGCCCAGCCGGGTGAGCGCCGCGCCCTTGTGCATCGCGATGTGATCAGTCTTGCTGCTCTTGATCTCGTATTGCGGCGACTGCGGGCTCGCATGATGTTCATGGCCCTTGTAGTCGACGTCTTTCACATGAACCCGGATGATCGTGCCGCTGACGCGTCCCGCTTCGGAGTTCCAACTGACCCGATCGTCGATCTTGAAGCGCTCAGTCATGGGGGTTCGCCTCGCATTCAACGGCTCCGGCCAGGTTTCGCGGTACGCCGGTCAGCCCATCGGCACATATCGCGCGCTGGCTCTGTCAAAGCAAACTCACTCCCCCGGTAGCCGACGCCGCGAGGTCGTAGAGGCTCTGAAGCGTCGGGCCTCCAGTCATGGCCGAAGCGCCGAAGCCGAGCACCGCGCGATCCTTGAAAAGGCGCGAAGGTCGTGACAGCCGGTGAGCGTCGTCATCGATGCGTTCGTGGCGGGCGCCGTGCGGCTGCTCCAAGTCCACGGCTCACGGAACAAGACTTGATCTCGCCGCGCATTGTCGAGAGCCTTCTCTGGGATTGCCGCGCCCCGCGAAGATGAGCCGCCGTTGGACTGACGGCGCCCGCCCCCGTGTTCACGGAGAGCCTGCCTCATGCTAGGGGCGAGTGCGGCGACCGCTCGCGGCGCGGGGTCGGTCGGCAAGCTGCTTCCTCACCCGCGCAAGGAGTTCGTCATGGCGGAACCCTCGAAGCTCGAAGCCTTCATGGGCAAGATGGTGGGCGACATGGGCGCGGCGATGTCCGCCTCGCTGGTGGTGCTCGGCGACCGGCTGGGGCTCTACAAGGCGCTCGCCGACGCCGGGCCGGCCACGCCGGGCGAACTGGCCGCGCGGACGGGCACCCACGAGCGGAACGTCCGGGAATGGCTCGCCGCCCAGGCGGCGGCGGAATACGTCGAATACGACCCCAAGGCCGGCAAGTTCTCGCTCTCGCCGGAACAGGCGATGGTGTTCGCGAACGAGAATGGTCCCGCCTTCATGGCCGGCGGATTTGCGATCCTCGCCGCTCTTTTCATCGACGAACCAAAGGTCGCCGAGGCCTTCAGGACCGGCAAGGGCCTGGGCTGGCACGAACACCATCAGTGCCTGTTTTCCGGCACCGAACGTTTCTTTCGCCCGGGCTACAACGCCAATCTGGTCTCCTCCTGGATTCCCGCCCTGGACGGGGTGGAACAGAAGCTGAAGGCCGGAACGAGCGTGGCCGATGTCGGCTGCGGCCACGGCGCGTCCACCGTGCTGATGGCGCAGGCCTATCCCAACTCACGCTTCACCGGTTTCGACTACCACCGGCCGTCGGTGGAGCATGCGCGCAAGGCGGCCGAGGAGGCGGGCTTGGCCGACCGCGTGACCTTCGAGGTGGCCTCCGCCGCCGACTTCCCGGGCGCGAGCTACGGCTTCGTGACCATTTTCGACGCTCTTCACGACATGGGCGATCCGGTGGGCGCCTCGCGCCACATCCGCGAGGTCCTGGCGGCCGACGGCGCCTGGATGCTGGTCGAACCCTTCGCCCACGACCAGCTGACCGACAATCTCAACCCTGTCGGGCGCCTGTTCTATTCGGCGTCGACCATGCTCTGCACCCCGGCCTCCCAGAGCCAGGACGTGGGGCTGGGCCTGGGCGCGCAAGCCGGAGAAGCGCGTCTGAAGCGGGTGGTCGAAGAGGCGGGGTTCACGCGTTTTCGCCGCGCCACGCAGACGCCGTTCAATCTCGTCTTCGACGTGCGGCCCTGATAGTCGGCGGCCGGAATCGCGGATATCCGTCTTGAATCAGCGGACGTTCGCCGAACAGGTCCCTCGGCGGGCACGGCGGCGCCGAGGGAGGGCGGGGAACCCGTGGTGTTGATCGCCGGCCGCGGATGTGGTCACCCCTGCGGGACAGGCTGAGCGGGCCGCGTCATCGGAGGGACCATGGCAAAGACCATCGTCGTCGTCGGGTTCGGGCCGGGAATCTCGACCGCCGTTGCCGAGAAGTTCGGCGCGGAAGGTTTCAGCGTCGCGCTCGTCGCGCGCAAGCAGGAGCGTCTCGCCGCGGGAGTCCAGACGCTGAAGGACAGAGGCGTCGTCGCGGCCGCGTTTCCGGCCGACGCGGGGAACCCCGCGGCGATTCGCGCAGCCATCGCGAAGGCGCGCGCCGAGCTCGGCGCCATCACCGTCATCCATTGGAACGCCTTCGGAGGCGGCGAAGCGGGAGATCTGGTGGCCACCGATCCGGCCGCCGTGCGCGAGGTCTTCGACGTCGCCGTGGTCGGGCTCATCGCCGCGGTCCAGGAGGCGCTGCCGGACCTGAGGAACAGCAATGACGGTGCGCTCCTCGTCACCAATGGCGCCTTTGGCGAGACGGCGCCGCCGATGGACGCCTTGGCGGTCGGGTTGAAGACCATGGGCGTCGCCCTTGCCAACGCTGCCAAGCACAAGCTCGTCGGTCTGCTCGCGGAGCGGCTGAAAGGCGATGGTGTCTATGTCGGCGAGGTCATGGTCGCCGGCGCCATCAAAGGCACGCCCTGGGCCAGCGGCGAGGCCATCGAACCCTCGACGGTCGCGAACAGGTTCTGGGCGCTCTACCAGGCCCGCGGCGAGGTGCGCGCGCGGGTCTCCTGATGGCCACAGCGAACTTGCCGGGAGAACATCGCCCCCTCGGGCGCACCTCCGCAGGCCTCTACATCTAGGGGTATTACGGCAATTTACACACCAGGGGACGGGCTGTACCGTCCTTCGTCGGGGCGGGAGAAGCGAATCAGATGGCCGCTGTAGCGCGCCAGAGCGCACAGGACGTCGATCCGCGGTCGCGGGAGATCGCCCACACCCTCGCCCGCCAATCCGGCCTCAGCCTCAAGGAGTGGACCGCGCGCCTGATGGTCGGCGAGGTCGCCGCGGAGGCCGCCTTGGAGGACGAAGTCCGATCTGGCGACGACCCGATCGAGCGGGAAGAGGCCATGGACGAACGAGCGGCGTCCTCCCCGCCGGCCGACGCGGTGGGCGAGTCTGCCCTGGAGAGCCTCGCGGAGGATGTCGCGGCCCCAAGGAGCCGGTCGGCGACCACCAGCGCCGGCGCCGACGAAACCATGGACGCGGCCCTCACGCGCCTGGTGGAAGCCGGCCGCGAGCAAGTGTCCATCGCCGCCCGATTCGAGGGGGCCATGCAGGGGATCGCCGCCGAGCGAACACGAATGGCAAAGCGCCTCGGCGGCATCCAGGCCGATGGCGCGAGAGCTCGCTCCGTCGCAGCTGTGCTCGCCCTGGAGGCGAGGCTTGGCGACATGGCTGATGATCTCTATCAGGGCGAGAGCTGGACGGGCGAAACCATAGACGACATCACCGAAACACTGCGCCGCATCGAAGCGGCAGAATCCCGTGCGCCTTTCGTCTCATCCGAACCGGCCGCCAGCCTTGGCGCTGATCTGGCCCAGGAGGCCCTCGAGGACAAGGCGGAACGCCTGGCTTCGCCGGCGCCCGGGCCTCGCGAGGAGCTGGACGACGATTTCGCCGGACACATCGAAACCACGCAGGCCGGGTTCGAGGCGCGGATCAGCGCCGCGGTGGAGGACCTGCTGGGCGGGGTGAAGCGCGATCTTGCGCGGACGAGCGAGCAGATCCACGCCGCCGAGCAGCGCTCGCGCGAGCTCATCGAGGAGATGGGCCGGGAGGCGGCAAACCTCCACCGCTCGCTGGTCGACCGCCTAGGGGCCGCCGAACGCCTCGGCGCCGGGGCCACCGAACAGGCGGCCGCCGAGGTCTCGCGGATCAGCCGCTTCGTCGAGGCGAGACTGGCACGTGCGGACACCGTGCAGGTGGCGATCCTGGCGGAGCTGAGCGGCGAAATCGCGAGGATCGGCGAACGTCTGGCGGAGCGCATCGCTTCTCCCGGATGGCGTTCGGCTGAAGGCGTCGAGCTGGCCGGCGAGGAACTGGCGAGGACGAGCGAGTGGTCCGGCCACGAGCGAACGGCCCGAGGCTTTGCGGAGCGCAGTCGCCTGCGAGAAGAGCGGATCGCCCGCATCCTCGACGAGGGTCGCGATGAGCAAGAGGGCGTGGGTCACCCACGCCGGGCGGCCGGTGACAGCCCATCGGGGATGATCGCCGAGACCTTCGATGAGCAGCCGATCTTCGGCGACGATCCGTTCATCGGCTTTCCGCCTCTGCAGGCGCCGCCGCGCGCTGCCGGGAAAGGGCCGGCGTTCAGCCGAGAGGATCTCGACCTCGCCGACTCGTTCCCCGCCGGCGCCCAGGCCAGGGGCGGAGATGCTCCGACCGCGCCCGCGCCGGGGGCATCACCTTCGAGCCGCGAGCCGGCGTCCCTGGGCGAATGGATCGGGTCTCGTCGATCGGCGCGCATGACGGACCGCTTCTGGGCGTGGATCGGGGGGCGACCAACGCCACGCCTCTAGCGGCCCAGCCTACCCCTGGTATGCAGACGCCGGCGCGCAGGTCCGGATCCTGATCGGCGCAGGCGCGCACCGGACCGATGACCATGAAGCCCTTTTCGGCCAGCATCGCATTGGCCCCGCGGTGGCTCGCGCGGAGAATGTAGTTGGTGGATTCCACCGAACCCGTCAGGGGGACCCACACCGGAGCGGGGCGGCTGAATTCCGCCGGCGGCGCGACGACGAAAGCCCGCATCTGTCCCTCGCTCGGGAAGTCCAGGTTGAGCCTCGGCTTGACGTGATAGCCGCTCGGGCAGTGACCGCGCAGGGCGTTTGGCGATTGCGCCGCCGCCGTTGACGAAGAGCCCGACGAAGCAAGCGCCACCGACACCAGCGGCACGAAAACCGCCAGTCCGCCGGGTCGGATCGTCATCACACCCTCATCTTCCGCCTGAAGCGCCCCCCAAGTCGCGTGGCCTCTGCGCCCACCGACCCTGGCCCGAGGCTCACGCCGCTCCCATGGTGTCTGCTGACCCGGGCGGGTCTCAGGCGGTGACGGTCTGCCTGGGCGCGGCACACGATCGCCCGCGACCCAGTCGCAAGCCCGAATGTGGCGAAGCGGCGCGCCCGACACCAATTGGGTGGGGCCTGACGATCCGCGGAGCGTGCCGATGAACCGGGAACCTAGACAGCCGACGCTGTTCATTCCGCACGGCGGCGGTCCCTGCTTCTTCATGGACGACCCCGCCGGCGTCTGGACCGGCATGGAAGCGTTCCTGCGTTCGATTTCTTCGCGGCTTCCCTCGCCCCCGCGAGCTCTGCTGGTCGTGTCGGGCCATTGGGAGACCGACGGCTTCGCCCTGACGGGCGCCGAGCGACCGCCGCTGATCTACGACTACAACGGCTTCCCGCCCCATACCTATCGACTCCGATATGACGCGCCTGGCGATCCGGCCCTCGCCGCTCGCGCCGCGAAGCTCCTTGCGGCCCAGGAGGTGGCGGCCAAGGTCGACCCGCGGCGCGGTCTCGACCACGGCGTCTTCGTCCCACTGAAGGTGGCCTTCCCCGAAGCCGACATTCCCGTTGTCGAGATGTCCGTGGATCGCTCGCTGGACCCCGCGTTGCACCTTGACGCCGGACGTGCGCTCGCGTCGTTGCGGGACGACGGCGTGCTGATCATCGCTTCGGGGATGAGCTTCCACAACATGCGCGGCTACGGCGATGCTCGGTTTACCGCGCCATCGGAGGAGTTCGACCGCTGGTTGACCGAGGCCGTCGTCCTTGACTCGGAGGCCAGGGCCAAACGTCTCGAAACCTGGGCTTCGGCGCCCGCCGCACGTCTTTCTCACCCTGAGGCGGAGCATCTGCTGCCATTGATGGTGGCGGCCGGAGCCGCGGATGCGCCGGGCCGGCGGATCTACTCCGAGCACGTACTCGAGACTGCCATCTCCGGCTTCGAGTTTGCTTGAAAGCTCACGGGCCGCCCGGTGGGTCGCGGCGCCTGCGATGCGCCGGCAGCGGTGCGGCGCCGAGGCTAGTGGACCGGCGCCACGCCCGCCGGACACGGCCCGAGCCATTTCGATTCCGCCACCATGTCCATGCGGCTCATGGTTCCGATCGGCGGAGAGTAGGTGGCGTGCACCCGGGCGCGATACGCAGTCTCGCCCATCGAGGTGAGCACCATGTTCAGCGAAATCTGATGCCCCGCCTTGGTGCATGACGCGTTTATCGTCGTGGTGGCGCCCACCTTGGTGATGTTGTTGCGACTGCAGTCGCCGATGCTCCTGGTGATGTCCGCGACCGAACGGGCCGCGTAGCAGTAGTTTCGGGGCGGATTTGGCTTCCCATTCGCTCCCATGATCGTCACCTGCCACTCGCCGGCGCGGCGCACGTCTGAATCCGCCGCCCAGGCAAGGTCGCCCAGCAGCATTGCGCCCGTCGCAACAACAACAAGCAGTCTCATGACGAGCCCTCGATCGAACCGAATGCGCGGACGTCCCCTGCCCATCGCAGCCTGGACCGTAGCCAAAGCCACAGATCATGGGAAGCCATCGGAGCGAGCGAGGCGCCGACCTCGCCGAGGGTGCTATGTTGGACAGACCACACGGACAGAGCGGACATGCGGCAAGATTGGCGAAGCACAATCGCGACCGGTCCGGCGCGCGTTCGTGAGCTAGGCGCGCGCCGCCGCAACCTTCAGGGGGCAACGACATGAATCGCAAGCTGGTCGCGGCGATGATCGCCGCGGCATTGGGGGCCGGTGCGCCCGCCCAGGCCGCGGAGCCGGCGTATTTGCGGATCGATCCCAGCAGGTTTCAGAGTTTTGTCGGGAACTGGACCCCCGAAGACGCGCCACTCTGTGCGGTGATCCGGTCCGAAGCCGAGTGGCGCCAGATCCTCCACCCAGCGCCGGTGATGGATTCCCACAAGCCGTTTTCGCCCGGCGGAAAGTTCTGGAAGGGCCACGCAGTGATCATGGTCGCGCGGGTGATCAGCGCCGGAAACATCGCGGGGGTTTTCCGTCCCGAACGGATCCGACGCTCGGCCGAGGCCATCGAGGTGGACTATCGGTTCAGCCCGACGCCGAGGGCGTCCTCATCGATCAAGTGGTACTTGGCCCTCAGAGTCGCAGAGCCCTTGCCGCCGACGGTTTCCCTCGTCGAGAACGGTCGCGAAGTCTGCGCCTTGCATCAGGACGCCGGGACCTGGGTTACGCCCGCACCGCGCACCGCGGAGTGAAGGTTGCGGGCGTTCCGGAAACGCGCGCGATCGTTGGAAGTTGCCCCATTGTCAGACTGCGATCTCGATCACGTCTGAATGTGGCGCGGGCAGGCGGTTCCATCCGCGGCGACGATCACCAAACGCCAAGCGGAGTCTCCGCTCTCGGCAGTCCGCGTCGGACCGCCAGCCTGTTCGCCCGGATTGGCGGAATCGGCGCCCGTATAGTCGCCCGCCTGGTTGTAAGAACAGGCGATCAGGCTGGGCGGCGCGGGACCATCGTCGGCAATCAGCGGCGCATGCTGCACGGGCGTCTGGGCCGCCAACAGCCCGGGAAAGGCCACGGCCACGCAGGCGGCGATGATGAAGGCTCTCATGTATGGCTTTCCTGGTGTTGAATGGATCAGTAGGGCAGGCTCACCAAGGAAGACACGTGCGGCGCACTGTCAAGGCCGGCGTCGGTCTCCTTGGCGGTCAGTTCCCCAAAACGCCGTACAGGCAGCCGATCCTGCGACTACAGCAGTCCGCCACAGGCGTTCCGGCATGCTGAAGGGAGGTAAGTGCATCGCCCCTGGCGCCGTGCGACCGCGACCGTCGACTCTTCGAGCTTGCCGCCAACATCCCCAAAAAAGCGCGATGCTGTGCTAACCGGTCTGCATGACGCCCGCGCAAGTCTCGACCCTGGTCGCCCACTACGGATATCTCGCCACGTTCACGGCGATCCTCCTGGCGAGCGCTGGAGTGCCGCTTCCCGCCGGTGAGCTGCTCATAGCCGCCGCCGTCTATGCCGCTCACACTCACCGCCTCAGTCTTGGCGTTCTCGTCGCTGTCGGCTCGTTCGGCGCGATCATCGGCGGCGGATTGGGCTACGCGATCGGACGAGCGGTCGCCGCCGCAACGCTCAGACGATATGGCCGCTTCGTCGGCCTGGGCGCCGCCCGCCTCCGACTGGGTCAGTACCTCTTCCTCGTCCATGGCGGCAAGATCGTCTTCTTCCTGCGGTTCATCGCGCTGCTCGGGCCGTTCGGGGGAGTGTTGGCGGGAACGAACAGGATGCGCACGACGCGCTTCATGGCGTTCAACACACTGGGCGCGGTAGCATGGACAGTGATTTTCGCGGTCGGCGGCTACCTTTTCGGGACCTTCTTTGAAGCAGTGGGGCGCCCATTAGGCATCGCCGCCGTCGTGCTGGCGATCATTCTCGTTCTCGGCCTGGTGTTTTACATCCATCGGCGCGAGGCTGACTTGCAGGCGAAGGCCGACCTGATGTTGGGCGCCTGATCGCGCTCAAGTTTTCGAAGATCGCGCCGGGAAGCTGTTCGGCGCCCACTTTCCGGCCCACGGCTGGGCGGCTTCCAGCTGATAGGCAAGACCGAAGAGCGTGGCCTCGCCGCCGAGCTTGGCGGCGAACTGGGACCCCACCGGCAGGCCCCCCGCGGTCCAGTGCAACGGCACGCTCATCGCGGGCATTCCGGAGGCGTTGAACGCCGGGGTGTAGGCGACATTGTCCACCGCCTTGTCCCACAGGTCCTGGAACGGCTGGTCGGTGGCGTGTTCTCCAAGCAGTTTCGGCAGATGGCGCATGACCGGCGATAGCAGGACGTCGTAGGTCTCGAAGAAGGCGGCGAGGGCCCGTGTGGCGCCGGCGAGCGCCTCGACAGCGGTGGCGAGCCGCTCCGGCGTCAAGGCCGCGCCACGGCGGGCGAGTTCCAGCGTCCAGGGTTCGAAATGCTCCACGTCGGCTTCGCAACCGACCGCCCCACAGGTCTGAGCGACCGCGCCGGCGGCGAGCACCGCCCACTCGTCGAGGAAGGCCAGCATCACCGCCTCGCCCGAAAAGGGCCAGTGCGCCGGCGCCACTTCGTGGCCCAGTTCTTCGCACAGCCGCGCCGCGCCGACCACGGCCGAGTCGACCTCCGGAACCGCCAGGGCCCCGGTCGCACCCTCGCGAATGAGGCCGATCCGGAGCTTGCGGTCCAAGGGACCTTGGACCGCTCCGAAACGCCCGAGCGGCGTATCCGGGTCTTCGGTGACGCTCAACATCCGGACGCTGTCACGCACCGATCGGGTCAGGACGTGATCGACCGCGACATCTGGCAGGCCGAACGGCATCGGTGGAAAGCCGGCTGAGAGATTTCGGCCGCGGCTGGGCTTCAGCCCGAAGACGCCATTGTGACAAGCCGGCAGGCGGATCGAGCCGCCGCCGTCGCTTGCATGGGCCATGGGCGTCATGCCCGCGGCCACGGCGGCCCCGGCGCCGCCGGACGACCCCGCGGTGGAGCGGGTCAGATCCCAGGGGTTGCGGGACGGGCCGTACAGAGCTGGTTCGGTCGTGTCGATCAGGCCAAACTCCGGCGTGTTGGTGCGTCCCACCGCGATCAGGCCAGCGGCGTCGAAGGCCTGCGCATAGGGAGGGCTCGCCTGCGCCACGTTGTTGGCCAGCGCGCGGCAACTGGAGGTGTGCGGCGCCCCGGCCACCGGCAGGAGATCCTTGATCAGAAAAGGCACGCCGGCGAAGGCGCCCTCGGGCTGGAGCCGCGCGGCGCGATCGCGGGCCTGGTCGTAGAGTTTGTGGGTCACCGCATTGATGGGGCCGTTCACCGCCTCGATGCGAACGATGGCGGCATCGACAAGCTCCCCAGCCGTCGCCAGGCCCCGACGCACCAGCTCCGCCTGGGAGGTCGCGTCCAGCGTGACAAAGGGGTCGGCCGCTGGCGCATTTCCTCTTTGGTCCCCTGTCCCAGACATCTCAGCCTCGCGTTGCGCGGCGCTCCATCACAATCGCCACTCCCGCAAACTTAACCGCCGCCGTCAAACTTTGCGACACCTGGCCTCGGATATCCGGCGCGCTCGGCGCGGTCCTCGGACAACGCGCCCGGCGGCATGACGGAGCTGCCCGACGAGCGACTGCCAGCGCCGTCAACCATGATCGTGTTCCCAGTGCTGCGCCCCCTCCCGGTGGCGTTGGCCGGCGAACTGAGTCATTCTGCCGCCCCGCGAGCAGATGGGGCCGCGGATCGAGCGCCCGGAGGCTCAAAATGTCCAGTTTCGCGCGCGCACTCGCCCTAGGCGCGCTGACGGCGGCCGCGATCGCCTTGCCGGCCGCGGCGCAGGTCATGGTGGTCCGAGCCCAGGGCCCGTCCGCGGCGGCTTACCGCGCTGGAACCCTGTTGCCGGCCAACCAGCCGATTCAGCTCGCGGCTGGCGACCACCTGACCGTCCTTGACGGCGGCGGAACGCGGCAATTCGACGGGCCGGGTCGATTTCTGACCAGGCAGCCGTCGGCCCAGGCCAAGTCGGCGCTCACCGCCCTTCTCAGCCAGAATCCACGCACCGGACACAGGCTCGGCGCGGCGCGCGGCATCGGCTCGCCGACAGCGCCGGCGCGTCCCCTCGCCGCTCCAGCGAACATCTGGCAGATCGATCTCGCCCTTCCCGGCGATTTCTGCGTCGCCGCCAGCCAGCCGATCGAGCTTTGGCGGCGTGACACCGACGCCGCCACGGTGGTGATCACCCGCATGCGCGACGACAGCAAGCGCACCCTCACCTGGCGAGCCGGCGAGGCCGCCCTGGACTGGCCCGTCGACCTACCGCTGGCCGATGGCGAGGCGTATCTGGTCTCGACCACCGACGGCATGGACGCCGGCGTCATCTGGCGCGCGGTCGCCCCTCCCTCGGACGACTGGATCGCCTTTGCCGGCCAGCTCGTTCAGCGGGGTTGCTACGCCCAATTGGACACTCTGCGCGTCGCGCTCGGCGCACCTGCCGCGCCCTGACCTCCGTACGTCCTCGGCTGATCAAGCGAGCGCCGATCGGCGAAACATGCCGGCCGATCGCGGAGCTTCGAGAGGTTGGTCGAGCCTCGCCGGCTATTGTCACGAGCCGGGAATTCGCAGCTCGCGCGCCGCCTCGCGGAACGCGGCCTGCTGCGAGGGAGACTGCCCATAGGCGTGCATGGCGCCCTGGTAGGCCGCGGCGGCGGCCGCGCTCTGACCGAGAACCATCCGCGCCCGCATCAGCCGGAGCCAGCCATCGGGATCCTTCGGATTGGCCTTCAGGCGCGAGGCGAGAGCCTCGACCATGCCGCCGATCATGGCCCGCTGGTCGGACGGCGCCATCCGCTGCGCGGCCGCGACCTGGGCAGCCGTTGGCCCCGCCGGCCCCGGGGTTGGCGCATCCGCGCCGTCGGGGGCCGCCGGCGCGGCCGCTGGCGGAAGCTTGCCGGTGAGGTCCTCGCCATGCGCCGCGGCGGTGCGCTCGACAAAGGCGCGCACCTCGCCCGCCCAGGGCGCGTCGGGAGGCGCGCTCTTGAGCAGCGCGACCCAATCGGCCAAGGCGCCGGCGTGGTCGCCGCTCTGGTCCTTGGCCATGGCGAGGAAATAGCGGGCGCGAGGATCGGCCGGGTCCCCGGCGAGCGCGCTTCCGAACGCGGTGCGCGCCGCGGGGGTCACTCGGCCGCCCGCGGCCAGAGTCAATGCCTCGCCCTGGGCCGAAAGAAACTCGCCCTTCGCCGGCTCGAGCGCCGACGCCTTGCCATAGGCGTTGGCCGCCTCCCCATAGCGACCGACCTGCATGTATGACCAGCCGAGCATCCGCCAGCCTTCCGGATCGCCAGGCGCCTGCTTCATCCTCCGCTCGAGCTGGGCCACGATAGTAGGAATGTCCGTCCCAGGATGATTCTGATTCGCGAGGCTGACGCTGGGCGCCGGTGGCGAAGAAACGCCGGTAAGATCAGGGCGGCCGATCTTTGAGTAGAGCAGCGCGGCGACCAGGGCGACCGTCGCGGCCAATCCCAAGCCCAGCACCAGCAGAGCCCATTCACCTAGGGGCCGCGCCGGCCCTGCCTCCACCTTCCCTTCGGCCAGAATCCGTCGCGAAACCTCGGTGCGCAACCCTTCGGCGTCGCCGGAGGGAAGCGTCTGAGCCGCCGCCTGAGCATCGATGTCCGCGAGCTGCTCCCTGAGCACCTCGACGGCGCCAGTGCGACCGCGCCGAGCGTCATGGCGGCGCACCAGCGGGATAGTCACGCCGATCGCGGCGAGCGCGATCATCAGGGTAAGGATGATCCAGACAATCACCGTGGATCATCCGCCGTGAGAATTCGGTCGAGTTCCAGGCGCTCGGCTTGCGTCAGCGCCGGTTCAGCGCGCGCGGCTAGCAGTCGCCGCCGCATGTAGAGGGCCGCCGCCGCCCCTCCCGCGGCCAGCACCAACAGCGGTCCCAGCCACAGCAGGAGCGTCTGGCTTTCGAACGGCGGCTTGAGCAGTACGAAGGTCCCATAGCGCTCGACGATGAAGTCGATGGCCTGCTTGTCGCTATCGCCCGCCGTCAGACGTTCACGCAGTATGATGCGCAAATCGCGCGCCAGCTCTGCGTCCGAATCGTCGATGGTCTGGTTCTGGCAGACCACGCAGCGCAGCTCGCCGCCGATGGCGCGGGCCCTCGCCTCCAAGCGCGGATCAGCGAGCTGTTCGTCCGGCGCAACCGCTCTCGCCTGGCCCGCAAGCAGGACAACGGCCAGCGCCACAGCGAATGTGAAACCTCTCATGACTCGGCGCTCAGATGGTCCATGAGCGGCTTGATCGTCCGCTCCCAGTCCTGCGGTGCGATGGGGCCGATCTGTTTGTAGCGGACCTTTCCGCGGCGATCGATGACAAAGGTCTCGGGCACTGCGGCGACTCCGAGGTCGATTCCCACCCGTCCACTGAGGTCGTTGCCGACGAGACCATAGGGATCGCCGTTGTCGGCGAGATAGGCCGCGCCAGCGGCCGGCGTGTCCTTCCAGTCCAGCCCGTCCACCGGTACGCCATTGGCCTTCAGAGCCAACAGCACCGGATGTTCGACACGACAGGAGACGCACCAGGAAGCGAAAACATTGAGCAGTCTGGGCGCGCCTGTGAGGTCCGACGATTTCAGGCCCGGGTCGCCGACGCGAACCGGGGGCAGGGAGAAGGGCGGCAGGGCCCTGCCGATGAGCGTCGAGGGAAGCCTCGACGGATCGCGGTCAAGGCCGGCCACGAACGCGGCGATCAGTAGGACGAACAAGACCAGCGGCAGGAGGAAGGTCGCTGCTCTCATGCCGGCGCCGGCGCCGCTTGGGGGGCGGGACTGATCGCGCGGCGCACGGTCACGCGGCGAAGGCCGCGGTCGGCCAGGGAGAGCGCGCCGCCCAAGGCCATGATCAGCCCTCCTCCCCAGATCCAGCTCACCAGAGGATGATTCCACAACCGCACGATGAGCCCGCCGCCGTCATTGCGCTCGCCGATCGAGATGTAGGTATTTCCAAGGACGCCGAACCCGATCCCTGCCTGCGTGGTGTAGGTCCGACTCACTGGATAGAACCGCCGCTGCGAGATCAGAATCCGGTGTCCGCCGGCGCTCGCGACATCGAAGCGCGCCTGGTCGGCCTCCCAGTTCGGGCCGCGCACGATCTGAACCGAACTGAGGGTCACCCTCTTGCCGGCCAGCGCGACGCTCTGGCCGGCGTACATGGTCAGAACCTTGTTGCTCTGCCATGCGCTGACCGCCGTCACCCCCAGAGTGGTGACGCCCAGGCCCGCGTGGGCCAGGACCAGACCCCAGACGGCCAACGGCGTCGCCCGCGCCAGCCGCGGCAGGTCGCCCGCGCCGCCATGGCCGATCCGCCAGCGGCGCGCCAGCACCGCGAGCGCGGCGGCGATGAGCCACACGCCCAGGCCGAGCCCAAGGGCGATCAGTGGTCGGCCGAGACCGGCGATCGCCGCCCCGAGAATCAGCGCGAGGCCAGCGAGGCTCGCGGGCCCGACGAGTCGACGCAGCAGGGGACGTAGTTCATCGCGCTTCCAGTTGAGCATCGGCCCGAAGCCCGCCAGCAATAGAAGCGGAATGAACAGCGGAATGAACGTGAGTTTGTAGTAGGGTGGCCCTACCGAGATCTTCGGGCCGTGCAGCACATCGAGAAATACTGGGTAGAAGGTTCCCAGGAACACGGTCGCCGTGGCGCTGAGCAGGAAAAGGTTGTTCAGGGTGATCCCTCCCTCGCGCGACAGCGGCGTGAACAGCGCTCCGGTCCGCATCGCCGGGGCGCGCCAGGCGAACAACGCGAGCGCCGATCCGGTCGCCGCGGCGATGATGCCCAGGATGTAGACCCCCCGTCCGGCGTCCAGGGCGAAGGCGTGGACGCTGGTCAACACCCCCGATCTCACCAGGAAGGTCCCTACCAGACTCAAGGAAAACGTGAGGATGGCCAGCAGGATGGTCCAGCTGATGAGCGCCCCGCGTCGCTCGAGCACCAGTGAGGAATGCAGCAGCGCCGTGCCCAGAAGCCAAGGCATGAACGACGCATTCTCCACTGGGTCCCAGAACCACCAACCGCCCCAGCCGAGTGAGTAATAGGCCCACAGGCTGCCCATCGAGATGCCCGCGGTGAGAAAGAGCCACGAGACGAGGACCCACGGTCGGACCCAGCGCGCCCAGGCGGAGTCCACTCGCCCCTCGATCAAGGCGGCCACCGCGAAGGAGAATGCGATCGAGAAGCCTACATAACCGAGGTAGAGGACCGGCGGATGAAAGATCAGGCCCGGGTCCTGAAGCACCGGATTGAGTTCCGCTCCATCGAGTGGCGCCGGAACCAGCCGCGTGAACGGATTTGAGGTGAAGAGCAGAAAGCCCAGAAACGCGGCGCCGACCATCCCTTGAACGGCCAGAACCCGCGCCTGCATCGTCTCGCGCAGCCTGCCGCCGAACACCGCCACCGCACCGCCGTAGAACGCCAGAATCAACACCCACAGCAGCATCGACCCCTCGTGGCTGCCCCAGGTCGCGCCGAGGCGGTAGACCAAGGGTTGATCACTGTTGCTGTGCGCCGCCACCAGGGCGACGGAGAAATCATCCGCGGCGTAGGCCGTGGCCAAGCTGGCGAAGGCGATCGCGACGAAAACGCCCTGCAGCAATGCAGCGTTGCGCCCGAGCGCCATGAGAACCGCATCGCCTCGCCACGCCCCCACGAGCGGCGCGAGCGCCTGCAGCACGGCCAGCAGAAGAGCGAGAATGAGCGCGAGCTGGCCGATTTCCGCTGTCATGACAGGCGTTTACCCCGCTGATGAATGCGCTCAGTATAGCGCCCGGGGCGCGACCACCGAACGATAAATGAGCGGGCGTCTGCGCAGCAAGGACGGGTCGGTGTGACGGAGAAGTTTCGCACGGTGATTCTCGGTTCGGGGCCGGCCGGCCTGAGCGCCGCGGCGCATGCGGCGTCCAAGGGGCTCAGCCACCTTCTTCTGGAGAAGGCCGACCACCTGTCGGACACGATTTTCCGCTATCAGCGGGGCAAGCATGTGATGGCGAGCCCGAGCCAGCTCGTGCTGCGCGCCGATTGCCCGTTTTCAGCCGACAAACGCGAGCAGGTCCTGGAACTCTGGACCGACGCGATCAAGACGCGCGGCGTCAACGTTCGCTTTGGCGCCGAAGCCAAGTCGATCAGCGGAACGAAGGGCGATTTCACCATCACACTGGCCGACGGCGCCACGGTGAACGCCGAAACCATCGTCGTGGCGGTGGGCACGCAAGGCAATCCCAACCTCATGCGCTGCGAGGGCGCGGCCATGCCCCACGTGCAGTACCAGCTCCACGATCCCACGGAATATATCGACGAGCACATCGTCGTCGTGGGAGGCGGCGATGCGGGCATAGAAAACGCGCTCGGGCTCGTCGCCGACCCGGCGCAGGGCAACATCGTGACCCTGCTCAACAGAAGTCCTGACTTCGCCACGGCCAAGGACGCCAATGTGAAGGCGCTGCTGGCGGCCGGCGAGGCGGGGCGGATCTCGATCATGCGCGGGGCCACCTCATCCCTGATCGAGCAGCGGTGGCTGACGGTGGACACGCCGGAGGGGACGGCGAAGGTCCCCTGCGACCGGATCATCGCCCGCATGGGCTCGGCGCCGCCGCGCAAATTCATCGAGAGCCTGGGGATCAGATTCACCAGCGACAGCCGCAACGCCTTCCCGGAGCTCAGCCCGACCTTCGAAAGCAGCGTCGAGGGCGTCTACGTCATCGGCGCCCTGGCCGGCTATCCGCTGATCAAGCACTGCCTCAACCAGGGCTACGACGTGATCGAATTCATCGCGGGCAACAGCGAGCTCAAGCCGGCCGACGAACCGATCCTCGAGCGACAATTCAGCGATCTGCCTGCGCGTCGGTCGGTGGCCGAATGGCTGGAGTTCCTGCGTCAGGGGGTCGAGATCTTCCGCGGTCTTTCTCCGTTGCAGATGCGCGAGTTCATGCTCGACTCCGACGTGCGCTTCTGCCGCGCCGGAGAGGTGGTTTTCGAGCGCAACGCCATCGGATCTTCGCTTTATGCCATCGCGCAGGGGTCGGTGGAGGTCGAAGTCGACCCGAAGCAGCGGGCGCGCACGGTGCCAATCCACGCCGGATCGATCTTCGGCGAGGTGGGTCTCATTTCCGGCCGTCGACGCGGGGCCACGATCCGCGCCGCCGAGGATTGCATTCTGGTGGAAATGTCCCGGACCGCGGCGCTGAAACTGATGGCGACCGTCAAGGAGGCGCGCGAGACGGTCGAACGCATCACAACCGAGCGCCAGCTCCTGCAGATATTCGGCTCGGGACTGACTGCCGAAGACATTGCCGAAGTGATCGGCACCGCCGAAACGCGGCAGGTCAAGCCCGGCGAGACCATCATCCGCGAGGGCGAGGAGGGTTGCGACCTCTTCATCATCCGTTCGGGGAGCATGGTCGTGGAGAAGGAGATCGGCGGCAAGCAGGTGTTTCTCGCCTATGTCCCGGCTGGATCATATTCCGGCGAAATGGCGCTGATGGAAGGCGGCAGGCGCACCGCCACGGTGCGGGCGGCGATCCGTTCCGAGGTCGTGCGCTTCGACGGCGAGGCCTTTCGCCGGCTGCTGGCGCGCAAGCCCGAACTCGGCCGCAAGATCACCGCGGACATGACCGCGCGACGCAAGATCGACGACTTCGTTGACGAGGAGAAAGGGAAATTTGGCGGCGTCGTCGACATGTACAGCGCCGTCGCCGGCTTCTTGGTCCAACAAGGCATCGGCGAAGCCACCGACGTGTTGCTGATCGACGAGACCCTGTGCATCGGCTGCGACAACTGCGAGAAGGCCTGCGCCGACAGCCACGACGGCCTCTCGAGGCTCGACCGGGAGGCGGGCCGCACCTACGCACATCTGCACGTCCCGACGTCCTGCCGGCATTGCGAACACCCCTATTGCATGACCGACTGCCCGCCCAACGCGATCCATCGCGGTCCCGACGGCGAGGTGTTCATCGACGAAACCTGCATTGGTTGCGGAAATTGCCAACGCAACTGTCCCTATGACGTCATCCGCATGGATCAGGCGCCGCCGAAAAAGCCGGGCTTGCTCTCCTGGATGCTGTTCGGCGCGGGACCTGGTCCCGGGGAACCGGACCGAAAATGGAAGGAGAGCCACCTCAAGGCCGGGGTGGAGACGCACAAGGTCGCCATCAAGTGCGACATGTGTGTCGGCAAGAAGGGTGGGCCCGCCTGCGTGCGGGCGTGTCCTACGGGAGCGGCCATTCGGGTTTCGCCGGAAAAATTCCTGACCGTGACCCTCATGGAGCGCGGGTGAACTAAAGGGGGGCGGCTGTGGTGGCCGGGGCGAGGTCGGAGACGGCAAGACACGTCGGATTCCTGCGCCACGCCGGCTTTCGCTGGCTGTGGATCGCCGCCCTCCTCAGCTTCGCCGCAGCCGCCGGTTATCGATACGCCGAGGTGCACCCGCGGCCCAGGGGCGACACCTGGTACGGTTACGCAACCGGCTTGGCAGGCGCGGTGCTGATCCTCTGGTTGGCGGCGCTGGGGGTGCGCAAGCGCGTCATCACGTCAGGACATTGGTCGCTCAAGGGCTGGTTGTCGGCGCACGTCTATCTTGGGTTGGCTCTCGTGGTCGTCGCGACGGTCCACACCGGATTCGAGTTCGGCTGGAATGTCCACACACTGGCCTTCGTTCTGATGCTCACGGTGGTGGCCTCTGGCGCTCTCGGCGCCGCGGCCTACGCGACCCTGCCGCGGCGCCTGAGTGAAAATCGCCACGAACTGACCCAGGTGCAGATGCTCGAGCGCCTGCGCGCCCTTGACGGAAGGCTCGACGAAGCGGCGCAAAGCCTTGATGAGGGAGCTGCGCGGATCGTGCGGCTGTCGCTGGAGCAGACCCGCATCTCCGGCGGCTTGGTCGAGCGGCTGAGCGGTCTGCGTCCAGGCTGCGGCAACCGCCGCGCGATTGTTGGCCTCGCAGGGCTGCGGCGCCGCCTGACCGATGCATCGCCGCAGCTCGATCAGATCGCCACCCTCTTGGATCTCAAAGAAGCGGCGCTGGGCCAAGCCCGCCGGCACATCCGTTTGCGCTCGCTGCTCGATGCGTGGCTGTTTGTCCATGTGCCGGCGACCTTCGCCCTCCTGGCCGCGCTGACCGCGCACATCGTCAGCGTCTTCTTCTATTGGTAGGTCGAGTGTGAGCTTCACTCTTCGCCAGGTCACGCGCAGGGCGGCGGGCGGCGAAATCGTGCGCTCACGGCCCATCGCGGCGAGCGAACCGATCATCGGCCGCGGCGCCGATTGCGACATTCACCTCACCGATCTGGCGGTAGGCCTGCGTCATGCCCGCCTCCGGATGGCCGGCGCGCACCGAGTCCAGATCGAAGCGCTCGGTGAACTTGCCGTTGAAGTGGCTGGAGCATTCGTGCGCACCGCGGAGCTGCCGCTCGCCGAGGCCCCGGAGATCGCGATCGGAAGTCACGTCCTGGCCTTCGCGCAAGGCGCGGCGGCCGACGAGGTCGTCGTCACGGTGGTGCGCCGCGAGGATGCGCGCGCGAGGCCCGCGACCGAGATGGAGCGGGCGGTCTTCTCGCCGCCTGCAACGGTTTTCGGCAAGCGACGTCTGGCGTGGAGTCTGGGACTGGGCATCCTCGTGGTCTGTCTCGCATTGCCGGCGGCGCTCTTCTTCAGCGGCCACAGGCGCGCCACGATCCACGCCGACCAACAGTGGTCCAGTGGCCCGCTCTCCGAAGCCCATGGATTTCTCAACGGCAACTGTCAGGCGTGCCACCGCGAGGCTTTCGTCGCCGTGCGCGACGATGCGTGCCTCGCCTGCCACATGAATGACCGGGCGGCGGTTTCGATCCTGCGTGTCGCCGCCGAGGTCCACGCTCGGGGGAGCCCATTCGCGCCAAAACTGATCGGCGATCATGCCGCGCACGGTCGCCTCCTCGCGGCGACGCCATTGCCGGCGGCATTCGGGGCCAGGGTCAAGGCGCTCTTCGAGCGCGCATTTCACCATCCCAACGATCGTTGCGCGAGCTGCCATCTCGAGCACATCGCCGCCGGTCGACCCGGTCGCGCGGTCAAGGTGGTCTCCACTCGCCCCAGGGCGACGCCGTTCCTGGCGAGCGTCAACAGTTGCACCGATTGCCATGCGGGCCTGAACGCGCGGCTGCCGACGACTGCGCTCTTCGATGTTCCGGACTGGGGCCGGCATCCCGATTTCCGGCCCCTGCTCACCGTGTCCGCCAAGGGGCCCCGCCTGGAGCGGATAGCGTTGGAACGGCGGCCAATTGAACATCAAGGCGTCGCGTTCTCGCATCGCCTCCATCTGGACACCGCCGGCGGCGTGGCGCGCCTTGCCCAGGTGCTGGGTCCCGGGCGTGGCTATGGCCCGCCCCTTTCGTGCGCAAACTGTCATCGGCCGGACCAGGCAGGCAGGAGTTTTCAGCCGGTGGAGATGGAGCGTGACTGTTCGGCGTGCCATTCATTGGCCTTCGCCCGCAGCGGAGGCGCTCTACGCACTGTGCCGCATGGATCGGTTGTTCGCGTCGTGGCGGCATTGGAGGCGTTCTACGGGATGCATCGCGGTGGAGCGCCGGCATCCTTGGGCAACGGGCGTCGCCGCCCAGGATTGGCAGCGGAGATCGCCGAGTGGCTGCGACGCGCCCTTGCCGCGAAGGCGCCTTCCGCCCGCGCGCTGGGCGCGATCCACGCCACCTTCGCCGCGGGCGGCATCTGTTCGAATTGTCATGTCATCGGCCGGCCAAAATACGCGGCTTCCGTCGCCTACGCCGTCGCGCCGGTGCGCCTGACCGTGCGCTACCTGCCGCGCGGCGGGTTCGATCATGACGTTCCCGCGCATCATCAGGACGCCCAAGGCAGACTCACGTGCGGAGTTTGCCATGCCGCTCGACAATCGGACCGGTCGGAGGACGTTCTGCTTCCCCGCATCGCCCAGTGTGCGGCCTGCCACGGCAAGGCGCAGGCCGCCCAGGCAGCCCCGGCCGCCTGCGCCGAATGTCACAGCTATCACGCCCCAGGCGCGCCGACCTCGAGACTGTCCGTCTTGAAGCGGGACTCGAGGCGGCCGCGAGACGTGCGGCCCGGCAATATCCAGCCGGAGACGTTTTCGTGGGCGTGGCAGCCTGCGCCGCCCGTTCGCCGGCAAGGAGCCTCGTCGCGTGACCGTGGTCGTGGATAGTGGTAGCGATACGGCCAAGTACAGACTGCTGAGGGGGATTTGCTCAGTCGCGTTCGCCAGTTTCTATTGGGCGGTGCCCTAGCCGTCGTCCTCGCCGGAAGCCCGACCTCCAAGGCTCTGGCGCAGCAGGTCGGCGCCCCGTCCAGCGGACCCGAGCCCGGTCACACCGCTCCCGACATCTCCAACCAGATCCCGCCGGCTCGGCCTTCGCCGCCGCCCCTGGCTGCGCCGATGGCCGCCGGCGGCTGTCCGTTCGCAGGCCAGGGCCTCCGCGTGACCATCGTCAAGGTGATCGTGGACGGCGCGACGGTGGTGACTCCAGGGGAAGTCGCCGCGGCGGCGGCCCCATTCCTGGATCGGCCGCAGGACCTCTCGGTCGTCTGTAGAATCCGTGACCGTATCGCCCGCCTGTTCGTGCGCAAGGGCTATCGACTGACCCGGGTCGATCTGCCGGCGCAGCGGATCACGGGCGGTGAGCTGCATCTGGCCGCGACCGAAGGGTTCATCGCCGACATCGACGCCAAGGGCTTGGCGCGGATGGGGCCGGCGGCCGCGCTGGCGAGCGCCTACCTGGCGGAGGCGGTCGGTAAGCGCCCGACGCCCTGGGAAGACATCGAGCGAGCCGTGTTGCTCACGCGCGACATTCCCGGCGCCGAGATCGGTATCCGCCTGCACGCTGTGCATGGCCCGCCCGGCGCGGTCGAACTCGAAGCCGACGCTGAACGCCGGCGTCGGCTCGATGTGTCCACCGGCGTCCAGCACCTCGGCTCGGACGAACTGGGCCCCACCGCCCTCTATGCACGGTTCGACGCGAATAGTTTCACGCGCTTTGGAGAGCGCACCTCCCTGGTGTTGTTCGCCTCGACCAATTGGGCCCAGCGGGTCGTCGAGTTCAACGAGGAGGCCAATCTGGGGACCCAGGGTCTCAAGGGCGAATTCGAGATCAACTATGCCCAGACCCATCCCCAAGGCGCCCTCGCGCCGCTGCAGATCGACGGCGATTTCCTCAGCACACGCACCGGTTTGAGCTATCCGTTCCTCCGCGATCAGGTTCTCAACATTGTCGGTGGGGTCCACTTCGAAACCATCGACGATGACAACGACCTGGGCTTGTTCCGAGGCCTGCCCACCGGCGCGCCGACGCTTTTCAAGGATCGGCTTCGGATTGCGACCGGGCAGCTGGAGCTTCGCTGGCTGCCGGAAGACGCGCTGCCGCTCAGCTTCAATGTTCGAGCGGAGATCCGCCAAGGTCTTGGAGGGCTCGGGAGCAGCCACGAGGGCGATGCGAATCTTTCGCGAGCGCAGGGCGACCCGCAGGCCACGGTGGTGCGCGGCGACGGCTCTCTGCGCTGGACCTTCGGCGGACGGCCGGCGCCCGACCATATGGGCGGACCATGGATCGAACTGCGAGGGGCGGCGCAGTGGGCCAGCGGACCGGTGCTCGCCTACGAGCAATTCCAGATCGGCAACTACACCATCGGGCGTGGCTACAGCCCCGGCGCCGCCAGCGGCGATCGTGCGGTGGGTGGTCAATTCGAAGCCGGCTGGCCAATCGCCTTTCCGCCGAAGCAACCGGTCAGCCGCGGCTCACCCTTGTGGTTCGAACCGTATGCCTTCTACGACACGGCCTATGTCACCAACCTGGGCGTCGGGGGCTATTCCGCAACCATCGCCTCCGCCGGGGCGGGAGTGCGCGCCCGGCTTCCATGGCAGCTCAATCTCGACGTCGCGTGGGCCGATCCGCTCGATCCTCCTTTTCCCGGCGCCGCCAAGCCGCCCGGCCGGCTGCTGCTGACGCTCGGTCGTGTGTTCTCGTTTCGGTGAGGTTCGCCATGCGCATTTCTGTTCGTCGCCATGCTTGGGGTGGAAGGCATGCGGTCCTGCTCTCAACCGCCGCGCCTCTCGCGGTCGCGATCGCGATCGGCGCGGGAGCGGCGCATTCCGCGGGTCTTCCCATCCCGTCGGTCCCGCCTCCCTCGCCGCTCACCAACTGGCGGAACGTAACGCTCGATCCGGGCTACAATCCCGCCGCGACCACCGGCAGCGTGACGGTAAGCGCCTCGCGCGCCTACGCGGAGTGGGCCGAGTTCAACACCGGCGCTGGGAACATATTCACGGTGAATGGTCAAAAGCCCGACTGGATCCTCGTGAATCGAGCGGTGAGCCCCGAAGGCGGTGGCCCCCCAATTCCCTCGACCCTGAGCGGAACGATCGCATCGGTCGGTCAGGTGTGGCTGATCAACGCCTCGGGCATAGCCGTCACCAACACCGGCGTCTTCAATGTCGGCGGGCTCCTGCTCTCGACCGCCACCGGGTTCGACGAGAAGTCCTTTCTCGGCGGCTCCTTGAACTTCGCCTTCACCGGCGCGAGCCAAGCGATCCAGATGGACGGGACGGTGAATGCCTCCAGCGGCATGGTGGCCCTGCTCGCGCCCCTTATCGGGCTAGGCGGCAAGGTGTTGCAGACGCCCGCCGGCGCCGTGCAGGTCGCAACCGTCGCCGCCCAGGATGTCAGCCTGGTGTTCACCGATACCGGAACCGTGCTGGCTCTGGACGGAGTGACCATCAACATCGGCGCTAACTTCAGCGGCGGGCCCGGCTGCGGCAAAGTCTGCCCACCTATCCCCGGCGGCATCACCCTGGCTCCAGGTTCGCAAATCAGAGCCAGTCGGATTGTGGTCGCGGCCGCGGGCGACAACCTGGCCAGCTCGATCGTCGCCGGCGGCGCCCTGACCGCGACGCAGGCGCGCGGCGATGGTCAGGACATCGTGCTCATGGTCGCCGACCAGACAGGCACGGGGGGCGTGCTGACGCCGGAGCTGTCTGGCGGCCTGGTTCAGAGCGCCGCAGTCACGACCATCACCGGCGGCGACACCACTATCGACACAACCCTTGTCAACACCACCGCCGCCAATGTGAAGGACCCAGCCGCGGCGGACGGCGCGAGCCTGATGATCAGAGACGCCGGCAGTGTCCACATCGGCGCAATCACGAATGCGGTGGGTGATGTCGACATCGGGGCCCTCGCCAACGTCGACGAGAAGTCGGCGGGCGGCGGCGTGATCTCCGGCCGCGACATCGGCCTGCACGGTGGAATCATCATGGTGTCGGCGCTGAGCGCGCGCGACGACGTGGCCGCAAGGGCCGGCGGCGCCTTCACCGCGACTTCGATCGCCGCCGGACAGACCGTGGCGGGACAGCCGCCGGTGGATGTCTTCGGCGCCGCTGATCGTCTCATCGCGAGCGCGGGCGCATTCAAGCTCGCGGCGGTCGCTTTCGACCTGACCGGCCATGATGTCGACGTGATCGCCGGGGCGGGCCTGAAAGTCAGCGGCCTGATCACCGCCGCGCCGACATTCGGCGCCAAGGCTTTTCAGTCGGACGTGCGCCTCGGGACAGCCGATGGAATCTCCGTCGACGCCGTCACCACCGGCGGCGACATTCTGATCGACAACGGGGCGAGGGCGGGTGGAGTGACGGGTGGGGCGCTCCTGGCCGGCCGCGACGTGGCGGTGGTGACCGGGATAGGTTCAGTCACCCTGGCCTCGGCCGATGCGGGCGACGACATCGTGCTGCGTTCGCCCACATCGATCGATGTCGCCGGCGCTCTGACGACCCACGGCAATGATAGTGTCGCTCCAGGCCAGGCCGGTGATCTGCTGGCCGCGCTGGATCCGATCACCGCCTTTGGCGCGACCTTCGCCCTCACCGGCTCCAGCGTGGATGTGAAGGCCGGGACCACGGTCACCGTCGGTGGCCAGACGACCGCGGCCGGGCCGATGTCGGATGCGCGCTTCCAGGCGCCGCTCGCTCTCACCGTGATGGGCGTGACGGCGGGCCAGGATTTGCTCATCGACGGAGCGGTCGCCTCCGGCAACGTCAGCGCTGGCGCCTTGGTCGCCGGCCGGGACATCGGCGTGCGCTCGCAGACCGGCTCGCTCACCCTGGCCTCGGCGGACGCCGGGGACGACATCGTGCTGCGCTCGCCAGGGGCGA
>DATCBS010000005.1:0-97040 GCA_036511715.1 Caulobacteraceae bacterium
CTCGCCATGCGCCAAGCCGGAAAGCCCGCCAAGGTCGCCCTCATCGCCATCGCCCGGAAGATCGTCGTCGCCGCCAACGGCATCCTCAAGTCCGGACAGCCATGGCAAAAGCCCGTTTGACAACACAGTCGCCGGCTCTCCAGCCCGCAAGACGGCGGGCTTGCGGCCGGGATGACGGGTGTGGAGTGCGCCGATCGGGCCGGTCCGCCCCCCTAGGCGCCGCCGCAGCTGTGCTCGGAATCCGGGAGCCGCCAGCTCTGGCCGGTGCGCAGGTTCGTCGTCGCGTATTCCCCGCCCCGGGTGTCGCCCGGCGGACAGTCCCTGGGGACCGAGACCAGGCACATCCGCACCGGATCGCCGCGCCGTGAGCGCTCGACGGCCGGGATGGTGTCGTAGCTCACCTGGTAGCCGCCGTTGGCGAAGCGCACGGCGCTGCCCGAGCCGGGCATGGGCCGGCCGCTCGGGCCGTCCTGCAGGCGCGTCGTCACCTGGGCGATGCGCGTGGCCACGCACTGGCCCACCCGGTGCGGCATCGCCGCCTGAACCAGGGCAGGCGCCGCGAGCGCCACGGCCCCCAGCAGTGCCAGACCGGCGCTGCGAATGCGATCCGATGTGATCATCCGATTTCTCCCTCTGCTCGGCGGACCGATCCGGAACATGTCAGCCTCGCGATCTGTCGCGCAGGGTCTCACCCCAAGGCCAGGGAGCGCAAGTCCCGCAAGACCCAGCATCCGTTCGCCGCGGCGGACGCCACCGCCGAGCGCGGGACGCCTCACGCGCCGCCGCAGCCGTGCTCGGCATCCGGCAGTCGCCAGCTCTGACCAGTGCGCAGGTTGGTGGTCCGATACTCACGGCCGCGGGCGTCACCGGCTGGGCAGTCCTGCGGGATCGAAACCAGGCACATCCGCACCCGGTCACCCCCGCGCGAGCGACTGATCGCTCCGATGGTCTCGTAGCTCACCTGATAACCGCCGTTGGTGAACTTGACCGCGCTGCCGGAGCCCGGCTCGGGCTGATGGGTCACACCATCCTCCAGCCGCGTGGTCACCGCCCTGATCCGGGTGGTGACGCACTGGCCCACACGGTGCGGCATTGGCTCCGCGGCGTGGGCCAAGAGCGGGGCGGCCAGAGCCGCAACCGCCACAAGCGCCAGCCCCGCATTTCGGCGCCGATCCGATGCGACCATCCGCTTGTTCTCCTTCCGCCCGGCGGACCGATCCACCGGATCAGCCTCTTGACCTGTCGAGAGAGTCTCACCGGAAGGCCAGGCAGCGCAAGTCCGGCGCATTCCTGTTCTATTCGCCGCGTCGCACGCTGGCGGCGCAAAGAGGCATTGGCGGCCATGCTGAACCAGCGCGCCACGCACCCATACCAGCCAAGGTCCGCAGCCGGCATCACGAGCCGCCGCAGTCACGCTGGAACATGCCCTGAGGCCGCTACGCTCCGCCTGGCCGAACAAAGGCCAGCGAACCCAATATCAGACAACGCCCGACTTCGCGGTTGCTTGGGAGACGAGGCGGCATACAATTCCAATAGCACTTTGATGCCTCAACGCGCGGACTCGGGAGCTGTGATGAGAGCAATTTCAATGCTCGCCTGCGCACTCGCCTTGGCGAGTTGTGCGACGCCATATCAAGAAATGGGTGCGCTCGGTGGCGTCAAGGCGGTGAGGATCACCGAAGACACCACTCAGATCACTGCCCGAGGGAACGCGTATACGGATCCGGACACGATCCAAAGGTACGCTTTGCGCAAGGCGGCGGAAGAAACCATTGCAGATGGGTTCGATCTGTTCCGGATCGGCAGCGAAGCTGACCGGACCCTGAACGGCGCCCAGAGCTTTGGGTATGCCGCAGGCAATCGCTACTCCGTCTTCGGATCCGCGTTCTCGATGCCCATCGTAAAGCCGGGTCAGACCTTGATTATCAAGATGTCCAAGGGCCCGCGACCGGATCCGATGCCGGATGGCATGTTCGACGCTCATGAGGTCTTGCGGTTCGCGGAAGCCGCGGACGCCAGCAAGGATCATAAGGATTGCCACACCGTCGGGGACAAAGTGGAGTGCAAATGAGACGAATTGGTCTCGTCCTCCTTGTCGCGGCTTTGGCGGTGGCCTTCGACACCTCAGCCGCGAGCCTGCTCAGCTACGGATGGAAACTCTCCGATGCCACGGTCGTACTGGGGCCGATCACTTTCCGCATCTACGTTCATCCAACCGAAAACACCCTGCTGATCCAACCGGCGATGAAGAACGTCGGCCAAGCGGCTTCCCATTTACCGCTCGCCAAGTGGCGGCAAGTCGCCGAGGCGTTCGTTTCTCCGATCGGATGCGGAATCTCCGACGTTCGATCGGTCACAAAGATGGGGGCCACTTGGGAGGCCGCTTACCTTTGTCCGCCCGGAGTCGATTTGCGCGCTCTAGTGAAGGCCCAACGAGTCGAGCTCCAGAGGGGTGCGGCGCTGCACCGTTGAAACCGATGTTTTTGATGGCTCAGCGCGCGAATCCACCTTGAACAGACAGTGAACATCGACCATCTTTCGCAGTTCGTTGGACGGGACGCTCAACCTGTTTTGGTGGACGCAAACACCTATGGCCCGAGGCGCGACGGCCCTAAGTTCATCTGATGTCCGTCGAGCGATTCGTCCCGGCCGAAATCCGAGCACTCTACGAGGTGCACGAATGGCGCAACGGATTGGCTGTCCTCTCGGCCGCTCGACCAGAGGAATGGGCGGACATCAAGACCGTGCTCGGCGAATTCAGGTTACGTCACACGGAGATCGCAACTCCCGGCGGACGAAAGTCGCTTATCGCGGACCGAATAGATGGGGCATTCAAGCGACTGGGCTGGAAGGAGAAGCGCTTCGATACGCGCATAGCGATCGATGGCGAGGAGCACCAATCCCCTACCCACGAGGTGGACGTGCTCAAGAATCGCGTGGCCCTGGAGGTGGAATGGAACAACAAGGATCCTTTCTACGACCGCGACCTGAACAACTTCCGCCTCCTGTTCGACCTTCGAGTGATCGACGTTGGTGTGATCGTCACCCGATGTACGGAGTTGCAGGCCCTTTTCGTCGAAGTTGGCCGCGACAAGCAAAGCTACGGCGCTTCGACCACGCACATGGACAAGCTGTTGCCGCGCCTGGAGGGTGGCGGCGGCGGCGGTTGTCCGGTCGTGGTCTTCGGGATCAGGAGAGCAGCCTATGTCGACGATAGATCTGTTCCCCCATCTCGATCCGAAGGCGCCCTTGATGTCTGAGGTCGGCGTCGAAGCCGCCAAGGACCTCGCTGGCTTTGCCCGAGGGCGCAAGTACGCCACCATCCTCGCCGACCCTCCGTGGCGGTTCACCAACCGCACCGGCAAGATGGCGCCCGAGCACCGGCGTCTCTCGCGCTACGAGACCATGACTCTCGACGATATCTGCGCCCTGCCGGTCGAAGGCGTCGCGGCGCCGACCGCGCACCTCTATCTCTGGACGCCGAACGCCCTGCTCCCCAATGCGCTGCAGGTGATGGAGGCCTGGGGTTTCGCCTACAAATCGAACATCGTGTGGCACAAGATCCGGAAGGACGGCGGCTCCGACGGCCGCGGCGTCGGCTTTTATTTCCGAAACGTCACCGAGATGATCCTATTTGGCGTGCGCGGGAAGAATGCACGTACGCTGGCGGCTGGACGGCGGCAAGTGAACATGGTCGAAACCCGCAAACGGGAGCACAGCCGCAAGCCGGACGAACAATACGGGATCATCGAGGCCTGCTCGCCAGGGCCTTATCTGGAGCTCTTCGCACGCGGCGAACGCCAAAAATGGAATGCGTGGGGAAATCAAGCCGACGGAAGCTACCTGCCGACCTGGCGGACATATTCTTATAATTCTGGGATTGCGGCCGAGTAATACTCAGTTGGCGACCGCACTTTGAGCAATTAGCTCATCGTAAAGCAATTTCGCGCCACTCGTACCGGGCAGGAAGCGGTTCGTATTGAACTCCGCATCGGTTAGATTAACCTTGTCAAATACCCTGCCAAATTCATCCGCTCGAACCACGCGAGGCATAGTGGTTATGTGCAGATATGCCGGTCGAAGAAATCTGATGAACGCATTGTAACCATTTGTCCTGTTTATCATGTTTCCTCTTCCAGTGCTCTCCCAAGCGGTCGGCCAACGGGTTTTCACCGCTAAGAAATAGTTGAGAACATTGGCCAAAATATTCTCATCTTGGCCTCGCCTGAAGAATTCAAAAAATATACGCCGACGTGCTTGCGGACCGCTGATCGGCTCCCAAAATCCGAAACGTTTGCCTCGATCTCGATCTGCTAAGGCGTCGGACGTGATGTACGGCAGCAGGCCTAAGACCATGGTAGCCTGAGCAAGCGTCTCTCCGAATCTACCCTCAGTGGCCGTCCCCAGGCGCTTGATGCGATCGTGAAACGGACTCTCTTGCATTCTGTCCAGAGCCACTACCACTTCATGACACGTCTTCTCTGGGCTGCGCGTCCGCGCTACAGCAAATAAGTCGTACACCAAGCTCTTATTCACCTTCGTTTGAGCGAGATTCACGACCGAAAATATTGACGCATCCGTCGCATCGTCTGTCCCTATAAAAATGGCCACCGGCAGCTCAATGCCGGTACCTTCTGACAATTGGACGCCACGCAGACGATGTTGACCGTCAATGATCGATGCGACCTCCTCAAGAGCGATGTTCAATTCTGGATGGTCTTTGTCCTCGTACCCAACTATGGTGAGGCGCTGCAGGCGGTCTTCACAAAGGTTTTCTATCGAAACGCACTTCTCTGGCACGGCTATTACGATAGAAGTCGGAAATACAGCATCAACCGTGCCAGCATACTGCGCAATGTCTCGCGCTCTCTTCTCGCTCACCTTCCGTTGGATACCAAGGAAATCGATATAGCCACTCTGATACGTCATGCGGCGAAAATCGAACTTACAAATTGCGAGTAAGTCCAAGGCGGACGCACGACCGACAAAATAGTCGCCGATCGGCTGCGTCACCCGTAGGGCATCTATCCGGACAGATGGAGCGTCATTCATTACAACACACCTTTCGTACGATCGATTAGGCTCTTTACATCTTCGTTGATGGCGATCGTCGGTGCCGGGGCAACCGCGCTCCCACACATAAGGAGAAAGAAGTAGATCAGAAGGCAGAGCGCGTAACACGCGCCGCTTAAGATAACCAGATGGTGAGCAAGTGGCCTACTCAGAGCGGGATTTTGAAGATATATACTTATGCTAGCGATCGAGATAACGAGTATAGAGAACCCCATGATCGCTCTGAAGAAAATGTGTGCGCCGCGGTTGTGTTGGATAAAGAGCCACGATAGCGTCGCGATCAGGGCAAAACAATATAGATAAAGCTGACCTAGCGATACGAGTTTGATTAGTTGGCTTGTTGCGGCGGAGATTCCGATTTCTGGGTCGTTGGCTCGGAGAAACGGTGCGGAAAATAATGGCACTAGTCCTAACAACCCGACGAAGGCCACCTCCAGGATAGCCATGCCGATCCTTTCGCACCGCCGTCTGGTGAAGTAGTGTCTGAGAAGATCGACGGCGGCCGGCACGCTCTCGAAGCCCTTTTTGGTTTGGCTGTTTCAAGTTAGGCTCGCGATCTGGTGTATGCAAACCTGAGACAGGAGAGAGTGATCGGTAGGGGGAGCCTGAATTGAGTATGATGGACACGTACCGTCCAGCCCCCTTTTGATGGGGGCAAGAAAGGTTGGTTCCGAGACCTTCGTGGGGTTGCCCAGGAACACGCTGATCCCGAGAGTCTGGCGAAAGCTTGACACCCACTTCGCAAGTTGCAATATGCAACGGTTGGCGTGATGGAAGGGATCGATGGCGGCTTTCGAGAACAAGCGGTTGGAGGCTCTGGCTCAGGCGCTCGCCAAGGGGCTGCCGGTGCACGCCGCGACGCGCAAGGCGGGCTATTCACGGCAGTGCGAGGTCTCGCGGCGGCGGGCGGCGCGGGCCGAGGTGGTGACGCGGGTGGGCGAGATCGAACTGGAGCGGATCGCGGCCGCCGCCGACCTGGTCCCGCTTATCAGGCAGCTGACGACACTCGCCGCCGCGGCCGGCAAGCTGGGATCGGCCGCCGGGATGGTGGCGGCGCGCGGCCTGCTGGCCGAGGCGGCGCTGCACAAACGCCACCTGGCGGCCTCGCGGCCGGCGGCCACTTCGGTGTCCGGCCCCGTGCCGCCGCCGGTGCTCACCAAGGAGGAATGGATCGCCGCCTTCGCGCCCAAGGCGTCGTAGGCGGACTGCTGGACCGGCGTGACGCCCTGGCCGACCTGGCCGAGGCGCGAGGAGCTATGATCGATGGTTCCGCGCCAAGGTCCAGGAGGCGATGACCAGCGCCAAGGCCCGCATCTCCCACGGCGAGGCGATGGCGCGGGCGAAGGCCAGCCTCGCCGAGAAGAGACCAATCCTCTGAAACCTGGCCGCCGCTCGGCGGTACACTTGGCCGCTGTAGCCGATCCTGACCACCAGAACCCGCATGAGCCCGTCCTCGAGTTCACAAAGCACCCGGTAGTCCCCGACGCGGTAGCGCCACAGGCCGCCGAGGGGTCCGGTCAGGACCTTGCCTGCCGAACGCGGCTCGGCGGCGAGCCGTTCGCGCAGAAACGCGGTGATTCGCCCTGCTTCAACCTTGCCGAGTTTCGAGAGCTGTCTTGAAGCTGTGGCGGTAGGCTCAATCCGCCAGGCCAAGATCGCGCTCCACCTCGTCCAGCGGATAGACCTTTTCCTCGCCTCTGCGCACACGTTCAAGCACGTCGGCGGCGAGGTAATAGTCCTCGAGGTCGTCAAGCCCCCGCTCGATGATCTCGCGCAGATAGAAGGCCTTGCTGCGTCCCGTTTGCGCGGCGAGCGTATCGAGGTGCTGCTCGATTTCAGCATCGAGGCGTATCGAGGTGGGCATGGCCACCCTTTCCTGAACACATGTATCTAGATGTACGACCGATGCTCGGGGCTCAAGCGCCCGGTCGCGGTGCATGAGGCGATCTCAGCCGAGGTTCGCCGCCTTAACCCACAAGCTGGATGTTGCATCGATCGCACGCAGCCAATGGTCTGGATGGGCGAGGTCTCAAAACGCGCGTACCGGGAAAAACATGCGGTGACACCACATAGCGATTTTGCTATGTTGCCATGATGTGGGTTGTGGAGACGCTGAACGCCCTGGTCGATGCCGAATTGGAAGCTCTATCCGACGACGTGCGGGCAAGAATGCAGCGGATCGTCCGACTCATTCAAACCCAAGGCCTGGAGAGGGTGCGAGAGCCCCACGTCAAGCATCTGGAGGGACGTCTCTGGGAAATGCGTCTATCGGGCCGGGATGGAGTAGCCAGAGCGATCTATGTCACGGCGGTAGGGCGCCGCGTCGTGGTGGTCCGGGCGTTCGTCAAGAAGACTCAAAGGACGCCGCGGCGGGAACTCGACCTCGCCCACATGCGCGCGAAGGAGCTGGATCGATGACGAAGATGGACGTTCTGCACGCGAAGTGGATGCGGAAACCTGGGTATCGGGAGGCCTATGAGTCGCTCGAGGAGGAATTCGCCCTGGCCGCCGCCATGATCGAGGCGCGCGCCAAGGCGGGACTGACGCAGGAGCAGGTCGCGCAGCGCATGAACACCACCCAGACCGTCATCGCGCGGTTGGAGAGCGGGCGGTCCAAGCCGTCGACGCGAACTCTCGAACGCTTCGCCGAGGCCACGGGCGCGCGGCTGAAGATCAGCTTCGAGACGCCACGCAAGATCGCCTAAGGCGCCGCCCGCGCCCCTACTTCCTCCCGCCCTTCCTGAACCTCGCCGCGGCCTCGGCGCGGGCGGCGGCCCTGGCGCGGGTGGGGGCGGCCCGATCGACCGTTTCGCCGGCCCCGGTGAGGGCGTCGTTGGCGAACTCGAGGTCGAGGAGCTTGAGGCGCTTGATCTCGTCGCGCAGGCGGGCGGCCTCCTCGAATTCCAGGTTGGAGGCCGCGGTGCGCATCCGGCTTTCGAGGTCGCGCAGGGTCGCCTGGAAGTTGGAGCCGAGGAACGGCCGGTCGCCCTCGGCGACGCCGACGTCGACGGTGACCCGGTCGCCGCGCTCGTAGGGGCTGGCGAGGAGATCCTTGATCTGGCTGCGGATGCTCTCCGGGGTGATGCCGTTTTCCAGGTTCCACGCCGCCTGCTTGTCGCGGCGGCGGTCGGTCTCGGCGATCGCCCGCTCCATCGAGCCGGTGATGCTGTCGGCGTAGAGGATCACCTTGCCGTCGAGGTTGCGCGCCGCCCGGCCGATGGTCTGGATCAGGGAGGTCTCCGAGCGCAGGAACCCCTCCTTGTCGGCGTCGAGGATGGCGACCAGGGCGCACTCGGGGATGTCCAGGCCCTCGCGCAGCAAATTGATTCCGACCAGGACGTCGAAGGCCCCCAGGCGCAGGTCGCGGATGATCTCGATCCGCTCCAGGGTGTCGACGTCGCTGTGCATGTAGCGCACGCGCAGGCCCTGCTCGTGCATGTATTCGGTGAGGTCCTCGGCCATCTTCTTGGTGAGGACGGTGACCAGGATCCGGTAGCCCTTGGCGGCGACCTCGCGGCACTCGGCGATGACGTCGTCGACCTGGCTGAAGCCGTCTTTCGAGACCGGGCGGATCTCCACCGGCGGATCGATGAGGCCGGTGGGGCGGATCACCTGCTCGACGAACACCCCGCCGGCCTTCTCCAGCTCCCACTTGGCCGGGGTGGCCGAGACGAACAGGCTGTCGGGCCGCATCGCCTCCCACTCCTCGAATTTCAGGGGCCGGTTGTCCAGGCACGAGGGCAGGCGGAACCCGTATTCGGCCAGGGTGAACTTGCGGCTGTAGTCGCCGCGGTACATGGCGCCCAGCTGCGGGATCGTCTGGTGGCTCTCGTCGACGAACAGCAGGGCGTTGTCGGGGATGTATTCGAAGAAGGTCGGCGGCGGCTCACCGGGGCGCCGGCCGGTGAGGTAGCGCGAATAGTTCTCTATTCCCGCGCAGCTCCCGGTGGCCTCGATCATCTCCAGATCGAAGGTGGTGCGCTGCTCCAGCCGCTGGGCTTCCAGGAGTTTGCCGTTCGCCACCAGCCAGTCGAGGCGCGCCTTCAGCTCGACCTTGATGCCGTTCACCGCCTGGCGAAGGGTCGGCCGCGGCGTGACGTAGTGGCTGTTGGCGTAGATCTTCACCGCCGGCAGATCGGCGGTCTTCCTGCCGGTCAGGGGGTCGAATTCGTGGATCGCCTCGACGACGTCGCCGAAGAGGCTGATCCGCCACGCCCGGTCCTCGTAGTGGGCCGGGAAGATCTCGATGGTGTCGCCGCGCCTGCGGAAGGCGCCGCGTTCGAAGGCCTGGTCGTTGCGCCGGTACTGCTGGGCGACGAGGTCGGCCATCAGGGTCTTGTCGTCGAGCTTCTGGCCGACCTCCACGGCGAAGGTCATGGCGGTGTAGGTCTCCACCGAGCCGATGCCGTAGATGCACGAGACCGAGGCGACGACGATCACGTCGTCCCGCTCGAGCATGGCCCGGGTCGCCGAGTGGCGCATGCGGTCGATCTGCTCGTTCCGCGAGGAGTCCTTTTCGATGTAGGTGTCGGTTCGCGCGACGTAGGCTTCTGGCTGGTAGTAGTCGTAATAGGAGACGAAGTATTCGACGGCGTTGTGGGGGAAGTAGCTCTTGAATTCACTGTAGAGTTGCGCCGCCAGCGTCTTGTTGTGCGCCAGGATCAGGGCCGGGCGCTGGGTCGCCTCGATGATCTTGGCCATGGTGAAGGTCTTGCCCGAGCCGGTGACGCCCAGCAGCACCTGGTCGCGCTCGCGGGCGCCGATTCCCGCCACCAGCTCAGCGATCGCCGCCGGCTGGTCGCCCGCCGGCTCGTAATCGCTGACAAGCTGGAAGCTTTGGCCGCCCTCGCTCTTGGCCGGGCGCGCCGGCCGGTGCGGCGTCCACAGCGCCGGCGAGAGATCATGGACAAAGGCGCCCGAGACGTCCGTGACGCCCGGGTTTTCCGCGGAACGAGGCATGAACGCCAAGGTAGGCGAGGGGAGGGCGAAAGGCCAGGGCCAAGGCCGGCCAGAGCGGTAGGCTCGCGGCGATGTCCCTGACCTTTACCACCGACGTTCCCGCAAGGCTGGACCGGCTGCCGTGGGCGCGGTTCCACACCCTGGTGGTGGCGGCGCTGGGAGCGTGCTGGATCCTCGACGGCCTGGAGGTCACCCTGGTGGGATCGCTCTCGCCGGCGATCGCCCGCGGCCTTTCGCTCGGTGATGCGCAGGTCGGCTGGACCGGCACCGCCTATGTGCTGGGCGCCGTCCTCGGCGCCCTGGTGTTCGGCGCGCTCACCGACTGGTTCGGCCGGCGGCGGCTGTTCCTCGCCACCGTCGGGGTCTATCTCGCCGCGACCCTGGCCACCGGGCTCTCCTGGGACTTCTGGTCGTTCGCCCTGTTCCGCTTCCTGACCGGCGCCGGGATCGGCGGCGAGTACGGGGCGGTGAACTCCGCGATCGCCGAGCTGATCCCGGCGCGCCGCCGCGGCGTCACCGACCTGGCGGTCAACGGCAGCTTCTGGGTCGGGGCGGCGCTGGGCGCGGTCGGCTCGGTGGCGGCGCTGGACCCACGGCTGGTCGCACCGAACCTCGGCTGGCGGCTGGCGTTCGCGATCGGCGGCGCCCTGGCCCTGGTCGTGCTCGCCCTGCGGCGGTTCATCCCCGAGAGCCCGCGCTGGCTGATGACCCATGGCCGGCCCGAGGAGGCGACGGCGGTGGTCCGCGCCATCGAGGCCGGCGTGTGGCGCGGCCGGGGCGAGACCGCGCCGGCGGGCGAGGCCCTCGGAGAGCTGCGGCTGACCGCGCGAACCAGGACGAGCTGGCGCGACGTCGCGCGCACCCTGCTGGGCCGCTACCGTCGGCGGACGGTCCTGGTCATGACCCTGATGGCGACCCAGGCGTTCTGCTACAACGCCATCTTCTTCACCTACGCCCTGATCCTGGCGCGCTTCTACGCCGTGGCCCCCGGCGCGATCGGCTGGTTCATCCTGCCCTTCGCCCTGGGGAATTTCGCCGGGCCGCTCATTCTGGGCCCGCTGTTCGACAGCCTTGGCAGAAGGGTCATGCTCACCGTGACCTATGGGCTGGCCGGGTCCCTGCTGTGTCTCACCGGTGTGCTGTTCGCTCTCGGAGCGCTCGGCCCGGTCGCCCTCACCGCCGCATGGAGCGTGATCTTCTTCTTCGCCTCGGCCGGGGCGAGCGGCGCCTATCTCACCGCCGGGGAATGCTTCCCGCTGGAGATCCGCGCGATCTCGATTTCGCTCTTCTATGCCTTCGGCTCGCTGCTCGGAGCGGGCGGTCCCGCACTCTTCGGGGCCCTGATCGGCAGCGGCGAGCGGGTGCATGTCCTCTGGGGATATCTGCTCGGCGGGATGTTGATGCTCGCCGCCGCCGCGGTCGCCCTGCGTCTGGCCGTCGCCGCCGAGCGCAAGCCGCTGGAGGCGGTGGCCCCGCCGCTCGCGGCGGCATGAGATGGGCTCAACATCGTCGATGCCTGTGGTATCGCCACCTCAGCACAAGGAAAACCGCCATGCCCCTCAACGTCCTCATCACCGGCTCGAACAGCGGCTTTGGTCTGCTCACCGCCGAGAAGTTCGCCAAGGCCGGCCACCACGTCCACGCGACCCTGCGCGAGCCGTCCAGGGGCGATGCGCTGCAGGGCCTGCGCCTGCAGGGCCTGCCGATCACCATCTCCACCCTCGATGTCGCCGACGCCGCCGGGATCGAGCGCGCCGTCGCCGCGGCCAGCGCCGAGGCGCCGATCGACGTCCTGGTCAACAACGCCGGCTTCGAGGTCTCCGCGCCGGTCGAGCACCTCACCGACGCCGGCCTCAGCCGCCAGTTCCAGACCAACGTCCTTGGCCCGGTGCGGCTGATCCGCGCCGTCGTCCCGGCGATGCGCTCGCGCGGCGCCGGGACGATCGTCAACATCTCCTCGGTGGCCGGGATCATCGTCGCCCCGTTCACCGCCGCCTATTCGGCCAGCAAGCACGCCCTGGAGGCGATCTCCGAGGCGCTGTGGTTCGAGCTGCGGCCGTTCGGGGTCAGGGTGGTGCTGGTCGAGCCGGGCGGCTTTCCGACCAATTTCGGCCAGAACGTCGTCGCCGAACCGGGCTGGGACGACGCCTCGCCCTACCGCCCGCTGGCGACACGCTTCGCCAAGGCGATGGAGGACTTCCGCGCCGGGCCGCCGCAGGATCCGCACGAGGTGGCCGACATCGTCTTCGAGGCGGCGCTGTCGGAGGACCCGAAGCTGCGCTGGCTGGCCGGCGACGACGCCAGGATGCTGGTTCCCCTGTACCGTTCCATGGGCTTCGAGGGCTTCGCCAGCGTAATGCTCCAGCGCCTGGGCCTCACCGACGTCATCAGGGCGCCCGCCGCCGGTGGATGAACTGGCCGGCCTCCTGGCCCGCATTCGCTCGGAGTTTCCCCGTCTCGCATTCAAGGACGCCGCCCTCATCGACGACGGCGCCGACCATCGGGTGGCGTTGCTGGATGATCGCTGGCTGTTCCGCTTTCCGCGCGCGAGGCCGGGCGAAGACAGGCTGTCGCTGTTCCGCGCCGAACTGGCGCTGCTGGCGCGCCTGGAAGGCGTCAGCGCCATTCCCGTTCCGCGCTACCGCTTCATCTCGAAGGCGAGGGAGTTCGGCGGCTATCGCAAGATCGAGGGGACGCCGATGCGCCCGGGCGTGTTCGCCGGGCTGCGCCCCGAGGTGCGGGCATCCATTGTCGAGGCGGTCGCGAACTTGCTGCGGCTGATCCACGCCTTGCCCGTCTCGACGATCGCCCAGTCCGGAGGCGCCATCGCCCGGGAGTGGACGGGGGAAGACTGGCGCCGCCGGTGGATCAGGGAGCGCCGTGCGGTAGTCGCCAAGGTGGTCGACGCGGCGCTCCTGGAGCGCATGGATCGGTTCTACGATCAGCTCGCCGCCGCGAAGCCGCCGCCTCGCGAGCTCCTCATTCACGGCGATGTCACCGACGACCACCTGCTCCTGGCCGCCGGCGGCGAGCGTCTCGCCGGGCTGATAGACTTCGGCGACGCCTGCGTGGGCGATCCGGCCTACGACCTCGCCTATTTCTTCGCCTATGGTGAAGACACCGCCCGCCATCTGGTCGCGCGTTACGACCCGCCGGGCGCGGATCGGACGATCCTGGACCGCGCCCGGCGCCAGTTCACCCGTTATTGCATCGACCAGCTCTGGTGGGGCGCCATGGGCTCCGTCGCGGTCGACACGGAGACCGTCGTCGCCGAGCTTGTCCGGCTGCTCGCCGCGGAACCGAAGCCGACGCCGCGGCCAGACCCTTCGCGGCGATGGGTGGGTCCCTGAGCGCGAAATCTGTTCTAGCATGGGGAAGGAGCCGAGGAGCAACCCGATGGAATTCACCCGCGAACGCACCACCAACGGCGTCACCGAGCGGCTGTTCGATCTCGAGGTGGCCGGGGAACGGGTGCCGGCGGTGATCTGGACGCCGGAGGACGCCCGCGGGCCCAGGCCGCTGGTGCTGATGGGCCACGGCGGCTCGCAGCACAAGAAGGTCGGCTCCCTCGCCCACCGCGCCCGCCACTACGCGCGGCGGCTCGGCTATGCGACCCTGGCCATCGATGCGCCCGGCCACGGCGACCGCATCTCCCGCGAGGAGGCGGTGCGGCTCGCCGAGGAGATCGGCGCGCGGATCCGCGAGCGGCGCTCGATTCCCGCGGATCTGGCCAGGACGATGGAGGCGCGGACCGCCAAGGCGGTTCCCGAGTGGCGGGCGGCGCTCGACGCGGCCCAGGCGCTGGCGTTCGTCGGCGAGGGCAAGGTCGGCTACTGGGGGGTCTCGATGGGGACGGCGATCGGCGTTCCGTTCGTCGCCGCCGAGCCGCGGATCGGCGCCGCGGTGTTCGGCCTGGCCGGGCTTCGCCCCGGCGCCGCGACGATGGAGGCGGCGGCGCGGGCGATCACCATCCCGGTCCAGTTCGTCTTCCAGTGGGACGACGAGGTGGCCTCGCGGGAGGCCGGCGTGGCGCTCTTCGAGGCGTTCGGCTCGGCGGAGAAGACCCTGCACGTCAACCCGGGCGGTCACATGGAGATCCCGCCCTTCGAGACCGAGGCGTGGGAGAGGTTCTTCCGCCGCCATCTTGGAACCGCGGACGCCGCGGCCGCCCTGGCCGCGGCGCAGTGAGGGCGCGATGAAGACGAGCGACATCGAATACCACGTCGCCGGGGTCCGCTATGTCGGCTATCTGGCGGTGGACGAGGCGAGAGAGGGCCGGCGGCCGGGGGTGCTGGTGGCGCCCGAAGGCATGGGCCTGGGCGATCTGTGCAAGGCCTTCGCGCGCAGGCTCGCCGACCTGGGCTACGTCGCCTTCGCCGTGGACTACTACGGTGACGGGGCCCTGACGCCGCGAGAGGAGGTCATGGAGCGCATCGGCCGGCTGACGGCCGACCCGGCGCCGATCCGGGTGATCGCGACGGCGGCCCTCGAGGTGCTGAAGGCTCAGCCGCAAACCGATCCGGCGAGGCTGGCGGCGATCGGCTACTGTTTCGGCGGCACGACGGTGCTCGAACTCGCAAGGTCGGGGGCCGAGGTCGCCGCGGTGGTCGGGTTCCACAGCGGCCTGGGGACCACGCGGCCCGCGGAGGCCGGAGCGGTCAAGGCGCGGATCCTGGTCCAGGTCGGCGCCGACGACCCCCTCGTCCCGGCCGATGCGCGCCTCGCCTTCGAGAAAGAGATGACCGCCGCGGGGGCCGACTGGCGTCTCACCCTGTTCGGCGGCGTCGGCCACTCCTTCACCAATCCCGAAGTCGGCGCCCTGGGCATGCCCGGTTTCGCCTACGACAAGGACGCCGACGAGCGCTCCTGGCGCGCGATGCTCGACCTCTTCGACGAGGCCGTGGGCCCGCCCGCCTAGGCTTTCCCGCAGCTCGACCCGCCTGGCGGAGACTTTCTTCGCCTCCTTGTCGATCCTGGCCGGGCCGCTGCGACTGAAGGCTGTGGCGGCCTTTGCGCCGCATCGATGGAGGACTTTTTTAGATGCATTATCTGCTGATGATCTATTCGGCTGAAGCCGACGACGCCGGCGGCGAGGAGAGCGCGCTGATGGCCGAATACGGGGCCTTCACCCAGGGCATCGTCAAGAACGGCAGCTTCAAGAGCGCGAACCGCCTGCGCCCGACCTCCGAGGCGACCACGGTTCGAGTGCGCGACGGCAAGGTGACGACCACCGACGGCCCGTTCGCCGAGACCCGCGAGGCCCTCGGCGGCTACTATCTCATCGAGGCGAAGGATCTCGACGAGGCGATCGCCATCGCCGGTCGCGTTCCCACCGCCCGCCACGGGTCGATCGAGGTCCGGCCGATCTGGGAGTAGGAGGTCGGCCAGGGGATCGAGCGGAGCGACATCGAAGCTTCTTCCCGCGACCCGGAGCCGCGCCCCTCCCGCCAGCCCGAGGGCGTGGCTGATCCGGATGGAACGCAACAGGGCGATCGACCGGTTGCGCCGGCGGATCGCCTGTCGCGATCGTCTGGATACCGCAAGGTTTCCACCGCTCGAGGCGGCTGTGGCGCCCATCTGTCGCGAGAGATCGTTTGGCAGCCACCGGCGGCGACTGCCAACGAGGGGTTTGCGGCAAATCACCCTAGCGATTCGCCCCGTGCCGCCTTGCCTTGGGGAGCCTCGCCGCATGTCCGTCCTGGAAACCGACCTCGTCGACTACATCTACCTCGAAGATGGATCCGAAATTCCGGTGCTCGTCGTCTCCGATCCGCTTTCCTGGCGGCCGCCGGAGGATCAACGGCACCTCGACGTCCTTCGCGACAAGCTGAACACCCAGATCACCTTCGTCGAAAGCGGCCAGATCCGCGCGATCTATCCGCCGTACGCCGGGGGCCGGGTGAAGGTTGAGGTGATCGGAAAATGCCCGCTTTCCGAGGCGGCGTCGCATTTCTACGGCCTCGCCCGGCGGGTGATGACCGGCGCCAACATCGATCTGTGCTTTCAGCTCTGGGACGCCTGAGCCGCCCCGCGGTCCTGCTGCGACGCAGCATGAACTTGCGTTGGGCGATCGCCTCGGTGTAAGAGGGGCTTGTCCGGCCAACGCGCGCCGGCCCAATCCGTTCCGCCGCACCGCAAAAATCTCTCGAGCGGTCATTTCCAGCCGCGGACTCTCTGGGGACGCTCGTCCTCGTCGAAAAGGACGCTACACCCCTTGTCTTTCCCATTGCAGACGCGCGCGAAAGCACGCGCGCTCGGCGTCGGCCTGTTGGCCGCCGCCTGGCTCGGTTCGACCCAGACCTCCCTTGGAGGCGGCGCGGCGCGCGCCGCGGATCTGCCGCTGCTGCGCCCGCCGCCGGTCGACGCCAAGCTGGCCGGCGCTCCCAGCCCCGTTCTGGACCCGGTCGTCGCCCCCATCGCGGCGAGCCCCTCCGGCGATCTGGAGTGCCTGGCCCAGGCGGTCTACTACGAGGCGCGCGGCGAGAGCGCCGAGGGCCAGGCCGCGGTGGCCCAGGTGGTGCTCAACCGTTCGCGCCTGGTGCGCTATCCAGCGACGGTGTGCGGGGTGGTCTATCAGGGCCGGGGGACGCGCACCTGCCAGTTCAGCTTCGTCTGCAACGGGGCGATGCGCGGGACGCGCGACTTCGCCGCCTGGGAAAGGTCCAGAAGCGTGGCGGCGCGCGCCCTTGGCGGCTACGTGATGGAAACGGTCAGGTACGCCACCAGCTTCCATGCCTGCGGCGCGGCCCGCCAGCGCGGGCGGACGGCGGGCGGCATGGTTCGCCTCGGCGGCCATGTGTTCTTCGGCGGCGACCGCGCCGGGCTCGTCAGGGTCGCGGTGGCGACGGCGCAAGGACGCTCGCTCGCCTCCTGATTGCACCGCGACCCCCTGAGGCGTTGGCGCGGCCTCAACGCACGTCCAGAGCGATATCCAAGGCGGGGGCGGAGTGGGTGAGGGCGCCGACGCTGATCAGGTCGACGCCGGTCTGGGCGATCGAGCGCACCGTTTCGAGGCTGACGCCGCCGGACGCTTCGAGGAGCACTCGGCCCGAGGCCATGGCGACGGCGGCGCGCAGATCGGCGAGGGCGAAGTTGTCGAGCATGACGACGTCCGGGCGGTGGTCGAGCGCTTCTTCGAGCTGCTCCAGCCTGTCGACCTCGACTTCGATCTTCACCATGTGACCGACCCCCTCGCGGGCCCGGCGCAGGGCCTCGCCCACGCCTCCACAGGCGGCGACGTGGTTGTCCTTGATGAGCACGCCGTCATAGGCGCCGAAGCGATGGCTCCAGCCCCCGCCACAGCGCACCGCATATTTCTCCAGAGCGCGCAGCCCAGGGGTGGTCTTGCGGGTGTCGACGATTCTCGCCTTGGTTCCGCTGACGGCCTCGACATAGGCGCCGGTCAGGGTGGCGATTCCACAGAGCCGCGAAAGAAGATTGAGCGCGACCCGCTCGCCGGCCAGAACGGCGCGGGCCTCGCCCTCGACGCGGGCGAGGGTCTCGCCGGCGGCGACCACGGCGCAGTCGGCCGTCTCGGCCGCGAACCGGACGTGCGGGTCCAGTGTCGTGAACACCAGGCGCGCGCAGGCGAGGCCGGCGAGAATCCCGGGCCCGCGGGCGACGAGCGCGGCCGAGAGGCGCGCCCGGGCGTGGATGCAGGCAAGGGAAGTCACATCGCCGGCCACCCCCAGATCCTCGGCGAGGGCGGCGCGGATCAGCGGTTCGATCGCAAGATCGCTGGGGCCGCCGCGATCCTGCATCTTCAGGCGGCGACACTCTGGCGCGCCCCGGCGCCGGGAAGCTTTGTGCGGGTGTGGCTCGCCGTGGCGCCCTGGCGGGGAAAGTCGCTGCGGAAATGGCCGCCACGGCTCTCCCGCCGGGCCAGGGCGGCCTCGGCGACCAACCGCGCCGCCACCAGGGGCAGGGCCGGGCCACGCGCGCCGGCGGCGTCGAGCCAGGCGATGAGACCACCAAGACCGGCGGCGTCGCGCACGATGCCGGCGTCCCTCGACATCCGCGCGCGCAGGCTGGCCATCATCCCGGCCCCGAGGTCATCCACGGGATGCGCCGGCAAGCTGGCCGTCCGCGGATCGACGGCTTCGCGGCCCGCCTCGCCGGCCCTGCGCCCGAACACCACCGCCTCGATGAGCGAGTTCGAGGCCAGGCGGTTGGCGCCATGGACGCCGACAGCGGCGCATTCGCCGGCGGCGAGCAGACCTTCGAGAGAGGTCCGCCCGCGGAGGTCGGTCTCGATCCCGCCCATGTGGTAATGGGCGGCGCCCGCCACCGGCACGAGATCGACGCGGGGATCGATCCCCTGGGCCCGGCAGGCGGCGAAGGCGGCGGGGAAGGCGGCGGCGAAGCGTTCGCCGATGGCGGTCCTGGCGTCCAGGAAGGCGCCGCGTCCGGCACGCCGCTCGGCCTCGACCGCCCTGGCGACGATGTCGCGAGGGGCCAGGTCGCCAGCGTGGTGATAGCGGGCCATGAACGCCTCGCCGTCGCGGCCGACCAGGCGCGCGCCTTCGCCGCGCAGGGCCTCGGTGGCGAGCGGCGCGGGATCGACGCCGATATCCATGGCGGTTGGGTGGAATTGCACGAACTCTGGATCGACGATCCGCGCCCCGGCGAGGGCGGCCAGCGCCAGCCCCTCGCCGCGCGCGCCGGCGGGATTGGTGGTCACCGAATAGAGGCCGCCCAGGCCGCCGGTGGCGAGGATGGTCGCCGGGGCGAGGATTTCGATCCACCGGCCGTGGTGCTCGACGAGCACGCCTCGCACCCTGCCTTCGGCGTCGGCGAGCAGGGTGCGGCCACGCATGGCCTCGAGGATGGTGATGTGCGCCGAGGCCCGCGCCACCGCCACCACCGCCGCGGTGATCGCGCGGCCCGCGCCGTCGCCGCCGACCCGGGCGATCCGCGCCCTGGAGTGCGCCGCCTCCAGGCTGAGCTCGAAGCCGCCGGCCTCGCCGCGGTCGAAGGGTGCGCCCAGTTCCGCCAGGGCGCGGACCGCGTCCGGTCCCTCGCGGGTCAGGATCTCCACCGCCGAAGGATCGCAGAGCCCGGCGCCGGCGGCGATGGTGTCGGCGGCATGCAGGGCGGGGGCGTCGTCCGCCGCCAGGGCCGCGGCCATCCCACCCTGGGCCCAGGCCGAGCAGCAATCCTCGCCGAGCCTCGCCGACGAGAGCAGCAGCGCGCGGCGGGGCGCGGAGGCAAGGGCCGCCGACAGGCCCGCCAGGCCGGCCCCGAGCACCAGGACTCCGTCAAAGGCGAGACGTTCGCGCGGGAATCGGATCGGCGAAGCGCGCATGGGCGAGCCTACAGAAGCTCGACGTCGACATGGTGACGGGCCCTGGCGAGATCGTAGCGGGCCGGGACGAGAGGCGGCGGCAGGTCGATCATCCGCTGCACCGAGCGGCGCGCCCGCGCCGCGATCGCCGCATCGACGGTGACCTCGAAACGCTCGTGCAGCAGGGCGTCGTGGATATTGGCCAGGGTGATGCGCTGCATGTGAGGGCAGAGGTTGCACGGCCGGACGAACTGGGTCCGCGGCGCGTCGCAGGCGAGGTTGTCGGCCATCGAGCACTCGGTGATCAGGACCACCTGGCGCGGCTTGCGCCTCAGCACATAGTCGCTCATCGCCGCGGTCGAGCCGGCGAAGTCCGCCGCCTCCACGACCTCCGTCGGGCATTCGGGGTGGACGAGGATCTCGGCGTCCGGCCACGCCTCGCGGATTTCGCCGATGTCCTGGGCGGTGAACCTCTCATGGACCTCGCAGCGGCCCTGCCAGGCGAGGATACGGATCGCGGTCTGCCGGGCGACGTTCCTGGCCAGGAACTCGTCGGGCAGAAGGATGACCCGGTCGACCCCGAACTCGGCGGCGATCGCCTCGACGACCTGCACCGCGTTGGCGCTGGTGCAACAGATGTCGGTCTCGGCCTTCACCGCCGCGGTGGTGTTGACGTAGGTCACCACCGGCACGCCGGGATGGCGCTCGCGGATCAGGCGCACGTCCGCGGCGGTGATCGAGGCGGCCAAGGAGCAGCCGGCGCGCTGGTCGGGGATGAGAACGGTCTTTTCCGGGCAGAGGACCTTGGAAGTCTCGGCCATGAAGTGGACCCCGGCCTGGACGATGATCCGCGCATCGCTGCGCGCCGCCTCGCGCGCCAGACCCAGGCTATCGCCGACGAAATCGCCGACGCCGTGGAAGACCTCCGCGGTCATGTAGTTGTGGGCCAGGACCACCGCGTTTTTCTCGCGCTTGAGCTGGTTGATCCTCGCCACCAGGGGCGCGTGACCTCGCCACTCCATGGGGGTCACTCTGGAGCGGACCTTCTCCCATACCCTGGCGGCGGCGATTTCGTCGGCGGCCGTCACAGAGGGCGGGGTCGAGCCGTCGGCCAAGGCGCTTCTCCTTATGCTCAAAGTGAGCATTTCATGGAGCCCAAAAAGGACGCCGATCGCATTTCCCTGACCCGGCGTCCCACCTTATGCTTAACGTGAGCATAACTCGTCAGGCAGATATAGCCCCGCGGTCGGCCGGAGGGAAGAGGCAATCGCCGCGCGTCGAGACTTTGTGATGGACGCGACGGCCGCTCCTTGCCCTGCCGAGGGACGATCCCACCTAAGGGCGCACCATGGACCAGATTTTCCGCCAATTCCGCCCCTTCGGGCGCGCCTAGCGCCGCTGGCCCGCCTTGCGATCGGCTCTCTCAATCCGCGTCCACGCGACCCTCGGCTTCGTGGCCCTGGTCATGGCGGTGGCAGGCTGCGCGACGCCCAGCCCGCCTGATCGCCACGAGGAACTGCGGGCGCTGGCCCGCCAGGTCGGTGGATTTTCTCCCCGCGCGCTCGCCCGGCTCGAGCGGACCATGGCGCCGGACATGGTGGTCATGGCGAGCCGCCTGGAGCGGGGGGCTGGCGGCGAGCTCGCGGGCCGGCCGCAGGGGTGGACGGTGCTCGATCTGGTCAATCCGCCCAATCTCGGCTTCGCCGGCGTCAGCCCGGAGGAGGCGCTGAGAATCAACGCTTTTCTCCCTGCGTCGAACCAGCCGCCGCCGCCGGTGGCCCCCTTCTATCTCACCGGCGCGCCGGCCGAGCGGCAGCGGGCGCTGCTCTGCCTCACCCAGACGATCTACTACGAGGCGGCCCTCGAGCCACTGTCGGGCCAGGAGGCGGTGGCTCAGACGGTGCTCAACCGGGTGCGAAATCCGTTGTTTCCCAATTCGATCTGCGGGGTTGTCTATCAGGGGTCGCAGCAGGTCACCGGCTGCCAGTTCTCCTTCACCTGCGACGGCTCTCGCCAGCGGGCGCCGGTCGCCGCCTTCTGGCGCGAGGCGCAGGCTGTCGCCGGCCAGGCGCTGAGCGGCCTGGTGATGCCGGCGGTGGGGACGGCGACCCACTACCACGCCGACTACGTCTTTCCCCGCTGGGGTCCGACCCTGGTCAAGATCGGCCAGATCGGCGCGCACATCTTCTATCGTTTCCCGGGTCCCGCCGGCATGCCGGCGAGCTTCAGGCGCCCGTACGGCGGCGACGAGCTGCGGGTCTCGATGGCCGGACCCTCGCCGGAGGCGGTGTTCGCCGCCAGAGCCGCGGCGGCCCTGGGCCAGGGCGGCCAGACCGCGCCGGTCCAGTTCGCCGTCGCCGATCCCACCGCGCCCAACGGCCTTCGCCAGCGGGTGGCGGGCGAGATCGTCTTCGGACGCCGCCTGCCCACCAGGGAGGAGGTCGCGCGCATCGACGCCTTCCTCGCGGCGATGGAAAAGGCGACCGCGCAGATTCCTCCGGCGCAGGCGCCGGCCGCCCGGCGCTCGCCGGCGCCCTCGGCCAGTCCCGCGGCCGCGCAGTCCTCCGCGCCCGCCTCCTCGCAGCAGCCCCCTGTGGAAGCTCCCGTCGTTCAGCCGAAGGCTGGCGGATAGTCCAGCTGAAGGGGGGTATCGAGGACGCCCGGGCGCAAGGCGAGGGCCATGAAGGCCGGCCGGCCGCTGTACGGGGATCGCAGCCTTGCCGCGGCGTCGGTGGAAAAGCCGAACCGCGAGTAGTAGGTGGGATGGCCAAGGACGACGATGGCCTGCGCGCCCAGGGCGCGAATCGCCTCGACGCCGGCTCGGCACAGCGCCGAGCCGATGCCGGCCCGCTGAAGAGGCGGTGAGACCGCGAGCGGACCCAGGCCGGCGATGAAGCGCTCGGGGCGAACGACCATCCGGCTGAACATCAGGCAGCCGACGATCTCGCCGGCCTCCAGGGCGACCAACTCGACCAGCACCGCCCCGTCCAGGCGTAGCCGATCGATGATCCGGGCCTCATCGGCGCGCCCGAAGGCGGCGGCCACGAGCTTGAAGATCGCGCCATGATCGCCGCTCTCGCACGCTCGCGTGCTCACCACGCGCCGATCTTGTCCGCCTCGGCGTGGCTGATAGGGTGGTGGGCGGCGGCGTGGTCCTCCTCGGCGAGCAGTCGCACCGCTTCCAGCGCCGCCATGCAGCCCATGGCGGCCGCGGTCACCGCCTGGCGGTAGAGATCGTCGGCGACGTCTCCGGCGGCGAACACTCCGACAACGCCGGTCGCGACCGTGCCTGGCTTCACGCTCAGATAGCCGGCGGGGTTCATCTCGAGCTGGCCGGCGAACAGCTGCGAGGCGGGCGCGTGGCCGATCGCGACGAACAGGCCCTCGCACTCCAGGGTGCGAACCTCGCCGGTTCCGACATGCTCGACAGCGACGCCGGTGACGCCGGGCGGCTGTCCGCCGCCGAGCACCTCCCTGACGGTATGATCGAAGACGACTTCGATCTTCGGGTTGGCGAACAGCCGTTCCTGGAGAATTTTCTCGGCGCGCAGCTCGTCGCGCCGGTGCACCAGGGTCACCCTTGAGGCGAACTTGGTGAGGAACAGCGCCTCCTCCACCGCGGTGTTGCCGCCGCCGGCGACCACCACCTTCCTGCCCCTGTAGAAGAACCCGTCGCAGGTGGCGCAGGCCGAGACCCCGAAACCCTTGAACTTCTCCTCGCTCGCCAGACCCAGCCACTTGGCCTGGGCGCCGGTGGCGATGATCAAGGTCTCGGCCAGCCAGACGGCGCCGGAATCGCAGGTGATGCGGAAAGGGCGGCGGGACAGGTCCGCGGCCACGGCGATATCGTTCACCACCTCGCATCCCACGTGCTCGGCCTGGGCGCGCATCTGGTCCATCAGCCAGGGCCCCTGGATGACGTCGGCGAAGCCCGGGTAGTTCTCCACGTCGGTGGTGATGGTGAGCTGGCCGCCAGGGGTGAGGCCGCAGATCAGCACCGGTCCGAGCAACGCCCGCGCCGCGTACACCGCGGCGGTGTAGCCCGCGGGGCCGGCGCCGAGGATCAGGCAGCGGACGGCGCGAGGCGAGGCGTCGGGCAGCGGCCGCGTCGCGCTCAAACCCACTCCACCTTGAGGATTTCATAGGCCTTGACGCCGCCGGGCGTATTGACCTCGACGACATCGCCCATCTCCTTGCCGATCATCGCCCGAGCGATGGGCGAGGCGATGGAGATCTTTCCCGAACGCACGTCGGCTTCATGTTCGCCGACAATCTGGTAGCGCGCCTTTTCCTCGGTATCCTCGTCGACGACGCTGACCGTGGCTCCGAATTTCACCTGCGCCCCGGAGAGCTTGGAGACATCGATGATCTGGGCCCGCGCCATGCGGTCCTCGATCTCGGCGATCCGCCCCTCGATCCAGCCCTGACGGTCCTTGGCCGCGTGATATTCGGCGTTCTCCGCGAGGTCGCCGTGCTGACGCGCCTCTCCGATGGCGGCGGTGATCGCCGGCCGCTCGCGGGTTTTCAAACGTCTCAATTCCTCGTCGAGGGCGTGGAAGCCCTCGGCGGTCATGGGCACTTTTTCCATGTCGGGTAAGCTCGGGTCGCCTTTTTCCGCAATATTGAGTCCGGCCGCGGGCGCGCACGTCCGGGGGGCGAAAGAATAGAGGCGCCGGCTGTATTTTTCAAGTCCCGGCGATCAAGACCGGACCGGACCTCGTGGCTAGCGTTGTCGCCGCCGCCGCGACGAAAATTCGTATTGCCTCGGCCATTTGCTTTCACGTAGGCGGGTCTTCGGACGATTAGAGTGCGCTCGCGGGGGGTCGATGGCGATCAGCGAACGGGCGGCGGCGATGGCCGAAAGCGTGGCGTGGTCGCATGCGCGGCTCGTGGCCGACCCCACCATCCAATTCGCCGTCAGCCAGAAGTCGACCGCTCAGCCGCCCTCGTGGCTCGGCCCGCTGATCAAGGTTCTGGTCGCGGCCTGGCCGGTTCTTCGCGTCTTCTTTCTGATAGCTCTCGCAGTCGTTGCGATCATCGCCATCGCGTTCGCCGGGCGCTCCGCGGTCCGATGGCTGCGGCGTCTCGCGCCGAACCGCCGCCGCGCCGGGCCGGCTGCATCGCCAGCGGAGGGCTTGCGGCCCGCCGCGTCCAGAGCCCGCGCCCTGCTGCATGAAGCCGATCGGCTTGCCGCCGAACAGCGATTCGACGAGGCGGCGCACATGCTGCTCTTCCGCACGATCGAGGATCTGGACGGTCGCCGGCCGCATGCGGTCCGTCCGGCGCTGACCAGCCGGGACATCGCCCGGCTCGAAGCGATGCCGCATCGGGCTCGAGGTGCGTTCGCGATCATCGCCGAGGTCGTGGAGAAGAGCTTCTTCGGCGGGATGGCTCTGGACGCCGAAGGTTTCGCCGCCTGCCGACGGGCCTACGCCAGCTTCGCCGACCCGAAGAGCTGGGCGGTGGGAGCCGGAGCGTGACCGCGCCGCCGCCATCGCGGGCGGCCGGGCCGTTTTCCAGCCTGGCGGTGCTGTGGATGGTGGTCGTCGGCGGTGTTTCGGGCGTGCTCTTTCTGGTCCTGACCGCCTATGCGCCGGATCTGCGGTCCGCATCCAACGGGGGAAGCCACGCCCTTTCCAAGTCGGCGATCGGCTTTGCGGCCCTGGCCGAGCTTCTTGAAGGTGAAGGCGCGCCAGTGGTCATAAGCCGAACCCTGCACCCCGATCTCGAGGGCAAGGAAAGGTTGCTCGTGCTCACCCCGGGTCTCGACAGCGACCCGCACGCCATGGCGGCCCTCAAGGCGTCGGGTCCCGAACTGATCGTCCTGCCGAAGTGGACGGCGATCGCCGACGAGGATCACCCCGGCTGGGTGTCGCGGCTCGATCTCGCCCCCGCCGATCTCATCGAGACGAGCGTATTCCAGGCCTTCGATCACACCGATCATATCGAGCGCAGGCCCGGGCGCGCCGAAACCATCCTCACCGGCGCGCCGGGCTCGTTCGCCGCCGGCTCGAAGATCGTCGCCGGCAGGATCGACAGCCTGCAATCCATCGCCGGTCCGGACCAGGACTGGGCTTCGGTGCTCGCCGACGGATACGGCGATACGGTCCTGGCCAAGCTCGCGGGCAAGGAGATCTATATTCTCAGCGACCCCGACCTGCTCAACAACCGCGGCCTGGCGCAGCTCGCCAACGCGCGCGAGGCCAGCGCCCTGATCGACGGCCTGCGCGCCGGCCGGCCGGTCGCCTTCGATGTCACCCTGGCCGGCTTCAGCCGCACCCGCAGCCTGCTGCGCCTCGCGTTCGAGCCGCCATTCCTCGCGGCCACCCTATGCGCCCTCGCCGCCGCCGCACTGATGGGCCTGCACGCCGCCACTCGCTTTGGTCCGCCGCTGCGGCTCGCCCCCGCCTTCGCATTCGGGAAACGCGCCCTGGCCGACAATTCGGCCGCCCTGGTGCGGCTTGTCCGGCGCGAGCATCGGATGGGCCAGGGCTATGGTGCGCTCACCCGGACCATGACCGCCCGCGCCATCGGCACCCCCCGCGACATCGATGACGACCAACTGGACGCGCTCCTCGACCGCCTCGGCCGAGCAAAGGGCGTCTCGGCGGCCTTCTCCGAGCTGATGCGCGAGGCGCGCGAAGCGAAGAATGTCGCCGCCCTGATGACCGCGGCCGGTAAGCTCTATCAATGGAGAGGGGAGATGACCCGTGAACGTCGCTGAGGTCCGCGAGGTCGCCGAGAAGGTGCGCGCCGAGATCGCCAAGGCGGTGGTGGGGCAGACCGAAACCATCGATCTGCTTCTCATCGCCCTCTTCTCCGGGGGCCATATGCTGCTCGAGGGACCGCCCGGGGTGGCGAAAACCTTCATCGCCCAGTGTTTCGCCCGCACCCTCGGCCTGGGTTTCGGGCGGATTCAATTCACACCCGATCTCATGCCGGGAGATATTCTGGGCGTGAACCTCTACAATTTTCAGACCTCGACCTTCTCCCTTCGCAGGGGGCCGATTTTCTGCGAATTGCTGCTCGCCGACGAGATCAATCGGGCCCCGCCGAAAACCCAGGCCGCACTGCTCGAGGCCATGCAGGAGCGCCGGGTGACCCTCGATGGCGCATCGCACGCGCTCAGCGATCGCTTCATGACCGTGGCGACGCAAAATCCCATCGAGCAGCAGGGCGTCTATCCCCTGCCCGAAGCTCAGCTCGACCGGTTCCTGTTCAAACATGTTCTGAAGTATCCCAGTCTCGAGGAAGAGCGCGCCATCGTCGCCACCCACGGGCTGAGAACCGGTCAGCCTGATCCGATCGCCCTGGGCGTCTCGACGGTGATTGAGGCCGAGGGCATCGCGAAGGCGGTCGAGGCGGTGGCGACTGCCAGGCTCACCGATGCGCTGATCGAATACATCGTCGCCCTTGTCCGCTCGACGCGCGAGACCGCGGACCTGGAGGGCGGCGCCTCGCCGCGCTCGGCGGCGATGCTGGCCACAGCGGCGCGCGCCAAGGCCGCGCTGGACGGGCGAGACTATGTGATTCCCGATGACATCAAGGCGCTCGCCCCGCCGGTCTTGCGCCACCGAGTGATCCTTTCGTCCGCCGCGGAGATCGAGGGACGCAAGGCCGATGCGATCATTTCCGGCTTGATCGAGCAGGTGGAGGCGCCACGGTGACTGGCGAGCGCGGCGGCCACGCAACCGTCTATCCGACGCGTGCGGCCATTGCCCTCGTTCTCGCAGGCGCTCCGGTCTCGCTGGTCTTGGGATTGCTCGCCCCGGACCTGTGGCTGGTCGGCGTCGGGTGGATCGCGTTCGCCGGGTGCCTGATATTGATCGACGCCGTGATCGGCGCCGATGGGCGCAAGGTGGTGACCGATGTCCGCGCGCCGCGCGCTTTCTCGGTCAATGCCGTGGGCGTCGCGACCGTGGACGTCGCATTCGCCAAGGCGAGACCCGGGGCGCTCGAAATCGCCATGGAGACAGGCCCGGCTCTTTCGGCCCTTGCGCCGACAACCATCCAGATCGTCGGCAAGAACCCGGCCGGGGCGCGGTTCGCGCTCATTCCGGTCCGCAGGGGCAAGGCAGCCCTTGCTCAGGTCTGGGCGCGCTGGAAAGCGCCGTTGGGGCTGGTGTGGAAGCAGATCGCCCGCGACCCTGGGCTGGAGGTCACGATCACCGCGGACATCGAGGGAGTGAAGGAGGAAGGCGTGCGCCTCTTCGCGCGCGAGGCGCCGCACGGCCTGAAGCTGCAGCTGGAGGCCGGGGAGGGGGCCGACTTTCACTCACTGAGGGACTTCCAGCCGGGGATGGACATCCGGATGATCGATTGGAAGCGGTCGGCGAGTCACGGCCGGCCCCTTGCCAAGGAATACCGCGCCGAACGCAACAACCCGGTGGTGCTGGCGATCGATACAGGCCGCTCGATGTGCGAACCGATCGCGGGCCTGGCAAGGGTCGACTGGGCCTTGAACGCCGCTCTGTTGCTGGCCTACGTCAGCCTCAAGGTGGGTGACCGCGTCGGACTCTACAGTTTCGACGCCCGCCCCGCGCGGATGAGCGGCCCTGTGACCGGCGTGAGAGCCTTTTCGGCCCTGCAGCGGTCGGCCGGCGAGATCGACTATTCCAGCGAGGAGACCAACTACACCTATGGCCTCTCGGCTCTGGCCGATCGTCTCGACCGACGGACCCTGGTCGTGGTGTTCACCGAGTTCACGGACTTCACCTCGGCCGAGCTGATGATCGAGACCGTCGGTCGTCTGTTCAATCGCCACCTCGTCGTCTTCGTGGTCATGCGGGACGAGGAGCTCGACGGCCTCACCCACGCCGAGCCGGTGGTCCCCGAAGACGTTTCCAGGGCGGTGATCGCCGGCTCGCTGCTGCGCGAGCGTGATCTGGTCATCGCGCGCCTGCGCCGGCTGGGCGTCGAGATTGTCGATGCGCCGGCCAAGGACGTCGGCCCGGCGCTGCTCGATCGTTACCTCGAACTCAAGCGGCGCAATCGAGTCTGAGGACCTGAGGAAGTGGCGGTGCCGACCCTCCAGAGCCAGCGGTTTCGCCAGGAACGCGAGGCCGACTGGGCCATGCTCGATACGCGGCTGCGCCGGATCGAACGCGACGGCGCCGCGGTTCTCGATGATCAGCAGCTGCTGTCGATCCCCGTGCTCTACAGGGCCGCCCTGTCTTCGCTCTCGGTGGCGCGGGCGACCTCGCTGGATCACGAGCTGATCGATTATCTCGAGAGCCTGTGCGCGCGCGCCTATTTCTTCGTCTACGGGACGCGATCCACGTTTTTCCAGAGGGCGGGTCGGTTCTTCGTCAGGGATTGGCCGCGCGCGGCGCGGGCGCTGTGGCGCGAAACGGCCCTGGCCGGGCTGTTGATGGCCCTGGGAGCGCTCGTCGCCTACGCCCTGGTGCGGCAGGATCCAGACTGGTTCTACGCCTTCATTCCATCACAGATCGGCGATGGCCGGGATCCGAGCGCGACGACGGAATTTCTCCGCTCGACGCTCTACGAGGCCAAGCCGCAGGGCCTTCCCTTCTTCGCGACCTTTCTGTTCACTCACAACGCCCAGATCGCGCTCGTGGCCTTCGCCCTGGGGTTCGCCTTCTGCATCCCGAGCGCGTTCTTGATGATCTACAATGGCTGCATGGTCGGGGCGATGTTCGCGCTCTTCGTCCCTCATGGCCTCGGTTTCCAGCTCGGCGGCTGGCTGTTCATCCATGGAACGACGGAACTCTTCGCCGCCGGTCTGGCTGGCGCGGCGGGAATGCGTATCGGCTGGGCCGTGGCGTTTCCAGGCGACAAGTCGAGGATGGACGCGGTCGGCGAGGCGGGGCGAGACGGCGCCACGGTGATGTTCGGGGTCGTCATCATGCTGTTCACGGCGGGACTCCTCGAGGGACTGGGCCGCCAGATGATCCGCGCGGACGGTGTGCGCTACTTCATCGCCCTCGCCATGGCGCTGGCCTGGGCCGGCTATTTCTACTGGCCCAGAAGGCTCGCCAATGGCCGCCGCTGAAGCTGGATCGGCCGCCGGCGCCGGCGACAAGCCGGGCCGCGTCCGCCGCCTGGTCACCCCCGAGGGCGTCGATCTTCGGCTCGTCCTGGGCGACGCCGGCGAGCGCGCCGCGGCATTCCTTCTGGACGCGGGGATCATTGTCGGCTGCCTGGTCGCGGCGACGATCGTCATCCTGATCGCGGCGCTCATTTTTCACGGGCCGACCCAGGAGCTGCTCGGGATTCTCTGGCTCCTCATCTTCTTCGGACTGCGCAATGCATACTTCGTCGCCTTCGAACTGAGGGCCGGCGCGGCGACGCCCGGCAAGCGCGCCCTGGGGCTGAGGGTCGCCTCCCGGGATGGCCGTCCGCTCACCGCCGACGCGGTTTTCGCGCGCAATGCGATGCGCGAGATCGAGGTCTATCTGCCCCTGACCTTCCTCGTCACCAAGGGTCGCGGCGTCGACGCCTGGATCGTCCTGGCGGGGATCGTCTGGTGCGGGGTGTTCGCGCTCTTCCCGCTGTTCAACCGCGATCGCCTTCGTGTCGGAGACCTGGTCGCCGGAACCTGGGTGGTGCGCTCGCCGCGCCGTCGCCTCCTGCCCGATCTCGCCGGCGACGCCGCCGCCGGGGGCGGCCGATTCGCGTTCACCTCGGCGCAGATCGACGCCTATGGCGTCAAGGAGCTGCAGGTCCTCGAGGACGTCATTCGCCGCAACAGCTCGGCGATGATCATCGAGGTGGCCATGCGCATCAGGCGCAAGATCGGCTGGGCCGCCGGCCCCAGCGAATCCGACCGCGACTTCCTGGGCGCCTACTACACCGCGCTGCGCGGCAGGCTGGAGCGACGGCTGTTGTTCGGTCACCGGCGGCGCGACAAGTTTGACACCTAGACCGCCGTCGAGCAGAGGATTTTGCCGATGACGACCATCGCCCCAGGCAGGGAGAGGCTCGACATGGGTCGAGTAGTCGCCCGGACCTTCGGGTCGATAGGTCGAAACCTCGCCACCTTTGCTCTTCTGGCCGTGGTCCTGACCGGTATCCCGACCTTCGCCCTCACCTGGCTCCAGATCGGCCTCAACCCGGCGACGGCGGGCGCCGCCCCCCGGACGGCGCCCGCCTTTGCGGCCGGCTACGTGGGGCTGATCATCATCGGCGGGCTGGTCAGCTGGATCCTGTCGTCCCTGCTCCAGGCCGCGGTCATCCACGGCGTCATCGCCGAGGCGGACGGGCGCAAGGCCAGTTTCGGAGACTGCCTGGCCACCGGGCTCCGCTTCGCGCTTCCGGTGGCGGGCGTCAGTCTGCTGTTCGGCATCGGCGTCACCTTGGCCACCCTGTTGCTCATCGTGCCCGGCATGATCCTGATGACCGTGTGGATGGTCGCGGTTCCCGCGGTGGTGGTGGAGCGGACCGGCGTGTTCGGGGCGCTCTCGCGCAGCGGCGATCTGACCCGCGGCAGCCGTTGGAGCATCTTCGGCTTGGTCTTCGTGTTCTTCGTCGTCTCTGGCCTGGTTCAGCTCACCGTCCTCGGCGTCACCGGCGGCCTCGCCATCGCGAGCCAGGCCGTCGGCGGGCAGCTCGTCGCCCTGCCACGCGTCTTCGGCACGGCGCTCGTCGGGACGATCACCAGCATCATCTCGGTGGTCGGGGTGGCCTCGATCTACTTCGAGCTTCGCGCCAACAAGGAGGGCGTGGGGCCCCAGAACCTGGCGGCTGTGTTCGACTAGGGTCGAGGGCCTCAGGCCGGCTCGAACAGCCGCGCGAAGTTGCCCGAATAGAAATGCGCCTTTTCGCTCTCGCCTCGACCCGCGAGGCTCGCTTCGAAGCGGCCGAGAGGCTGGCGGCCGCCTTCCGTGTGCGGATAGTCGCTGGAAAACAGATAGAGCCGGGGATCGGATTGGTCGATCAGTTCGCCGACATTCTCGTAGACGAATGGGGTGAAGGCGAGCTGCTCGATGATCTGCTCCGAGGGCTTGCGGGTGAGCGCGGCGAGCTCGGGCTCTGACTTGCGCCAGATCTCCGCCACCCAGTCGAGCCGGGTGAGCATCTGCGGCGCCCAGCCGGCCCCCAGCTCGATGATTCCGCCGCGCAGGCGCCGGTGCCGCTCGAGCACCCCGTCCAGGACCATCGCCCCGATGAAGGTCTCGGCGGGCTGGTGAAGGCTGGTCATGTCCTTGCCGCGGACATTCTCGCCGCCGCCCAGCCAGTCGGTGGGAATCTTGCGCCCGGTGTTCATCCATTCAGGCGAAAGCTGAAGGGGGTGGCCGCCGACGTGCAGGACGAAGGGGACTCCAGCTTCGGCCAGGCGCGCCCACACCCGATCGAGGTCGGTGTGGCCGGGCGAACGGCCGCCGCACGGCCGGTGCGGAATCCACACCGCCTTGAGTCCGAGCTCCAGGATATGGTCCAGTTCGGCTAGAGCCAGACTGGTCACGTCCAGCGGCAGCAGGGCGACGCCGTAGAGACGCTCGTCGCCGGCGGTGAATTCGCCCATCGCCCGGTTGTGGGCGCGGGCGGCGGCGTAGCGATCCTCGACCGGGCGAGCCTCAGAGAAGGCCGGCCCGGCCGAGAAGGTGGCGAACACCAGTTGGCGATGGAAGCCGAGCAGGTCCAGGGCGCGGCTGCGCTCGGCGCTGTTGAAGGCGCCCAGGGCGGCATAGCCCTTGGGTCCCGATATCAGACCATCGCCAAGCGCCGTCAGCTCGGCCACCCGCTCGGGGCTGTGGCCGCGGCGCGCCTGCGCTTCGTCCAGCAGGTTGGCCAGCGGCCCGACCTTCGGCACGTGAATCTTCGGCATCCGCTCGCGAAGCTCCGGATCGGCATGGTCCTTGAGGAAATCGGGCAGCTCCATGATGTGGCTGTCGGCATCGTAGAAAGTGCGTCCCTGGGCGTAGGTCATGGCGATGTGCTTCCGTGCGCGCGGCGGCACGGATTGTCGCGGCGAATGCATAGGTGTCAAGCGAGGGACATCCGCGACACGACCGACGGGTGCGAACACGCTGGTCTGGCAGAAAATGACCTTTCTTTGTCATTGCTGCCAAGCCGATTCCGGGCCAGGTCTTGTCCGTGAGAAGTCGCTCAAGCCCGCATCCGCCAGCCGCTCGTCGCAAGACGATCGTTTTTCTCGCCGCTCCGCGAACCCAGATTCTCGATGTCGCCGGACCGTTCCAGATCTTCGTGCGGGCCGCGGAACTCTTCGTCGAGGCGCATCCGACGATGCAGGCACCGTATGAGGTGCGGTTGGTGAGTTGCACGCGCGGCGCGTCCATATCGACGAACTGTGGATTGGTTCTGGCCGGCGCCGAAACGTTCAGAGACTTTCGCGGACCCATCGACACCCTGCTCGTGGCCGGAGGCGCCGGCCTCGACGACGCAGCCTTGGACAGTGAGCTGTTGGCCTGGCTGAACCGGGCCGCCCGCCATGTACGGCGCATCGGATCGATCTGCACCGGAGCGTTCCTGCTTGCCCACGCGGGGCTTCTGGATGGCAAACGGGTGACGACGCACTGGAAGTCCGCGGCGGAGTTAGCAAGGAAATTCACCCGGATAACGGTTGATCCCGACCCGATCTACATCCGCGACGGAACGACCTACACGAGCGCTGGGATCACGGCCGGTATGGATCTGGCGCTCGCCCTCGTCGAGGAAGACCTTGGCTCGCCGATGGCCCTTTCCGTGGCCCGAGAGATGGTGCTCTATCTGCGCAGGTCTGGCGGCCAGTCGCAGTACAGCGCGGCCCTTTCCTTACAAGCTTCGGACCGAAGGCGGTTCGAGGACATCCGGTCCTGGGCCTGCGACAATCTCGGCGCGGATCTTCCGGTCGAGAGGCTCGCGGAGAGGGCGGGGATGAGCCCGCGGAACTTCGCGCGGCGGTTCGTCAGCGACACCGGCTCCACTCCGGCCAGGTATGTCGAACGCCTGCGCGTCGAAGCGGCGCGTCGGCGGCTCGAAGAGTCGGCGGATGGGTTGGAAAAGGTCGCCGACGACTGCGGGTTCGGGTCGGGCCAGTCCCTGCGGCGGTCGTTCCTCCGCGTCCTCGGCGTGCCCCCCAAAGACTACCGGCGCAGGTTCATCGGGCGGGTGGCCGATCAGCTTCAGGGTTCGTGGACCAGCAACCCATCAACGAGAGAACGGAGTGCAAAGTGACCCGGCAAGGGACCACCCGCAGAGGATTGCTGCAGAGTTCGGCCGTGCTTGGCCCGTTGGCGGCGGCGACATCGTTCGGCATCGCGCAAGCCGCCGCCGCCAATGGCGGTTCGGCCGTATCAACGGCGGCGGCCGGCGTCATGCCCCTCGAACCCCCGCCGAGCGGCAGGATCGCGGTGGCCTTCCCGATCTCCAAGGATGCGATCGTGATCGATTTCGCCGGACCCTGGGAAGTCTTTCTGAACGCTTCGATGATCGGCGCCGACGGCTCGATGGACATGAGCATGCGGCGCGGGTTCCAGCTCTACACGGTCGCCGAAACCAGCGATCCGGTCGAAACCTTCGGCGGAATGAAGGTGACGCCCGACTACACCTTCGCGACCGCCCCGCCGCCCAGGATGATCGTCATTCCGGCGCAGGGGGGCGACGGTGAAGCGATGATCGACTGGATCCGCAAGGCGTCGGCGCACACGGACCTCACCATGTCGATCTGCACCGGCGCGTTCACCCTGGCCAAGACCGGGCTGCTCTCCGGCAAGTCGGCCACGACGCATCACAGCGCTTACGCCATGCTGGCGATGCAATACCCCGACATCCACGTGCGGCGCGGCTATCGCTTCGTCGACGAAGGCGCCATCGCCTCCTCGGGCGGCCTGACCTGCGGCATCGATCTGGCCTTCCACGTCGTGGAGCGGTACTTCGGCCGGCGCCGGGCTTTGCTCACGGCTTCGGCGATGGAATATCAGGGCGCCGGCTGGCTGGATGCATCCGGGGCCGACAACGCCATCTACGCCGAGGCGGCGCGCGGCCCGACCTGTGCCGTTTGCGGCATGGCGGTCGCGGCGGGCACGCCCATGACCTCCCGCTACCGGGCGCGCACCTACTATTTCTGCAGCGCCAACCACAAGACCCTCTTCGACAAGGACCCGGAACAAGCGCTGCGCTTGGCTGCATAAAGTCCGCGCCTTGGGAGAGCGAGAAGTCAGGCGCCGTGCCGGCCGTCCTTCGTCAGTTGCTGGAACCGGGCCACCATGGCGATCGCGGCCGCGGCCAGGCCAACGGCCATGCCGATCCACACGCCCAGGCCGCGCATGTGCAGGCCGAATCCCAGGACCACGCTGACCGGCGCGCCCACCAGCCAGTAACTCCCCGCCGCGATGAACATCGGCGCCTTGGCGTCCTTGAGACCGCGCAGCGACAAGGCGCCCACCACCTGCAGGGCGTCGAACACCTGGAAGGCCGCCGCGACCTTCAGGAACAGCGCCGCCAGGGCGATGGTGGCCAGATCGTCCTTCGCCCGCCCGCCGACGAACAGGCCGGCGATCCGGTCCCCTAGAAGGGCCATCGCAATCCCACCGGCGGCGATGAAGGCGACGCCCATGCCCATGGCCGTCAATCCGGCGCGCCGCGCTCCTGGCCGGTCGCCGGCGCCCGCGGCCAGGCCGACCCGGATGGTCGCGGCCATGGCGACGCCCAGCGGGACCATGAAGGTGATCGAGGCGACGCTGATCGCCACCTGGTGGGCCGCCACCTGGACCATGCCGAAGGTTCCGATGATCAGGGTCATGGCGTTGAAGAACATGCTCTCCAGCATCATCGTCATGCCGATCGGCAGGCCCAGGTGGAACACCTCGGCCAGCTTGAAGCGCGCGTGGCGGTGAAACCGGCGGAAGATCCGATAGGCGCGCAGGGCCGGGCTCGCCTGGATCACCGTGACCATCGCCAGGAAGCTGAAAATTGACGAGGACGCGGTCGCCAGGCCCGAGCCGACGATCCCCAGTCTCGGCGCGCCGAAGTGGCCGAAGATCAGGGCCCAGCCGGCGAGCGCGTTCCAGCCGATCGTCGCGGCCATGACCCACAGCGCGGCGTTGGGCCGGCCAAGGGCGGTGACGAAGTTGCGCAGCACCAGATAGCCAAGGGTGAACGGCAGGCCGAAGGAGAGCATGCCGACGAACTGGCCGGCGCCGGCGGCGAGCACCGGGTCCTGATGCAGGCCAAGCAGGATCGGCCGGGCGAACCACATCACCGCCATCATCGGCGGCGAGATGATCGCCACCGCCCACAGCCCCATGCGCAGGGCGGCGCGCACCCCGGCCTTCTCGTTCGCTCGCACCCCCAGGCTATGGGCGATCATCGGCGCAACCGCCGAGGCCGGGCCGCTGCCGACCAGCCAGGCGAAATAATACACCGTGTTGCCGATCGCCGCCGCCGCCAGGGCGGTCTTGCTGAACCGGCCCAGCAGGACGACATCGGTGGTGAAGATCGCCATCTGCGCGAGCTGGGTGAGAATCAGCGGGCCGGCGAGTGCGGCCAGGGCGCGAGCTTCAATGAACCACGCAGCCTGCCTCGGCGAGGCTGCCGGTCCCTCCACACTTGCTGTCTTGTAGGTCGAGACGGTCACTCGAGCAGGGCCTTCTTCAGAGAGGCCGAACCCGGGGACGCCTGCGGAATGACGGGGCGTAGAAAACCCCTCCGAAGCGCCGCCGGGCTCGGGAGGGGTGGGAGGCTAGGGTCGCCTTGTCGTTGGCGGCCTCAGCGGACGTTCACCTCGCGAGCCGATGCGCCCCCGGCGCCGGTGACGGCGGCCGGCGCGATCGCGCGTGCTTTGTGGCGAAACGGGCTGCGCATGAGCGCCTCTTCGTCGGGTGGAGGATCCGCGCGTTGCTATGCCGCCGGTTCGCGGGAGTCAATTCGGCGATTGTTTCTTGCGTCTTGGTGTGGCGCTCTGGTCAGAACGCGATGATCGCGTCGCTGTTGGCGGCCACCGCCGGATCGTGGGTGATCAGCCTGAGAGGCTGGCTGGCTGCCTGCGCGACCAGCAGGCGATCAAACGGATCGCCGTGGAGGCGAGGCAGATCCTCCACCATTGCGGCATGTTCGGCCGATACACCGAGCAGTGAATAACCCGCCTGTTGGAAGTACCGGAGGGCGTGGCGGCCCGAGACCGGCATGTCTTCCGCGCCTCCTCGCGCCAAGGCGTGTTTGATGGCGATTTCCCAGATCGTCACAGCGCTGACGCTCACCTCGTTGGCGGGATCCGCGATCAGTTCGGATATGGCGGGCGGCAGGCGCCGGGCGTCGGCGATGGCCCATAGAGCGACATGGGTGTCGAGCAGCAGGTTCAATCCCGTCTTCCACTGAAGAGACGCGCGATGATCGCATTGTGCCGGTCGATATTTTCAGGGACCGTGAACGCGCGATCCGCCACCCCCAGTCTGCGGCCGCGAGGCTTGGGATCGAGCGGCACCAGGCGTGCGGCCGGCTTGCCGTTTCGAGCGATGACGATCTCGGATTCCCGACCGCTTTCCACCGCATCTATCAGTCGCGAGAGGTTCGATTTCGCCTCGAGAACATTGTAGGTTCGCATGGGCGATCTTCCTTAGCTAACTCTGGCCAGATTGACCGAAGTCGCCGGGGAAGGCAAGGCGGCGCTCGCGCAAGATTCCCGAGCGGTGAACCGATGCTTCGGGATTCTACGGGGCGCGAAAGACGAAGAAGTCGACCATCTCCACGACCGGCTCGTTCGCGGGCCGGCCCGCGGCGAAATTTCTCAGCAGGGCCATGCCATCGGCGAATTCGCTGTCGGAGACCTGAATCAAAATGGAACTGGCGCGGTGGCCGGTCTTGGCGGCGTAGGCCCGCCAATTGGGCGCCTCTTCGCTGGGCACGAGCTCGTGGCGAACTTCCTCGAGCCCATTTGCCTCGAAAGTCGAGGTGATCGTCGCCCGCGACGGGAGATCCTTTCTCCACAGCGCCGGGGTTCTGGGGAAGAACCGAGCGTGGGCATAGCCCGCGACCTGATCGGTGGTCCCGGCGCGCAGGCAGACCGTTGCCTTTGGCCGAAGAACCCGCCGGCATTCCCGGGCGACTCGGGCCGGATCGTCGAAATGATGAAACACCATCGACATGAAGATCAGGTCGATGGAAGCATCGCCCAGCGGCAGGGACTCCCCACGCGCCTGTTGATAACGAACGCGCCCGGTGGCCTTTGCCCGGGCGAGGGCGAGCATCTGCTCGGAGGGGTCGATAGCGACCACGCGCGCGTCGAAATGCGCGGCCAGCGCTTCGCAGTATCGGCCCGTGCCGCAACCCAGGTCGAGAATGTCCAGGTCGCGCTTCTTCGGCGCCCACCTGGCGATCACCGAAAGCCAGTGTGCGAGCACCTCGGGGGAATAGCCTCGCCCCGCGTCGTAGGCGCCGGGCATGTTCGTCTTGTCATAGTCCATGCCTCACGCGTCCTCGCGCGGCGGGGCGGGCGAGGTCTCGTCTGGCCGCGGGTGGCTCTGCTCGTCGCCACGCCGATATTCGAACTCGACGAGATAGACGTTCTCGCCCGGCCCGTGCTTGGCCACCTTCAACAGGTCGACCGCGCCGGCGAATCCGGAGCGCCGCGCCAGTTCGGGCGTGATATCGGAAAACGCGATCTGGCGCAGGCTCGTCACCTCGATGGCGCCCGGCCCCAGACGGTAGCGGCCACCCACTTTCACCCGCGCGCGGCGCCAAATGCGCACGCTGCAGGTGATCTCGCCGCGCATGATCGGATCACGAAGGCGCTTGGTGAAGGTCATCTCGACCCACGGGCGCCGCGAGGCCGCAAGGCTGTCATCTCGACGACGTCCGCCCACGCCCGCTCTTGGTCCCGGTCGCCAGCTTGGTCGCGGTTTCGCGCACCGCGATCCTGGGAAGGGATGGCCCGTGCTCGGCGAGGTAGCGCGCCACCTCGTCCCGGCGCCGCTTGACCATCGAGCGGAGCAGCCAGGAGACCGCCTTGGTGATGAGGATGTCGCGCTCGCCGGAGAGGGTGGCGATGGTCGCAAAGGCCAGATCGGAGAAGCGCGGGTCGTCGCAATAGTGGACCGGGGCGTTGAGCAGAACCAGCGCCGCCCGGCGCTTGTTGATGTTCTGGTCCCTCGCCAGCCGCTGGATGAGACGCCGCCAGTCTGGCCACGCCGCCAGCATCTGCTCGAAGCCGAAGACGTTTTGGCAGAGGGCGTCGATCTCCGCCCAGCCGTTCAGCTGTCCGAGCCAGCGGTCGATGTCGCTGGGACGCACCTCTCGCCGCGCCGTTGCGTGGCAGCCCACGAGCAACGCCGCGAGGGTCTTCTCCTCATGCGACTGGCCGGCGAAAAGGCTCTCGACCGCAGCGAGGAAGTCTTTGACGTCAAGGCTCCGGTGTTTCGCGAGCCACGCCTTGGCGATCGCGCGACGCGTCGGCGCCGAGACGCAATAGAAAAGGTGGCCGCTCCCGCCATAGGAATCTCGTTGGTGTCGCTCCAGAGACGTCGGCCGCGCGGCGGCGCGCAGTTCGGCGAGCAGTTTCGCGTGCTCGGGATGCAAGGCGAGGGGCGGGCTCTTGGTCACGTCGGATGGGCTTGGCCGCGGAACACGAAGAAGGCGCCGGCGGCGATGAGCGCGAAGCCGAGAACCTGCTCGAGCCTGATCTTCTGGCCAAGATAAAGGATCGAGAATCCGCAGAACACCGCCAGGGTGATCACCTCCTGGATCGCCTTGAGCTGCGCCGGCGAGTAGACGGCGCTTCCCCAGCGGTTGGCCGGAACCGCCAGGCAGTATTCGAAGAAGGCGATCGACCAGCTGGCGACGACGACGAGCGCGAGCGGCCGGTCCTTGAACTTCAGATGCCCGTACCAGGCGAAGGTCATGAACACGTTCGAGCCGACGAGCAGCAGGATCGGGAGCAGTCTTGGGAAAATGCTGGGCATGGCCGACAGTTTCCAAGAGCAGGCGGCGGGTCAACGCCAATCGGCGAAGGTCGTCTGCGCGCACGCTGTTAGAGTGTCCTGATGAGGATGCCGCCCACGCCCTTGTTCGAGACCGCGCGCTTGTGGCTCTGTCCATGCTCGCCCGCCGACGTCCCGGCCGTCCAGCGGCGGTTCCCGCGTTGGGAGGTGGTGGAATTCCTGAGCGCGGTCGTGCCGTGGCCCTATCCGGCCGACGGCGCCCATCAGAACATGGTCGAGACACTGAATCAGCTGGCGGCCGGATCGAAGAGTCATTGGAGTCTCTTCTTGAAGGAAGGCGGCCCTGGCGAGATGGTCGGCCGGATCAGCCTTTGGCCGGATGACGGCCAGAGTCGGGACATGCGCGGCTTCTGGCTGGACCCGGACTTCCGGGGTCGCGGCCTTATGACCGAGGCGGCGGACCGGGTCACCGACTACGCGCTGGAGGAGCTTGGTTGGCCGCGGTTGTGGCTCTCCAACGCGCAGCCGAATCTCGGCTCGGCGCGGGTCAAGCAGCGGCAGGGGGCGAAACTGATCGCCACCGAACCGGGCAAGTTCGTCAGCGGCGAGTTTCCCCGACAGGTTTGGCTGCTCACCGCAGAGGCGTGGGCGGGCAGGGCCGGCCGCCCTCCAGGATCTTGAACTGGCGTTGTGGGTCGTCCTGGGCCTGGCGGACGCCGCCCCGGGTGGCGATCGAGCCGTCAAAACAGTATTGCAGGATGTAGGCCTTGCGCACCGAGCCAAACTCGAGATTGGGGCCGGTGCGCGGCGCCGCCCGGCGAGTCGACCGCCTTGCGGGCCTGGCCTACCGTCGCGAGCGCCGACCGACGATTTGACAGACGCTCGGGAAACGCGGGCCAAAGCTTCGCCATGACCCCCGCCATGACCGCCAGCGTGATGATCCTCGTCTCCGGGGCGGCGCACGCCGTGGTCAATGCGATCTTGAAGTCCGGCCGCGACAAAATGTCGAGCCGGGCGCTGATCGACGGTTTTTCGGCGCTGCTGATCCTGCCGGCGGCGTTCTTCCTGCCGCTGCCGCACGGCGCCTGGGGCTGGCTGGCGGCGTCCGGCGCGACGCATTTCGTCTACCTCTTCGCCCTGATCAAGGCCTTCGAGGGCGCCGACATGATGGTCGCCTATCCGGTCTTCCGCGGCATCGCGCCGGCCCTCGCGGCTCTGGTTGCGGTGGGGATGTTTCACGAGCCGATCAGCATCCCGGTGGCCGGTGGCGTGGTGCTGGTCAGCGGCGGTGTGCTCGCCACCGCGCTTGGAAGGCATATGGATCGGCGGACCCTGGCGTGGTCGCTGCTCACGGGCTCCTCGATCGCCCTCTACACGGTCCTGGACGCACAGGGGGTGCGCGCGGCGCCCAGCGCGCCCAGCTATATCGCCTGGTCGTTCCTGATCGACGGCGGGGTGATCGGCGCGGCGTTCGCCCTATGGCGCGGCCCGGTGTTCGTCGCCTCGGCCCGGGCCCAGTGGAGGCCCGCTCTCATAGCCGGGGCCTTTTCGATCCTCACCTACGGCCTGGCGTTGTGGGCCTTTCGCCTCGGCGCGACACCCAGGCTTGCGGCGCTACGGGAAACCTCGATCCTGTTCGGCGTGGCCATCGCGGTAATCTTCCTCAAGGAGAAGGCGACGCCGGCCCGCCTGGCGGGAGTCGGCCTGATCGCCGTGGGCGCGGCGGTGCTGCTGGTGAGCGGCCAGGCCTAGCGCACCGAAAGCCCGCCATCGATCACCAGTTCGGCGCCGGTGACATAACGCGACTCCTCGCTGGCGAGCCACAGCACGCCTTGGGCGATGTCGTTGGGCATGCCCTTGACGCCGAGCGGCACGGCCAGCGCCGACATCGCGTCCAGGTCGGGCGGGGCGTTGGACCCCGCTTCGCCAAGTCCGGTGATCGTCTCCCAGATCGGGGTCTCGATGATTCCCGGATGCACGGAGTTCACCCGCACCCCGTCCTTGGCGTTCGCGCATTCCATGGCCACCGCCTTGGTGAAGAGGCGCACCGCCCCCTTGGTGGCGCAATAGGCGGCCAGGAAAGGCGAGCCCTTGAGGCCGGCCACCGACGACATGTTGATGATCGAGCCGCCGTTGCCGGCCTTGCGCATCAGCGGCAGGCAGTGCTTGATCCCCAGGAACACCCCCTCGACGTTCACCGCCTGCTGGCGGCGGAAATCGGCCAGGCTCATGGTGGTGATGCTCGGGCTGCCAAGGCCGATGCCGGCGTTGTTGACCAGGATGTCCAGGCGGCCCAGATCGCGCTCCACCTCGCCGACGATTTCGACCCACGCCTCCTCGCTGGTGACGTCATGAGGCAGGAACCGCGCCTTGCCGCCCAGGCTGCCGGCCAGGGCCGCGCCCTTGTCGTTCTGCAGGTCGGTGATCACCACCAGGGCGCCTTCGCGGTGCAGGATCTCGGCGCAGGCCGCGCCGATCCCGCTCGCGCCGCCGGTGACCAGCGCGACCTTGCCTTGCACCCGTCCCATGGCTCGGCTCCCGTTGATTCACGTTCAGCGCGTTCTACACTGCGGTTCGGGCGCGCCAAGGCTGACCCTGTGGTAAGAGGAGCGGCGCATTGGCGGGCGAGGAAATCGTGCTCTACCGCTCATTGGCCAGCCGGGCCTTTGTGGCCCTGTGGATGCTGGAGGAACTGGGTCTCTCATACCGGTCCCAGATCGTGCCACCGCCCGGGCGCGCGCCGCCGCCGGAACTTCTGAAGCTCAATCCCTCTGGTCGGACGCCAACCCTGGTCGACGGCGAGGCGGTGGTGAGCGAAAACCCGGCGATCTGCATCTGGCTGGCCGATCGCTACGGCTACGGCGCCCTCGCGCCCAGGATCGAGGATGCGCAGCGCGGCGCCTATCTGAGGTGGCTCGTCTGGGCCACCGCCGTCCTTGAGCCGGCGCGCGAGCTTGCCGAGACCACGATCACGTCCAGACGCAACGGTTGGGGCGTCGGCTGGCCCGATCTGGACGTGGTCGTGGCCGATCTCACCCACGCCCTCCAAGGCGGCGCGTTTCTGCTCGGAGAGGTTTTCACGGCGGCCGACGTGATGGTCGGCGCAACGGTTAGCATCGGGCTCTTCTGCGAGCTTCTGCCAAGGTCGCCGGCGCTCGTCTCCTATGACGATCGCTTGTCCGCCCGTCCGGCGTTTCAAAGAGCCAGCGCTCTGAACTGGCCCCCCGAACCCGTCACACGAGCCTGAGCGCGTTGCCCATCAAGGCGCTCACCTTCGACGTCTTCGGCACGGTCGTCGACTGGCGCTCATCGATCGCCCGCGAGGCGCGGGCCATTCTCGGCCCCAAGGGACACGCCCTGGACTGGCCGGCCTTCGCCGACCGCTGGCGCGGCCTTTACCAGCCGGCGATGGAGAAGGTGCGCAGCGGCGAAAGGCCCTTCGCGATCCTGGATGATCTGCACCGGGAGAACCTGCTGGTCCTGCTGAATGAACACCGGATCGAGGCCCTTTCGACGGAAGAGGTCGATGAACTCAATCGCGCCTGGCGCCGACTCGATCCGTGGCCGGACGTTCTCGACGGCCTCACCCGCCTCAAGCAGCGTTTCATCCTGGCGACGCTTTCCAACGCAAACATTGCTCTGTTGGTGAACATGGCGAAGAGGGCGGGCCTGCCTTGGGACGTGATCCTCGGCGCGGAGGTCGCCCGCGCCTACAAGCCGGCGCCGGAAGCCTATGACCGGACCGCCGCGGCGCTCCAATGCCAGCCGGGCGAGTGCCTGATGGTCGCCGCCCACCCCGCCGACCTACGCGCCGCGGCGGGGCGGGGCTTTCGCACCGCCTATGTCCACCGGCCGGCGGAGTTCGGCCCGGCGCACGCCGACAGGCCATGGCCGGCGGACGCCTTCGATTTCGCGGTGGCGAGTTTCACCGAGCTCGCCGATCGGCTCGATGCCTAGCCGGGCAGAGGAACTGGGTCTCCGATAGCCTCTCAGAGCGGGAGCGCCTCAGTGGTAGCTCTGCAGGGGACGGACCTCGAGGGCGCCGTCCGCCTGGGCCGCTATCGCCTGGGCGGCGGCCAGGGCGCCGGCGGTGGTGGTGTAGTAGGGGATCTTCATCATCAGCGCGGCGCGGCGCAGCGAGAAGCTGTCCTCCAGGGACTGGCGGCCCTCGGTGGTGTTGAAGACCAGCTGCACACTGCCGTTCTTCATCGCGTCGACGACGTGTGGATGACCCTCGAGAACCTTCTTCACCGGATCCGACGCGATCCCGTGTTCGCTGAGATGACGGTGGGTGCCGCCGGTGGCCAGGATCTTGAAGCCCTGCGCCAGGAGCAGGCGCAGCGGTTCGAGAATCCACGGCTTGTCGGTGTCCCTGACCGATACGAAGACCGCGCCGGCGGCCGGAAGGATGGTTCCCCCGGCCAGTTGACTCTTGGCGAAGGCGCGGGCGAAGGCCGGCGCGAGGGTTTCCCCGGGGCGCCTCCAGTCCAGGCCCATCACCTCGCCGGTGGAGCGCATTTCCGGCCCAAGGACAGTGTCCACCCCAGGGAACCGGGCGAAGGGAAACACCGCCTCCTTCACCGCGACATGATCATGGGCGATCGCCGCGAGGCCGAAGCTCGCCAGCGGGACGCCCGCCATGACCTTGGCGGCGATCGCCGCCAGGGGCGCGCCGACGGTCTTGGCGACGAAGGGGACGGTGCGGCTGGCCCGGGGATTCACCTCGAGGACGAAGATTCGCGGGTTCTCCGAGAGCGGCTCTTCGATGGCGAACTGCACGTTCATCAGACCACGGACGTTTAGAGCGAGGGCCAGGGCCTCGGTTTGCCGCTTGAGCTCGTCTGTCGTCTCTACACGGAGAGAGAACGCTGGCAGGGAACAGGCGCTGTCGCCGGAATGGACCCCGGCCTCCTCGATGTGTTCGAGGACCCCGGCGACGAACACCGTCTCGCCGTCCGCGATGGCGTCGACGTCGACCTCCGTGGCGCGGGAGAGATAGGCATCGATCAGCACCGGATGCTCGATGGATATGTCCCGGGCATTGGCGATGTATCTGGCCAGTTGTTCGCCGTCGCGGATGATTTCCATGCCTCGGCCGCCCAACACGTAGGAGGGGCGGATCACGATCGGAAAGCCGACTTCGTTGGATTTGTCGATCGCCTCGAGCCAGCTGCGCGCGATGGCGTTCACCGGCTGGGCGATCCGCAGCCGATGCAGCAGTTTCTGGAAGCGCTCCCGGTCTTCCGCCAGATCGATGGCGTCGGGGGTTGTTCCCATGATCGGCGCCCCGGCCCTCTCGAGCGCATGGGCGAGCTTCAGCGGAGTCTGGCCGCCGAACTGCACGATCACTCCCATGAACTCGCCCCGGGAGGCCTCGACCGCGATCAGCTCCAGGACGTCCTCGGCCGTCAGGGGCTCGAAATAGAGGCGGTCGGAGGTGTCGTAGTCGGTCGAGACGGTTTCGGGGTTGCAGTTGACCATGATCGACTCGATCCCGATCTCGGCCAGGGCGAAGGCGGCGTGGCAGCAGCAGTAGTCGAACTCGATTCCCTGGCCGATCCGGTTGGGACCGCCGCCCAGGATGATCGCCTTGCGGGCGGCCGTGGGATCGGCTTCGCATTGCGGGGGCGCGCCCGCGAATCCGCTCTCGTAGGTCGAATACATATAGGGCGTGATCGCCTCGAACTCGGCGGCGCAGCTGTCGATGCGCTTGAAGACCGGCCGCACGCCCAGGCCGTGTCGGGCGGCGCGGACAGCGGCTTCGCCGCGGCCGGTGAGCACGCCCAGGCGGGCATCGGAAAAGCCGTGCGACTTGAGGCGACGGAAGCTCGGCGCATCGAGTGGCAGGCCGGCGTGGCGGACATCCGCCTCCTCCTCGACCAGAGCCTGGATCTGGCGCAGGAACCACGGCTCGTAGGCGCAGGCGGCGGCGATCTCCTCCACCGAAAGGCCGTGGCGGAAGGCCTGGGCGATGATCAGCAGGCGCTCGGGCCTGGGAACGCTGAGCGCCCTGACGACCGCCGCCCGCCCGGTGTCCGGGTCCGCCGCCCCGTCGATCTCGATCTCGTCGAGGCCAAAGAGCCCGGTCTCGAGCCCGCGCAGGGCCTTCTGCAGGCTCTCGGCGAAGGTGCGGCCGATCGCCATCACCTCGCCGACGCTCTTCATCTGGGTAGTGAGCAGCGGTTCGGCGCCGGGATATTTCTCGAACGCGAAGCGGGGGATCTTGGTCACGACATAGTCGATCGTCGGTTCGAACGAAGCGGGTGTCGCCCCGGTGATGTCGTTCATCAGTTCATCGAGGGTGTAGCCGACGGCCAGTCGAGCGGCGATCTTGGCGATCGGAAATCCGGTGGCCTTCGAGGCCAGGGCCGAGGAGCGCGATACCCGTGGGTTCATCTCGATGACGAGCATCCGGCCATCGGCGGGGTTGACTGCGAACTGGACGTTCGAACCGCCGGTCTCCACCCCCACGGCGCGCAGCACGGCGATCGCCGCGGTCCGCATCCGCTGATATTCCTTGTCGGTGAGGGTGAGGGCCGGGGCGACGGTGATCGAGTCGCCGGTATGCACGCCCATCGGGTCGACGTTCTCGATCGAGCAGACGATGATGCAATTGTCCGCCTGGTCACGGACCACCTCCAGTTCGAACTCCTTCCAGCCGAGCACGCTTTCTTCGACCAGCACCTCGCCGGTGGGCGAGAGCTCGAGGCCGCGTTCGACGATCTCGCGGAACTCCTCGAGGTTGTAGGCTATCCCGCCGCCGGTTCCGGCCAGGGTGAAGGAGGGCCGGATGATCGCCGGCAGGCCGATCGCCTCCTGCGCCTCGAGCGCCTCGGCCAGCGAGCGGACCGCGCGGGACCTGGGACTTTCCAGGCCGATTTCGTCCATGGCGTCGCGGAACCGCTCGCGGTTCTCCGCCTTCTCGATCGCCTCGGCCCTCGCCCCGATCATCTCGACCCCGTACCGGGCGAGGACCCCCGAGCGTTCCAGGGCCAGGGAGACGTTGAGCGCGGTCTGACCGCCCATGGTCGGCAGCAGGGCGTCGGGGCGTTCCTTGACGATGATCTTCTCGACCATCTCTGGCGTGATCGGTTCGATGTAGGTGGCGTCGGCGAGGTTCGGATCGGTCATGATCGTCGCCGGATTGGAGTTCACCAGGACGATGCGATAGCCGTCGGCCCGCAGCGCCTTGCAGGCCTGGACGCCCGAATAGTCGAACTCGCAGGCCTGACCGATGACGATGGGGCCGGCGCCGATGATCAGGATCGAGGAGATGTCGGTGCGTCTTGGCATCGTCACTCGCGCGCATGGGCGGCCGCGCGGCTTGGCGCGTCCGGAAAATTCGCCGGATTGAAGGCTAAGCGGGTCGTTTAGCGGCGCGGCCGGAGAGTCGCAAGCGGTGGCGGTCGCGCTTCGCGGCGCTGGCCGCAGTGATCCAATTCGCCGCCGCGTTCGTCTAAGCGATTGTCGTCGTTCCTGGCGGCTCAATCTTCAAAGGAGCGCCAAATGCCTGGTGCGAGATCCTATTTGTTGGTCGCCGCCGCGGCCATTTCCCTCAGCGCCGGCGGCCTGGCCAGCGCCCAGATGTCGATGCACCGCGATCCCATGGTCGGCGGCGCGGCGATGTATCCATCGAAGAACATCGTGGAAAACGCCGTCAACTCCAGGGATCACACCACCCTGGTGGCCGCCGTCAAGGCGGCGGGCCTGGTTGATACCCTCGAGGGCCCCGGACCGTTCACCGTCTTTGCGCCCACCAACGAGGCGTTCGCCAAGCTTCCGGCGGGAACGGTCGACACCTTGGTGATGCCCGCGAACAAGGCGACACTCACCAAGATCCTCACCTATCACGTGGTCGCCGGCAGGCTGACTGCTGCTGATCTCAAGCGCATGATCCGATCCGGCGGCGGCCGGGCGACCCTCACCACCGTCGAAGGCGAGCCGCTGACAATCGCCATGGCCGGCGGCGGACTGGAACTCACCGACGCCAAGGGTGGAACCTCGATGATCACCATCGCCAACGTGATGCAGTCCAACGGCGTGATCCACGTCGTCGACACGGTGCTGATGCCTTAGAGCGCTATGCGATCCGGCGTACTTCCTGATCGTCGAATTGTCATCATGGCAAAGGGCCGAAAATGAAAATGGGCCGGCGCCCCGAAGGCACCGGCCCATCAATTGACCGCCTCGAAGCTCGCACGTCCGGCCGGCGCGGAATGGCGCGCCTGTGTCGGGGATCGAAGGCTTGGCGCGCCGGCCAGCGGCGTGGGTGCGGAGTCGCGAGCCGGGCGAGGGTCCGATGGGCGGCTGTCACAATGCGACCTGAAGCGGTATTGTGAATCATCGTCCTTGGAGGCTGGCCGGCAACGCCGCGACGGATGACACGCTCGCGGAAATCGCGGCGCATCGAGATTGGGGGGAAGACCGTGAATCATGGCTCGACGGCGCGAGCGTTCAGCCTGCTTCTATTCTGCGCGCAGCCATTGTGCGCCGCCGCGGCGCCCCCCGCCGATCATGGGGACCTCGCGGCGCGGCGCGGCGCCATGCCGATTGAAGGGACGATCACCAATCCGGACTGGATCAGCAAACCATCGGGCGAGGACATGGCGCGGTTCTACCCGGCCATCCCGCAGCTGCTGGGCATCCCGGGACGCGCATTGATCAGTTGCACGGTGTCTGCGCTTGGCATGCTGGGGGCCTGTCAGCTGATCTCCGAAACGCCAGCCGGCGTCGGCTTCGGCGCCGCCGCCATTAACATGGCCCCGCTCTTTCACATGCGGCCCAAGACGCTGGACGGGGCCCTGGTCGCCGGGGCCCAAGTCAACATCCCGATGCACTTTCTATTGGAGGCGACGCAGACGCCGAGCCAAGCGGCGGCGCCCGCCGGCCTGCCGCCGAGCGAAAACGCCCGGGCCGTTGCCCGACGCCTGCTGGCGGAAGCGGGTGAGGCCGGACCACTGCGCGACAACAGCGACCGCTTCATCAAGTATGTGAAGGCGTTTGTGGCGAATCGAGGCGCCGGCCAGCCAGACACCCAGCAGAGTAAAGCGGCGTTCGACGCCTTCCGCGCCGCCTACAGCCTTGCTTACCCGAAGATCATGGATCGAGCGGCGGACACCTTCGCGCGCGCCATGACCGAGGCCCAGCTGATGGAAGTGGCCCGCTTTATGGACAGTCCGGCCGGGCAGGCGCTCGAGAAGGCGAAGTCCGCCGTCCAGGCCCAAATCGAGGCAATCTCCGCGAACTGGAATGACGATGTGCAAACTGACGCCGCGCAACGCTTCTGCAGGGTCGTCACCTGTCTGGACTCGCCGCCGAGCCCCGCAGCCGCGCAGCCGGCGTCGGCCGAGCCGAAGGCCATTCGCCATCAGGGCCGCAATCCATAGGCGGAAAACTCCCGCGCCACATCAGGATCGAAAACAGCGGCGGCGGCCATGTCTGCGCTCCCCTCGGTCTTCTGGCCCTTCCGCAGTTCGGCGACGCCGCGGCCGTAGAGGGCGGCGGCGGCCTTGGCGTCCACCTTCAAGGCGGCATTGAAGTCGGTGACCGCCGCATCGAATGCGCCGGTTCGCAGCTCGATGAAGGCGCGGCCCTCGAGAGCGAACGCGTTTTCGGGCTTCAGTTTGAGTGAGGCCGCGCAGTCGTCGAGACCGACCTTCAGGTCACGCCCCCATCTAGCAGTCGTCATGCATCGGACTGCCAGCATTGCGGTTCGTTCCTTGTGGTCGGGATAGTGTTTCAACCATGCGTCGTAGTCGGCGATTGCTGCTGCATAATTGCCGGCACGGCGATAGGTGTCGGCCCGGCGCGCGAGAACACGCGGGTCGGTGGGCGCCAATTTCTCCGCCTGATCGAAATCCTTCGCGCCCGCCGTGTCGCCATCGAGGATCAGCAGCTCGCCGCGCGCCATGAGCGTCTGGATATCAGTGGGATCTAGATGCAGGGCTTGGTTGAAATCCCCCAGAGCCCTTTTGTCGTCGCCCTTTTCGAAGCGGGCGACGCCGCGATTGTAGACATGTTTGGCGGCCTTCGGCTCGAGGCGCGCCGCCTGATCGAAGTCGGCTATGGCAAGATCGTAGGCTCCCCGCGAAAGTCGCTGGGCGCCGCGGGCGGTGAATCCGGCCGCATCGGTCGGCGTTGCGTCCGTCATCTCCTCTGCGGTGGCCTCGTCAAAAGCAATCACTACGTCGGTCGCGGACAGACGGTGCAGGGCGGCGGCGACGACAGGCGCTTGCGAGAACGGAAACTCGGGCGCCATGCTTCGCTGGCTGGCCTCCATGGTCACGATCCCGTCCTGGATCCGTGAAACGCGTCTGTAGGCCACGGCCCCGATCGTCGCGTCGATGTCGTCGCCTGCGACGAGTTTGAAACCGACGCCCGCCCTGGGCAGCGCTATCCTCACCGTCCGTTTTTCGAAACTGGGATGGTTCACGGCGAAGGGCGCGTCGGCATGCGGACCGGGTTCGCGCCGGTAGCTGATGTCGCCGCCTAGGCTGCTCTCACCGATGTCGAATTGACGGCCGGTTGGACCGATCGGCCAATCCATTTTGGCATTCCCGTCCATGGTGAGGCGGGTCGAGCCGTCCGGTGTGTCGACATCGACGCCGACTTTGGTCGCTTCGATCCAGGTGTATTTGCTGGCCCAGAACTCCCGCACGAAACGCTCGGCGTCGGAGCGACCGAGGCTGGAGAGCAACGTGCGCATGGCGATCGCCTCATCGCCTCGATAGATATTTTCGAGGTGGGCCGGCGCGGCCTTGTCGAGCCCGGCGGAGTCGTCGATCCGCACCAATTCCTCCCTTTCCGGGCGGGTCAGCGGCGCTGGCACGAGCGGCTCCAGTTTGCCGCCGCTGGCCATGACAGGCAGCGCCCAATGGTAGTTCGGAATCGTGAGATCGCCGAGGCTGCGGTCCCCGAGCCGGGTTCCGTCCAGCCAGTAGACCTTGCCGGCGATCATCGCCCGCACAAGGACATGATCGAAGACATCGGCCATCGGAAGGCGCTCGTTCAGGCCATCCCCGCCGCTGATGCTCACGAGGGCCGGCGCCGCCTCGATTCCCAAACCATGCAGGAGCGCGAGGAGCACTGCAGTCTTGCCCTTGCAGTCGCCGAATCGCCGTCGCCACGTTTCATCGGCGGTCGCCGGTATCCAGCCGCCGAGGTTGATGGCCAGAGCGAAATATCGGGTTTGTGACTCGACCAACGACAGCGCCGCCATGGCCCGTGACTCCGCATCGGGGGTCGCCGACTTGATCCTCTTAATTTCCGCCTCCAAGGGTGACCCCGGTTCGAGCCGTTCGGCCTTGGCGTAAAGCGGGGCGAAGAGCGCGGAGACCTCGGCCCAATTGCGAAAATCACTGACTGACAGTTCCGCGAGCCGACCGAACCGGGCAGGCGCCCGCAGCGGCGCCTTTGGCGTCACCGCCAGGGGAAGGTCGATCGTGAGTTCGGTCCCCTGGACGGTATTGGTGATCGAGGGATCGTTCAGCCCCTCGGTGACGCGCCAGCGCATCTTCTTTGTCGAAGGCCAGATGTCACGGATCCGGACCCGTCCGGCCACTCCTGAATGAACCAACCGCACCAGGCTGTCGGATTTGCCTTGAAGGACCGGGTCCCGGCGGACGAGCGTAAAGGCAAGATCCACCACGTCTCCCACCTGAAGCCCCTCGGGCTGAATCGTCGCGGTGAGGGTTCCGTCGAGCATCGCGGACTCGAGGTTGGCCTCCCTGCGCAGGACGGTGAATTTCTTGCCCTCGGCCAGCAGATCTTCGACATGGCCGGCGCGGATGATACGCAGGCGATGAACGGTCAGGGTGTCGGTGTCCGGTCTCCAGATCTCGACCAGGTTGCCGATCGCCGCCAACCCCAGGGGCGTGAGGACCTTCCACGCCATCTCATTGTAGAAGGCGGTTTCTGCAGCGCCGAAATTCGTCTGATTGTCCTGCAGCAGCGTTTGGATCGCGCCATCGCCGCCTGGAGGCGCCGACGGAATTAAGGCCGGCTTCACCCACGCTGGCGCCGGAGCATAGAGGGGTTGGTCTGCGGCCATCGCCGCCGTCGCCAAGGCGATTGATAGAGCCGGCGCCGCCGCCCATCCCCTCGCCATGTTTTCGCTCGCCCTTCGTAGCGGCTGAAAATGAAAATGGGCCGGCGCTGGAAGGCGCCGGCCCATCGTTCTTGCTGGTTCGAAGAAGTCCTAGGCCTGGAGTTGGCCGGCGGACATCTTGCCGTTCTTGGCGTCGCGTTCGAGTTCGTAGGTGATCTTCTGGCCCTCGCGAAGAGTGCCCAGACCCGCGCGCTCGACCGCGGAGATGTGAACGAAAACGTCAGATCCGCCAGCGTCCGGCTGAATGAAGCCGAAGCCTTTTTGGCTGTTGAACCATTTGACAGTACCGGTAGCCATTTAGATTTAGTCCTTTAGATGAAGGCGCCGCACAGCGCGGAACCTTATTGCTTTCAATCAAAATCGGTGAGGATCGGAAGGCGGGTCCGGGGCTCCTCTTTTTGGAGGAGCAAGGAAGAGCGGCCGAACCCTGACGAATTCGATGCCTCTATTATGGGGCCATCGCGGCTTCCAAGCAAGGTCCTTATCGCGCCGGTGTCGGGGAGCGGGCGCGCGCCTCGTCCATCATCCTGGCGAACCGTCCGAAGAGGTAGAAAGAGTCCATCGGTCCGGGCGAGGCCTCTGGGTGGTGTTGCACCGAGAACACCGGCCGGTCGACCATCGCCAGCCCGGCGTTGCTGCCGTCGAACAGCGAGACGTGGCTCTCCGCGAGGCGCTCGGGAAGGCCTTCGCGGCTGACCGTGAAGCCATGGTTCATCGAGACGATCTCCACCTTGCCGGTGGCGAGATCCTTGACCGGATGGTTGGCGCCGTGATGGCCCTGATCCATCTTCAGGGTCGTCGCGCCAAGGCTGAGCGCCAGCAGCTGGTGACCCAGACAGATCCCGAACACCGGCACGCCGCTTTCCGCCAGCTTGCGGATTTCCGGCGCCGCATGAACGGCGGTGGCGGCCGGATCGCCCGGCCCGTTGGAGAGAACCACCCCGTCGGGCCCCAGCCCGAGGACCGCCTCGGCCGAGACCGACGCGGGGACGACGGTGATCCGGGCGCCGATCGCGGCCAGGCAGCGCAGGATGTTCCGCTTGGTCCCATAGTCGATCACCACCACATGGCGCCCGCCACCACCCGGGCCGGCGTAACCGGTGGGCCATGACCATCGGCCCTGCTCCCAGGCGAAGGGCTGCAGGCACGAGGCGTCCTTCGCCAGATCCAGGCCCGTCAGCCCCTCCCACGCGGCGGCGCGGGCGACCAAGGCGTCGATATCGAACCGGCCGGCGGGATCGTGGGCGATGACGGCGTGCGGCATGCCCCGCTCGCGAATCTGCCGGGTCAGCGCGCGGGTGTCGACGCCCGCCAGGCCGATCACCCCCCGGCGCTTCAGCCAGCCGTCAAGGTCCGAGTTGGCCCGCCAGTTGGCCGCCGCCGTCGGAATCTCCCGAAAGATCGCGCCGCGCGCCGCGGTTTCGGCGGCGCCGGAGATCTGTTCGAGATCCTCGATGTTGGTCCCCACATTGCCGATGTGCGGGAAAGTGAAGGCGATGATCTGCGCCATGTAGGAGGGGTCGGTGAGGATCTCCTGATAGCCGGTCATGGCGGTGTTGAAGCAGACTTCCCCCACCGCCTCGCCCGCCGCCCCGCAGCCGACGCCTTCGAGCACCGTCCCGTCGGCCAACACCAGCACGGCGGTGACGCCCGCCATCGGTTCGTGCGACATTGCCGGCCTTGTTGAAATGAATCGCGCGAGTTCCGTCTCATGCTCCGGATGCGCCCCAATTGCGAGTGCTGCGACACCGACCTCCCGGCCGCGAGCGTGGAGGCGATGATCTGCAGCTTCGAATGCACCTTCTGCGCGGACTGCGCCGAACGCCGCTTCGCCGGCGTCTGCCCCAACTGTGGCGGCGAGCTCGTCCGCCGCCCGATCCGCCCGCCCGCCCATCTGGCGAAACATCCCTCTTCCACCGAGAGGATCGTCAAGGCGCACCCCGCCCGCTGAACTCCCGATTGCTTGTCCCGGCGCCCCATGATCGCCGGAAGCGGCCATTGCGGCGGCAGGGAATGTGTGGCTATATGTGTGGAAGATCACACATGGCGACCAACCTTCAGATCGACCCCGAACTCATCGACCGGGCTCTGGAAGTGAGCGGCGAGCGCACCAAGAAGGCCGCCGTCACCAGGGCCCTTCAGGAATTCGTCGCGCGGCGGCGACAAAGAAGCCTGCTCGAGCTGATGGGCCGCCTCGAGTGGGACGACGCCTTCGACTACAAAGGGGCTCGCACGCGCGATTGAGCCTCCTGGTGGATACGAGCGTCTGGTCGCTGGCGCTTCGCCGCGATGGACCCGCCTCCGGCGCCCACGTTCGCGAACTGATCCGCGCCATCGACGCCGACGAAACGATCATCACCACGGGCCTCATTCTGCAGGAGCTTCTCCAGGGGTTCTCCGGGCCCGGGGCCCGCGATGAGATCCTTCGGCGCTTCTCCGCCCTGCCGCTGCTGGTTCCGGACCGTCGCGATCACATCGAAGCGGCGGAGCTGCGAAACACCTGCCGGCGCGGCGGTGTCCAGGTTGGCACGATCGACGCCCTCCTGGCGCAGCTCTGCATCCGCCAAGAACTCCAACTGCTCTCGACCGACAACGACTTCCAAGACATTGCCCGGCTCTCGGCGCTGAGGCTCTGGACAGCGTCCCGCTAGAGCATCATCCGATCGAGCCGAATCGGCCCATCCCTTCCTTCGTTTTCCCCGCGAAAGCGGGGACCTAGGCTTTTTTCAAAGTGAGGCGGGCGGGCATAAAACCCCTGGGTCCCCGCGTTCGCGGGGAATACGGGTTGGCCGGGATCGCTCGCCGCCGCCTCACCTGGCGATGATCGCGCCCGAGAGATCGATGACGGTGATCGTGCGCCAGGCCTGGTTCGGGCCGCAGCCGACGCCGGCGAACCTGATGAGGGGATTGAAGAGGTCCGCGCGGTGCATCCGGGTGGGATTGCCCTCGTCGATGATCAGTTGGCGAACGACGCCCCCCGCGCTGGCCTGACCCAGGGAGATATCCTCCGCCAGGATCATGGTGAAGACCCCCGCGCCCTGGACCCGGTCCCTGGGGCTCGAACCATCCGTTCCGGTGTGCCCCGGAACCTTGCTCGGCCCCTGGTCGGCGGCGTGCCGCTCCGCCGCCGCGTCGAGCATGGCGCTGTCGGTCAGCGTCGGGAGCGGCGCCTGGCGTTCCAGAAACGCGATGGCCTCGGCCGTGGCGGCGGTCTGGGCGCGCCCTCGCAGGGTCTTGGCGTAGCCCGCAGGATCGGTCCGCGCGGCGTTGATCTCGACCAGCACCGCCCCGCCGAGGCAGCTGCCCTTGAGAGCAGGAGTGGCAGGTGTGCTCGAATGGGAGTCGTTGGACGGGGTCGGCGCTGGGACCGGCGGCGGACAGGGGCCCCAATATAAGTCTCGCGCGTGTCCATCTTCGTCGTGGATGGTAGCGTGATTGTTGTCCCCTCCTTGTTGACCTCGCGGCGTCACGTGCACTTCGTCGCCATTCCGTGAATCTCTCCACGTATTACACTGCTTATCCCAATATAAATCTCGCGCGTGTCCATCTTCGTCGTGGATGGTAGCGTGATTGTTGTCCCCTCCTTGTTGACCTCGCGGCGTCACGTGCACAGGTTGCCCTGTCGCGGAATCAAACCACGTAGCGTTTGCAGCGCTGAACAAACCGCCCGCAAAAAGGATCGTCAACGACAAACAAGATGCAATCCAAGAACGCGAAACCAGGGACACGCACGACTTTCCACGCGCTGCGACAGCGGCCTTGCGATAGCGCTTGAGAAACCAAGAACCAATAGAGAACATATGCCCTCCGCGATCTGGCGGAGACCTCCAACCATCGCGAGGATGGCGCGTCTCGTGGTCCCCCCGGGCGCGCCGCCAATTTAGCCAAGGGCGCCGATCCGCGCCAGACGACCTATTTCCAGCGTGCGGACTACACTCCCAACCTCGCCGTCACCGCCGTGGCCTCCGGCGTCCGTGCGCGCCGTGACGGACAACTCCTTCGCCCACTCACGGCGCCACCCGTGTTCAGGCGCGTTACCTCAACGATCCTGCGCTCCATGCCAGATACGAATGATCTCAACCTCGTTCGCCGCGATTCGATAGACGATCACGTACGGCCAGAGGGTCGTGATTTCCCGCGTTCCAGGGACAGCGCCGGGCCTCCCACGCTCAGGCAGGTATTCCAGTCGATCACACGCGGCGACAATCTGTACCGCAATGCGCGAAGCGGCGGGCGGATTGCGGTCGCCGGTAAAGGTCCGGATCGCCACAAGGTCCGCGAGGGCCTCGGGCGAAAAGACTATGGACACTTCGGTGGGGGCAGCTCCTTGTCGGTTCCCCACGAAAGGAGCCACCGGCGCACGGTTTCCCAGGGAATGCCGCGGCCCAGATCGAGGGACGTTTTGCCCGCGTCGACGGCCGCGACATAGGCGGCGTCGTCGGTGGGCGGCTCGGAGCTGGTTGGTTCGGATCGGGCCACGTCGAGATGATACCACAGGTGTCTGATTGTCGCGGGATGACTCGAACGGTTGGTGCGCTGACTTTGCGGTCTTCGCGATCTTCGTGGGCTTCGTGTCGAACGCCGAACGCCGGTTTCCTTACGTTCCCGGCCAGTCGCGGGCGCCGTGGACGATGCTCAGGATGACGACGTCCTCCGCGCCTTCTGGCCGGGAAGCGAGGGTGAAGACGACAATCCAGGGGAGCGGCGAGAGCACCCGCTCATAGGTTCCGGCCACCCTGCCGGGGCGTCCGGTCGCGCCCGAGCCGAGCCGCGCGCCGGCCTTGCGGATCGTCGCGGCGATTCGTCTGCGGTTTGCCGCCACCCTCGCTTTCCTTCTCCCCTTGCGGGAGAAGGTGGCCCGCTCTTGCGGGTCGGATGAGGGGTCGATGGTTGCTTCAAGCTAGTTGTCGACGCCGCTCGGCAATCTCCGGCGCGACCCCTCATCCGGCGCTGCGCGCCACCTTCTCCCGCAAGGGGAGAAGGGCGACTCGGTCCCACCGACGCGCTATCATCGCCCCCGTGCGCTTCGACGATCGATTCCTCGACGAAATCAAATCCCGGCTGCGACTTTCCGATGTGATCGGCAAGAGCGTCAAGCTGCGCCGGCAAGGGCGGGAATACGTCGGCCTCTCGCCTTTCACCAAGGAGCGCACGCCGTCGTTCTTCGTCAACGACGACAAGGGCTTTTTCCATGACTTCTCCAGCGGCAAGAGCGGCGATCTGATCAGCTTCCTTCAGGAGACCGAGCGGCTGTCGTTCGTCGAGGCGGTGGAGAGGCTGGCGGGGGAAGCGGGCGTGCCCCTCCCCGAGCCCGATCCCGAGGCCGCGGCCCAGGAGAAGAAGCGGGCGAGTCTGGCCGATTGGCTGGAGATCGCCACCGCCTGGTTCGAGGCGAGCCTGCGCCGGCCGCCGGGCGCCGCGGCGCGCGAATACCTCGCCGGGCGGGGATTGCCGCAAGCTGAGTGGGCCCGCTTTCGCCTGGGCTACGCGCCCGCTGGGCCCGATGCGCTCAAGGACTATCTCATCGCCAAGGGCGCCCGGCCGCCCGAACTGCTGGACGCCGGCGTGCTGGTCCTGCCCGAGGACGGACGCGGCGCCTTCGATCGGTTCCGCGATCGGATCGTCTTTCCGATCACCGATGCGCGCGGGCGCGTGGTCTCCTTCGGCGGCCGCGCCATGGACCCCAAGGCGCGGGCCAAATATCTCAACGGTCCGGACACCGCCCTGTTCGACAAGGGGCGCCTGCTCTATGGCCTGGCCGACGCGCGGCGGCTGCTCCACGCCGGCGGCGACGGCGCCGCGCTCATCGTCGTCGAAGGCTATATGGACGTGATCGCCTGCCAGCGGGCGTCGCTGGCGGCGGTGGCCCCGATGGGAACCGCGCTCACCGAAACCCAGATGGAAATCCTCTGGCGTCTGCATCCCGAGCCGACCCTGTGTTTCGACGCCGACCGGGCGGGGATGCAGGCGGCGGCGCGCGCCATCGACCGCGCCCTGCCACTCTTGAAGGCCAATCGCAGCTTCCGCTTCGCTCCGGTGACCGGCGGCAAGGATCCCGACGATATCCTGCGCGAGCAGGGGGCCGGCGCCCTGAAGACCCAGCTCGCCGCCACCACCCCCTTCGTCGAGGCCCTGTTCCTCAAGGAGAGAGGCGCCGAGCCCCTCGACACCCCCGAGCGCAGGGCGGCCCTGAAGCAGCGGCTGCGCGCCGCCGCCCGATCGATTGTCGACGCCGAGCTCTCGGGGGCCTATGGCGCCGCCCTCCTCGCGCGCTTCGACCAGCTCTTCGCGCCGGCGCAGCCCCAGGCCCGGTGGGCGCCGGGCGCGGGGCGCAGGGGCGGAGCGGCCTTCATCGCGCCCCCAACCTTCCCCACGGTCGAGGGAAAGGCCGCGGCGAAACGCCTCTCGCGCTCGATAAAGCCGATCGCCGCCGCCCTGGCCAAACAGGCCCTCGCCGATCCCCAGGTCCTCGACGACCACCTCGAGACCCTGGAGGCGCGCGGCCTGGGCGACCCGGCTCTTGCCGGCTTGGCCAAGGAAATCATCCGCCTGCGGCTCGAGGCCGATCGCCTTGACAGCGAAGCCCTCCATCGCCATCTCGCGGAAAGCGGATTTAGCGCGCTGCTGATTGACATCGACCGGGCCGCCGTGCATTCGCGCGCGCCCTTCCTCAGAGAGGATGTCACCCTCGCCGCCGCCAGGTCCCAGTGGTCGCATGCCTTCGAGGTCCTGAACCGCTTGGCTGCGCTGGAGGAAGCCCTGGAGGTCGCCAAGCTCGGTTTGGCGCCGGGCGACGGCGCGGCTGCGTTCATGGCGTTGAAGGCCGAGCGCGACGCACTGCGGCGGGCGGTCGAGGCGGAGACGATTTGGGCGCCGGAGGAACCGGTTTGAGTCTCCACTTCATTGCGGGGCCAGGCCCTCGGAACAACGATTTTCGCGGCGGGTCCGGCAACGGACGGCGTCGCCGCCGGAGAGACCCATGAGCACAACCACCGCCACCGCCGAGTCCCCGGAAGTCGAAGCGCCTCCCGTCACCGACGGCCCGCTGCTGGATCTCACCGACGCGGGGGTCAAGAAATTCATCAAGCAGGCCAAGGCCCGTGGCTACGTCACCATGGACGAGCTGAACAAGGTCCTGCCTTCGGAGGAGGTCACCTCCGAGGCGATCGAGGACACCTTGGCGATGCTCTCGGAAATGGGCGTCAACGTCGTGGAGGCCGAGGAGGAAGCCGCCGAGGGCGGCGAGGTGGTCGTCCGCGAGGAAACAGCCGTCGCCGAGGCCGCGGACAAGCAGAGCAATTTCGACCGCACCGACGATCCGGTGCGGATGTACCTGCGCGAGATGGGCTCGGTAGAGCTGCTCTCGCGCGAGGGCGAGATCGCCATCGCCAAGCGCATCGAGGCCGGGCGCGACACCATGATCCGCGGCCTGTGCGAAAGCGCCCTGACCTTCGAGGCGATCATGGTCTGGCGCGAGGAGCTGAGCCTTGGGCGCATCCTGCTGCGCGAGGTGATCGATCTGGAGCAGACCTACGGCGGCCAGGTCGCCCAGGCCCTCTCCGACGCCGCGGTGGCCGGGGAAGCGCACGACGCGGAGGTCGCCGTCCAGAGCGAGGACGAGGAGGCCGACCCCAACGCCCCGCCGCCCGGGGTGGTGGACGACGATGATTTCGACGATGGCGCCGGTCCGACGATCAGCGCCATGGAAGGCGAGCTGCGCGAAGGGGTGATGGCGACTCTCGACGCCATCGCCGGCGAGTTCGAGGCCTTCCGCCGGCTCCAGGAGCGGCTGGTCGACCATCGCCTCCAGGGCGGCGACCTCACCGAGGGCGACCGCAAGGCCTACGACGCGGCGACCACCACCATCGTCCAGCACCTCAAGACCCTGAAGCTCAACAACAACCGGATCGAGGCCCTGGTCGAGCAGCTCTACGCCATCAACAAGCGGCTGATGGGGCTGGAGGGCCGGCTGCTGCGCCTGGCCGACAGCTACGGCATTTCCCGCGCCGAGTTCGTCAAGGCCTACATGGGTTCGGAGATGGACCCGGCGTGGCGCGAGAAGGTCACCGCGCTCGGCATCCGCTGGACCAAGTTCGCCGAGAACGACGCCCACCAGATCAGCGACATCCGCAAGGAGATCGCCACCCTCGCCACCGAATCCGGCGTGCCGATCGACGACTACCGGCGGATCGTCCACACCGTGCAGAAGGGCGAGCGCGAGGCGCGGCAGGCCAAGAAGGAGATGGTCGAGGCGAACCTGCGCCTGGTGATCTCGATCGCCAAGAAATACACCAACCGCGGCCTGCAGTTCCTCGACCTGATCCAGGAGGGCAACATCGGGCTGATGAAGGCGGTGGACAAGTTCGAGTACCGCCGCGGCTACAAGTTCTCCACCTACGCCACCTGGTGGATCCGCCAGGCGATCACCCGCTCGATCGCCGACCAGGCGCGCACCATCCGCATCCCGGTGCACATGATCGAGACGATCAACAAGATCGTCCGCACCAGCCGCCAGATGCTGCACGAGATCGGCCGCGAACCGACGCCGGAGGAGCTGGCCGAGAAGCTGGCCATGCCGCTGGAGAAGGTGCGCAAGGTGCTGAAGATCGCCAAGGAGCCGATCAGCCTGGAGACGCCGATCGGCGACGAGGAGGACAGCCACCTGGGCGACTTCATCCCGGATGCGAACGTGGTCCTGCCGATAGACGCGGCGATCCAGTCCAACCTGCGCGAGACCACCACCCGGGTCCTCGCCTCCCTCACCCCGCGCGAGGAGCGAGTGCTGCGGATGCGCTTCGGCATCGGCATGAACACCGACCACACCCTCGAGGAGGTCGGCCAGCAGTTCAGTGTCACCCGCGAACGCATCCGCCAGATCGAGGCCAAGGCGTTGCGGAAACTTAAGCACCCCAGCCGGTCGCGGAAGCTGCGGAGTTTCCTGGATAGCTGAGAACGTCGATTGAATTGCCTCTATCAAGCGACGAGTGAACTCTCGGCTACCTGAGACCCTTTGATGCCCAATGGCGGGTCATGGGACCGCTTTTGATGCACGATCGCTGACTTTGCGCGGTCCATGGTCACTGGTCGATACGGGTGGGCTTGAGGTCTGAATTGGTTGATTTCCTGCGACGAGTCCTGAGCCCTGACGACTTCGCTTCGCTGTCTTCTACCGTGGAGATTGTCTGCGATGACAGCGTCAGAAATGGATTGTCGGTCGAGGACGAAAGCGGCGCTCGCCTCGACTACCGAGGGCCCCCGCCGCGGAAGCGTCAGGTTGGCGCCGGAGCAGCGTCTCGGGACTCAACCGATAGCCGCAGGCCGACGGTCCTCAGCACGGCCACCAAGGTCTTCAGGGTCGGATTCCCCTTCGCCGAGAGAGCCCGATAGAGCGACTCGCGGCTGATATTGGCCTCGCTCGCAACAGCGCCAAGGCCGCCATGGGCTTCCGCCACCGCGCGCAGGGCGAGCAGGCCCGCCGCCCGATCAGCCGGGTCGTCCAGGGATTCCATCGCGGCCTTGAGATATTCGACCGCCAGTTCGCGGTCGCCAAGAAGTTCGGCCACCTCACGCTCGTGATGCGAAACGGCGCCCTTCAGCTTGTTCATCGTTGCCTCAGTTTCCACTCCGACCAAATCGTTTTTGCCCGCTTGATGTCCGCCGCTTGGCTACCCTTGTCGCCGCCGCAGAGAAGAACGACGACAGCCTGGCCATGCCTACCGAAATAGACGCGGTGTCCGGCGCCGACGTGGATGCGCAATTCACTCACCCCTTCGCCAACCGGTTGGGCGTCCCCGAAGTTACCCACCTCGACTCGCCGCAAGCGAATCCGAATTCGGGCTTGCGCCGTCTTGTCTCGCAAGGCGTTGAGCCATTCGGTGAAAGGCTCCTGGCCGTCGCCGCCTTGGTAACGCAGGAGCTCAATCACCGCGTAGCTGTAGCGTAAAAGCTACTCGCCGGCCACCAGAACATTCGAGGATCTGGACGAAAAGCTCGCCGTGCCGCTCGAAGAGGTGCGCAAGGTGCTGACGATCGCCAATGGCGCGGAGGGTCATGAAACGGCGCGGCTGCGCCTGGTCCACGGCAGAATCGACTGCAGCACCTCGTCCCTTCGAACGTACCGGTGAAAGAGCGCCGCCACGGTATGCGCCGCGATCAGCATCAGCAGGATGAAGGCCATGAGTTCATGGATCCTGTTGAATGAATGGGCGAGCAGCTTGTCGCGCGCGAAAAGCGCCGGCGCGCGCCAGACGAAGAGCTGGAACGGCCGGCCCCGAAAGAGGGTGTCCGCAAGGCCCGCCAGGGGCTGGGCGATCAGGAGGCCGTAGAGGCCGTACTCGACCGCCCTGGCGATCAGGCGCTGCAGCTTCGGCGTCTCCTTGGGGAGCTCAGGGGTCGAGGCAAAGCGCGCGCGCCAGACGAGACGGGCGGCGGTGACCGCGACGATCGTCACCCCCAGCGACCGGTGGATGGCGAGCAGGCTCACGGCCCCGTCCCCGCTGGCGGCGCCGCGCGCCCACGCCGAGGCGAACATCCCGGCGAGCAGCGCCAGGCTCAGCCAGTGAAGCCAGATCGAAGCCTGGTCGAACCGGCTCGCTGAAGCATCACCCCGCCGCCCTGGCCGGCGCCGTCGTCGGACTCTCCATGAGGTCTCCTCGCGCGCGCCCGCGCCGCGCACTCGAGGCGCCGCCCGCACCCGGAGAAGGACGATCGGGGCCGCCGGTTTATTCCGGGCCGGCGAGGGCCGCGCGCAAAAGAAGATCAGCCCCTCGGGAATAAAACCGTTGGCCCGCACGTCTGGACCGACAGCGCATCCAAAATCTTCGAAGGTCCCCATGACTTCACGTTCAGACGACGACCGCACGTCCGACAGCGCCATCGGCCGGCGCGGTCTGATGAAGTGCATGGCCTGGGCCGGCACGGGCGTCCTGTGGACGATCAGCGGCGGCCTCGCCCAGTCGGTGCTGATCGGCGATGCGCAGGCGGCGACCAGGCCCGCCGGCGCGCTGAGCTTCGCCCAGATCAGCGACACCCACGTCGGCTTCGACAAGGCCGCCCATCCCGACGCCATCGGCACGACGCGGGCCGCCATCGCCCGCATCAAGGCGCTGCCGGCGCGCCCGGCCTTCGTCATCCATACCGGCGACATCACCCATCTGTCGAAGGACGCGGAGTTCGACACCGCCGACCAGCTTCTGGGCGAAATGGGCCTGCCCATCTTCCGCGTGCCGGGCGAGCACGACACCCTCGATGACGCCAATGGCAAGGTGTTCCTCAGCCGCTACGGCAAGGGAACCAGGGGGACGGGCTGGTACAGCTTCGACCACGCCGGCGTCCACTTCATCGCCCTGGTCAATGTCGTCAATCTGCGCCCCTCCGGCGAAGGCTTTCTGGGCGCCGAGCAGATCGCCTGGATCGGCGACGATGTGGCGCATCTCTCGGCGAGCACGCCCATCGTCGTCATGGCCCACATGCCCCTTTTCGACGTCTACGAGCCATGGGGCTGGGGCACCTCCGACGCCGCCCCCGCCCTGGCGCACCTGCGCCGGTTCGGCTCGGTCACCGTTCTCAACGGCCACATCCATCAGGTCATCGAGAAGGTGGAGGGAAACATCACCTTCCACACCGCTCGCTCGACCGCCTTTCCGCAGGCGGCGCCGGGGGCGCCGGGCGCTTCGCCCGGGCCGCTGAAGGTCCCCGCCGACCAGCTGCGCGGCGTGCTGGGCGTCAGGGAAATCAAGATCGTCCGCGGCCGCGCGCCGCTCGCCATCGTCGACTCAACCCTGGCCTAGCGCCCGCGCTCGCCCTTCCACGGAGCCTCCCCGATGAAACAACACCCTTGGCCGCAGCCGTCCAGATACAGCCCCTCCCGCCCCTGGACGGCGATATTGGCGGCCTCGGTTCTCCTGGCCGGCGCCGGACTTCTCTGCGTCGCGCCAGGAGGCCCCGCTCACGCGGCCATGGCGCCACGGAAGGTCACCGTCAGGATCGCGAGTTTCGATTTCGCGCCGCGGGCGCTGATTGTACCGGTCGGGACGACCGTCACCTGGATCAACGCCGATGACGACGCCCACGACATCGTCGCCGACGACAAGTCCTTCCATTCCCACGCCATGGACACCGAAGAGTCCTATTCCTTCACCTTCACCAGGCCCGGCGAATTTCCCTATCACTGCGGCCTGCACCCGCGCATGACCGGCAAGGTGGTCGTCAGGGGCTAGGATGGGCGGCCGCGCCGGCTTTTCATTGGTCTGGGAGACGCCGGCGGCCGACGCCTCTCATCGCCTCGCCGCGGCGCCTTGCACCGGCCAAGGGCAGGCCCGATCATGCGGCCCGGTGATTGGCGAACGTCGTCCCCTGAGCGGCCCGAGCGATGCCCGGCGGTTTGGCGAGGTCGCGATGCCGCACGCCGACGCCGCCTACAACCTCGCCCGCCGCCTGACCCGCGGTTCGGATGCGGCCGAGGACATCGTCCAGGACGCCTTCGTCCGCGCCCTGGCCGGCTTCGACGCCTTTCGGGGTGGGGACGCGCGCGCCTGGCTGCTGACGATCGTTCGCAATCGTTTCTACGACTGGCTTCGCGAGCGGCGGCTCAAGGCGACCACGCCATTGACGGCGCCGGGGACATTCGACGAGGCCGGCGAGGACGCGGCGCAGGACTATACGGATCTGGACGCCGATACTCCCGAGAGCGAACTGCTACGCAAGGACGAGGCGTTGAGCATGCGCGCCCTGATCGACCGGTTGCCCACCCGGCTGCGCGAGGTTCTGGTTCTGCGGGAGATGGAGCACCTCAGCTATCGCGAGATCGCCGAGATCACCGGCGCACCGATCGGTTCGGTGATGTCGCGTCTGGCCCGCGCCCGCGCCGCCCTGGGCGAAGCCTGGCGCGCCTTCGAGCACCAAGGCGCCGGAGCCGTGACATGACGCCTTGCGAAGAAATGGATCTCCAGCTGCACGGCCTGCTCGATGGCGAGCTCGATGCGGTGCATGCGGCCGCCGTGGAGGCGCACCTCGCCGGCTGCGCCGACTGTTCGGCGAAGCTCGAAGGGTTGCGGGAGCTTCGCGCGAAGGTCCGCGGCGCGCGCGTCGCCGAGACCGCGCCGGCTTCGCTCACGGCCCGGCTGGACAGCCTCGCCGGTGCGCCCAGGGTCATCCCGCTCACGGCCGGCCGGCCGCGCCGCCCGGCGCCGGCCTGGTGGTTCGCTGGCGGTTCGATCACCGCCCTGGCGGCGAGCATCGCCCTGTTCGCGATCATCGCGCCCGCGCCGCCGGGCCTGCCTGGAGAGCTCATCGAGGGCCACATCCGTTCCCTGCAGGCGCAGCACCTCGTGGATGTGCAGACCTCCGACCGGCACGTCGTCAAGCCATGGTTCAACGGCAAGATCGACTTCGCCCCGCCCGTGGTGGAGCTGGCCGACCAGGGCTATCCCCTGGCCGGGGGGCGTCTCGACTACATCGAGGGGCGCACCGTGGCGGCGCTCGTCTACCGGCGTCGCGCCCACGTGATCAACCTCTTCATCTGGCCGGGCAGGGCGCCGGCCGCGCCGTCGATGACCCACCTCCACGGCTACGGCCTGCTGCGCTGGGGCCGCGCCGGCCTGACCTATTGGGCGGTCTCCGACATCGACTCCGCCGAACTTGTCGCCTTCCAGCACGCGTTCGCGGCGCGGGTCGGCGGCTGACGCAGAGCTTGCACGCCGGTCACCGTCTTGCTTCTCGCTTCCTTGGCTTCTTCACCTTTGGCGGCGGGCTGACGCAGAAGGCGAATGCCCGCTCGATGAGATCGGCGACGGCCTGCTCGTCGGCGACCACCGCGTCGGGGACGCGAGCGTAGTCCTTCATCGGCCGGCCGGGCATCGGCTCGAAGGGGCAGGGGCCGTGCTCGCTCTCCAGGGCCTGGCGGTCGCTCGGCGAGAGGCGGGCGAACATCCCGTCGCCGAACAGGCCGGCGAACATGTTGCCGTTGGTGAAAGCCGCGGGATAGCCGAACATCCTGCGCTGTTCGATCCGCCGGTCCTGCGGCAGACACTCGGCGAACAGGTCGACAAGGCCCTGTGGGGACTTTTGCCACGCCACGAGTTTTCGCGCTCCCTTCAACCGCCGCCGGGCGTCTTTCTACACCGCCGCGCCGGCAGGCGCCTTGTCTGGGAGAGGCGGCCCATGACAATCTGCCTCGCCGCCATGCCCACCCCTTCCCGCGTCCTCTGACCATCGCGATCCCAGGCGCTCGAGAGCGATGATCCTCGCATTGCGCGTCCTGCACGCGGCGCTCGGCCTCGCCGCCATCGCCATCTGCCTTTCGATCCTGTTGCTCGGCCCCGCGGCGACCGCCGGCTTCACCGAGGCGCGGTACGAGGCCCTCACCGGCGGGGCCGGTCGCCTGACCGGCCCCTGGCCGGCGACGATGGATAGCGAGCTTCGCTTCTTCGCGCCGTTCTGGGGCGCCTTTGGGTTGGCGGCCCTGGCCGTGGCTCGCGACCCGCGCCGTCGACGGCGCTGGGTCCCGATCCTCGCCGCGGTGTTCTTCGCCGGCGGGATCGGCCGCGCCATCTCCCTCGCCACGGTCGGCGCCCCGCATCCCGTCTTCACCTTGCTGATGGCGATCGAACTGGTCCTGCCGCTGATCTGCCTTGCCCTCTGGCGCGTCGCCCGCTTCTGAAGCGCGACCAGCCGCGCCACTCATGGCGCCTTGTATTCAATTCCTCGGCGCCTCGAAGGTTGCGACCGTTTCACCCTTGGCGAGGACATGGCCCTGAAGGGACCGGCCGAAGGCCGCCGCCTCGGCGCCCGGTGCGAGCGCGAGCGGCCGGTCGAGCGCGAAGATCTCGAAGTGATAGTGATGCAGACCGCTTCCCGCCGGCGGCCGAGGTCCGAAATAGCCCGCCGAGCCCGCGCCATTGCTTCCCTGGATCACCCCGGCGGGGAGCGCCGCGCCCGCCGCCACGCCCTCGGCAAGCGCAGAGACGCCGGCCGGGACGTTCCAGATCAGCCAGTGGACGAAAGGCCGCAGTCCTGGCGCGTCGGGATCTTCCACGACCAGCGCATAGGCCGCGGCCCCGGCCACCGGCGTCCAGGCCAGGGGCGGGGAGAGGTTCGCCCCGTAGGCGCTGTGGCGCTCCGCGACCCGGCCCTGGACGTCGCCGCCGCCGAGGCTCAGGGCCATCGGCGCGGGATCGCGCGGCGCGACGGCGCCGAGAATCAGGCGGTTCGAAGCTTTGGGCTGCGCCTTCCCGCAGCCGGCGAGGGCGATGGATATCAGCAAGACGATGGCGAACCGCATGGCGGCAACCGCTCCAGAAGGCGCCGGCGGACGTCGCGCGCCGGGAGCGAATTTTCCGCCAAGGCCGGCGCCTTGACAAGCACCGGGCGAGCCTCGACCGCTGCGGCGAACCTTTCCGGAGAGCAAGGATGCAGATCGAGAACCTCGGCCCGGTCCTGCCGGTCCCCGACCTCGCCGCCGCCGTCGTCGTGTGGAGCGCGCTCCTGGGCGCACAGCCGAAATTCGTCGACGGCGATCGCTGGGCGCAGTTCGAGGTCGGTGGACACCGCCTGGCCCTGGCGGGGACCGACCGCGACGGCGACCTCGCCGGGGTGATGATCAAGGTCGATGACCTGGACGAGGCTCGCCGCCTGGCTCGCGCCGTGGGTGTCGCGGTCGGGGAAAATCGCGAAGGTCCCCACGAGCTGCGCTTCGTCGCCACGGCGCCCGGAGGTTGGCCGATCGTTTTCTACGCACCCAGACCCTAGCCTTGGGCCGCCGAATGCGCTTTACACACGCCGCGGTTTTTCCGCCGCCGATTTCGCGCCGTCCGGCCGCGAGGTTCGACCGCGCCTCCATCCCCGCCCTCCGCCGACAAAGGTCCCGACAGCTTACGATGAACACCGCGCGCGCCAGCTATCTGTTCACCAGCGAGAGCGTTTCGGAGGGCCATCCCGACAAGGTCGCCGACCGCATCTCCGACACCGTGGTCGACGCCTTCCTCGAAGCCGACCCCTTCGCGCGCGTCGCCTGCGAAACCATGGTCACGACCAACTGCATCATCCTGGCCGGCGAAGTGCGCGGCCCCGAGGGTGTGGTCGAGGGCCTCGAAGCCAAGGTCCGCGCCGCGGTCAGGGACATCGGCTACGAGCAGGAAGGGTTCCATTGGCGGACCGCCGACTACAGCTGCCGCCTGCACGGGCAGTCGGGCGACATCGCCAAGGGCGTCGACGCCGCCGGCAACAAGGACGAGGGCGCGGGCGATCAGGGCATCATGTTCGGCTACGCCACCACCGAGACGCCCGAACTCATGCCGGCCACCCTCCAGTATTCGCACAACATCCTCAAGGCCCTGGCAAAGGCGCGGCACGCCGACAGCTCCATCGGCCTGGAGCCGGACGCCAAGAGCCAGGTCACCCTTGTCTACGAGAACGGCAAGCCGGTGCGCGCGGCCTCGATCGTCCTTTCGACCCAGCACCGCGACGGCCTCTCGCCGGGCGACATATCGGAGATCGTGCGCCCCTACATCCTTCGCGTACTGCCGGACGGCTTCGTCGACGAGGCGACCGAATGGCATATCAACCCAACCGGCAATTTCGTCACCGGCGGGCCCGACGGCGATTGCGGCCTCACCGGGCGCAAGATCATCGTCGACACCTATGGCGGCGCGGCGCCCCACGGCGGGGGCGCATTTTCCGGCAAGGACCCGACCAAGGTCGACCGTTCCGGCGCCTATGCCTGTCGGTACCTGGCCAAGAACGTCGTCGCCGCCGGCCTCGCGGAGAAATGCACCATCCAGATCGGCTACGCGATCGGGGTTTCCCATCCACTGAGCTTCTATGTCGACCTGCATGGCGGCCAGAACGTCGATCCGGCGAAGCTGGAGGTCCTCCTGCCGCAGATGATCGACGGGGCCACCCCGCGGGCGATCCGCGAGCACCTGAAGCTCAACCGGCCGATCTACGCCCGCACCGCCGCCTATGGCCATTTTGGCCGCGAGGCCGAGAGCGACGGGGGCTTCTCCTGGGAGCGAACCGACCTCGTCGAGACCCTGAAGCGCGCCTTCTGATCGACGCGCCTTCGACGCCGCGTGCTGGCGTCAGCCGCCTCGCTCGTTGAGCTTGGCGCAGATCAATCCCTGCCCATCGAAACGATCGGCTCGAAGCAGCCGAGGATGAGGCGCTTGGCGTCGAACGGCGGCTCCCCGGCGGTATCCATGCGCTCGTCCTGGTGCATCTTCTCCTCGGCGGCCCGGAAGCTCGCCTTGTCGGGCCAGACTTGCCAGGTGAAGACGATCTTCTCGCCATCCCTCGCGGCGACCGCGCGGCGGAAGTCGGTCTGCTTGCCGTCGGGAACAAAATCCTCCCAACACTCGACAATCTCCAGACAGCCATAGTCCTTGAAGAACTTCGCTCCGTTCTCGGCCCACCGGCGATAGGCCTCGATCTTTTCCTCGGGCACGGGGATCACCAGGCCGGCGACGTACATGGTTCAATCTCCTTCGGATCCGAGGCGCAGCCGGATGTCCCGGTATGCCGCCGCGATGAGTTCGCTCAGCGCCGCGGCGTCCACCGGCCCGGCGGCGCGCAGCTTTACATGCCGCATGCGTTTGCCCGCGCCTTCGAGAAGGCGCGCGGGATCGTCGAGCGCCGCGCCGTGGAAGAAGCCGACGTTCACATGGGCCTTGAAGACATTGACGTAGGCAAACGGCGCGTCCTCGACGCACGCGACGGGGCAGCCGTCGTGGATGAGCTCGCGGACGTCGCCGCCGGCCCCACGCAGACGCTCGAACCAGGTGCGCGCGACGCCTCGCAGAGTGTCGTCCGGCTCACCCAGCCAGGCGTCGATTGCCCGGTCCAGTCGCACCGCGCCGCGGAACCAGGCGTCGATCGCCGCGTCCCGCCTGACCGCGCCTGAGAGCCGAAAGAGTTGGCTCATCCGCTCACCGGTCCGACCTCGTCGGGGCGAAGAACACCAGATCGTCCAGCGTGAGCTTGGACCAGGGGTCGCTCTTCGCCCTTCCGGGAAGTTCGGATGTTTCGCATCGAGGCAGGGTCCTTGCCCCCCGGCGCAGGTTCGCGGCGCTCGAGAAATGCCCTGCGGCCGCGCAAATGCCAATGGCCACGGCGCCCGGATTGGCCACCGGGGCGTGGACCAAGTATGTCAGGGGGCCGGGGGCTTGGGGGCGGGACATGGCCGAAGGCGGGTTGATCGAGGACGTCCCCGGAGGCGAGGGCGAAGAGGCCAGGGCCGCCTCCGCCCCCGGGGCCGACGCCTTCGCGGCGGCCATCGCCATGGATGAGGCCCGCCGTGATCCCGAACTCGCGCGCAAGGCCGGCGACTATCTGGATCGGCACTCCCGGCTGATCGCCCTGCAGATCGAACACTTCGAGGAGGACAATCGCCTGGCGACCCAGGCGGCGAAGCGCAAGCGGTTCTCCGACCGATTGAAGAACGCCCTGCAGGTGTTCCTGGCGCTCGCCGCCACCGTGGGCGGCCTGGGTCTGCTCGTCATGCTGCATGACGACCTCACCTCCAGAAGGGTGGTCGTCGACGCCTTCAAAGGCCCCGCCGCCTTTGCCGCCCGGGGGCTCACCGGCGAGGTGTTGGCCGCCGGCCTGCTCGACCAGCTGCAGAAGCTCCAGGACGCGACGCGCTCGGCCAGAAAGGGGCTGAGCACCACCAGCGCCTGGTCATCGGACATCAAGGTCGAGGCGCCCGGCACCGGCGTCTCCATCGGCGATATCGACCGCCTGGTGCGCGCCCGGTTTGGCCACGACGTGCATATCGGTGGCGACGTCGTCCAGGCCGAAACCGGCGAGGTAGCGCTCACCGTGCGCGGCGACGGCGTCCCGGCGAAGACCTTTCAGGGACCGGCGGCCGATCTCGACAAGCTCGCCGCCCAGGCCGCCGAATATGTCTACGGTCGCTCCCAACCCTTCCAGTTCGCCACCTACCTCACCAGCAACGGCCGCGACGCCGAAGCGGCGGCCTTCCTGCCCGGGGCCCTCGCGCGCGCCGCCAGCGACCATGAGCGGGCGGAGTTGGCCAATGTGTGGGGCAACGCCTACGTCAATCTGAACAACCAGGCGCTTGCCGTGCAGAAGTACCGCCTGGCCATGGCCCTGGAGCCGACGAACTGGAAGTTCTGGGGAAACCTCGTCGGAGCGGCGGAACTCGATGAAGGCGAGGAGGCGGGCTGGCGCGAGGGCCAGGCGATGCTGCGCGCGGTGGCGAAGGGGCCGAAGGACAAGCGGCCGGAATTGCGTCTTCTGATCAATCCGGCGACCACCTCCTTCGACCTGCCGCTGATGCTCGCCTCGAACCTGGACGACGCCTCGCGCAACGGCGGGGCCGGGGCGAAAACATCCATCGATGGCCCGGCGATCGCCGACAACTACGCGCTGATGCACGACCCGGCTTCGGCGGCGCGCTACATGGCCTCCAGCGATCCGGAAGATTCGACGACCAGGGCCGAAGCTCTCCTGCTGGCGGGCTACGCGGCCCTCGATCGCGGTGACCCCGCCGCCGCGGTCGCCCCTCTGGAGGCGTTCTGGAAGGCGTGGCAGGCCAACCCCAGTCTTCAGGCCGCCTATTTCGACACTCCGTGCTTCCTGGGGCTCGCCTATGGCCTCACCGGGCGCATGGCGCAGGCGGAGGCGGTGTTCAAGCGGACCGGGGCGTGGTCCCGCTGCTACGCCGTGCATGGCGACGCCCTCGAGCGCTCGGGAGATCTCGCGGGGGCCGAACGGGTCTGGGCGCAAGGCATCGCGGTCGGGCCCGATCTCCCGTCGGTCTATCTGCACCGGGGCCTGTCGGAACTGAAGCGCGGCGAGCTTGCACGCGCACGGGCCGATCTTGCCGCCGCCCACGCGCGCAGTCCGCACTGGGCCGATCCGCTGGAGGGGTGGGGCGAGGCGCTGGCCCGGGAGGGCAGGTGGCGAGCCGCGCTCGCCAGGTACGACGAGGCTCTGAAATACGCCCCGGCCTGGAAGGAACTTCGCCAGGCTCGCGAGACGGCGGCGAAGCGCGGGCAAGCGGCGGCGGTTTCCCGCCGCTAGAGGAGTCTCGAGCAACCCTCTCCATGAGGGAGAGGGAGGGGCCCATTGCGCAGCAATGGGAAGGTGAGGGGTTGCGCCGCTTGGGTTTGAGCACACATCAAGGCGCTGCGTACAGTTGCGCTTACAGCGCCCTTATTTGTCAAAGACCGTCACCCCTCACCTTCCCACGCCTGCGGCGCGGGCCCCTTCCTCTCCCCTCCGGGCGAGGGTTTCTTGGGCGATCTGGCGGGCTGGGTGCATGCGCGTGCGTTTTCACGGGGAAAACGAAGGAAGGCACGGCCCGATTCACCGCATTCGGACTGTGCGCTAACGTTTCAGCCCCGCCTTGTTCTGCCGCATCCGGGTGCGGACGGTGAAGACGCCGTCTCCGGAAAGGACGGCGCCGCGAGCGAACAGCCGTCCGCGCAGCCAGTTGGAAAGGCCCAGCTCCGGCCGCTCCAGGGCGTACTGACCGTCGACCCAGCGGGTGAAGCCGTCGCCGACGAAGGGCGCTTCGACCGCGCGGAAGAACCGCTCCTGGACGTGCGCGTCCTCGGCGATCAGGCAGGCGATGAAACGCGGACTACGCGCGTTGAACAGCGCGATGGCGTCGTCGAGATCGGCGACGATCTTCAGCGAGACTTCCGGCGTCTCCTCCCATTCCCATTCCCGGCCCAGATCGTGGACCGCGATGGTGTCGGCGAGGGGCTCGTCATGTTCGCCGTCGGCGCGGCGAACCACGACCCGCTCGGTGAGCCAGCGTCGCGGCAGCCATGTCTCATCGCCCTCGCCGATGTGCAGCCTCACCCCGCCGCCGCGCGCGGCTCCGGCCCGCTCCAGCGCCGCGAGGAAAAGCGGTACGAGCTCGGCGGCGCGCTCGCCGACAATGCAACACACGTTCATGGTGTTGCAGGCCTTGCGGTCCAGCGACGCGCCGACCGCCGCCTCGAAGCGGTCGGCGCTCGCGCTCGTATCGGCGATGAGCCAGGCGCCGCCCCCCCCATGGAGGCTGACCGGGGTTCCCGCCTGCCGCGCGATGGCGCCCAGCTGGCTCACCGCCGGGCCCGAACCGCGCGCCACCGCCAGGGAGAGCCGATGGTCCGCCATCAGCGCCCACGCCGCGGCGTGCTCGGCGCTATCGACCAGCGACACCGCGCCCGGGGGCAGACCCGCGTCCTCCAGAGCCGGCGCCAGGGCGTGGCGCATGATGGCCCGAGCGGTGCGAAGCGCATCGCCGCCGATCCGCAACACGGCGGTGTTCCCGCCGCGAAGCACCCCCGCCGCGTCGGCGACCACGTTGGGTCGGCCCTCGAAAACGAACCCGACCACGCCCACGGCCGCGGTCGTCTGTTCGACCGACCATCCGCGGTGATCGACGCGTTCGATGAGCCGCCCGCGGGTATGCTCGAGGTCTCGCCAGACGCGCAGGCCCGCGATCACTTCGGCCCGCATCGCCCAGTCCAGCGTCAGGCGGGTGGTCGAGCGATTCCGCGCCGAAGCCGACGCCAGGTCCTCCTCGTTGGCGGCCGCGAGCGCCGCCCATGTGTCAGCATCTTCCAGGCGCGAAGCGAACGCGGCGAAGAAGTGGCTGATCGCCTCGTCGGCGACCTGGTCCATGGCCGCGAAAGCCTCGCGTGCGCGCCCGACGGCCGAGGCGGCGATCTCCGAGGCGGCGGCGGGAATGTGCAGAAGCTCGCCGCTCTCCTCGACGACCAGGAGCCGGTCGCCGGCCTGGAAGGCTTGCGCGATATGCTCCGGTGCGAAGGCGAACTTGTCGCCTCCGTAGAGAATCGGCATTCCCGTGGTGAGCGCGAGGCGAGCATCGGCCATGGCTACGCCTTAGCCAATTGCGCGGCCTCCGTCATGGGCGAAAGCCCGCGGCGCCCTTGCGCGCGGACGGCCTTGCCGCTTCTCTCCGCCGATGCCGCAGGCGCAACCCCCGCCCGATGCCGAACTCGCGGCCTTCGTCGCCGGACTTGGGCTCTCCGATCGCGGCGGGCGCCACCTTTGGACCCCCCTGGCCGGCGGCGTCTCCTGCGAAGCCTGGCGGGTCGAGACGCCGTCGCGGACCCTCTGCGTCAAGCGCGCCCGGGCGCGGCTCGCGGTCGTCGACGACTGGCGCGCGCCGGTGGAGCGCGTGCGCGTCGAATACCGCTGGTTCGAGACCGCCCGGTCGGTGGTTGCGGACGCCGCGCCAAGGCCGCTGGGGCTGGACGCCGAGCGCGGCCTGATCGCCATGGAGTTTCTGGAGGCGGCGGATCATCCCCTGTGGAAGATCCAGCTCCTCGCCGGCGAGGTCGACGTCGCCGCCGCCGCTCTGGTCGGCGCCCGGATCGGCGCCATCCATGCCGCGACCGCAGGGCGACGCGACATCGAGGTCCGGTTCGCTAGCGATGCGATCTTCTTCGCCCTGCGCCTGGAGCCCTACCTCCTGGCGGCGGCCGAGCGTCGGCCCGGGGTCGCGGCGGTCCTGCGCGCCCTGTCCGCCCGCACCGAGCGGACGCGCCTGGCGCTGGTTCATGGCGACGTCAGCCCCAAGAACATCCTGGTCGGCCCGAAGGGTCCGATCTTCCTCGACGCCGAGACCGCATGGTACGGCGACCCGGCCTTCGACCTCGCCTTCTGCCTCAATCACCTGCTGCTCAAGTGCTTGGTCGTTCCAGCGGCGATCGCTCGGTTGGCGCAGAGCTTCCGCGCCCTCGCGGGCGCCTATCTCGAACGCGTCGAATGGGAGCCGCGCAGTGTGCTGGAAGCGCGCGCCGCGTCCCTGATTCCCGGCCTGCTTCTGGCGCGGGTCGATGGCAAGTCGCCGGTCGAGTATCTGACCTCGTTCGAGCACAAGGCCTTCGTTCGCACCGTCGCCGAACCTCTGCTCCTCCAGCCGCCCACGACGCTCGAGGCGGTGCGGTCGGCTTGGCAGGCGGCGCTCGAAGCGGCTAGTTCGCGACTGAAGCCTTGCTAGGAGACACTGCCCATGCAGACCCGCGCCGCCGTCGCCTGGGCCGCCGGCCAGCCGCTCTCCATCGAGACCGTCGATCTGGAAGGACCCAGGGCCGGCGAGGTCCTGGTGGAGATCAAGGCGACCGGCATCTGCCACACCGACGAGTTCACCCGCTCCGGCGGCGACCCGGAGGGCCTGTTCCCGGCGATCCTCGGCCACGAGGGCGCCGGGGTGGTCCTGGAAGTCGGCCCAGGGGTGACCAGTGTGGCGCCGGGCGACCACGTCATCCCGCTCTACACGCCCGAGTGCCGCCAGTGTAAATCCTGCCTCTCGCGGCGCACCAATCTGTGCACCGCGATCCGCGCCACCCAAGGCAGGGGCGTGATGCCCGACGGGACGAGCCGGTTCTCGATCGGCGGAAAGCCGCTCGCCCACTACATGGGCTGTTCGACCTTCGCCAACCACACCGTGCTGCCCGAGATCGCCGTGGCCAAGGTCCGGCCGGACGCGCCCTTCGACAAGATCTGCTACATCGGCTGCGGGGTCACCACCGGCATCGGGGCGGTGATCTGGACCGCCAAGGTCTGGCCGGGCGCCAACGTCGTCGTGTTTGGCCTGGGCGGGATCGGCCTCAACGTCGTCCAGGGCGCGCGCATGGCGGGCGCCGACAAGATCATCGGCGTCGATCGCAACCCGGCGCGCGCCGCCATCGCCCGCGGGTTCGGCATGACCCACTTCGTCGATCCCGCCGATGTCGGCGCCGAACGGGTGGTCGAAGCCCTGGTCGACCTCACCGGCGGCGGCGCGGATTTCTCCTTCGAGTGCATCGGCAATGTCGCGACCATGCGCCAGGCCCTGGAGTGCTGCCACCGCGGCTGGGGCGAGAGCGTCATCATCGGCGTCGCCGGCGCCGGCCAGGAGATCGCCACCCGCCCCTTCCAGCTGGTCACCGGCCGGGTGTGGCGGGGAACCGCCTTCGGCGGCGCGCGCGGGCGCACCGACGTGCCGAAGATCGTCGATTGGTACATGGAGGGCAGGATCGAGCTCGACCCCCTCATCACCCACACCCTGCCGCTGGCGGAGATCAACAAGGGCTTCGAGCTGATGCACTCCGGCGAGAGCATTCGTTCGGTGGTGGTTTACTGACCGCTCGCCGTGCGGCGAGCGCCTTCACGCCAGAAGGAAGTTCCGGGCGGGCGCCGGGTAGTGGAAGAGGCCGGCGGGCTTGGGATAGACGATGCTCCGCGCCTCGCCGCAGAACCCTCCCCACCAGGAGAAGGAGGAGTTGCTCAGAACCAGGCTGCGCGCGCCGATCATCAGCGCCATGTCGGCGAATGGTCCTGGCGAGCTGGGCGCCTGCACCCTGGCGGCGAGGGACCCGAGGCGCTCCATGGCCAGGGCCGTATCGTCGGAGATCAGCAGCACGTCGCGCGCCGCGCCGCCGCGGCGCTCGATGAGGGCCAGGGCGCGCTCGACGTAGTCGGCTCCGGGCGCGCCCCGCCGCTCGGGACGCACTTCCTCCTTGTAGGTGCGGTGGTGGATGACGACGTCGTGGCTCGCCTGCGGCCCGCCGCGCCGGCCAAGGAAGGCGCCAAAGAGCTCGCGAATCCGCGCCGCGTTGGCGAAATAGGCTTCGTCCTGCCAGTAGCCGCTGAAATACGCCCCGCTGGCGACCAGGGCTTCCAGGGCTGGCCGGTCGCTGGGCGCCTTGCCTTCGGCGACGAAGCCCAAGAAAGGCAGCATCGCCATCATGCGGCCGGCGATCCGATGGCCGAGCAGGGGGCGGCGGACGACCTCCAAATCCCCGATCGCCTCGACCAGCTCGGCGAGTTCGAAACCGTGTCCGTAGCGATCGGCGCCGAAAGAAGCGATGTCGAGCCCTGTCCGGCGGCCGGTGAGGGTCGCGATCGAATGGGCGAAGGCCAGGCAGAAAAGCTGATTTCCCAGCCCGCCTTGCACCTTCACCGTCTTCACCGCGAACGCCCCATGGCGTCGCCGACGCTAGAGCATCGGCAGGACTTCGCGGAATCGGAACTCACGCCAAGCCCTGCTAGCGAATGTGGCGAGGCGGGTCATCCTGTCTGATTGCGTACTGCGGCCGACGCCACGACCGACAGAGCCCCGCCCCATCGAGGCTGGGACCTTGGGTCTCCAAGGTGTATCACTTTCGTCTGAGCGGGGGGATGACATGCGATTTCCCATGAACGCCGGGATCGCCGTCCTTTTGGCGACCTTGGCTCTAGGCGCTGCGCCCGCGGCGGCTCAGGACCCTGACCCCTACGCCGGCACCTTTCCCCAGCTGACAGGTTCGCAGGCGGGGGGATTGGGCCTGACGGGTGCGAACCTGTCCGGCGCGTCCTTCGTCGGCCAAGGGCTGCAATTTCAGGACTTGACCGGCACGAACCTGAGCAACGCGAACATGACCCGCGCGAGCCTGCAAGGCTCGAACTTGATGAACGCGAACTTGACCGGCACGAACCTAAGCAACGCGAACCTGACCAACGCGAACCTGACCGGCGCGACGCTGACCAACACAATCCTGACCGGCGCAGACCTTTCCGGCGCAACCTGGACCGACGGTGTGCGCCACTGCGCCCAGGGCTCCATCGGCCAGTGCGAATAGCCTGATCGGCAGAGGCGCGCCGAGTTGCGCGACAAGCCCAGAGTCTGGTTACAGGCGCGACGCTAACGGCCGCGCTCCACACCCAACTCGGAAGTCGGGACGTCTGCTTGTCGGCGGGTGTCGCCTATCCGCTCCCCACTAGCTCGCCTTGGCGAGGAACCGTTCGTAGGTGTCCCGCAGCCCTTCGCGCAAAGGGACGGTCGGCCGCCAGCCCATCGATTTCAGTCGCTCCACGTTGAGAACCTTCCGTGGTGCGCCGTCGGGCTTCGACGCATCGAAGGCCACCCCGCCCTCATAGCCGACCACCGCGCAGATGAGCTGAGCCAGTTCCACGATCGTAAGGTCCTCGCCGCACCCCACGTTCACCGGCGAATCTCCCGAATAGCGCTTCAACAGGTGGATGAGGGCGTCGGCGCAATCGGCGACGTGGAGGAACTCCCGCAGGGCCGCGCCACTGCCCCAGATCACCATTTCAGGCGCATCGGCGATTTTGGCCTCATGGGCCTTGCGAATAAGGGCGGGGATGACGTGGCTGGTCGCCAGATCGAAGTTGTCGCCGGGGCCATAGAGATTGGTAGGCATCGCGCTGATGAAGTCGCAGCCGTATTGGGCCCGGTATGACTCGGCGAGCTTCACGCCGGCGATCTTCGCGATTGCGTACCATTGGTTGGTGGGCTCGAGAGGCCCGCTGAGCAACTGCTTCTCGGCGATCGGCTGGGCGGCGAGGCGCGGATAGATGCAGCTCGATCCGAGCATCAGGAGCTTTGAGACGCCATGCCGGTGGGATGCCGAGACGACGTTGGCCTGGATCATGAGGTTGTTGAAGAGAAACTCGGCGGGAAAGAGCTGGTTGGCCTGGATACCGCCCACTTTCGCGGCGGCGAGAATGATCGCGTCCGGCTTGTGATCAGCAACCCACCTGTCGGTCTGGCGCTGATCCATAAGGTCCACCTGCGCCCGAGATGCGGTGAGTATTTCGCAGTCTTCGGACGCCAGGCGCCGCGCGGTCGCCGCGCCGACCATCCCTCGGTGGCCGGCGACCCAAATTCGCTTCGCCGCCAAGGGGAACACGACCTCATTCGGCACTTCGGTGATGCTCCGCCGCCGCGATCCGCAAGTCTTCGCGGACCATCTCCGCACAGAGTTCACGCCAGCCGATCTTCGGCCTCCAGCCAAGCTTTTCCCTTGCCTTTGCGGCGTCGCCGATGAGCACATCCACTTCCGATGGACGAAAATAGCTCGGATCGATCTTCACCAGGGCCCGGCCGGTCTTCGTGCAGTGGCCGACCTCCTGCGCCCCCTTGCCCCGCCATTCGAGGCCGACGCCGATTTCGCCGAACGCGCTGACCACGAAGTCGCGCACCGAGGTCGTCTCGCCGGTGGCCAGCACATAGTCGCCGCTCGTCGCCTGCTGCAGCATCAGCCACATCCCTTCGACGTACTCGCGGGCATGGCCCCAGTCGCGCCTGGCCTCCAGATTGCCGAGGAAGAGGGTCTCCTGCCGCCCCAGGCTGATCGCCGCGACGGCCCTGGTGATCTTGCGCGTGACGAAGGTTTCGCCGCGCAGCGGACTTTCATGGTTGAAGAGGATGCCGTTGGAGGCGTGGAGCCCATAGGCCTCGCGATAATTGACCACGATCCAGTGGGCGTAGAGCTTGGCGACCGCATAGGGGCTGCGCGGATAGAAAGGCGTCGCCTCGTTCTGCGGCGAGGCCCGCACCCAGCCGAAGAGTTCGGAGGTGGAGGCCTGATAGAACCGGCTCTTCTGCTCCAGGCCGAGGATCCGGATCGCCTCCAGCATGCGAAGCACCCCGATCGCGTCGGCGTTGGCGGTGTATTCGGGCGTCTCGAAGCTGACCGCGACATGCGACTGGGCGGCGAGATTGTAGATCTCGTCCGGCTGCACCTTCTGCACGATCCGGATGAGATTGGTGCCGTCGGTCATGTCGCCGTAGTGGAGAATGAACCGCTGTTCGGGCTCGTGCGGGTCCTGGTAGAGGTGGTCGATCCGCCCGGTGTTGAACGACGAGGAGCGCCGCTTCAGGCCGTGCACCTCGTATCCCTTGGCGAGCAGGAATTCCGAAAGATAGGCGCCATCCTGCCCGGTCGTCCCGGTGATCAGCGCCACCTTGCCGCGGCCGGTCCCGTCCATGAAAAGCTAAGATCTCGCCGCTCGAGGTTGGTGGGCTTCGTGGTGTTAGCCGACGCGCCGGCCGCTCGCCAGAGCGGGCGAGGCGGTCGCGACCGCCGTTCGTTCGTTCCACCGCCGTCTGGGACCCACGACGCTCGATCTCGCTGTGAAGTCGTGCGGCGATCGACCTCAGCGCGTCCCGGCAAAATGCGACCCACGGTGCGGCCGCCGAACGGCCCTTTTTGCCCTGGCGGCGCACGGAAATTCGTGGCCCGCATGGTTTCCATGGCTACGCATTTAGCGTAGGGTATGCCGGTGACTTGGTCCGCGGCCGACATAGACATCGAAGTGGATGACTATGGCACGTCGGATTCGGTGATAACGGCGACTGTGCATACGCCTGCCGGCCCGTTCTCCGTGATGGCGGAGCCGAGGCTGGACGGACGCGAGCTGATCCTCACGGGTCTGCACATGCATGGCGAAGGACCAAACCGGCTCGGCGTCACGGGGCTGCGCGGGCTGGTTCAGGCGGTGATGGAGAAGCTCGATGTCGACGAAATCCGCGTTCTTGGAGCAACTCGGACCACGGGTGCGAATCCGGGCCGTAGACCGCGTCCGCTCCGGTTCGCGCGCACGCCTCAATCTCAATCCGGGCCCTGACTTCAAGGCTACGGTGTCGCTCGCCAGATCGCTCATGCGGCGCGGCGTGAAAGCAAGCGTGGCTCGCGATGTCGCCGAGAGGCTGGCCGCGGGACACGCCGCGCCGGTGACGGCGCCGCTTTTTGATGGCGAGGCCTTCATTGAAGAATTGAGGCGCATCGGCGTCGGGGCCAGCCCTCCCAAGCCAGCTGACGGGGGCGCGCTGGCCGCACTGCGCAAGCAGCTGAAGCTCAGCCAGGAACAGTTCGCCAATTCGGTCGGGCTCGAAGTCAGAACTCTTCAGAACTGGGAGCAGAAACGCGGGTCGTTCGACGCGCCGACGGCTCTGCTGATCAAGGTGATCGAACAGGCGCCGGAGATCGTCCAGCGCATCGCCGCCGATGAGCCGGCCGCCAAGGGAAGCTATCGGTCGTCCAAGGCGCGCCGATCGGCGACCGACTGATCGCGCGGTGTGGCGACGGCGGTAGCCTGGAGACGAGCCGCCCAACGGCGCCGGAAGTCGATGGCTTCATCGGCTCCCGTGCGGGTGAGTGGCCCCGCCGGCTCTGAGACCCTGGGCATCGCCGGCCAACCGGCTTAGGAAATCAGCAAGTCCGCGCCGGTCAGCGGCGCAGGCATGGGCACATGGGTTTGATTGCTGCACCAGTCCTGCCGCGCAGGCCGCGTCGATGACCGCGGCGGAGGAAGTCGCGCCGGCCAAGGCGCGCCGACATCGCCCGAAGTCTCCGCTGATGCGCACCCTGCGCGCGGCGCTGATCGGGCTGCGCGGAGAGATCCGCGCCAGTGAACTCTGGCTCGTGGGCATCGCGGCCGCTGTCGGCGCCGCCGGCGGCCTGCTCACCCTGGCGGCCCGCGCCGGGGCCCACCTCATCCAGGAAGCCCTCTATGGCCAGGACTTCGACCAGCAACTCTCGCCGCTCTACACATTGCCGCTGTCGCGCGTCCTGGTGCTGCCGCTGGGCGGGCTCATCCTGGGCGTCGTGACCTGGCTGTGGGTCCGCCGGCGGCCGAAGACGATCGTCGACCCGGTGGAGGCGAACGCGCTCCACGGCGGCAGGATGTCGGGGCGCGACAGCCTGTTCCTCGGCGTGCAGAGCGTGATCTCCAACGGCTTCGGCGCCTCGGTCGGTTTGGAGGCCGCCTACGCCCAGCTCGGCGCCGCGCTCGCCTCCCTGAGCGGCGGGGCGCTGAACCTGCGACGCAGCGACCTTCGGACCCTGGTCGGCGCCGGGGCCGGCGCGGGCATCGCCGCCGCCTTCGGCGCACCGCTCACCGGGGCCTTCTACGCCTTTGAGATCATCATCGGCTCCTACACCCTCGCCAATATCGCCCCGGTGGTCACCGCGGCGCTCGCCGGGGCGCTGGTGACCCGGCTGCTGAAGGTCGAGCCCCTGGTGATCCACACCGTGGTCACCGACAGCATGACCCTGAGCCACTACCTGCTGTTCGCGGCCCTGGGCGTCATCTGCGCGCTTTTCGGCGTCCTGGTCATGAGGATGGTCGGCTGGACCGAGCAGATCGTTTCGGTGCTTCCGGGACCTCGGTGGCTGCGTCCGGCGCTCGGCGGCCTGCTGCTCGCGGCGATGGCCTGGAACGCCCCCCAGACCCTCTCCGCCGGCCACGGCGCCCTGCACGTGGACCTGGCCCTGGACCTCGCCGCCGGCGCGCTCGTCTTCCTCATCATCACCAAGGCGGTCGCTTCGGTGGTCTCCCTGGGTTTCGGTTTTCGCGGCGGGCTCTTCTTCGCCTCCCTCTATCTGGGTGCGCTGCTGGGTCGCCTGTTCGTGGTCGGGCTGACGGCGATCGATGTCGATGTCGGCCTGGATCCCATGGCCGGATCCCTGGTCGGCATGGGCGCCATGGCGGTCGCCGTCATCGGCGGGCCGCTCACCATGTCGTTCCTGGTCCTGGAGACCACCGGCGACTTCGGCCTCACCGCGGCGACGCTCACCGCCTCGATCATCGCCAGCGTCATCGTCCGGGAAATCTTCGGCTACTCCTTCTCCACCTGGCGCCTGCACCTGCGTGGCGAAACCATCCGCAGCGCCCACGACGTCGGCGGGCTGCGGACCCTGACCGCGGGGCGGATGATGCGCGCCGATGTCCCGACCATCGCCGCCTCGGCGCCGCTGCTGGAGTTCCGCCGGCGCTTTCCCCTGGGCTCGGCGCGGCGGATCGTCGCCCTCGACCCGGCGGGCCACTATGCCGGCGTCGTGCGGGTGGCGGCGATCTACGCCGAGACCGACGAGAAACGGGAAGTGGCGGCCTCGCTCATCAACAGGGAGGATTGGCTGCGGCCCGAGATGACGATCAAGGAGATCATGCGCGTCTTCGACCGCACCGAGAGCGACGAACTGGCGGTCCTGGACGATCGCGGCGACGTGCTAGGCGTGCTCACCGAGGCCTACGCCACCCGCCGCTACGCCGAGGAACTCGAAAAGGCGCGCCGCGATCTGGTGGGCGGCGAATGAGCGCCGCGGATCGTGACGCGACTCTGGCCGAGCGGCTCGGCCACGCCGCGGACGCCAGGCTCCTGATCGTCAACTGCGACGATCTCGGCTCGAGCCACTCCGCCAATGTCGCCATCGAACGGGCGATGGCGGCGGGCGTGGCGACCAGCGCGACGCTGATGGTTCCCTGCCCCTGGGCGCGGGAGGCGGCGCGGATGTTCGCCGGCCGCGACGTCGGCGTCCACCTGACCCTGACCGCCGAATATCCCGGCTACCGCTGGCGATCGCTCACCGCCGCGCCATCACTGCACGACGAGGAGGGCTTCATGCCGGCGACCGCGGCTGAGGTCATCGCCCGCGCCGATGTCGACGCGGCGCGCGCCGAGTGCCGGGCGCAGGTCGAGCAGGCGCTGGCCTGGGGCGTCGATGTCACCCACCTCGACTCGCACATGGGCACGGTCCAGATCGATCCGCGCTTCTTCGAGATCTATCTCGACCTTGCCTGCGAGTTTTGCCTGCCCCTGCGCATGCCGGGGGAGAAGGGCGACGCCTTCCTCGGCTTCGGCGGTCGGCGGCGCGCCCGTGAGCGCGGCATCCTCTTCCCGGACCACTTCATCGATCCGTGGGGCAAGGCGACGGCGGAGGTCTTCCGCTCCCGCCTTGCGAACCTACGCCCCGGCCTCACCGAGATGTTCGCCCATCCGGTGGCGGACGGCCCCGAGCTGCGCGCCTATGACCCCGACGCCCCCGACGTCCGCGCCGGCGATGCCGCCTGGTTCGTCAGCGGCGAGCTGAAGGCCCTGATCGCCGCCTCCGGCGCCGCCCCGATCAGCTACCGGCCGCTTCGCGAGGCGCAGAGGGCGGCGGCAGGGCGCGATGGCGCCCTGGTTGAGCCCTCCATGACCACCACGCCGCCACGCGAGTCCGCCCGCAGGCTGGCCCGACTGGGAGGAAGTGAGCCGAACCTCGAGGCGCCACCGCGCCGTCGCCCCGCGCTCTGAGTGGTTCTGGTCGACGCCTCGATCTGGATCGACCATCTGCGTGGCGGCGATGCGCGGCTCGGGGAACTGCTCGTCACCGGACAGGTTTTGGCGCACGCCTTCGTCACAGGCGAACTCGCGCTTGGCAATCTGGAGAGGCGCAACGAGGTTCTCGGGCTGTTGTCGAACCTGCCAAGGGCCACGGTCGCCGACGACCGTGAGCTTCTTCATTTTCATCGCGGCCAACACTCTGGCGGGATCGAGAATCGGCTACATCGACGCCCACCTCCTGGCTTCCGTGAGGTTGACGCCGCCCGCTTGCCTATGGACGCGCGACAGACGCCTGCTCGGCGTCTCCACGCGCTTGGGGTTGTCGATGTCGGGCTAGTGGATCGATCGGGACAGAGGAGTCCGGGCGGGGATTGCCAAAGGGTGTGGCGGGCAATGCACCATTTGAGTTTCTGACAACCTTGCATGAGCGCCTCGCCTGCGGCAGCCTGGGACTTCGTTGGGAGGAAGCTTCATGGATGGGCTGAAATGGATTGGCGTTGTGGCGATGGCGGCGGTCTTGCTCTGCCCCGGAGCGCCAGCCCGGGCGGGGGACGAAGTATACCAGAACAGGGCGGTTTCGGTTTGTCGCACCATTCCACACTACCCGAACGCCCAGTCCTATGAACCGTTCGACTCGAGTTTCGACAGCCGCAGCGCCCGTACGCGAACGACGGACGATTGGCACGCCGTGGTGAACTGGTTCAAGGCTCACCTCGGACCGGATTGGACCTATCGCCAACCAGCGAGCGACGAGTGGCCTCAGAGGCCTATGTTTTCGGGACCAGGAGGCTGGACCGTTGAGATCGAGACCAACGTTTACCCCACGCAAATCAACTTCACCTGCAATGGCGGCTGAGCATCAGCGCCGGTCCACCAACAAGCTCGACCACTCTTGCCGGTGCAGTTGGCCTGACCGCGATCCGCCGGCCCATGCCGTGGTTCTCTGCGTCGCCGGGAGTTCCCAGTCCGACCAATCGCCGCGCGGAATGTCCGCTCTGCGGCGGGCAACCAGGGGGACTTCCGACCCAAAGCAGACTTTGGCCGTGAGGGGCCAACGCCCCCGTTCGCCTTGACGCGCCGCCCATCCTTCTACACCGTGCGCCATTGCCGAGCGATCGAGACACCGTCATGCGGATCAAACCGGCGAGGTTCGTTCACGTCGTCTATCGGACACGTCGCTTCGAAGAGATGCTGCGCTGGTACGAAACCGTGTTCGACGCCAAGGTGCAGTACCAGAATCCGGCCCTGGCCTTCCTCACCTACGACGACGAGCACCACCGCTTCGCCTTCGCCAACCTGGACGTCATTCAGCCGGATCAGTCGGACGCCGACAAGCGTGGGTTAGTAGGTGTCGATCATGTCGCCTACACCTATTCCTCGGTCGGGGACCTGCTCGGGAACTATGCGCAGCTCAAGGAGCAAGGCATCAGGCCTTACTGGTGCGTGCATCATGGCATCACGGTCTCGATGTATTACGCCGACCCGGACGGAAATCAGATGGAGTTCCAGGTCGACTGCTTCGACTCGAGCGACGACGCCAACGCATTCATGCATGGTCCGCGCATGGAGGTGAATCCTATCGGCGTCGAATACGACCCGGAGGAATGGCTCGTCCGGCTGCGGGCCGGAATACCCGCCTCGGAATTTCTTGACCGCCAGATAGACCTGCCCGTTTCTCCGATCCGCGGCGCGATGATGCCCGCCTAGTTCCGCGCCAGCGTCCGCTATCGACCGAGGCGGAAATGCCGCCTGGCTGGTAGAAGCGACGCATGGCCTTGCCGACTCCAGTGCTGGCGACCCCGCGCCTGCGACTGCGCCCTTTCGCGGCAACCGATACGGACGCTATCTTCGCCCTGCAAAGCAATGCTCGCGTATTGCGCTACTGGGATGCGCCGCCCTGGAAAGAGCGCGCGCAAGCAGAGCGCTTCATCGCGGTCTGCGCGCGGATCGAGCAGGGAGGGACCGGTGCGCGGCTGGCCATCGAGCGAGCCGCCGACAACGCGTTCATCGGCTGGTGCAGCCTGGCCAAATGGGATGCAAATTATCGGCGCGCGAAGATGGGCTACTGTCTCGATGAGGCGGCATGGGGAAAAGGCTTCGCCACTGAAGCCGCCGGCGCAATGTTGCGATGGGCCTTCGACACGCTGGATCTGAACCGTGTTCAAGCCGAGACTGACACGCGCAACACGGCGTCGAGCCGCGTACTTGAGAAGCTCGGATTTGTCCGCGAAGGGATGTTGCGCGAAGACTGTATCGTGGATGGCGAGGTATCGGACTCCTGGGTCTATGGGCTTCTGAGGCGGGATTGGAAGCGCTGACCCCACTCGATTGGGGAGAAATTCGCCACGGACCGGCGCTGCAAGCCCAACCCGGGCGCTCTTGCATCCGCTTCCCGGAACCCGGCCAGCGGCAGCTATCCACCCCCCGGTCGCCGCGCGGAATGTCCGATCTGCGGCGGGCAACCAAGGGGGAAGTTCGACCCATCTCGGACGTTGGGCTAAGACGGCTTCATTGCCTCGATGTGGGCCACCACGACAGGCGGCCCCCCGAGCGGCGCAGCCGACACCATGGCATCCACCAAAGCACAGCATTCGGGTTTGCCTGTCGCCAACAACTCGCGGAATGATCGAATGCGCGAGATGAACCAGAGCATCATCGCCACCGCCCATGTCGGACTTCCATCGATGCGCTTCTTCGCCCGCGGATAGATGTCATATCCGAGCACCTTGATGAGCGCGAAGCCGGCGTGAACACCTCGGGCCAGGACCAGGGCTTCATCCCACGAAGCGCCGCCTTCGCGCAGCTCGCCTGCGACGGATACGCTTTCGAACGCCACGCAGAGAGGAACGTGACAGCGAAGCCAGAGAGGCATTTGAAGCTCTAGAGCCGAAGGCAATCCAGCCGCATTGAAGACATCTACCCAGCGTTGCTGGCTCATGATCGTCTTCTGGCCGCCGGCGCCGATGGCGACCTTGAGCCTGCCGTCGCCATCCAGTGTCGCTTGCACGAACGGCATGCCGAAGGCGCACCGCCCAAGGCCGATTGCCGCCTGGAGTCGCTCGGGCTGGAATGTGTTGAACATGAACTGGATGCAGCTGGCCGCGCTGCGCTGCAAAGCAGGCAGGAGCGGTTCTGTCTGGTGGGCTAGAAGCGTGACGATAAGCAAATCATAGGGCGCTTCTTCGTCGAGCCTGCCGGCGACCCGGACGCCGGCGCGTTCACCCTTGATGTCGACAATCGCCTGGTCGCGTTCAAGCTGCGCCAGCCGAACGGAGTCCGGGCGGGCGATGACGGTGACATCGTGACCGCCCGTGCGAACCAGCTGAAAGGCGAAGGCGCTGCCGATCTTTCCGACACCGAGGATAGCGATCCGAAGCGGCGCCGCCGGCGAAGTCACAATTGATAGCCGCCTTGCGTGATGCCGGCCAGCAGGCCGGGGTGGGTAGCGCGCCAGCCGAAGGTTTCCTTGGTGGCAGTGCTGGAAGCGGTGGTGTCGGCCATGATGAACATTGCGAGCCAACCGAACTGTGCGCCGGCCTCCTCGGGGGAGAAGCTGCGCGCCGGAACGCCGACGGATTCGCCCACCGCCTCGGCGATGGCCTTCAGCGGGATGCCTTCCTCGGTCACCGCATGCAGGCGCGTGCCCGGCTTGGCGGTTTCCAGCGCCATGCGAAAGAGGCGCGCCGCATCGAGCCGATGGACCGCCGGCCAGCGATTGGCCCCGTCGCCGATGTAGCCGGAGACTCCAGTCGCGCGGGCGATCTCGCCCAGTAGGCTGACCAGCCCCTGTCGCTCCACGTCATGCACCGAAGGCGCCAGCCGCACGACGCTGGAGCGCACGCCGCGGTCGGCGGCCGCCAGGGTGAGGGTCTCGGTAAACCCGCGCCCCGCGGCCGGCCCCTCGGACATGGGGGCGTCATGCTCCGTGCCCGGGCGGCCGGACGGAGCGATCATCGCCGTGCCGGAGCTGCCGACGAATGGTTTTCCCGAAGCCGCCAGCGCATCGAGCATCGCCTCGGTGGCGCGCCGGTCGATCTCAATGTTCTCCATGAACTTGGAGAAGTCGTGGATGAAGGCGGTGTGGATGACGCCATCGGCCTCACGAGCGCCATCGGCGAGGCCCTGGGGATCGCTGAGGTCGCCCCGGCGCACCTCGACGCCCCGGGCGGAGAGCCTGGCGGCGCCCTCGTCGCTGCGCGCCAGCCCGACTACCTGGTGGCCGGCGGCCTGGAGGTCTTCGACGACGATCTGGCCGATGAAGCCCGTGGCGCCGGTGACGAATACACGCATGATCACTCCCGTCGTGGTTGCTCGGACGCATCATCACCCATCCCGCCTTTCGGAAAAGCGGTAAGTTTATGGAGGTAATGTCGACTAACACCCGGGAGGCGCCGATCAGCGGCGCACTCCGAGTTGGTCCCGTTCTGGCAAATGGGGGTTAGTCGTACCGTCCGCTTCCGTGCGTGATCGTCATGACCGGTCTCGACCCTTAGCGGGCCTTGACGATGTCCGCTCTGGGCGAGGTCTGCGCCGAGATTTTGCGGTCATTGACCCGGCGCTAGTTTGCTGAAGAGACAGGCGTGAGAGCTGTCCCCGGCCTAGCGCGTATGCACAGCAGACACGATCAGCCAGTTCGCGGTTTCATCCTCTCTGGTGCGGCTTTAGCGGCGGCTAGCGACACCAGGAACGCATTCCATCCCGGCGCTGCCGCTGGATGGCAATTGCGAACATCGAAACCCAGCTATTGGATGCCCGCGACCAATGCGAGGTTGCGCGAACTGCCAGTAGGAGCGGTGGCTGTCCAAGTGTCGCCGACCTTATGCGCCGTTGCTTCCGAGCAAAGTGGATTCGGCGTTGCCGGCGGCGTCTTCTTGAAGCTGCGGCAGATTTGACCCTTGTCGTCGATCTTCCACGAGCCCGTCGTGCTGAACGCCTGTCCCGATGCCGTTCCCGACACATCTAATGTGTGATTGGCCCTGTAGTGAACATGAGCTTGAAACGCATCGCCGGTCACCACAACCGTGTTGCCATAGAATCCCGCCATGACGTCGGTCGCCGCGAGTGCGGGTACGCCGCCAAGCACAAATGCCGCTGCTGCACCCAATATCCTGCGCATAATAGCCCTCCTGAAGTTCGTCGCATTGTGTTTGAATTTGCGCCAATAGGCACCATAGCCGAATCTACCTCTGACGGAAAACCCCTCTGCCTGGTGCGTGCTTGGGTCGCGTCGCGGATTCCCGGCCTGGAGGACCAGCCTGCGCCGCTGTCGGGCCGACCCAGCCTAAGTCGGTCGGGCCGTTTCCGTTAGCGGCGTTGGGGCACAATCCCTTATACGCGTAGCAGCTTAAGGTCTGCTTCCTGGCAGGGAGGCAACGGCGGCTCTCCACCCTTCTGCGACTTCGGGAAGGTCCGGTCCCGGGCGCGATGCAAAGGCGAAAGATCGACCCAAAGCGGACAAACGAGGGGGCGCCCTCGTCGCGACAAGAGCCCGAATCCCCCAGCCTACGCCGTTGACGGCGCAGCTCCATCCAGCGCCGCCAATCGCGCCTCGGCGGCCGCGACCATGGCCGAAAAACGGGGATCGCCGCCCAGCGGCTCGAGATCCGGGTCCTCCTTGGCCCAATTCAGAAAGCCATGCGCCGCCCTGGCGAAGAATGGCCCCAGCAAGACGACCGCGGCGTCGCGGTCCTTCAGATAGACGCAGACCGCGCAGGCCAGGTTGTAGCGCAGGTTCAGGTTGTCCGGATCGATCAGCAGGGCCCGATCGATCCACTCCTTGGCTCGATCCCCATCGCCAAGGGCCGCAAGGGCGTAGGCGCCATAGGCGATCGCCGCGCCGTTGTTCTGGTCCTGCGCCACGGCGGCCTGGGCGCGGGCCAGGGCCATCCGCGCGGCGCGGCGGGCGCCGTGCTCGTCGCCCAGGGCGACATGACAGCTGATCATGTTCGCGGCGGAGTCGAAATCAGCCTCCATCAGCGACGCGGCCGTCTCGAAGTAGCGCGCCGCCTCGGCGAATCGCCGCCGCCGGTAGGCGAGGTAGCCGGCGCAGTGGTTCGCCTCGTAGGATTCCGGGTCCAGACGCAGGGCCAGCTCGATCTCCTCGAACGCCTCGTCGTAGCGATCCTGCTCCCCCAGATACATCGCCTTGACCGCATGGGCCTCGACCAGTCCCGCGTCGAGGGCGAGCGCGCGTTCCGCGGCGGTCATGCCGTCGTCCGGCCGGCCGTGCACGAAGTGCAACACGCGCTGCGCCATGGCCATCATCGCCCAGGCCCGCGCGTAGAGCGGGTCGATCTGTGTGGCCCGGAGGCACAGCCGGAGCATCGCGTCGGCCCGTTGGGGCCCGCCGTTGTTACCGGCGACATAGTACCGCCTGGCCATGAGGTAGAGGTTGTAGGCTTCGGCGCTGGTGGTCCCCCGCTGTTCGATCGCCTGCTTTTCGGCCGGCAGGAGCTTCAGCTTCAGCGCCGCGACGATCGCGTGCGAGATCTCGTCCTGCATGGCGAAGATATCGTTGAGATCGCGGTCCCAGCGGTCGGCCCAGAGGTGGTTTCCGGCGACGCCGTCGATGAGCTGGGCCGTGATGCGCACGCGGTTCGCGGCCTTGCGGACGCTGCCTTCCAGAATGTGGCCGACGCGCAGCTGCCGGGCGATCTGGCGCACATCAACGTCCTTGTTCTTGAAGGTGAAGGCCGTGTTGCGGGCGACCACCGACAGCCTCGAGATCTTGGAGAGGTCGGTAATGATGTCCTCGGTGATGCCGTCGCTGAAGTACTCTTGTTCCGCGTCGGCGCTCATGTTGGCGAACGGCAGGACGCAAATCGAGAGCTTACGGGGAGAGGCATCCCGGGCGCCCGCGGCCTGACCTGTCGTGGCGGAGGGACCGCGGGTGAGTTCCGAGATGCTGGCCACCACCTTGCGCCAGCCCGGCGCGCCGAGATCGCCCGTCCATCCGTCCATGTCGGCGCATTGGATCTGGCTGAACGGCATCGGCGGCATGACGCCATCGACGCTGAGTTGGACAAGTGTCCCGGCCTCGAGCGCGGCATTGGCCTCCGCCCGCACCCAGTGTGACTTCAGGGCTTCAGCCGACCAAACCGCGACTACCGCCTTGGCCGCCTTCAGCCGCTCTTCTATCACCTCTGAATAGGCGCGGTGGGCGGGCAGCTCATCGTCCCGCCACACACTATAGCCCAAAGCCCGTAACGCCTCGACGATCCGTCGGGCCTCCGACTCTGTTGAGCGGGCGTAGGAGATGAAGACGTCGGACATGTCCGCGCGACTCCAACCACAATCGCTGGCGGAACCCTATCGGCGCGGTTGATGAGGGGGCAAGTGAAAGGTCGCCGAGCAGATCGCGCCAGCTAGCGTGTTTGTGAAGCTCCCCATCCTCCTGTGACGTTCGGAACGTCTGCCGAGGGGCGGGGCCATGTCGCTCTTCAGGATACGGTGACACTGTACGAATTGGCTCGCTAGCCTGACCGCTGAAGTGAATCCCTTCGGCGAGACACGAAAATCAGTGACAGCTCGTTTCAGTTGGGGCCAGTGGCCGCCCTCGAGGTCGGGGAGCTATTTCGTACAGTGTCACCGTAATCCTCACATTTGCAGTACTGCCACCAGGGGCCGCGTTCCAACCCGCAGCCGAGGTTCGGAACGTCTGCTGAGGGACGGGGCCATGTCGCTCTTGCACGAACCGTAAGGATGACCTTGGGCGGGCGCCAAGCGTCGGATTCTATCCACGAGCCGCCGAATGGGTTTCTCGGACGGTCGCACCCCCCCGTGCTTTCTTTTCACCGGTCGATCTTGGTCGAAAGCACAATCGAGGAGGTCGTCCGCTCCACCCCCTCCAGCGCCCCCAGGGCGTCGATCAGCACGTCCATCTCCGCGGCCGAGGCGGTGGTGGCCTCGGCGATGAGGTCGAAGGGCCCGCTCACCGAGCGCAGCAGTCGCACCGCCGGCATCCGGCCGATCGCCGCGACCACCCCGGCGGCCTGCTTGGGCCCCACCGCGATCATCACATAGGCGCGGATCCGCCCGCGTTCGTGGGCCTGCGAGAGGCGGACCGTATAGCCGGCGATCGCCCCGGAGCGCTCGAGCCGCTCGATCCGGCTCTGCACCGTGGTCCGCGACAGGCCGAGCCTGCGGGCGATCTCGGCCGTCGGGGCGCGGGCGTTCTCGCGCAGGGCGGCGATCAGCCGGCGACCGATTTCGTCGATATGATCAGCCGCTTCGTCCATGAGCCGGAATTCTGTCGTCGATTCGTCGTTCTGGCAATGGAAGCCGGCGGCGCGGACTGCGATCCTGCTTTTCTAAGATTCGCCGGAGGCAGGCCCATGAAGGACATCGTCGTCATCGGCGCGGGCCATATCGGCGCCGCCATCGCCGCGATGCTGAGCGCGACGGGCGAATACCGCGTCACCGTCGCCGACCGATCCGCCGAGCAGCTGGCCGATCTGGGCCCCCTGGCCGGGGTCGAGCATCTCGTCCTCGATGTCGCCGACGCCAGGGCGCTGCGCCGCGCCCTGAGCGGCAGGTTCGCCGTCCTGAGCGCCGCGCCCTACCACCTGACCTTTCGCGTCGCCGAGGCGGCCAAGGCCGCTGGGGCGCACTACCTCGACCTTACCGAGGATGTCGCGGTGACCCGCGCGGTCAAGGCCCTGGCCGCCGGCGCCAAAACCGCCTTCATCCCCCAGTGCGGCCTTGCGCCCGGCTTCATTTCCATCGTCGCCGCCGATCTCGCCGAACATTTCGATGTCCTGCATGATGTCCGCCTGCGGGTCGGCGCCCTGCCGAAATATCCGTCCAACGCGCTCAACTACAACCTCACCTGGTCCACCGACGGGGTGATCAACGAATACTGCGAGCCGTGCGAGGCGATCGTCGACGGCCTGCCGCGCCAGACGCGGGCGCTGGAGGAATGCGAGGCCTTCTCGCTCGACGGCGTCGCCTACGAGGCCTTCAACACCTCCGGCGGGCTGGGGACCCTGGCCGAGACCCTCGCCGGGAAGGTGCGCAACCTCAATTACCGCACCATCCGCTATCCGGGCCACGCGGCGATCATGAAGGCGCTCCTGAACGATCTTCGCCTGCGCGACCGGCGCGATCTGCTCAAGGACATCCTGGAAAACGCCGTTCCCGCGACCCTGCAGGACGTGGTGATCGTGTTCGTCACCGTCTCCGGGGTGAAGGGCGGCAAGCTGGTCCAGGAGACCTACGCCAACAAGATCTACGCCCGCGAAATGGCGGGCCGGAGGGTCAGCGCCATCCAGATCACCACCGCCTCGGCGATCTGCGCCGTCCTCGACCTGCTCGCCGCCGGCGCGCTGCCGGCCGCCGGCTTCGTTCGCCAGGAAGAAATCGCCCTGGCGGACTTCCTGGCGAACCGTTTCGGCAGAGCCTACGCCACGGCCGACGAAGTGCACCGCGCGCCCACCCCGGTCTTGGTGACCGCGGCGTGAGCGAGGCCAGCGACCTCACGGCGCAATGCGTCGGCGTGCTCGAACGCCTTGGCGTCGCGCGGCCACTCTTCACGGGCGGCGCCCGCGCCGCGGCCTCGCCGATCACCGGCGAGACCGTGGCCGGCGTCCACGACGCCTCGCCGGCGCGGGCCGCCGCGGCGATCGAGGCGGCGCACGGCGCCTTCCTTTCCTGGCGCGGCGTGCCGGCGCCGCGGCGCGGCGAACTCGTCCGCCTGCTTGGCGAGACGCTGCGCCACGCCAAGGCCGACCTTGGCATGCTCGTCACCCTGGAGGCCGGCAAGACGCTCTCCGAGGGTCTGGGCGAAGTCCAGGAGATGATCGACATCTGCGACTACGCCGTTGGCCTGTCGCGCCAGCTGTTCGGCCTTTCCATCGCCACCGAGCGGCCCGATCACCGGATGGCCGAGACCTGGCGCCCGCTGGGCGTCGTCGGCGTCATCACCGCCTTCAACTTCCCGGTCGCGGTCTGGGCGTGGAACGCCGCCCTGGCCCTGGTGTGCGGCGATCCGGTGGTGTGGAAGCCGTCGGAAAAGACGCCCCTCACCGCGCTCGCCGTCCAGGCCCTGTTCGAGCGCGCAGCCGACGGGTTCGCCGGCGCGCCGGCGCATCTGTCGACGGTGCTGATCGGCGACAGGACGGTCGGCGAGGCTTTGGCCCGCCATCCCCTGGTTCCGCTGGTCTCCGCCACCGGATCGACGGCGATGGGCCGCGCCGTCGCCCCGCTCCTCGCCTCCCGTTTCGCCCGCGCCCTCTTGGAACTCGGCGGCAACAACGCGGCGATCGTCTGCCCCTCGGCCGATCTCGACCTGACCCTCAGGGCGGTGGCCTTCGCCGCCATGGGCACGGCCGGCCAGCGCTGCACCAGCCTGCGCCGCCTGTTTGTCCACCAGAGCATCCACGCCGACTTCGTCGCCCGCCTCAAGGCCGCCTACGCCTCGGTCGAGGTCGGCGATCCGCGCGATCCCAGGACCCTCGTCGGCCCGCTGATCGATGCGCGCGCGTTCGAGGCGATGGCCGCGGCGCTCGACGAGGCGCGGGCCGACGGCGGCCAGGTCACCGGCGGCGATCGCGTTCCCGGCCCGGGCGAGGGCGTCTATGTCCGGCCGGCGATCGTCGAGCTCAAGGCGCAGTCGGCCGTCGTCCGCCGGGAGACCTTCGCGCCGATCCTCTACGTCATTCCGTACACGGACCTCCCCGGCGCGATCGCGATGAACAACGATGTCGCCCAGGGCCTCTCCTCGTCGATCTTCACCAACGACGTGCGCGAGGCGGAACGGTTCTGTTCGCCCGAGGGTTCGGATTGCGGCATCGTCAACGTCAACATCGGACCCTCCGGGGCCGAGATCGGCGGGGCCTTCGGCGGCGAGAAGGAGACCGGCGGCGGACGCGAAGCCGGCTCGGATTCGTGGCGGGCCTACATGCGCCGGGCGACCAACACCGTGAACTACGGCTCGACCCTGCCTCTGGCCCAGGGCGTGAAGTTCGAGATCTGATGGCGCCGGGCGACCCGGACGGCTTTTTCGGCGAGGCGGTGGCCGCGTGTTTCGCGCCTGCTTCCCCGCCTTCGGCGATACTTCACCCCCTCCCGTCATCGGCGGGCGCCGTCCCGCCGATCCATTGACTCCGCGGCCGATCGTGGCCGCGCCCCGCGGGCGCGGCCAATGAACCGTTCGCGCCCAACGGGTGGCCGGGACAAATGCCCGGCCATGACGGTCGAGTTGGGAGCTGCGATTGCCCCAGTGGGAAAGTCAGGGATCGCGCCGGGACAGGCGCGCGATGGCGCGCCCCGCGGAAGTCATTTACGGACAACACCGCTGGAGAAGCGGGAGGGGTGATGAAGGAGCTGGCGGGCAAGACTGCGGTTGTCACGGGCGCCGCCTCGGGTATCGGCCTTGGCATCGCCACCGCCCTGGCGCGGGCCGGGGTCAAGGTGATGCTGTGCGACATCGAGCAAGGCGCGCTCGACACCGCGCTTGCCCAGCTACGCCAGACCAACGCCCAGGTCGAAGGGGTGAAGGCCGACGTCTCCCTCAAGTCCGAGTTGCAGGCTGCGGCCCAGGCGACCCTGGACGCCTTCGGCGAGGCGCACATCCTGGTCAGCAACGCAGGGGTGGGCGGCGGCGGCTCTTATGGGACCTGGACCGACACCGCCTGGAGCTGGACGATCGGCGTCAATCTCATGGCCGTGGTCTGGGGCGCGGAGATTTTCGGCCCTCTCATCGAGAGCGCGGGCGGCGGCCACATCGTCAACACCGCCTCCATGGCGGGCCTGATCAGCGGCTCGGCCAACGCCTACAATGCGACGAAGTACGGGGTCGTCGCTCTCTCGGAGGGGCTGCGCGTCGAGCTCGCCCCGCGCGGGATCGGCGTCTCGGTGCTGTGCCCCGGCTTCATCCACACGAAGATCGCGGACTACGCCCGCAACAAGCCCGCACGGTTCGCCGGCGAGAGCGACGTGGCCGCCTCCCGTACGGCGGCGCCCCAGCTCGCGGCCTGGATCGAGCAGATCCGGGCGCGGATCGAGGGCGGCATTGATCCGCTGTACGTCGGCGAGCTGGTGCGCGAAGGGATCGAGAACGACTGGCCCTACATCTTCACCGACGCGGAATTCGAACCCTTCTTCGACGCCCGCGTCGCCGCCATCAAAGCCGGCTTCGACCAGATCCGCGACCGCACTCCGAAGAGAGGCTAGAGCGGGAAAAAACTCCTCCACCGCACGGGGCTAGCGGATTCACAGAACGTCGGCCGACAACCCACAAAACCCCTCGCCCGGAGGGGCTAGCGGATTCACACTTCTCGGCAAGTCGGCTCGGACGCCCCGGCAGCGGCCCTTCTCCCCTTGCGGGAGAAGGTGTCGCCGCAGGCGACGGATGAGGGGTCTCGCCGACGATTGCCAAGTAATGTCAGCCGCTCAACCCGAAGCCTCCGTCGACCCCTCATCCGAGCCGCTCTCGCGGCCCACCTTCTCCCGCAAGGGGAGAAGGGTCGTTCCTTCCGGGAGAGGAGTCTCGAGGCGATCCGTAGAGATGTGTGAATGCCATAGCCCGGAGGGAGAGGGAGGGGCCCGCGCCGGAGGCGTGGGAAGGTGAGGGGCGCCGCCTTCACCCCTTCGCGCATCCTGGCCATCTCGAGCACGCCGCGCAGCGCGTTGGAGAGCGCATTGCGTTTGGCCGGCCGGTTCAAGGTGAGGCGGCGCACCGCCGGGCGGGGATCGTCGGTGAGCAGGATCGGCTCGTCCGCCATGATCGGCCCTCTTACCTCGACTGGAACCCGGGCGCCGCCTCGTCCGTTTCCGGTTATCGAACTGCACCTTAAGGGAAGCGCACCATGAGTGAAAACCGTATCAAAGGCGCCGCCAAGAAGGCCTCAGGCGCCGTCAAGGAAGCCGCCGGCAAGGTCACCGGCAATGATCGCCTGCGCGCCAAGGGCGCGGCGGAAAAAACCGCCGGGACCGTCCAGAACAAGGTCGGCAAGGCGCAGGACAAGGTCGGCTCCGCGCTGCGGCGCTGACGCCTGAAGGACCCCCGGGCTCGCCGAGCACGGGGGTCCGCCGCCTGCCGCCGCCGGCTCAGCCGCCGAGAACGCGCGACAGCATCATGATCAGGCCGACCAGCGAGGCGCCGTAGGCGAGCGTGCGCAGCCACGGGACGCCCAGGATGTACAGCGGCAGGTAGACGATCCGCGCGCCGAACCACAGCCAGGCGCCGGTCTCGCCGACGCCGCCGGCCCTGCCCGTGACCGCCAGGGCCAGGGCGAGGGCGATGAAGGCGGGATAGGTCTCCTTGAAATTGGCGAGGGCCCGGGCGGCGCGGCCGGCCATCGCGCTGGTCGGCGGCAGCGCATCGTCGCGCGGACCGGCATTCCAGCTCAGCCCCCGCTCGCGGACCGCGAAAGCGCCCTGCACGGCGATGTGGACCAGCAGCAGGACGACCGACCAGCCGAGGAGGGCGATCTCGATCGAGGCGGCGGGCATGACCATCTTCCCTTGCCTCTATAGGAATCAGCGTTCGCGCTCCAGCTTTCCGCCGCGGCTTAGGATCGTCCCATCTTACATCCTCCCTCCCCCTCGTGGGCTATGGCATTCGCACATCCAGGTGGGTCCAGACTCTACAAGACGTGGCGCTCCCTCGCTCCCGCGCGGACCAAACCGGTGAGAAGGCGACCGCGGATCGCGGCGGCGCGCGCAAATTCCACCAACCCTAGCGTCATCCCGGCCGCAGGGCGGCCGCTTGGCCGCCCGGAGAGCCGGGACCCAGGAGACTTGGCGCGGGCTTGGACGACCGCACGGCGGAAGGGCTGGAGCGAAAGGCCCCTGGGTCCCTGTGTCTATTGCACTTTCGAACAGGCCGCGGCCTGTTCGGCGGCGGGCGTAGCTCGTTGGGTCCCTGGTTGCATGCCGTGATGCCGGCAAGGGCGCGTCCGCAGTCAGGTTTTCCGAACAGTCGCATGG
>DATCBS010000006.1:0-404956 GCA_036511715.1 Caulobacteraceae bacterium
TAGGTTCCGCCCCTTCGCTCGCCCGGGCGCTTTGGCGCCATGTCCGCATCCTCGAGGAGAGGTGGCTGAGCGGTTGAAAGCACCGCACTCGAAATGCGGCATACTCGCAAGGGTATCGGGGGTTCGAATCCCCCCCTCTCCGCCAAGGTTCGGCCAAGTGTTGCTGTCCTCACAGGCCGACGCCCTTCCGAGCAAAGGCGGGGCGTCGCGCCATGAGCCGCCGCAACCGCGGCTGCATGGCTTGACCCGCCAACGGCGTGCGGAAGGCGGCGAGGCTGGCGATATCGTTTGCACCCGCCGTGCGTTTGGACTTGATGCTGCTCCTGGGTCCCCAGGATGGCGGCGGGGCGCCTCTGCCCGATTGAAAACGAAGCCGACACCATGGCCTTGAGCCGATTGGACCACGTCACCGTGAACTGCGTCGATCTCGACCGGTCGCGGGCCTTTTATTCCCAGGCCCTGGGCCTGAGCGAAGGACACCGGCCGCCGTTCGACTTTCCCGGGGCGTGGTTCTACCTGGGCGACAGACCGGTGGTGCATCTGGTCGGCGCGCCGCCATCGGATCGATCGTTGGCGCCTGGCGCGTTCGATCACCTCGCCTTCGAAGCCGGTGACTTCGAGGGCACGCTTTCCCGCCTGCGCGGCCTCGGCTTGACGCCGGCCGAAGCGGCCGTCCCCGGCGCGCGCCTGAGGCAGATTTTCGTCCATGATCCGGACGGCGTGAAGATAGAGCTCAACTTCCGCGGCTGACGGGTCTTGCTTTCCCTGACTACTTGACGAGGGAGAACTTCGGGCGGTCGAAAATGCTCAGCACCTGCGCCAGCGCGTGGCCCCGTTTCAGCACCAATCCGCCGTGCGCGATGACCGCCCAGGCGCCATGACGCCGCGCGTGCGCCGGCCGCTTCTCGATGCCGAAGAGCGCGGTTTCGGAGGCGCTCCGGAAAATCGAAAACACCGCCGCGTCGTTGAGGCAATCGAGGGCGTAGTCCCGCCAGCGACCTGCGGCGACCATCCGCCCATACAGCGCGAGAATCTGGGAGAGTTCGTGACGATCGAAGAAGACGAGACCGGGTCTCTCGCGAGGGAATGTGGGCCGAGGGGCCGAGTCGAACGCCATGCCGAGCGAGCCTAGAGCATTTCCAGCGTGCCGGGCAACGAGCGTCGATCCTTCGATCGCTCAGCGCCGCTGTTCGCGGCCGTTCCTGGCCTTACCTCAGCACTCAGAGCGTGGCCGCGTGATGGTGGGAACGTGATACTGGCGACACAACTTCGGGAAACATGAAACGGGCTTCATTTGTCGCCCTGAAATGACCTCATTTCGGTCGCTCGCCCGCCCGTTTGGACACCGATCTTACAGCTGTCGGCTGATCGGAACGCCTGTTGGTCCGGATCCTGACAGCCCCCCAGCCCCCCTGGATTTGCGGGGTTCTGGTCAGCCGACGCAATGCCCCAAGATACCCCCGCGGTCAGCCCCCTCCGGCCGCGGGGGTTTTGCTTTCGGCGGAGGAGGTGGCGGCCTTGCGGCCAGGTTCGCGCGCCTGTTGCAGCACGCCGAGAATCCGCCCGCCGTTGGATCCCTGGACGACGACCAGGCTCTCCAGTCCCTCCTCGCTCGGCGCGGGCGCCTTGAACACCACGGGCCTGCCCGCCCACGTCCCGAGGCGTTCGATCTCACGCACGACATTCCGCTGAGGAACCGTCTGGCCACGGTTGTCGCCGGCCTTCACCTCGACCAGCTGCGCTCTGGGGTCATAGCGGATCAGCCAGACTTCGCCGCCACCACGAGGCCGCGGCGCCGAGCCCACGGCGATCCGGCCGCCGACAAGAAACTTCATGTCCGGCGGATCGGCGCTTGAACGCCTGGCCTCGCGGACGAGGGAGTCCACCGCGCCGGCCGTCGCGCCCGAAGCCTGTAGGTGACCGTCGACGATGACCTGCGGGGTGTAGACCTCGCGCACGTCGAACCGCTTGTCATAGGCGCGCTGGCGATCGGCGAATTCCGGCTTGGCGAAGGTGTCTTTCCAGCCGAGGTAATCCCAGTAATCCACCGGCCAGGTGAGGGCGATGATTCCCGGCCGCTCGGCGAGTTGACCGACCACGGCGTTGATATTGCCGCACGACGAGCAGCCCTGGGCCGTGAAGAGCTCGACCAGCACCGCGGGCTTGGCCGCTGCCGGCGTAGCCGGCGCCGCCAGGGCGAGACACACCAGAAGGCCCGCGAGCTTGCTCATCAGCGCCGCAATTAAGCGGAGTTTCAGCGGCGAGGGCTTCACGACACTGTGATCCGCGCGACTTCCCTAGGCCGCGGCCTTCGCGAGATTCCTCAGGACGTAGTTCAGGATCCCGCCGTTGCGGAAATAGGTGAGCTCCGTGGGCGAATCGATCCGGCAGCGCACCGGGAACCTCGCGATCCGGCCATCCGCCGGACGATAGAGCTCCACCATCAATTGCCGTCGCGGATGGACGGTCGCGAGGTCGCGAATTGTCACGATCTCCTGGCCGGTCAGCGAGAGGCGCTGCCATCCGTCGGTGATAAATTGCAGCGGCAAAACGCCCATGCCCACCAGATTCGAGCGGTGGATTCGCTCGAAGCTCTCGGCGATCACCGCGCGGACGCCCAGCAGCTTGGCGCCCTTGGCCGCCCAGTCCCGGGAAGAGCCGGTTCCATATTCCTTTCCGGCGAAAACCACCGTCGCCCGGCCCTCCGCCTTGTAGCGCATCGCCGCCTCGTAGATCGCCATCAGCTCGCCGGAGGGGAAGTGTCGCGTGACCCCGCCCTCGATCTCTGGAGTGATCCTGTTGCGGATCCTGATGTTGGCGAAGGTCCCGCGCATCATCACCTCGTGATTGCCGCGGCGGGCGCCGTAGGAGTTGAAGTCGCCCTGGCTGACCTGGTGAGCGGTCAGATATTCTCCGGCGGGAGAACTCTTCCGGATGTTGCCGGCCGGACTGATGTGGTCGGTGGTGATCGAGTCGCCGAAGATGCCCAGGATGCGCGCCTCCAGGATGTCGGTCACCGCTTCGGGGGTCATCTGCAGCCCCTCGAAATAGGGTGGATTCTGGACATAGGTCGAACCGACGTCCCAGAGGTAGGTCTGGCTCTCGGGGACCTGGATCTTTCGCCAGGCGGTATCGCCCTTGAAGACGTCCTTGTAGCGCGCCGCGAACATCTCGGCGCCGACGACCTTGCGCTGGATCTGCGCGACCTCGGCGTTGGTCGGCCAGATATCCTTCAGGAATACGTCCTTGCCGCCCTTTCCCTTGCCCAGCGGCTCGGTCAACAGGTCGGTGAGCATCGACCCGGCGAGGGCGTAGGCGACCACCAGGGGAGGCGAAGCGAGATAGTTGGCGCGTACGTCCGGATTGACCCGGCCCTCGAAGTTGCGGTTGCCCGACAACACCGAGACGGCCACCAGATCGCCCTCCTGCACCGCCTTTGAAATCGGCTCGGCGAGCGGCCCTGAATTGCCGATGCAGGTGGTGCAGCCGTAGCCGACCAGATTGAAGCCGAGCGCGTCGAGCGGCTTGTCCAATCCCGCCTTGGCCAGGTAGTCGGTGACGACCTGTGATCCGGGCGCGAGGGAGGTCTTCACCCAGGGCTTGACCTTGAGCCCCTTGGCGACGGCGTTCTTGGCCATCAGGCCGGCGGCGATGAGGACGCTGGGGTTGGAGGTGTTGGTGCACGAGGTGATGGCCGCGATCACGACATCGCCGTCGCCGATGTCGTGATCCTCCCCCTCGACGGAGCGGCGCGGCGCGGGGCCTCCCTCGCCTCTTCCGAACTCGGTCCTCAGGGCCTCTGCGAACCGGCTGGCCGCTTCGGAGAGCAGCACCTTGTCCTGCGGGCGCTTCGGCCCGGCGAGGGAAGGCAGGACGCTCGCCAGATCCAGTTCGATGATGTCGGTGAACACCGGGTCGGGCGCGCCGGCATCCACCCACAGTCCCTGCTCCTTGGCGTAGGCCTCCACCAGGGCCACCCGCTCGGGGGTGCGGCCGGTGGCCTCTAGATAATTGAGGGTCGCCTTGGTGATCGGAAAGAAGCCGCAGGTCGCCCCGTATTCGGGCGCCATGTTGGCGATGGTCGCCTGGTCCTCGATCGTCAGGCTTTCCAGACCGGCGCCGAAATATTCCACGAACTTGCCGACGACGCCTTTCTTGCGCAGCATCTGGGTCACGGTGAGAACCAGATCGGTGGCCGTGGCGCCTTCGGGGAGCGCGCCGGTGAACCGAAAACCGATCACCTCCGGTATCAGCATCGGCAGGGGCTGGCCGAGCATCGCCGCCTCGGCCTCGATGCCGCCCACGCCCCAGCCGAGAACGGAAAGGCCGTTGACCATGGTCGTGTGGCTGTCGGTGCCGACGACCGTGTCGGGATAGGCGACGACGCTCTCGCCCTCAGGGCTCGACCACACCGTTTGGGCGAGATTCTCGAGATTGACCTGGTGGCAGATGCCGGTCCCCGGGGGGACAACGCGGAAGTTGTCGAAGGCCGCCGAGCCCCAGCGCAGGAAGCGGTAACGCTCCAGGTTGCGCTCATACTCGCGCTCGACGTTCTCGGCGAAGCTCTTGGCGGTGCCGAAATGGTCGACCATCACCGAATGGTCGATGACCAGGTCGACCTGGCTTTGGGGATTGATCTTCTGCGGGTCGCCACCGAGCGCGGCGAGGGCGTCGCGCATCGCCGCCAGATCGACCACCGCCGGCACGCCGGTGAAGTCCTGCATCAGGACCCTGGCCGGACGGAAGGTGATCTCACGCTGGGCCATCCCCTTGTTGTCCACCCAGGCGGCGAAGGCGCGGATATCCTCCTCGCGCACGGTGAGGTCGTCTTCGTTGCGCAGGAGATTTTCCAGCAGCACCTTCATCGACACCGGAAGGGCCGAGATTCCCGCCAGCCCCGCTTCTTCCGCGGCGCGCAGGCTGTAGTAACTGTAGGTCGTCTCGCCGACCTCGAGTTCGCGGCGGGTCTTGAGGCTGTCCTTCGACGCCATGATGGGGGTTTTCCTTTCCTTGCCGCAGGCATCCCGAAAGTGGGTCCAGGGATCGCGCGCTGACCGGAGCGGACACACAGCGTCCGCCAGCGCGCCGCGTGGTCCCGGTGCGGCCGGCCGTGTCATAGCCGCGAGCGCCCGCCCCGTCCATGCAAGGCAGGGCCTCGCGTGATCACCGGTCTCGCCCTTCAATCGCTTGGCGTTCAGAGGGGCGAGCAGGTCCTCTTCCAAGGGCTCGACCTGGCGCTGGGCGTCGGCGAGGCCGCGGCGCTCACCGGCCCCAACGGCGCGGGCAAGACCAGCCTGCTGCGCACCGTCGCCGGCTTCATCCGCCCTTTCGCCGGGGAGGTGCGCTTCGCCGGCGCGGCGGGCGAAGTGGATGCCGACGAGGCCAGGCGGACCGACTGCCATTTCATCGGCTGGCAGGATGGGATGAAGCCGGGCCGCACGGCGCGCGAAGAGCTTCTCTTTCAGGCGCTGTGGACAGGATCGGACGCCGATGGGGCGCTTGCGGCGGCCCGGGGGCTGGGGGTCGAGGCGGCCCTGGATCTCGAGGTCCGACAGCTCTCCGCCGGCCAGAGGCGTCGGCTCGCCTTGGCCCGACTGTGCGCCTCGCGACGGGCGCTGTGGCTGCTCGACGAGCCCGTGGCGCCGCTGGACGCCCGCTCGCGCGCCCTCTTCGCCGGGATCATGGCGGCCCACCTTTCCGGCGGAGGCCTGATCCTGGCCGCCGTGCACGACCCGCTGCCGATGGCGGCGCGCCAGGTGGAGCTGGGTGGATGATCGCCCTGGCGGTGCTTCTGCGCCGCGAGACCGCCCTGGCCTGGGGGCGAGGCGGCGGGCCCTTGCTGGCCATCGCCTTCCTGGCGGCCGCCACCGCCGCCTTGCCGCTCGCCGCGGGGCCTTCGCCCGCGGGGCTGGCCGGTGTCGCCGGCGGCGCGACCTGGGTGAGCCTGGTCCTCGCCAGCCTGCTTTCCCTCGAGCGGCTCTTCGAGCGCGACTTCGAGGACGGCGCGTTGGAGCTGCTGGCGCTGGGGCCCCTGCCCCTGGAGGGAGTAGCGGCTGTGAAGTGCATTGCCCAGTGGAGCGCGACCGGAGCGCCCCTGGCCCTCGCCGCGCCCCTGGCGGCGTTGGCCCTGGGCGCCCCGGTGGCCGCTTCACCGATGATCGCCGCCGCCGCGGCCGTCGGGGGGCTGGCCTTCGCCTTCGTCGGCGGGACTGGCGCCGCCGTGGCGCTCGCCAGCCGCAGGGGCGGGGTGCTGATCGCGGTCATCGTCCTGCCGCTCGTCGTTCCGCCGGTGATCTTCGGAGGCGCGGCAATCTGGGCGTTCACCGCCGGACTTCCGTGGTTCACCGCCTTCGCCCTGCTGGGCGCCTACAGCCTCGCGGCCATCGCCCTCACCCCTTTCGCGATGGCGGCTGCGTGCCGCAACGCCCTGTCGTGACCGGCGCGGCGACGCGAGCAGGTGATGGCGGCCGCGCGCGAAACGCATTAGCTACCCGGCCATGATCGCGGCGCTCGCCAATCCGCATCGTTTCATGGCCTTTTCGAAGTGGGCGGCGCCGCTGCTCGCTCTCCTGGCCGTGTTGCTGATCGGGACGGGACTCGCGCTGGGTTTCGCGGCCCCGCCGGACTTTCAGCAGGGCGAAACGGTGCGGATCATGTTCATCCATGTACCCGCCGCCTGGACGGCGATGCTCGCCTACGGGTGCCTTGGCGCGGCAAGCTTTGTCTTTCTCGTCTTCCGCCACGCCCTGGCCGACGCGGCGGCGAAGGCCGCGGCGCCCCTGGGGGCCGGGTTCACCCTGATGGCGCTGATCACCGGCTCGCTCTGGGGGCGGCCGATGTGGGGCGCCTGGTGGGTGTGGGATGCGCGCCTCACCTCGGTGCTGGTGCTGTTTTTGCTGTTCGTGGGCTACATTGCGCTTCGCGCCGGGATCGAAGACGACGCCAAGGCCGGGCGCGCCTGTGCGATTATCGCTCTCGTCGGGCTCATCAACCTGCCGATCGTCAAGTTCTCGGTCGACTGGTGGAACACCCTGCACCAGGGGGAATCGATCTTTCGCGCCGGCGGGCCGACTCTTGCGCCGGTCTATCTGCTCCCCCTCGTCCTCGCCGGCGCCGGCTACGCCGCCGCCTTTGGCGCCCTGTGGCTCGTAAGGACCAGGGCGGAGGTCTGGCGCCGGCGCTCGGCGAGTCTGGCCCTGGCGGCGGCCGCGAGGTGAGCGCCCTGGCGTTCGCCGCGGGGAAGTACGCCGCCTTCATCTGGCCGGCCTACGGCGTGAGCGCGCTCATCTTCGCCTTGATGATCGCCGACACGCTCGCCCGCGCGCGTCGGTTTCGCCGCGAGGCGCAGAGCCGGGAGAAGGCGTCCAAAGCCTGAACCTCCCATCGCTGCCGCCAAGGCGGAGCGCCCGTCGGCGAAGACTACGCCCCGATGTCCTGAATCTTCGCCGCCTTGGCCGCGTTCTTTTTCTTCTTCTTTTTGCGGGCTTTCTCGGCCTTGCGAGGCGCCGGCGCCGGCGCTTCTCCGCCACGATTGGCGCCGCCGGCCAGGCCGCCGAGAATCTTCAGCAGGGCCGCGCTTTTCTTGGGCGCCAGCAGGGCCAGCAGCCGCTCATCGGCGGCGCCCGCCGCGCCCGCGCCCTCGGCGAGGGCTGTACGCCCCTTCGGCGATAGCCGCACCGTGTTGGCCCGCGCGTCGGTGGCGCAGCGTTCGCGCTCGAGAAGCCCCTTGGCGAGCATCCGCGAGACGAGTTCGGCCAAGGTAGACCGGTCGATCCCGGTCGCGCGCACCAGATCGTTCTGGTTCTGGCCGTCGGCGGCGCCGGCCGCCGCCAGGACGGTGTATTGGCGCTGGGTCACCGCTCCGGCGCCCGCGGCCTCGGCGTGAAAATCCAGGGCCAAGCGGACCGCCCGCTGCAGAAGGTGGGTCACCGAACCTTCGAGGCCGCCGCCGGCGGTGTTGCGCCCCGTCTTGGACATCGCGCCCGCCCCTCTCTCCCCCCGACCGATGCGTCAGTGGACGTCCTTATCCGACTTTCTTCACGTTTTGACGACAGTGCGTCGCGCGTCGCCGCTCTGCACGTCAAAACCCCGGCTCGGGCGGGTCGGGCGGCGGCGCCGCGCCCAGGCCGCCGTGCTTCATCAAAAACGGTGTCTGGGCGACGGCGAAGACGATGGCGAGGGCCACGGCGACAACTCGGAAGATCGCCCAGGTCTCGGCCGTCTGGGTGCGGCGGATGAACTCATTGGCGGCCGCGCACACCCACCAGAAGAGCGCGTAGCGCACCGCCAGCACCGTCCAGGCGCGATCGGTCAGGTGAAAGGCCCCACCGAGGAGCAGTTTCAACGGATTCTTCTTCAGCAGAAGCCCGCCGAAGAGCACCGCGCCCAGGGCCGCATCGACGATCGTCATCTTCATCTGCAGAATGTCGTTGCGATGCAGCAACAGGCTGAGGCCCCCGAACACCAGGGCCATGCCACCCATGACCGCCGGCAAAGGGGCGAGACGGCGCTCGACGAGAAGGCCGGTGACCAGAGCAAGCGTCGAGCCGCCGACCAGCCACCAGGTGGCGAGCCGGAAATCGCGGGTGGCGAGCAACACGACCAGGAAGGCGAAGGCCGGGACCGCGTCCACGGCCCACCGGATCCACGTCGGGCGGCGGCGGTCAGCCATGGACGGGCGCCTCGAGGCCGACCAGCGAGCGGGAGAAGGCCGCGGCGTCGAAAGGCTGGAGGTCTTCGATCCCTTCGCCCACGCCGATCAACTTGATCGGCGAGTCCGAGGCCTGGGCCACCGGCACCAGGACCCCGCCACGCGCCGTGCCGTCGAGCTTGGTCATGACGATGCCGGTGACGCCGATGGCGTTGCCGAAGATGTTCTCCTGGGCCAGAGCGTTGCGCCCGACGGTGGCGTCCAGGACCAGCAGCACCTCGTGGGGCGCTTCGCTGTCCACCTTCCTCAGCACCCGGATCATCTTGGTGAGCTCATCCATCAACCCCTGCTTGTTCTGGAGCCGTCCGGCGGTGTCGATGAGCAGCACGTCGTGGCCCTCCGAGCGCGCCCGGGTCAGGGCGTCGAACGCCAGACCGGCGGCGTCGGCGCCATCGGCGCCGGAAATGAAGTCGGCGTGGGCGCGGACCGCCCAGACCTCGAGTTGCTCCACGGCCGCGGCGCGGAAGGTGTCGCAGGCCGCGACAAGAACGCGCGCCCCGCGGGCGGTGAGGTCGGCGGCGATCTTGCCCAGAGTGGTGGTCTTGCCCGAACCATTGACGCCGATGAACAGGACCACGAACGGCCGCGGCCCGGAAAGGGGATCGAACCGGCCCTGACGCGGCAGGAGTTCCGCCGCCACCGCCTGGGCGAGAGCCTCCTTCACCTCATCGGAGGTCTGGGCGCCGCCGAACCGGCGTTCGCCCAAAGCCCTGGCGATGCGCGCGGCGGCATGCGGGCCGAGATCCGCTTCGATGAGCATCTCCTCCAGGGCGTCCAACTGTTGCTGGTCGAGCGGCTTGGCGATGAAGACCTGCACCACCTGCTCGCTCATCGCCTTGGATGAACGCGACAGGCCTTGGGTGAGGCGTTGAAGCCACCCAGATTTTCGGCTTTCGGCCGTCACTCCGGGCCGAGCCCATCGGCGCCGCGTTGCCAGCCTCCGGTGAGGGTCCGGGTTTCGGTGGTCACGGCAAGCAAACTCCGCTGTCGAGGCAATCCTTCTCTCGCGGGGCGCGAAGGGTGACGAAGGCTTTTCTCACGCGCACGCCTCCCACCTGTCCACGCGGGCGCGCCGGAAGTCATGGCCAGCCAGGACGCCGGTGATGGTCGCTCCGGGCGCCGCCTCGCCGGTGAAGGCGATCTCGGTGAAGTCCTCGGCGCGCGCGCGGCCGGGCCGCTCCACCAGGGCGCGTACGGTCGAGCCGACCCGCCGCTGCAGATGGCGGGCGAGCGCGGCGTCGCCCGCGGCGCGCAGGCGAGCGGCGCGCTCCTTGATCTCGGCGGCCGCGACCGTCGGCATCCGCGCCGCGGGCGTCCCGGGACGGGCACTGTAAGGAAAGACGTGCAGGAAGGCGAGGCCGGCCTCCTCGACCAGGGCCACGGTGTTTTCGAAGGCGGCCGGCGTTTCGGTGGGAAAGCCGGCGATGAAATCGGCGCCGAAACTGGTCTCGGGACGGACCTCGCGAACCTCGCGCACCAGCCGCAGAGCGTCGGCGCGCCGGTGGCGGCGCTTCATCCGCTTGAGGATGAGATCGTCTCCGGACTGGAGGGAAAGGTGCAGGTGGGGCATCAGACGCCGCTCCTCGGCCAGGCGCGCCATCAGCTCCGGATCGATCTCCGCCGCGTCCAGGGACGAGAGCCGCAGGCGCGCAAGCTCCGGAACCTCCTCGAGGACCCTGGCCACCAGGGCGCCGAGGCAGGGCGCTCCGGTGAGATCCGCCCCCCAGCTGGTCAGATCGACCCCGGTCAGAATCACCTCGCCATAGCCGGCGCCGGCCAGGGCGCGCACCCGATCGACCACGGCCTGGGCGGTCACGGATCGCGAATTTCCGCGCCCGAACGGAATGACACAGAAGGTGCAGCGATGGTCGCAGCCATTCTGGATTTCCACATAGGCGCGCACCTTGCCAGGACCCGCGCCGGCCGAGCCGACCGCGTGGCGCGCGGTGAAGATGTCGCCGACTCGCACCCGCGCCGCGCCTTCGCCAAACGCGCCCGGCGCGGACTTTTCGGCGTTGCCGAGAAGAAGGTCGACCTCGTCCATCGCCGCGAAGGCCGCCGGATCGATCTGCACCGCGCAGCCGGTGACGATGATCCTGGCGCCGGGCCTAGCGCGCCTCGCCCGGCGGATCGCCTGGCGCGCCTGGCGCACCGCCTCGGCGGTCACCGCGCAGGTGTTGAACACCACCGCGTCCGCGAGCCCGTCGGCCGCCGCCCGCGCGGCGATCGCCTCGGATTCGCAGGCATTGAGCCGGCAGCCGAAGGTGACCACCTCGACGTCCCTGCGATCGGGAGCCGAAACCAGGCCAGCCATGCTCAGGTCCGCCCGGCGATGAAGGCGGCGAAGGCGTCCTTGAAGTCGGGATGCCACCGCGACAGGGGCGGGCGGTTCTCGGTGAGGTCCTGCGCCGACCAGGTGATCCGGGCGTTGTCGAGTTCACGGCTCACCTCGTTGTCGGGGCAGAGGATGTAGAAGTCCCCGGCGGCCATGGCGGCCAGCATGAAGTCCACCACCTGCTCGGTGGTCCACGCGCCGGGCGGCTTCTGGGCCGTGCGCGCGGTCATGCCGGTGAAGGTCGAGCCCGGAACCAGCAGGTGGGCGCTCACCTGGCAACCCTCGATACTGCGCAAAGTGTGCTGCAGTCCTTCGGTGAGCACCCTGATACCCGCCTTGCTGACGTTGTAGGCGGTGTCTCCCGGCGGCGTGGTGATGCCCTGCTTGGAGCCGGTGTTGACGATCGCGGCGGGACGGTTCTGGTCGATCATCGTCTGGGCGAAGGCCTGGACGCCGTTGATCACGCCGCCGAGATTGACCGCCAGCACCTGGCGCCAGGCGTCGAGGTTCTCGAAAGCGTGGCCGCCGCGCGCGATCCCGGCGTTGTTCATCAGCACCGCGACATCGCCGAAGCGCGCCAGGGCGTGGTCGCGCAAACGCGCCACCTGGTCGAAGTCGGCGACATCGGTGGCCAGGCTCTCGATCCTGGCGCCGCGGGCGGCGCGGGAGCGAAGGCCGTCGGCCGCGGCGATGAGCCGCGCGCCGTCACGGTCGGCCAGCACGACATTCATTCCGAGCGCCGCGAACCTCTCGGCGGCGGCAAGGCCGATGCCGCTGGCGGCGCCGGTGACGACGGCGGTCCGCCCGGCGGCGATGGCGGGATGGCTCGTCATGCCCGCACCTCCACCGCCGGCAGGCGGCCGGTGAACTCGACCGCCACGGGGCCGGTCATCAGAACGTGCCCGTCGCTCGCCCGCCAGTCGATGGCCAGCTCCCCGCCATCGAGCTCGACGGTGACCTTCCGCCCGGCGAGTCCCCGCCGGTGGGCGGCCACCACCGCCGCGCAGGCGCCGGTGCCGCAGGCGGAAGTCTCCCCGACGCCCCGCTCCCAGACCTTCAGGCGGATGCGCTCCCCCGAGATGATCTGTGCGAAGCCGACGTTGGCGCGCTCGGGAAAAAGGCCGTGGTGCTCGATCATCGGCCCCACCTGCCTTACCGGCGCGCCGCGCGCATCGGCGACGAAGAACACCACGTGCGGATTGCCGAACGAAACGCAGCCCGGGGTGTGCAGGACCGGCGCCTCGATCGGCCCCACCTGAAGCTCGATGCCCCGCGTGTCCATCGCTTCGGCGAGCGGGATGTCACGCCAGTCGAGGCCCGGGCGCCCCATGTCGACCGTGATCGCGCAATCGCCGGCGCGCCGGACCTCGAGCACCCGCTCGGCGGTTTCCAGCCTCGCCTCCTCGCGTCCGGTGGCCCGCATCAGCAGCCAGCCGACGCAGCGGGCCGCGTTGCCGCACGCGGCCACCTCGCCGCCGTCGGCGTTCCAGATGCGCATGAAGGCGTCGGCGCGCCTGGAGGGTTCGATGGCGATGATCTGATCGCAGCCGACGCCGCTGGCGCGATCGGCGATCGCCCGGGCCTGCGCGACCGAAGGCGCGAAGGGCGCCGATCGGGCCTCGACGACGACGAAATCGTTGCCGAGCCCGTTCATCTTCAGGAACGGACGGCTCATGGGCGGCGAGGTATAGCGCCGCGAGGCGCCAGGGCGAAGGGCGCTCGCCTTCAGAGCGCGGTCACCGGCGTGGGCCGGTAGTCGGCGGGGAACATCACCTTCAGGGCGGCGACCTTGGGCAGATCGTAGGTGGCGATGTAGGCGGCGTCGGGGTGCCGGACGAGGTAGTCCTGGTGGTAGGCCTCGGCCCTGAAGAAGCCGGTCAGCGGATCCACCCGCGTCGCGATCGGCCGGGGGAACACCTTCGCCGCCTGGAGCTGGGCGATGTAGCGAAGGGCGACGCTCCTCTGGGCCGGGGTCGCGTAGAAAATCTCCCCGCGATACTGCGGACCCTCGTCGGGAAACTGCCGGTTGACCTGGGTGGGATCGGTGGCGACCGAGAAATAGATGCGCAGGATTTCGCCGTAGGAGATCTGGCGTGAATCGAAGACAATCCGCACCGACTCGGCATGGCCGGTGGTCCCGGTGCTCACCAGTTCGTAGTTAGCGGTGGCCCCCTTGCCCCCGGCGTAGCCGGCCAGGACCTGCTTGACGCCGCGCACGTGCTCGAAGACGCCCTGGACGCCCCAGAAGCAGCCGCCGGAGAGAACAGCGATCTGCTGCCCCGCTTGCGGCCCGGCAACCTCGATCGCCGGGGCCGGAAGGCGGACGGCCGGCGCCGCGCCTGAACGGGCGCCCGCGGCCCCGCCGACGATCGCCAGGGCGATCACGGAGACGCCTGCGACGAGGGCCAGCCGCGCCACCGGCCCGCGGGTCAAGGATTTCGAAAGGGAGGACATCGATTGGCGCCTTTGGTCTGTTGGGGCGGCGGGAAACAATGCCGCTTCCTGATAGTTCGCACTCCAGGGGCCGTTGGTTACGCCGCAGCGGCAAGCGTCGTAACCTTGATACTCCCAAGCGCGAATGACGGATCACACGTGGCGGCCCCTGAACCTCGGCTGAAAGCTCTGATGATCCGCGGCCTTCAGGGCGACAAGGATGCCTATCGCGAGCTTCTGGGCGTGCTGACACCGTATTTACGCGGTCATTTTCGAAGGCGCTTAGGGCCTGGCGACGCCGATGCGGAGGATCTGGTGCAAGAAACGCTCCTCGCGATCCACCTGAAACGGGAGACCTATGATCGCCATCAGCCATTCACCCCGTGGGCCTATGGAATCGCGCGCTACAAGCTGCTGGATCATTTCCGGCGCACCGGCGCGCGGCAAACCATCCCTCTGGATGACGCCGGCGACCTTTTCGCGGTGGAAAACCCCGACGAAGGCGCGGTGCGTCGAGACATCGCCCAGCTCCTCGGAAGTCTGCCGCCGCGCCAACGAGCCTTGATGCGCGATGTCAAGCTCACGGGTCTGAGCATGCAAGAGGCTGCGCAGCGCGGTGGTGTTTCAGTGACCGCGGCCAAGGTGAGCATTCACCGCAGCATGCGGCGCTTGGCGCGAAAGGTCGGTGATGAAGACCGCTGACCTGATTTTCGCCCTGTCGAGCAGTGCCTCACCGGCGCGCGGCGCGCCGGTGAGGCGGCGGCTGGCCGCGGCGGCCGCACTGGGGGCCGTGGTCGCCTTCGTCGTCCTGGCGGGCTGGCTCGGCGTGAGACCCCTCACCATCGCCGCCGACACCCCGTCGTTCTGGATGAAGGTTGGCTACACGCTGTGCATTTCGCTCGCCGGCCTGGAGTTGGTCGGCCGCCTGTCCCGGCCCGATGGCCGGCCACACGCCGGGCTGATCATCATCATCCTGATCGTCGCTGTAATGGCGGTCCTGGCTGGAGTCGAACTCGCGCGAACGCCGCGGGTCGATGTCGCAGAGGTCTGGCTCGGCCAAAGTTGGAGTCAGTGTCCCTTCCGCATCCTGGCTCTGGGAGTCCCGGTCTATCTGGCGATCGTGTGGGTGATGCGTCGCCTCGCGCCCACGCGGCTGGGCATGGCCGGGGCGGCGGCGGGTACGCTGGCCGGAGCGGTGGGGGCGACGGTCTACGGGCTCTACTGCCAGGAGACCACGGCGGCGTTCGTGGCCACTTGGTACACCCTGGGCATCGCCGCCTCGGCCGCCCTGGGCGGCCTCATCGGCTCGCGCCTTCTGCGCTGGTGAAGGCGGCGGGGGAACAGGGTCGACCGCGGATGAGTTTCCACCAAGGCCCTGATGTTCGCTGCCGAAGCAGGTACGCGGCGCCGAGGGGTCCTGGCCAGATGGTTACTTTCCGCAGGCTCCGATGAGCGATCACATCTTCATGGCCGAAGTCGTTCAGCCGGTCTTGATCAAGGACGGCGGCTTCTATCTCTCCTGCCGGGGCGACGGCGAAATCACCACGGTTTGTGGCTCTGGTCTGGGCCTCTTCCATCGCGATACCCGCTACCTCAGCCGCTACGAATTGCGGCTGGGTGGCGAGCCATGCTTGACTCTGATGACAAGCCCCGCGCGCGGCCATCAGTCGGTGCACGAGCTCACCAACCTCGCCATCCTGCAGCTCGATGGCGCCGCGCTGGACGTGCAGAGCCTGGGGCTGCGGCTGGAACGAACCGTGGATGGCGAAGCCTCGCGCCTCACCGACCGACTAGTGTTGCGCAGCTTTACCGCAAAGCCGGTCTCTTTTTGCCTCACCCTCGTCATCGACGCACTATTCGAGGATCTCTTCGAACTGCGTGGCGCCAAGGCGAAAAAACGCGGCGCCACCCGCACCGTCACGACGAGCGAGACGGAGCTGGCGTTCCGCTACCACGGCGCGGATGGGGTGACCCGCTGCCTGAGCGTCACCTTCTCGCGCCCGCCGACGCTCAGCCGCCGCCGCGGCGCGCGCCTCGCCGCCTTCGATTTCCGCCTCGCCGGCCAGGGATGCGAAACCATCGAAATCACCTTCGCCATCCGTGAGGAGGCAGAGCCGGCCAGCGCCCGGCCGCCGGAACCGAAGTTCTACGATGGGGTCCACGTGATGAGCGACAACGCCGTTCTGGATCGGGTAGTGGAACGCTCGCTGCGCGATCTGACCATGCTGCGCACCGGCCTCGAGAGCAATTTCATCGCCGGCGGCATGCCGTGGTTCGTGGCCCCTTTCGGCCGTGACAGCATTCTGGCCGCGCTGCAGACGCTGGTTTTCGACCCGCGCCCGGCCGAAGGGGTCGCCCGCCTCTTCGCCGCCTACCAGGGCCGCGTGGAGGACCCGGAGACGTGGGAGCAGCCGGGCAAGATTCCGCATGAACTGCGCCTCGGAGCGATGGCGCGACTGAAGGAAGTCCCCCACCGGCCGAGCTATATGTCGATCGACGCGACGCCGCTGTTTCTGATCCTGATCGCCCGGCACGCGCAATGGACCGGGAGCTTGGCGCTGTTCGAGGAGCTTCGGCCGGAGATCGACGCCGCCCTGGAATGGGTGAGCCGCGAAACCAGCGCCGACGGCTATCTCAGCTACAGCGGCGAGACCCCCAAAGGTCCGATCAACCAGGGATGGAAAGATTCGACTTTCGGGGTGCCCCGCAAGGACGCAAGCGCGCCCCGCGCGCCGATCGCCCTTTGCGAAGTGCAGGGCTATGTCTACCTTGCCTGGACCTCGATCGCGGCGGCCCTTCGAAGAGCGGGCGAGATCAAGAACGCCGACAGGCTCGCAAAAGCGGGGGCGGGCCTACGCAAACGCTTCAATCGCGATTTCTGGATGGACGACGAGGGCTGCTACGCCCTCGCTCTGGAAGAGGGCGGCCGCCAGGTGACGGTGATCACCTCCAACGCCGGCCAGGTGCTGTGGTCGGGCATCGCTTCCCCTGAAAAGGCGGCGCGGACGGCGGAGCGGATGCTGGCGCCGGATATGGATTGCGGGTGGGGGATCAGGACCCTCTCCAACCTCGAGAAGACTTACAATCCGCTCAACTACCACCTCGGCTGCGTTTGGCCGTTCGACAACGCCCTGATCGTCGAGGGCCTGCGCAGATACGGCCTCGACGCGGCGGCGGTGAGAATCTTCGACGCCCTGCTGGATGCGGCCGGCTGTTTCGCCCTCGGCCGGCTGCCCGAGTTCTATGTCGGGTTCGACCGTGAGCCGGACCTGTTTCCGGCGCGATGTCCGTTCGCCGAACCGATGCAAGCCTGGTCGTCCGGGGCGGTCCCTCATATGCTGACCTCCCTGCTGGGTCTGCGCAGAGGACGCCTGGGGGTGGAGTTCGACCGTCCGCTTCTGCCGGCCAGTGTCAGCCGGCTCTCGATCGGCGGCCTCTCCATCGGGCCTCAGCGGTTCGACTGCGAGATCGTCCGCGGCCCATCGGGCGCCATCACGGCCAAGAGCCGAAAGGCTCGAGCGGAACATTGACCTCATGAGCGACAAACCCCTTGCCGCCCAAAGGGCAATCATCACCGGCGCCAGCTCCGGGCTCGGCGCCGCCATCGCCCATGCCTACGCCGAGGCGGGCGCGGCGGTCCTGGTCAACCACCACGGCGCGGCCGAGGCAGCCAAGGAGATCGTGGGCGCCATCGTCGAAAAGGGTGGTCGCGCGGTGGCGGCCGCCGGCGACGTCTCACGCCCTGCCGATGTCGAGGGGCTTTTCGAGATCGCCCACGAGCACTTCGGGGGGGTGGAAATTCTGGTGGCCAACGCCGGGCTGCAGAGGGACGGCGCCTTCACCCAGCTGAGCCTCGAGGATTGGCGCGCGGTGATCGACCTGGATCTTTCCGGCGCGTTTCTTTGCGCCCAGGAGGCTGTCCGCTGGTTCCGCCGCCAAGGGCTCGACCCCAAGCGTTCCAGGGCCTTGGGCAAGGTGCTGTTCATCAGTTCCGTCCACCAGACCATCCCCTGGGCCGGACACGCCAACTACGCCGCAGCCAAGGGTGGCGTGAAGATGCTGATGCAGAGCATGGCGCAGGAGCTCTCGGCCGAGAAAATCCGCGTCAACGCGATCGCTCCGGGCGCCATCCGGACACCGATCAACAAAGCCGCCTGGACCACGCCCGCCGCCATGCGCAAGCTCCTCAAACTGATCCCTTACGACCGGATCGGGGAAGTGGAGGACGTGGCCGCCGCCGCCGTCTGGCTGGCCTCCGACGCCGCGGACTATGTGGTCGGCGCGACCCTCGCCATCGACGGCGGCATGTCGCTCTATCCGGCCTTTGCCCACGGGGGCTGACCCGCCTGGATCAGGCGAGCCGGCTCTTGGCGTCCCGCAAGCATGAGCGGAGGCTTTCCTCCACGGTGGGATGGTAGAACGGAAGGGCCAGGGCGGCCTCGACCGTCAGCTCCAGCTGGGCCATCCAGGCGAGCATCTGCGCCAGATGCTCGACCTGCGGCCCGAACATCTCCCCGCCGATGATCACGGAGTCCTTTCGGCGAACATAGGCGCGCAGGATGCCGGGATCGCGGCCGTCGACCCGCGCCCGGCCATTGTCGCCGGAGCATCCGATGGCCCATTGCCTCTGCTGATCAGGATCGAAGCCCTCGCCGACCGTCGCCATGTCGGGGTCGGTGAACACCACGGCGAGCTTCACCCCGGGCGGGTGTTTCCGGATCTTCGGATAGAGCGCCGCGTTCGACCCGGCGAGTTCGCCCTGTGCGGCCGCCTCGTGCAACACGGGTCTGGCGTTGTCGGCGTCCCCGGCGATGAACACCGCGCTTTCGCCGCACCGCAGGGTGGAAAGGTCGAACGCCGGAATCCCGTGGGCGTCCAAGCTGAGGCCCGCCATCCGCAGATCCAGGCCATCCAGCGCCGGCGGTTGGCCGGCCGCGGAAAGCACATACTGAAATGTCGCGCACGAGGCGCGCGCCGCCTTTCGCCGCCATGACACCCGCACGTCGCCCGCGCCGATCCGCCTTGCCTCCACCTCGACACCCAGATGCAGCGCCACCTCGCATCCCAGTCCCGTCCGCGCGGCGGCCTGGACGACCGGATCGGCGATTCCGCCGATCGTTTCGCCGTCGTCGAAGACGGCGGTGCGCACCCCTAGTCGCGCGAAGGCGATGGCAAGTTCGATGCCCAGGGGACCCGCTCCGATGACCGCCAGGGATGTGGGCAGGGTCGGCAGCTCGAAAATCGTTTCATGGGTGAACACCCGGTCGCCGCACGCCTGGGCGAGAGAGCCGGGAACTATGGGCCGGGCGCCGGCGGCGATGACGATGGCGCGCGCCTGGACCTTGGAATGGTCATCGACGGTGAGGCTGGTAGGGCCGTCGAAGCGCGCATGACCGGTGAGTTTGTGTCTGGCGGCGATGGCGGCGACATCCTTGCGCACGCCCGCGACGAAATGGTCCCGCTCACGCTGCACGCGGGCCATGACCGCATGGCCATCGACGCGGACCTCGGGCCCCGAGCCAATGCCGAACCGGCCGGCCTCTCGCATGTCCCTAACGGCGCGAGCGGCGGCCAGGAGCAGCTTCGATGGCATGCAGCCGACGCGCGCGCAGGTCGTGCCGCCCGGACCCGCTTCGATGAGCAGGCTCTTGGCGCCGGCCTCCGTGGCGGCGCGATGCGCGGCGAGGCCCGCCGAGCCGGCGCCGATGACGGCGACATCGCACGAGATTTGCTTCATGAACCATCCCTCGCAAGCGCCGCCTCCGATAGAACGTCGCACGCGCCGATCGGATCACCGCGCCATCCGCTCGGGGCTACCGGCGCGATCTTCCGTCACGCCGCGTAGAGCGGCCGGACTGGCGGAGAAGGGCATCGATCCAATTTTCGGTCCCAGCCCCACGACCCGCACCCGCTCAGGTTCAGAGGGGGCGACCTCGGGGCTAGCCCGCCAGGTCCAGACCCTCGGGAATTTCTGTTTTCGAGCCGCGAGTTTCCGCGTCTTGCTATTTTCGTAGGAAGCTCAGATTTGCCTTCGCCGCAGAAGGGTAACGAGGCGCGCAAATGTATTGGGCGAGCCGGAATCAGACTTGTGGAGGCTCGCGTCGTGGGCCCGATGGGATGGAGGCTATAACGTAACGGCCCATCCTGCCGGAGGCGAACGGTTGGACTCGAATTCACAACAAGCCGTTCTCAATCCTTTTCAGTGGGGAAGCATCATCTCCGCGCCGCCGGTGCTGACTAGCGATTCCAGCACCTTGCGGCGCGGCCTGCTGCGCCGTTGGGCCGACACCTCCCCGGAGATGAAGCAGCCGGCGCTGGATCACCACGTCGCCGTCCTGCACCTGGGAGGCGCCAAACGCGTCCGCCGCGACAGGGATGGCGACCGCACCATCACCGACGTGCATTCGGGCGGCTTGACGATCATTGCCGCCGGTTCTGCTTCGAACTGGCGCACTGAGGGGCCGGTCGACTTCAGCCACCTGTACATCCGCCCGCGCGATGTCGACCGGGTCGTCGTCGAAGTCTTCGACCGCGAGCCCCTGCGGGTAGCTTTCCTCGAAGAGGTCGGGCGATCCGACGCGCTCGTGGAGGGCCTTCTGAACATGATGATGCTCGAACTCTCCGCGCCTGTCGGTCCGAGCGGCTTCTACCTGGAAACTCTGTTCCATGCCGCCCTGGTGCGTCTGGTGGGCGAACATTCGACGCTCTCGACGGTCCATGTACGGGCCCCGCACTCCCTCGCTCCTTTTCGATTGAGGCGGGTGCTCGACTACATCGGGGACAATCTGAGCGGGGACATCAGTCTTGCCGCATTGTCAGAGGTCTCCGGCCTGAGCCGTTACCATTTCAGCCGCGCGTTCCAGCGGATGACCGGCCTGTCGCCCTATGCCTTCGTCATCAGTCGCCGCATAGAGCGGGCCAAGCGTTTGATGGCCGATCATGAGCTGCCCATTGCCGGGATCGCCAAGCGATGCGGCTTCAACAGTCACGGTCAGTTTTCCACCATGTTCAAACGCATCACGGGACTGAAGCCGAGCCGGTGGCGCGACGAGCACTGACTTGGCAAGGTGGGGTCGCACTGGACTGTTACGGCAACAAATCGCCGAATACAGCACGAAAACAATATTTCCGTCTCGCCCTCGCTTGACCATGGACCGACGAGAGGCGGACAAACCGCAAAATACGTTCGAACTTCGAACGATCGGCATCCGGGCGCGTTAGGTTCGCGCACGTCGAGTCAGGCGAGGAAGGCGACGCAATGGCCAAGTTCCGTTGGGGTCCGCGGATGGCGGTTTCTGTTCTGGCCCTTTCCATGGCCGCCACGGTTGTGCTCGGCGAGCGGGCAAGCCGCGCCCAGAGCGACAAGATCGCCCCGCCACACTCCGGTCTCACCGGCCATCCGGCGGCGGGCAGGGATGTGTTCCGATTCGAAACCTTCGGCAACGAGGGCTTCTGGACCGACGCCGTGCGCCTTCCCAAGGGGATCATGGAGGCGAAGGTCACCCCGATCGACGCCTTGAAGCTCGGCCTGCTCGTGGACATCGACGCCGTTCCCGCCGAACTGCGCGGCCCTCTTGCGGCGGAACTGAAGACCGACCTCTCGCCGCGCAACGCCCCGCTGCTGAACGATCCCAAGACGACGATGCTGCTGATCGCCGCCAACGCCATCCCGGGCTTCGCGCCAAAGGGTGACAAGGTCGGCGCCACCTGCGCGCTGTGTCACACCAACACCGATGCATCGGTGTTCGCCATGCCCGGCGGGGGCTCGATCGGTCATCGCCTGGACGGCCAGGCGAACCTCAATCTGAATTTCGGCAAAATCCTCGCCACGGCCGACAATCCGCTCGCCTTTTATCCGTTCCTGCAGGTGACCCTCGGCGGCAAGACGATCGGTCGCGCGCCACGGGGTCTCACTGCTCACTCTAGCGAAGCGGACGCGAAGGCCTACCTCGGCAATCCCAAGTTCTACCCGGTGGGCATGTTCGACGACACGCCGGACGGCAACGGCAATCCGGTGGTGAACTCGCCTCTGTTCCGGCAGGATCTCGCCGCCCCCTTCGGCAGCGCCGGCGAACAGCCCAGCGTCGAAAGCTTCTCCAACGGGGTCTATACGGTCGCCTTCGATCCGACCTCCCTGGCGACCCCGGAGGGCCGCAAATTCCTGACCGTGGTCGGCGGAACCGCCGGAACTCAACTCTCCGATGACTATGCGAAGGTGCTGCGGGCGACTCACGTCACCGGCTACCCCTTCGCCATGGCGATGACCGGCTACAAGATCGGCGATCCGGGGAGCCTGGTGGGCCGCAGGGTCGATGAACAGAAGCTCGCAGATCTTCGCGCCTACCTCGAATCCCTGCCAGCCCCCCGGGGGGCCAGGGTCGAACCGATGGCGGCGGCGCGCGGGCGCAGGGCGTTCGTCGCCAACTGCTCTTCGTGCCACAATCCCGACCAGAGCCAGCCGGTGAGCCCGACCCTGGTGGAGATGAACCGGATCTGGCCGGGCTATCACCCGACGGTGCTGGCCCGGCGCGATCCGCCTCTCGATCCGATCCAGAATGCGCCGGGAACCTTCGACGACAAGATGATCGTGGTCGACGCCAGCCCCGGCGGCGGCCACCGAGGCAACGCCATTCCGATGCTGCTCGATCTGGCCCGCAAGCCGATGTTCCTGCACGACGGTTCGGTGCATAGCCTGGAGACTCTGCTCGATCCACGCCGTGGCACAATCTCGCCGCACCCGTTCTACATCGGCGATCCCAAGACGCGGGCGGACGTCGTCGCGTACCTGCGCGGCCTCGACACGGGGAGCGGAAAGGGCCGCTAGCCAGGCTTGCGCCACGCGGAAGACTGGACACCTCTCGCCGGGATGGCGAGAACGGGCGCCATGCGCACCGCCCTATTGGCCGCGGCGATCGCCGCCCTGGCCTTTCCGAGCTCAGCGAAGACGCCGCCAGTGACCGACGCCCCATCCCCAGCCGCCAATGCGGCCGACCCTTTTCTCTGGCTCGAGGAAGCCCGGGGCGCGCGCGCCCTCGCTTGGGTGGAAAAAGAGAATGCCCGGTCCCTGGCCGTCCTCGAGGGCGACCCGCGCTACCTGGCCTTCCACACCGAGGCGCTGAAGATCGTCGACGCCGCCGACCGGATTCCCATGCCGGATCTTCTGGGCGAGGCGGTGATGAACTTCTGGCAGGACCCGGTCCATGTCCGCGGCCTCTGGCGGCGCACCACCCGCGAGGGCTACGCCGCCGCCCAGCCGCCCTGGGAGAGCGTGATCGACCTGGACGCCCTCTCGGCCGCCGAAAAGGCCAACTGGGTATGGAAGGGCGCAACCTGCCCGCCGCCGAACTTTCGGCTGTGCCTTGTGCGCCTCAGCGACGGCGGCGAGGACGCCGTGCAGGTGCGGGAATTTGACTTGGCGAGCCGAAGCTTCGTCGCCGGCGGTTTCTTCCTGCCGCGCAGCAAGCAGTCGGCCGACTGGCTGGACGACGACACCCTGATCCTGGCGAGGGACTGGGGCCCCGGGACGATGACCACCAGCGGCTACGGCTTCGTGGTCAAGACCCTCAAACGCGGCCAGCCGCTCGACCAGGCGAGCGAAGTCTTTCGCGGCAAGCCCACCGACGTGACGGTGGACGCCCAGGTGCTGCACGACGGCGCCGGCCACAAGGTGGTGATCATCGTCCGGGCGGTGAATTTCTTCGAATTCGAACACTATCTGCTGACCGCCAAGGGCTTGGTCCGTCTGCCCCTGCCGCCCAAGTCGCGGGTCGAGGGCCTGATCGACGGGGCGCTGATCGTCAGCCTGAAAGAGGACTGGGCCCCCGCGCCCGGCGCGCCGACCGCGCCGCAGGGCGCGCTCATCGCGGTCGATCTCGCCTCGCTCGAGGCGGGGGCCGCGCCCAGGGTTCAGGTCCTGATCGCGCCGGGACCGCGCCAGTCGGTGGAGCAGGCGGTGGTGACCCGCTCGCGGGTGGTCGCGGCTCTCTATGACAACGTCAAGGGAAGCCTCGTCACCTTCGAGCGGGCCGGCGCGGGCTGGCGCAAGGGCGTCCTGCCGGTGGCCGCGAATTCCTCGGTCGGCTTGGTGGCCGCCGGCGAGACCGACGACGCGATCTATTGGGCCGTCGAAGGCTTCCTCGATCCGACCCGGCTGTGGCAGGGCGACGCGGCCAGCGGCGAGGCGCGCGACATCAAGGTTCTGCCGGCGAAGTTCGACGCCTCGGGCGACGAGGTCGACCAGTTCGAGGCGACCTCGAGCGATGGAGCGAAGATCCCCTATTTCGTGGTCCACCCCAAGACCATGCGCCTGGACGGCGCCAACCCCACCCTGCTCTACGCCTACGGCGGCTTCCAGGCCTCGATGCTGCCCAGCTATTCGGCGAACATCGGCAAGCTGTGGCTCGAGCACGGCGGCGTCTATGTCCTGGCCAATATCCGCGGCGGCGGCGAATTCGGCCCGGCCTGGCACGAGGCGGGCCTCAAGACCCACCGGCAGCTCATCTTCGACGACTTCGCCGCCGTCGGTAAGGATATCATCGCGCGCGGGATCACCTCGCCGCGCCGCCTGGGGATCGAGGGCGGCTCCAACGGCGGCCTGTTGATGGGGGTGGAGTTCAACCAGCATCCCGAGCTTTGGCGTGCGGTGGTGATCCAGGTGCCGCTGCTCGACATGCTGCGCTATGAGAAGATCGGCGCCGGCGCCTCCTGGGCCGGGGAATACGGCAGCGTCGACAACCCCGCCGAGCGCGCCTTCCTCGCCTCGATCTCGCCCTACCAGAACCTCGTCGCCGGCAAGGCCCACCCCGAACCCTTCTTCGTCACCTCGACCAAGGACGACCGGGTGACGCCGGTCCACGCCCGCAAGATGGCGGCGAAGATGGCGGCCCTGGGCCTGCCCTTCCTCTTCTTCGAGAACACCAACGGCGGCCACGCCGCCTCGGCCAACCTGCAGGAGCGCGCCCAGCGGGTGGCGCTGGAATTCACTTATTTGGCCAGGAAGCTGTTGGATTGAGGGGCGCCGCCGCGGCGCTGGCGGGGAGTCCGTTGCCGGAGGGGCTGATCACGTTTTCCACATTCATGTGGACTTCCACAAATGTGTGGAAGAGCCTACCTCTGTGAACGCGAGCGAATTCAAGAGGCGGTTGGCGGCCCGAGGCTGCACATTCGAATCCCATAAGGGAGGCTCCGGCCATCTCACGGTCCGACTCCGCGATCGCGTCAGTCAGTTGCCGATACACGGCAGCTCAAAGGAATTGGGCGCGGGCCTGGTCAACAGGATCAAGAAGGACCTGGGATTGAGGTAATGACCGACTACAGGATCGAACTCACGCCGGACGACAACGACACCTTTCTGGTGACCAGCCCGGCGTTCCCCGAGGTGGTGTCATTCGGCGAGGATGAGGCCGCCTGCCGGCGCTGGGGACTGCTCGCGATCGAGGAGGCCATCGCCGCGCGCATCAGAGCCGGCCTGGACGTACCGCGCGAGAAATCGCCGCGAGGTCGGACAGGTCATACCCTAGTGGTTCGCACCCCCCTGCTCGTCGACCTGAAGGTCGATCTCTATCGAGCGGTCCGCAAGTCCGGCATCTCGAGAGCCGAGATGGCCCGGCGCCTGAACTGGAGCCGGAACTCGGTGGATCGGCTGTTCGATCTGGATCACGCCTCCCGCCTGGACCGGATCGAGGCGGCGATGGGAAGCCTCGGCCTGAGGGTGGTGGCGCGCGCCGTTCCCATTGAGGCGCCGGCCTGACCTAAGGATCCGCCGCACTCGGGGCGCTGAAATCAACTGCCCGGCCAGAAAGAACATCGAACGATGGATGTCGCGGCGGTGCTGGCGCTCTTCGATGCGACGATGCGCGCCGATCCGCCGCAAGAGATCGGCGTCACCTCCGAGTGGTCCGGCGAGGTGCTGCGCCGCCTGGGGCCCTACAATTTCATCGAGTGGTGGACTTTCGGTGCACAGGGCGCGCACGCCGCGGTCGCGCGCGAGGCCGCGCACTTCCGCGCCAGCGGCGGTCAGCTCGAATGGAAGGTCCATGGCCATGACCGGCCGGGCAATCTCGAGGAGGTGCTGGCGCGGGCCGGCTTCGAACCGGACGAGCCGGAGACCCTGCTGGCGTTCGATCTGGTGGCGCCCGCACCGGCCACACCGCGGGCGAGCGGCCCCGAGGTCCGGCGCGTGACCGACCGGGCCGGCCTCGCCGATCTCCTCGAAGTGAACGCCGCCGCCTTTGGCCAAGCCCAAGCCTGGCAGGGGGCGGCGTTCGCGCCGCGTCTGGGGGACCCCACCTTGGGCCTCTATATCGCCTATGCCGAGGGCAGGCCCGGGGCCTCCGGACGGCTCGAGATGCCGCATGACCGAGTCTTTGCCGGCCTCTACGGCGGCGGCACGGCGCCGGGGTTCCGCGGGCGCGGCGCCTATCGCGCCCTTGTCGGCGCCCGCGCCGAGGAGGCCCGGCGGCAAGGCTACCGCTACCTCATCGTCGACGCCGCCGAAACCAGCCGGCCGATCCTGGAGCGCCTTGGGTTCGAGCCGCTGGCGGAGGTGCGGGGCTGGCGGCTGGGGGAGTGAACAGCTCGGGAAAGAAAATGGCGACTTGCGCCTAAGCCGAGCGAAGCCGTGCTTCAGCGCGTGCGCCTTCTGGAGGCCATGGAAAGGTCGAGGGCCGCGGGGGATCGTAACCATCATCTCCGTCGGCGGCGGCGCGCCTCCAAGTGTCGCCTTCTCACGGGGGCGCGGATCGAAACTCGCTCATCCCCAGCGTACCCTCCGGCGGTGCGGGTCGCCCCTCCCGGACGCGCGGATCGAACCTGCTTGAGGCGAGCGCCGGAGCGGCGGCTTTCGGGGCGTGGGCGAGCGGGCTTTCTCCGCGCGTTCTTCAGCGCCCGCCCGCCAGGAGCCGCGCGAGGCGCCGGTCCGGCGCCGATCCGAAGGGATCGGTGACGACGATCCCGCGCCAGGCGAAGCCATCCTGGAAGTCTTCGGAGAGCAACAGGTCGCAGCGCGCCTCGACGGCGGCCGCGAGGACCACGGCGTCGAAGATGGGCAGTGAATGGTCGCTGGCGAGGTCCAGCGCGGATTCCAGAACGGCCTCGTCGGTGTCGATGAGCTCGGCGTCGGCCGCCCAAAGCCTCATCCGATCCGACGCCGCGGCGGGGGCCAGGCGGCCCTTTCGCACCATCACGCGATGCAATTCAGCAAGGGTCTGGCGGGCGATGAAGATCGAGCCTTCCGGCGCTGCCTCGAGCAGGCGAACCGCGAGCGCCTGTTTGCGCGCATCGCCGACCGCGAGGTTCATGCCCTCGGCATAAACCAGGATGTTTGTGTCGAGCGCGAGCCGCACGTGGCGGGCGGCCCTAGTCGCGATCGTAGAGTTCGGCCCGGGTCCAGGGTGCCACGACGATCGGCTCGACCGCGCGCAGGTGCGCCATCAGGGCATCGTGCGCCTGCCGCCTTCGCTCGCGCTCGGTGGCTTGACGGCCTGCCGCGCCGCCGGCGGGGCCAAGTTGCGCCACCGGCTCGCCATGCGAGGTGATGGTGATCAAAGTTCCCTCGCGCGCCGCGCGCAGGAGCTTGGAAAACCGCCGGTTGGCCTCGGCGGCGGCAACGATCAGGGTCGCTTCGGTCATTGTCACTACTGTAGTGCGTAGACGAATGCGGTTCAAGCCCGGCAGGGCGGCTCGCGTTCGTCCGTGACGCCCAGGGAGGTTGAGCTGGAACACTGGCCGAACACTTCGGCGAGCAGCCGCGCCTCGGCCGACCGCCGTGAGCCGGCGCGCCAGGCGACGACGATCTCGCGGCTGGCGTGGTCGGCCTCCAGCGGGCGCACGCCCACTCCGGCGGCCCTTGCCAGGCCGGAGTGCACGGCCATGGCGGGCAGGAAGGATACGCCGAGCCCCGAACCCACCATCTGCACCAGGGTGGTGAGCGAGGTGGCGGCGAATCCATCCTCGCGCGGCCGCGCGTGGCCGCCCAGTCCGCAGGCTGTGAGGGCGTGATCGCGAAGGCAGTGGCCATCCTCCAGGAGGATCAACTCCTCGGTTTCCAGGCGCTCGGGGGCCACCGTCCTGGACTTCTCCAAAAGGTGGCCGGCCGGAAAGGCGGCGAGGAGTTCGTCATCCTCGACATGGGCCCACTCCAGGCCGCCCATCGCCCAGGGAAGGGCCAGCAGGGCGGCGTCGAGGCCCCCCGACTTCAGTTCGGCGACCAGCCGATGGGTGAGATCCTCGCGCAGAAACAGCCGCAGCAACGGAAAGCGGCGTCGCAACACGGGCAGGGCGGCGGGCAGGACGAAGGGGGCCACCGTGGGAATCACCCCCAGGCGGAAGCGGCCGCAGAGCGGCTGGCCGGCGCTGCGCGCCCCTTCCACCAGATCCTCGGCCTGGGCGAGGATCGAGCCGGCGCGGGCCACGACCTCGGCGCCGGCGGCGGTGAGAATGATCCCGGAGCGGTTGCGGTCGACCAGGGGCGCGCCGAGGATCCGCTCCAGTTCCTGGACCCCGGCGGAGAGGGTGGGCTGGCTGACGTGGGCCGCCTGGGTGGCGCGGCTGAACGAGCCGTGCTCGTGAAGGAGCTTCAGGTAGAGGAGCTGGCGCAGGGTCGGCAGCATGATCGAGATATAGGCCGGCTCTATTGGATTTGCGCGGCCGATAAGGCGAGCCCTTCCCTACGGCCTACCTCCCTCGACGTAGGACTTAAGGCGGCCGGCCTGTTCGCCGAGCACGGTGTCCACCGGCGCGGCCAGGGCGCCCAGGCCGCCAGGGGCATGGCCGCCGACGTCATAGGTCCAGGTGAGCAGGGTGTGGCCCGCCTGCGGCTGGAGGCTCCAGGTCATGGCGCCCGCCGCGCCGAGAGCCTGGAGTGGACCAAGGGCGCCGAAGGCGCGCAGCGTCCGGCCCGGCTGGACATAGACCACGATCATGTGGCCGACGACGCCGCCGCCCGGGAAGCTCTCGCACCAGCAGCCGCCGGCCTTGAGCTCGATGGAGAGATTTTTCGCATCGCCGGAGAAGGTGTGTTCGGGATTCCACCATGCGCCGATGTGGCCGAGCGCCTCCCAGACCCGCGAAGGCGGCGCGGCGATGTCGAGGGTATGTCTCACGGTGAAGCCGCCGGGCTGGCTGTCGACGACTTCGCAGCGGGCCGCGCCGCCGAGGGCCAGGGCGATCGCGGCGGCGGCGAGCGGGGCGGCGCGCATGAAAGGCCTCCTTTGCGGCGTTCAGGCCGGATCGAAATCCAGCGGCGCGCCCCAGAACCGCGCCGCCAGGCCGTTCTGGGCGCCGGGACGTCCGGTGGTGAGGAAGCGGCGCCGCCCCTGCGAACCCTGGCCATATTCAGGATGGCGGGCGAGATAGAGCTCGATGGCCGCCGCCGTGGCTCCCGGCTGATGGATCAGGGGCGTCCCGGGCGGCAAAGCCTGACGGAACAGGTCGGCGGTGATCTCGTAGTGGGTGCAGCCGAGGATCGCGCGGTCCGGCGAGCGGCCGATGCGCCGGCTGAGGGCGGCGACGTGGCGCCCAATCGCGCCGCGCAGGTCGGCCTCTGGGGCGCCGGACTCGATGTCGCGCGCGAGGCTCGGGCAGGCTTCGGAAAAGACCGCGACATCCTGCCGGCGCTTGTCGATCTCGATCTCATAGACCCGGCTCGCCGCGGTGGCCGGGGTGGAGAAGATGCCCAGAATGTCGACGCGCTCGATCTTGTCGCCGCGGCGCTCAGCGGCGTGTTCCCAGGGAAGTCCGGTGGCCGCCTCGATGGTCGGGACGATGATCCCCAGCACGTTCACCGGCCGGCCGGCGCCGCGGCGGTAGCCTGGCAGCCAGGTCTGCTGCAGGCGGCGCAGGGCCACCGAGGCGGCGGTGTTGCAGGCCAGGATGACCAGATCGCAGCCCTCGGCGAAGAGCCGCTCGCAGCCGGCGCGGGTGAGCTCGACGATCTCCTCGCCGCCACGTCCGCCATAGGGGGTGTTGGCCTGATCGGCGAGGTAGACGAAGTCGGCGCCGGGCAGGCGGCGGACCAGGGCGTGATGGACGCTGAGGCCGCCGATCCCCGAATCGAATACCCCAATCGCCATGGATGGGGTTTAATTCACATCCAGACGCGCGGTAAGTCCTTCGCCTTCGCGCGCAGCGGCCACAGTTTCACCACGGAGCCGCCGGCCTTGCTCAGGCGCACCTTCCTTCTCGCATCGGCCGCCACGGCCGCCCTCCTTGGAGCTTCCACCATGAATGCGGACGCCGGCCCGACCGCCTCGCCCCTGCTCGCGCCGTGGACCGGGCCGCACGGCGGCGGACCGCCGTTCGACAAGGTGCGGGTCGAAGACTTCAAGGCGGCGATCATGGAGGCGATCGAGGCCAACCGGGTGCAGATCGCCGCGATCGCCGCCGATCCATCGCCGCCGAGCTTCGCCAACACCATCGCCGCCCTGGAGGACGCCGGCAGGCCGCTGGCTCGGGTGAGCGCGATCTTCGGGGTGTTCACCTCGACGATGAACGACAAGCCGATGCAGGCGGTCGAGCAGGAGATGGCGCCGGTGTTCGCCGCCTTTGCCGACGAGGTCGTCCAGAACGTGGCGCTGTTCGCGCGCGTCAAGGCGGTTCACGAGGCGCCGGAAACCTCCGCTCTGAGCGCCGAGCAGCAGCGCCTCAGTCTCGTCGTCTATCGGCGGTTCGCCCGCCACGGGGCCGGCCTCAGCGCGCAGGACAAGGCGCGGATGGCCAAGATCAACCAGCGCCTCGCCAGCCTCTCGGCCCAATTCAGCCAGAACGAACTGGCCGACGAGGAGGGCTACAGCCTCACCCTGACCGCCAAGGCGGATCTGGCCGGCCTTCCGGACTCGCTGGTCGCCGGGGCGGCGGCCGCGGCGCGGACGAAGGGCCGCGAGGGGGAGTGGCTGATCACCAACACCCGCTCGTCCATGGAGCCGTTCCTGACCTATTCGAGCCGGCGCGATCTGCGCGAGAGGGGCTGGCGGATGTGGACGATGCGCGGCGACAACGGCGGCGCCCACGACAACAACGCCATCATCACCGAGATCCTGAAGCTGCGCGCCGAGAAGGCGAAGCTGTTGGGATTTCCGACCTTCGCCCACTGGATCACCGACGACCAGATGGCCAAGACCCCCGATGCGTCCATGGAGCTGATGCTCAAGGTCTGGGCCCCCGCCAAGGCGCGGGTCGCCCAGGAGGTGGCCGACATGCGCCCGATCGCGCAGGCCGACGCGTCGGGGACGCGGATCGAGCCCTGGGACTGGCGCTACTATTCCGAGAAGGTCCGCAAGGCGAAGTACGATCTGGATGAGGGCGAGGTGAAGCCGTACCTCCAGATGGAGAGGCTGCGCGAAGCGATGTTCTGGGCCGCGGGCCAGCTCTACGGCTTCGAGTTCGCTGCGGTGCACGACCTGCCGGTGTACGAGGCCGACGTCCGGGTCTTCGAGGTGCGGCGCGCGGGGCGGCGGGTCGGCCTTTGGTATTTCGATCCCTATGCGCGGCCGGGCAAGAGCTCGGGGGCGTGGATGAGCGAATACCGCAGCCAGGAACGCTTCGCCGGCGAGGTGACCGCGGTGGTCTCCAACAACGCCAATTTCGTCAAGCCGGCGGCCGGTGGGCCAATCCTGGTTTCCTGGGACGATGCGGTGACCATGTTCCACGAATTCGGCCACGCCCTGCACGGGCTGAACTCCGATGTCGCTTACCCCAGTCTGGCCGGGACGAGCGTCGCCCGCGACTTCGTGGAGTTTCCCAGCCAGCTCAACGAGCGCTGGCTGCCGACACGCGAAGTCCTCACCCGCTTCTGCACCCACTCCCAGACCGGCGAGGCGATGCCCGAAGCCCTCGTGGCCAAGATCAAGCGGGCGCACAGCTTCAACAAGGGTTTCGGCACCGTGGAATACCTGGCCTCCGCGATAGTCGACATGAAGGCGCACCTGGCCGGCGCCGCTGCGATCGAGCCGGCGGCCTTCGAGAAGGAAACCCTGAAGGAGATCGGTATGCCGCGCGAGATCGTGATGCGCCACCGGCTGCCGCACTTCGGGCACATCTTCGCCGGCGAAGGCTATGCGGCTGGCTACTACGACTACATCTGGGCCGACACCCTGACCGCGGACGCCGCCGAGGCTTTCGCCCAGGCGCCGGGGGGCTTCTACGATAAGCCGACCGCCAAGCGCCTCTACGAGGACATCATGAGCATCGGCGACACCATCGACGCCGCCGAGGCCTTTCGGCGCTTTCGCGGCCGCGACGCCACCATCGACGCACTGATGCGCGACCGCGGGTTCCCGGTGCCGGCTTAGGGTCCGACGCCGCCGGCTTGAGCCTTACGCGGTCCTGCGCGCCCGCCAGGCGAGGAAGGCGGTGATGGCGGCGCCGGCGAAGACGTATTTCATGACTTCGGTAAAGGTGCTGGCGATGGCGCCGAGCAGTCCGGCGAGGAGGATGCGCACTTTCGGAACTCCCGAAGTTTCGACGCCGGCAGGCTAAGCTTGTATTGGAGGGGGGTCGAGGCGATGACTGCGATCCCACCCGCGTGGGACCACCAATGGCCGAACCCGACGGACCCTGGGTCCGCCCGCCGTCGCAGCCGCCGAGGAAGCCCGCTCGCCAAGGAGTGCTGCTCTGGCTCGGCCTGCTTGCCGTGGCGGTCCTGGCGTTCGCACTCCTGGCGCGGCTCTTCCCCGGCCAGCTGACCGGGGCGAACGACTGGGGCGAGGCGCTGCGCCTGTTCGGGTTGTTGGCCCTGGTCTCCAGCGGTCTGGTGGCGGCGAGACGCATCGATCTTGGAGCGACCGCCCGGATCATCGCCGGCTGGACGGGGATCTTCGCCATTGCGTTTCTCGCCTACGCCTTCCGCGAGGATCTCCTCGCCGCGGTTCTGAAGGCGCGGACCGCCCTGATCCCGGCCTACGGCGTGGCGCAATCGCCAAGGTCGATGGTGGTCGGGCGAAGCGAGGGGGACGGTTTCTATGTCCAGGGCGAGATCGACGGCGCCCCGGTCAGGTTCATGGTCGACACCGGGGCGAGCGACATCGTGTTGAGCCCGGCCGACGCCCAGCGGGCGGGGCTGCTTTCGCCCGCCACCCGGTTTTCGGCGCCCAGCGAGACGGCGGCCGGGATCGCCTGGGGCGCGCCTGTCACCGTGAGGCGCCTCGCCGTCGGCCCGATCCGCATCAGGGACGTTCCGGCGTTCATCAACCAGGCGCCGATGAGCGCCTCCCTTCTGGGCATGGCGTTTCTCAAGCGGCTGGACTCCTTCGAGGTGCGCGGCGACCGGCTGTTCCTGCGCGGACGCGGCTAGAAAGTCATCGGGCGCGCTTCGCCACCCGCGCCTGCCACAGGCAGAGCAGGGGAGCGACCGCGAGTTCCATGACCAGGGCGAAGCGGATCGGTCCTGGATCGCCGACGAGGACAAGTCCGCCGAGCCGCGCCAGGCCGCCGGTGAAGACGACCAGGGTCAGGGTGCGGACGATCGAGCCGCGCCGCTCGATGCCGGGAACGCACGCCCAGTAGATGAGGCCGATGGCCAGCAGCAGGCCGGAGAGATAGCGGACGTGGCTGTCGGCGGAAATCCCCGGCCAGGCGCCGATGGCGCGGGCGCCGGTGATGGCGCCCGCCGCTCCGGCGAAGACCGGGACGCACCCGCCCAGGAGAATGGCGAACTGCAGAAGGCGGCGCTCCATGAGGGGTGGTCTTCGCGTCCTTGACCGCAGGTTGGCGCCGGCGCATAAGCGCGCCCTTCCGGCGCCCGGCTTTACAGCTGCGCCTCCGACGCCACGACCCCCTTTCCTATCGCAGGGAGGGACGAGGGCGGAGGGGACCTTTCGTCCGCGTCGCGCGCGCACGAGGGCGCCTCGGCCTGCGTGCGTCAAGGAGCATCGGTGTTCGAAGGCTTGAGTGAGCGGCTGTCGGGGGTCTTCGAGGCCCTGTCCGGCCGCGGCGTACTCACCGCCAAAGACATCGACGAGGCGATGCGCGAGGTGCGCGTGGCCCTTCTCGAGGCCGACGTCGCCCTGAGCGTGGTCCGCGCGTTCATCGAAAGGGCGCGGGCCGAGGCCGCCGGCGAAGCGGTGATCCGCTCGGTCCGGCCCGCCGACCAGGTGATCAAGATCGTCTATGACGGCCTGGTCGAAATGCTGGGCGGCGAGGGCGCGCAACCGCTGCGCACGGCCCTGAACCCGCCGACGGTGATGATGGTCGCCGGCCTGCAGGGCTCGGGCAAGACGACCCTGTGCGGCAAGCTGGCGCTGAGGCTCGCCAAGACCGAGCGGCGGCGGGTGCTGATGGCTTCGCTGGACGTCAGGCGGCCGGCCGCCATGGAACAGCTCGCGATTCTCGGCCGGGAGGCGGGCGCCGAGACCTTGCCGATCCTCGCCGGCCAGGCCCCCGCGGACATCGCCAGGCGGGCGCTTTCGGCCGCTCGGCTGGGCGGTTTCGACGTGCTGATCCTGGATACCGCCGGACGGACCACCCTGGACGAGGCGATGATGAGCGAGGCGGCGGAGATCGCCAGGATCGCCAGCCCGGCAGAGACGCTTCTCGTGGCCGACAGCCTGACCGGACAGGACGCGGTGCGCACGGCCAAGGCGTTCCATGAGCGCCTGCCCTTGACGGGCCTCGTCCTCACCAGGGCGGACGGCGACGCGCGCGGCGGGGCGGCGCTCTCGATGCGCGCGGTCACCGGCCTGCCGATCAAGTTCCTCTCCAGCGGCGAAAGGATCGACGCCCTGGATGTGTTCGACGCCCACCGCGTCGCCGGCCGGATCCTGGGACGCGGCGATGTCGTGGCGCTGGTGGAAAAGGCCGCCGCCGATCTCGACCAGGCCAAGGCCGAAGCGATGGCGAGGCGGCTCGCGAAGGGTCAGTTCGACCTCGCCGACATGGCCGAGCAACTCGGCCAGATGGAGAAGATGGGCGGCATGGACGGGGTAATGGGCCTGTTGCCGGGGGTCCAGAAAATGAAGAAGCAGATCGCGGAGTCGGGAGTTTCCGACACCATGATCCGCCGGCAGAGGGCGATCATCGGCTCGATGACTCTCAAGGAGCGGCGAAAGCCCGACATCCTCCAGGCCTCTCGCAAGCGAAGGATCGCCGCCGGCGCGGGGGTGGAGGTGGCCGAGATCAACCGGCTGCTCAAGCAGCACCGCCAGATGCAGGATACATTCAAGGCGATGGCCAGGGACGGCGGCCGAGGTCTGGCGCGGATGGCCGGCCTGTTCGGCGGCGGCAAGCTCGCGGCGCTGGGCGGGGCCGGACCCGCGGCCCGCCAAGGCCTGGCGGGACCGGCGGCCAGCCGGCCCGTGGTCGGCGCCCTGCCGGGTCTCGGCGGCGCCCTTTCCGGCGGATTCAACCCGTTCAGGAAGCCCTGACCCAGCAGATCGACGAACAGCTCCACAAGGACCCGACACCCCGATGCTCAAGATTCGCCTCGCCCGCGGCGGCGCCAAGAAGCGCCCCTACTATTCCATCGTCGTCGCCGACAGCCACTCGCCGCGCGACGGCCGGTTCATCGAGAAGGTGGGAAGCTATGACCCGCTGCTGAAAAAAGACGACGCCAGGCGCATCACCCTGAAAAACGAGCGCATCGGCGAATGGCTCGGCAAGGGGGCCCAGCCCACCGAGCGGGTGGCGCGGTTCCTGGCCACGGAGGGCCTGGTCAAATGGAGCCCCGGAACCAACCCGAAGAAGGGCGAACCGCACGCCAAGGCCAAGGAGCGCTCGACCGAGCGCGCCGAACGGGCCGCCGCCCTGGCCGCCGCGCCGCCGCCGGAAACTCCCGCCGAGCCCGAGCTACAGGCGCAGGAAGCGCCCGCCGCTCCTGGGCCGGAGACGGTGGCCGAACTGCAAGCCGAAGCTCCGGCCGTCGCCGAGGCGCCGGCGGAGGCGGCCGCCGAGCCATCCACGGCGAACGATGCGGCGCAGGTCTCCGAAGAGCCGGCGCCGGTGGAGGCTGCGGAGGCGGAATCTCGGGAGGTCCTGGCGGATGTCGTTCCAGAGGAGGCCGCACCGTCGGCGGGGGCCTCTGAAGCGCCCGCGCCCGCGGCTGCGGCTCCAGAACCGGAAGCTGCCGAGGCCGCTCCGGCGCCCGAGACGGTCGAGGAGGCGCCCAAGGCAAAAAGCGTGAAGGCCAAGGCCGCCAAGGCGCCCAAGAAGAAGGCTTGAGGACCCACAGCCCAGGATGGCGACGCCCGACCGGCTGATCCTCGTCGGAAAAGTGGCCGGCGCCTTTGGGCTCAAGGGAGAGCTGCGGCTCATCGCCTACACCGCAGACTCCCTTGCGCTCGTCGCGTACGGGCCACTGCGCCATGCGGACGGATCGACGGCGCTCACCCCGCAGGGCGGCCGCGCGGTCAAGGGCGCGGTGATCGCCCGGGCCAGCGAAGTCGCCACCCGCGAGGCCGCCGAGGCGCTGCGCGGGCTGGAACTGCACATCCTGCGAAGCGCCCTGCCACAACCGGGCGCCGAGGAGTTCTATCTGGCCGACCTGATCGGCCTGAAGGCGGTCTCGCCGCAGGGCGCGCATCTGGGCAAGGTGCGGTCGGTGGCCGACTTCGGCGCCGGCGATCTGCTCGAGATCGAACCGCCGGGAGGCGCGCCGAGCTGGTGGGCGCCGTTCACCCTGGCGGCCACGCCGGAAGTGCGCGTGGATGAGGGTCTGGTCGTGGTCGAGCCCCAGGCGAGGGAGATCGGTCGGCCGGCGGGCCCGACGCCCGACGAATCCCGTTCCGTTCGGCGGCGAACCACTTCGCCCAAGCTGGGGCGCTGAAGCCCGATTCCCGTCGTTATTCCTTGGTCGCCGCCTTCTCGCGCAAGGCGGCGCCGAGGATGTCGCCAAGCGACGCGCCGCTGTCGGAGGAACCGAACTTCTCGATCGCCTCCTTGTCCTCGGCCATTTCCAGGGCCTTGATCGACAGCGACACCCGGCGTGTGGCCCGATCGACATTGGCGACCTGGGCATCCAGCCGATCGCCGACCGCGAAGCGTTCCGGGCGCTGCTCGGAGCGATCGCGGGAGAGATCGGCCTTGCGGATGAAGGCGGTCATCGACGCCGCATCGTCGCCGAATTTCACTTCGACCCCGCCGGAGGTGATCTCGGTGACCGTGGTGGTGACGATCTGCCCCTTGCGGAAGGTTTCCTGCTGCATGGGATCGCCGGCGAGCTGCTTGATGCCCAGGCTGACTCGTTCCTTCTCGACGTCGACGTCGATCACTCGCGCCTTGACCATCTCGCCCTTCTTGTAGCGGGCCATGGCTTCCTCGCCTGGCGTCGACCAGTCGATGTCGGAGAGATGCACCATGCCGTCGATCTCGCCCTCCAGCCCGATGAACAGGCCGAACTCGGTGGCGTTCTTGACTTCGCCCTCGACCGTGGAGCCGACCGGGTGCTGCTGGACGAACTGGTCCCAGGGGTTGGCGACCGCCTGCTTTAGACCAAGGCTCACCCGCCGCTTTGAAGCGTCGACATCGAGCACCACCACGTCCACCTCCTGAGAGGTCGAGACGATCTTGCCGGGATGGACGTTCTTTTTGGTCCAGCTCATTTCGCTGACGTGGACCAGGCCCTCGACCCCCGGTTCGAGCTCCACGAAGGCGCCGTAGTCGGTGATGTTGGTGATCCGGCCGGTGAACTTCGCGCCGGACGGATACTTGGCCTCGACGCCGTCCCACGGATCGGACTGGAGCTGCTTCATGCCCAGGCTGATCCGTTGGGTGTCGGGATTGATCTTGACGATCTGGACCTTGACCGTGTCGCCCACCGCCAGGACCTGGCTGGGGTGGGAGACACGTTTCCAGCTCATGTCGGTGACGTGCAGCAGACCATCGATCCCGCCCAGGTCGACGAAGGCCCCGTAGTCGGTGATGTTCTTGACCACCCCTTCGCGCACCTCGCCTTCCTGAAGCTGGCTGACCAGTTCGGTGCGCTGTTCGGCGCGGGCCTCCTCGAGGATTGCCCGGCGGGAGACGACGATGTTGCCGCGCGGCCGGTCCATCTTGAGGATCGCGAAGGGCTGTTCCTTGCCCATCAGGGGGCCGACGTCGCGCACCGGGCGGATATCGACCTGTGATCCGGGCAGGAAGGCCGAGGCGCCGCCCAGATCGACCGTGAAGCCACCCTTCACCCGGCCGACGATCGAGCCCGTCACCGGCTCGTTCTTGGCGAACACGCCCTCGAGCCGGGTCCAGGCCTCCTCGCGGCGGGCCTTGTCGCGACTGATCACCGCTTCGCCGAGCGCGTTTTCGATCCGCTCGAGGAACACCTCGACGGTGTCGCCGACCTTGAGGATCGGCTTGCCGGCCTCGTCGACGCCGAACTCCTTGACCGCGATCCGCCCTTCGGTCTTCAGACCCACGTCGATGATCGCGAAATCCTTCTCGATCGCCGCGACCAGGCCCTTGACCACCGTGCCTTCGGCGAAGTCGCCGCCGCCCATGCTCTCCTCGAGCAGGGCTTCGAAGTCGTCTCGGGTCGGATTCATGCTGAGGTCGTCGGCCATGGTTTGTCTGGATCTCGTCTGATGCTGGAGGGCGGAGCGCGCGGGGGCGCCTCGATCGGTGATGGGTTTGTGAAAGACTGCGCCCGCGGCTCTCGAGGGTGAGGGCGATGGGATTAGGCCCTCCGGGATCTCTCCCATCGGGCGCGCGCCGCCTCGACGATGCGGCGGGCCGCATCGAAGGCGCGGTCTATACTAAGATCGGTGGTGTCGAGCAAGACCGCGTCTGGAGCGGGGCGCAGGGGAGCGTTGGCGCGATCACTGTCGCGCTCGTCCCGCCGTTCGATGTCGGCGAGAATTTCGTCGAAAGTCGGCCCGCAATCCTCGGACGCAAGCTCATTCCAGCGCCTGCGCGCCCGCGCCTCGAGGCTGGCGGTGACGTAGAGCTTGGCGGGCGCGTCCGGCGTCACCACCGTTCCGATATCCCGCCCATCGAGGATCGCCCCCTCCGCGCGCATCGCGAACGCCCGCTGAAAGTCGAGCAGGGCCTGGCGCACAGCCGGATGCACCGCGATCCGGCTCGCCGCCTCGGCGGCGTCACCGCCGCGCAAGGCCGGAGCGCCCAGGGTTTCCACGTCGATGGCGCGCGCCGCCTCGGCGGCGGCGGCCTCGTCGTCGAGATCGCCATGGGCGCGAAGCACCATGACGCCGACCGCGCGGTAGAGCAGGCCGGTGTCGAGGACCGGAAGCCCCAAGGCGAGCCCCAGCCGCGCCGCGATCGTCCCCTTGCCGGAGGCCGCCGGCCCGTCGATGGCGACGACGAAGCCCATGGCCGCCTAGCCCGCGTCGATCCGCGCCCCGAGCGCCGTCATCAGCTCGGCGAAACCCGGGAAACTGGTGGCGATCATCCTCGCCGCGTCGATCGACACCGGCGCCTGGGCCGCCATGCCCAGGACAAGGAAGGCCATGGCGATGCGGTGATCGCCGCCGGTGTGCGCCAAGGCGCCGCCCGCGACCCGCCGATTCGCGCGACCCAGGCCGGCGACAACCAGACCCTCGCTCTCCTCCTCCACTTGCACCCCGCAGGCTGCCAGACCGGCGGCCATGGCGGCGATGCGATCGGTTTCCTTGATCCGTAGTTCGCCGACGCCGCGCATCACCGTTGGTCCGGTGGCGAACGCGGCGGCCACGGCGAGGATCGGATATTCGTCGATCATCGCCGGCGACCGCCACGGCGGCACGGTGACGCCATGCAGGCGTGAGGATCTCGCGGTGACATCGCCCACCGCCTCTCCGGCCTCGTCGCGCCGATTGGCGATCGAGAGATCGGCGCCCATCTCGATCAGTGTCTCGAAGAGGCCGATGCGCAGCGGATTGAGCAGGACGCCCTCCACCGTCACTTCCGAGCCTTCGGTCACCAGGGCGCCGACAAGCGGAAAGGCCGCCGACGAGGGGTCGCCGGGAACACGAATCCGCGCCGGGGTCAGTTTCTGCCCGCCCTGTAGTCTGACGACCCGGCCCCCACCGCCTTCCTCGACGTCGACGCGCACCCCGAAGGCGCGCAGCATCCGCTCGGTGTGGTCGCGGGTCGGCGCCGCCTCGATCACCCTCGTCTCCCCGGCCGCGTGCAGACCCGCCAGGAGCACCGCAGACTTCACCTGGGCCGAAGTCTGGGGCGGCGCGTAGGTGATGCCGCAAAGTCGTCCGCCCTCGAGCGTCAGGGGAAGGCGCCCTCCCGCCCTGCCGATCCACCGCGCACCCATCAGGGCGAGTGGGGCGAGCACGCGGTCCATCGGCCTTTCGCGCAGCGAGTCGTCGCCGGTGAAGCTCGCGGCCAGGGGAAAGCCGGCCGCGGCGCCCATGATCAGGCGCGCGCTAGTGCCGGCGTTGCCGCAATCGATGACCTCTCCCGGTTCGCTCAGGCGTCCGCGCCCGGCGACTCGCCAAAGTCCCGGTGGGGCGGTGTCCACCCGCGCCCCAAAGGCGCGCATCGCCCGGGCGGTGGCGAGAACATCGTCGCCCTCGAGCAGGCCCTCGATGATGGTCTCGCCTTCGGCCAGGGCCCCCATCAGCAGGGCCCGGTGGGAGACCGACTTGTCGCCGGGCACGCGCGCGCGGCCCTTGAGGCAGGCCCCCGGGGCGGCGCGCAGTCCAGTGTCCGCGATCGGTTGCCGGGACGCCATCCAAGCCCTGACATGCAAAGGAAGGGATTGGTTTTGACAGGCAGGCCCCCGTCGTGGCAAGGGAGCCGCCGCTTTCCGCCCTCCACAATCTTCAAGAGGTGGCCTTGCCCGACCCCGCACTGGGTGCGAAACAGATTTGCCCGAGTTGTACGACGAAGTTCTACGATCTCGGCCGGCGGCCGGCGGCCTGTCCCAAGTGCGCGGCGCTGTTCGACCCGGAAGAGGCTCTGCGCAGCCGTCGGATTCGCGCCCGCGCGGTGGTCCCCGACGACGAAGCGGATGAGGAAAAGCCCGCTGTGGTCAGCGAAGCCGAGGACGGGTTCGAGGCTGAACCGGACGCGGCGCCGGAACTCGATGCGGTGGTCGACGAGCCGCCGCTGCTCGCCGACGACGATGAAACCGAAGAGGCCGATCCGGCGGCCCCGCCCGCGGCCGCGACCGGCCTGGGGGTGGATTTCGCCGAAGAGGACGACCTTGAGGAGGCGGACGACGATGAGGTGCCGTTCATCGAGGACGAGGACGACGCCTTTCCCGAGGACGAGATCGACGGCCTGCCAGCGGGAGGAGACGAGGACCGTTGATCCATTGGCGATGGGCGCCGGCCGGCCTTGATCGCCTGCGACCGGCGCTCTAGGTTCCGCTCCCTCGTAGAACGGCGGCCGGCGACCAACAGTTCCGGGGCTATAGCTCAGCTGGTAGAGCGCTTGAATGGCATTCAAGAGGTCAGCGGTTCGACTCCGCTTAGCTCCACCACCCCTTTCGATCGCGCGTCGGCGACGGGCTGCGGCCCTCGTCGTCCTCGGCATGCGTGGCTGTCACGCCTTGCCCGCGCCTTGAACGGAGCGACTGCGATCGCCACCTGATGCAATGGGGCCGCGGGCGGTCGCCGGATGGGACGGCGCGCGGCAGGTCGCTTCGCGGCAAGGACCGCCACGAACCTCTCGCTTCGCCGCGGGGTCGGTGCCGCGGTCTGAACCCCCCGCCCCCTCGAAACGTTTGCGTTCATGAGGAGATCGTCATGATGACATCCGTTCTGTCCGCCGAGGCGTTTGCCGCCCTGGGCGCCCCCGAACTGGTCTATGTCCGGCCGGTCAAGGCGGGCGACATCATCGGCGCCGGGCGCCTCGAAGACGCCGAGGGACTGAAGCTCGATCCGGACCAGACCCTCTACGCCGTGCATCGCGCCGATGGCGAACGTCTGGCGGTGCTCGGCGACAAGCTGAGCGCGGTTGCCGCCGCTCTGGCGCACGAATTGGCGCCGGTCTCGGTGCATTAGGCTTTCAGGCGGCGGAGGGCCGGGCTTCCCGAACCAGCAGGGCGCGAATCGCCGCGACGCTTGGCGCGGCGCGTAGCTGCTGGCGCAGATCACGTTCGCGGAGCATGCGCGCCACCCGGGCCAGGGCGCGAAGGTGCTCCGAGCCGGGATCGAGCGGCGCGAGCAGGGCGAAGATCAGATCCACCGGCTGATCGTCCACGGCCTGAAAGTCGACCGGGGCGGCAAGGCGCACGAAAAACGCCCGCAAGTTCGCGAGGCCGGCGACCCTGGCGTGCGGTATCGCCACGCCGTAGCCGATGCCCGTGGAGCCGGCCGATTCGCGCGCCATGAGGGCTTCGAAGACTACCGCGGCCTTTACACCGAGGCCGCGCCCCGCCATCTCGGCAATCACCGCAATAACCTGGCGTTTGCCGGTCGCGGAGATTCTCGGGGCGATCGATCCCGGAACCAGCAGATCACCGACGCTCAGCGTCGGGCCGGCCAGCGCCCGGCCCCCTTGGATGGTGAGTAGAGCCGCGCCGCGCACCGCGTCGTGATTGCCGCCGACTCCCGTCGGCGATCGCATTTCAGGGTTGTGGGCCGACGCCATTGATGGCCTGCGTGCGCTGAGGATCGATCCAGCCGATGTTGCCGTCCGACCGACGATATACCACGGACAGACCGCCGTGCGCGGCGTTCCTGAACACGATTGTTTGAGCTTCGGTGAGGTCCAATTCCATCACCGCCATCGACACGGTCAGGGTCTTCAAGGCGGCTTCGGTCTCCGCGATGATCATCGCCGCCGGCGGCCGGTGACCTTCCAAATCGGTCCACTCGTCATCTTCGCTGGCCTCCGCCGGGGCTCGAAGGATGTAGAGCGAGGCGGTCTCGGCTTCCTTGGCGCTGGCGGCGTCGGTATGGCTCTTTAAGCGGCGTTTGTAACGGCGGATCCGGGTCTCGATCTTGCCCAACGCCTGGTCGAAGGCCGCATGGGCGTCCGGCGCCATTCCGTGACTCTGGAGTTGCTGGCCCGAGGCCAGGATAACCGAACAGTCGACGCGAAAGCCGTGGCCATCGCGGCTCACCAGAACCTCTGCATCGCCCCCACGTTCGAAGTATTTGCCGATCGCCCCTGAGAGTTCGTCCGCGACCCGGGCCCGCAGGGCCTCGCCGACAGTGACGTGTTTGCCCGAAACCTGCACTTGCATGGCCAATTCAACGCGCGGGATCGGCGATCGTGTCAAGAACGATCCCGGGCCCCCGTTCACACCTGCGCGAGCCGCGTCCCTGGGCCGTGGCCGGCTCGCCGCTCGCTTCCTCTTTGAACGGGCTAAGAAACTTTCAGCATCCGCTTGCGCTCGACCGAGGAGGGGATGCGCATCGCCTCGCGGTACTTGGCGACGGTGCGGCGCGCGATGTCGACGCCGGCCTCCTTGAGGATCTCGACGATCGCATCATCGGAGTGGACCGGTGCCCCAGTCCGTTCGCGATCGATGAGCTGACGGATTCTGTGGCGGACCGCTTCGGCGGAGTGGGCCTCGCCGCCCCCGGTGGCCGGGATGGCGGAGGTGAAGAAGAACTTGAGCTCGAAAACTCCTCGGGGCGTGGCGAGGTATTTGTTGGAGGTGACCCGGCTGACGGTCGATTCGTGCATGCCGATGGCGTCGGCGACCGTCTTGAGGTTGAGGGGACGCAAGTGTTCGACTCCGAAGGCGAGAAAGCCATCCTGCTGGCGGATGATCTCACAGGCCACCTTGAGGATCGTCTTGGCGCGCTGATCCAGACTCTTCACCAGCCAGCTGGCGGAAGCCAGGCACTCGGCCACGAAGGTCTTGTCCCTGGCGTCGCGCATCCCCGCGCGGATCCGGGCGTGATAGCGTTGATCGACCAGGAGACGTGGAAGGGTGTCGCCATTGAGCTCGACGGTCCATGCGCCTCCCTGCGCCTCGCGCACGAAGGCGTCGGGGATGACCGTCTGCGCCATCTCCGCGCCGAACGCCGCGCCCGGCCTGGGCGTCAGGCCGCGGAGTTCGGCGACCATCTCCGCCAGATCCTCCTGGTCGACGCCGCAGGCGCGGCGCAGGGCCGGCATGTCGCGCCGTGCGAGCAGGTCGAGATTGGCGAGCAGGGCCTCCATGGCCGGATCGAAGCGGCCTTTGTCCAGGAGCTGCAGCTTCAGGCATTCGGCCAGATCGCGGGCGAAAACCCCGGTGGGTTCGAACCCCTGGAGCGAGGCGAGCACCGCCTCGGCCATCGCCGGAGCGCAACCCAGTCTCTCGGCGGTTTCGGCCAGATCGGCGCGAAGGTAACCGCCCTCGTCGACAGCGTCGATGAGAACCGCGGCCACCGCGCGCTCCGGTCCGGAAAGGCCGGCTACCGCGAGTTGGGCGTGCAGGTGGTCGGCCAAGGTCAGCTCGCGGGGCCGGGTTTGCGAGGCTTCCCCCTCCTCGGAATCGAAGGAGCCGCCATGGCCGGCGCGGGTCCAGTCCACCGATCCGCCCGCCTCCGCCGCGCCGGCGTCGCCGGTGGCCCGATCGCCTGGAGACGCCCCCTCGAAGACGTCGTCATGGCGGGCGTCGAGATCGGCGGCCGCGGCCATGGCGGCGACGGCCGGGTCGCCTTCCAGGCCGGGATCGGGGTCCGATTGCGGCCGGTCCGCCTCTCGATCGCCCTCTCGGTCGTCGCGGGTGAGCAGGGGATTGCGCTCGAGTTCGCCCTCGACGAAGGCCTCGAGCTCGAGATTCGAAAGCTGCAGGAGTTTTATCGCCTGTTGCAGCTGGGGGGTGATGACGAGGCTCTGGCCCTGCCGGAGCTCCAAACGCTGACTGAGCGCCAAGGCGCCCTCCTGGCCCTTAAATTTCACGGAAGGCCAGTCTAGGCGGCGACGTCACTCCGATCGGTTAATGGCCGCGCCGAGTTCAGTTGAAACGCTCGCCCAGATAGACTCTCCTCACCTCGGGATTGGCCAGGATTTCGTCGGGCGAACCTTCGAAGAGCACCTCGCCGCCGTGGATGATGGAGGCGCGATCGATGATATCGAGTGTCTCGCGCACGTTATGGTCGGTGATGAGGATGCCGATCCCGCGTCGGCGCAGATAGCCTATGACCTCGCGAATATCGGCTATGGCCAGAGGATCGATGCCGGCGAACGGCTCGTCGAGAAGCATGTAGGCCGGCTCGCTGGCCAGAGCCCTGGCGATCTCGACCCGCCGCCGCTCGCCGCCGGAGAGCGAAACCGCCGGTGAGGTCTTGAGGTGGTCGATGTGTAATTCCTCGAGGAGTTCGGCGGTGACCGCGCGCACCTTCTCGCGGCTGGGCTCGCGCATCTCCACCACCGCCATGACGTTCTGCTCCACGGTCATGCCGCGGAAGATCGAGGTTTCCTGGGGCAGATAGCCGAGCCCTTCGCGCGCGCGCTGATACATCGGCTGATTGGTGATGTCCTCGCCATCGAGAAAGATCTGGCCGTAGTCCGCGGCGATGAGGCCGGTGATCATGTAGAAGCACGTCGTCTTGCCGGCGCCGTTGGGACCGAGCAGGCCGGCGACCTCGCCGCGGTCGAGGTGAAGGCTCACCCCCTTCACGACCTGCCGTCGGCGAAACGCCTTGCCGATTCTGTCGACCACCAGCCCGGTCCGGGCGGCGGGGGCCAATGAAGATTCGCCGGCGGATCCGGCCCTGGGCGCTGCGATCGGATTCGCGGATCCGGCTGTCAAGGCTTGGCCGGATTGGGCGATTGATTGTTCTGTTCCGGATAGAAGACGCCACGCACCCGTCCAGGCATGCCGGCGCCGGTGACTTTCGACTCCATCTTGGCTTCTCGAGTGGAGACCTTGATCGTGAGGCGGTCGCCGCGGGCGACGTCCTTGCCCTGGACCACGATCACATCCCCGGTGATCACGATCTCGTCTGTTGCCGCCGAATAGACGGCGTGGTCGCCGCGAACATGCTGCTGCGGCGTTACGTAGTAGACCCTGCCATCAGCCACCACGCGGTCCGTGCCTCCGCACGCGGGCTGGCCATTCTGGCCGACCCCCTTTGGCTTGGAATAGACGCTGATCGTATCGGCGCGCAGCCGGGTGTTGTCCTGGAGCGCCTCGGCCGATCCGCGCCAGATGGCCACGCACTTCGAACTGACCACTTCGGCTTCATCCGCGGTGATGTCGATGGGGGCGTTGGAGCGGGTATCGACTTGGGAGCGAACCGCGTTCGGAGCGCACGCGCCAATGACGACGGTCGCCGCCGCGATGCCTGGGGCGATCATGTCCGCCAGCGTCCTTGCGCTTCGCTCCATGGACGCCAATTTTCTCAATCTCGAACTCACCACGCCAAACCTACCGCCGATTCAGCGTCGCGTGAACGCCGCCCCTGAAAATCACCCGGTCACCCTTGTCGTAGACATCGAACTTCCTGGAAGCCACCGCGCCCATCGCGGTCTGGCTCGCCAGGGGACTGGCGCCGTTGACCTCGCCCGTCCGAGTGTTCACCAAAGCTTCGTCGGTCGCGAAACTGGCGGTCTTCGCATTGTCGCCGCGGATGTGTCCCCTGAGCATGAGCATGCGCGTATCCTCATGATAAACCCCGAAATCCGCCGTCAGGGTCGACGGCTTTGGGCCGCCGACGTTGAGCTTCAGGGTCGGAAATTGGAGCAGGACCCGCTGGAAGGCCTGTTCGTCGCGCGCCGCTTGGCGGGCCCCCAGGGTGTAGGCTCGGCCCTGGTTGTCGCGACCGTAGAAGTGCGGATTCACCATCCGGATCGGGGTCGCGGCATCCTGGTGCGCCGCCGCGCGCCTCTTGATCGCATGGGCGCCGACGAGGACGGCCAGAAGCCCGATGACGCCGACCATCGTCAGCGGCAGGACGATCCGTAGGAGTTGCACGATACGGCTATGCGCCCGGGCTTTTCCTCTGGGCATACCTCGGTGGGCCGAGAGCCGGCCCATCCTTGCGCGAACCAGGTCAGACATGGGCGAAGATGTCCACGTCGCTCCAGCCCGCCACATCGAGCGCGGCGCGGTGCGGCAGGAAATCGAAACAGGCCTGAGCCAGCGACATGCGCCCTTCGCGTATCAGCATCTCGTCGAGCCTGGTCTTGAGGGCGTGGAGATGGAGGACATCGCAGGCCGCATAGGCCAACTGGTCGGGCGAAAGTTGGGCCGCGCCCCAATCGGAACTTTGCTGGGCCTTGGAGAGATCAACCCCGAGCACCTCGCGCGCGAGGTCCCGCAGGCCATGGCGATCGGTATAGGTGCGCGCGATTCTGGAGGCGATCTTGGTGCAATAGACCGGCGCCGTGGCGACGCCGAGGTGCGCAAGGAAGACCCCGATGTCGAACCGTCCGAAATGGAAGATCTTCACCACTGCCGGGTCGCAGAGCAGGCGACGGACGCGCGGCGCGTCATAGGCAGGGCGTCCGAAGCGGACGAGGTGGGCGTCTCCATCGCCGGCGCTGAACTGGGCCACACACAGTGGGTCGCGCCCTATGCGCAGACCCATGGTCTCCGAATCCACGGCCACGGAAGAAGCGCCGGCGAAGAGGCCATCGGGAAGATCGCCTTCGTGCAGATATTGGCCCAAGAGGTTCAGCGAGGCTCCGTAGAGGTGTTGCGCGGCAAACTTGGAGGATCCGAACAAGAACGCCGAGAGCTTGGCATCCTAGGCGCTTTCTTGAGGCCAGTGGTGCCCAGGAAAGGACTCGAACCTTCACGGCCGTTAAGCCACTGGCACCTGAAGCCAGCGCGTCTACCAATTCCGCCACCTGGGCCCGTCCGGAACAAGGCCCGAGGGGCGCAGGCGGCGCATAGGGCGCCCACCCTGCAGCGTCAATCGAAAGCGGCGTTGCGCGCCTGGCGGGGCTTGGCTATCGGAACCCTCGCCCAACCCGCGCCGGGCAAAAGGAACGCCATGAAGGGCTTGGTTACGATCTTCGGAGGCTCCGGCTTCGTCGGCGCGCAGATCGTCCGCGCCCTGGCCAGGGAAGGCTTTCGGATCAGGGTCGCGGTGCGCCGGCCGGGCCGGGCCTATCGCTTGCCGATGCTCGGCGACGTGGGCCAGATCGAAATCGTCCAGGCGAACATTCTCGACCTGCCCTCCGTGGGTCGGGCGTTGGACGCCGCCGAGGCCTGCATCAACGCCGTCGCCGTGCTCCACGAAGCCGGCCGCCAGCGCTTCACCGCCCTGCATGTGGCGGCCGCCGAGGAAGTGGCAAGGGCGGCGAAGTCGCGGAATATCCAACGATTCGTGCACATCTCCGCCCTGGGCGCCGACGAGCGGAGCCACTCCCGCTATGGCCGCTCCAAGGCCCAGGGAGAAACCGCCGTTCGCACCCACGTCGCATCGGCGGTGATGATTCGACCGGCGGTGGTGTTCGGACCCGGGGACGATTTCTTCAATCGATTCGCCACCATGGCCACGGTCTCCCCGGCCCTGCCGCTGATCGGCGGCGGAGCGACGCTCTTCCAGCCTGTCTTCGTCGGTGATGTCGCGGCGGCGGTGGCCAGCGCGGTGCGCGATCCCCGGGCCGCCGGCCAGACCTATGAGCTGGGCGGGCCGGGCGTCTACAGCTTTCGCGAGCTGATGGCGCTGATGCTGCAGGTGATCGGGCGGCGGCGGCTGCTCGTCCCGGTTCCGTTCGCGGCTGCACGGGTCCTTGGCTTCATCGGGCAATTGTCCGGCCCGTTCATCACCCCTCCGATCACCCGCGACCAGGTGGACATGCTTCGCGATGACAATGTCATGAGCCCGGGGGCCCTTGGACTGGAGGGGCTGGGAGTGGCGCCCAGCGCACTCGAGCCGATCATTCCGACCTATCTCTACCGCTACAGAAAGGGCGGCCAATACGCCGAGGCCACGCAAGGCGCCGCGGCACCGAGGCATGGATAAGAGGCCATGAGCGACGCGCCTCCCCCGAAGCCACCGCACACCCGGGGCCGTTTCTGGTTGAACGTGGGGGAGGCCGCCGCGGTCCTGGCGGTGGTGGTCGCCGCTCTCAGCTACTGGGACGCTCACCGGGGTCACAACGAGGCGGCCAAACAAGCGGAGTCGGAGGCCAAGGCGCGCACCGCCATGGTTCTGAAGGGGTCGGCCGATTCCGGCGGCCGGCGGTTGGAGCTCGAACCGGTCAGGTCCAGCCAGGTGATCCAATCCCAGCGCTACATCTTTCCCAGCGACGTCCTTGGCCACACAATGGAGGTCAGCGCGGCCGCCCCGCAGATCGATGTGGCCTGGATCGCGGAGGGCCTCGGCCGGTCGCTCGAACGCCGTCACGTCAAGGGCGACGGCGAGGCGCGGCTTCCGGTCGCCATCATCACCAGTTTTATCGAGGATGGCGAAGGCCGCACCGATCGCTCGACCTATGAAATCGGCTACGCCTACCGCTCGAGGTTCCTGCTCGGCCGGGAGATCTCCCTGCAGGGCGTCTCGCTTATCCAGCGCGGCGTGGCTGGCGACCTCCGGACCTGGGTCAACCGGCGGTGGTTGCTTCAGTCTTCCGGCGGCGGTCCGAGGTAGCGCGCGCGAGGCCGGATCAGGGCGCCGGTCGAAAGCTGTTCCAGCGCATGAGCCATCCAGCCCGCGCAGCGGGCCACCGCGAACAGGGCGAACGGTGCGTCCGCCGGCAACGTAAGGCTGCGGGCGATGGCGACGATGGCGAAATCGACGTTGTCGCGCACGCCCGTGGCGGATTCCACCGCCTCGCGAAGGGCCTGAAGCGGTGCGGGCGCCTCGAGGACGCCGAGCAGCGCGCGGGCGCGAGGGTCTCCCGCCGGATAGAGCGGGTGGCCGAATCCAGGCGCGGAGGTCCCGTGGGCGAGACGCGCGGCGACCGCTTCGCGCGGCCCGGAACGTGCAGCCTCCGCGGCAAGACGCGCGATCCCTTCCGCCATGCCCCCGTGGAGCGGGCCTGAAAGCGTGGCGAGTCCGGCCATCGCCGCCGCCGAGAGGGACGCACCGGTGGATGCCGCGACCCTCGCGGCGAAGGTCGAAGCGTTCAGTTCATGATCGGCCAGGAGGATCAGGGCGCGCCTGATCAGGTCCATGCCGCCGGACCCGCATCCCCAGGCGCGGCCGAGGCGCTCATGGATCGGTCCTCCACCTGCTTCCCCGCACACCGCATCGGCCAGGACATCCAGCAGGGTCGCCGCCTCCACCGCCAGGCTCGCCGGTTCGCGGCCTCGCGCCGGCTGATCAACGGCGGCGCGCGAGGCCAGGACCGCGAAGGCTCGCGCCCGCATCGTGACCGCAGTGGGCGGCGGTTCCCGCAGCGCCCGCCGCAGTGGCGCGCCCTCGCCGCCTCGAAGCAGGCGGGCGACGCTCTCGAACGTTTCCGTCTCGGCCAGAACCACCGCGTCCCTGCCGCGATAGTACAACCGGCCATTCGCGACCGTGGTGATCGCCGAACAGAGCACCGGTTCGCCCCAAGAGATGGCGTCGGCGGCGACGTCCGCCGCTTTGCGGCCGCGGGCCTTGCGGGTGGCGAGAGCGGCGACGTCGCCTGCGCGATAGCGGCTGCGACGAGGCTCGGCCGGATCGGCCTCGGCATGAATCCGCCCTCGGCTCACATAAGCATACAGCGTCTGGACGCGCACCCCCAGCCGATCGATAGCGTCCGCCGCACTCAACCAGTCAGTCATCCAGCCACGTTGATTAAGTTGATCAATCTTGATTCAGTTCACGGAAACTCACAGATCGGACCCCGGGACGCAAGGGGATCGAGCATGGTCGACCGGTTTGATGGCCTCGAAGGCGTGATTGCCGCACGCACCGTCTTGTCAGAGGTCGATGGAGATGCCGGATGTCTGCTCATCCGGGGCTGGACGCTGGATGAAATCGTCGGGCGATGGAGTTTCGAACGGATGGTCGGCCTTCTTTGGGGGGGCTTCTTCAACGACCTCCCAAACGATATCGCCGGCGCCCTGGGCGAAGCGCGGCTGGCAGTCTTCGCTCAAGTGGCGGGGCTGGACCGAGAACTCGTCGGGCGCGCCCCGGTCGAGGCGATGCGCGCGCTCACCGCGCGGCTGCCGGATGGCGACGACCTCGGCCTTGCATTGCGGCTCGCCGCCGCGCCCGCCGTATTCACCGCCGCGGTGGCGCGGGCCCAGGCCGGCCAGGCGCCGCTGCCGCCGGATCCGAAACTTGGCCATGCCGCGGACATCCTGCGCATGACCCTCGGCAGGCCACCCTCACAGGCGCAGACCGCGGCGCTCGACGCCTATCTCGTCACCGTCGCCGATCATGGTCTCAATGCCTCGACATTCGCCGCCCGGGTCGTCGCGTCGACCCGCGCTGGCCTGACCTCGGCGGTGCTGGCGGGGATGAGCGCGCTGAAGGGCCCGTTGCACGGCGGTGCGCCAGGGCCGGTCATCGAAATGCTGGACGAGATCGCGACCCCGCGGAACGCTCGTCCCTGGCTCGAGGCGGCGCTGGATCGCGGCGACCGTCTGATGGGCTTCGGCCACCGTGTCTACAAGGTGCGCGATCCGCGGGCGGACGCGCTCAAGCGGGCCGCAAAGGCGCTCAGCGAAGGGTCGAACGTCCTGCCAGGCCGGCTCGCTCTGGCCGAAGCCGTGGAAGCCGCGGCTCTGGCGGTGCTGCGCGAACGCAAGCCGAACCGGTCGCTGCAGACCAATGTCGAACTCTATACCGCCTTGCTCCTTGAGGCCCTGGACTTCCCCGTGCCGACGTTCACCTGCGTCTTCGCCATGGGACGCGTGGCCGGGTGGATCGCCCATGCGCGCGAGCAGGTCGCCGGCGGGCGCCTGGTGCGCCCCCAATCGCTCTACGTCGGACCGCCGGCCCGCGCCGCGGCGTAGAAATCGGATGCGCCGCGCGGGCGGCGTCCCTGGCCGGGGGTCGCGATGCACGCTTTGGCCCGCCACGAGATGCGGCTAGGTTGCGCCAGTGGAAATCTCCAACCTCACGCCGTCGCAGAGCGCCGTCCTGACCCGGCGAGTGACTCTGCTCTCGGTGGCGGTGGCCGGCACGCTTGTGGTCCTGAAAGCGGTAGTCTGGATCGCGAGCGGCTCGGTCGCCCTCATGGCGTCCATGGCCGATTCCGGGCTCGATCTGATCGCGTCGATGTCGACGTTCTTCGCGGTGCGTTACGCCGCCGCTCCTCCGGACGCCGAACACCGCTTCGGGCACGGCAAGGCCGAGGCGTTCGCCAGCCTGATCCAGGCCGGCTTGGTTTTCGCCTCGGCCGCATTGGTGGGCCAGGAGGCGATTCGGCGGATAGTCGAGCCGCGCGCCGTGGACAAGGGCGTCTGGGCGATCGGGGCGATGGGCGTTTCAACGGTGTTGACCGCCTGCCTCATCGCCGCCCAGACGCGGATGCTCCGTAGGGCCGCGTCGGTCGCGGTGTCGTCGGATCGCGCCCACTACGCCGCCGACCTCGCCTCGAACATCATCGCCCTGGTTGGCATCGGCGCGGCGACTCTTCTCCAGCTGAACAGGCTCGATGCGGTGGCTGGCCTGGCGATCGCCGCCGTGCTGCTGTGGGGCGCGATCGCGGTCTTTCGCCAATCCTCCAGCCAGCTCATGGATCACGAGCTTTCGGACGAGGCTCGGGCGCGCATCATTTCCATCATGAAGGCGGATCCGAGGGTCAAGGGTGTGCATCAGCTCCGCACTCGCGCGGCTGGACCGACCGTGCACATTCAGATGCACGCCGACCTCGATCCCACCCTTACCTTCGAGGCGGCGCACCACGTGGTTGTGAAGGCGGAAAAGAGGGTCCTTGACGCTTTTCCCGCCGCCGACGTTCTGATCCACGCCGACCCCCAGGGACGCGCCGAACCACACGGCGGAGAATTCGCGGAGACGTCATCGCCAAGAGTTCGGTAAACGCGGTCGCGAGACCGCCGCAAGCGTTGTCTGTCCGCCGAATAACTCTATAGGCTCATGACCGCCCGCATGAGCGTCGAACGAACCCTTCACCACTTTCCGCTGGATCCGGCCTCGCGACAGGTGCGTCTGGCCCTGGCGGAAAAGCGGATCCCGTACTGCGATGCCGTGGTGCGTTATTGGGAGCGGCCGCCTGAGTTCATCGCGCTCAACGCCTCTGGTCTCACTCCGGTGCTCGTCGAGAAGTCCGCGGATGACACGCTGGTGGTGTGCGAGGCGCGCGCGATCCTGGAGCACCTCGAGCGTGAGGCCCCGGAGCCCAATCTGATTGGACAGACCGCCGCCGACCGGGCGGAGGCGCGGCGGCTGATGCAATGGTTCGATCGCAAGTTCGACAACGAGGTCAACGCCTATCTTCTCCACGAGAAACTGGAGAAACGGCTTCTGAAGCTGGGCGCCCCGGACCTCTATCACATGCGACAAGGCCGCGTCGCCCTGCGCGCCCACATGGTCTATCTGGAACAGCTGTTGCAGCCGCGCGACTGGCTCGCGGGCAATCGCCTCAGCCTGGGAGATTTCGCCGCCGCGGCGCACATCTCGGTCCTGGACTACTTCGGCGATATCCCCTGGCGCGACTTCCCGGCGGTGAAGACCTGGTACATGAAGTTGAAATCCCGTCCGGCGTTTCGCGCGCTCCTCGCCGACCGTTGGCCGGGCTTGGCGCCGGTCGGCCACTATGACGATCTCGACTTCTGAGGATCCCAAGGCCTTCATCCGGCGCGAGGCGGCGGCTCTGGGGTTCGACGCCTGCGGTGTGGCCGGTGTGAATACGCCGTGGCCGGCGTCCGAGCGATTGGAGAGGTTCATCGCAGCGGGACGCCACGGGACGATGGGCTGGATGGAGACCACAAAGAAGCGGCGCTCCCATCCCCGCGCCCTGTGGCCGAAGGCAAGGTCCGCGGTCGTGCTCGGCTTGAACTACGGACCGAAAACCGATCCGCTCGACGCGCTCGGATCTCCCTCCCGCGCCGCGATCTCGGTCTACGCGCGGGGCAGGGACTATCACCAACTCATCAAGGGCAGGCTCAAGACCCTGGCCGGCGGCATCGTTCGCACCCTCGGCGGCGAGGCGAAGGTGTTCGTCGACACCGCGCCGCTGATGGAAAAACCGCTCGCCGCGCTCGCTGGCCTGGGTTGGCAGGGCAAGCACACCAATCTCGTGTCCCGCGCCTTCGGCTCCTGGCTCTTCCTGGGCGCCATACTCACCAGTCTCGACCTCGCCGCGGACGAGGCCGGCGCCGACCATTGCGGGTCGTGTCGCGCCTGCCTCGACATCTGCCCGACCGACGCCTTTCCCGCGCCATACCAGCTCGACGCCCGCGCCTGCCTCTCCTACCTGACCATAGAACACCACGGCCCCATCCCCCTGCGCTATCGGACCGCGATGGGCAATCGCGTCTTCGGCTGCGACGACTGCCTGGCCGTGTGCCCGTGGAACAAATATGCATCGGCTGCCCGCGAGACGCGGCTGCACGCGCGGGAAGCCCTGAATTCGCCCCGCCTCGACGATCTCGCCGGCCTCGACGACGCCGCCTTTCGCCGCCTCTTTTCCGCCAGCCCGATCAAGCGCATCGGCCGTGACCGCCTCGTGCGCAACGCCCTCTACGCCATCGGCAATTCCGGCGACCCCGCCCTTGCCGCCGCGGCGAGAGCGCGACGGGACGATCCCAGCGAGGTGGTGCGCGAAGCCGCCGTCTGGGCCCTTGATCGAGTCGGCGGCGCGCTTGGACGCAGCGCCGAGATGGATCGGCGCCGCCGGCTGTAGCTGTTCACCGTCGGGTACTGGCTGAGGCTATTGGCGGTGTAGGCGCTGCTCTTCACCGGCGGGGTGTAGACATAGGCGGCGTTGGTGCTCGTGCGGCTGGTCTCCCGGCCGCCCGGATCGTAGCCGTAGCCGAGGGTCATGATGTTGTTGTTGGCGTCGGCGACCGAGGCCTTCTCCCCGTCCAGGCCCCGGGTGTAGGCGGCCCAAGTGACCTGCTGGGGCGATCCCTGGCCGTGGATTTCGCTCGTCTCCTGGCCGGCGAGGTCATGGGTCCTGGCGGCGCCGCATCGGCTCGGTCGCGCCCGGCAAAGGCCCCGCCCACCGGCCCGAGATTCGCCTTCCTGACCGCCGACAGCGCCATTGGCTTCAGGCTCGCACGAGATCACCGATCGGCAAAGCCCGTGATCCTCTCCGACAGCAGCGCTGCCGGCAGCAAAACGCCCTTGCCGCCGCCACCAAGTAATATTACATTATGCAAAGTTCGCGCGCGACGTCGGAGGTGACCCAGCGCGCCATGCCCGTCGCCGGGGATAAAAAGGGCGCATCGGGAGGATCGGCCCCGTCTTTCGCCGGTCAGAGGTCGCCACTCTTTCTTCTCGGGCGTTCTGCGCCGCCGGCGTCACGGGCGAGATGAAGCACCAGCCGAGCGAGGCGCCCTGCGGCCGCGGGGCGCTGGGTGGAGCTTTGCGGGACAGAGACCGTCGATCAGGGACAGGCATCGGGGCGCGGGAGCGCGGAATGAAGGGCCCGGAACGTCGAAGCACCGGCCCAGATTGCGCCCGGAGCGTTGGAAAAAAGGACCAAAACGTTGAAGAAACGGGTCGAAGCGTTGAAGGATCGGGCCACCTCGGGCGCACCCGCCTCGGCCCGACCAGACTTGCATCTATCGGAGTTCGTTGGGGAACTTTCAGATTCGCCGTCGCTCCGGCCCCTTCGGGCGCCCGAAAAGACGATCCCGATTCTTCAACGCCCCCTGCGGTCGATCACTCGCCGCTCGAAAAGGGCGGTCCTTGGCCCAGTCTCAGGCGGGCGGGCCGGGCTCTGGCGTGCCGCCGCGGATTGCGGCCTCCGTCGTTTGGCCACCCTTTGGCGTCGGAGAAGGCCGTCCCGATCGGGCGGCGAATTGCCCGGCGCGGTGTGGATCACACGGCCCTCGGCGGATAGCCCTTGTCGCGTAGGGCGTCCATGATCTCCTGGGTGTGCTGGGCATCGCGGGTCTCGATCATGATGTCGAACTCCGCGCCTTTGGCCGGAACATCCAGGGCCAGACGATTGTGGGCCACCTCGATGATGTTTCCTCCAAGGCCACCGACGACCGCCGAAACCGTCGCCAGCAGGCCCGGCCGGTCCTCGCCGACGATGCGCAACGAAACAAGGCGTTGCGCGCGCACCAGTTCACGGGTGAGCACCGAGGCCAGCAGGCGAGGATCGATATTTCCGCCGGTGATGATGAGGCCGCACTTCTTGCCGCGGAATTGCTCGGGAAAGGCGAGCAGGGCCGCGAGTGACGCGGCGCCCGCGCCCTCGGTCACCGTCTTCTCGACGTTGCAATAGAGGGCCACGGCCCGTTCGAAGAACGGCTCCTCGATCAAAAGGACGTCGTCGATCAGGGGCCGTGCGACCCCATAGGTGAGTTTTCCGACCTCCTTGACCGCGATCCCCTCGGCGATGGTCTGGCCCCCCGTCGGCGCATTCAGCCCGCGCATGCGACCGGTGAACGAGGGGTACATGGCCGCCTCGACACCGATCACCCGGATATCTGGATTGATCGCCTTGGCGGCGGTCGCGACGCCCGAGATGAGACCCCCTCCGCCTATCGGCACCGGCAACACCTCGAGATCTGGCGCGTCCTCGAGCATCTCGAGCGCGATCGTGCCCTGGCCAGCCATGACGTCGTAGTCGTCGAAGGGATGGATGAACATGAGGCCCCGTTCATCCCCCAGGGCGAGCGCACGCTCGTGAGCGGCGTCGAAGCCTTCGCCATCGATCACCACGGTCGCGCCGAAGTCCCGCGTTTGCTGAACCTTCACATGGGGGGTGCCGCGCGGCATGACGATTGTCACCGGGATCCCCAGCCGCTCTCCATGGTAGGCGAGTCCCTGGGCATGATTGCCGGCCGAGGCGGCGATGACGCCGCGTTCACGCTCGTTCTCGGTCAGCCGGCAGAGGCGATTGAAGGCTCCGCGCTCCTTGTAGGACGCTGTGAATTGCAGGTTCTCGAACTTCACCCAAACCTCGGCGCCACATATCTGCGACAGGGTTTTGGAGTGCCTGCACGGCGTCCGCTCCACTTGCCCGGCAATCCGCTCCGCCGCTGCCAGGATGGTCTCCAGGGAAAGGCGCATGGACATCAGGGCAGGGCTCGATGCGGGTGGAGCGGAGGGCCGGCTCTCGGGGAGAGGCGCGCCCAAGGCTAGACTGAAAATGAGTCCCCGGCTATGGCTCAGCGGAGGGCGCGCAACACGTCCAGCCTACGCATGGCCTTGCCTGGGAGCGCCGAGATCACGCCCAGCGGTAGGGTTTCGGCTGCCTTTCGGAGACCATAGGCCGCCCCTCGGACAAGAGCCGCCGAGGAAGGCACGCCGACGTACCCGTGCATCAAGCTCTGCGTGGCATTGGCGAGTTGGCGCTTGAAGCGGTAGTCCCCCGCCCCCAGGTCCAGCCGCGAGAAGCCCTCGTCGGCCATCCAGCGGAGAGTTTCCTGGAAGAGCATCAGCCCGGGTGAAAAGCGTTCGAAGGCAGTGTCGTGGGAGATGATCCAGGCGTGAATGGTATGCCTGCCAAGCAGATGGAAGTGGGCGGCTGCGAGTTTATCGCCCATGTGCAAGGTAAGGAGCATGCCGCGAAAGGCCGGGTCGGAACGCGTGAAGAGGTCGCGCATCAGTGGCATCGGCCATGACGCGGCGAAGATATCCACTTGGCCGGTCGATCGAAGCTGCGCCCTCTTCCATTGGAAGAGTTGCTCTAAGTCCCCCGCGTCCGATGAGGCCGGCGTGAAACGAACGGGTCCGCAAAGGCGGGTCGCTTTGCGTTTCTTCTTTTCCAAGTCCTTGAATAGCGAAGCGCCAGCGGCCGAGCGCCCCTTGGCGTATGCGTCGTAGCCGCCGGCAAGATCGACGATCCAGGAGTGGCTGCGCCCATGGGCGTAGGGGGCGAAAGCGGCCTGATCCTCCAGCATGTGGCTGAAGTCGAGCCTGCCGACGCCCAACGCGCGAACGACCCGCCGCGCATCGAGCCGTTGGCCGGGTTCTCCCACCACGCCCTGGTAGTCACACATCGGCGCACCAATCGCGATCGCGGTCGAAGCGCACAGGCGGGCGCCGAGAAACCCCGTGGGCCAGTCACGATCGATCAGCACAGCCACCTTGAGCTGATCGCCACACTCCCCGTGCGCCCGCTCCACTGCGAGCGTCCAGTCGGGAGACAGAAAGGGCGACGCCAAGCGCGCATCCCGGTCCTGAAGATCTCGCCACCGCTCGATCATCGCCGCCGGAAGGCGACTTGGACGCAGCACCTGGATGTCCATGGAGCCTACGGTGTCCCCTGGCGGACTTTGCGGATAAGGCCAATTTAGGAGTCAACCGTTTCGGCGAAGTTAGGATGGCGGTTCCCACGGAGGAGAGGTGACAGGCAAAGAGGTTGCCATGAAGACGACGGGCCCGCCGGCCGCCTTGCGTGAGACATCTCGGGTCCTCAGCGCCTGGCTGACCGAAAAGGCCTTCCCGCTCTGGTGGCGTGCCGGCGCCGACCTGAACGGCGGCGGCTACCACGACAGACTGGACCGTTTCGGGCGCCCCGTGGATCTGCCCAAGAGGGCCCGCGTGGCCGCTCGCCAGGCATTCTGTTTTGCGAACGCGCCGGAGTTCGGTTGGGATGGCCCCTGGCGGCGCGCCATGAATCACGGGCTCGATTTCCTCAGGGCCGCCCATTTGCGCCCGGACGGTCTGTATCGCGCCCGCGGGGCCATGGGATGGGGCAGGAGTGACGACACCGCTGAACTCTACGATCAGGCATTCGTGATCCTGGCGCTGGCCAATGCCGAACGGCGCGGCAACACCGCGGTTTCGGGACGCGCCAGCGCCCTCTTGGCCAAACTCCGACCCAATCCCTTGGGCGGATTCCACGAACTGGAAGGCGGAATTCTGCGTTCCAATCCCAATATGCATCTCCTTGAAGCTTTCATGGCCTGGTGGTCGGCGGATCCGCGATCACCGGGACAAGAACTCGCGAAAGGTCAATGTCTTCTAGTCAATCGGCTCATCGACCCCGCCAGTGGAGCGATCGCCGAAGTCTACGACCGCGACTGGCGACCGGCGGCCGATCCAGCCGTGCGGGAGGTCTCTCCCGGGCATCAATTCGAGTGGGCGTCGCTTCTGCTGCGCCTCAGGGCGATGGCCGCCGATCCTGGGCCGCCGTCGACGGCCCTGCGGCTCATTCAACTCGCCGAGGAAAAGGGCATGGACCGCGCCCGGGGGGTGGCGATCAACGCCCTGGACGGGAACCTGAGACCGCGCGACACCGGGGCCCGGCTATGGCCCCAGACCGAACGACTCAAGGCCACGCTCATGGCCGGCGAGATCACCGGCGAATCGGCTTGGTGGTCGGCCGCCGACGAGGCCGCCGGGGCGCTCGGCCGCTTTCTCGAGGACTCCGGCCTTTGGAAAGACCAGATGGACGCTCGTGGCGTCTTCGTCGAGGAGCCCGCGCCAGCCAGCTCATTTTACCACATCGTCGGGGCGATTCTGGAACTCAGGCGGGCCACCGAGGCGCCCCGCTAGCCGCCGTCCCTGAGCATGGTAACCCGACTTCGCGCCCATCGGGCTAGTCTAGGCAATCCCGGCCCGCAGGAAGTCGTGCATGTCCACCGCGCCCACCAGCCGGTCATGTTCGCACACGAACATCAGCAGGATCGGTCGGGGCCGTTCGTTCATCACCCGCAGCGCCTCGGTGGCGAGCAGGTGCGGTTCCACCCATGCGGGCGAGCGGTTCATATGATCGCTGACCAGGGCCGATAGATTCGCGTTCGGCAGCGCCCGGCGCAGGTCGCCATCGGTGAATGCGCCGACCAAATGACCCTTTTCATCCACTACCGCGGCCCCTCCGTAGCATTTCTGCGTCATCTCGACGATCGCTGCCGAGAGGGTAGCGGTGTCGCGTATCGCGGGCACCCTTTCCCCGCGCACCATCAGGTCGCCAACAGTGACGAGTTTGGCGGCCAGCCTTCCGCCCGGATGAAAGTTGCGGAAGTCCGCGGCGGAGAACCCTCTCGCCTCGAGCAAGGCGATGGCGATGGCGTCGCCGAAGGCGAGCTGCATGGTGGTGGAAGTGGTGGGGGCGTGAGTGTTGGAGCAGGCTTCCGGAGACCTTGGAAGAATGAGAGCGATATCAGCGGCGCCGGCCAGGGCGCTGGTGGGTTCTGAAGTGATCGCCACCAGAGGCGCCGCGAACCGTTTGCAATAGTGGATGACATCCCGCAGCTCGGGGGTTTCACCCGACCACGACAGGGCGAGAACCACGTCCCCGGTCGTCACCATGCCGAGATCGCCGTGGCTGGCCTCGCCCGGATGGAGGAAGAAGGCCGGAGTGCCCGTCGAGGCCAGGGTCGCGGCGATTTTGCGCGCCACATGACCGCTCTTGCCCATGCCGGTGACAACCACGCGACCGGTGGCCGCCACGAACGCCCGCACTGCGGCCTCGAACGGCGCCTTCAGGCCGTTCTGAAGCTGGTTCGCGAGCGCCCGCAGGCCCTCGATCTCCGCGCCGACGGTTCGGACGGCGGAGGCGGCGTGGTCCGCCTTGCGCAAAGGCTTTGGCGAGGGCTGCAAAGGCGCGCTACCGTGGGCTGCTCATCCAAGCTGGACCAACCTATTGCGCGGCGGGTCATGCAGGAAGCGTCTAAGCGAAATCGCCCTGCGGTGATCTTCGACCGAGACGGCGTGCTCAACGTCGATCACGGATACGTCGTTGAGCCTCGACAACTGGAATGGGTCGCCGGCGCGCGTCGGGCCGTGGCCGATTTGAACGGGGCCGGGGTGGTCGTGATCGTCGCCACCAACCAGTCGGGCGTCGCGCGCGGCTACTTCGACCTCGCGGCGGTAGACCGATTTCACGAGGCGATGCAGGCCGATCTCGCCCGTGACGGCGGGCGTATCGACGCCTTCTATGTCTGCCCCTTTCACCCGGATGCGAGCGTCGAGCAGTTCAGGCGCCTCGACCACCCCGACCGTAAACCGAACCCCGGCATGATCCTGCGGGCTCTGGAGGATTGGGCGATCGAGCCGGGACGCGCCCTGGTCATAGGCGATGCCTCCTCGGACCTGGAGGCGGCGCGCAGCGCTGGAGTGGCTGGCGCACTGTTCAGAGGAGGCGATCTGTCCGTGTTCATCGCCAGCCTTCGCGTTCCCTGGGCCTAGAGCAGGCGCTCGAGGGTCGCCAATTCGTCGGCCTCGCGTGCGGGCTTGTCCCAGCGAATGCGACTGATCCTCGGAAAACGCAGGGCCAAGCCCGAGCGATGCCGGTTGGAGCGCCGCAGCCCTTCGAACGCCACCTCCAGCACCAGGCCGAAGTCCCAGTCCGCCTTGACCGATCGCACCGGGCCAAATCGCTCGACCGTGTGGTTGCGCACGAACGCGTCCAGCAGTTTGAGTTCCGCGTCGGTGAAGCCGAAATACGCCTTGCCAACCGGGGTTAGCGACCGCACGCCGAGTTCGTCCTCGCTCCACACCCCGAAGGTGTAGTCGGAATAGAAGCTGGAGCGCTTCCCGTGGCCACGCTGGGCGTACATCAAGACCGCGTCGATCAGATGCGGGTCGCGCTTCCACTTGAACCACGGGCCCCTGGGACGCCCCGCTTGATAGGTCGAATCCCACCGTTTCAACATCAGACCCTCGGCGCCGGCGGGGTCGCCGGGCGGCGGCTCGGCGCGAAGGGCGGCCAGCGCCTGCCAACTCGAGAACGGCTGAAGTGGGGAAAGATCGATCCGGGCCGAGCCGATTGCGGCGACGAAGGCTTCCAGCCGCGCCCGCCTGGCCTTGAAGGCTAACCCCCTCAGGTCGTTGTCACCTTCCAGGAGAAGATCATAGGCGCGCACACCCGCCGGATAGGCGGCGAGCAGCTTGGCGTCGGGCTTCTTGCGGTTGAGCCTCTGCTGCAGATCGCCGAATGGCGCAACCGCGCCTCGGCGCATGACGAGCAACTCGCCGTCGATCACCCCTTCAAAGTCGAGGGCCCCTATAACGTCAGGAAAAGCGGCCGATATATCGTCTCCACTGCGGCTGTAGAGGCGCCGCTTGCCCCGTTCGCTCACACCCTGGACGCGCACGCCATCCCACTTCCATTCGGCGGCGTAGTCGGCGGGATCGAGCTTTGCGAGGTCCGTCGCCTCGTCGAGCGCCTGGGCGAGCATCGCCGGGCGGAACCGGCCCGGATGGTCGGCGGAGGGCCGTTCGCTGCGTCCTTCCAGCCAAGCGAACAGGTCTCCGTAGGGTGGACGAAGGGCGTGCCAAATCTCCTCGAGTTCGCCCACTTCGACGCCGCCCAACAAAGCGGCGCCCTGGCGCGCGAGTCGCGCGGAGAGGCCCACGCGCAAACCGCCGGTCAGCAGCTTCAGGAGCGCCCACCGGCCGGTGGCGTCCAGGGCGTCGAGCCATTTTTCGATCAGCCCAGGGACCTCCGAGCGAGACGCTGCGGCAAGCCCCTCCACCACCTCGGAGAGCTCCGGCTCGCGGCTGGCTCCGGCGGCGGCGGGCCACACCAGGGCCACGGTCTCGGCGAGATCTCCCACGTAGTCGTGCGACCAAGCGAAAAGCACCGGGTCCATCCGCGCTTCGATCGCCCGGCGAATGGATGCGGGCTTGGCTTCGCGGAAAGTGAGGTCGCCCGTCAGGGCCGCCAAGGCCCAGCCGCGCTCGGGATCGGGCGCTTCGCGGAGGAAGTCGGCGACGATTGTGAGCTTGGCGTTGCGCGAAGCGGTGAACGACAGACGATCCAGGAGATGGGCGAAGCCGCGCATGGCCTGACATTATAGCGTCGCGCGTCCATCTGAGCGCCATGGCTCCGGCACGGCAGTGTCCGTGCCGCACTTGGCCAAGCGCTGCGCCGGACCCCATGTGGGCCGCCCCATGCCTATCGGGCGCAATTGCCTGCAGCGAGCCTCTGAAACGCGGTCGGGGATGCAACGGTCCTCTTGAGGCGTTGGCGAATGAGTCGCGCGCACGCCGCCGGGCTCATCGATGCGGTGTCGACTTCCAGATCATAGAGTTTGCCCCTGTGCACCTCGTCTTGCCAGCGTTGGACCGGCTCGGGCGGAGACGCTCCGGCGGGGGCCGTCACGTAATGGCCCTCGCGCCCGGCCTCGACCGCGGTGCGCCGGGCCATGATCACTTCGATTGGACAGCGGACTCCCACGAACAGGACCGGGAGCCCGGCGAGGCGCCGGGCGCCATCGCCGAGGATGCCCAATGGCGTCCGGTAGGCGTCGTGATGACCGACATCGACGACCACGTTCAGCCCCAAACGACTGTGAGCGCGAATGGATTCATAGAGTGCGGCGTAGAAAATTTGCACAAAGGGTTCGAGATCCGGACGTTCGCCTCCGGGCCGTAGGCCGATCCCAGGCCGATATTGCTGCGGTGTTACGTGCCCGGAGTAGACGTCGACTCCAAGGTTCATCCACGGCCCTTCCAGGATATCCTGGATCGCCGCGACGATACTCGATTTCCCCGATCGGGGCGCGCCGTTCAGGATGACGATCTGGCCCGGCTCGGTGTTCTCCTCGATCAATCCTCATCCTCCTCGTATCCCACAAGAGCCAGCGGGCGGGCCGAAATCCCGTGGAGGCTCGCCCAGCGCGCCAGGGCCTCCTCGCGGCCGTGGGTGATCCACACCTCGGCGGGCCGCAGTTCGTCGATGGTCGCGGTGAGTTCGTCCCAGTCCGCATGGTCGGAGATGATGAGGGGGAGTTCGACCCCGCGCTGGCGGGCCCGGGCCCTGATCCTCATCCAGCCGGATGCGAATGCGCTGACCGGGTCCGGAAATCGCCGCTGCCAGGGCGTTCCCAGCGCCGAGGGCGGCGCAATGATCAGGCCTCCGGCGAACTCGTGCTCTTCAGGGGTGGTGGCCGGCAGCAGCCGACCAAGATCGATTCCGAAGCCTGAATAGAGTGCGTTCAGCTGATCCAGGGCGCCGTGAACGAAGAGAGGCTCTTGCCAGCCGGCTTCGCGCAGCAGGCGAATCATTCGTTGCACCTTGCCCAGCGCGTAGGCGCCAACGATATGGCTGCGGCGCGGAAACAGCGCCACCGAGTGCAGCAGCTTGGCGATCTCTTCATGATCCGGCGGGTGGCGGAATACTGGCAGGCCGAAGGTCGCCTCGGTCACGAAGACCTCGCACGGCGTGGGCTCGAAAGGCGGGCAGGTGGGGTCCCGCCTCCGTTTGTAGTCACCGGAGACCACAATGGTGAGGCCCTTCCACCGCACCACGACCTGGGCCGAGCCCAGGACATGGCCGGCCGGAACCAAGGTCACTTCCACCCCGTGGCGGACGACCGTATGCCCGTAGCGCGCTGGCGAAAGCGCCCCGGCGAATCCTTCACCGTACCTCACCGCCATGATCGCCAGAGTCTCGGGGGTTGCGAGGACCGCCCCGTGACCGGCTCGCGCGTGGTCGCCGTGGCCGTGGGTTATCACGGCGAAGTCCACCGGCCGCACGGGGTCGATGAAGAACCCGCCGGGCGTGCAATAGAGGCCCGCGGGCTTGGGACAAAGCAGGGCTTCGGGGCTGAGCACGCGACGATCATATAGGCATAGGCGTCGTCTGGCGGCTCGTTCATAAGAGTGCATGACCCTCGATCCAGATGCGGTCGGCAGGATGGGCGCGACCATGGCGGAAGGGACGCCCCAGGCCGCCGCGATCGGCATCCGGTTCGTCTCGGCCGAGCCGGGTGTCGCGGTCATGGACGTGCCCTATCGCAAGGATCTGGTGGGCGATCCTTTGACGGGCGTGCTCGCTGGAGGCGTCGTCACGACCCTGCTCGACCACGCTTGCGGTCTTGCGATCGTGACCGCGCCAGGCTTTGCAGCCAACGCCGGGAGGACGGCGACTCTCGATCTTCGGATCGACTACATGCGCGCAGCCGAGCCCGGCCGAACAATCACCGCCCGCGCCCACTGTTATCGGCTTACCCGTTCCATAGGTTTTGTGCGCGCCACCGCGCATGACGGTGACCTGGACGATCCGATCGCCACGGCCCAGGCCGCTTTCGCCCTGATCGGCGCCCCCGCGGTGAGCATGGGGTGAGCACATTGCGCGACGAAGGGCTCGCGAACCTGCTCGCCTCCATCCCCTACGCCCGCTTCCTCGGCATGACCGCCGAACTGGCCGGCGACGAGATGACCGCGATCCTGCCCTTCTCCCCCCATCTGGTCGGCAACACTCAGATCCCCGCGCTCCACGGCGGCGTCTTGGGGGCGTTCATGGAGATGACCGCACTGGCCCAGCTCTCCGTCGGCGAGACCGTGGAGCGCCAGCCACGAACTATTGATGTGACGATCGAGTATCTTCGCCCCGGCCGGGCTCTGACGACCTTTGCCCGCGCAGATGTCCGCAAGCTCGGTCGGCGCATCGCCAATGTCCATGTCGAAGCCTGGCAGGAGAGCCGCGCCTCGCCGGTCGCCGCCCTTCGAGGTCACTTTCTGCTGAGCCTGCCGCAAACCGGACGGGAGGGGCCGCCTCTCCCCGGCCATTGACCGCGCAAGCCGCGCCGACTACCGCCTCGCCCATGCTGAAAGGACTTTCCGATCGGGCGCGTGACGCTCGCGCTTGGCCGTTCGAACAGGCGCGGAACCTGCTGTCGCGCGTCCTGCGCCTGCGCCTCACGGACAGCGAACGGGATTTCGCCTCGTCCCTGATTGTCGCCGGCAGGGCCGGCGAGGCGGCGGACACCCTGCCGGCGCTGGCCAGACCGGTGGTGTTCCAGACCGGTTACGGCGCTTCGGGCCTGCCGCATATCGGGACCTTCACCGAGGTGGCCAGAACCACCATGGTGATGAACGCCTTCCGCACCCTCACGGAAGACGCGGTTCCCACACGGCTCATCTCATTTTCGGATGATATGGATGCGCTTCGCAGGGTTCCCGAGAATGTTCCTGGTCAGGAAAGCCTTGCGCAGGATCTCGGCCGGCCGCTCACCAGCGTGCGCGATCCCTTCGGCGAGCACGAGAGTTTCGGAGCCCACAACAACGCACGGATGCGCGCGTTCCTCGACGCCCACGGGTTCGAATACGACTTTCTCTCGGCTACCCAGTGCTATCGCTCGGGCCGTTTCGACGCGATCTTGCTTCGGGCGCTCGCGCGCTTCGATGACATCCAGGCCATCATGCTGCCGACACTCGGCCCTGAACGTCGAGCGACCTACTCGCCCTTCCTGCCGATCAGCCCGCGCACCGGCAGGGTGCTGCAGGTCCCCACCCTCGGGCGCGACCTTGGGCGCGGCTCGATCCTGTTCGAGGACGAGGGCGGCGAGATCACCGAACTGGCCGTCACTGGCGGACGCGTGAAACTCCAGTGGAAACCGGACTGGGCTTGCCGTTGGACAGCGCTCGCCGTCGACTATGAGATGTCGGGTAAGGATCTGATCGATTCCGTGAAGGTCTCTTCCAGAATCTGTCGCGTGCTCGGCGGCGACCCGCCAGAGGGATTCAATTTCGAGCTCTTCATGGACGAGAATAACCAAAAGATTTCTAAGTCTAAAGGCAATGGCCTCTCGCTTGAGGATTGGGGAAGATACGGTGCTCCTGAAACTCTCGTCTATTATCTGTTCGGATCACCTCGTTCTACCAAGCGACTTTATTTTGATGTAATCCCTAGGGCGGTCGACGAATATCAGCAGCAGCTCGAGGCGTTTCATCGCCGTGGCGACAACTCCACCAACCCTTTGGACAATCCTGTTTGGAGCGTCCATGGCGGCAGCCCGCCTGAAGAGGTATCGCCGCTGTCTTTCAGCATGCTGCTCAACCTCGTCTCGGCGTCTAATGCCTCGGACAAGGCCATCCTTTGGGGCTTCATAGGCCGGCATTTGCCTGGCGCCACGCCGCGGACCGAACCCGCGCTGGACGATCTCGCCGGCTATGCCGTCAACTATTATGAGGACTTCGTGAAGCCGCAGAAGCGGTTCCGCGCACCCGATCCCAAGGAGCGGGCTGCTCTGGAAGACCTGGCGCGGCGTCTTCGATCGCTGCCGGCCGATGCCGACGCGGAGACTATCCAGGGCGAGGTATACGCGGCTGGCAAGCATGCCGGGTTCGAGCCGCTGCGAACCTGGTTCAGCGCTCTCTACGAAGTCCTGCTCGGACAGCCGAAGGGCCCGAGATTCGGCAGCTTCGCGGCGATCTTCGGTCTTTCCGAGACCGTGCGCCTGATCGAAGGGGCCCTCGCCGGCAAAAGGGTCGAATCGCCGAAATGACTAACCGGGAAGCGCGTCGGCGGCATCGCCCTGCGCGACAACGGCTCCGTGCTCCACCTGCACATAGACGCCGCACAGAACATGACCGTAGTGGCGATGAAGTTCCGCGGTGAAGTCCACGTCACGCAGAGCGGTCTGTGGATCGACCCCAGGCGCGGCGCAGCGGCTGATCGGCGCGAAGACTCGGACCCTCGCTGCGCCCAGGGCGAGTTGCCGCCCGCTCCAGCCGTTTTCGATCCAGGCTGGCCAGCCTTCCACGTGAAGATTGGCGCGAAGTCGTCCCGGATCGAGCCGCTGCCCAATCCTCATCTCCAGGTCACGCAGGCTGGCGAGGTTGAGGATCGAGATGTGCCCCAGGGGGTGGTCGAGAAATGCGTGGCCGACGCCATCAATGACTTTCAGTGGGCCGGCCGCTGTGTCCAGGATCGGCTCCAACCATTCCGCGAAGGCCTGCTTGCCCTCTGCGCTCCGGAGGTTGGCCTCGAAGGTCCCTCCGCCGCGCGCCAGGGCCCGTAACTTCCCGCTCGCCGGGTCGAACCGCGTGCGAATTTTGGCGACGTCGGCGATGCTCGCGAGGACCGCGAAGCGCTGCTTGGGGATGAAGCCCGGGGCGGCCGGATCGAAGCCACTTGGTCCGTTTTCCACCGCGAACAGCCGATCGTTGGGAAACGGCTCGCCGGGCGTCAATCGCTCACGGCCCAGCTTTTCCGGGCTGAACCCCTTGATCGGGTGCCGAAAAAGTGCGGCGATGACTCCGGTCATTGGTTTCTCGACGACGTCGCGACAGTTCCAGAGCCGGGGGGGAAGCGTGCGGCCTAGCTACGACACGGCGCGAGCGCCGGGAAGCCCAAGCCGGTCGCGGCCGTGGACGAGCCCTGGATGAGCGGTCCTCAGCGGGCTCGCCGGGCCAAGCTCCATTTCAAATTGCCGTATCAACTGGCGCCATGGCTCGCCCTGGCGGCGGTGACCGCCTTGTGGGCGAAGCGGCCGGCCCGCGCGTCGGTCCCTGGCGAAAGCGCGGTCGTGCTCAGTCCAGCTGAAATGGAGACCTCTCAGCCCGGGAGGGGCAGAGCCGCCACGGCCCCCTGGGACATTCCCCCCCTTGGTTGGAAGGACATCATCTGGCGAACCTATAGGGAGATCGGGCGGGCGCGTCTGGCGGCGCTGGCCGGCGGCGTGACTTTCTACCTGTTGCTGGCGACATTCCCAGCGCTGGCTGCTTTCGTCTCTGTCTATGGCCTGTTTTCCGACGTTCATTCGGTTGAAAAGCAACTGGGCCAGCTTGCGGCGATATTGCCGCGCGACGCGGTGACCCTGATCGGCGGCCAGATGGTGCGCCTGGCGACACAGCGCCACGCGACACTCAGCGCGGCCTTCGCCGCCAGCACCTTGCTATCGATCTGGAGCGCCAACGCCGGCATGAAGTCTCTCTTCGACGGCATCAACGTCGCCTACGATCAGCCCGAAACGCGCGATTATCTGCACCGAACAGTGATCACCTACGGCGCCACGTTCGCGGGGCTGGTCTTCCTCGCCGGAGTCTCCGTGCTGGCCGTGGCCGCGCCGGTGGTCCTCCACCGCCTGGGCGGACGCGGCGCGAGTCTGTGGTGGGCGTTTCGCTGGCTGGTTGTCTACCTTCTCGCCGCCGCCGCGCTCAGCCTCATCTACCGCTATGGGCCAAGCCGGGTTCGCGCGAGGGCCAAGTGGCGGTGGGTGGTCCCCGGCGGAGCGGCGGCGGCCCTTCTGTGGATGGCCGGCTCACTGGGTTTTTCATGGTACGTCAACAACTTCACCCATTTCGGGGTGACCTACGGCTCCCTGGGAGCGATGGTCGGCTTCATGCTCTGGGTCTGGTTTTCGGTCATGGTCGTGTTGACCGGGGCTGAATTCAGCGCCGAGATCGAGCACCAGACCGCTTGTGACACCACTACCGGAACTCCGGCGCCGATCGGCGGTCGCGGCGCGGTCATCGCCGACACGGTGGGCAAGGCGTTCACCGTCTCGCCCACCGAAGCCAGGCACATAATCCGTGACTTCCTCAAACGGCAGGCCGGCCATCTGGCGAAGATTCTGCGCCTGGGCGTCCGACGCGCCTAATTCTCATTCAGTCCGGCGAGGCGCGAGGCTTGGTCCTCGGCGATCAGCGGATCGATGATCTCGTCCAGAGCCTCGCCGACGACGACTCCGTGTAGGTTGTAAAGGGTGAGGTTGATGCGGTGATCGGTCACCCTGCCCTGCGGGAAATTGTAGGTTCGTACCCGTTCGGAGCGGTCTCCAGATCCGACCTGGCTCTTGCGTGACTGCGATCGTTCGGCGTCCAGGGCTTCTCGCTGCTGCTCGTAGAGCCTCGCGCGCAACACCTTCATCGCTCGCGCGCGATTCTGATGCTGGCTCTTTTCCGATGAAGTCACCACGATGCCCGTTGGAAGGTGAGTGATGCGCACCGCCGAGTCGGTCTTGTTCACGTGCTGGCCACCGGCGCCGGAAGATCTGTAAGTGTCGATTCGCAGGTCGGCGTCTCTGATCTCGATCTCCACGTTTTCAGGCTGCGGCAGCACCGCGACGGTGGCTGCGGAGGTGTGAATCCGCCCCTGCGATTCGGTGGCCGGAACCCGCTGGACACGGTGGACGCCGCTCTCGAACTTCAGCCGACCGAACACCCCGTCGCCGCCGATGGAAGCGATGATCTCCTTGTAGCCCCCCGCCTCGCCTTCCGAGACGCTCTCCAAATCGACCGTCCATCCGCGTAGCTGTGCGTAACGTTGGTACATCCGGAAGAGATCTCCGGCGAAGAGGGCCGCTTCGTCGCCCCCGGCGCCAGCCCGGACCTCGAGGATGGCCGATGCATTCTCGTCGGCGTCGCGGGGCGCGAGGAGAAGGGCCAGCTCACGCTCGAGAACGGGCAATCGTTCGTCCAGCACGACCATTTCCTCCTTGGCGAGGCTGGCCATTTCCAGATCGTCGCCTCCGGCCATGGATTGCAGATCTCGGCGATCGGCGAGCGCCGTGCTCAGACGCTGCGCGGCCTGTGCGACGGGCCTGAGTTGGGAATGCTCCTTGGACAGTCTGACGATCTCCTCGCCGGAACTGGCCACGCCCATTCGCGCCTCGACCTCGCGATATCGGTCCAGGACCTGTTCCAGGCGTGCTTGGGGCAGACGCAAGGCAAGACTTCCTGCCGAGAGGAAAACGACGCGCGGCTAGCGGGATCGCCCGCATGGCCCGGAGGTTGCTTAACTCACCGTTCCTCAATCCGACAGCCTCAGGATCGACGCATGCCGCCGCCCGACGTCAGCATCGTCATTCTGACCCAAAGACGCCCACAAGGTCTGCGAACGGCGATTCGATCGGTCTTCATGCAGGCTCACGTGGATTTCACCGCTCTCGAGCTCGTCATCGTCGACAACGATCGCACGCCTTCGGCGCAACCACTGGTGGTCGAACTCGCCGCCACCGCGCCGCTTGGAGTCGTCTTTGTGCACGAGCCCATTGCTGGAGTGGCCACGGCTCGCAACGCAGGCCTGGCCGTCGCAAGGGGACGCTTTATCGCCTTCCTTGACGACGACGAGGAGGCTTCGCAAGCTTGGCTCGCCGGCCTGAGGGCCGTGCAGGCGCTCTGCGGCGCCGACGTGGTGTTCGGTCCGGTAAAGGCGCGCGCCCACCAAGCGTCAGTGACTCGCCGGCGCTATTTCGAATGGTTCTTCTCGCGCCACGGGCCCGCCGGAAGCGGAATCATCGGTCACTACTATGGCTGTGGCAACAGTTTGATCCGCCGCGCCGCCCTGCCTGACCGGCACGCCCCCTTCCGCGTCACGCGCAATCACACCGGCGGCGAGGACGACCTGCTGTTCGGCGAGATGAAAGCGGCCGACAAGCGCTTCGCCTGGGCTGCTCAGGCCTTCGTCTGGGAAGAACCCGTTCCAGAACGGCTGACTCTCGCCTACACCATCCCCAGGGCCTTCGCCTACGGCCAGGGACCCTCCAGCGCCTGCGCCGTCTCCGAGCCTCCCAATCGCCTGGGTGTGGCCGGGTGGATGCTCGTCGGCGTCATGCAATCAGTCATCTTCGGCCCTGTCGCCATCCTGAAATGGCTGGTGGTCCGGAAGGACCGCGCCGAGGCCCTGGACCGGGCGGCCCGCGCTCTCGGCAAGGTCCTTTGGTGGGGCCCGTTCAAGCTCCGCTTCTATGGCCGCACCGACTGAGCAGGCATTGCGTCTGGCCGAAATGGCATTGGCCGAGGTCGCGTCGGCGGGTTATGGGAGAGGCCTTTCGTCACGCGCCTCAAGGACCGTCCCCCATGGCCCACGCCTACATCGTCGCCGCCGCCCGCACCGCGGGAGGTCGCAAGGGCGGCAGACTCGCCGGCTGGCATCCCGCCGATCTCGCCGGAGGCGTTCTCGATAGCTTGCTTGATCGCACTGGGGCGGACCCGGCCCTGATCGAGGACGTGATCATGGGCTGTGTGATGCAGGTGGGCGAACAGGCCACCAATGTCGCCCGAGGCGCGGTTCTCGCTTCCCGCCTCCCCGAAACAGTCCCCGCCACCAGCGTCGATCGCCAATGCGGCTCGTCTCAGCAGGCCCTGCATTTCGCCGCCCAGGCGGTGATGAGCGGCACCCAAGACATCGTTATCGCGGGCGGGGTCGAGAGCATGACCCGAGTCCCGATGGGCCTCTCGGTGACCCTGCCCGCGCAGAACGGTTTTGGCATCCCGATGAGTCCGAAGCAGCAAGTCCGTTATCCGAACATCCAGTTCAGCCAATTCATGGGTGCGGAAATGATGGCGGAGAAATACGGGCTCTCCCGGGATGATCTGGATGCGTTCGCCTACTCCAGCCATCAGAAGGCGATCGCGGCGACCCAGGGAGGCGCCTTCAAGGGCGAGATCGCGCCCGTGGAAATCAAGGGCGCCGAGGGTGCGGTTTCCACCCACACCATCGATGAGGGAATCCGCTTTGACGCCAGCATCGAGGGCATCAAGGGCGTGAAATTGCTTCGCGAGGGTGGCAAAATAACCGCCGCCAGCTCCAGCCAGATCTGCGACGGCGCCTCAGGGATTCTGATCGCCAGCGAAGCTGGCCTCAAGACCATGGGCGTAGAACCGATCGCCCGCATCCACCACCTGACACTGGTCGGCGGCGATCCGGTGATCATGCTCGAGGCGCCTCTTCCCGGGACCAGACGCGCCCTGGAAAAGACTGGCATGAAGATCGACGATATCGATCTCTATGAAGTCAACGAGGCCTTCGCCTCGGTGCCGGTGGCCTGGCTGCGGGAAATCGGCGCCGACCCGGAGAAGCTCAATGTCAACGGAGGCGCGATCGCCCTGGGCCATCCCCTCGGCGCCTCAGGAACCAAACTGATGACAACGCTCGTCCACGCCTTGAGAGCTCGTGGCAAGAAATGGGGCTTGCAGACCATGTGCGAGGGCGGTGGCCTAGCGAACGTGACCATCGTCGAAGCGCTTTAGGCGAAAACGGAACGCCCCTTCCAATCTCTCTTTCGAGTTGATCCACTTCGGCTCACGAGGTGGTCGACAGCCCATCGGTTGGAGGGGCCGCGCGTCAGGATTCGAGCCCATGGCCTTTGCCGCCACCCTTCTCACGATGTTCCCGGAGGCGTTTCCTGGACCGCTGGGCGTTTCGTTGATCGGCGCCGCTTGGCGAGAGCAAGGGTTGTGGGCGTTGGAGACGGTGGACATCCGGGGTTTCTCCAAGGACAGGCGCGGTTTCCTCGACGACACCCCCGCTGGGGGCGGTCCAGGCCAGGTGATGCGCCCGGACGTCGTCGCCTCGGCTCTGGACTCCGTCCAGGCCGGCGGGCGGCCGTTGCTGTACATGAGCGCGCGCGGGAGACGCTTCACCCAGGCGATGGCCCGGTCCTGGTCTCAGGGGCCCGGGATGATAGTCCTCTGCGGCCGGTTCGAGGGGGTCGATCAACGCCTCATCGACGGACGTGGGCTGGAGGAAGTCTCGGTGGCGGACGCGGTTCTGGCCGGCGGCGAAGCGGCCGCCATGGTCGTGGTCGAGGCCTGCGTGCGGCTTCTGCCTGGCGTTCTGGGCAGGGCCGCGAGCCTGGCCGAGGAGAGTTTCGAAGATGGTCTGCTCGAACACCCTCAATTCACGCGGCCGCGGACTTTCGAGGGTCGCGACATTCCCCCGGCCCTGCTTTCGGGTCACCATGGCGAGGTCGAAAGGTGGCGCAAGGCTCAAAGGGAGCTTACGACGCGGGAGCGCCGGCCCGATCTTTGGGCGGCCCGTCTCGCCAATCAACAGCCAAAGGGCGAATGAAGCCCAGTGATAAAGAGGATCTGGAACGATGAACGTGATCAATGAGCTCGAAAAGGAGGAGGCGGCGCGCCTCACCGCCGGCAAGAAGATCCCCCCCTTCCAGCCTGGAGACACCCTGCGCGTGAACGTCAGGATCAAGGAAGGCGAGCGCGAGCGCGTCCAAGCCTACGAAGGGGTGTGCATCGCCAGATCGGGCGGCGGCCTGCAGGAGAGCTTCACCGTTCGGAAGATCAGCTTCGGCGAGGGCGTCGAGCGCGTGTTCCCGGTGCTTTCGCCGATGATCGAATCCATAGAGGTGAAGCGCCGCGGCGCCGTGCGCAGGGCCAAGCTGTACTATCTCCGCGACCGGCGCGGGAAGTCGGCGCGGATCGCCGAGAGAACGACCGGCGCCGCGGGCCGCGACGAAGGCGAACCCTCGGCCTGACGCCGCCGCCGCGCTGCGGCGGAGCCGCGGCGCCATGATGAGGAGGCTGCGCCTGGAACTATTCACCTCCCGCGTCGGCTCCCGCGCCGCGGTGGTGACCGGATCCTACGTGGCCGCCGCCGCGGTGATCCTGTTGACGGTCGCCGTTCTGAAACACGAGACCGCCGCGCCGGTCCTCCGCGGAGTGCTCAGCTTTTTCTTCATCTCTTCGCTGTCCTCGGGGCTGGAGCCGGGAACGACCAAGGCGGCGTTTCTGAGCGGCGTGGTCTCCGCCGGCCCGGGCCGCGGGATGATCACGTCCATGCTGCGGGCCAGCGCGCTGAAAGCGGCGGGCGCCTCGCCCTTTCTGGCGCTGCTGTGGCGTTTCACCGATCCGCACCTCGCCTACCAGGCGCTGTTTCTCGTTCCGCTCATTGCCATCGCCGGCTTCGCGGCGACCGATCTTCGCGTGCTGTTCGACGTCGAGCGTCGCCACGCTACCGCGATCTGGTTGAAGCAGGGCAGCCTTGCAGGCGGCCTGGTGATCGTCGCGGCTCTTGTCCTGCTGCATGTCGCCTTGATCTGGGCGATGGCCTGTTCCATCGCCGCACGCCTGGCGCTCACGGCGTTCGCAGCCCTGTGGGGGCGCGTGCGGGAAGCCGAAGGTGAGCAGACGCCGCGCGGCGCTCGGCGACTGCTCACCGACGTGCGCTGGGTCGAGCTGATGGCGGCCTCGGTGATTTCAGCCATCGGCGGGTCCACGGACCGCATCCTGGGCCTCCACTATCTGCCGGCGGCCACCTACGCGAGCTACTTTCTGCTCTACGAGCTGTTCAGCAAGTTCTGGGTGCTGCCCTATGTCATGAATCCGATTCTCTTCGCCCGGCTCCTCGCCGGCCAGGAGAGCCGCGCCTTCATCGCCGGCGGCCGCCTTCTCATTCTCGCCGCCGGAATCGGCCTCATCCTGGTCCTCGGCGCCGGCTTTGTCTTCGTGCCCGCCAGCCTCCATCGCCTCCTGGGCGACGCGTTCGGACCGGAGATCTTCGCGTTCGCGGCCGCGATCATCCTTTCCGCGTTCACCCAGTTGTGGATGGCCTATCTCACCGGATCGGGGGCGACGAGGCGGGCGACAGTGCTGATCGCCGTCAACACCGTCATCTCGTCGGCGCTGTTCTTCCTTCTGATTCGCAGGTTCGGCCTCTCCGGGCTGTTCCTGGGCTGGCTCTCGAAATCAGTTGTCGAGCTGGTCCTGCTCAGCCTCGGCGGCCGTCCCAAATCACTGCGCGGCGCCTAGAGACGCCCCTCCTACCTGCGCGATCCGCCCATGAAGTAGAGCAGGAAGCGGAAGAGGTTCACGAAATCGAGATAGAGGCTAAGGGCGCCCCAACTCGTTGCGACGCCCATGGCGGCCTGGTCGCCGCCCACCTGATGGTACATCAACTTCAATCGCTGGGTGTCCCAGGCGATCAGACCCGCAAAGATCAGCACGCCTATGGCGTTGATCGCGAACACAAGGGCCGGAGAATGAAAGAAGAAGCTCGCGATCATCGCGAAGATCAGGCCCCAGACTCCCATGATCAGAAAACTGCCCATGCCCGACAGGTCACGCTTGGTTGTGTAACCCACCAAGGAGAGTCCGCCGAACGCCGCTGCAGTCACTAGGAAGGTTTGAAAGATGGCGATGCTTCGGAAAAACATGAACACGGTGCCGAACGACGCGCCGATCAAGGAAACGATCACCCAGTATGTTATGCCGGCGCTGCGCGGCGACTGTTTTCGCGCGAAACCCTGGAACAGCAAAATGCCGATCGGCGCAAAGGCGAGGACGTATCCAAGAATGGTCATCCCGCGCCGGCCCATCGCGTCGGTGCTCCAAAAAAGATCGCGAACCGCAGGAACGTTGCCGGTCACCCAGGCGAGCGCGGCCGAAAGAACCAGGCCCAGCGCCACCTTGTTATAGACGCCGAGCATGAAGGCGCGAAGGCCCGCATCCACGGCCATGTCCGGCTGCGCTACCGCCCCCTGGCGCGCCAGACCGCGATCAAAGTCGCTCATTTTGGAGAACCCTTTTTATCTCAACGTCCCGACCGGACGCTCCTGCGGAATATCGGCCTCGCGGCCCTGCTTCGCAAGGCGCCCCGCATCTCTGGCCAGCGACTCTAGTGAACCTTGGGCGCCTCGCCTCGAATCGCCGGGCGGCCTCTTCGATCTTTGAGTATCGGGGTTTGCTACGAAAGAACGCCCGCGGCGGACCGGCGTCTGGCGGCGGCCTGATTCTGGAGCCCCGTGCATGATCCGTCTCTTCGCCGCCATCCCGCTGCCGCAGGAGGTCGCCGACGCAGTCGCACATCGCCAGTACGGCTTGGCCGGCGCGCGGTGGACACCACGTGAGAATCTCCACCTCACGCTGAGGTTTGCCGGGGATGTTTCGGAGCCGCAGGGCGCCGATTTCGCCACCGAACTGTCGGTCGTGAGATCCCCGCCGCTCGGGCTTGCGCTGAGCGGGGTGGGTTCCTTCAGCAGCGCGCGCGACGTGCGGAAATTGTGGGCGGGCGTCGAAGCCAGCGGCCCACTGCAGCTCCTAGCGAGCCGCTGCGAAACCGCGGCGCGGCGTTCCGGCTTGACCCCGGAGCGGCGCCAATGGCGACCACATGTCACCCTGGCGCACGTCAAGGAGGCTGACGCCTCACAGGTGGCGGCGTGGATCCAGGCTCACAATCTCATGCGGTCGTCGCCGTTTCAGGTGACGAGCTTCGGCCTCTACTCGAGCTGGCGAGCCGCCGGGGGATCGGCGTACCGGCTCGAACGGCTCTACCCGTTAGGTTGACGAGGCGTGGTCCTTGAGAACGCCCAACGGGGCGATCGCGAGCATTTCCTCGTGGGTCGCCTCCAGGACGACCCGTGGCGCCGCGCCGGCGTCCAGAGCCTCCTTCCAGCGCGGTCCGCAGAGGCACCATCGGTCTCCGGGCGCCAGGCCCGGGAAGCCGAACTCCGGTCGCGGCGCGGACAGGTCATTGCCCGCGGCCGAGGAGAAGCGAAGGAACTCCGCGGTCATGACGGCGCAGACCGTGTGCATGCCGGTGTCCTCCGGTCCGGTTTCGCAACAGCCGTTGCGGTAGAACCCGGTGAGGGGAGAGCTCGAACAGATCGCCAGTTCGCCGCCCAGGACGTTGCGAGCGGATTGATCATATCTGATGGTCATGGGCGCGATCTTATGGCCCAAGGTGGGGCGTCCGTCACCCAACCGTATGGTCCATGACCCTCACCCAGAGGCCGCGTCGCAGCGCACTGTACATGCCCGCCTCCAACGCCCGCGCCGTTGAGAAGGCGCGGACGCTGCCGTGTGACGTGGTGATCCTCGATCTCGAGGACGCGGTGGCTACGGAGGCCAAGAACGACGCGAGGCAGGCCGCGGTCGCGGCGGTTCGGGCTGGAGGCTTCGGTCATCGCGAAGTGGTGGTCAGGGTGAACGGCCTGGAGACCGCCTGGGGGGAGGCCGATCTCGAGGCGATGGTCGAAGTCGCTCCCGACGCCATCCTGGTTCCGAAGATCCGCGGCCCGGGCGATGTCCACCTCTACGACAGGGCGATGGCAAGGGCCGCCAGGACGACGCGGCTATGGGCGATGATCGAGACGGTGCAGGTGATCCTGCAGCTTGAGGCGGTGGCGGCGACGGCTGGAGGGACCCGGCTGGCGGCCATGGTTCTGGGAATGAACGACCTCGCCAGGGAAATGGGCGCGCGACAGACCGCCGATCGCGCGGCCTTTCATTTCGCCATGTCGACGACCGTCACGGCGGCTCGCGTCAGCGGCCTTGTGGCGCTCGACAGCGTCCACAACGAAATCGACGATCTAGGCGCCCTGGAGGCCGTCTGCCGACAGGGAGCCGACTTCGGGTTCGACGGCAAGAGCGTGATCCATCCCAGCCATCTGGGGATCTGCAATCGGATCTTTGGCCCTTCGGCGGAGGATCTCGTCTGGGCGAGAGCCGTGATCGAGGCGTTCGACGCGCCGGAGAACATCGGCAAGGGCGTCCTCAGGGTGCACGGGAGGCTCGCCGAGGCGCTGCATCGGGATCAGGCGCTGAGGCTCGTCGGGCTCGCGACGGCGATCTCCGCCGCCGAAGCGGCGAGCCTTGCGAGCGGGCGACCGCCGGTCTAGACCCCGCGCGGTCTCGATCCCCGCCTCGTCCGGAGAAGCAGGATGGCCCGCGCCAAGATCGCCCTGGTGGGCGCAGGTATGATCGGCGGCACACTCGCCCACATCGCGGCGCGTGAAGCCCTCGGCGACGTGGTCTTGTTCGACATCATCGAAGGGGCGCCACAGGGCAAGGCGTTGGATCTGAGCGAGGCGACCCCGATAATGGCCGTGGATGTCGCCTTGAAGGGAACCGACGCCTATGAGGATCTCGCAGGGTCGGATGTCTGCATCGTAACCGCCGGAGTTCCGCGCAAGCCGGGCATGAGCCGAGACGACCTGCTGGCGATAAATCTGAAAGTCATGAAGGCTGTCGGCGGAGGCATCAAGGCAAACGCCCCCGACGCCTTCGTGATCTGCATCACCAATCCCCTCGACGCCATGGTCTGGGCGTTGAGGGAATTCTCGGGTCTGCCCCATCAACGGGTCGTTGGGATGGCCGGGGTTCTGGACTCCGCGCGATTCCGCTTCTTCCTTGCCGAGAAATTGCGCGTTTCGGTGCAGGACGTCCATGCCTGGACGCTTGGCGGTCACGGCGACGAAATGGTGCCGATGGTCCGACACTCGACGGTGGGAGGGCTTCCTCTTCCTGAGCTCATTCGTCAGGGGATGCTGACGCAGGATGAGCTGGACGCCATCGTCAAGCGGACACGCGGCGGGGGCGGCGAGATCGTCGCCTTGCTCAAGACCGGCTCGGCATTTTACGCGCCGGCCGAGAGCGCGGTGGCGATGGCGCGATCGTACCTGCAGGACAGCAAACGCGTGCTGCCCTGCGCCGCTCACTTGACCGGGCAATACGGTCTGCACGGCCTCTACGTCGGCGTGCCGACTGTCATCGGCGCCGGGGGCGCCGAGCGGATCATCGAGTTTCCCCTGGACGAGACTGAAACAGAGATGTTCGCCAAGTCGGGCGAATCGGTGAAAGTCCTGATGGCCGCATGCCGCAAGATCGAACCATCTCTTCCATAGGTCCCACTTTCGAGACCGAGCGCTTGCTGCTTCGCCCTACCCGGGCGGAGGACTTTGAACCGTGGGCGGCGTTCGCGGCGGACGACGTGGCGATGCGCTTCCTTGGCGGGGCGCAGCCGAGATCGGTCGCGTGGCGCGGATTTCTGAGCACCGCCGGGGCTTGGGCCATCCAGGGGTTCGGCATGTTCTCCGCGATCGAGAAGACGACCGGACGCTGGATTGGGCGCGTCGGACCCTTGAAGCCGGAAGCGTGGCCCGGCGCCGAGGTCGGATGGGGGCTGGCGCGCGAAGCGTGGGGAATGGGGTACGCGACGGAGGCAGCGTCCGCGGCGATGGATTGGGCCTTCGAAGAGCTCGGGTGGACCCAGATCGTGCACTGTATCGATCCGGGCAATCTCGCCTCCCAGTCGGTTGCCAAACGACTGGGTTCCCGGCTCCTCCGCCGTGGACGCCTGCCGCCGCCCTACGAAGCTGACGAGGTCGAAATCTGGGGCCAGGGGCGGGACCAATGGCGGCAAGGCGCCGCGAAGAGGCCGACCGACGCGGCCCGCAGACGCTAAACTCCGGCGGAAGGGAGGGAAACGCCTGCAATCTCGGGCGCCGGCCCACCGGCCTGACCCCCTGAAGACAACCCCGATGCGAACCACCCCTCAAGGCGTGGGAAGCGCTGGGGGTCCGCGTCCGCCGTTCTGGCGTCTCTACGTTCGCTGGGGTTGCCGCTCGGCTATTGCATCCGCCCACCCTTAGGCCATTTTCCGCCCCGAACCTCACCAACGCGGGGCGCCCGACAACATCCCAAGATGGCCGACTTCATTTTCCACGATCCGTCCGGGCGTCGAGCCCGGCGCGCCAACCTCGGCGTCGGTCTGGTAATTGCCCTGGCGGCCCTCGTGGTCGCCGGCTTCTTCGCGACCCTCGCCTTCGCTCCGCGGCTACCCAGCCTCACCTTGAAGGACCCGCAGGTCTTCCAGGCGATGCACGTCGAAACGGCGCACCGCTTTCGGGGGCAGGTCGATTGGCGCAAGATTCCTCGCCCTGGCCGGGCGAGCACCGGTGGGCCCGCGCGGCCGCTTTCGGTTGGTTTCTATGTGAGCTGGGACGAGAGCTCGCGCGTTTCCCTGAAGAGGCACGTCAATCAGTTGGACGTCGTGGCCCCACAGTGGGTCGCCCTTGCCGGGTCGCTTGGCCGAGTGAGCCTGACGTCCGACCCGCAAGCGGATGCGATAATCGCCAGCGCAAAGAGGCCTCCATCGGTCCTGCCGATGGTCCACAATGCCCACAACGACCTCGCCGATGGACCGCTGGCGAGTAACCTGCTCACAAATCCGGCCGCCCGCGCGGCCCTGCTGTCGAATCTCGTCGTCATCGCCAGGCAGCATGGCTATGCCGGATATGTATTTGATTTCGAGAACCTGTCCCGCGAAGCGCTTGCCCAGTACCCGGGGTTCGTGGCGGAGGCCCGGGCGGTGCTGAAGCCGCTTGGCCGAGAGGTCTGGGTGGCCACACCCTTCGGCGATGACAGTTGGCCTCTGCAGCGGCTGCAGGCTGCGGCCGACACCACGGTCCTCATGGCCTACGATCAGCACTGGGCGACCGGTGATCCGGGGCCGGCGGCGGCGCAGGAGTGGTTCGAGACCACCCTTGCGAGAGAAATGAATGAGCTCAATCCGGCCCGCACCGTGCTGGCTTTGGGCGCTTATGGCTATGACTGGACCTTGGCGGACGCCAAGGGGCCGGGACGCTCGGACGCCGTGACCTTCTACGGCGCGACCCAGACGGCCCACGATTCCGATGCGGCGGTGACCATGGACGACGACGCCCTCAATCCCACCTATGCCTATTCAGACGACAACGGTCGCGACCACCGGGTCTGGTTCCTCGACGCCGCCACCCTGTTCAATGAGATCAAGGTTGCCGACCCATTTCGCCCGATGGGGTACGCCCTCTGGCGCTTGGGGGCGGAGGATCCGGCGGTATGGCGCTATTTCCGCCAACCCTACGACTCGGCGCGCGCCCAGGGTCTGGAGGCCATCGCCCCGGGCACCGACGTCAATTTCGACGGGACTGGAGAGGTTCTCCACGTGGACGCGTCCCCCACCGGTGGTCGCCGTACAATGGAGACCGACCCGGACAACGGGTTGATCTCCGGCGAGACCTACCAATTGATGCCCACGTCCTACGTTATCGAACGCTATGGCGCCCATCCAGGATGGGTCGCCCTCACCTTCGACGATGGACCTGACGGGCGCTGGACTCCCAAGATCCTCGATATCCTCAAAGCGAAGCATGCCAAGGCCACCTTCTTCGTGATCGGCCAGAACATGCAGGCCAAGCCTGGCTTGGTGCAGCGCGAGATTCGGGAAGGTCAGACCGTGGGCAACCATACCTGGACCCATCCAAACATCGGCGCGACGCCGCTCGCTCAGACCGATCTCGAACTCAACACCACTCAGCGCCTGTTCGAAGTGCTCACCGGCAGGTCCATGCGGCTTTTCCGGCCGCCATATTTCGGCGACGCAGAGCCATCAACCCCCGGCGAGGTCGAGCCGCTTCTGGTGGCGCAGAGGTTGGGCTACCTCATTGTCGGCCTGCGCATTGATCCGGACGACTGGAGGAAGCCCGACGCTCAGCTGATCGTCGCACGCACCCTGAAGCGATTGGCCGACACCGGACCCACGGAGGGGCAGGTGGTCCTTCTGCATGACGCAGGCGGTGACCGCAGCCGGACCGTGGAAGCCCTTCCAGGACTCATCGATGCCCTGCGCGCCCGCGGCTACAAGCTGGTGACCGTCGACCGTCTCGCGGGCATGAGCCGCGCAGACGCTCTTCCCCCTACCTCCCGGACTTCGGTGGAGCTTTGGGTCGACCGACTCGGTTTTGGTTTCTTCCGTTACCTGAACATGGCCATGCAGACCCTCTTTCTCGTCGCCATAATCCTCGGTGTCGCACGACTTGCCTTTCTCGCGGTCCTTGCTCTGTGGCACGGGCTACGCGCTCCAGGGCGCGCGCCCCAGATGCTCGATCCAGAGACGGGTCCTCTGGTGAGCGTCCTCATTCCCTGTTTCAACGAGGCGAAGGTGATCGCTGCATCCACCGCTCGGATCCTCAATTCGCATTGGAAACATCTGGAGGTCCTGATCCTCGACGATGGCTCGATCGATGGAACGGCCACGGTCGCGCGGGATGCGTTTTCGGGAGACCCTCGGGTAAGCGTCATGTCGTTCGAAAACGGCGGCAAGGCCCGGGCGCTCAATCGTGGACTCGCGCGTTGCCGCGGCGAAATCATCGTCGCCCTAGACGCCGACACCCTGTTCCCGCCCAGCACCCTGGCGCGGCTCGCGCGCTGGTTCAATGACCCCAAGGTCGGGGCGGTCGCGGGCAACGCGGTCGTCGGCAACCGCCTCAACCTCATTACCCGTTGGCAGGGGCTCGAATACGTTACGGCCCAGAATCTGGAACGCCGCGCTCTGGCCGCTCTTGGAGCGGTCACCGTGGTGCCGGGCGCGGTCGGCGCCTGGCGACGGTCGGCGCTGACCGAACTCGGAGGCTATCCCGCCGACACCCTGGCGGAAGACCAGGATCTCACTCTGGCTTTCCAGCGCGTCGGCTGGAGGGTCGAATTCGATCCGGACGCCCGGGCGTACACCGAGGCGCCGGACACCGTGGCGGGACTCCTCAATCAACGCTTCCGCTGGTCGTTCGGCACCCTTCAGTGCCTGTGGAAGCATCGCAAAGGCCTGCTGAACTGGCGCCGGCCCGTGCTCGGCTTCGTCGCCCTACCCCAGATCTGGCTGTTCCAGATCTTCCTCACCGTCGCCGCGCCGCTGGTCGACCTCGCGATCGTTTCGAGCCTGGTGTGGGCGATCTATGGCCGCGCCTACCACCCGGTAGAATGGTCGCCGGACGACTTCCTGCGTTCGGTGTTCTATTGGGCGGCGTTCATCTTCCTGGATCTTTCCGCTGGGGCGATCGGCATGGCCCTCGAACGTCAGGCGCCTTGGCGCGACCTTTTCTGGCTGCCAATCCAGAGATTCGGGTATCGCCAATTGATGTACTACGTCGTCGTGAAGTCGGTGGTGACTGCGATCCGCGGCTATCGGGTCGGCTGGGGAAAGTTGGAGCGCCGCGCGACGGCGGTTGTCGGCAGGGCGGCTTGAACCCGCGTTCGATGCCCGGTGGATGCGGTTGCGCCTGCTGGACCCGCTCCCTATAAGCGCCGCGTCGCGGTCGTTCGAGCCTCCAGGAAGCCAGCAGCCGCCCATGAATATTCACGAGCACCAAGCCAAGGCGATCCTGTCGGAGTTCGGTGTCCCAGTGCCCCGCGGCCACCCGGCATTCACTGTGGATGGGGCGGTCGCGGCGGCCGAGAGCCTGGGCGGCTCCGTGTGGGTGGTGAAGGCCCAGATCCACGCTGGCGGCCGCGGCAAGGGCGGCGGCGTCAAGGTCGTCAAATCCCTCGACGATCTGCGCGGCGAAGCCTCCCGGATGCTGGGGATGACGCTGGTCACGCACCAGACCGGCCCGAATGGGCGCGTCGTGCGCCGGCTCTACATCGAGGAAGGCGCGGCGATCGCCAAGGAGCTATATCTTTCGCTACTGGTGGATCGCGAAACCAGCCGCATTGCCGCGGTGGCATCCACCGAAGGGGGCATGGATATCGAAGAGGTGGCCCACGCAACTCCGCAGAAGATCGTCACCGTTTCAATCGACCCGGCCACCGGACCCTGGCCGCACCATGCCGCGGCGCTAGCCGCGGCGCTGGAACTCGGCGGTGATCTCGCCAAGCAGCTCAGCGCCCTTCTCGCCTCTCTTTACAAGGCCTTCGTGGCCAAGGACATGAGTCTGCTGGAGATCAATCCGCTCATCGTCACCGACGAAGGCCGCCTCGAGGTTCTCGACGCCAAGGTCTCATTCGACGACAATGCTCTCTACCGCCATCCAGAACTCGCGCCTCTGCGCGACGAGACCGAAGAGGACGCCAAGGAAATCGAGGCGTCGCGGTACGGTCTCTCATACATCGCCTTGGACGGCGAGATCGGGTGCATGGTCAACGGGGCCGGGCTGGCCATGGCGACGATGGACATCATCAAGCTCTATGGCGCTGCGCCGGCGAACTTTCTCGACGTGGGTGGCGGCGCCTCGAAGGAGAAGGTCAGCGCTGCGTTCAAGATCATCACCGCGGATCCGAATGTGAAGGGCATCCTGGTCAACATTTTCGGCGGCATAATGCGCTGCGACACCATCGCCGAAGGCGTGGTGCAAGCGGCCAGGGAAATCGGTCTTTCGACACCTCTGGTGGTGCGTCTCGAGGGCACCAACGTGGAGTTAGGCAAGAAGATCCTCGCCGACAGTGGTCTCAACGTGATCGCCGCGAACGACCTCGCAGACGGGGCCGCGAAGATCGTTCGCGCCGTCCGGCGCAGCGCGTGACGCGCGTCGGCAGCAATCCCGATGGCGGAGGTCTTTCCAAGGAGAAAAGCGTGAACTCGAGAAGAGCGATCTTTGGATTCGCCATCGCGGCGACGTTTTCAGGAGCGGCGGGAACAGCGTGCGCCGACCCGGCGTTCGACGCCTTTCGGCAGCTATGCATCGCCACCGGCGCGGACTATCCGGCCGTCGTCGCGGCCGCCGACGCCGCTGGATGGAAGCCGATCGATGTCACGATCATGACGATGAAGGGCGTCGCAGTCAGCGACAAGCTGACCCGGGGCCGGACCATCGCTGGCGGAGACGCGACGCTTTCTGCGTGGCGGGGGACGGCTCCCCCCAACGCAGTGAGCACCTGCACCGTTAAGCTGAGCAAAGGAGCGTTCGCCGCGGCGAGAACAAGCGTTCAGGCCTGGGCCGGATTCGCTCCCCAGGACTCGTCGGGTCAGAAGGCCGTCTTCCGTTTCACACAAATGGGCGCCGCGCCCCGGCCGCTGGCGGCGAGCGACTTCGACAGCGCCGCGGCGGCCGCCGGCTTGGAAATTTTGACGATTACCGGCGGGAGTGGCGGGGTGAATCTCGATCTGGTCAGGATAAAGAAGTAGCCCGCCACAGAACGTTCCTCGAGGGCGTCGAACCGGTTGGCGACCTCGGCCATCGCCTGCCATATCCGCAGGCCAACGGTCGGCCAGCACCGAAGCGAGATTCATGTCGATCCTCATAGACCAAGAGACCCGCGTGATGTGTCAGGGCATGACCGGAGCGCAGGGGACATTCCACACCGAGCAGGCGCTCGCCTACGGCACGAAGGTTGTGGCGGGAGCCTCTCCCGGCAGGGGTGGCTCGACGCACCTGGGTTTGCCTGTTTTCGACAGCGTGGCCGAGGCGGTGCGTGCGACCCAGCCCGACGCAAGCGTGGTCTACGTGCCGCCCGCCTTCGCAGCGGATGCGCTGCTCGAGGCGATTGACGCCGAAATCGGTCTGGTCGTCTGCATAACCGAAGGGATACCGGTGCAGGATATGATCACCGTGAAGAGGGCGCTCGTGGGCTCCCGAACGCGGCTCATCGGTCCCAACTGCCCCGGGGTGCTCACCCCACTTCAGTGCAAGATCGGCATCATGCCGGGCAATATCTTCAAGAGGGGTTCGGTGGGGGTTGTTTCCCGGTCGGGGACACTGACTTACGAGGCGGTATTCCAGACCACCCAAGTGGGCCTGGGACAGACCACCGCGGTGGGCATCGGCGGCGACCCAGTCAAGGGGACGGAATTCATCGAGATCCTGGAGATGTTTCTCGCCGACCCGGAGACCCAGTCGATCATCATGATCGGTGAGATCGGCGGCTCCGCGGAAGAGGACGCGGCGGAATTCATAAGAACTTCAGCCACTCGCAAGCCCATTGTGGGCTTCATCGCCGGGCGAACCGCACCGCCTGGGCGCCGGATGGGGCATGCAGGAGCGATCATCTCGGGGGGAAAAGGTGGCGCGGAAGACAAGATCGCCGCCATGGAAGCGGCCGGAATCCGCGTTTCGCCATCACCAGCCGCTCTTGGGCAGACCCTGATCGACGTGCTGAAAGGCGACTGACGCATACCTATCTAGCGTGCGACGATTCGGTTCGCGCCGATGCCGTGACGGCCGGCCCAGGCGCCCAAGGTGAGAATTTCGATGCCGGATGACTCCGGACGAGTGAATGCACCGCTTGCCGAGACCTCGTTCCTCTATGGGGCGAACGCGGGCTTTGTCCAAGCGCTCCATGGCGAGTGGGCCGCTGATCCCAGTTCCGTGGAACCATCCTGGCGGGCATTCTTCGCCTCATTCGCCGACAGTGCGGAGGTGGTGCGCCGGTCGAACGCCCTGGCGAGCTGGACCCCGCCAACCCTCCCTGTCCCGCGCCCTGAGTGGCTCTCGGCTCTCGACGGCCAATGGCCCGTCACGGACGGAACGCCTGAAAGCGGGATCGCCGAATCTCCGCCCGCCTCTGACGAGATTCGCGCTCGCACCCTCGATTCGCTGCGCGCGGTGATGATGATCCGCGCCTACAGGATGCGCGGACACCTCAAGGCCAATCTCGACCCCCTTGGGTTGGTCGCTCCGGCCGGCGACGCCAGCGAGCTGGATCCCGCCACCTACGGTTTCGCGGATTCGGATTTCGACCGGCCGATCTTTCTTGACTTCGTGCTGGGTCTGGAGAGCGCAACTCTTGGCGAGATCCTCGCAATCCTAAAGCGCACCTACTGCGGCAATGTCGGCGTCCAATATATGCACATCACCGACCCGGTGGAGAAGGCATGGCTGCAAGCCCGTATCGAAGGTCGCGACAAGGAGATCTCGTTCACCAAAGAAGGAAAAATCGCCATCCTGAGGAAGCTCATCGAGGCCGAGGGCTTCGAGAGATTCCTGCACAAGCGATTTCCCGGCACCAAGCGGTTCGGTCTCGATGGCGCTGAGGCCGCGGTTCCGGCTCTCGAGCAGATCATCAAGCGCGGCGGTGCGTTGGGCGTACGCGACATCGTGATCGGCATGCCTCACCGGGGACGTCTGAACGTGCTGTCAGCGGTGATGGCCAAGCCGTGTCGAGTCATTTTTCACGAATTCCAGGGCGGCTCGGCGATGCCCTCGGACATCGAAGGCTCTGGCGATGTCAAATACCATCTGGGCGCTTCGTCTGACCGTGCATTCGATGGCAATACAGTCCACCTCTCTCTGACGGCCAATCCGAGTCACCTCGAGATTGTCAATCCGGTGGTGCTAGGTAAGGCGAGGGCTAAACAGGCGTTCTCCCTCCGCGAGAACCCGACATTGGGGCGCAGCCACGTCCTGCCGCTGCTGATGCACGGCGATGCCGCCTTCGCCGGGCAAGGAGTGGTCGCCGAATGCTTCAATCTAATGGGAATCAAAGGTTTCCGGACCGGCGGCGCGGTGCATTTCATCCTGAACAACCAGATCGGCTTCACGACCAGCCCACGCTACAGCCGCTCGTCGCCCTATCCCTCTGACACGGCGCTGATGGTCGAGGCCCCGATCTTCCACGCCAATGGCGATGACCCCGAAGCGGTCGTCTTCGCGGCCAGAGTCGCCACCGAGTATCGCCAGCAGTTCGGCAAAGACGTGGTGATCGACATGTTTTGCTATCGCCGTTTCGGTCACAACGAAGGCGACGACCCGACGATGACCCAGCCACTGATGTATGAGGCCATCAGGGCTCACCCGACTACACGCGAACTCTACGGTCGGCGGCTGACCTCTGAGGGGTTGACGACCACGAACGAGATCGAGGGTTGGGTAAGCGATTTTGCGGCCTTCCTTGAACTCGAGTTCGAAGCCGGGAAGTCCTACCTCCCCGACAAGGCCGATTGGCTCGACGGCAAGTGGTCGGGCCTGATACTCCCAGAGAGCGAGGACTGGCGAGGCCAGACCGCGGTCCCGCTGCAGAAACTAAGGGATCTCGGTCGCGCGTTCACGAGCATGCCCGCGCGGCTCAACGTCCACAAAACGGTAAGAAGAGTGATTGGGCAACGCCGCGCCGCCATCGAGGCGGGCACGGGCATCGATTGGGCGACAGCCGAGCATCTCGCCTTCGCCAGCCTTCTCGACCAGGGTTTCCCCGTGCGGCTTTCCGGACAAGACACAGTGCGCGGCACGTTCGTTCAACGTCATTGCGACCTGATTGATCAGACTACAGAGGAACACTACTGCCCATTGTCGAACCTTCGGCCCGGTCAAGCTCACTTCGAGGTTCTCGATTCCGCACTTTCTGAAGAGGCTGTTCTCGGATTCGAGTACGGGTTTTCCCTCACCGATCCACGGACCTTGACGCTTTGGGAGGCCCAGTTCGGCGACTTCGCCAATGGCGCGCAGGTTCTGATCGACCAGTTCATCTCTTCTGGCGAGCGCAAGTGGCTTCGGATGTCCGGCTTGGTGATGCTCCTGCCCCACGGCTACGAAGGCCAGGGACCCGAGCACTCCTCCGCGCGTCTGGAGCGGTTCCTACAGCTCTGCGCGGAAGACAATCTTCAAATCGCCAACTGCTCGACTCCGGCCAACTACTTTCACATTCTGCGCCGCCAGATGCTGAGGGAATTCCGCAAGCCGTTGATTCTTATGACGCCCAAGTCCTTGCTTAGGCACAAGAAGGCCGTGTCGAAACTCTCCGACTTGGCGGAAGGCTCCTCGTTTCACCGGGTGTTGGAAGACGACGCGGAGGTCGGGTCGACGACGCTAATCCAACTTAAGGCCGACGACCGGATTCGCCGCGTCGTCCTCTGCTCGGGCAAGGTTTATTTCGATCTTCTAGCTGAAAGGGAGAGGTTAGGCGTCGACGATGTTTACATCTTGCGCCTTGAGCAATTCTATCCTTGGCCGGTGAAGTCGCTGACCAGCGCACTTGGCCGCTTCAGGTCTGCTGATCTCGTCTGGTGCCAGGAGGAACCGAAGAACATGGGAGGCTGGACGTTCGTCGGTCCGTGGCTCGAGCTCACTCTGGCCAAGATGAGTATCGCGGCCAAACGCGCCCGCTACGTGGGACGGCCCGCCTCTGCATCGACGGCGGCAGGTCTGATGAGCCGGCATGTCAAGGAACTGCGTACGTTCCTCGCGCAGGCGTTCGCTTGAGGGGGAAATGCGCGTAAGGACCAGCCTTTCGAGCCTTTCGCGATCCAGGTGAGTGCCTGCCATGACCGACATCATGACCCCGACGCTCGGCGAGTCCGTGACTGAGGCCACCGTCGCAAGATGGGCGAAGAAGGCGGGCGATTCCGTCAAACGAGACGAGCTCCTCGTCGAGCTGGAAACCGACAAGGTGAACCTCGAGGTGGCTGCGCCAGAGGACGGCGTGCTCAGCGAGATCGCCGCGGAAGTGGGCGAGACCGTCGTGCCTGGACAACGCCTGGGTCGGGTAGGCGCCGCCGCGGGTTCGGCCGCATCGCAAGCGAAAGCCGGCCGGCCCCAGACGACTTCGCCAAAGGCCGGCGCGCCGGCTGACACTGGCGCCCGCCCGACGTCCGGGGCCGTCGCCGCCGATCCGCTCTCAGCGGAACGGAGGCCCTTGTCGACTCCGGCGACGCTTTCGCCTGCCGTGAGGCGGCTCGTTGCCGAACAAGGTCTGGACCCCGCATCTGTCAGCGGGAGCGGCCGTGATGGGCGCATCACCAAAGGCGACGCTCTCGCAGCTGTCGAGGCGCGCTCCGCCCAGGCTCAGCAGCCTTCGTTCAGCCACCGCGAAGTTCATGCACGGGAAGAGCGAGTGCCGATGACAAGGCTGCGGCAGACCATCGCACGCCGTTTGAAGGAGGCGCAGAACGCTGCCGCCATGCTCACCACCTTCAACGAGGTGGACATGTCGTCGGTGATCGAGATCAGAGGTCAGTACAAGGAGATGTTCGAGCAGCGTCATGGGGTGAAACTTGGCTTCATGGGGTTCTTCGTCAAGGCGTGCGTCGCCGCCCTCATGGCTAATCCCGCAGTCAACGCCGAGATCGACGGGACCGATCTGATTTACAAGAACCACTATGACATCGGCGTCGCCGTCGGCACGGATCGGGGCTTGGTGGTCCCGGTGTTGCGAGACGCCGACTCCATGAACCTCGCGCAGATCGAACAGGCGATCGGGTTGATGGGCCGCAAGGCCAGGGACGGAACCCTGGGCCTCGATGATCTCCAGGGCGGGACCTTTACAATCTCCAACGGTGGCGTCTACGGATCGCTGATGTCGACACCCATTCTCAATGCTCCGCAATCGGGAATACTGGGCATGCACAAGATCCTGGATCGCGCTGTGGTCATAGCCGGCTCGGTCGCTGTGCGGCCGATGATGTATTTGGCTCTCACTTATGATCACCGGGTCGTGGACGGTCAGGGCGCCGTGGAGTTCCTCGTAAGGGTCAAGGAGACGATCGAGGATCCGCGACGCCTCGTCCTGGAGGTCTGAACCGGCGCCGGCCCCGCATGTATCCTCAGTCGGCCTCCCTCAGCCTGCGCCAACGCGCTTCCTGGCTCGCCCATTTGTTCAAGGCCGCCACCCAACAACACCACACTTCGCTCCGGCCGCTATTTGCGCCCTACATTGGCCGAGACGCGGTCGTGATCGACGTTGGCGCTCATGGGGGCCAATTTGCCAAGCTCTTTGCGCGGATGGCGCCGGCAGGAGAGGTCTATGCCTTCGAACCGTCAGTGTACGCCCGTTCGGTGCTCATCCCCGCGATCGGATTCAATAGGTTGCGCAACGTCAAGATCGTCCCGCTGGGTCTCTCCGACCAACCGGGCGAGCGCGTGCTTCACACGCCGATCAAGGGGCGCTCGCGGCTTGGCTACGGCATCGCACATCTGGGCGACAAGGCCGAGGGCGAGCGCGCTGAAGACCAGACGGTCACGGTGACGACACTCGACGAGTTCGCGCGCCGGCGAGGTCTGAGGCGGCTCGACTTCATAAAGGCTGATATCGAGGGTTGGGAGCTTCGGGCCCTCGTGGGCGGCGAGACGACACTCAAGAGATTTCAGCCCCCGCTCTTCCTGGAGGTCGACGGCCGTTTTCTTTCCCGAGCCGGCGACACGCCGGGGGATCTCTTCGACTGGCTGGCTAACCTAGGCTACTCTGGCTTCACCTCTCTTGAGCTCGCTCCTGCGCCAGCCTACGTCGGGCCGGGGGACTACCTCTTCGTGGCAGCCAACAAGCCCCTGATCTCATCCCGCCAATGTCCTATAGCGCGGGGCTAAGGTCGCCTAAGGAAAGGAAGGGCCGATGGCTCCGTATGACGTCGTCATCATCGGCGGAGGCCCTGGCGGCTACAGCGCCGCGATTCGCGCCAGTCAGCTTGGATTGAAGGTCGCCTGCGTCGAGAAGCGCGCCACGCTCGGTGGAACCTGCCTCAATGTGGGATGCATTCCATCGAAGTCGTTACTCCATGCGTCCGAACTCTTCGTGCTTGCGAGGGAAAAGTTCGCCGGGTTCGGTATCGAAGTCAGCCCGACCCTGGATCTGCAGACGATGATGAAACAGAAGACGGTCGTGGTGGGCCAGCTCACAAAGGGCGTCGAGTATCTGTTCAGGAAGAACAAGGTCGAGTGGATCAAGGGGGCCGCGCGCCTGGGGGGACCTAGGGCGGTCGAAGTCTTGGGCGAGGATGGGATCGCAAGAAACCTCGACGCCGCGGCGATCGTCATCGCTACGGGCTCGGGTCCTAGTCCCTTGCGCGGGATCGACACGGACGCCCAGAAGATCGTCGATTCGACAGGTGCGCTCGAGTTCCCCGAGGTTCCGCAGCGCCTGATAGTGATCGGGGCCGGCGTCATCGGATTGGAACTCGGTTCGGTTTGGCGGCGCCTCGGCGCAGCGGTCACCGTGGTGGAGGTTCTGGACCGGATATCTCCCGGCGTGGACGCAGAGACGGCTCGCGCCCTGCAACGCGAACTCGCGAAACAAGGAGTCTCCTTCAGGTTAGCCACAAAGGTGACCGGCGCGCGAGTGGTCGGCGAGGTCGTGGAGCTCACGGTCGAGGCCAGTGCGGGTGGAACGCCCGAGGTGTTGTGTGCTGAGCGTGTTCTGTTGGCGGTGGGTCGAAGTCCGTATACCGATGGATTGGGCCTGGAAGCAGCAGGTGTGAGGCTGGACGCCCGAGGATTCATCGAGACCGAGGAGTTCCGGACCAGCGTTGAAGGTGTCTACGCGATTGGCGACGTCACGACGGGCCCGATGCTGGCGCACAAGGCCGAAGACGAGGCCGTGGCCTGCATCGAACGGATCGCCGGAATGGGGGGCGCTATAAACCGCGACATTATTCCGAGCGTGATCTACACCCATCCGGAGGTCGCCTGGGTGGGAAAAACCGAGGAGGAACTCCAGACCGCCGGCGTGGTCTACAAGATCGGGAAGTTCGCCTTCGGAGCCAACGCCAGAGCCAAGGTGAATCACGAGGCGGATGGGTTCGTGAAGGTGCTGGCGGACGCAACCACCGATCGAATTCTTGGCGTGCACATGATCGGTCCCGATGTCGGTGAAATGATCGCCGAATATTGTGTCGCCATGGAATTCTCGGCTTCCTCCGAAGACGTGGCCCGAACTTCGCATCCACACCCCACCCGATCGGAGGCTCTGCGCCAAGCGGCGATGGGAGTCGACGGCTGGACCATGCAGGCCTGATGCATCTGGAAGGCAAGTTCGACGGTCGCGCGAGAGGGTCCGAATTACGCGCGACGAGCCGATGCTCACCAGCGTGGCCGTGCTCCTACGGAGCGAGGAAACCGACGGATGTTTTGTCGAATGGCGAGCGAACGTGTCGTCCTTGGCGGGCGTTCCCCTCGTTCGAATCAGGCTTCGCTTGGCGTGGCTAAGCCCTGGGATGAGCCTTGGTGTAGACTTCGAGCAGGCCCGCGGAGTCGACGGCCGTGTAGCGCTGGGTAGTGGATAGTGAGACGTGGCCCAGCAATTCCTGGATTGAGCGGAGATCGGCGCCACCGCCGAGCAGGTGCGTCGCGAATGAGTGGCGAAGAGCGTGGGGAGTGGCCCGCTCCGAAAGTCCCATGCGGGCCCGTAGCCGCTGCATTGTCGCCTGAACGTGTCGCGGTCGGAGTGGACCTCCTCGCGCCGCGCGGAAGAGGTAGTCCGTCGGGTTTAGGGCAATCGGCAAGACGGCCACATATGCGTCGACGGCGCGGCGGACCTGCTCGAGGATCGGCGCAAGCCTGGTCTTTCCACCTTTGCCAAGGATCCGCAGGGATGCGGGAAGCGGCGCGTCGGCCCGTTTGAGGGCAAGGGCCTCCGATATCCGCAATCCGCAGCCATAGAGCAGACTAAGCACGGCATGGTCACGCTCCGCGGCCCAAGGCGCGATCCGAGTCTCCCTCACCGCTTCCTGGAGCATGCCGAAGATCTGGTCTTCAGACAGCGGGCGGGGAACCCCGGGCTGCAACCGCGGCCCCCTCACCAGCGCCAGGGCGGCGTTGGCCGTCCCCAGCCGGTGGTCGAGAAAGCGATGGAAACCGCGGACCGCTGATAGGGCTTGGGATAGCGACCTCGGCGCAAGCGGGGTGCGCCCGGCGCGTCTCGACGCCAGATAGGCCCGAAGGTCGGCGGCAGTGATGTCACTCATCTGCGTCAGGCTGGGCGTTTCGGCGTTGTGCTCCGCGAGGAAGCCCAAGTAGGCGAGGATGCAGGCGCGATAGGCATCTACAGTTCGCGGTCTGGCGCGTCGTTCGCGGCTGAGATGCTCGAGCCAGGCGTCAAGGGCTTCCGCAGCAGTAGCAATTTCTTGTGAGCCCGCGTTTGCAGGCCGCTTGGCAAACGCCCTGCGCTTGGCCGCGGGCGCCGGGTCCGGATGCGCTGGCTGCAAGGGTCTGCTCCAAGAGGGGGGCCGATCAATGCGTCATTGTTGTTAACTAAATCCCTCGCAGTCGCCCAAGTGTTCGCCGCGACGCCTCGACGTGGCGAGGAATCTCGGCAATGAGCCTGTTCCCATGGAAGGGTCCATGCGCACCGCCCGCATCGCGCAGGTTCTGCTTCCCCTGCCTTTGCCGGAGGCGTTCGACTACGCCGAGCCGCAAGACATGGGGCTCGCAGTCGGCGACGTGGTCGCCGCGCCACTCGGCCCCCGCATCGTTCGTGGCGTGGTCGTCGGGCTTCGCGATAGGGGCGCCTCCAATCGACCTTTGCGGGCGATCCTCGAGCGCCTGGACGAACCGACGTTACCCCCACGCACTCTCGAATTTGTGCAGTGGGCGGCCAAGTATGCGGTGGATTCGCCGGGGGCGCCTCTGGCCATAGCAATGCGCGGCCTGCGTGGACCCAAACCGAAGGCCGAGCTCCGACTGATCGCCACCGGCAAAGCGCCGGTGCGCGCCACCATGGCGCGGGAACGAGTCCTGAGAGAGGCTCGCGAGCCTATCAGGCCCGTGTGCCTGGCCCGTGCGGCGGGCGTGTCTTCGGGGGTCATCAAGCCTCTCCTCCTCGAGGGCTGCCTGGCGGTCGTCCAATCGCAGATCACGGCGGTGCTTGGCGTGCCGAACCCCAATCTCCCGGGGGCTTCACTGAATCCGAGCCAAGCCGCCGCCGTCGAGACGATCTCCGCGATGGTGCGGGTCGAGGGATTTTGCGCCGCCTTAGTCGACGGTGTCACCGGCTCGGGCAAGACCGAGGTGTATCTTGAGTTGGTCGCTGAAATTCTGCGGCGCGACCGCGACGGCCAGATCCTGGTCCTGCTTCCAGAGATCGCCCTGACGCAGGTGGCGATCGACCGGTTCGCTCAGCGGTTTGGCACACCGCCGGCGGAATGGCACTCCGGCTTGTCCACCCCCCAGAGGCGACGGACGTTCGAAGCGGTGGCGAGGGGCGAGGCGCGGATCGTCGTGGGCGCCCGCTCAGCGCTCTTTCTTCCCTTCGTCCGGTTGAGGCTCATAGTCGTCGATGAGGAGCATGACGGCTCATACAAGCAGGAAGAGGGTTTCATCTATCAAGGCCGGGACCTGGCCGTGACAAGGGCGAAGATCGAGGATTGCGCGGTGGTCCTAACTTCGGCCACCCCCTCCCTCGAGACCCTTTGGAACGCAGAATCCGGCCGCTATCGATGGCTGTCTCTCGCTGACCGCCACGGCGCGGGAGGCATGCCGAAGGTGGAGCTGATCGACCTGCGTCAGGCCCCGCCGGCCCCGGGCAGGTGGCTCTCCCCGATCTTGATCGAGGCGATGTCCGAGACTCTCGAGCGCGGCGAGCAGATCCTGCTCTTCCTCAATCGGCGCGGCTACGCCCCGCTGGTGCTGTGCCGGGCGTGCGGAGAGCGCCTCAAATCTCCAAACACCGACTCCTGGTTGGTGGAGCATCGGTATTCCGGCCGCCTGATATGCCATCTCACCGGGTTTTCCATGCCCAAGCCCCAGGCCTGCCCTCATTGCGGGGCGAAAGACAGTCTGGTCTCGATCGGCCCAGGCGTCGAGCGAGTGGAGGAGGAGGCTCGGTCGCTGTTTCTGGACGCGCGCGTGGCGGTCTTTTCCTCCGACACCACAACCGACGCCGCCGCAGCGCGCAAGCTGATCCAGGACATGGCCGCAGGCGCCTACGATATCATGGTCGCGACGCAGGCCGCGGCCAAGGGACATGACTTCCCAGGCCTCACTCTCGTGGGGGTGGTCGATGCGGACCTCGGCTTGCGCGGCGGCGATCTGCGCGCCGCGGAACGAACCTATCAGTTGCTCACCCAGGTTTCCGGGCGTGCCGGTCGGCGCGCCCGGAAGGGGCGGGCATTGATCCAGACCTGGGCGCCGGAACACCCAGTGATGCAGGCGCTCCAGGTCGGCGATCGCGACGCGTTCACGGCGGTCGAGATGGCTGAGCGCGAGGCGGCCGGCCTTCCGCCCTACACCCGCCTCGCTGCGGTCATCGTCTCAAGTGCCGACGTCGAGCGGTTGGAGGCGTTCGTCCGTTTCGCCGCCGCCGCCGCACCCAACGCGAGCGGAGTGGACATCTTCGGTCCAGCGGACGCTCCTCTCGCCCTGGTGCGCGGTCGCCGGCGCAAACGCTTCCTCGTCAGGGCTGAGCGTTCGGTCGATTTGCAGGGCTTCCTCGCCGCTTGGCGCGCGCGGATGAACCCGCCGGCCGCGGTGCGGGTCGTGCTGGACGTCGATCCGTACAGCTTCCTATAGGGTCAGGTGTCGACGCGCTCACTGCAACGCTGAAGAGGCCGCCGAACCCAGATGCCTCACTTCCCGAGCGGCGAGATATTCGCCTCCTTTTTCACCCTCACCTTCCTCGAGATTGTGTTGGGCATCGACAACATCGTCTTCCTGGCGGTCGCCGTGCACAGATTGGAGCCCGGCCGCCGCCCGCTCGGCCGCCATCTCGGCCTCACCCTTGCGATGGTCCTGCGTATCCTGATGCTTGTGGGCCTGGTGTGGATGTCGCGCATGGAGGCGCCGCTATTTCACCTACTCGGCCGGGCTTTCACGATAAAAGATATGGTGCTGATCGGCGGCGGTCTCTTCCTGCTGGCCAAGGGGACGACGGAAATCCACGATGCAATCGAGACCGATCCGGCCGAGGAGGGCGCCGCCGACGCGGGTTCCGCGAGGTTCCTGGCGGTGGTCGTCCAAATCGGCGTGATCAACATCATATTTTCCCTGGACAGCGTCATCACGGCGGTGGGCATGACCTCCGACCTGGGCGTTATGATCGCTGCGGTCGTCGCCTCGACGCTCGTCATGCTGTTCGCCGCGAAGAGCGTGGGAGACATCATCCACCGCCGACCCACGACCAAGATGCTGGCCCTCTCGTTCATTCTCCTGATCGGGGTCGCATTGATCGCGGACGGCCTGGGCTTCCACCTGCCCCGGCCCTACCTTTATTTCGCGATCGCATTTTCCCTGTTCGTCGAATTCCTGAACATCGGCTACCACCGGGCTCGCGCGCGAAAACGCCCGTGAGCCAAGGGCCGGTTGATCTCGAAGGCGACGAGGCGGACGCGTTGCCAGTCGGGAATCGCCTCCCTGGGCTTGCCGATCTTGGTTGTGGCGGCGCGGGGCGCGGCGGATCGCCGCAATGAGCTCGCCGTTGCGGCGCTCGTTTTCGCTGCTGGAGCCGTGACGAGGCAGAATCTGGCGCACCCGACGCTGGTCCACGTGACGAGTTCCGCGGTCTTGTTCTGGCTTGGCAGAAACTTCATTCGGCGCGCCCTTGATTTGGACCGCCATCAAAAGTCTTCACATTTCAAAGAACCCCGCCCAAAGCATAGGTGCAGGTGTCTCACGGCACCTCAATGAATTAAAGGGTGGCGGAGAAATGTCTCGACTATGCGCCAAATAAACTATATGTATATTCTCTGAAGTCTTCGCGGGCTTCTTCGATATACTACGGCCGCTTGCCGCCTGATCGGCGCGGAATGCGGCGACTATCGGACCGAAACTCCAGTCACTCAGCGGCCCCGCTCACGAATTCGCGAGCGCCGCGCGAAGGTAAAGACTCTTTTCATACCCGTAAACGAAGGTTATCCCCGGATCTGAGTTGATCGGGGGAGCCCTCGTTAAGATGCGTAAACGGCTAAGAACCGTGTGCGGTTCCCTGACCGCCGCCCTGCTCGTTTGTATCAGTCCCGGCGGAGCGTTCGCGGGTTCCTATTGGCAATGCGTGCCCTTCGCGCGGCTTGTTTCAGGCATTCAGATTTTCGGCGACGCCAACACTTGGTGGCAGCAAGCCGCGGGCCGATACGAGACCGGTTACCGACCGAAAGCTGGCGCTGTTCTCTGTTTCAAGCCCACTGGCCGGATGCGCCTTGGTCACGTGGCCGTGGTCAGCCAGGTGCTGACCGATCGGGTGATTCAGATCACTCATGCCAATTGGTCGATCATCGAGGGGACCCGCGGCCAGGTGGAGCAGAATGTCACGGTGATCGACGTGTCGCCGGCCGGCGACTGGAGCCAAGTCAAGGTCTGGTACGATCCGGTGCGCGATCTCGGGACCACCGTCTATCCGACCTACGGCTTCATCTATCAGGACGCTTACGCCGCCGCCGCGTCCAGGTTCGCGGCCGCCCAGGACGCCGCCATGGTCATGGCCCGCAACGCCGCCAATCAAGTCGTGGCCGCGGTGCGCCCGGGTGCAGCGCCCTTGCAAATGCTCAGCCAAGCCGCTGATTCCACCGACCGCATCGCGGCCCTGATTCAACTGGCCGCCGGTCAGGGAACGGAAAAGCGCTGACGCAAGTCTAGCCGTTCTGAGTTTTTCCAGAGGGAAACCGATAGCGGCCGGGCATGTCCAAGGCGACGCCAAGCGAAACTCCCTGGACGTGGACCCGGAACGGCTTGCCTGCTGGAATTCGTTCCGTCTGATCGACCGGTCGATCTGCTCTTCATGCACGCCAACGGCTTCAATGCCCGTACCTACCGCGCTACTCTCGAGCCGTTGGCGCAGGCGAGCCGGCTGCTCCCGCTCGACCAGCGCGGTCACGGCGCCGCCAGCCTCGCCACCTCGGAACGAGACCGACGCACATGGATTGACTTGCGCGATGACCTGCCCAGCCTCTGGTGCTCGAAACCATCGCCGGCGCCAGTCACTTCTTGCCCATGGAGCGGCCGGAAATCGTCCGAGCAGTCCTGGCTGCAGCCATGGATGCTGCGTGAGCGCGGCGAGCGTCCCTCAACTGGTCAGGGACCAATGGGAACCTTGGCGAAGAGCTCCGACCACCGCCGCTTGTGCCGCGTCTTCCAAACGCCCCGATGATAGGCGTCCGAGACGATCAGCGGAACCACCGTGGTGGCTTCCGCGAACACCATCTGCTCGTGGGCGACATCGACCTTTCCCCAGGAGCAGGCTTCCTTGAGGGTCGATGATGAACAGGCGCCGTCGCGCACGTCGGCGACCGTCACCTGGACCGCGTAACGGTGCATTTCCGCCTCGATTCCCAGCACCTCCGCGCAGACCACGGTATCTTGCGCGAAGTTCTTGGGCGCTCCGCCACCCACCATGAACAACCCGGTGGTCCCGGCGGCGACCTTCACGTGCGTGAGTTCGCGGAAGTCGGCCACCGAGTCGATCACCACGTAGGGCTCGCCGGCCTTGATTCTCTCGCTCTGGTGCTTGACGAGGCCAAATCCAGCTGAGCTATCGGTGAAGGCCGGACAGAAGATCGGACAGGCTTCATCGAATGCCGTCTCGATCAGGCTGCCGGACTTTCTAGCCTTGCCACTGGAGAGCCAGCGGCCGATCTCGAAAATGAATTCGCGCGAGGAGTAGGCCCGCGGCTCCAGGGAGTCCGCGATCGCCTTTATCGCGTGATCGCAGGTCTGAAGTTCCACTTCATCGATGTAGGTATCGTAGATTCGATCGATCATCAGGGCGCGGAGGTCTCGGTCGTCGACGTCGCCGAGGGCCTGAAAGTGGCGAAAACCAAGCGCCTCGAAGAAGTCCATGTCGATGATAGAGGCGCCAGTGGCCACCACGAGGTCGGCCATGCCGAACCTCACCATGTCCCGATAAACGTGCATGCAGCCGCCGGCGCTGGTCGAGCCGGCGAGGGTGAGCCACACTGAACAGTCCTTGTCTTCCATCGCCATCGCGAGAATGTCGGCCGCCCGCGCGGTGTCGCGAGAGGCAAAGCTCATCTTGCGCATCGCGGCGATCACCGGCCGTGCATCATACGCGGTGACATCGACATGCTCCACGGCGGTGGAAAGCAACTGGGCCTTGGTATTGGGCGCCGCGGTGTTCATCGATGCTTCTGTCATGCCGGATGAAGGTGCTGGGCCGGGGCGGTCGAGAGCGGGTCCAGCTTACCGCCGGCGCCGCCGACGGCCGCCTCGGGCGGCCTTGAGTTTTACCACGGTCTCGGCCTCGCTGCCCGGAGGGGCGAAGGAACGACGGGCGAGGCCGAACATCGACGCCATTGGCGGATCAAGGCTGCGAACCGTCTCGACTTCTCCAAAGCCGTTGAACCGGGTGGACATGGCCACCCCATAGGCTCCGATCATCCCGATCTCAATGTAGTCGCCTTCGCGCATGTCCTCAGGCAGCCAAAATGGCCCCGGCATGTGATCGGCTGAATCACAGGTGGGTCCGTAGAATCGGAACGGTTTGAGGATCGCGTGGCTCTCGGCATTGCCTCGCACCAGTTTCGCCGGGTAGGGCCATCTCGAATGCGCCGCGTCGAACAGCGATCCATAGGCGCCGTCATTGAGATAGAGGGCGTCACCTCTGCGCATTTCCACTCGGGTCAAGAGCGAGGACGCCTCGGCCACCAGGGAGCGGCCCGGTTCACACCAAAGCCGCGTCTTCTCGTGGACCATCATCTCGGAGAAGCCGCGCTCGATGGCCTGGAGATACTGGACGAGATCCGGCGGAGCCATACCCGGATAGACCGACGGGAACCCGCCGCCTACGTCCACAATGTCAACGAGTACTCCGGCGCGCGCCAAGATCCGCGACACCTGCGCCATCGCGCCTTGGAACGCGGACGGGAGCATGCACTGGCTGCCGACGTGGAAGGAGACGCCCATGAGCGCCTGGGTCGCCCGCCGAGTGGCGAATAGAAGCGGACCGGCCTCGCGAGCCTCGACTCCGAACTTGCCGGAAAGCGAATATGCCGCCCCGGAGGTCTCGACCCGCAGGCGCACGATGAGGTCCAGGTCCTTGGCCCCGCCTGTGGCGTCGAGAATCTTGTCGAGCTCCTCGGGACTATCCAGCGCGAAGGTCCGCACTCGGTGATCGAAGTAGGCCGCGGCGATAGCCGAGCGGCTCTTGACCGGATGCATGAAAGCCAACCGTGCGCCGGGTGCGAAGGCGGCGATCAGCTCGATTTCCGGGATCGAGGCGACGTCGAACGCGCCGATCCCATTCTCGGCGAGGGTGTTGATCACCCAAGGCGAGGGATTGGCCTTCACCGCATAGAGGACGTTCCCCGGGAAATTGGTTCTGAACCAGCGAGCCGCTACGGCCAGCGCATCCGGGCGCACGAGTGCGACAGGGTGTTGCGGCGGCCGCTCACGGACCAGGTCCAGGGGCGAATGGTACGTGTGCAATTCACGTAACCCCCTGCAGATTGTTGAACCCAGCCGGCGTTAGCAGCGCTTTTCAAGGACATCGGGTCCGCCGGAGCGTGCGAAATAGGGAGTTCGCCGGGACATGTAAAGGACAAAGCCGTTTGCCTGTTGGGTCAAGGTCACGCCAGCCGCACGAATCCTTCGCGCCGTCCGGCGAACGGGGCTAGGAGCATGGCTGCGGCAAGGTTGAGAAGCGAGGCGGTGCGGGAAGGGCGATGAGCTCCGAACCCCTGAGTGAACCCCTGCTGAAGGTTCGGACGGTGTCTAAGAACTTTGCCGGCGCCTCGGCTCTGGAGGGAATTTCCCTTGATATCCGCCAAGGAGAGATGATCGCCCTCCTCGGCCCTTCGGGGGCCGGCAAGTCGACCTTGCTGAGGTCTCTCAACGGCCTGGCGCGCATCGATGCCGGCTCTGGGCGGATCGAAGCGTTCGGGCGCACGCTTCAACCGGGCCGAAACGGAGGGCGCGAGGTGCGAAGAATGCGCGCCGGGATAGGGTTCATCTTCCAGCAGTTCAATCTGGTTGGACGGCTCTCGCTCTTCGCGAACGTCGCCCTGGGGTGTCTCGGCCGGGTAGGCTTCTGGCGAGGCCTTCTTGGCCTCTGGCCTGCTACCGTGAAGCGGGACACCATGGCCGCTCTGGTTCGCGTGGGGCTTGGCGAGCGGGCCGGACAGCGCGCTTCGACCCTGTCAGGGGGTGAACAACAGCGCGGCGCCGTCGCCAGGGCGCTGGTTCAGAAGGCGAAGATTCTCCTTGCAGACGAGCCGGTGGCGTCGCTGGACCCGGTCGCCGCCTCTCGCGTCCTCGAACTGTTGCGCAGCCTCACCACGGAAGATTCCCTGGCGGTCCTCATCAGCCTCCATCAGGTGGACTACGCCCGCCGCTTCTGCGAACGCGCCGTGGCCCTCAAAGCGGGCAGGATCGTCTACGACGGGCCCACCCGCGATCTCAGCGCTGAGCGCCTGGCGAAGATCTATGGGCCGCCGTTCGTTGGGGCCGGTGCTTGATCGACCGCCGCGTCCTGTTGGCGGCTGGCCTGGACGCTGTGTGGCTCGCCGGATGCGGCAGGCGCGCCGAGGGCGTCGCTGCGCCCGGCGAGGTCAGGTTCTCCATCCTCTCCACCGAGGCGGCGCAGAACGTGACGCCCTATTGGGGTCCTATCCTCGCCGACATGCAGAAGCAGACGGGCCTGAGGGTGACTCCGTTTTTCTCAAGCAACTACACCCTGTTGGTCGAAGCGATGAGGTTCAAGCAGACCGACCTTGGCTGGTTCTCCAACCTCTCCGGCCTGGAGGCGGTGCGTCAGGCGAACGGCCAAGTCTTCGCCCGCGCCTTCGACGCCGGAGACCATGACGGCTACGCCTCGGTCTTGATCGTGCCCCTCAAGAGCCGAATTACTCTCGACCAGGTTCTCAAGTGCGGTCGGCGCCTCACCCTGGGCATGGGCGACGCCCTTTCCACGTCCGGGACGCTGGCCCCCATGACGTATCTCTTCGCGCCTCGCGGCATTGATCCGGCGATCTGCTTCAAACAGGTGCGCCGTGGCGCGAGCCATCAGGCGAACCTCTATGCCGTCGCCAACGGTCAGATCGACGTAGCGACCAACAACACCGCCTCCCTGTTGCTGGCTCGTCGGCGCGGGCGAGTGGAGGCGTCGGAAGTTCGTGTGATCTGGCAGTCGTCGGTGCTGCCCGAGGATCCACTCATTTGGCGCAAGGACCTCGATCCCGCGGTCAAAGAAAGACTGCGCCAATTCTTTCTCACCTATGGGCAGGGCGATACCCCGAAGGCGGCGCTGCAACGATCCTATCTCGCCCGCTTCAATGTCGGTGGCTTTCGCCCAGCCGACGACAGCCACCTTCTGCCTGTGCGGGAGATGGAGGCGGCGGAGCGTTGGCTCGCGGCCAAGCAGAGCGGCGGCTCGACGAAAGCCGCGGCGGCAAAGAAAACGCTCGATTCGATCCGGGCCGAGCGGATGGCCCTGGAGGCGCGAACTCGCGCGCCTGCCGCCGCCCAATAGGGCCCCGCAGAGTCGTGGCCCCCGAAATTGCTCCCGCGCCGCCGTCCGCGAGCGTTTCCCGACGCGCTTTTGATATCCTGATCTGGGGGGTGCTCGCTACGCTGCTGATCACCGGCTTCAATGACGCGGAGGTCAACAAGCTCGGCGCACTCCTTGCTGGGGGGCACAACATGCGGACGCTGAGCGCGCAGTTCATGCGTCCCGATTTCTCCGATTGGCGGCACTACCTCGCCAGCATGTGGCTGACCATCCAGATGGCTCTCTGGGGCACCACATTCGCGGTATTGGCGGCCGCGCCCCTGGGATTCGCCGCGGCCCGCAATGTGGCGCCAATCTGGATTCAACAACCGGTGCGGCGCGTGCTGGACATATTGCGTTCCGTCCCCGACCTGGTTGTAGGCGCATTGTTCGTGGTCGCGGTCGGGCTTGGCCCGTTCGCCGGCGTGATGGCCCTGGCCGTCAATACCGCAGGGGTGCTCGGCAAGCTCTTTTCGGAATCAGTCGAATCTATCGAACCTGGACCCGTGGAGGCAGTCAGAGCGACCGGCGCCGCTCCCTTGCAGGAGATGGTCTGGGGGGTCCTGCCGCAGGTCGCGCCAATGTGGACGAGTTTTGGGCTCTATCGATTCGAGTCCAACGCCCGCTCGGCGACGGTGCTCAGCCTGATCGGCGCGGGCGGGATCGGCCAGGATCTTTTCGACTCCATCAACAGCTTCGCGTTCGAACGAACGAGTGCGATCGTCGTGGTGATTATCGTCGCCGTGAGCGCCGTAGACCTCGCTTCCCAGGTGATCAGGACGCGGCTGCTGTAGGTCGATCGGAAAGGCCCACGGCGGCGGCCTTGGGCGCCGGGGTGGCGCGCCTTGGCCGGCGCAACCGCGTCAGACGCCGCAGTCTGCGCCAGAAGCGGCTTTTCTCGGGTTCGGGATAGGGTTGCAGTTGGCGCTGGAACTCTTCGGCGCAGGCCCGCCAAGTGAAACACCCGGCCAGGTCGCGGACGCCGGCGCGATCGATCTTCAAAGCGTCCATGCATGCTTCCCGAAGGCCCGTGCTCAGTGATGGCGCAAGCACGCCTCCGGCGGTGCCCGGAATCAGATCGACCGGCCCCGGAGCCGAAAAAGCCGCCACCGGGGTTCCGCTCGCCCATGCCTCCAAAATCACCAGACCGAAGGTGTCGGTGAGCGAGGGGAAGACGAACACGTCCGCGCAGGCGTAATGGGCGGTGAGCGTCTCGCCGAACTGGGCGCCGACAAATCTCACTTCGGGATATTTCGCCGTCATTTCTTCGCGTTGCGGCCCGTTGCCCACCACGACCTTGGTTCCAGGGAGTTCCAGGCGCAGGAACGCCTCGATGTTCTTCTCGACGGCCACCCGCCCGACATTCAGCCAAACTGGACGTTCAAGGTCTGCGAAGATGTCCGGTTCTCCGCTGCGCCTGGGATGAAAGAGCTCGGTGTCAACGCCCCTCGACCATTGGGAAATGTTGCGGAAGCCGTGGCGCTCCAGTTCTTCCCGAAGGGTCGGCGTTGCGACCATCAGTCGTCCAGACGGTTTGTGAAACCACTTCATGTAGGCGTAGCCCGCGGCCAGAGGCAGCGGCAGCCGCGCAGAGACATATTCGGGGAACCGGGTGTGATAACTGGTCGTGAAGGGCAGTTTCCACTCGAGGCAGATACGCCGCGCGGCAAGGCCGATAGGACCTTCGGTGGCGATGTGGATGGCTTCCGGCTCGAACTCCTTGAAGCGCTGCTGGACCTTCTCATACGCTCCCATTGCGAGCTTGATCTCTGGATAGCTCGGCAGGGGAAAGGTGGAGAACTGCTCCGGATTGATTACCTCGACCTTGTCGCCCATGGCCACCAACTCGGCGACGACACGCGTAAGGGTGCGCACCACTCCGTTTACTTGAGGCTCCCAGGCATCTGTGGCCAGGAGGATCCGCATCCTCGTCGCAGTCCCGTCGCAGCGCCCGCCTTCATGTTGGCGCGCGGCGTTGATCATAGACTAGCGTCACGTCCGCGCCCACTCCCTTGGGCGGGTCGGTCAGCCGGCGAAGGTCACCGGCGTCGCCGGGAGTGGCGGCCGGCTGCGAGGGCGCAGGCCCTTGAGGAGCAGGCGGGCCGCTTCAAACCGAATCGCACCGACAACTTTCAACGTCAGAAAGGGATTTGCGACGAAGGCCGTCATCAGCGACTTGTCACTGAGCGGCAGGCGCTTACCGCTGAAACTCGCCGCGATCACCAGCTCATCGTCCTCGTTCCGGCCTTTGATGGCTACCCTGATCCGCTCGCCGGGGGTCAGAACTTTGAACTCATAAGTCATCGCCATGTCCATGAACGGCGAGACGTAGAATCGCTTCACGCACGACTGAACGATTTGGCCACCCACTTCTTCGCCGGGTATCAGATAGAAGTGTCGCTCGCCGAAAGTATTGTTCACCTCATAGATCATCGCCGCCAACTGCCCACAGGCGCGGCGGCAGAAGTAGAGGCTGATCGGGTTGAAGACGTGGCCCAGGACCCTCGGCATGCAGAGCAAGCGGACCTCGCCGCCGGCAAGGTCGATTCCCCCCTTGAGAAGGGTTTCGTCCACCCATGCGCGCAGGCCATGGGCGCGCCCATCGCCGTGGTCGGCGTCATAGAAGCTGAAGAGGTTGAACCGGTTGTGAGAGAAAACGAAAAGGGTCTGGTTCAGTCGCCGCGCAGCATCGATATCGATCAGGATCTGGAACATGGAATAGCGCAATCGATGAGGTCTCGGGCCAAATCGAAGATGTGTAGTCTCTCCCTGATAGAGGTCTCCCGCGAGCCCGGTCACGCCACCTTCTCCATACGCCGCGTCGCTGGCGGCGGACCCAGGTGGATCCGCCCCGATTCGTTTGGGGCCGACCACGGCCTGCGCCGCCCTCCCAGCGCCTCGGCCACCGCCAGCCCCGCCTGGAGTCCGTCCTCGTGGAAGCCGGCGCCGAAATAGGCTCCGCACCACCAAAGACCTCCGTTTCCCTGGAGAGACCACAAGTCCCGTTGCGCGCACATGGCCGCGGCATCGAACAGAGGGTGCTCGTAGACCTCACTGCGAATCACCGTCGTTGGATCTGGGGCCCGCCGTGGATTCAAGGTCACGAAGAGTGGCGAATGCAGAGGCAGGCCCTGAAGACGGTTCATCCAGTAGGTCACGCTGAGCTCTTGCTCGCCGTCCGGCCCGGTGCGGCCAACATAGTTCCAGGCCGACCAGGTCCTGCGCCGCCGAGGCATCAGGCAGGTGTCCGAATGAAGCACCGCGTGGTTGCGGGTATACGCGAAGGCTCCGAGCAGAGCCCGCTCCCTCGCCGTTGGCTTGTCGATCAGGCGCAATCCTTCGTCCGCATGTGTGGCGACGACGACCTCATCGAAGCGCTCGGTTCCACCAAGGGCGTCGCGGACAACAACGCCAGTCGGCGTCCGCGCAATGCCAGTCACGGGTCGGGCAGTGCGCACCCTGTCTGCGTAGGCGGCTGTCAGCAAGGCGACATAGGCGCGGCTGCCGCCCTCCACTGTCCGCCACAAGGGCCGATCGAGTATGTTCAAAAGTCCGTGGTTCTCGCAGAACCGGATGAAGGCCGCGGCGGGATAGCTGCGGATATCCCGCACCGAGGCGGACCAGATCGCTGCCGCCTGGGGCAGCAGGTGATCGTCCTGGAATGCGCGGCCATAGCCTTGTCCGTTCAGATAGTCCCCCAGACTGGTCATCTTGGCGTCCAAAGCGCAGGCGTGTCCGGGCGCATCGCGATAGAATCTGACAAGATCGGCGAGCATCGACCAGAATCTCGGCCGCACGAGATTGCGCCACTGTGCGAAGAGTGTCGTGAGATCCGTTCCCGAGTACTCCAGACCCCCATCGTCGAGGCTCACCGCGAAGCCCATGTCCGAAGGCTTGGTCTTCACACCCAGATGACGGAAGAGAGCGGCGAGATTTGGATAGTTGGCCTCGTTATAGACGATGAATCCCATATCCACGGCCACCGACCCCTCGCTCGTCGGCGCCGCTACCGTATGGCTATGGCCGCCAAGCCGGGGAGCGGCCTCGTAAAGGGTCACCGCATGCTCCCGGCTCAGCAGCCACGCCGCCGACATCCCGGATATCCCCGAACCGACGATCGCGATTTTCAAAGGCGGGGGTCGCGCGTCCATTCAGTGCAATCTCCTTCTCGAGAGAAGCCGCGCTTCTTGAACGGGAGCGTCCCTGGCACTTTAGTTCTACGTCGGGAAATCGATGGCGGATCACGAACCGAAGCACTTAGAAAGGTGATCCGCTTTTGCAACTTGGCCGTATGGGGATCATGCATGCGATCGCCCACCAAAGCGTCGGCCCTCAACGCGGCGAACGGCCTTCGGCGACGCGCTCGCGGCGGCCGCGAGTGACCATGTCGGCGCCCCGGCAGGTTGGAGCGGACCACTTCGCCCCCCTCGTCGTCGCCATCGCCGAATGGGGCGATCGCGACGCCTTTGCCACCCTGTTCAGCCACTTCGCGCCCAGGGTGAAAAGCTACATGATGCGTCTGGGCGCGGCTCCGGAGATTGCCGAAGAGCTGGCTCAGGATACTCTGCTGACGGTCTGGCGGCGAGCGGGCGCATTCGATCCTTCTCGCGCTGCGCCCTCCACCTGGATATTCACCATAGCCCGCAATCTGCGCATCGACCTCGCCCGCCGCGAAGCGCGTCCAGGGCGCCCAGAAGATCCCTCTGAAGCGGTCGAAAATCCAGTGATGCCGGACATGGCGCTGGCCGAGCTTCAGGACGAGGCGGTCATAGGCCGGGCCGTCGCCGCATTGCCCATCGATCAGGCGCAGGTCGTGCGCCTGGCGTTCTTCTCCGACAAGCCGCACGCGCAGATCGCCTGCGAACTCGATCTTCCCCTGGGCACGGTGAAGTCACGCCTTCGCCTGGCCATGGGTCGTCTGCGCGCCGCTTTGGGAGGCGATACATGATCCCGGCCCATCATCCCTCCGTGGAGCGTCTGCTGGAACATGCGGCCGGCGCCCTCGATCTCGGCCGCCGGATGGTAATCGAAAGCCATCTTCACGCCTGCGCAGCGTGCCGCCGCGAGACCCGGCTCGCCGAAGCGATCGGCGGCGCCCTGCTACAAGCCACGCCGCCCGAAGAGCTGCACATCCATGCCCTCGCGAGAGCTCTGGCTCGCATTGAGACCCCTTCTCCACCACCGAGACGTGCAAACCCGATCGACGCGCCAACCGATTGGATCGAAGTTCCCAGGGACGTTCTCGAGGCGGTGGCGCGCCGTCGACGCTGGGCCGCCCCCGGAGTGTGGGTCGCTCCGGTGCGAAGGGAGCGGAGCGGCGCGCGCAGTTACCTTCTGCGGGTCGCCGGCGGCATGACCATGCCGCGCCACACGCACAAAGGGATCGAGATGACGTGCGTTCTCAAAGGCTCATTCGTCGACCGAGGCGTCGTCTATGGTCAAGGCGATTTCGCCGAGACCGACGAGGCAGTGGAGCATCGCCCGGCGATTGCCGGCGACGGCGAGTGTGTGTGCCTGGTCTCGGCCGACAACTCCCTGGTTGCCAAGGATTGGGTCGGTAGGCTGTTCCAGCCTCTGGTGGGGATCTAGCCGGCTGTGCGCAATCTTCTCCTGCCCGCGCCCGCGTATCTCTTGAGAACGCAGCGATGATTGGCCTGATAGTGATCGTCACGGTCGGACTCTGTCTTGCGATGGCGGGCGCGTGGGTGATCCAGCGCAGGCTCGGCAACGCCGGTTGGGCCGATGTCGTCTGGGCCTTCGCCACGGGGACCGCGGGAATGGCGTATGCCCTAACGCCGACCGGAGACTGGCGCCCCGGCCCACGGGCCTGGCTTGCCGCCGGCATGGCTGCGGCCTGGTCGGCGCCACTGGGCTGGCGTCTGGCGCTCCGCACGGCTGCCGCCAGGTCTGAAGACGCCCGCTACGGCGCCTTCCGCCTCGAATGGGGCGCGGCCTTTGAACCGAAGCTGTTTGTTTTCCTGCAGGCCCAAGCTCTCGTTTCGGCGGTTCTGGCCTTGAGCATGCTCATTGCCGCGCGCAATCCCGCGCCAGGCCTTCGAGCGTCCGACTTCGCCGCGGCGGCGATCCTCGCCATCGCGGTCGCCGGCGAGGGTCTTGCCGATAGCCAGCTGCGCATTTTCAAGACCTGGCCGGCGAACGCCAAGGCCATTTGCGATGTCGGCCTTTGGTCGTGGTCGCGACACCCGAACTACTTCTTCGAATGGATCGGCTGGTTCGCTTGGCCGCTCTTGGCGATCGACCCGTTCGGCCGTTGGCCGCTGGGTTGGATCGCCTTCATCGCCCCGACCCTGATGTTCGTCCTGCTGCGCTTCGTCTCGGGCGTTCCGCCCACCGAGGCGGCCATGGCGCGTTCGCGTGGCGCCGCCTTCGCCGCCTATCAGGCCAGAGTCTCAGCTTTCTTTCTCCTGCCGCCCCGCTCCACTTCCGCTGCAGCATAGAGGAGAATCCCTGTTGAGCTTCGTTTCCATGGCCACCGGCGCAGCCGAACGCACGGCGCTTCCTGACGCCCTGACCCGGCTGGGCGTCGGCTATCTGGTGCGTCGCGCCCGACAGCACATCCAGTCGCTCCCCGCCGACCTCGAGGGCGAGTTCGCGCGGGCCATGGCGGATCGGCCCATCGCCGAGAATGTCGCGCGGGCGAACGATCAGCACTACGAGGTTCCGACGGCTTTCTTCCGCCAGGTCCTGGGGCCGAAACTCAAGTATTCCTGCGCCTTCTACGAGCATCGCGCCTCCGGTCTCGCCGATGCGGAGGACGCGGCGTTGGCGCGCACCTGCGAGCATGCGGGCCTCGAAGATGGCCAGCGGATACTGGAACTTGGCTGCGGCTGGGGATCGCTTTCGCTGTGGATGGCGCAAAACTTTCCGCGCTCGCAAGTCACCGCGGTCTCCAACTCGAATTCCCAGAGAACCGCGATCGTTGCGCGCGCGGCGGCTGCGGGCCTCGACAACATCGAGGTGGTCACCGCCGACATGAACGACTTCCAGCCCACCGGAGAGTTCGACCGGGTGGTCTCGGTGGAGATGTTCGAGCACATGGCAAACTGGCGCGGCTTGCTTGCCCGGACCGCGACCTGGCTGGCGCCGGGCGGGCGGCTGTTCCTCCATGTCTTCACCCATGAGAACCGGCCCTATCGATTCGAGGCGGACGATCCCGCGGACTGGATCGCGCGCCACTTCTTCACCGGCGGTATCATGCCGAGCCACGGCCTCATTCGCCGGTTCCCCGACCTCTTTCGCGTCGAGGCCGAATGGCGCTGGAGCGGCGAGCACTACGCCAGGACAGCCCGCGACTGGCTCGCCAATTTCGACCGCAACTCAGCGCAGCTGGAGCCCATCCTCGCCGGTGTCTACGGCTCCGACGCGGGACTCTGGAAACGTCGATGGCGCCTTTTCTTCCTGGCCACCGCCGGCCTCTTCGGGGAAGGCGCTGGCGAGGTTTGGGGCGTCAGCCACTATCGGCTTGAGAGGTCGTAAGGCCGTCCCCGCATGAAGAGGCGCATCGCCTTCGGCTATCTCGGCGCGGGCCTCGTCTTCGGCGGCCTCGACTTCGCATGGCTCGCGACGACGGGCCAGAGAGTCTATCGTCCTGCACTGGGCGATTTGCTCGCCCCTGGCTTCCGCCCGGTTCCGGCGATCCTCTTCTACGGAATTTATCTCGTTGGCGTGACCATCTTCGCCGTCGCCCCAGCCATCCGTGCTGGAGAGTGGATCACCGCCGCGCGCCTGGGCGCGCTGTTCGGCGTCATCGCCTACGCCACCTATGACCTCACCAACCAGGCGACGCTCGCCCATTGGCCGACCCGCGTCACCGTGCTCGATCTCGCCTGGGGCGCCTTCGCCACGTGTCTGGGCGCAACCGCCGGGTACTTCGCGTCGACAGCGCTCAAGGCGGGCTGAACCCGAACGCCCGCCGCACGATCGTCTCGAGGCCGGCGGCGTCGTATTCGTCGAAGGCATCGGGCTGGGCGGAGTCGATATCGAGTACGCCGATGAGTGCTCCGGTGGCCGACCGCACCGGCGTTACGATCTCGCTGCGTGCGCGCGAGTCGCAGGCGATGTGACCTTCGAAGCGCTCGACATCTGGCACGACGACGGTCCGCATCTCGGCCGCCGATGTCCCGCACACTCCGCGCCCGAAGGGGATCCGCAAGCAGCCCAAAGTCCCCTGATACGGCCCGATCACCAACTCCTCCGGCTTGCCGAGATCGACCAGATAAAATCCAGTCCAGAGGAACGTCTCGAACGCCGCCGCCAGCATGCAGACCACGGTCGCCATCCTGGCGACCAGATTGTCCTCACCGTCCAACACAGCGGCGATGTCCGCAGCGAGTCGGACGTAGTGCTCCGCCTTCAACGAGAACATCCCTCGGCGCCCCGGCTTGTCGTCCGCGGCCATGAACTTCACCTTCCGCCACGGCGACGTGTGGTCGGCGCTGAAGTAGCTTTCACCTGATCATCACCGAACACTTCGCCTCAATCCCTTCCGCCATGAAGTGCCTCGACGACTTCCTCGTCGCCTTCAACGCCCGCGACGCAAAAGGCCTTCGAGGCTACATTCAACTCCCCCAGCGTGCGGCTCGCCGCGAACATTCTGACGATCATCAACCCCGGCCACCATACCCTGGAGACGTTCGTACGCGGTGCTCTCGCTCAGCGGGACCGCTCGGATGGGAACGCAGAAGCGTGATCCATGCCGGCGACCACAAGGTTCACACCGACACCCGCTCGCGCGTTATCATGGAAACGGCGACGTTATCGGGGACTCCGATTCAATCTACGTCATCAACTGCGAAGACGGTCATTGGGGCGTCAAGGCGCGGTCCCGTTTCGCACTGTGGAATGGTCCTGGCGACGGCGATCAGGGATCCGGCAAAGAACAAGCGGTGTAGGCCCGGCAGGACTCGAACCTGCAACCAGACCGTTATGAGCGGCCGGCTCTAACCAATTGAGCTACGGGCCCCCGAGGCGCGGGTCTGCGGTTACCATGGGCGGCGGAAGGCTCAAAGCGCGCGGTTCGGCCCGCCCGCGCGATCGGTGTTAAGGTGGCTGGCGAACGCGCCCTTGATCGCAAAGGAACCCCCGCATGATGGCCCTGCTCCGCGCCGCGATCCTCGCCAGCCTCGTCGGTCTCTTCGCCGTGGCCCAGGTAAGCGCCCAGGCCCTGTCTCGGGATGCGGCCTTTGCGACAACCACGCTGGACCTTTCTGCGCAAGGCGAGGCGAAGATTGCGCCGGACATGGCGACGATCAGCCTGGGGGTAGAGACCACCGCCACCAACGCCGCCCAGGCGATGCGCGCCAACGCGGACAAGATGGCGCGGATGCTCGCCGCTGTGCAGAAAGCAGGCGTCGCGGCGCGCGATCTCCAGACCTCCAGTCTCGGTCTTTCCGCGCAATACGCCTACGAGCAGGGTCGGGCCCCGCGGGCCACCGGCTACCAGGCTTCCAACCAGCTCATCGTCACGGTGCGCGACCTCGCCAACCTGGGTCCGATTGTCGATGCCGCCTCCGGCGCGGGCGCCACGACGGTGAGCGGCATCAGCTTCGGCCTCACCAACCCGGTCTCGGCCGAAAACACTGCGAGGATCGCGGCGGTGAAGGCGGTGCAGGATAAGGCGTCCCTTTACGCCCAGGCGGTCGGCTATCATATCGTGCGCTTGGTGAACCTCTCCGAAGGCGGCGGATACGCGCCCTCGCCGCCCCGGCCGTTGGCGATGGCGAGGATGGTCGGCGCGGCGGCGCCCACCCCGGTCGAGCCCGGCGAGATGACCGTGCGGATAGAGGTCACCGCGGTCTTCGAACTGGCCAGATGAGCGCGGGTTCGGCGCGCTCGCCGCGAGCCCGCCACCTCGTAGGACCCAGCCCTACAGCCCCGCGCGACCGAAGGCGCCCGCCAGACGGGCGGCGATCTCGTGGCCGGGAAGGGCGCGGTCGCCTTCCATGACCGCGGAGTAGAGAAGGGCGCCCATCCGGCTCTTGCTGCGGCCCTGCGCCCAGCCCACGGTCCGCGAGCCGTCGGCCGAGCTGGGGCAGCTGGCCTCGCGGCCCCCCGGAGTTGCGGCAAATGCGAGGGCGGTCCGGGCCGAAAGGGTTCCGGCGCGGTCGCAGGCCGGCAACGCCCGCTCGCAGTTGAACTGCTCGCCGTAGCGGTAGACGACCTTGCCCGAGGTCGGGTCGGCCAGGAGAACGCAGGTCGTCGGATCGCCGATCGCCGGCCCGATCGCCGCGTCCAGGGCGTCCGAGGGCAGACCCCGCCCGGCGTGCGGCCGCGAGCAGGCCGCGAAGCACAGGGATCCGACAACCAGAAAGGCGGCCGCCAACTTCATCCGACCCAATAGTGCGTTTCGCTCTCCGCCGCGGTTCACCGGCTCTTCCCAGCCTGCGGTCTGGCGCCCTTGGGTAACAGGGCGATCAGGCTCTCCCGATCGAGAAATCGCTGCCTCTTGCGGTCCAGGAGGTCGAAACGGTGGTCGGCAACCTGTAGCCAACCGGCCCGGGTGATCCGCGAATCGAGGCGCAGATCGGCGCTGCTCACCGGCTCGGGATCGGGAAGCAGCATCGCGGGCTCATCGCTCGAGAAGGAGACGGCGTGAGCCTCGGCGGCCGCGCTCAGCTCGGGCGCGATCTTGGTCTCGTAGGCGGCGATTTCGAACCCGTCGATCACGCCGTCGCCATTGGTATCCAGAATTTTGAAGAACGCCTCCGCGTCGGCCCGGAACTCGGCCCGATCGATGCGGCCGTCGTGGTCGGCGTCGGCCTTGTCGAACCAGACGTCGAACGGGTCGCGTGCATGCGGTCCCGGTCGAAACGGTTCGCCGGAGGGGCTGATGAAGACCTTGAGTGGCGGTCTCGAAGTCGCGGCGTTCGCTGTCCCCCGTGTCGATGTCGCGGTCAGGGCGAGGATCAGCGACGCCGCCAGCAGGGTCGAAACTCCGACGGCGTCGCCCGTGCGCATTGGAGCATTTACGGGATCACGGCGCACGGGCGCAATCCTCGCGCCTCATGGACCTGCCCGCGCCTTGACCTCCGGCGCCCCCCGCTCGATGGTGCGCCCCTGCAAAGGAGCGCGCGCCCATGGAGCTGTTCGATCTTGCCGGAAAGGTCGCGGTGGTCACCGGCTCCTCGAGGGGCATCGGCAAGGCGATCGCAACCCGGATGGCCGAACACGGCGCCAAGGTGGTCATATCCTCGCGCAAGGCGGGGCCGTGCGAGGAGGTCGCCGCAGGCATCAACGCCCGGCGCGCCGGCTCGGCGATCGCCGTCACCGCCAACATTTCGTCCAAGGACGATCTTCAGCGCCTCGTCGATGAGACCCATGGCGCGTTCGGTGGGATCGACATCCTGGTCTGCAACGCCGCTTCGAACCCCTACTTTGGGCCGATGTCGGGGATCAGCGACGATGCCTTCCGCAAAATCCTCGACAACAACATCATCTCCAACCACTGGCTGATCCATATGGTCGCCCCGGAAATGAGGGCGCGCAAGGACGGCGCGATCATCATCGTCTCCTCCATCGGCGGCCTGCGCGGCAGCGCCATGCTCGGAGCCTACGGCATCTCCAAGGCGGCTGACTTTCAGCTGGCGCGCAACCTGGCCCAGGAGCTGTCCCCGGACAACATCCGGGTCAACTGCATCGCCCCGGGCCTGGTGAAGACGGATTTCGCGCGCGCCCTGTGGGATACCCCGGAGGCCGAGCGCCGGTCCAGCGTCGGCACGCCCCTTCGCCGCCTGGGCGAGCCCGACGACATCGCCGGCGCCGCGGTTTTCCTCGCCTCGCGCGCGGGCGCCTGGATGACTGGCCAGAAGATCGTTGTCGACGGCGGCTCGACGATCTAGCCGCCGAACATAGTCCTTGCGCGTTATTGTCCGCGCGCCCTACTGCGGCCACACGAATCCTCTTTCGCCTCTGTTGAGCACTATCCTGCTCCAGCAAACGGAAAGCCGATGAGAACCATCGCGGCGATCGCCTGCAAGGGCGGTTCGGGCAAGACCACCATCGCCACCCATCTGGCGATCGGCGCCCACCTGCGCGGCAGGAAGACCCTGCTCGCCGACACCGACCCGCAGGGTTCCTCGGCCGAGGTGCTGCGCGCCCGGCGCGGCGGGGGTCCCGCCTGTGTCGCCTGCGGCGCCGCTGGCCTTCTCAATGTCCAGGTGGCGGCTGTCCAGACGCGGTGCGAGGTCTTGATCATCGACACCCCGGCCGGAGCGGAAGAGGAGCTGGGCCATGCGCTGGCGCTCTGCGATCTGTCGCTGCTCATCTTGCGCCCCACCTTTCTCGATCTCGCCGCCGCCGTTCGCACTGCCCAGATCGTCCGGCGCCTGCGGAAGCCGGCGCTCATCGTGCTCAACCAGGCCCCGGTTGCGCGTGCGGGCGTCCAACCGCCGTCTGTCGTCAGGGCGCTCAGGGCTCTGCAGCTGATGCGTCTGCCGGTGGCCCCGGTCATCATCCGCTCGCGCCAAGCCTATCAGACCGCGCTGGAGAGCGGCCGCTCGGTGGAGGAGATGGCGGCCGAGCCGGTGGCGGCCCGCGAGGCGGAAGAGTTCTTCGCCTTCGTCGACCGCTTCGCCTTCGCCGCGCCGGCCGGAGATCCCGCCCTGGCGCGCATGCGCGCTCTGGGCTAGCGGCGTTCAACGCCGCACCTGGGGGCCCAGGGCCGAGGTCGTCGACCCTCAGTTGCCGCGCACCGTCATTTCGAGACCGCCCTCGAAGGGCAGGGTGATTGTGGAGAACCGGCCCGGCGGTTCCTTCAAGAAGGCGAAATAGTCGGCGTAAGGACCCGGAACCGCGGCGGTGTTGTCCGCCACGAGCACGGAGCCTCGGCGAAGGTGCGGGGCGATGAGCTCCAGGGCGGGTCTGGCCATCTCGACCCAGATGTCGAAAAGCACGAAGTCGATCGGCCCCTCCAGAGACTTCAAAGTCTCGCGCAGGTCGCCCTCGCGCAGCTCGATCAACGACGCAAGTCCGGCGCGCTCGAAGAGCGCCCGGGCGGCGGCGGCCTTCGTCGGTTCGTGTTCGGTCCCGATGACCAGGCCGTCGCGCCCGCCGCCCACGGCATTCGCCCGGACCGCCGCCGCCAGATAGAGGGTCGAGACGCCGCACGAGGTTCCCACCTCCACCACCGTCCGCGCGTCGATGGCGCGGCACAGCTGATGGCAAAACAGGGCCTTGTCACGATCCAGGGCGACCAACTTGTCGGCGAGGAAGCCATGGGTTTCTTCGTCCATGCCCTTCCACGACAGGGTTCCTTCCGCCGCGCGACGGGCGAAATAGGCGCGTGTGTGCTCCTCCTGCTCGCTGCTACGGGCGTGCAGTTCATCGAGCAGGGCTTCCAGGCGAGCATCGTCGAGCGGTGTCTGCATGGCGAGCGTCCGGCCGATACCCCGAAGCTAACCTCGGTGAGCCCTGCGCGATAGGTTCCTGGCCTTGGCCAGGCGCCGCACGCCCTCGTCCAGAGTCTCGTCGCGCTTCGAAAAGCAGAGGCGAATGATCGAAGTCACCGGATTCTCCTCGTAAAAGGCGGAGACGGGAATCGTCGCCACCCCCGCCTCTTTCACCGCCCGCAGACAGAAGCTCCCGTCATCCTCGTCGACCCCCGAGGCGGCCAGATCGACATCGAGGAAATAGGTCGCCCGGCTCTCGAGCGGAGCGAACCCCACCGCTCGCAGCGCCTGCGCCAGCCGGTCGCGCGACCGCGCGAGCTCGACAGGCATGGTCGCGAACCACTCGGCGCCGCTCGCCAGGCCGAAGGCCACCGCCGCCTGCAGATTGGGCGGCGTGGTGAAGGTCAGGAACTGGTGCGCCTTGGCGAGCACCGCGCTGAGCGGGGGTGCGGCGACGAGGAATCCCACCTTCCAGCCGGTCAGGGCGAACATCTTCCCGGCCGAGCCGATCTTGACTGTTCGCTCGCGCATGCCCGGGAACCCCATCAGCGGACGGTGCGCCTCGCCGTCGAACACCACCTGTTCCCACACTTCGTCGCAGACCGCGATCGCATCGGTCCGCACACAGAATTCAGCGAGCAGGGCGAGGTCGGAGTCCGGAAATACGCTGCCCGTGGGGTTGAGGGGATTGTTCAGGACCACCAGCCGGGTGTGCCTCGTGAACACAGCCTCCAGGGCCTTGCGATCGAACCGCCAGTGCGGCGGTTCGAGCCTGGCCAGGCGGGCGATCCCACCGGCGCGCCGCACCATCGGCAGGTAGGAATCGTAGAGCGGCTGGAACAGCACCACCTCGTCGCCCGGCTCGATCAGGGCCAGGAAGGCGCAGGCCAGCGCCTCTGTGCCGCCCGAAGTTACGGTGATCTCCCTGCGCCAGTCGAGCTCGAGGCCCTGGAACTTCCGATAGTGATCCGCCGCGGCTTCGCGCAGTTCCGGCAATCCGGCCATCGGGGGATACTGATTGGAGCCGTGCAGCGTCGCCTCCGCCGCGCGCCGGCGTATCGACTCGGGCCCCTCGACGTCTGGAAACCCTTGCCCCAGATTGATCGCGCCGGTTTCGCGCGCCAGGCCGCTCATCACCTCGAAGATCGTCGTCGGCATGGCGCCGTAGAGCGGATGCGCCATGGCCGGCCGCCTCTTTACGCCTCCACCCGCTCGCGGCGCTTGCGGTAGGTGGGGTTGAGGATCTGTTTGCGCAGGCGGATCGACTTGGGCGTCACCTCCACCAGTTCGTCGGTCTCGATGTAGGCGATGGCCTGCTCGAGGCTCAGGCGGCGCGGGGGGGTCAGGCGGATCGCCTCGTCCTTGCCGGAAGCGCGCACGTTGGTGAGCTGTTTGGCCTTCATCGGGTTGACATCAAGATCATCGGGCCTGGAATTCTCGCCGATGATCATCCCCTGATAGGTCTTCTCCCCGGCGCCGACGAACATCGTTCCGCGCTCCTCGAGGTTCCAAAGGGCGTAGGAGGCGGTCTCGCCGTGGGAGTTGGATACCAGCACCCCGTTGCGCCGGCCCTCGATCGCGCCCTTGTAAGGCTCGTAGTGAGAGAAAACCCGGTTCAGCACCCCGGACCCGCGCGTGTCGGTCAGGAACTCGCCCTGGTAGCCGATCAGGGCCCGGGACGGGGCCAGAAACGAGATCCGGGTCTTGCCGGCGCCTGAGGGTCCCATGTCGGAGAGTTCGGCCTTGCGCGCCGAGAGCTTTTCGATGACGACGCCGGCAAAATCCTCGTCGACGTCGATAACCACCTCCTCGATCGGCTCCAGTCGCTCACCGGTCAGGACGTCGTTCTGATAGACGACCCGCGGCCGGCTGATGGAAACCTCGAACCCTTCCCGGCGCATGGTCTCGATCAGGACGCCGAGCTGCAGTTCGCCCCGGCCGGCGACCTCGAACGCATCCTTCTCCGCCGTCTCGGCTAGCTTGACCGCGACGTTGGCCTCCGCCTCGCGGGTGAGCCGCTCGCGGATCACCCGGCTCTGAACCTTGGAACCATCGCGCCCGACCAGGGGGCTGTCGTTCACCGAAACCGTGATCGCGATGGTTGGCGGGTCTATGGGCTGGGCGGGCAGCGCGCCTTGCGCGGCCGGCTCGCCGATGGTGTCGGCCACGGTCGCCTTCGAGAGCCCGGCAAGGGCGACGATGTCGCCGGCCAGGGCCTCCCCGATCGGCTGCCGCTTGAGGCCCCGAAAGGCGAGGATCTTGCTGATCCGCCCGCGCTCCACTTCCGTCCCGTCGCGCGCCAGGGCCCTGACCGCCATCCCCGGCGCGAGACGCCCGCTCTCCACCCGCCCGGTGAGCAGCCGTCCCAGGAACGGATCGGCCTCGATGAGCACCGCCAGCAGCTGGGCGGGCTCGCCGGCGCGCGCCTCGGCGGCGGGCGGCGGGGTATGTTCGACGATTTTTTCGAATAGGGGACCGAGGTCCTTGCGCGCGTCCGCAAGGTCGGCCACCGCCCAGCCCTGCTTGCCGCTGGCGTAGAGGTGAGGGAAGTCGAGCTGCGCCTCGCTCGCCCCCAGGGCCGCGAAGAGATCGAAGGCCTCCTCCAGCACCTTGTCGGGGTCGGCATGCGGGCGGTCGACCTTGTTGAGGACCACGATCGGCTTCAGGCCGAGCTTCAGGGCCTTGCCGAGCACGAATTTGGTCTGCGGCATCACCCCTTCCTCGGCGTCGACCAGCAGCAAACAGCCATCGACCATTCCCAGGATCCGCTCCACCTCGCCGCCGAAGTCGGCATGGCCGGGAGTGTCGATGATGTTGATCCGCGTCTCGCCGCCCGCGCCGCGCCAATTTACCGAGGTCACCTTGGCCAGGATGGTGATCCCCCGTTCGCGCTCCTGGTCGTTGGAGTCCATCGCCCTTTCGAGATGACTCTCATTGGCCCGGAACACGCCCGACTGGGTCAGCAGTTGGTCGACGAGCGTCGTCTTGCCATGATCCACATGGGCGATGATGGCGATGTTGCGTAGGGCCATGCGGGTGGCGGGGGCGCTTTTCGGAATGTTCGGGGAGACGCCGCGCTTGTAGCCAATCCGCTCGGCTGAAGCCACCCGCGGCGGTAAGTCAGCTGGCGGCGGAGGCTAGAGCGCTTCCCAGTCCATGGCCGTCAGGGCCGCGAACAAGCCTTCGAGATCGCTCTGCAGGCGGATGAACCCAGGTGTAGGCGTAAGGCGAACCTCGTCCAGGTAGAGGGCGCGGTTGACCTCGATCTGCAGGGCGTGGACGCCGGCCGCGGGACGGCCGTAATGCTCGGTTGTGAAGCCCCCGGCATAGGGGGCGTTGCGCGCCACCCTGTAGCCCATGCCGGTGAGTTCGCGCTCGACCAGCCGGGAGAGCGTTGCTGAACACGAACCGCCGAACCGATCGCCCAGCACCATGTCGCAGGCGCCCCCGGCCGCCGCGCGCGCCGCCGCCGACGGCATCGAGTGCCAGTCGACCAGCACCGCGATGCCGTGCGCCGCGCGGGCCTCGGCGATCAGTCCCGCCAGCGCGTCGTGATAGGGTCGGTGGACGGAGTCTACCCGCGCCCGCGCCTCCGCGAAACTCAACTTGCGCGCATAGATCTCCTGGCCCTCGCAGACCACGCGGGCGATCGCGCCCAGCCCCGCCGCCACTCTTGCTGTCCGACGCCGGGCGTAGGCGGGCAGCTCGTCCTCGAACATCGCCGGATCCAGCTCCCAGGCCTCTCGGTTAACGTCCAGCCACACCCTCGCCAGCCGCGCGGTGATCACCAGGGCCCCGTACGCCGGCGCCCGCTCGATGAGCCGGTCGACGAACATGTCCTCCGAGCGACGGATCGCCGCAGCGTCGAGGTGCGATGCGGCCATCATCAGCGCCGGATAGACTCTTCCCGAATGCGGTGAGGCGAAGACCAGCGGCGAGAGCGGCGCTCCGGGGGGAGGGCGTTCAATGACGAAGGGCTCGAGAGTCTCATCAGGGTCGGCGCGCGCCGCGGCGATGGGCTCCCAGGCGTTCATGGACGCCATCATCTTCGATCAAGGGGCCCGGAGCAAACGCCGCCGCGCCTGCTGTCGGTTTCATCCGAACCCTGGCGAAGGTTCACGGCGGATTTACGCCTTGGCGGCTAAGCTTCGAAGAGCCGCCACCCGCACCGCCAGAGAACCCGACCGATCCCCCATGCAGCGAATCCTCCTCGCCGAAGACGACGAATCTCTGCGCGGCTTTCTCTCCCGCGCCCTGGAGCGGGCCGGTTACGCCGTGACCGCCTGCGCCGATGGCGAGGAGGCCGTCGCCGCCCTCGACAATGGCTTCGACCTGCTCCTGACCGACATCGTGATGCCGGGACTGGACGGGATCGAGGTCGCCAGGATCGCCGCGCAACGTCAGCCGAAGCTGCGCATCATCTTCATCACCGGCTTCGCCGCCGTCGCCCTCTCCGCTCCGGGCCGCGCGCCGCCTGGCGCCAAGGTGCTCTCCAAACCGATTCACCTGCGCGAGATCGTCACCGAAGTGGAAAGGATGATGGCGCCAGCGGCCTGAGGGCCGCGTTCTTGCGCCGCAAAAACGGCCCCGGTATATCGCGGGCTCTCTTTCCGGAAAGGACGCGTAGCTCAGCGGAAGAGCACTACGTTGACATCGTAGGGGTCGCTGGTTCGATCCCAGCCGCGTCCACCACTTCTTGCTCTGCCCATTTGCCGGGAACCGAAGGCGGAGCTGCGCGGGTGCGGCACTCGGATTGCCGTCAGGCGAGGCCGCCGACGATCATCCAGACGCCAAGGGCGACCCCGGCGCCGCAGATGGCGAGGCCGATCCACAGTCTCCATGCCGGCCCTTCGTCGGGCCAGCGCTCGCGTCGACTGCTGTCAATGAGCGCCCAGATCGTGAGCGCGCCGGCGCCGAGGCTGAAAACAACCACGAGCCAGCCGCCGACGACGCGAAGCAGGTTCGCTGAGGACGAGCTGGAGAAAAGGCCGTGCATGGCGGCGCCCTGTTTCAACTGGGGAGCGCTGTTTTCGCTCCCGCGGATTCGCGCCGTCTGGGCGCCACGCCCGCCCTATTGGAAAGAGGCGCAGTTCTGCGAGCTTGATATCGAGAGACCGCCATCCCACCATCGGGACCGACCATGCAAGAGCGGAAAATGAGCGGACCTGGAAAGCGGATTCGCGGGAAGAAGGCCAGACGCGGCAACCGCGACATGAGCTGGCCGCAGCGCGCCGCCATCCTGGTGGCGACGGTTCTGATCGTGGTCGTCCTCGTCTTCGCCGTGTTCTGGGCGCTCAACGGTCCAGGGGCGCAGCGATAGGTCGACAGCTCCGAGAGGGATCGATCGTCCTCTCGGAGCTGTCAGTCAGGCCATCGTTTTTGGGAGCGCGGCCTGACCCGGCACCAATGTCACAATAGCGTTGTCTTGGGAATACTTTCGAACACTTATTCGCGGCAGCACGGCAGGCGAGGCGCGATCGTCCGCCTCGCGCGGGCAGGCGCCGGAGGCCCTGGACGACGCGCACCCCGCCATTTTGATGCCCCGAAGCTCGTGCGATCATCCGGCTTGCTCCGTCCCCGCCGGGTTGGGCGCGACGCAAGCCTCGAGAGCAGGAATTCAGATGGAGCAGGCCGAGAGCCGACCCAATCCGCGTGGCGAAGTCGCCAAGGCGCACGGAGCGATGGAGCGGGAAGCCTGGCCAGAGGCGCTCGCCGCCTGGGACGAGGTGCTCGCCCGCTTTCCCCGCCGTCCCAATGCGCCGCTGTGGCGCTCGCGGCGGGCAGCGGTCCTGCTGAGGCTCGGCCGCGCCGAGGAGGCCGAGGCCGCTGCCCGCGAGCTGCTCGAGGGCGACCAGCAGCTCGAGGCCGCATCGCTCGTCCTCATCAGGGCCCTGATCCAGACCGGCCGCCCGGAAGAGGCTTTGGCCGCCCTCGCCGATGGACCCTTGCGCGCCGCGCACACCGCCGCGGTCATGGAGCTGAGGCTCGACGCCCTGATCCGCCTGGGACGCCAGGACGAAGCGCGCGCGGAATTCGAGCAGGTCTTCGAGGCCGCCGCGAACCCGGTCCTCCTGGCCGTTCTTTTCGCGGTCGTTCCGCCCCTCTACGAGAACCAGAAGCGGATCGCCATGTGGGTCAGTCTGCTCAGGAAGGTCCAGCCGCTCGTCGATGGAGAAAACGCCGGCTGGCGCGAGCCCGCGGTGGCGCTTCGCGCGCGGCTGCACCTGGCGCTGCGCAACCGCGGCGCCTTCCTGGCGACCATGAAGCGCGCCGACGACGACAAGCCCCTTGGATTCCATGATCGCCGGCTGCGCGCCGTCGCCGCGGCCCTCGGCGATGCCGCCTATCCCGATCTTGGCAGGCCGAGGATATTCGGGATCGGACTGTCGCAGACCGGCGGGGCCTCGCTGGCCGCGGCCCTGGACATGCTCGGCTTCAACACCCTCGACTGGCGCAACCCCCTGACCCTGGAGCTTCTGAGCGAAGCCGACTTCTACGCCTTCGACGCCTTCACCGGGACGACGGCGTGCGTCGGCTTCGAAAAGTCGTTCTTCACCTTCCCCAATTCCAGGTTCATCTACACCACCCGGCCCCTGGAGGCTTGGCGGGAAGCGATCGCGAACCACTGGCGAAAGCTCTACGGCTCCGCGGACTTTGACGAGCTGAAGGCCGCGTTGGCCGGTCCCGAGAGGTTCCTGTACAGCCTCGCCCAGCGCGACATCGCCCACGCCCTCTATCTCAATCACCCCGGCTTCTCTGAAGCCTATCAGGCTTATGACAAGCGGGTTCGGCGGTTCTTTGAGGACAAGCCCGCCGACCGCTTCCTCGAACTCGACGTCCTCGGCGGCGCCGGTTGGCCGGATCTCTGCCGGTTCCTCGGCAAGAGCGAACCGGACGAGCCTTTCCCCCGCGGCGAAAACTGAGCCGGCCTGCACGAGATCCTGCGTTCGCGGCGGTTCAGGCGGGCGACGTCTCGGCAGCCATGGCCCTGAAATAATCGATCGTCCGCGCCAATCCCTCCACGAGGGGCACGGTCGGCGACCAGCCCAGCACCCTCGAGGCGACCTCGATGTTGGGTTGCCGCTGCTTGGGATCGTCGGTGGGCAGGGGATGCATCACCAGTTCGGACTTGGCGCCGGTCTGGCGGATGACCTCCCTCGCCAGTTCGAGAATGGTGAATTCGTTGGGGTTGCCGATGTTGACCGGCCCGGTGAACTCCGGAGGGCTCGCCATCAGCCTCAGCAGGCCCTCGATCAGGTCGTCGACATAGCAGAACGAGCGCGTCTGGCTGCCTGCGCCATAGATGGTGATTGCCTCGCCCTTCAGGGCCTGGACGATGAAGTTGGAGACGACGCGCCCGTCGGCCGGATGCATCCGCGGACCATAGGTATTGAAGATCCGCGCGACCTTGATCTTCAGGTCGTGCTGGCGATGATAGTCGAAGAACAGGGTCTCGGCGCACCGCTTGCCCTCGTCGTAGCAGGAACGCGGGCCGATCGGATTGACGTTGCCCCAATAGCTCTCGGTCTGCGGGTGTTCGGACGGGTCGCCATAGACCTCGCTGGTGGAAGCCTGGAGGATCGGGCATCGCAGCCGCTTGGCCAGGCCCAGCATATTGATCGCGCCGTGCACCGAGGTCTTGGTCGTCTGCACCGGATCGTGTTGGTAGTGAATGGGCGAAGCCGGGCAGGCGAGATTGTAGATTTCATCGACCTCGACGTAGAACGGGAAGGTCACGTCGTGGCGCACGAACTCGAACAGCGGATTGCCCAGCAGGTGGCGGATGTTCCGCTTCGTGCCGGTGAACAGGCTGTCCAGGCAGATGACTTCATGGCCCTGGGCGAGGAGGCGGTCGATCAGGTGCGAGCCGAGGAAACCCGCCCCGCCGGTGACCAGGATTCGCTTCTGGCTGTCATAGAGTCTCGCCACCCGCCGCTCCTTCTAGGCGTGCGCCGACACCGGCCGCCGTTAAGGGTCTTGTGGCCGAGGTCAGAATGAATGGCAATTGTATTGGAAACCAGGACCGATATGACGACTGCGGTGACCGCACCGCGTGCGGGCGACGGCGGGTCTGAGGCCGATGGATGCGATCTTCGATCCGAGCCTGTCGCTGGATGAGATTGTCCACGCCATCGCCGCGCGAGTGCTCGACCGGCCTATCGACAGTGGCGTCCGCCACTCGCTGAGGGCGGCTTGCCGAGCACCCGCCGTGTCGCGGGAGGCGGCGGTGCGCTGCGCCGATGGACTGCTCGTCGCCGAGATGTTCGACGAGGCCGAGGCGCTCTACGCCGCCCTGGCGCGATACCGGCCCAAGGAGGCGGGCGGGTTCGTCGGTCTGGCGCAACTGGCGATGCACCGCGGAGACTGGCCGCGGGCGCTGGTCGGCTGGGACGAGGTGTTGACCCGTTTCGGCGACCGACCGAACGCGGACTTTTGGCGCTCGCGGCGCGCCACGGCTCTCATGAGACTTGGCAGGGGCGTAGAAGCCGAGGCGGCCATGCACGAAGTACTGGCCGCCTTTCCTAGGCACCCCAGCGCTTTCTTGGTTCTGTTGCGGCGGCTCAGCGACACCGGTCGTCTGGACGAAGCCCGGAGGGAATTTCAGCGCGCTTTGAATGACATGGACGAACCGGCGATTGCGGCCACTCTATTCGATGTTACGCCCGCCCTCTACGAAGGCGCGGCGCGGACGGGCGCCTGGGTTTCGTTGCTCGGAAAGCTGGGGCCAATACTTGAGACGGAAGATGGTCCCGGCGCCGAGGCTGCGGAGGTCCTGCGACTGCGTCTTCACCTTGCTCTGCGCGACAACGAATCCTTCCTGGCGGCCGTGGCGGCATTGGGCAATGAGCGGCGTCTTGGATCCCGCGATCGGATGGTGAGGAACGTCGCCACGGCATTGCGCGACCCTGCCTATCCAGATTTTTCCAAGCCCAAGGTTTTCGGCATTGGCCTTTCAAAGACCGGAACGACTACCCTTGCTTCCGCCTTGACGAAGCTCGGACTCAACACCGTAGACTGGACGAATCCGCTCACTCGGGAACTGATGTGCGACGACGATCTGCACAAGTTCGATGCATTCACCGACACTCCGGCGAGCGTATCCTTCGAGAAATACTTCCACATGTTCCCAAACGCCAGGTTCATCTACACGACCCGGCCTCCCGAAGATTGGCTGGACTCGATCGTTCGGCACTGGCGCAGGGATTACGGTCTGGCGGATTTCAAGGATATCAAAAGCGCGATGAGACGGCCTGATCAGTTCCACTATGGCCTGGCTCTGCGCAACATTCTGCAATCTCTCTACCTCAATTTCGCGGACTTCCCGGAGGCTTTCCGCGCCCATGACGAGCGCGTGCGCCGTTTCTTCAGCGACAAGCCGAAAGCTAGGTTCCTCGAGTTCGACATCTTCGCCGGCCATGGCTGGCCGGAGCTGTGCGGCTTCCTGGGCGCGGCCATACCCGACCAGCCGTTTCCGTGGGCAAATCGCAACCCGGCGCCAGGTGGGGCCGGCGCGGAATCAGCCGCCGGCCGAGGTAGCCAGCAGGCGAAGCGCCGTCAGGGCGGGACCTCGGTTGACCCAAGACGGGTTTCGGGAAAGAATCGCCAATCCTCCTGAGACCGTGGCGCGTGTACGTCTGAACCGGATCCCATGACTGTGACGCTTGAGACGCCCGCCGCGCTCGACGGCGTTGTGCGCGAGATCGCCGCGCGGCTCTCTGGCCGGCCGGCCGACGACGGCGTTCGCCGCGCTCTGGAGGCCGCATGCGCCGAGCCGGAGGTGACGCGCAAGACCGCGAACGAATGCGGCCAGGCTCTGCTGAGCGCGGGTCTGCTCGAGGAAGCCGGGGATCTCTACAATTCAATCGAGCGATCCTATCCCAACGAGCCGATCGGCCGGGTGGGCTTGGCGCAGATCGCCACCCAGAGGGAGACATGGCCGCAAGCCCTGGCCTTGTGGGACGAGGTGCTGACGCGCTTCGGCGATCGCCCCAACTCCGCTCTCTGGCGTTCGCGGCGCGCCACCGTGCTGGTGCGGCTCGGCCGCGGCGTCGAGGCCGAGGCGATCGTCCGCAAGGTGGTGACCAACCACCCCAAACTCGAAAACGCCTTTGTGGTTCTCTTGCGGGTGCTCGTTCAGACCGGCCGGCTGGAAGAGGCGCTCTGCGAACTCGAGGCCAGCCCCTTCGGCTCGTCCGAAACCCCCCCGCTGGTCGAGACCAAGCTCAATCTCTTCGTTCGTCTAAGAAGGGTCGAGGCGGCGCGGCTGGAGTTCCAGCGGCTTCTCGCCTGCTCGGAGAAGCCGGCGCTTCTGATCAGCCTCTTCGACTTCACGCCGGCGATCTACGAGGGAGAGGACCGGACCGCGGCGTGGGTGTCGCTGCTGCACAGGCTTGAGCCGATGCTCGCCGGTCCCGGCGCGGGCAGCCTGCAGGGAGCGCAGATCCTGCGCTTGCGCCTGCATTTCGCCCTGCGCGACTATCCGACCTTCCTGGCGGCGATGGACCGCCTGGGCGAGGAGCGGCGCCTTGGCCGACACGACCGGATGCTGCGCGCGGCGGCGCGGGCCCTGGGTGATCCGGCCTTTCCCGACTTTTCGAAGCCCAAGATCTTCGGCATCGGTCTTGGCAAGACCGGCACGACCACCCTGGGCGCAGCCCTGGCCATTCTCGGCTTCAGCAACGTCGATTTCATCAATGAGCTGACCAAGGAACGGATGTGCTCAGATGACCTTCCGATCTTCGACGCCTTCACCGATCCGCCGACGAGCATCACCTTCGAGGCGAATTTCGAGAAATTCCCCAACGCCCGGTTCATCTACACCACGAGGTCGCCAGAGAGCTGGCGCGACTCCAAGCTGAAGCACTGGCGCAGGAAATATGGCGACGGCGAAATCGAAGACGACGAAACCCCGATGGAGCCGCAAAGGCTGGTGAATTCCTACCGCGCTCATGAGCGGCGGGTGCGGCGCTTCTTCAGCGACAAGCCGAAGGACAAGTTCCTGGAGTTCGACATCTTCGGCGGCCAGGGGTGGGCGGAGCTGTGCGGGTTCCTCGGCGTCCCAACGCCCGCCCAGCCGTTCCCGTGGGCCAACCGCAACCCGGTGGCGGGCGATGGCTCCTCTGGCTGAGCCCGGGTTGGTTGACCGGCGGCCGCCATTTTAGGAGAAGCCTTGGGATTCTCCCTGGCGGCTGAAGGCTAAGGTGAGCCGGACCTCAATGAACCTGATCGCCGATCCGTCCCTCACCGTCGATGCGGCCGTCCGCGATGTCGCCGCTCGGTTCTCCGAACAGCCCCTGGACGAGGGGGTCCGCCAATTGCTGAACGGAGCTTGCCGGGCGCCCGAGATGACGCGCAAGGCGGCGGTCGACTGCGTGCAGGCCTTGTTCATCGCCGGGCTGCTCGACGAAGCCGAGCAGATCTACGCGGCCATGGCCCAATCTCATCCCGACGAACCCGTCGGGCCGGTTGGCCTCGCGCAGGTCGCCACCCAGAGGGAAACCTGGCCGCAGGCCCTGGCGGCCTGGGACCGGGTTCTGAGCCGCTTCTCCGGCCGTCCCAACACCGGATTCTGGCGCGCGAGACGCGCCATCGTTCTCATGAACCTCGGCAGGGGCAAGGAGGCCGAGGCGATATTGCGCGAGCTGGTGGGCGCAAACCCCAATCTCGAACAAGCGTTCGTCGCGCTGGTGCGCTTGCTCAGACAGACCGGCCGCCTGGAGCAAGCCCTCGAGGAGCTCGAGGCGAGCCCCTTGAGCCGATCCGAAAGCGCGGCCATCGTCCAGCTGAAGATCGACATCCTGGTCCGACTGAGGCGCCCGGACGCCGCGAACGCGGAATTCATGCGCCTTCTGGCGCAGGCGGAACAACCGGCCATTCTCGGCAGTCTCTTTGATTTCGCGCCGGCGATCTATGAGGGCGCCGCCCGCAGGTCGGCCTGGCTTTCACTGCTGGAAAAACTCGAGCCGATGCTGGCGCGGGTAGGACCCGAGACGTCTCAGGAAGCCGAGGCGCTCCGCTTGCGCCTGCACCTGGCCTTGCGCGACTATCCGACCTTCCTTGCGTCGCTGCGGCGGCTGGGCGATGGGCGGCGCCTGGGCCGCCACGACCGGATGCTGCGCGCGGCGGCGCAGGCCCTGGGTGATCCGGCGTTTCCGGACTTCTCGAAGCCCAAGATATTCGGCATCGGCCTTGGCAAGACCGGCACGACCACCCTGGGCGCGGCATTGACCATACTGGGTTTCAAGGCCGTCGATTTCATGAACGAGCTGACACGGGAGCGGATGAGCGAGGATGACCTTCCGATCTTCGACGCCTTCACCGACCCCCCCGCCGGCATGACATTCGAGAGCAACTTCGAGAGGTTTTCCAACGCCAAATTCATCTACACGACAAGGTCTCCGGAGAGTTGGCGGGATTCGAAGCTGAAACATTGGCGCCGGCACACCGGAGACGGCGACCCGGAGGAGATCAGGGCGGCCATGGAGCGCCCCGAAAAGCTCGTCGTCGCCTACCGGGTCCACGAGATGCGTGTCCGCCGATTCTTCAGCGAGAGACCTCGGGACTGCTTTCTCGAGTTCGACATCTTCGGGGGCCAGGGTTGGCCGCAGCTGTGCGAGTTTCTCGGTGTGCCGATCCCCGCGCAGCCATTCCCATGGTCGAACCGCAACCCGGTGGCGGGTTAGAGCGCGCGCCACACCGCCGCTCGGCAAATCGTCTTCGGGCGTCAACCTTTGGAGTGTATGGAGATCGCACTCGACGCTCCCGTGCCCAAACCGTCGCCGCGACGGCGGTTGGGGCGCCACTGAAAACATCGCGGCTGAGCTGATTTGTCATGTCGTGGACATCGCCGGTCGATCCGCACCGTCCAGACGCCGTAGCCTCACTGGTCGCGCGTAGCCCCGCGCGCCCCGCGGCTGGAGGCGATGAGACATGACCGATCCCGTCGTCGACGGATTGAACGAGGCCAGGGTCCTCTTCCAGAAACGCAAGTTCGCCGGGTCCACCGAAGTCCTCACGCGCCTGAATCAGCAGTTCGGGGAGGACGCCTACCGCTCCTTCTGCATCGGTCGAAATTTCCTCTACGACTCGCAGCTCGAACCGGCGAAGACCTGGCTTCGGAAATCACTGTCCTTGGCGCCCTTCGCCTGGGCCTTCTACGAACTCGCCGTCGCCGAGGAACGAAGCGGCAGCATCCTCGCCGCCGGCCAGGCGATCTTCAACTTTGTCCAGACCGGCAGCGGCGACGCCAGGGCCCGGGGATACAACGCAGCGCATATCGAGACCCTCCTGCGGGTCGCCGGCGCCCTGTTCGCCGCCGACCCGGCCCTGGCGATCAGCATCTACGACACCGCCGCGTCGATAGGCCTTTTCGATTATGAATCGAGTCTGCGGATCATCGAACATCTGATCGCCTCCGGAGAGGAGGAAGAAGCCCGCGAGCGCCTCGCCTCCCTTCAGGCGACGCAACCACTCGACAGTCGGGGACTGGCGCTGTTGAGCCGCCTGCGCCTGGGCCGGGGGGAGCCGCCGCCCGCTCCCCTGGCCGTTGCGAGTGTCCCGATCGAAGACGTCGCCGCCGTCGTAGGTCCGGCGAACGGTTCGCCGGACCTTCTTCGGACGGCCGGCCGACTGATCGAAACGGCGAGGCTCGATGAGGCGGAGCGCCTGCTGGACGATCTGAGGTCGCAGACCCGCGATCTCGAGACCTCCGACGTCGCCCAGCTGCTCAAGCTCGAATTCCGCCTCGCCGGCAAGAGGCGCGACGTGCGCCGCGTGGCCAAGCTCTTCGTCGACTTCGAGTTCGCCCCCGTCGGCGAGCAGATCGAGCCGGAGGTCCTGGCGCCAGCGGAGCAGCTCCGATCCTTTCTCGAGAACCGATTCTCGGCCAAGACGCCGGAGGTCCGCGGGCTGCTGCGCTACTACTCGCGTCGGCGGTTGTGGCCCGAGGCCACGAGGCTTCTCGACGCCATCAAGGATCTTCCGGTGTTCTCGAATCCCTCGGTGGTCATGGCCCGCCTCGAGCTCACCTGCGTCAAGGCGGACCTCGACGCCGCCGAGGCGATCTATGAAGAATACTTCGCCGGCCGCGAGTTGACGCAGTGGCAGGGCGCGCTCGCCGTCCGTTTCCTCGCCGAAAGGAAGCGATGGACCGACGCGGCGGAAGTCCTCAAGCACGCCCTGGTCAAGGGCTATCCATTGCCCGGCGCCGAGTATCAGCTCCTCAAGGTCGCGCGCCAGGCATCGATGCGCGAGGAGATTCTGGCAGTGCTGGACGAGGCGACCCACAACGGCGCGGGCGAGATCGCCGGCAGAGCTCTGGAGTTCCGCCAGATGCTCATCGACGATCTGTGCATGGAGCGGGGCGCCGGCGCCCTGCCCGGCGATGGGGCGAAGACCCAGGACCATACGATGTCGGACCGCAACCGAGTCCTCTCCAGCCAGGAGGCCGAGATCGGATTGGTCAAGGGTCGGACCGCTCTCTACCTTTGCACCGACAAGAACTACTTCTTGGGGGTCCTGACTTTTCTCGCCTCCTTCGCCGCCCACAACCACATCTACGCCCGGAAGGTGAAGGTGTTCGTGTTCATGGGGGCCGACGTTCCCGCCGACTGGCAGCGGATTCTCACCGGATTTGGCGAAATGATCGGCCATCCGATCGAGGTGGTCTGGGAGAAGGATTTCGTCTTCACCGAAGCCACGCACAGCGGGTCCTGGGGGTTCTTCAGCGGCGGCGCCGGTCTCTCCCGCGCGGCCTATTTCCGCATCTACGCCGCCCACTATCTTCGTCTGCGGGGCGAATTCGACCGGCTCTGCTACATCGACTCCGACATCGTCTGCCAGGGCGACCTGGGCGAGCTTTTTTCCTTCGACTTGCAGGGACATCCAATCGGCGCTCGCTGCGAAGAACCGTTCCTGGAGGTTGGTTTCGCGGCGGAGCGGAATTCGATCGATCCCGACGCCTATTTCAATTCGGGCGTGCTGCTGATGGATATCGCCCACGACGACATAATCGAGCGCCTCGACCAGGCGATCCATCTTTCCGAACACGAGCCGGGACGCCTGTTCTTCCTCGACCAATGCGCCCTGAACATCGCCTTTCAGGAGCGAGTGCGGCGTCTTCCGCCCGAGTTCAACTTCTTCGTGCGCCCCTACAGGCCGGTGATCGAGGACATCGCGGCGGCGAAGTTGCTGCATTTCGTGGCCGCGCCCAAGCCGTGGGATATCTCGTACATGCGCGAGACCCGCGAGCTTTGGAGCCGAAACGCGCAAGTCGTGAAGCTGCTGCTAAAACCCAGCGACTATCGGCAGATCGTCCGGGCCGCGAACGGCGGCAAACCGACCGAAACCAAGATGCAGAAAAAGGCGCGCCCGCGTGGCGTCGCCGCGGAGGCTTGAGGAAAGCCTCGAAGTGCAGCGCAAGGACATAGTTCTCGCCGGCGGCCGGAGCATCGCCTTCGATATCGCGCGCAATCCCGACCAAGGGGCTTTCTTCGTCCTTGCCGTGAGGAAGTCCGGGAGCACGATCCTCAACAACATCGTCCGCGCGCTGGCCCAATTCAACGGGCTTCACTTCGTCGACGTCGCCGGGACGTTCTTCGAGCACAACGTCATGGTGGGCGACTGGCGCCGGTCGGCGGCGATCAACGAACTCATCGCCGGCGGCAATGTCTATGGCGGCTTTCGGAACATGCCGTTCGCCTTTGCCGCCAACCTCCAGTTTCGATCGTCGAAAAAGCTGTTGCTCGTTCGCGATCCGCGCGACGCCCTGGTGAGCGAGTATTTCACCAACGCCTTTTCGCATCCGATTCCTCCGCCCTCGCCCGAGGGCGACGAAGTCACCAGATTGATGGCGAGGCAGCGCGAGCAGGCCCTGAGCCTGGGCATCGACGCCTATATGCGAACCCGCAAGCCCAACGAGATGAACGAGACCATGCTCGATTTCGCCGATCTGCTCGACGATCCGAATCTTGCCTTGCTCAGATACGAGGATGTCATTCTCAATAAGACCGGCCTTATTGCGACGATCTGTGCGCACTTCGGCTGGACCGCGCACCCCGATGTCGTGGAGAACATTCTTTCCTGGGCCGATGTCGTGCCGGAACAGGAGGACCCCACGGCCTTCATCCGCAAGGTGATCCCGGGAGACCATCGGGTGAAGCTCTCGGCCGCGACCATCGCCCATCTCGACATGATCCTCGAGCCGTCCATGGAACGGTTCGGGTACCACCGGGCCTGAGCGGGCCACAGACCGTCCGCCCGCCATGACCGAACCCCTGAACGTCCTGTTCATCACCGCCGACCAGTGGCGCGGCGATTGCCTCTCGGCGGCCGGACATCCGATGGTGCGCACCCCTCATCTCGACGCCCTGGCGAGCGAAGGCGTGCGGTTCGCGCGCCACTTCGCCAACGCCGCCCCGTGCGGGCCGAGTCGGGCCTGCCTGCATACCGGCCTCTATCTCCACAACCACCGCTCGGTGACCAATGGCGCGCCGCTCGACGCCCGCCATCCCAACTGGGCGCAACTCAGCGCCGCGCGCGGCTACGACCCGGTCCTCTTCGGTTACACCGACACCAGCGTCGATCCGCGCTCCGTACCCCCCGGCGATCCGCGGCTCACCACCTACGAGGGCGCGCTTCCCGGGATCCGCGTCGTGTGCGAGATGAGCGGGCGCCCCACCGCCTGGACCGACTGGCTTCGCGCCAAGGGCTTCGCGCGCCCCGCCGACAGCGCCTTGGCCTACGGCTGGCGCCGACCGGGCCGAGAATACGAGGACGGCGCGGCGCACCCCCGGCCGCTCGCCTTTCCGGCCGAGATCGACGACACCTCCTTCCTGGCCGGCGAACTGATCGCCTACCTGCGCCAGGCGCGCGGACCCTTCGTCGCCCACCTCTCCTTGCTTCGCCCCCACCCGCCCTTCGTGGCCCCAGAACCCTACAACGCCCTCTACGATCCGATGGCCGTCCCGGGCTTTCGCCGCCGCGAGACCGCGGACGCAGAGGGGCGCCAGCACTCCTGGCTCGCCTGGTGGCTGGGACGGCGGCCTTTCCGCGCGCCGAGCGACGAGAAACGGTTGCGCCGCCTGAAGGCGGTATATTTCGGCTTGATGACCCGGGTGGACGCCGAGATCGGCCGGCTGATCGCCGCCCTGCGCGAGAGCGGCTTGATCGACCGCACCTTGATCATCTTCACCTCGGACCACGGCGAGCAGATGGGCGATCACTGGCTACTCGGAAAGGGCGGCTATTTCGACCAGAGCTTCCACATCCCCCTGATCATCCGCGATCCGCGCCCCTCGGCGGATCGCGGGCGCGGGACGGTGGTGACCCGCTTCACCGAGAGCGTCGATGTCGCCCCGACCTTGCTGGCGGCGATCGGCGCGGAGATTCCGGTCCAGTGCGACGGCGCCGATCTGGCGCCCTTCCTGCGCGGCGAGGGCGCGCCGGCGAGGTGGCGGACCGAGGCGCATTGGGAATACGACTTCCGCGATGTCCTCGACGATGACGCCGAGCGGGTTCTGGGTCTCACCCTGCATCAGTGCGCGATGAACATCGTTCGCGGGGAGCGCTACAAATACGCGCACTTCACCGCCCTGCCGCCGCTGTTCTTCGACTTGCAGGCCGATCCCGACGAGTTTCACGACCTCGCGGGCGACCCGGCTCACGCCGCGCTCGTTCTCGCCTGGGCCCAGAAGCTGCTCTCCTGGCGGATGAACCACGGTGACGAGACCTTGACCCACATCGCGCTCACCGACGCCGGCCCAGTGTTCCGCCGCTCACCCCGCCATTGAGTTCGAATTTCCTAAGCGTCCTGCGGGGCGTATGGCCCAAGCGCCTCCTTCAGAGGGCCCAGATGGCGCCGATAGGCTCGCCAGCGACCGAGCGAGCTTCGCCCGATCGGCTGGCGGACCTGCAGGCTGCTCGCCGATGAAACCGGATGGTCGGACTGGTGGAAACTCAGACACCCCTCCTCCCACGGCAAGCCGCATACCTCGGTGATCAGCCGCCGGATTTCTGTTTGCGGATCGTCGACCAGGACTTCGTGACTGATTTCGACCACCCGGCCAGGCAGGACGGCTTGCCAATGCGCCATCATCTGGCGGTAGCGCGCGTACTCGCCACCGATGTCGGCCAGGTCATAGCAACACTCATTGCCTTCACCGGTGAACAGCTGCCGGTAGATCGAAAGGCATGTGTCGAGGGGGTCGCGGATACTGTGGAGGATCACCGCTCTGGGAAAGAGCAGGTGGATCATGCCGATGTGAAGGTAGTTATCGAGCATCTTGTCGACGAACCGTGGCGAGGCCCTGTGCCGTGCCGGGCGCACCGCTTCGAGATAGTCGTCGGCCAGGCGTGCGAAGTGCCGCTCGAGCGGCGCGGCGGTGCGGTGGAAAGGAAACTGGCCGCCGATCGTTTTGATGAGGGCGTTGGTCTCTCCCAGCCCCTCGACCTCGCTGTGGCTCGACAGGATCTGTTCGAGAAGGGTCGATCCGGAGCGGGGCATTCCGACCACGAAGATGGGTGCGGCGGTCGGATGCCCCCGGCCCTGACTTTCAGCTATGAACTCGGCGCTGAACCACGCCTTGAGGGAGGCGATGGACGCCGCATGCTCGCGCGCCGCGCGCTCGGGATGCAAGGCCCCGCGCCTCACCAGGTCAGCGCGCTTCAGCCGATTGCCACGAGCGAGAGCCGCGAACGCGCTGTCATATCGTCCCGCCGCCTCCAGCACCTGACCTAGGGCGAAGAGAAGGCCGATCCGGGTCTGGGGATCGGTCGTCGGCGCGCGCGCCGCCTTTGTCATCTCCACCTGTTCGTCGATTGAGATCGCGCCAGGGTCCACCAAGGCGATCCGGGTGAGAGCGAAGGCGCGCCTGGAGGGGTCGTTCGCCAGATTGCGGTAAAGGGCGATCGCCTCGGCGCCACGCCCAACGACCGAAAGCGCCACCGCGAGCGCCCGAACCGTCTCCTGGCTTGCCGGCCGCGCCGCGAGTGCGGCCTGATAGGCTGCCGCCGCCTGCGGCCACATTCCCAGAACCTGCCGGGCGAAACCGAGGTTATGCCAGGCCTCGAACCAGTCCGACGCCCGACCGACGATCGCCTCCAGGCGGCGAGCCGCCTCACCGGCGTCGCCCTCCTTCAAGGCAAGGATGGCGATCCGAAACTGAGCCTCGAGGGCCCGCGCCTCGACTTCATCCAAGGCCGACGTCGCGCCCAAGATCAGACTGGCGGCAGGTTTCGCCCGGACGCCGCGATGACCAGGAACTCAGTCCCGCTCATATTTGAAGCTTACCCTCAGCTTGGTGCGATAGGTCTCGATCTGACCCTTGTCGCCCAGCGAGATGTCCAGTTTGAGGACCTCGGCGACGCGCAGATCCCGCAGCGACCCGGCTGCGGCGGTCAAGGCTTCCTTGGCCGCATCCTCCCAGCTCGTCGAGCTGGTGCCGATGATTTCGGTGACGCGATAGACGCTCATGGCTTAGCCTCCGCTTAAGCAAGCCCGCCCGAACCCTGAATTTGGCGCTCCATTGGACGCCAAGGCAAGAGGCGGCCATGACGGCGGGATTCGCCTCCAGGATGACGGCCGCGGACCCAAGGGGCTATGATCGATCCGCGCCTACTCCCGCCGGGCGCCCGGTCGCCCTCCGCCCACCGCTCCAAAGGACAAGTCGCCATGGCTATCGATTTTGAAATTCCCGCAGAGGCCAAGGCCGTCCGTGAACGCGTCCGCCAATGGGTGCGAGAGGAGTGCATTCCGGCGGAGAAGGAGCTGGAGGAAGGCGCCGACTACAAGCCACTGCTCGCCAGATTGCGCGCCAAAGCCCGCGCCCAGGGCCTGTGGTTGCCGTTCATCCCCACGGAATACGGCGGAATGGGACTGGGACCACTCGCCAACGCCCTGGTCCAGATGGAGCTCGGCGCCAGTCACCTGGGCGCCCTTTCGATGAACAGCCAGGGCCCGGATGACGCGACCATGCTGACTCTTCTGGCGCACGGCACGGACCTGCAGAAGGAAAAGTTCCTCAAGCCGCTGCTGAACGGCGACAAGCGCGTCTGCTACTCGATGACCGAGAAGGCCTCGGGCGCCGACGCCACCGGAATGCAGACCCGGGCGGTCAAGGATGGCAACGAGAACTATGTCCTCAACGGCGAGAAATGGTTCTCCTCGGCCGCCAGCGCCGCCGACATGGCGATGGTGATGGCCATGACCGATCCGGAGGCGCCGCGCCACCAGCGCTATTCGACCTTCATCGTCGAGCTGCCCGACCCCGGATACATCATCAAGCGCGACATCCCCACCATGGGCGTCGAGGGCCCCTTGGCCGCGATCATGGGCGGCGGCCACTCCGAGATCGAGATCAAGGACCTCAAGGTCCCGGCCGAGAACCTCCTGGGCGGCGAGGGCAGGGGGTTCGAAATGGGCCAGCATCGCCTGGCCTATGGCCGGTTGCGCCATGGGATGCACAATGTCGCCATGGCCCAGAGGGCGCTGGACATGGCGGCCGAGCGCGTCACCAGCCGCTCGACCTTCGGCAAGCTGCTTTCCGAGCGCCAGGGGGTGCAGTTCATGCTCGCCGACTGCGCCAGCGAACTCTACATCGCCCGGCTGATGCTGATGCACATCGCCTACAAAGCCGAGAAAGGCATGGACCTGAGGCAGGAGAACTCGATCGCCAAGGTGTTCCTCGCCCACATGGTCCACAAGGTGGTCGACACAGCGATCCAGCTCCATGGCGCTCTCGGCTACAGCCTCGATACGCCGTTGGCCGCCTGGTACACCCACATCCGCGCCCAGCGCCTCGTCGACGGCCCCGACGAAGTCCACCGCTGGACCGTCGGCCGCAACGTCATCAAGGCCTATCAGAAGGACGGCACGACGGCGGCGGCGGCTGGCGGAGACCTGATCTGAACCGACCCGTCTCGTCTGCCCCTGCTCATCGCCGACGCCGATGAGGGCCGTCGACAGCCCGGAGGTGATAGTCGTTGGACTGGGTGCGTTCGGCGCCGCCACGACGTTCCAGCTCGCCAAACGCGGCCTCACGGTTCTCGGCCTCGACCAGTTCCGTCCGCCTCACGACCAAGGCTCCAGCCATGGCGAGACTCGAATCACCCGCCTAGCGATCGGCGAGGGCGATGAATACGTTCCCTTGGCCGTCCGCTCGCATCAATTGTGGCGCGAAATAGAGGCGCAGAGTGGCCGGCGGCTGATGTTCGCGACCGGCGGTCTGGTTCTCGGCGACCCGGATCTGGGCGGGTTTCATCACGGCAAGGAGGACTTCGTCGCGCGCACCATCTCGGCGGCGCAACGGTTCGGCGTTGAGCATGAGGTGTTGAGCTCCGCCGAGGTCAAGGCGCGATTTCCGGTCTTCTCGCCGACGCCGCATGAGATCGGCTATTACGAACCCGCGGCGGGCGTGCTGGTCCCCGAGCGCTGCATCCAGATCCAGCTGCGCCTGGCGCGGGCCCACGGGGCTCGCCTGCTCCTGGGCGAGCGGGTTCTGGGCGTCGACCCGGGGCCCGGGGCGGTGCGCGTGAGGACGAAGAGCGGCGACTTTTCCGCTCGCAGGGTGGTGATCGCCGCGGGCGCCTGGACCGGCGGCCTCCTGGGCGGCGCGTACCGTGAGCGGCTCACTCTGCACCGCCAGACGCTGCACTGGTTCACGCCGCGGGATCGCGGTCCTTACCGCGCCGGCCATTTCCCGGTCTTCATCTGGCTGCATGGTTCAGGTCCGCGGGACCTGTTCTATGGCTTTCCCCTGTCGCCGGCGGGAAGGGGCCTGGGCGTCAAGCTCGCCGAGGAGCAGTTCGAGATCTCAACCGCCGCGCCCGAGGCGCTTGAGACGGCGGTCGGCGCCGAAGAGTCCGAAGCCCTCTACGCCCACCATGCGGCCGCACGGCTGGTGGGTCTGCGGCGGCCGGCCACGCGCGCGGCCGCCTGCCTCTACACCACCGCGCCCGATTCGCGTTTCATCGTCGAGACCCACCCGGAGAGCGACCGCATCCATGTGATCTCCGCCTGCTCCGGTCACGGCTTCAAACATTCGGCGGCGATCGGCGAAGCGGTGGCCGAGTGGATCGCCACCGGCGCGGCGCCTCCGGTGCTCCTGCCTTTCGGCGCGTCCAGGGAGCGTTCGAGCGAAGCGGCGCCGGTCTTGGCCTCGTAGCCGAGCTTCGTTGGCTAACCCCCCACCCTCGCTAGCCGGCTATGGGTCCGCGCGTACAGAAAATAGGCCCCCAGCCCGATTGCGTTCCACGCCACGAAAATCTCCCGGGTCACGCTCGCCAGGCTGAAGAACAGATAGACGCAGCCGCCGATCGCCAGCGGTCCAACCAGCCACGCCGCCGGGGCCCGGAAGGGGCGGGCGCGCGCCGGGTCGCGCCGGCGCATCACCAGCATGCACACCGCCACGGCGATGAAGGCGGCCAGGGTGCCGGCGTTGGCGACCTCGGCGATTTTCCCCAGCGGGAAAACCCCGGCGACGAGCGCGACCAGGGCGGCGGTGAAGGCGACCATGATGACCGGCGAGCCGGTCCGGGCGCTGACCCGGCTCATCGTCTCTGGCAGCAAGCCGTCGCGGGCCATGCCGAAGAAGATCCGGCTCTGGCCGTACATGAAGGCGAGGATGACGGTCGGGATGGCGACGACCGCCGCCCCGGCGATGATGCGGGCGGCGTCGGGTTTGCCCAGGCTCTCGAGCACGAACGACAGCGGTTCATGGCTAGCGGCGAAGGCGGCGAATGGCGTCGCCCCCAGGGCCGCGGCGGCGATCACCATGTAGAGCACTGTGCAGATGGCCATCGAGCCGATGATCCCGATGGTGAGATCGCGGGCCGGGTTCTTTGCTTCCTCGGCGGCGGTGGAGACGGCGTCGAAACCGTAGAAGGCGAAGAAGATCAGCGCCGCCGCGCCCATCACCCCCCTCGTCATCCCCCCCTGGTCATGGGCCGCGAAACCGTAGGGCATGAAGGGATGGAACCTCGCCGGATCGAAATGCGGCGCTGCGACGGCCACGAACACCAGCAGGGCGGCGATCTTCAATCCCACCAGCACCGCGTTGACCGTCGCGCTCTCGCGGGTCCCGGCCGCCAGCAGCGCCGCCACCGCCAAGGTGATGGCCACCGCCGGCAGGTTGATCAGGCCGCCCGTCGCCAGACCGCTGGTGAGCGCGAGCGGCAGATGGACGCCCATCCCGTCGAGGAATCCGGTCGCATAGCCCGACCAGCCCACCGCCACCGCGCTGCAGACCACCGTGTACTCCAAGATCAATGTCCAACCGATCACCCACGCCGCGAGTTCGCCCAGCACGGCATAGGTGTAGGTGTAGGCGCTGCCCGAGGCCGGGATCATCGTCGCCATCTCGGCGTAGGCGAGGGCGGCGCACACGCAGACCGCGCCAGCGATCGCGAAGGAGAGGATCACCGCCGGCCCGGCTCTGGCCGCCCCCTCGCCAATCAGGGTGTAGATGCCGGTGCCGACGATCGCCCCAACGCCGAGCGCGGTGAGGTGCGGCCAGCTCAAGCTCGCGCGCAGCCGTCGCCCCTCCTGGGCCGCGCCGCCGTCCATCGGCTTCATCCGGTTCCAGAACGCCATTGGCCCGGTCCCTCCCATCACCAGCGCCGTTGTAACCGAAAGCCGGGCTGGCTATCGATGCGCCCGCTGTTTCGCGGGAGGAACAATGCCGCTCTCAATCGTCGGCGCCGGCCTTGGACGCACCGGCACCATGTCGCTGAAGCTCGCCATCGAGCAGCTCGGCCTTGGGCGGTGCTACCATATGTTCGAGGTCTTCCAGAAACCCGAAGCGCCGGCGCAGTGGGAGGCGGTCGCCGACGGCCACGGCCCGCCGTGGGAGGAGATCTTCGAGGGCTTCACTGCGACCGTGGATTGGCCCAGCGCGACCTACTACAGGGAACTCGCGGAGGCATACCCGAAGGCGAAGGTCATTCTGACCCGGCGCGACCCGCAAGCCTGGTATGCCTCCACCCAGGCGACGATCTTCGCCAGGGACTTCACCATGCCGACCAACCTCTTCGAGCGCATGGTGATGAAGACGGTGGGCGCCATGTTTGACCTCGAGATGCACGACCGGGACTGGGTGATATCGGTCTACGAGCGGCACAACGCGGAGGTCCGGCGCCTGATCGCCGCCGAACGCCTGCTGGATTTCGAAGTGGCTGAGGGTTGGGGGCCGCTTTGCGCCTTCCTCGGCGTCCCTGTCCCCGATTTCCCCATGCCCAAGGTGAACTCCACCGAGGAATTTCGCGCCCGCCTCGCCTCACGGACCTGAACTCCGGAGGGTCCTGCTAAATTGGCGGTCGAGGAGACTGGGTCGGCCGGCGGCCGTGAAGGAATCGGTGTCGCGGTAGAAGCAGTCCTGCTGGTTCTGCGGCGGCGGCTGTGAATGCTGGGCGTGAACGGCCCCAGCCAAGGCGACGGAAGCGGCTGCAAGCGATACTTTGCCGTCTATGGCGTAGTCCTTTCCGCAACGGGGGCCAAACGCCCCTTTCGCCGAGCGCGTTCCGAAAACCGACCGGGCCAGACCAGATTGGCCGCCTGGGAGGGTAGGGGCGATGGCCCACCAAGCGCCATGGCCGCAATGTGTTCGGCCAGCAAGGGCGCAAGGCAGAACCCGCGGGAACCCAGTCCGCTCAGCACGAAGAGACCGTCTTGGGTTCCGGAAACCTGTCCGGCGAGCGGCAGGAAATCGGTTGTCGTCGCCCTGACGCCTGCCCAACCAGTGAGCGTCTCGCCGGCCAACCGGTCGGCCAGGCGTGGCAGCACCTTGCGCAGACTCGCGAGGTTCTCGGCGTCATCGGTCGTCCTTACTGTCGCCTCCTGGCGGCCGCGTTGGTGCGTGGCGCCGAACAGCAGTCCCTGCCGGGTTGGAATCACATAGCCACCGAAAAGGGTGGCGATTGGCCAGGATCTTCCACGGACCTGCGTGACCTGACCGCCAACCGGCAAGAGTTGAAGCCCCGGCGCGAGCGCCGCGCTCGCCGTCCCCGCCGCCAGGCAGACGACGTCGCACTCGCAGGCCAGCGCCCCATCCTCGTCCAGGAGCCGCCATCCCCGTGGCCCCTTGTCCAGGCCAGCGATCCGCCTTCGCGGCGGCGCGGCCAGCCACGCGCCCAGGATCTCCTGTGGGCTGACCACCATGGCGTCCCGCATGAGCAGCCCCGCATCGGCGGCAGCCTCTTCCAGAAGCGAGGCGACGCCTCCAGCGGCCAGGAGCCGCATCGCGCCGGGGGCGAAGAGCGGCGAGCCGGCTATGGCGCTGAACCGCTTCTCGTCCTTGACCCCGACCGCGAGCTGGATCGCGCCGCTCGAGATCAGCGCCGCGGGCAACGCGCGGTAGACTTCTCCCGCCCGGCGGGCGGCCTGGGCGAACAGCTCCGCCGCCGTCCCCAGACCCGCATCAAGGCGCGGCGCGACAAGCGCCGCCGCGCCGCCCGAGGCGCCGCCGCCCAAGCCGCGCGCGTCGAAAACAATGGCGTCGACGCCCAAGGCTGAAAATGCGCGGCGCAGCGCTGCGCCGGCAATTCCAGCCCCAACGATGGCGACGCTCGGGTTGGCGCGGGCCGCTGCTCTCGCGTCCGGGAGCGAGCCATGGAGACGGTGGCGCTTGGCGCCGAAACCGGCCGCTCGTTGAACAGCGAAGCCCTGCGAGGCGAGGCTGTCACGCACGGCGCGGGCGGCGGAATAGGTAGCGACGCGCGCTCCTGGCGCCGAGCGCGCGCGCACCAGGGCCATGAGTTCGCTCCGCCACATCTGCGGATTGCGCGTCGGCGAGAAGCCATCCAGGAACCAGGCGTCCGCGGCGCCGCTCCACGCCTGGAGTGCGTCGAGGGCCTCCATCACCGCGACGTCCAGCGTCGCGGCGAACTCGGGCAGCTCGATCCGGTGGAACCCCCGCGCGCTCGTGGGCCAGCGGGAAGTGATGAGCCGCGCCGCTTCGGCGACCTGCGGCCATGGAGCCAGGGCCCGGGCGGCGTCCTCGGCGGCCATCGGGTGGGCTTCGACGCTGAAGATCGAGAGCCGCGCCGCCACCGGTCGGGTGCGAGCCCAAAGGTCGAGGAGGGCGGCAAGGTTACGGCCGGCGCCCAGGCCCAGTTCCGCCACGCAGAACGCGTCTCGCCCCGACCACGCGCCGGGAAGGCCGCACCCGTCCAAAAAGACGGTTCGGGATTCCGCTAGGCCGCCCTGCTTCGAGAAATAGACGTCGCCGTAGTGGCGCGAGCTGGGCGTCTCGCCGGCGCTCCAGACGAGGTCGGATCGGACGGGGCGACCGGTCGACATAGGCTGAAACGAAGAAGGGCCGCCTTGCGGGCGGCCCTTCCCCAAATCTTCGCTGGCGCGAAGCCTACTTCTTGGCCGGAGGCGGCGGCGCGGCCGGCATTGCGGCCGGGGCGGCCGGAGCCATGGCGGCGGAGCCGGCCGGAGCAGTCGCGCCCGCGGCGGCGGCCGAGTCGGCGGCCTTGTTGGCGTCCGTGGCGGCCGTGGCGGCGGCGGTGTTGGCGTCGGCCGATGCGGCGGAGGCGTCGGAAGCGGCGGCGCCGGCGTCAGCGGCCTTGTCCGCGGGCTTATTGCAGGCGGCGACGGAGAGCGCGCCGACGGCGGCGCCGGCGACGAGCAAATTGCGAAGCAGTTGCGAGGTCATTATTCTGAGGTTCCCTTGAGGGTGGAGTTTGAGGCGCTCTTTCGAGATTTTCCGCAACGACCCGAACCAGGCCGCCGCGATGCGCTGGAGGGGAATAGGCTTTGTTGGCCCTGAAGGCAAGAAAGAGTTCACGGCCCCGTGATCACTTTTTCAATCCGGCGCGAACCTACGCTCGTTGCGCCGCGGACTTCAGGCGCCTCACCATCTCCGGCGAGAGATAGCCGTCGGCGGTGAGGCCCTGACTTTTTTGCCAGGCGCGAAGGGCCTGTCGGGTGGCGAGCCCGACCACGCCGTCGGCCTGGCCCGGGTTGTAGCCGAGCTTGGCTAGCGCCGTTTGGGCGTCCAGCCGTTCGGTGAGGCTGAGGGGCGTTTCGTGCGGCCAAGCGGTGTGGAGCGGTCCGCCGCCAGCGAATCTGTCGGCGAGGAAGCCCACGGAGAGGGCGTAGGCCACCGAGTTGTTGTAGGTGCGAATGACGAAGTGGTTCGGCAGGAGCAGGAATGCCGGGCCGCCGGCGCCGGAGGGAGCGATGAGCACGCAGGGCGCGGCGGCGTCGGCCACCGTCCAGGCCAGGCCATCCGCTCGTTTCGCCCCCTGACCAGCCCACCAGGACGGGGTCTCCTTGGGGCCCTCACTGAGGGAATAGTCGAAGCCCGGCCGCAGCATCGCCTCGCGCGCCCAGCCTTCGCCGCGACGCCAGCCGCCCTTGGCCAGCAGATTGGCGGCCGATGCCAGCGCGTCGGCGGCCGAACCCCAGATGTCGCGCCGCCCGTCGCCATCGCCGTCGACTCCGGCCGTCAGGAAGGTCGAGGGAAGCAGCTGAGTCTGACCCATCGCCCCGGCCCAGGAGCCCCGCAGGCGGTTCCGCGTCACCTCTCCGGTGGCGAGAATGCGCAGGCAGGCGAAGAGCTGGTCCTCCGCCCAGCCTCGCCGCCGTCCCGCCGCGGCGAGCGTCGCCAGCGATCTGACGACGTCGAAGTCGCCCTGGAGGGCTCCAAATCCTGATTCCATCGCCCAGATGGCGATCAGGATCTCCCGAGGCGCGCCATAGGTCTGCTCGATCTTCGGAAAGGCGCCGATCGTCTGTCGCTTGCTCCGCCCGATGGTGATCCGGTCGGCGGTCACCACGCCTCTGACGTAGTCGCTCACCGGCCGCGCGAACTCCGGTTGGCGCGCGTCCAGGGCGGTGACCCGGGGGTCGGGGGAGAGGCCCTTGAGCTCGCTGTCGAGGAGGGACCGTTTGAATCCGGCCACAAGGGCCCGGCCGTAGAAACTGTCGAGCCAGTCGGTGAACCAGGCGTCCGACGACGTCATGCCATCGGCCGCGACGGCGGCGTTCGAGCCGGCCAGAGCGGCTGCGATGGTGAGAAAGAATCGACGATCCATGCTCGAATCTACGCGACGCCGAAGGCTTGGCGCAATTGACTTGAGGCGCCACCGTCCCCTATACGACGCCGCTCTTTCGCCCGAGGCTCCCCGTCATGAAAGTCAGAAGCTCGCTGAAGACGCTCAAGACGCGCCACCGCGATTGCAAACTCGTGCGTCGTCGGGGGCGGCTCTACGTCATCAACAAGACCAACCCCCGGTTCAAGGCCCGTCAGGGCTGACTCATCGAGCGGGCCGGGGCCTCATGGTCCCCGCGCGAGCCGCAGGAATTCCTGGCGGGTGCGGGCGTCGTCGCGGATCACCCCGGTGAGGCGGCTGGTGGTGAGGCTCGCCCCGGGCGTGTTCACCCCGCGCAAGGTCATGCAGCTGTGCTCGGCCTCGATGACGACGCCCACCCCCTTTGGCCTCAACACTTCGTCGATCGCCCTTGCGATATCGGCGGTGAGCTTCTCCTGAATCTGCAGACGCCGGGCGAAGCCGTGCACCACCCGGGCAAGCTTGGAAATGCCCACGACCCGGTTGGTGGGAAGATAGCCGACGTGGGCCCGTCCGAGCACGGGCAGCATGTGATGCTCGCAGAAGCTCACCACCCTGATATCGCTGAGGACCACAAGTTCGTCGTAGCCGCCGACCTCCTCGAAGGTCCGCTCCAGATAGGCTCTGGGATCGGCTTCGTACCCGGCGAAGAGTTCGCGGTAGGACCTCGCCACCCTGGCGGGAGTTTCGATGAGTCCCTCCCGGTCGGGGTCGTCTCCGGCCCACCGGATGAGGGTGCGGACGGCGGCCTCGGCGTCGGCCTGGGTAATGGTCTGACTTGGCAAAATCGCTCCTCGGGTTCTGGACAACGCCGTTCGCGCCGTGAACTAAGGGCCGGCCCGATCCTTTATGACCCATTGCCCCTCAACGCGAGCGACGCAGACATGGCCGACGATTCTCCGCGCTTCGAGACCATCAGCGCCGCGGCCGGCGGCAAGCTCAAGAGCCTCATCGAGCGCATTGAACGGCTGGAGGAGGACAAGGCGGCCGTGGCCTCCGACTTGAAGGAAGTCTACTCCGAGGCCAAGGGCGAGGGTTTCGACACCAGGATTCTCCGGAAGGTGGTGCGCCTGCGCGCCCAGGATACCGCCAAACGCCAGGAGGAAGACACTCTGATCGACCTCTATGTCTTGGCGATCGGCGGCTTGTGAGAAGGACTGCGCCCGATCGACGCGCGGTCTTTCGCCGTGCCGCGCTGAACGCCCTCAAGCGCGCCAGGCGCGCGGCCGACCTCGCGGGCGTCGCCCTCTCGGAATGGGAAGGCGAATTCCTGAGGTCGGTCGAGAGCCGGGTCACGACCTTCGGCCGGGCCTTCGCCGATCCCGAGAAGGGGGCTGCGGGCCAGGCGCTATCGCACCTGCAAGGCGCAAAACTGAAGGAGATATCGGCCAAGGCCAAAGGCAAGTCCGAGGCGCCCAAGCGCTTTGCAGCTCGAAGGGGTCTGAGGTCGCGCTCGCCCATGGGGAGCCGAGGTTCTTGAGCGCCCAGGTCAACCTGATTTCCCTGGCCACGGCTTCGCCACCGCACGTCGTCCTCCAGGACGAGGTCGCGCAGGCGGCGCGAGAGGTTTTTGGCGGCCGCTCTCGCGAGTTCGACCGTCTCTACCCGGTCTTCGCCAATAGCGGCATCGTGCGCCGCCAGACCATCAAGCCCATGGCCTGGTATCGCGAGAACCGCAGTTGGCCCGAACGCACCGAGGTCTACGTTGAAGGAGCACTCGATCTTTTTGTCGCCGCGGCCGAGCGCGCCTTGGCGCGGGCGGGAGTTGCGAGTTCCGAGGTCGACGCCGTCGTCACCGTCTCCTCCACCGGCATCGCGACCCCCAGTCTCGAGGCGCGCGCCATGGCGAGGATGGGGCTGCGCGCCGATGTGGCGCGAATTCCAGTCTTCGGCCTCGGCTGCGCCGGCGGGGTGACCGGACTTTCCATCGCCACCCGCCTGGCGCGAGCCGAACCGAACTCGATCGTCCTGATGGTATGCGTCGAACTCTGCACCCTGGCGTTTCGCCTGGACGAATTCTCCAGCGCCAACATCGTGGCGACCGCCCTTTTCGGGGACGGCGCGGCGGCCTGCGTGGTCTCCGGCGGAGGCAAGGGTCTGCGGCGGATCGAGGCGGCGGGCGAGCACACCTGGCCTGAAACCCTCGACATCATGGGCTGGAGGGTAGATCCGCACGGTTTCGGCGTCATCTTCGACCGCTCGATCCCCGCCTTCGCGGTCGCCAACATCGGCGCGGCCATGGCCGGGATCGTCGCCAAGATGGGCTTCACCCTGGAGGAAGTGGACCGGTTCGTCTGCCATCCTGGCGGAGCGAAGGTGCTCGAAGCGCTTGAACTCGCGCTCGGGCTCAACCAGGGCGCCCTTGACCGCGAGCGGGAGGTGCTCGCCGACCACGGCAACATGTCGGCTCCGACGGTGATGTTCGTGCTCGAAAGGGTGCTCGCCGATCCTCCAAAGCCCCGCCTGGTGCTCAGCGCCCTTGGCCCGGGCTTCACCGCGAGTTGCGTTTCGCTGGCGGCGTGAGCCTGTCGCTCGTCATCCTTCTTCTGGTGAGTCTGCAACGGCTCGGCGAGCTTCTGCTTGCGAGGCGCAATACGCTCCGCCTGCTCGCGGCCGGCGCGCGAGAGGAGGGCGCCGGCCACTATCCGCTCATTGTTTTGCTTCACGGCGCCTGGCTCGCCGGGCTGTGGTTTCTGGCGTGGAAGCATAAGGTCAGCCTGCCATGGCTGGGGGTGTTCGTCGTCCTTCAGGTCCTGAGGGTCTGGATCATCGCGACCCTCGGCGAGCGATGGACGACACGCATCATCGTGCCGCGCGCGGCGCAGCGGATTCGCAAGGGCCCTTACCGCTTTCTGGCCCATCCCAACTATGTGGTGGTCGCCGCCGAGATCGCGGTCCTACCTCTCGTCTTCGGTCTGGCCCTCTACGCCGCGGTGTTTTCAGTCCTGAACGCCGCGATCCTCTGGTTCCGCATCCGCGCGGAAAGCCGCGCGCTGGGACTTCACTCGGAGACTGGCGGGACTGGTTGAACGCTGGCGACGCCTACCCCGCGTCGCGCAGTCCGCCTTCGAGGCCCTGCTCGCGGACCTTGCGATAGAGGGTCGAGCGGCCGATTCCCAGGCGACGTGCGACCTCGCTCATGTGGCCGGCGTAGATCTCGATCGCCAACTGAATCAGATCGCGCTCGATTTCCTCCAGGGTGCGAAGATGCCCGCGGGCGTCCAGAACCCGAACCGGGGAATCCCCCGGCGCATCGATCACCAGGGCCCCGGCCTGCGCCGGCTCGACCCCTCCGGGGCCGGCAAGCGCTAGTTCGGCGGGCGCGAGCTTCACGCCCGAAATGGCCGGAAAGTCATGAACCTGAAGGTATGGGGCATCGGCGAGGATCACCGCGCGGTAGACCGCATTTTCAAGCTGCCTGACATTGCCTGGCCAATCGAAGCGAGTGAGGCACGCCAGGGCCTCGGCGCTGGCAGCCACCACGTGCTTGCCCTCCTCGAGGTTGAAGCGGCGGACGAATGCCTCGACCAGGGCGGCGATGTCCTCGCGACGCTCGCGAAGCGCCGGCGCCTCGATCGGAAATACGTTCAAGCGGTAGAAGAGATCTTCCCGGAATCGGCCCTCGGCGACGGCCTGCGTCAGATCGCGGTTGGTCGCCGAGACGATCCGCACATCGACTTTCACGGCGCGTTTGGCGCCAACCGGGTCGATCTCCCCCTCCTGGAGGGCGCGCAGGAGCTTGACCTGCATGTCCAGGGGAAGCTCGCCGACTTCGTCCAGAAAGAGGGTGCCGCCGTGGGCTTCCTGGAACTTGCCCAGATGCCGCTCATGGGCGCCGGTGAAGCTGCCTTTCTCGTGGCCGAACAGAATCGACTCCACCAGATTGACCGGAATGGCGCCGCAGTTCACGGCCACGAACGGCCGACCGGCTCGCTCGGAAGAGCCATGCACCGCTCGTGCGATCAGTTCCTTACCGACCCCGCTCTCGCCGCTGATCAGGATCGGGATCGACGCCTTGGCCGCGCGTTCTCCCAGTCGCCTCACCATCTGCATCGCGGCTGAAGCGCCGGTCAGATCCTCGAAGGTGGTTCTCCCGCCCACCTGCTTCTTGAGTCGATCGACCTCGACCCGCATCGCGCCCATGGAAAGGGCGTTGCGGATCGAGACGATGATCCGTTCCGCGGAGGCTGGCTTGACGAAGAAATCGCAGGCCCCCGCCTGCATGGCTTTCACCACCGTGTCGATGCCGCCGGAGGCCGTGATCACGATCACCGGCTGGGCGAAACCGCGGCTGCGCAGGTCAGCCAGGGTCTCCTGGCCAGAAAAGTCGGGCATGACGAGATCAAGGAGGATCACGTCCGCCGGTCCCCCGGAGCCCAGATGGTCGAGCGCAGCACGACCGCTGTCGGCATGCACCGCGAGGAAGCCCTCGCGCTCCAGCACCGCCTGGATCAGGCGGCGCTGGGTCGGGTCGTCGTCCACGACGAGTACGGTCTTGGTCATTCGAATGCACCCACTGAAATTGGCCCTTCGTCTCCATGGACGAGGCTCGTTGTCGTGCCGTCTTGATACAGGTTCGAGGTAAAGGACCACCTAAGGGGAAGTAAGTGCACGGTTAATGTCTAAGGTTAATCTGTCGCTATGATTTTGAGCTTCGATCCGGTAGGTTTTCAATTGCGGACTGGAGAATAAACGGCCGCTTCGACATCACCGATGTGAGCCCAGGGGCGCGCCAAGCGCCCATTGGCGCCGTCCCCGGTTTGCAGGCCGCCGCCCGCGGCCCTAAAGACCTTTTCATGGCCGCGGACCGCGATCCCGAACGAGACCGCCTGACCGGCCGCGTGGCCCGATTCGCGAGGGTCGGCGCAGGGCTTTCCGGCGCTGCCGCCACCTTCGGCGCCAACCGTCTTCTGCGAGCGGGCGACATCGATGGCCGTAACGCCAAGGTTCTGAAGGAGGCGCTAGGGCGGCTCAAAGGTCCGCTGATGAAGGTGGCGCAGATGTTCGCGACCATCCCCGACCTGCTTCCACCGGAATTCGCGGCGGAACTCGCCGAACTGCAGACCAACGCACCGGCCATGGGGCCCGGTTTCGTGCGCCGGCGGATGGCCGCCGAGCTGGGGCCGCACTGGCGGGCGAAGTTCGCCGCCTTCGATGAGACGCCGGCCGCGGCCGCCTCATTGGGTCAAGTGCACCGGGCCCGGGCGCTCGATGGCCGCGAACTCGCGGTGAAGCTTCAATACCCAAACATGCAGAGCGCGGTGGAGAGCGATCTTGGCCAGCTCAGGGCGGTGCTCGGCGTCGGCCGGCGTCTTTTCGGCGCCATCGACACCCGGGAAATTGCCATCGAAATCTCCGCGCGCATCCGTGAGGAGCTGGATTACGTCCACGAAGCCAAGGCGATGATCCTCTACGGCGGCTTCTTCTCGGAGAGAGCCGACATCGCCGTCCCTAGCCCCGATCTTTCCCTTTCCACCAGCCGTCTGCTGACCATGGACTGGCTCGAGGGCCAGGGCCTGATGTCGTTCACTGGCGTCGAGCAGACCGTCCGCAACCGCATCGCGAGGGTCCTGTTCGAGGCATGGTGGACGCCACTGATCCAGCTCGGTGTCATTCATGGCGATCCCCACCTTGGCAACTACAGTTTCACCGGCGAGACTCAGCGGCTGAACCTGCTGGATTTCGGCTGTGTCCGGATCTTTCCGCCCGCCTTCGTCGGCGGGGTGGTCAAGCTCTTTCGGGCGATGATCGTGGGCGACCGGGCGGGCGAAGCCGCCGCCTACCGGGCCTGGGGCTTCACTGGGCTGTCCGACGAACTCGTGGACACCCTGAATATCTGGGCGAGTTTCATTTACGGTCCCCTCCTCGACGACCGCGAGCGCACGGTCGCCGACGGCGTCAGCCCAGGCGCCTACGGCCGCCGCGAGGCCTTTCAGGTCAAGCGCGCGCTCGAGGACAAAGGCCCGGTGACCATCCCCCGTGAGTTCGTGTTCATGGACCGAGCCGCCATCGGCCTTGGCGCCGCGTTCCTGCACCTGGCCGCCGAACTCAACTGGCGCCGGCTCTTCGAAGCCTCCCTCGCAGGATTTTCCGAGGAAGCCCTCGCCCGCCGTCAGGCCCGGGTTCTGGCCGCCGTGGGGCTCACCGACGCCGCCGCCAACGGGTGATGACGATCGAGGGACTGCCCGCGAGACCGAAGTAGAACCCAACGTCGTAAACCACTCCCGTGCCCTTGGCCTCGTAGAGGTGCAGCTGCCAAGGCAAGGCGTGCGGCGCGAGCTTGTTTATGACCTCGACGATCAGCGTCACCGGCGCGATGATCCCGTGCCACAAGCCGAGCAGGAGTTGCGACAAGGCGCCCCCCGCGGCCGCGTGTTGGGACTCCGCCGAGCCGGCCGCGCAGGCGCTGAGCGCCACGACAATGACTACCGTGACAGCGATCCCGATCACATGTTTCATGTCTTCCTCCTCTGCCGGCAAGTCCGTTGCGGGCGCCAGGACTCAGCTGCCGCGCGTCTGGGCGAAGCATCCATGATGGACGCCAGCCTCGATCATCTCCCTCACCCATCTGGCCGATCTGCAAGCGCGATCTTGTGAGCTGGAAGAACAGCCCCCTTCCCGCTTGCGATTTTTCAAACGGTTGTTAGTCAGACATGGGATTGGCGTGGACCTCCTTCCCGCCTTCTGACCCCCCAAGTCGAGGAACCATGGCTACGGAAGAAAGTCCGCCGCAGGAACGCCTCGACGATGACGAGCCCACCAGGCTCGAACCGTCGCTGCCGCCTGAGATTGCTTCGCCCCTGGCGCCCTTCAAGGGCGCGCAGCCACCAAGTCCCGAATGGTTCGGTGAAGCCCTGGCCAATTCGCCCGATCGCGGTTTGGTCACCGTGAACGGCGCGCGGATAGAGCTTCTGACTTGGGGACGGCGTGGCGATCCGGGCCTCATCTTCGTCCACGGCAATAGCGCCCACGCGGACTGGTGGAGCTTCATCGCTCCGTTTTTCGCCGCCGATCACCGGGTGGCCTCGGTTTCCCTTTCGGGCATGGGCGGGTCGGACTGGCGAGAGACCTACAGCTTCGAGGGCTTCGCCGAGGAGATCTTCGCCTGCGCAAAGGCGGCCGGCCTCTACGAAGCCGCCGTGGCGCCGGTCTACATCGGCCACTCCTTCGGCGGATCGCAGGCCTTCTACTCCGCCTCGCGGTATCCTGAACGCATGCGGGCCTGCATCCTGGTCGACACCGGCTTCGGCGGCCCGCCGACGCAGGAGCAGATGGAGGCTTGGCAGAAGGAAGAAGAGAGGCAGGGCCGCCAGGCGCCGCATTGGCCAGGTCGTGGCCAGCGCACCAGGCCCAACCGCGTCTACGCCACCCTGGAAGAAGCGCTCGCCCGCTTTCGCTTCATGCCGCCCCAGGTTCCCGGCAACCTGTACATCGCCGACTTCATCGCCAGGCGGTCGCTGAAGCGGGCGCCCCTGGCCGACGGGTCCGGCGAGGGTTGGACGTGGCGTTTCGATCCCTTTTTGTGGGGAAAGCTCGACCGATCCGCGATGTCGGAAGTCGTCGGGCGCGGCCCCGCGGCGCCCATGGCGCACATCTTCGGCGACAAGTCGAACATCATGCGCCGCCATGCTGCTTCGAGTCAGATGGCGAATCTCATCCCACCGGACGCCCCGTCGATCATGATCCCCGACAGCGAGCACCACATCATGGTCGACCAGCCGCTCGCCCTGGTCGCGGCGCTGCGAGCGCTCCTGGCGGCTTGGCCACCTTGAGCCACTGTCGGCCCTAGTGTAGCACCCTCCGTGTCGCACCAGATGGAGGATCCCGATTTGGCCGAGGCCGCCTCCGAGCACCATCACGGCGACCAGCCGGTCTCAGAACAGCTTTCGAGCTATCGTCTCTTCCAGACGATGGCGAAGTGGTCGGCGCTCCACCTTGGCGTTCTCATCCTGGTGCTGTCACTGTGGTTTTGCGTCGGCGAAAACTTCTTGGGCGGCCTCATTCCAGGGATCGTCGTCCTGGCGCTCGGGATTTGGTTCCTTCGCTCCAAGCCACCGGCGGAGCATTAGCGGCGCTCATGACCGTCGTCGCCGTCCTGAAGGAACGCGACGGCGAGACGCGCGTGGCGTTGACGCCCGACGCGGTGAAAAAGCTTGTCGGCCAGGGCCTTTCGGTGATGGTCGAAACCGGCGCGGGAGACCAGGCTTCCTGGAGCGATGCCGATTTCGTGGCCGCTGACGCGACGGTCGGCGGCGATTGGCTCGCCGTCCTCGAAGTCGCCGACGTACTGCTTTCAGTCCGGGGGCCACTGGAGACGCAGGTCCAGTCGCTAAAGGCGGGGGCGATCGTTGTCGCCCTGCTGAATCCGCATGGGGAGGGCGCGCTCATTGAGACTCTCGCGCGGCGCGAAGTCACCGCCTTCGCCATGGAATTCGTGCCGCGGATCAGCCGGGCCCAGGCAATGGATGCGCTTTCCAGTCAGGCGAACCTCGCCGGCTATCGTTCGGTGATCGAAGCGGCCGAGGCTTTCGGACGAGCGATGCCGATGATGATGACTCCAGCCGGGACCATCGCGCCGGCCAAGGTCTTCGTGATGGGGGCCGGCGTCGCCGGCCTGCAGGCCATCGCCACGGCCAGGCGGCTGGGCGCGGTGGTCACGGCCACCGATGTGCGGCCGGCGGCCAAGGAGCAGGTCGAATCCCTGGGAGCCAAGTTCGTCGCCGTGGAAGACGAGGAATTCAAGGCCGCCGAGACGAGCGCTGGCTACGCCAAGGAAATGAGTCCCGCCTACCAGGAAAAGCAGGCCGCCCTGGTTTCTGACCACATCCGGAAGCAGGACATCGTCATCACCACCGCGCTCATACCCGGACGAACCGCGCCTCGCCTGGTGGACGCCGCGCAGATCTCGCGAATGAGGCGCGGCTCGGTGATCGTCGATATGGCCGTGGAGCATGGCGGCAACGTCGAGGGCTCACGGCCGGACGAAATCGTCGAGTCGAACGGGGTGCGGATCGTCGGCATCGCCAATCTTCCCGGCCGCGTCGCGACCGATGCATCGGCCCTCTATGCGCGCAACCTCGTCGCCTTTCTGGGGCTGCTCATCGACAAGGCGGGCGCGCTTGCTCCGGACATGGAGGACGAGATCCTGAAAAGCGCCCTGGTCACCGACCGCGGCGCCGTGGTCCATCCCGCTCTCAATTCGCTCCGCTGAGGATCCCTGCCATGGACACGGTCGACCCTACCGTCTTTCGCCTCGCGATCTTCGTCCTGGCGATCTTCGTCGGCTACTACGTGGTCTGGAGTGTCACGCCCGCCTTGCACACGCCGCTGATGGCGGTCACCAACGCCATTTCCTCGGTGATCATCGTGGGCGCCCTTCTGGCGGCGGCCGCGCACGGTGTCGGCGGTGGCAGCGTGTGGGTCTCCAAGGGAGCGGGGGCCGCGGCCGCGACCCTGGCCGCGGTGAACATCTTCGGCGGCTTCCTGGTCACCCAGCGCATGCTCGCCATGTACCGCAAGAAGGATAGGCGCTCTTGAGCGTCGATCTCGCGCCATGAACGCCAGCCTCGCGGCCCTGCTCTACCTGCTGTGCGGCGTCCTCTTCATTCTGGCGTTGCGCGGCCTGTCGAGCCCGGTGACCGGCCGGCGCGGCAATCAGATGGGTATGGCGGGCATGGCCGTCGCGGTCGCCGTGACATTGGCGACGCTCTGGAAATCAGGTGCGCTGGATACCCTCACAATCGGTCTCATCGCCGGCGGCGTCGCCGTGGGCGGGACGATCGGCGCGACAATCGCCAGGCGAGTGGCGATGACCGCCATGCCCCAGCTCGTCGCCGCATTCCATTCGCTTGTCGGCCTGGCCGCCTGTCTGGTGGCGGCGGCGGCTCTCTACACGCCGGCTGCCTATCACATCGATGTCGCCGGCCGTGTGAAGCTCGAGAGTCTGATCGAGCTCTGCCTCGGTTTGGCGATCGGGGCGGTCACCTTCACCGGCTCGGTGATCGCTTTCGCAAAGCTCAACGGCAACATGTCCGGCGCGCCGATCCTGCTGCCGGCCCGTCACCTGCTGAACATCGCCATCGTCGTTGCGATCGCGGTTCTGGTCACCGTTCTTGTCAAGAGCGGCGGCGAGGCGAAATGGGCCTTCTGGGCCGTCTTCGCCCTGGGCCTGCTGGCTGGAGTCACCCTCATCATCCCCATCGGCGGCGCCGACATGCCGGTGGTGATCTCGATGCTCAACAGCTACTCGGGCTGGGCGGCGGCGGCGCTCGGCTTCACCCTGGCCAATGTGACGCTCATCATAACCGGCGCCTTGGTGGGCTCTTCTGGCGCTATCCTGTCCTACATCATGTGCAAGGGGATGAACCGCTCCTTCGTCTCGGTGATCCTGGGCGGCTTCGGCGGCGACACTGCCGCCGCCAGCGGCGCGGCGGAGACGCGTCCGGTGAAGCATGGCTCGGCGGAAGATGCGGCCTTCATCCTGAAGAACGCCTCCAAAGTGATCATCGTCCCGGGCTATGGAATGGCCGTTGCCCAGGCTCAGCATGCCCTTCGTGAAATGGCCGACCAGCTCAAGGCCGAAGGCGTGGAAGTGAAATACGCGATCCACCCTGTCGCCGGGCGGATGCCGGGACACATGAACGTCCTGCTGGCCGAGGCGAGCGTCCCTTATGACGAGGTGTTTGAGCTGGACGACATCAACTCCGAATTTCCGACCGCCGACGTGGCGTTCGTCATCGGCGCCAACGACGTCACCAATCCCGCAGCCAAATCCGATCCGAAGAGCCCGATCTATGGCATGCCGATCCTCGACGTGGAAAAGGCGCGCACGGTGCTGTTCGTGAAACGCGGCATGGGCGCGGGCTACGCCGGGGTCGAGAACGAGCTTTTTTTCCGCGACAACACCATGATGTTGTTCGGCGACGCAAAGAAGATGGTCGAGGGCATATTGAAGGCCCTCTAGGTCTTCTCATCCGCCCCGCGGCCTTTCGAGGCGCGCGCCGGCTGCCTACATGCCGCCAGTGGAGACCCCCTCCCCCAGAGGCAGGATGATCGATGTAGGCGGCCGGCGCATCCACGCGCTCGCCGCCGGGCGAAGCGGCGAGGGCCCCCTGGTCGTGCTCGAGGCCGGCGCGTTCGGGTTCTCGGCCGATTGGGCGATGGTCCAGGAAGGACTCGCGGCGCGCGACATCCGCTCTCTCGCTTACGATCGGGCCGGGCTCGGGTTTTCCGACGCCGGCCCGCGCCCCCGCGACTCTGCGGCCATCGTCGCCGATCTGGAGAGCCTGCTGGCTGGTTCCGGCGAAACCGGCCCCTTTGTGCTCTGCGGGCACTCCATGGCCGGGCTGAGTCTGCGTCTCTTCTGCTCGCGCAATCGCGACCGGGTCGCTGGCGTCGTCCTGGTCGACGCTACGACGCCGGAGGCCATGGATTCCAGGCTGCTCAGCGGTCTTGTGGGCCAGTTCGGCGCCTTTGCGCGAATGGCCGCCTGGGCCGCCGGCGCGGGTCTGTTCCGACACTTCGCGCATACGTCCTGGGGCGATCGAATTGGTCTCGAGGGCGCGGCCGCCACCGAAAAACGCTGGGCCTTCGCCTCGGCTGGGCACAACCACTGGGCGGCCGAAGAGGTCGCGCACTGGCGCACCTCGGCCGATCAGGCGCGCGAGGCGGGCCCCTTCGATTTTGATCTCCCGATCTCGGTGGTCTTGGCGGAGGAGACGCACGGACGGAGCGCCCTGAGGAGGCTGCAGATCGCGCCGGCGCTCGCCTCGAGGTCCGGAAGCGTGACGGAGGCCACCGGGGCATCGCACGCGACCATTCTGAGCGAGCCTTACGCCGCCACAATCGTAACCGAGATAGAGCGTGTGAGAGCCGCGGCCGCCGCCTGCTAATCTCAAGGCCGGGCAGCGATTCGGAGTTCGGGGGCATGGCGCCGGCGTTGGTCCTCGAGGATGTGACCAAGCGATATGGCGCCTTCACCGCCGTCGATGCGCTCTCGTTTTCGGCAAGGTGCGGCTCGATCCTCGGGTTCCTGGGTCCCAATGGCGCGGGCAAGACGACCAGCCTGCGCATGGCGCTCGGTTTGGTGGCGCCGACCAGTGGTCGCATCGAGGTGCTCGGCCGCGCGAACGCCGCCGCCGTTCGCCAGCGGATCGGCTTCCTGCCCGAGGAGCGCGGACTCTATCGGCGGATGACGCCGCTGGACGCGATCGTCTTCCTGGCCGGCCTGAAAGGAGTGGCCAGGGCGGAAGCGCGCCGGCGGGCGATCCGGCTCCTGGAGGGGCACGGACTGGGCGAGTCGATGCGCCGGCAGATCCGATCGCTGAGCAAAGGCATGGCGCAAAAGGTCCAGTTGTTGTCCGCATTGGTGCACGAACCGGACCTCGTGGTGCTCGATGAGCCCTTTTCCGGTCTCGATCCGGTCAACCAACAGTCCCTTGAGGACCTGATCCGCGATCTCGCCGCCGGGGGAGCGACGGTGATTTTCTCCACCCACGTCATGCAGCACGCCGAACGGCTTTGCGACCACGTGGTGCTGCTCGCCGCCGGAAGAAAAGTCTTCGATGGCGCAGTCGCCGCGGCGCGCGCCGCGGCGCCACGCACCCTCCTCCTCGAGGGCGACTTCGAGGCGGCCCAAGTCGCCGCCATCGGCGGAGTCACAGAGGTGACCGCGAGCTCCGCGGAGGGCGGAGGGCGCCGTGTCGTGGCCACCCTGATGCCGACCGCCGCCACCCAGGAGGTGATCCGCGCCGCCTTCGCCAGGAATCTGGCGATTACCCGCCTGGAGGTGCGAGAGCCGAGCCTGCACGACGCATTCATTGTCCTGACCGGCGATGGGCGGCCATGAGACGACTGGCGAGGATCGCCGTCCGCGAATATCTCGCCTACGTCCGCACTCCAGGCTTCTGGCTCTCGATCCTGCTGTTGCCGCTGGGCTTGGCGGCGTACGCTTTCGCCCCCGTGGTGATGGCGAAATCGACGCCCATCCCAAATTTCGCAGTGGCTGACTTCACCGGGCGAAACCTGGCCCCCGCGATTGCAATGAGTTTCGCACCGGCGACGCGGGGGCAGCGGCCGTTGGCCGCCCTGACGCCCGCGCCAGAGGCCCCGTTGGCCGGCCCGGCCGAGGCGACCGCGCGGCTGCGCCCCTATCTGACGGGGCGTCGGACGCTCGCGGGCGGCGGCGTCCTCGACGCCTTCGCGGTCATAAGACCCGAAGGCAGGTCGGTCGCCATCGCTTTCTGGAGCCGCGATATCGCCGACCGCTCCATCGAACGCGCGGTCCGCGACGCGGTGGCGGGCGCGCTGCGCCGGCAAGGCCTCGCCCAGGCCGGGTTGGATCCGACGGTGCTGGCCTCGATCGACGCCCTCCAGCCGAAAGTGACGGTCTTTTCCCCGAAGGCGAAGGCGGACGAAGTGAGACTTGAGGATCGCCTTCCGGGCATCGTCGGATTCGCCATGGGGATGCTGCTGTGGATGGTGGTTCTCACGGGGGCCGGAATGCTTCTGAACAGCGTCATCGAGGAGAAGACGAGCCGCATACTCGAGGTTCTGCTCACCTCCGCCTCGGCCACGGAGATCATGGGTGGCAAGATCCTCGGGGTGGCCGCGGTCACCGCCACGGTGCTGGGATTTTGGCTGACCATTGCGGCGACAGTGCTGGGTTTGAGATTTCCCGACATCGCCGCGGACCTGATCGAGATCATGTTCGCCCGAGGCCTGTGGGCTTACTTCGCCCTGTACTTCATCGGCGGCTACCTGATGTTCGCGACCCTCTACGTCACGATCGGCGCGTTCTGCGAATCCAACCGGGAAGCCCAGACCCTGCTTGGGCCGATGATGATCGCGATGTCGCTGCCGATGGTCTTCATGTCCCAGGCGATCACCAGGCCGGACGCCCCGCTGCTCCAGCTTCTGGCATGGATCCCCCCATTCACGCCCTTCATGATGGCGGCCCGGGTCGCAAGCAATCCGCCGCTGTGGCAGGTAGCGGCCACTGGCGCATTGATGTTCGCGGTAACGGCGCTGGAGTTGTGGGTGGCGATTCCTGCGTTCAAGTCCGGCGCCCTGGCGACCGGACGGTTCGAGCTGAGGACGCTCCTGGCCAGCCTGGCGCGCCGCGGCGGCTGACGCGGGAGAAGACCCTACTGGCGGACGATTTTCTTGGGCGCGGGGAGCAGGCCCTCTCGCTGGGCGCGCTTGCGGGCGAGCTTGCGCGCCCTGCGGACAGCCTCGGCCTTCTGGCGGGCCCGCTTTTCTGAAGGCTTTTCGTAATGCACGTGGCGCTTCATCTCGCGGAAGGAGCCCTCGCGCTGCATCTTCTTCTTGAGCGCCTTGAGGGCTTGATCGACATTGTTGTCGCGGACGAAGATCTGAACCACCGGTCCTCCAAATTCGCTTCCGTCGCCGCCTGGGCGGCGGCGCGGCCGGAAGCGGGCTCCCGGAAAGAGGCGCGGCAGATACCAGAGCGTCCCGCTTTTGTCCATGCGCGGCCCGGCGTGTAGGCTAGCGGCGATGAGCCAGGAAACCGACTGGGCCACGGCCGCCGAAGAGAGCCTCCTCGCCGCCGCTCTGGCGCGGGCGCCGCGCTTGGGATGGACACGCCGCCTCGTCGCCGAGGCGGCGCGCGCGACCGGACTCACCGAGGGCGAAGCCGAACTGCTGCTGCCTCACGGCGCTCGCGACCTGGCCGCCCTGCTTGCCCGCAGCCACGATGCTCGCGCCTTGCAAGCGCTTTGCGCTCACGATCCCGCCGGCATGAAGATTCGCGATCGCATTCGCCTGGCGGTGATCGCCCGCTGCGAAGCGGCGATGCGCGACGAGGCGGCAGTCCGCCGCTGGAGCGGCTTCCTCGCCTTGCCCAGCCACGTTCCTCTGGCGCTGCGACTGCTTTGGGCGAGCGCCGACAACCTGTGGCGCTGGGCTGGCGATACCTCCACCGACGAAAACCACTATTCCAAACGCGTCATCCTGGCGGAGATTCTTGCCTCCACCCTCGCCGTCTGGCTCGCCTCCGGCGAGGCGGTCGCCCGGACGCATCTGGATGGCCGGATCGATGCGGTCATGGCCTTCGAGATGTGGAAGGCCCGCGCCATCCGCCCGCGCCTGGGCGTCCGCCTCGCGCAACGGCTCGGGCGCATGCGCTACGGCGGTGGGCCCGCGCCGGCGAAGGAGCGTCACAGCTAGGGTCCAAGCGGGCTGAGCCGGTTGACGTGGCCCATCTTGCGCCGCGGGCGAGCTTCGGTCTTGCCGTAGAGCCACAGGCGCGTTTGCGGCTCCGCGGCGAAGTGGGACCAGGCGGCCGCCTCATCACCCAACAGATTGGTCATCTCCACCCGCGCCAGCGCCGCGGTGGGACCCAACGGCCAGCCGGCGATGGCGCGGACGTGTTGCTCGAACTGGTCGACCTCGCAGCCATCGAGTGTCCAGTGGCCGGTATTGTGCACCCTGGGCGCGAATTCATTGACCAGCAGTCGGCCATCGTCGAACTCGAAGAGCTCGACCGCGATGACTCCGACGTAGTCGAGGGCACGCATCAGGGTTGCGGCGATGCGTTCGGCTTCCTCCTCGACCCGAGCGGTAGCCGCCGCCGGAGCGCGAGCCCGGCGCAGGACTCCCTGGTCGTGATAGCTTTCGGTCAAGGGATAGACGGCGATCCCTCCGTCCCTGCCTCGGGCGGCGATCACCGCGACCTCGCGGCGAAAATGAGCCGCCGCCTCGGCGATCGCCGGGGGACCGCCAAGGCGTTGCAGGCCCGCTTCGGCCTCGGAAGCGCTGGTCACCCAGGTGTGGCCCTTGCCGTCGTAGCCGCCTCGGCGCGTCTTCAGGAGCACGGGCGCGCCAAGGCGGTCCACGGCGCGGGTCAGGTCTTCGGGTCCCTCCACGGCGGCGAAGGCCACGGTGGGAATCCCGATGCTGTTGAGGAACGTCTTCTCCTCGACCCGGTCCTGGCCGATCGCCAGAGCTTTCGCCCCGGGCGCGACCTCCGCCCCCAGAGCCGCGAGTCGCTCGACCGTCCTCGCCGGCACATTCTCGAATTCGAAGGTGATGACGCTGGAGACCTCGGCGAGGACGCCGAGCGCGGCCGGGTCGTCATAGGCCCCGACCACCGTTCTTGTCGCCACGCGCGCGGCGGGCGAGCGATCATCTTGTGTCAGGACCGCGGTATCGAATCCAAGCCTGGCGGCCGCCAGGGCCAACATCCTGCCGAGCTGGCCTCCTCCCAGAATCCCGATCGTCGAACCGGGCGGTAGCGGGAAGCAGGACATCGACCTCAACCGTCCTCGACGGTTTCTGGAACCTGCGCCGTCTGGCGAGCCTGGAAAGCAGCGAGGCGCTCGCCCAGCGCCGCGTCGCTCAACGCCAGGATGCGAACCGCGAGCAGGCCGGCGTTGCGCGCCCCCGCTTCCCCTACCGCCAGGGTCCCCACCGGAACTCCGGCCGGCATCTGCAGAATCGAGAGCAGCGAGTCGAGTCCATTTAGCGCCTTGGAATTAACCGGAACCCCGAGCACGGGCAGATCGGTCAGCGACGCGGTCATTCCGGGCAGGTGGGCCGCCCCGCCCGCCCCGGCGATGATCACCTTGAAGCCGGCGGCCTTGGCCCCCTTGGCGAAGGCGAAGAGCCTCTCGGGTGTACGGTGGGCCGAAACGACCTTGGACTGGAAGGCGACCCCGAGCCCCTCGAGGGTGTCGCCGGCGCACTTCATCGTCGGCCAGTCGGAGCGGCTGCCCATGATGATGGCGACCAGGGGACCTTCGCTCATCGTTGGTCTTTCGGGGAAAAACGCGCTCGGCGCGCCGGAAGGGGCGCAAACTACAGGCGGCGGCGTCAATCCCGCAACGCCCCCTCGGCCCGACCCGCGTTCAGGGCCAGCCAGGCCTCGCCTTCGCGGCGGCCTCCTGGGCGTCGAGTTGGCGCTTGCGAAAGTGGCTGCGCACAGCAGGCGGCTCGCCGAACTCCAGAAGCTGGTCGGTCCCAGGCGAATAGGCGGGCCACGGCTGGCCGCCCTGACAGTGCGGTCGGCCTTTCCTGGCGAACGAAACCCAGCAGGAATGAACGAGGCTCGCCTCGGCGCGCTCGCCCGGCGTGAGTTTGGCCGAGCGGCCAGGCACTGCGTCCAGCGAAGCGAAGACGAAGGGGATCTCCGAGGCGTGGTTGGTCCCGGGGCGCGTGGCCCGCTGCCGCTCGGGAACGTAGGAGAAGTAGTAGAGCCACGAGGGGGCGTGGGTCGACGCCTCGCGCGCGAACCAGCGCGCCGGCGCGCCCATGAGGGCATCATTGAACATCTGCCTGCCTATTTCCCCATCGGCGGGCCCGTCGTCGGCATAGGCGGCGCGAAGAGGAGCGGGCGCCCTGGCGGCGATCACGGCGGCGGTCGAGCCGAACGCAGCCATCAAAGACGCTTCGTTGCTGTTGGAGCCGATGATCAAGGGGACAGGGTCTTGCGCGCCGGAGGCGAAGGCCAGGGCGGCGGTGCGCGTCATCAGGCGGCCATCGAGAGCCGGTCCGGTCAGGCCCGTCTGATCGGCGATCAGCGTCTCGGCCTGCAGGGCGCGGAGCTGGGCGGCGGTGGCCGATGCGCCCGGCAGACCGACCCTGGTGGCGAGCGTGGCGCCATCGGCTTCGCGCCGAGTCAGGGATACCGCGGGCCCCCAGCCGCCGCCCGACTGGACGATAGCCCGGTTGAAAAGGCCCCGGGCGGCGGGGATGGCGATGAGGTCGAGGGCGTCCGCGCCTCCTGCCGATTCTCCGAAGAGGGTCACATTGTCCGGATCGCCGCCGAAGGCCGCGATGTTGCGCCTGACCCACTTCAGGGCCGCGATCTGGTCCATGAGGCCATAGTTGACGAGCGGCTGGCCGCGCGGCGCCTCGGCGGTGAGTGCGGGATGGGCGAAGAAGCCGAGCGCTCCCAGCCGGTAGTTCATGGCGACCAGAACCACCCCGTCGCGGGCGAAGTTTCGGCCGTCGTAGCTGAAAAAACCGCTGGCCCCGGCGACGTTGCCGCCGCCGAAGATCCAGACCATCACCGGCGCTCGCCTGGCGCCTCGCGGCGCCCAGACGTCGAGGGTGAGGCAGTCCTCGCTCGTCGGTCCGGAATAGCCGCCCAGGTTGGGCGCGCCGCCGGGCCGGATCGGCTGAGGACAAGCTGGTCCGGGCGCCTGGGCGGCGCGCTCTCCGCTCCAGGAGAGAGCGCGGCGCGGCGGCATCCATCGCAGCGCGCCCACCGGGGGCGCGGCATAGGGGACCGCCGCGAAGAGCCGCGCCGGCCCGGCGAGGGTCCCGACCACTGTCCCGCTCTCGATCTTGACCCGCGGCGTATCGGCGGGCGGCGCGGTGGCCCCACCGAAAGCCACAGCCGCCACCAAGCCAACAGCGGATCGCACGGCGCGGGTGATGCCGTGGGCGGATCGAAATTGGGCTTGTCCGCCCGAATTACGGCAACGGCGGTCGAGGCACGGCATCCGGTTCGATTTTGCCTCCCGCGCTTCATTGGCCGCCGAGTGGGCGCCCGGTCAAGTCGGGCCGTCGCCTTTGTGTTTTTCCGCCGTCGCGGCTAATGAACTGGGCCTCCGGGCGGGGCGAAGTTATTGGGAGTTCCTGATGCGTCTTTTCGCCCTCGCTACAGCATTGGCCCTTGCCGCAGGCGCGGCGCTCGCCCAGGGCGCGCCCACCGCACTGCCGCGCGCTTTCGCCGGCTACGCCCAGCCGGCCATCGGCGCCGCCGCCTGCAGGATGGTCAGCGCCGCGGAGACCCAGTGCCTGGTTCCGGCAATGACCGCGGGACGCTATCTGATCGAGGCCTCGGGCACCTCTACTTCCCAGGCGGCGGACGCCCGGCAGGGTTTGGCGATCGAAGTCGGCGCAGCGCCGTGCGGGACCGCGCGGCCGGCGAATCCCGCGCCATGGCCCAGCGGCCCGCGGACGTTCAAGGTGGACTGCGAGGTGACGCTACTCACCGACAGACCGCTCACCGTGCGGGCGATCTATGCCGACTTCCACGCCGTCAAGGATCCCAAGGGGCCGACTCTGACGATGCGGGCCCTCCCCTGGGCCGGAGTGATGGACGCGCGAATGTTCGCGCCGTGAGGTTGGGTCGGGCGTCGCTCGAAGGAAAAGCCTACCATGCGTGAGATAGAGCACTTCTTTGGCGGGCGCCGCGTCGCGGGCCAAGCCGGCCGCTTTTCCGACGTCTTCGATCCCAACACCGGCGAGATCCAGGCCAGAGTCGCCCTGGCCGACGCCGCCGAGGTCGATGCGGCGGTTCGCGCCGCCGCTGCCGCCCAGGAGGACTGGGCGGCGCTCAATCCTCAGCGCCGCGCCCGGGTGATGTTCGACTTCAAGCGCCTGGTCGAGGCTCGGATCGACGAACTCGCCCGCCTGCTCTCCAGCGAGCACGGCAAGGTCATCGCCGATTCGCGGGGCGACATTCAGCGTGGGCTCGACGTGATCGAGTTCTCCTGCGGAATCCCGCATGCGCTGAAGGGCGAATACACCCAGGGCGCGGGCCCCGGGATCGACGTCTATTCGATGCGCCAGCCGTTGGGCGTGGTCGCGGGGATCACGCCGTTCAACTTTCCGGCGATGATCCCGATGTGGATGTTCGGCGTCGCGGTCGCGGTCGGCAACAGCTTCATTCTGAAGCCGTCTGAGAAGGACCCGTCGGTCCCGGTAAGGCTCGCCGAGCTTTTCATGGAAGCCGGCGCGCCGGCGGGCGTCCTCAACGTCGTCCACGGCGACAAGACCGCAGTCGATGCGATCCTTACCCATCCCGAGATCAAGGCGGTGAGCTTCGTCGGCTCCTCCGACATCGCCGGTTACGTGTACGCCACCGGGACGGCGCACGGGAAGCGGGTGCAGGCGATGGGCGGGGCCAAGAATCACGGCGTGATCCTGCCCGACGCCGATCTCGACCAGGCGGTCAGGGACATCATCGGCGCCGCCTTCGGTTCGGCGGGAGAGCGCTGCATGGCCCTTCCGGTGGTGGTTCCGGTGGGCGAGCGGACCGCCGATGCGCTCCGCGAGCGGGTGCTGGGCGAAATGGAGACGCTCAAGGTCGGGGTTTCCACCGATGCCGCCGCGCAATACGGGCCGGTGGTCACCGCGGCTCACAAGAAGCGGATCGAGGACTACATCCAGCTGGGCGTCGACGAAGGCGCCGAGCTGGTGGCCGACGGCCGCGGCTTCTCGCTCCAGGGCCATGAAGGTGGCTTCTTTATCGGCCCGACGCTCTTCGACCGTGTCGAGCCCGCGATGAGGACCTATCAGGAAGAGATTTTCGGTCCGGTCCTGCAGATCGTCCGCGCCGAGAGCTTCGAAGAGGCCGTGGCCCTGCCCTCGGCGCACCAGTACGGCAACGGCGTGGCGATCTTCACCCGCAACGGACGCGCCGCCCGCGAGTTCGCGGCCCGCGTCAACGTCGGAATGGTCGGGATCAATGTGCCGATCCCGGTGCCGGTGGCCTATCACACCTTCGGCGGCTGGAAGCGCAGCGCCTTTGGCGACACCAACCAGCATGGCATGGAGGGGGTGAAGTTCTACACCAAAGTCAAGACCGTCACCGCCCGCTGGCCCGAGGGCGCGCAGGAGGACTCGGCCTTCGTCATCCCGACGATGAATTGAACCTGCCCCTTCTCCCCCGGCGGGAGAAGGAAGTAGCGGCGAAGGATCTGATGGACTTCGAGCTCTCCGAAGATCAGCGGGCGATCTGGCAGACCGCCGGGGCGTTCGCGGCGAGCGAGATGGCGCCGCACTCGGCGCGGTGGGACGAAGAGAAATTCTTTCCGGTCGAAGTTTTGAGACGCGCGGCGGGCCTCGGTTTCGCCGGACTCTACGTGGGCGAGGAGGTCGGAGGCTCCGCCCTCTCGCGGCTCGACGCGACCCTCGTCTTTGAAGCCCTGGCGGCGGGCGATGTCTCCACCGCCGCCTTCCTCTCGATCCACAACATGGCGTCGTGGATGATCGATCGCTTCGCCTCGCGGGCCCTGCGCGAGAAATATCTGCCACGGCTCACGACCATGGAGTTGATCGCCTCATATTGCCTGACCGAGCCGGGCGCAGGCTCCGACGCGGCCTCGCTGAGAACCACTGCGAGAAGGGAAGGTGAGGCCTACGTGCTGAATGGCGCCAAGGCCTTCATTTCGGGCGCCGGGGTCTCCGACATCTACGTGGTGATGGCCCGGACCGGCGGCGAAGGCGCGGGCGGGGTCTCCACCTTCGTGGTCGAGAACGGGACCAAAGGCCTCTCCTTCGGGGCCCAGGAGCGCAAGATGGGCTGGTCTAGCCAGCCCACTGCGGCGGTCAATTTCGACAATGCCCGCGTCCCGGCCGGCAATCTCGTCGGCGAGGAGGGCCAGGGGTTCAGGATCGCCATGGCAGGGCTGGACGGCGGGCGGCTCAACATCGCCGCCTGTTCGCTGGGCGGCGCGCAGCTCGCCCTCGACACCGCCAAGGCCCATCTCGAGAGCCGCAAGCAATTCGGGCGGCCGCTGAGGGATTTCCAAGCGCTGCAGTTTCGCCTGGCCGACATGGCCACCCAGCTGGAGGCGGCCCGCCTGATGGTCCGCCGCGGCGCGGCGGCCCTCGACGCTGGCGATCCGCGCGCCACCGAACTTTGCGCCATGGCCAAGCGTTTCGCCACCGACGCCGGGTTCGAGATCGCCAACCAGGCGCTGCAGCTACACGGCGGCTATGGCTATCTGAAGGACTATCCCCTGGAGCGGATCGTACGCGACCTGCGCGTCCACCAGATCCTGGAAGGCACCAACGAGATCATGCGGGTGATCATCGCCCGGGAGATGTTCAAGCGATGAGCGGTCCTGAGGTCCAGGTTCGCGTCGAGGGGGCGGTAGGGCGCCTGATCCTGGATCGTCCGAACGCCCTTGGCGCTCTCACCACAGCGATGTGCGAAGCGATGATCGAGGCGCTGCTGGCCTGGCGGGACGACGATATGGTCGAGGCCGTCCTCATCGACCACGCCGGCGAGCGCGGCTTCTGCGCCGGCGGCGACATCCGCGCCCTGGCCGACAGCGTCGCCGGCGACGGGGTCGAGGCGCGGCGATTCTTCTTCACGGAATATCGGCTCGATCATTTGCTCTTCACCTACGACAAGCCGGTGATCACGGTGATGGACGGGGTGACCATGGGCGGCGGCGTCGGGATCTCCTGGCCGGCGCGCTACCGGATCGCCACCGAGCGCACGACCTTCGCCATGCCGGAGACCGGCATCGGGCTCTTCCCGGATGTCGGCGGCGGCTGGTACCTGCCCCGGCTGCACGGAGCAGCGGGACTGTGGCTGGCCATGACCGGCTCGCGCCTGAAGGCGGCCGGCTGCGAGATCCTGGGCATCGCCACCGACTTCATCCCGGCCGCGCGTCTCGAGGAAGTGAAGGTCGCCATCATCGCCGAACCTCAGGCCATCGAAGCCATCCTGGCGCAGTTCGAGGCCGACCCCGGCCGTTCGGCCATGATCGAGCATCACGACCAGATCGATCGCGTGTTCGACCGCCCAACTGTCGAAGCCATCGTCGCCGCACTGGCCGCCGAAGGCTCGGAGTGGGCGCGCGAGCAGCTCGCCATCCTGGCGCGGAAGTCGCCGCTCAGCCTCAAGACCGCGCATCGCCAGCTGAGATTGGGGGCGGCGATGACCGACTTCGGCGAGGTCATGGCGATGGAAATGCGCATCGCCGCCCGCCTGGTGGCCGGCCACGACTTCAGCGAAGGTGTGCGCGCTGTGATCCTCGACAAGGACAACGCGCCGGCCTGGAGGCCGGACACTCTCGCAGGCGTCACCGAGGCGATGCTCGATGCGGTGTTCGCGCCGCTTCCCGCCGACCAGGAATGGTCGCCGCTGCCGCAGCTCGAGAAGGACCGCCGATGAGTTTCGAGACCCTGATCGTCGAGACCGGCGACGGCGTGACCCTGATCCGGCTCAACCGGCCCGCGGCGCTCAATGCGCTCAACAGCCAGCTCATGGACGAGCTCAGCGCCGCGCTCGATGCGGCGGAGGCCGACGGCGCGGTTCGCTGCATCGTGATCACCGGCTCCGAGCGGGCCTTCGCCGCCGGCGCGGACATCAAGGAGATGGCGCCCAAGACCTATGCCTCGGCGTTCGCCGAGGATTTCATCACCCGCAACTGGGAGCGCACGGCGAGCTGCCGCAAGCCGGTGATCGCCGCGGTGGCCGGCTATGCACTGGGCGGCGGCTGCGAGCTGGCGATGATGTGCGACTTCATCATCGCCGCCGACAACGCCAAATTCGGCCAGCCCGAGATCACCCTGGGCGTCTCGCCCGGCGCCGGCGGCACCCAGCGACTCACCCGCTTTGTCGGCAAGGCCAAGGCGATGGACATGGTGCTCACCGGACGGATGATGGACGCCGCCGAGGCCGAGCGCTGCAGCCTGGTGAGCCGGGTCGTCCCCCTGGCCGACCTCATCGCGACCGCCATGGAGGCCGCTAAGAAGATCGCCGGGCTCTCGGCCAACGCGGTGATGCTGACCAAGGAGATGGTCAACGCCTCTTACGAGACGTCGCTCAGCCAAGGCGTCAAGCTGGAGCGGCGCCTGTTCCACTCCCTCTTCGCCTTCGAGGACCAGAAGGAGGGCATGGCCGCCTTCATCGAAAAGCGCGCGCCGAAGTTCACGGGCAGATAGTTCGCGGTCAGCGTATGAGTTCGACCTCCACCCCGAGAATCGCGCCGAGGGCCTTCCACGCCCGGTCGGCCGTCAACGCCCTCGCCCCCGACCGCTTCGCAAGAGCAAGGCAGAAGCGATCGCCGAGCGAAAGACCGGCTCTGTCAGTCAGGCGGCGCATCACACCGGCGTCTATCGCGAGCGCCTCGTCGGGCTCGGCGAAGATGATGGGTAGCCCGGCCAGGAGGTCGGCTATGTCTTCCCGGCGCGCTCCGGCACGCGCGTAATGACCCGCGACCTCGGCGAGATTGACCGTGGACATAACCGCGCCGTCGAGGGACGCCTGCACGCGCTCCGCGCCGGGCTCGCCGCGGAGCGCCGTCAACAGGGCCGAAGCGTCGAGGACGATGGCCATCTATTCTCGCGCGGCCCCGGCCCGGCGGTCAGCGAGAAAATCGTCGACGCCGACGTTCTTCTTGCCGGCGAGAAGAGCGCGGGATTTCTCACGCGCGCGGTCCATGGTGCGCGCCAGGCTGCGGAGATGAACCTCGCCATCGACCAACTCCAGCACGACTTCGGCTCCGCACTCGAGACCGGCCGCCGCCCGCATCCTGGCCGGGACCGTGATGCGGCCATTTTCGGAAATCCTGGTTGAAATCGCGTTCATGTCAATTTTCCGGATCCTGGAAAGGACGGGAATATAGACATTTGATCGCCTCGTGGCACCGCGTTATCGAAAATCATGGAGAAAACCCCGATGACAAAGCGTGCACTGGTGCTCGGCGGCGGCGGACCGGTGGGGATCGCCTGGGAGGCGGGCCTGTTGGCCGGCCTCGCCGAGGGCGGAGTGGACCTGGCGAAGGCCGACCGGATCGTCGGGACCTCGGCTGGGTCCTTTGTCGGCGCCCAGCTGGCGCTTGGGCGGGCGGCGCGGGAGCTCGCCGACGCCATTATCGCCGAGGGCGAAAGAACCACGCAGGGCCCGCCGACGGCAGGCGCGCGTCCGGCCGGGCCGACCGCCGACCTCACCGTGCTCTTCCGCAAGATGAACGAGGCCGCGGCCGGGGATCGGGACCCACAGGAGGTGCGACGGGAGATCGGAGCCTTTTCACTTTCCGCCGAGACGATGGATGAGGACGCGTTCATTAAGACCTTCGGGCGCGGCTTTTCCGGCTTGCCGCAGGACACCTGGCCGGGCGGGGACTTCGTCTGCACCGCCGTCGATGCGCTGACCGGCGAGTTCGTGGTCTGGAACCGGGACGCGGGCGTCTGGGTGGTGCGCGCCGTCGCCTCGAGCTGCAGCGTGCCGGGCGTCTATCCGGCGGTGACCCTCAAGGGCCGCCGCTACATCGACGGCGGCATGCGTTCTTCCACGAACGCCGATCTCGCCGCCGGGTTCGGAGAGGTCGTGGTTGTCGCGGTGCGCGGCGCGCCGGACGACCCGCGAACCGTCCGCCTGCGGCAGACGGTGGACCGGGAGATCGCCGCGCTGAAGGACGGCGGCGCGACGGTCGAGTTCATTGTTCCCGACGAGGCCGGCGTTTCGGCCTTCGGGGCCAATCTGATGGACTTCCGCCGCCGGCCCGGAGCCGCTCGCGCCGGCGAGGCCCAGGGCCGCGATCTCTCCCAGCGCCTCCGGGCCTTCTGGGGTTGAGCGCCATGGGCAAGGTGCTGGGGCTGGGCGGGATCTTCGTCAAGATGGCCGAGCTGGAGGACTGGAGGGCTTGGTACGCCCGCGTCCTGGGGGTGAAGTTCGAGGACTTCGGCTCGGCCCTTTTCGCCCACCCCAAGACTGGATTCACCCAGCTCGCCCCCTTCGCCGCCGACACCGACTATTTCGCCCCGTCGACGGCGCCCTTCATGATCAACCTGATCGTCGAGGACATCGACGCCGTTCTCGTCCGCGCCGCCGCCGCAGGCGCCGCGCCGCTCGGCCGACAGGATGAATCTTACGGGCGCTTCGCCTGGCTGATCGATCCCGCGGGGATCAAGGTCGAGCTCTGGGAGCCGCTGGGGCCGACGCCGGTGTAAATATCAGATGACGCGCGTGAGTGAGGTCGTCCTCGACAGCTCGGCCTTGCTCGCCTTGCTGCAATCGGAGTCTGGAAGCGGCGACGGGAACAAACGCTCCCCGGCGCCTTGTCTTCCACGGTGAACCACTGCGAAGCGATGGCGAGGCTCTGCGAAGGTGGGGTCCCGGCCTCGGACCTCGTATTGCCATCGAGGCGACGGGCGTGACCCTGGTCGACTTCGAAGCTGATCAGGCGAGCGATCCCGGCGCTCTGAAGTCCTGACCAAGAAAGCCGGCCTTTCCTTGGGGATCGAGCCTGGCCCGCATCCGCAAGTTGCCGGCGATGACCGCCGACCGAGCGTGGGCCAAGATCGAGGGGCCCGAGGTCATCCTCATTCGCGGGAAGGTCTCCTGACCGCGCTGCTGGCCCTTCAAATCTCGATCTCCCGGTCGTTCTTGCCGCTGGCCCGCGCCGCGGCGTATTCCGCGTCCCGCTCGGCGAAGGCTTCGCGCTTGGGGCCGAGGTAGCCGAAGAGGAAAGCGGCGACCTTGCGCATCTGGATCTCCTCGGAGCCCTCGGTGATGCGGTAGCGGCGGTGATGACGGTAGATGTGCTCGAAGGGCTTGTGCCGCGAGTAGCCGATGCCGCCGTGAACCTGCATCGCTCGGTCGGCCGCTTCGCAGACCAGACGGTTGCTCCAATAGTTGCACATCGAGACCTTGTCGGAGATCTGTCGCTCGACCTCCTTGTGCGGAAGATTGTCGATCTCCCAGGCGGTCTTGCGGATCAAGAGGCGGAGCATCTCGCATTGGGTGGCGAGTTCGACCAGCGGCCATTGGATGGCTTGGTTGTCGGAAAGCGGCTTGCCGAACGGCTTGCGCAGGCGCGCGTACTTGACGCTCTCCTCGACACAGAACACCGCCGCGCCCAGGGACGACGCGGCCTGACGAATCCGGTTCTGGTGGACAAAGCTTTGGCCGAGTCCGAGGCCCCGGCCCTCGATGCCCCAGATCGCCTCTTCCGGAACCCAGACCTCCGTGAGGCTGACCCGCGGGTGATCGGTGGGCATGTTGAAGGTCCACAGGTACTCCTCGATCTTCACTCCTGGAGCGTCGGCAGGCACCAGGAAGACGGTGATGCCCGCGGCGTCGCCATCCTCGCCACTGGTGCGGGCAAAGGTCATGATGAAATTGGCCACGTGCATGCCGGTGGTCCACATCTTCTGGCCGTTGATGCGCCAGCCGGCGACGCCGTCCTTGTCCTCGCGGACGGCGCGGGTCTCCATGAAGGTCGCGTCGGAGCCGTGGTTGGGCTCGGTCAGACCAAAGCCGGTGCGGATCTGCCCCTTCTGAAGGGCCTCGCCGTAGCGCTCGTACTGGGCGTTGGTGGCGAACTCCTTGAACATGATGATGAAGGGGTTGTTGCCGACGATCGAGTGCTCGGTCTGCAGGTCGTTGTGCAGACCCAGGCCCTTGGCGGCCAGGTGCTCGCGGATCACCGCCATGGCGAGGTTCGAGCCGCCCTTGCCGCCCCACTCGACCGGCCAGGCGTAGCGCAGGTGGCCGGCGACGTCGGCGCGCCTTCGCGCTTCGCCGAGCAGCGCCTCCCACTCGGGCCTGGGCAGGCCATTGTTGTCCCAGTCGGTACGGGCGTGCTCGCGGCGATGATCGAAAAAGCGGATGTTGTCGTTCTCGTTCTCGAGCGGCTTGATCTGCGCCTCGATGAATTCATCCAGTTCATCTAGATAGGCGGTGAGGTCGGCGGGCAGGGCGAAATCCATGGCGGTTTTTCCTAGTCCCTTGGGATGTCGGGCGTCGCGAGGGCGGCCCGGTAGGCGGCGTAGGTCGGCTGGTCCACGGCGAGCTTGGCCATCGTCGTCCGCCAGAGATGATCCTTCAGGCCGGGCGTGGAAAGGTCCACTCGCCCCTCGGCAATCCGCAGCGCGAGTTCGCCGTTGAGTTCGACCAGGGTTCCAGGGCGCCCCAGGAGCGCCTCGAGGCGGGCTTTCTCCTTTTCCTCAGCGGCCGAAGCGGTCTCCAGTTGCCGGCCCATCATGGAGAGGGCATTGGCTGCGACCCTGGCCTGGAAAGAGAGCGCGCCGTTCGTCTGGGGCGCCACCTGGTCCTTGAGAAAGGCGGTGACGGCCGCCAGGATCTCGGCAGGCTTGGGTTCGTCCTGCATCAGGCGGCCAGGAGACGCATGAGATCGAGCTCGTTCTCGCTCGTGCGCCGGGCGATCACCGCCCGCTCAACGGTGGGATCGGCCGAGCGGAAGGCGGCGGCCATGGAAGCGCACATCACCCCCCAGCGCATCGACCCGTAGACCTCCCAGAAGTGGGCTTCCTCGCGCCTGACGGGCGCGCCGCCGGCCGCCTCGTAGGCCCCCCAAAGATCCTCACGCTCGCCAAAACCGCCAACCGGTTTGTCGATGGCGCCAAATCGCCAGGGAGCGGTGCAAATCCAGCCCAGATCCTCCATCGGATCGCCCACGTGGGCGATTTCCCAGTCCAGCACCGCCCGCACCCCTTCCGGCCCGAAGATCAGGTTGCCGTTGCGGAAATCGCCGTGGACCAGGCGCATCTCGCGAGCGGGCGGGCAGTTCGCCTCCAGCCACCGGAACGCCAGTTCGAACACGGGCCGCGGCCAGGCGGAGGCGCGATAGGTCGCCAGATAGCCGGCCAGGAGTTCAGCGGGCGTCGCCCGCCGCAGAGTAGGGAAGGCGGCCGGATCGAGGCCGTGGATGCGGGCGAGAATCTCGCCGCACTGGCCGGCCAGGCGCGGCCGCACCTTGGCGAAGACCTCGCCGCGGGCGATGCGACCACCCAGGGTCTCGCCCTCGACGAAGCCCATGATGAAGCCCCGCCCCAATCCGTCCTGAGGTTCGAGAACGTGGACGATCGGCGGCTCCGGCGCCCCGGCAGCGGCCGCCGCCTGGATGAGGCGGGCCTCGGTCTCCAGGCCGACCGCGTTTTCCGACACCCTCACACCACCCGGGGCGCGGCGCAGGATCAGGGGCGTGCGCGCCTCGCCAGCGACGAGGTCGAAGCGCCAAATCTCCTGGGTCGCCCCCGCGGTGAGGCGGGTCAGGCCCTCAATACCGTCCGCCCCCAGTCGCGTGAGGGCGACCTCGACGAGCCCTTGCTCCAGTTCGTTCACGGGACGACGACACCAGGTCCGGGCGGCCGGGAGTAGAGCGACTCGACCAAGGCGGAGCGGCGAGCCAGGCCGGCGCGCTGGTTGACGTAACCCTTGTCGGTGATCTCGCCCGCGTCCAGCGACGGCGGCTCGCCAAGGATGACGAAGCGCGCGATTCGCCGCGAGGAGCCTCCTGCGGAGGCGTTGAAGCCGCCGATGCGCTCAGCCAGCCGCGCCGCGAGGTCATTCTCGGCCATGCCGGCCGCCGACGGCCAGATGAGCGCCGCTGCGAAAGGCTGGTCGTGGCCGGCGATGAGAGCGTCCTGCACCAGCGGGCTGCAGGCGGCGAGGAGATCGGGACGCAGGGTGCCCACCGAGACCCAGGTTCCGGAGTCGAGCTTGAAATCCTCGGTCACCCGGCCATCGAAGACCAGGCCTTTGGACGGGTCGGCGTCGTCGACGAAGCGGGCGGCGTCGCCGAGCTTGTAGAAGCCCTCCTCGTCGAAGGCCTGGGCGGTGAGTTCGGGATCGCCCAGGTAGCCGGTGGTGACGGTGGGGCCCTTGACGCGCACCTCGAGCTTCTCGCCGTTGGGAACCAGCTTGAGGGTTATGCCGGGCAGCGGCAGCCCGATGAGGCCCACCCGCTCGGCGAGCCAGTGGACCACGGTGATCCCTTGCGTCTCGGTGGCGCCGTACATGGTCGTGAGCGGAATGCGCTGGCCGGTCTCCTCGATCGCCAGGGCCTGCATGCGCGCATAGAGATCGTCGGAGAGCGTCGCGCCGCCGTAACCCATGTAGCGCAGATTCCTGAAGAAGGCGGCGCGCAGGACGGCGTCCTTCTCCATGGCGTCGGCGAGCATGGAAAAGGCGATCGGGGCCGAACCGAACACCATGGGGGAGACCTCATGGAGGTTCTTGATGGTGGTCTCGAAGAGCCCCGGAACAGGGCGGCCCTCGTCCAGGTGGACCGTCCCGCCGGCCCAGAGATTGCCGTTGAAGCCGATGTTGCCGGCCGAGATGTGGCTCCAGGGCATCCACTCCAGGCTCTCTGGCGGCTGCGCGTCGGGGTCGGGGGCGTTTTCGGTTCGAAGGCCCTCCTGGGCGGCGATCACGGCGGTCATCATCCCATGCGTCTGGGGAGCGGCCTTGGGCATGCCGGTCGATCCGGAGGTGAAAAGGTATTTGGCGACGCTCGCTGGGCCCAGGCTCTCCCGGGCGCGCCCGACCTCTTTGGTGGGGGCGGTGGCCAGCAGGCTCTCCAGACTGACGGCGCCGTCACCGCAACCGTCGGCGGTGACGAAGACGAGCGCCGGGTCGAGGCTCCTCAGGGTATCGAAGGCGCGCTGGAAAGGCGCCCCGGCCTCGGCGAAGACCACCCTGGGCCGGACCACAGCAAAACAGTGGCGAAGCTTCTCGTGGTCGGCGGAGAGCAGCGAATAGGCCGGGCTGATCGGCGCGATCGGGACCCCGGCGGTGTAGGCGCCCAGCATCATCCTGGCGTGATTGATCGAATTGCCGGAGAGGACCATGACGGCGTCGGCGCCGGTCAGGCTCCGCGACAGGAGCCATTGGCCGATCGCCTCGGCGCTTGCGAGCGCCTCCCCATAGGTAAGGGTCCGCCAGGGGCCATGGCCCGGCGCGCGCTGCCTGATGAACGGCCGGTCAGGGAAGCTCGCCGCGCGATCGGCCAGCAGGTGGGCGATGGAACGCGGGCCCGCACCCATGGGATAGTTGGACCAGATGAGAATCGAGCCGTCGCCTCGCCTCTCGATCCCGACGTCCGGAGCCTTCATCGGCAGGGGCTTGAAAGCGGGCAGGACGTTCTTGGCGAGCGTCGGGGCGCCGTCGGCTGGGGTCATGGCGGGCTCCGTCTATCCTGGCGCCGCAAGCCTAGCCTAAGGGGCCGGCGCGACCAATGTTCACGCCGGGGAAGGAGCCGCCGCTTCAGCTCGGCGGGTTGTTCCGTTCGACGAAGGCGACCGCCGCCTCAAGCGTCCGAACACGGGTCTTCGCCTGGGAGAGCCAATGATCCTCGCCCTCCAGAGCCTCGAGTTCGACCGGCTTTCCCGCGGCCCGCAGGGCGTCGTACATCGCCTGGCTGTGAACAAAGGGGACGACGGTGTCGTTCTTGCCGTGAATGAGAAGAATGGGCGCGCTGGCGTCGGCGGCGAAGCGCAGCGGCGAGATGTTCGTGATCTTCGGATCGGAGGGGAAATACGCGCCAAAGAGGCTCTCGTCGTACCGCGCCGCCGCCGTGCCCACCGTCCCGCCTTCACGCAGCACCACCGCCCCGACGTCGGAAACCCCGGCGATCGAGACCGCGCAGCGGTAGAGCCCATGCTGCAAGGTGACCCCCGCCAGGGCGGCATAGCCGCCATAGCTGGCGCCGACGATGCAGACCCGCTTCGGATCGGCCACGCCGGCCTTTTCCAGTGCGATCGCTCCTTCGCCGATGTCGGTCAGCATTCGCTTGCCCCACTGGCCGGCCCCGGCGTCGCGGAACTGCGTCCCATGGCCCCCCGAGCCTCGATAGTTGGACTGCAGAACGGCGTATCCGCGGGAAGCGAAGGCTTGCGCCCAGTAATCGAAGCCGATCTTGTCGCGGATACCGATCGGCCCGCCATGGGGGATGACCACGAGCGGCAGATTCCTGCCGCTCGATCCTGGGGGCAGGGTGAGCACGGCGTCGAGCGGCAACCCATCGGAGGCCCTGTAAGCGAACATGCGGGTCGGACCGACGTCCTGGGGCGGCACCTGCGGATAGGCCGCCGTCAGCTCGGCGGCCTTGCCGCTCGCCATGTCGACGAGCCAGTAGGTCCCTGGGTCCTGGCCGCCGTCGGTGAAGGCGATCATCCGGTCGAGCCCCGCCGAGAAGGACGCGAGGGTGACCATCAGGCCAGGGAAGGCCCTGCGCAGAGCCAGGTAGCGGCGCTCGCTCGCCGGATCGAAGAAAACCGAACCCTGGTCGGACTTGACGTTCGCGCCGATGACCAGATCGGTCAGCGGATCATGGATCCAGCTCTCGACGCTCTGGTTTGGCAGCAGCGGCGTCGGCGAGGTCGTCGCCGCGATCGCATATTCGACACCGTCGCCATCGGTGGCGTCGTCGGTGATGAGGACCGTCCCTGGCGTGCGACCCATTCCGCTCAGCCCGATCAGATCGAGAGGCGAGTCTCTGCGCAGGACGATCCGCCCGCCCTTGTCTCCGGCAAGGAGGCGAAACTGCCGACTGTCGTTGTCATAATAGGCGCGCGCCAGAATCCGCCCATCCCCGCCGATGACGTAGGCGCCGCTTCGATTGGCCGCGTCGGTGAGGCGCTTGGCGGCGCCGGTCTCGAGATCGACGCGATAGAGGTCGTTTTCGCCGCCGGTGGTGGCGACCGCGCCGAAGAAGCCGCACCAATGGCCGTCGATCTGTCGAGCGCCCCAGAAGCCGGAGACCAGCCCCAGGAACATGGTGTTCCCCTTCGAATCGAAGATCTGGCGCACGGTGTCGGTCTTGAGGTCGACGATGAAGGCGATCTCCACCAGGGCTCTGGTCGAATATGACCACTTGTCGACCTCCCGGTTGCCGAACTTCACGGTGGTGGTGGCAAGGACGATGACGAAGTCATCGCCCGCCCACTGGATCTGGCGCACCTGGGACTCGCCCAATTTCCTGACAAGGAGAGCGTCGCCCCCGACCTTGCGGACAAAGAGGCTGCGGTCATCGCCGGTGACGGCGACAAAGGCGATCCGTTCGCCCGAGGGCGAAAGGCGCATGAGGTCGATCGCCGGCAAATTGCCGTAGTCGGCGATGGCCGGCGCCGCCGAAGCGCGGGCCGCCAGAACGACCGCCAGCAGCGCGACCACGGCCGCGAGCCGCACCCCCCCGCCAAGGAAGCGGCCGACGTCCCGAAACGGCGGCGTCGACCGCAAGTCGACCGAAGGGACCCTCATCACCCTTCCTCCAGCGCCCTCTTCGTGGTCGCGCCCTTGTCGCCACGTCCGACAGAAGCGTCGTCCCCGCCCCGGGCGCCGTCGTACTCGGCCCACATCGGGGCGCAGTCGACCACGGCGCCCAAAGCGGCGGCCTGATCGATCGCCATGACCGTGAGGCCGGCTTCCATCGAGTCCTTGGGGGTGACCGGGAAGGCGGCGTCGCCGCGCAGAGTGGCCAGCAGGTCGATGGCCATGGCCTGATCGGCGCCGTTGTGCGCGTCGGCGGTGCGGCCGCCGAAGTCGATGCGCTCGGGTTTGCGCCGGTCGAGGACGCGGCGGAACATCAGCCTGTTGCGCACCAGATCGGCGATCGCCGTGCCGTCGGTCCCGGCGATGTACCAGCGCCGCTCCTGCAGGGCGACGTGGCTGTTGGAATGGAAGGAGAGGGCGACGTCGTTCGCGTAGGAGACCAGAGCGACCTGATGGTCGTTCAGGTCCGTGTCCGACTGGAACGGATCGTTGGCGGCCGCCCAGCCGGCGTCGCGCAGGGCGTAGGCAGGCGAGCCATCCTCGTAAGCGCGCGGCGCAGCGGCTCGCCCGGAATGGAAAATCCGCCGCCCGCCGAAACTCGCCACCTTCATGGCGCGAGCCCCCGTGATGCGCGCGAAAATATCGAAGTCGTGGCAGACCTTGTCGAGCATGAAGGAACCGCCGAAGTCCGCCCGGCGCCGCCAGTTTCGCGCGAGGTAGGCGCCGTGCTCCGGCGGCAGGTGCTCGGTGGCGTCGATCGAGACGATCTCGCCCAGCTCGCCGGCGTCGACCCGGGCCAGGATCTCGCGGACGATCGGCATGGAGCGCATCACCAGGCCGACGAAGATCCGCGGCGCCGCGTCGCCGGCGAGCAGCTCGGCAAGGGCGAAGGTCTCACTGGGGGTGCGCACGATGGGCTTTTCGGTGAAGATCGGATAGCCGGCGGCGATGGCCAGCTTCAGGTGTTCGAGATGGAGGTGATTGGGCGTCCCGATCATCACCAGGTCGAACGGGCCATCCGCAAGCAGGCTTTGCGCATCGCGGCGAGAGCGGCCCGGGTCGATCCCCGCGGCCTGGAGGATCGGCAGGCCCACTGGCGCGGGATCGCAGTAGCCGGCGACCTCGAGGGCCCAGCCGACTTCCTTCATCGCCGCCAGCACATGGGCGATCCGCTGGCCAAGGCCGATGACGCCGATCCGATAGGTCTTCATTACCGGGCCGCTATTGCGCAGGAACCGCCGACCGCCCGGGCGTTTCGCATGTGCCGACCGCTTGGCAGGCCAGGGGCGGCGACCGAGGCGCCGCCGCCACCACGTCCTACTTCAGGATCAGCTCCCGCGTGAGGATTGCGCCGCGCAAGGTGCGGATGCTCTCGCGCTGGAGATCGGCGCTCGCCGCGCCGCTCATCGATCCGAAGAGTCTCTTGGCGGAAGCGTCCCGCGCGTCGAGCGGTTCGTCCAGGGCCGCCATGTTCCTGTATTCGACCATCAGATACAGGTCAGGCGCGTTGTCTCGAGCGTCCTGCGCGGTGAGAATCTTGTAGTCCAGGACAAGGCCCCGGCGCTTGGCGTCTTCCTGCTCGGCGCGCCAGGTAGTGGACAGGAACTTCATGTAGTCGTCGAAATGGCCAGGCTTGGTCTGGACCGAAGAAATTTCCCATACCGGCCCGTTGTCATAGACGCGAGCGGCGTCTTGGGCGCGGGCCGCCATGGGCGCGGCGATCATCGCGCCGAGCGCGAGAACTGAAGCCAATTGAACCTTCAAGTGTGAATCCCCCATCTATCGACGACGCGGTCGCGTGGCCGGGCTTCTCCCGGCGCCCTGTCCGTCGTCCCGACCTTGGAGTCTAACTGACGCGAGCGCAACCGCGCATTGCCGATCCCGGTCCCGCTCGAGCGAGGACCGGGCCGCCGCCGGGGGCCCGCGCCGCGATGATCCCGCCGCCCAGGCGACCGGTCCGCAAGGGCGATTGCGCGCCGACGACGGCTTGCCTAGGGTCGCATTCAGCTTAACGCCGATCAGGAACCGAGCCTGCCGCACGGAGACACGCCCATGAAATTCACCTGGTTCAACCTGATGCCGTGGCCCTACCTTCCCGATGACTTCCGGGAGAAGAATCGCTCGGTGTGGGTCGATATCGACCAGCGCCTGTTCGATCCGGCCAGGAGCCACGAGGTCTACAACACCTACATGGACCTGCTGGAATACGCCGACACGCTCGGCTTCGACGGCATCGGAGTCAACGAGCACCATCAGAACGGCTATGGGATCATGCCTTCGCCCAACCTCATCGCCTCGGCCCTGGCGCGGCGGACCAAGGACGCGGCGATCGTCGTCCTCGGCAATTCAATCGCCCTCTACAATCCGCCGGTGAGGGTGGCCGAGGAGTTCGCGATGCTCGACTGCATCAGCGGCGGGCGGCTGGTGGCGGGATTTCCGGTGGGGACTTCGATGGACACCAACTATTGCTATGGGCAGATTCCCGCCCTGACCCGGGAGAAGTACGCCGAGGCGCACGATCTCATCATCCGCGCCTGGACGGAGCGCGATCCCTTCGCCTTCAACGGCCGCTACAACAAGCTGCGGCACGTCAACATCTGGCCGCGGCCGATCCAGCAGCCGCATCCGCCGGTCCATATCCCCGGCGGCGGCTCGGTGGAGACCTACGACTTCTGCATCGACAACACCTATTCCTATTCCTACCTCTCCTTCACCGGCTACATCCGCGCCAAGGCGCTGCTCCAGGGTTATTGGGACCGGGTCGCGGCGCGCAACACGCCAGACGCTTCGCCCTATCGCGCCGGCTTCGCCCAGACGATCTGCGTCGCCGACACCGACGCGGAGGCCGAGCGGCTCTACCGCGAGCACCTGCACTATTTCTACAACCGCTGCCTGCACGTCTATCCCGGCTTCGCCGACGCGCCGGGCTATCGGACGATAAAGACCATCCAGGCAGGGGCGCTTTCGCAGTACGCGCCGCCCAAGGGCTTTGGCGAACTCACCTGGAAAGATCTCACCGAGGGCGGCCACGTCATCGCCGGCTCGCCGGAGACCGTCCGTCAGCGGATGGAGGAGATGATCAAGGGTCTGAACGTCGGCAACATCTTCTGCCTGATGCACGTGGGGAACATGCCGGCCGAGAAGTGCATGTATTCATCCAAGCTGTTCGCCGAGAAGGTGATGCCTAAGCTGCGCGGCGTTCTTCCAGAATGCGAGGGCGACGAGCGCTTCTGGTGTCACCCGCTGGCCAGGCGGGTGTCGGCCGGCGCCTTGCCAAAAGCCGTCTCCGCGCCGCGCGTCCCCCAGCCGGCCGAATAGAGAAAGCACCAGGATGCAGTCCAAGACCGTCGAAACGCGGCATGCCCCCGTGCGCTATCTCGAGGGCGGATCGGGCGAGCCGCTCGTCTTTCTGCATGGGGCCGGCGGGATGACCGCCGAAGACCCTTTGCTGGCGATTCTGGCGAGACGGCATGCGGTGTTCGCGCCCTTTCTTCCCGGCTACGGCGAAACAAGCGAATGCGGCGAGCTGCGCGACATGCTCGACTTCACCCTGCACACCTTCGATGTCATCGAGGCGCTGGGCCTGAAGGACCCGATCCTCGTCGGCCACTCCATGGGCGGGATGATCGCCGCCGAAATGGCCGCCGTGGCGCCCAACGATGTCTCGCGCCTCGCCCTCATCGCGCCGGCGGGCCTGTGGCTTTCTGACCATCCGGTTGCGGACGTCTTCTCGCTGCTGCCCTTCGAAATGCCCAACTTCCTGTTCCACGATCCCGAGGCCGGTGCGAAGGCCATGACCGCCGGCCTGAAGATGGACGATCCGAAGTTCCTCCAGGACTATCTGGTGCGCAACGCCCGCCAGATGGGGATGGCCGGGAAGATCCTGTTTCCGATTCCCGAGCGCGGGCTCCTCGGCCGGCTCTACCGGGTCAAGGCGAGGACCGTGCTCATTTGGGGGGCGGGCGACAAGCTGATCGCGCCCGTCTATGGGCCGGCGTGGCGGGCGGCGATCGCCGGCTCGACCCTGGTGAACATCCCCGAGGCCGGCCACATGGTCATCATGGAAAAACCGGACGCGGTGGCCGAGGCAATCGAGGCAGTGGCGTAGAACGCGGTCGGGCGCCGGCGCCCGTTCTCGAGGACCGACGCGAGGGAGGATGGATGGCGATGAGCGACGGGCCGCAGCTGGAGCACGTCTACAAGAACTTTCTCATGGACAGCAGCCGATGGGCCGCCTTCTCGCCGCGCGACGGCGATGTCCTTGTGTGCACTTCCTACAAGGCGGGAACCACCTGGACGCAGATGATCTGCGCCTTGCTGATTCACCAGACACCCGACCCGCCCCGACCGCTGGCCGAGCTATCGCCGTGGCTTGACATGGAGCTGTCGTCGCTGGACGATGTGCTGGCGGCCTACCAGGCGCAAACCCATCGGCGATTCATCAAGACGCACACGCCCCTGGACGGCCTGCCCTACTTCGAAAACGTCACCTACCTCTTCTGCGGCCGCGATCCGCGGGACGTGTTCATGTCGATGCAGCACCACATGTCGAACGCTGACATGGAACGCCTCGTCACGATCCTCATCGAGAGGGGTGTCCATTTCGACCCCCCGCCACCGGTCCCGGAGGATATCAACGAACGCTTCCGACTGTGGATGACCACCGGCTCCCTGGAATGGGAGGAGGACGGGTTTCCGTTCTGGTCCCATTTCCACCACGCGCAGACCTACTGGAAGCACCGCCATCTGCCCAACATCCAGTTCCTCCACTACGCGGACCTGAAGGCGGACCTCGAGGGTGAAATGCGCCGCGTAGCGCGCTCGCTCGGCGTCACGGTCGACGAGGCCCTATGGCCCGACCTGGTCAAGGCGGCCAGCTTCGAGGATATGAAGTCCAACGCCGACCGCACCGCCCCCAACACCGATCATCGCATCTGGCACAGTAACCGCGAGTTCTTCCACACCGGCTTGAACGAGCAATGGCGCTCCGTCCTGTCGGAGGCCAATCTGCAGCTGTACCAGGACGTCAAGCAGGCGCGCTTCGACCCGAGTTTCGCCGATTGGCTGGAGCGGGGCTCCCGCGTGGCCGGGGATCCAAAGCGTCTGTGAACCTCGCCCCGGCTCGACCCTGGTGACCATCCCCGAATCCGGCGACATGTTCATCATGGAAAAGCCGCAGGTCGTCGCCGATGAGATCGCCGCCCTGATCTAAAGATGTGAAGGGAGCGCGGGCATCCTGCCCGCATCTAGCGCAGCTCGCGGGCTGGAAGCCCGCGCTCCGGGGCCCCGCCTCTAGGCGGCCGAATGGGCCCTGGTGAGGACCTCGAGGAAGTGACCATCCGGATCGGGGAAATAGACGCCCCGGCCGCCGTCCCTGTGGTTGATTTCTCCAGGACGCCGCTTCATCGGGTCGGCCCAGTGGTCGAGCCCCTTTTCCTGGATGCGGTCAAGAACGCCGTCGAAATCCGGCTCACCGATGAGGAAGGCGTAATGCTGGGAGGCGATTGGCCCGCTGGTGTCATGGAAATCGAGCGTGACGCCATTGTCGAGCGCCACGACCAGGAAGGGTTCGAAGGCCGTCGGCTCGGGCCGCCCCAGCATCTCGGCCAGGAAAGAGGCCGAGGTCCGCTTGTCGCGGCAGTAGACTATGGTGTGGTTGAGCTGGGCGGTCATTCGCCATCCAGACTATTCCGCGAATTCGCAATTGCAACCGCGGGGCGAACGACGGGGCGAGGCGGGTGAGGGAGCAGGAAGAGAGCGGCCGGCCGCAGCCGGCGGCGCCAGCTCGGCGAGCCTGGCGTCGGTCATCGGGCCCAGCCTCTTCGGCCCCTCATTCGCTTGGGCGGTGCGCCACCCAGCAGTTCGCTCTTCTGGCCTGCCGATGCTCGAAGCGGCCGGGGCCATGGCGGCATGTGTGCTCCTGGGCCTCTCACTGTCACCTCGGGACGCCACCGGCGCGCCGGCCCAAAGGTCGTCACGAACCGGTGTCGTCCCTCACCATATCCTCGATCTGGCGCGCATCGCACGCCCGCCGCTCGCGCTCGGCGAGGCACGGGTCCGCTGGCGAGTGGGGCGCCGGTCGACGGGCAGGGCGTGTGATCCGATCTGTTTCCCGGTTGTCTCTAGCCGGACGCGCGGGTGGGGCCGCGTTGCAGTCGCTGGCGGCGATTTTGCGGAGGTTCGTTGTCATGGCGAGACTTTCGCGGATGGACCGAGAACTCCTGGGCCCCGCCGACCCTCACGGCAAGTCGCCGCCAGGGGCGCAGAGCGCCGGTCAGGTGGCGCTATCTGAACGGGTAGCTGAGCTGGGCCCCGACGAAGCCGCTCTGCGGGAGGAACTGGGAAGACGAGGCTGGGCCGCCCGAGCGACTGTCGGGAGGCTGGCTATCCTTCACGCACAGATATCCTACCGCGCCGACAAGTCCGACGGGGGCGAAACGATAGTCGATGGCGGTGCGCGGCTGGACCTCTCCACCCACCGCCGAAACGGAGGCGAGGGCGTAGGGTAGGTCCAGCGCCCCGGAGCCCGCGATGCGAATGAGCGGAGGCCCCGTCCGGGTGTTGCTCCAGCCGAGGCGCTGGACCGCGGAGAGGGCTTGGGCGCGATCAAGGCGCAGCATTTGGCCCTGGTCGGGGAGCGACTGCGCGCGAACGGCCGCCGACGACGCCGCGACGGCGGCGAGAACGACCAGGAAGGGAAGAGATGCGGACACGCGAACCTCGACGGGGATCCCCAATAAAATGAGTGCGGGCCGCGATTGTTCCCATCGGCCGTCTGCGGCGCGGTGAAGACTGAGGCAGAGGTGTCCGCCGAGGGGACTTCACCCTAGGGCGCGAGGCCGAAGCTCTTGGCCTGGTCTGGCAGGGCCGGCTGCAAGGCGACTGCGGCGTCGATGTCCGACTTCGCCTTTGCGTTCATGCCCTTCTTGAGCTCCGCCAATCCGCGGCCATAGAGGGACCAGGCCGCGTTGGGACGGAGGCTCAGGGCGGCGTCATAGTCGGCGATGGCGCCGTCGAGATCGCCCAGGCGCAGGCGGACGAGCCCGCGGCTGTCGAGCAAGTTTGGATTGTTGGGCAGCATCTTCAGGGCGGAATCGCAGTCGGCGAGGGCGGCGCGGAGCTCCTGACCCCAAAGCGCTCTGGCCCAGCATCTGGCGTTCAGCGCCATAACCCGGCGGCCGTCCCTTGGATGGTCCTGCATCCACAGATCGTATTGAGCAATCGCCCGCGGGAAGGCCCGCGCGCCGGAATAGAGCTCAGCGAGCCGCAGACGCAGGGCCGACTGTTTCTCGGCCAAGCGGTCGGCGGCGTCGAGGTCAGAAACGGCGCCAGTTTCATCCCGACCGGCGAGCCGCAGTTGGGCTCTCGCCAGCAGGGCGGGCACGTCGGCAGGCGCCAGCTTCAGCGCCCGATCGAAGGCCGCCATCGCCAGGGCGGGCTGCTTGTCTTGCACCAAGGCGAGGCCGCGCTGGTAGAAATAGTCCGCCTCCTGGGGAGCGAGCTCGGATGCCCGCGTGAGATCGGCGGCCGCCTGGGCGAAATTACCGCGGGCGGCGAAGGCCGCGCCGCGCCTGGCGAAGCCCGCGGCGTCCGTGGGCGCCGGCTGCGAGACGTCGGGCTTGACGACCGACGCCGTGGGCGGGGCCGTCCCGGCTTGAACCGAGGTTCGCGCCGTCAGGTTGAACACCGGTCCGCCGTTGTAGGTGAAGTAGAGCTTCCGCTGGGTCCTGGACACATAGATGCGATGCGACAGAAAAAAATCGGCCCCAAGCAGCATGTCGGCGTTGATGAGCGTCGTGTCGCCGATGCGCAGCCGAGTGTTGCGGACTTCCTCGTCTCCGATCTTGAAGCTGGCGACAGGAGCGATCCAGGTCTTGAACGCTCGCCCGCCGATGCCGCTGGAGAGTCCGGCCGGCACGACGCCAGCGCCCCCCGGATCGATGCCGGCGCGCCTGGCGGCGCCGAGGGTGAGGACCGAGGTGGGGGCGCCAGTGTCGAATATGACCCGCATCTTCACTCCGTCGACCCAGGCCGCGGCGGTGGTGTGCGGGGTCAGGGGGGTGATCGAGGCGATGTCAATGGCCGAAAAGGGCTGTGACGCGGCCCAGTAGGCGAGGGCCCTGTCGCCACAGCCGGTGGGCCGCATCAGCCGAACGACGCCGTTAGCCAGATCATATTCGGCATCGGCCATCCCAAGGACGTTCTGGCCGAGAAGACCTTCCACGCCGAACGCGCTGCCACCGACGATGAAGTCGACATTCGGGAAGGTCACGCCCACGAGGGTGAACCGCTTGGCCGTCGTTACCCAGATCCGCACGGGCCCGCCCGCGCCGGCCATCGTCCAATTCGCCGGCGCCGGCCGCAGGATCAGTCCGAACCGTGCCGCGCTCGCCGGCGAAAGGACGCTGAAATAGGCGCCGCTGTCGGCGATGAACAAGGCGTCGGCGTCGTTGATCTTGGCCGCGACCATCGGCCGAAGGCCGTCCATCGTCACCGGCAGCTCGGCGATCTTGCCGAGCACGCATGCCGCCAGGGCCGGGCCACTCCAAAGAAAGGCGGCGACCAGAGCCAACGCCGCGAGGGTCGATCGCTTCGCCATCCTGAATGACGCTACAGCAATCACGCCGCGAGGGGAGGGTCCGCGCGCTTCAGATCTGCCGCGCCCGCCCGGCCCAGTAGGGCGCGCGGACCTTGCCGCGCTGGATCTTGCCGGCGGGGCTGCGCGGCAGCTCGTCGGCGAATTCCAGGCTGCGCGGGGATTTGAACCCGGCGAGGCGAGCGCGGGCGAAGGCGAGAATCTCGCCGGCTAGTTCGGGGCTGGGTGCGTGACCTGGGCGCAAGGTCACCACGACCTTCACCGCTTCGCCCCACTCCTCGTTGGGGACGCCGATGGCGCAGCTGTCTTCGACCGCTGGGTGCTTGATGATCTCGTTGTCGATCTCCTGGGGATAGATGTTCACACCGCCGGAGATGATGCATTCGGCCGTCCGGCCGGTCAGGAAGAGATAGCCGTCCTCGTCCAGATGGCCGACATCGCCGAGCGTGAAATAGTCGCCGCGGTGGGCGGCGGCCGTCTTGGCCGGATCGTTGAAATATTCGAAGGGGGCCACCGGCGAGACCTTGAAATAGATCATCCCGGAGCGGTTGGCCTGGGTGATCTCGCCGCCCTCGTCGTCGAGGATCTTCACCGCCCCCGGCATCGGAACCCTGCCGACGGTCCCCGGCTTGGCGAGCCACTCCTCGGAGTTCACGATCAGGCCCGCCCCGCCTTCCGAGCCGGCGTAGTATTCGGTGAAGACCGGGCCGAACCAGTTGATCATCGCCTTCTTGACCTCGGGGGGACAGGGCGCGGCGCCGTGGACGACGGTGCGCAGGCTGGAGATGTCGTAGCGATCCCTGACCTCGGCGGGCAGAGCCAGCAGGCGCTGGAACATGATCGGCACCATGTGCACGCGGGTCACCCTGTGGCGCTCGACCGCGGCGAGGAAGCCTTCGCTGTCCCAGCGGTCGAGGAAGACCAGGGGATTGCCCTGGGCCATGGCGGCGCGGACGTCGAAGGCGAGGGGAGCGGCGTGGTAGGCGGGGCCGGCGCACATCGCCACATCGTCGGGCGCTCCCGGCTCGGGCATCAGGATCGGCATCGGGTTGCGCCGATAGACGCCCTTGGGCCTGCCGGTGGTGCCGGAGGTATAGAGCATCGCCGCGCCCAGGATCGGATCTTCGATGTCGCTCGCCTCGAACGCCGCGAGGCTCTGGGCGTAGGGCAGGAAACCCGCGGCGTCCTCGCCGATCGAGACCTTGACCCGGACTCGAGGGGCGTGCGCCGCCAGGCCAGCCGGGTAGCGCGTCTCGGCGAAGAGCGCCTTGGCCTCGCAGTCGTTGATGATGTACTCGACCTCCTCGGCGTTGAGGTGCCAGTTGACCGGGGTGATCCGGTAGCCGCCGCGCAGGGCCCCGGCCAGGACCTCGACGAACTCGGCGCGATTGCCGCACAGAAGGGCGATCGCGTCGCCGGCGGCGACGCCGTGACCACGTAGAAGGCGCACGACGCGATTGGCGCTCGCGTTGATCTGGGAAAACGTCTTCTCGCCGAAGACGCTTCTGACCGCCACCATGTCGGGCTTGCGGGCTGCCCAGATGCTGGCGGTCATGCCCCTGCCGGCGGCGGCGACCAGAGTTTCGTAGAGATCCTGCATCGAAAGCCTGTTCCCGGCGAGCAAGCCGCCTAGTCGCAATCCTTGATCGGCGCATCGCCGCCCCGTCAAGGGGGACGCCGGCGGGTTGCTTCGCGCCATCGGCGTGCTTCGCCCTGATGTTATTGCCCGCAAGGCCGTGAAGCGTACGAGGGGAGAAGCGAACAAGCTTTCCCAAGGTAAGCGAAAGTGAATTACAGTAAATATCGGTTCATCCTGTCGTTTAACGGTAGTGCAATCGGGCCCAGCGCAATGTGCGACCAACCGCGCGAAAGCAATGCGCGAATCTTCGGGTGGTGGGCAAGATGCGAACGGCAACCCTGATCAGCCTGGGCGCCTCGGCGGTCCTTGGACTTGGCGCCCTCATCGTCGCCCGGGTATGGCTGCCGCAGTCGGCGCACGGCGCCACGGCCAAGCATGGGGGAATGGTCCTGGCCACCGTGCCGGTGGTCGTCGCCAGAGGCAATATCGCCTATGGCGCGAAACTCGACGCGGGCAAACTCCAGCTGGCGCAACTGCCGGCCGCCGCCGTCCCCGAGGGCGCGTTTTCCAGTGTTCAGCAGGTGATCGGCCAGAGCGGCGGCGCGCCGGTGGTCCTGATCCCGATATCCGCTCGCGAGCCGATCCTTCCGGCCAAACTCAGCGGCGCGGGCGCAAAGTCGACAGTGGCCGCGGTGATTTCCGAGGGCATGCGGGCGTTCACGATCGGTGTCAACGACGTCGCCGGAGGCGGCGGGCATATTCTCCCGGGCGACCGGGTCGACGTGGTGCTCACCTATGATCTCTCGACCCTGGCCGGAGGCAATCCGGGCGGCAACAACAGCAACGGCAAGCGCCTGATGTCGACGGTGGTCATTCAGGATGTCCGCGTCCTGGGCATGGACCTGAACGCCGACCCGAGCAGCACCCAGGCGAGCGTCGCGCACACCGCGACCCTGGAAGTCAGCGTCCAGGACGCCGAGAAACTCGCTCTGGCCGCCCAGGCAGGGGGCCTTTCCCTCGCCCTGCGCCGTACCGGAGGCGCCGAGATCGCGCCGGTGAGGATGATCAATGTGAGCGACATCGGCGCGGGGCCGCGCCCGGCCGCGCCCCACCCGGTCCCCGCCGCGGAACACCATCGCCGAGTTCCTCCCCCCGCCCAGGCCGCCGCGGCGGACCACCACGCGATCATCGTCGTGCACGGCGCCGCCAAGGCGAGCGTCGAGGTCCCCTCCGACCGCGGGTCCGGCGTCTGATCGCCGGCCTCAAGGAAAGCCAATCGCCATGAAACCTGCTCTCGCTCTCGCAGCGGCCGTGTTCTGCGCCGCCAGCCTCGCGGCCGCCCCGGCTCTCGCCCAGGTCACCGCCGACGCCGGCGGAACGCGCTCGATCACCGTGGCCAAGGACAAGTCCGCGGCCTTCCGCCTCGACTATCCGGTGGGCGAGATCGTCGTCGCCCAGCCCGACACCCTCGAGCTCGTCGCCACCACCGACCGCAGTTTCTATGTCCGCGGCAAGCAGCTGGGGGTGACCAACATCCTGCTCTACGACCGGGCGCATCACCTGACGCAGGTGATCGACGCGCGGGTCGGCTATGACACCGACAGCCTGCAGGCCGATCTCGCCTCGGCCCTGCCGGGCGAACAGATTCACGTCGCCGATTTTGCCGGCGGACTTCTGCTCACCGGCGAGGTCTCGACCAGCAGCGTCGCCGCGCGCGCCCAGGCCATCGCCGAACGCTACGCGCCCAAGGCTGTGCAGTGCGCGCTCAAAGTCCACGACGCCCAGCAGGTGATGGTCGAGGTGCGGATCCTGGAAGTCACCCGCACCGCCCTCAAGGACATCGGCGTCCAGCTCGGCGCCCACAATCAGTCGCACTTCGCCCTGGCCACCGGCAACGGCCTGCTCAACAACGCCGTGCCCCAGGGCACGCTCGGATTCAGCGGATCGATCGGCGGGGTCACCATCAACGCAACCCTGGAGGCCCTGGAGCAGAGGGGCGCGGTGCACACCCTGGCCCGGCCCAACCTGGTGGCGATGTCCGGCGAGGAAGCGAGTTTCCTTGCCGGCGGCGAGTTTCCGTTTCCCGTCCCCAACGGCCTCAACGGCACCACCATCGAGTTCCGGACCTTCGGCGTGAAGCTCAACGTCACGCCCACCGTCGAGGATTCCGGCGAGATCCGGCTCAAGGTGGCGCCCGAAGTCAGTCAGCTCGACCCGGCCAACGGCGTCACCCTCCAAGGCTACACCATCCCCGGGATCAGCACGCGGCGAGCCTCGACCTCGGTGGAGCTGCGCGACGGCCAGAGCTTCGCCATCGCCGGCCTTTTCGAGAAGGACACCATGAGATCGGTGAGCCAGGTCCCGGGGGCGGCGAACATCCCGATCCTGGGCGCGCTCTTCAAATCGGCGAGCTGGCAGCGCAACGAGACCGAACTGGTGATCATCGTGACCCCGCACCTGAGCACGCCGACAGACAATCTGGAGAGCCTGCCCAACCCGCTGCGCGGGATGGATGAGCCCGGAATCATCGACCTGATCCTGGAGGGCAAGGGCTTCGACGCCGCCAAGACCTCCGAGCGCCACGCGTCGCGCTGAGATGAGCGAAATGAGTCCCCCCGCCGAGACCCCGCGCCACGTGCTGGTGATCGGGCCACGCCTGGCCCCGATCGCCGAGGCGGCGATGCCGAGCGCCTTTCTGGAGATCGTCGCCGCCGAGCGCCTCGGGCCTCCCGACGCCCTGCCGACCGGACTCGAATTGATCCTGATCGATGTCGACGAGGCGGACGTCGCGGTGCTCTCGGCTCTGATCGCGAGCCTGGGAAGCCGGGAGACCCCGCCCGCGGTTCTGCTCGCCGGCGGCAATCTGCCCACGGTCCTCGTCAAGGCGCTCATGCGCCTGCCAAGAAGCGACGTCCTCGAGGCGCCTTTCACCGCCGAGGATCTTGCCAGGGCGGTCGGCGCGACTCTGGGCGTGGCGCCAACCGCCGCCCCGTCGCCCGCCGCGGTCCGGCGATCCCATTGCTGGACCGTCACCGGTTCGGTCGGCGGCTGTGGAGCGACGACCATCGTCGTGGAGATCGCGACCAATCTCGCGCGCCGGCTGGGCGCCGAGGGCCGCGTGGCGCTGGTCGACCTCAACCTCAGCGGCGGCGCGGCCTGCGCCTATTTGGGCGCCTCGGCTAACATGCAGCTCGCCGAAGCCGCCAGCGACCCAGATCGGATCGACGCGGCGATGCTCGATGCGTTCGCGATGAAAATGGCCGGCGGTCCCGATGTTCTGGCATGTCCCCGGGATTCCCGCGCCTATGGCAAGATCGGCGCGCAGACGGTGTGCCGGACCCTAGAGGTGGCGTGCCAGGCCTATGAATTCGTGGTCGTCGACCTTCCGCGATGCCATCAGCCCTGGACCCTCGACGTCCTCGCCGGGTCCGATGAGATCCTGGTGGTCTCCGAACTCACCGTGCCCGCGCTGATCGCGGCGCGCGATCTGGCCGGAGAGATCGAGGCCGAGCTGGGCGACCACACGCCGCCGAGAATCATTCTCAACCGCCTGGCCAGCCGGGTCTTCGGGCCGGCGCCTTCCCTGGCGGAGGCTGAAAAGGCGTTGCAGCGCCGGGCCGACGGCGGGATCACCTCCGACTGGGAGGCCGCCGCCGCCTCCGCGAACCTCGGCGGGGCCATCTGCCACCATCGGCCCAGATCCAAGATCGTGCGCGACATCGACCGGCTGGTGAGCCGCCTGCTCGAAGCGCCGGGCGAGCTCAGCCGAAGGGTGGCCTGACGATGAGCCGCTTTTCGTTCCGCAGGGCCGAGCCCGCCGCCGCCGAGGAGGCCGCCGCGCCCATCGCCGCCTTCACGCCGGCCCCTGCGCCCGAGGCGCCGCCGCCGCCGCTCACCGATCCGATGCTCGACATGCGGCTTCGGCTTCACTCCTGGCTGATCGACGAGATCGACCTTTCGAAGTTCGACAAGCTGGAAGACGGGGAAATGCGTCGCCAGGTCCGCCGGCTGGTCGGCGACTTCGCCCGCACCGAACGCCTGGCCCTCAACGCCGGAGAACTCGACCGCCTCGGCGGCGAGGTCTTCGACGAAATGGTCGGCCTGGGGCCCATCGAACCGCTCCTCAAGGACGACTCGATCGCCGACATTCTGATCAACGGGCCGTTCCAGGTCTATGTCGAGCGCCGTGGCGAACTGGAGGTGACGCCGGTCCGGTTCCGCGACAACGACCATCTGCTGCGGATCGTCAACCGGATCGTCGCCACCGTCGGCCGCCGGATCGACGAATCCCAGCCGATGGTCGACGCGCGCCTGCCGGACGGCAGTCGGGTCAACGCGGCAATTTCGCCGGTCGCCATCGACGGCGCCTGCGTCTCGATCCGCAAGTTCTCGAAAAAGCCGTTCAACCTCGAGCGGCTGGTGGAATTCGGCTCGATGCCCGCGAGCGTCGCCGAATTTCTTCACGGCGCCGTGCGCTCGCGGGTGTCGACGGTGATTTCAGGGGGCACGGGATCTGGCAAGACCACCCTGCTCAACGCCCTTTCGGCGGCGATCAGCGCCAAGGAGCGGCTGATCACCATCGAGGACGCCGCCGAGCTTCAGCTGCAGCAGCCGCACGTGGTGCGGATGGAAACCCGGCCTCCGAACATCGAGGGCAAGGGCGAGATCCGCCAGCGCGAACTGGTCAAGAACGCCCTGCGGATGCGCCCCGACCGGGTGATCCTGGGCGAGGTGCGCGGCGAAGAAGCGTTCGACATGCTCCAGGCCATGAACACCGGCCACGAGGGCTCGATGGCCACCATCCACGCCAATACGCCGCGCGATGCGATCACCAGGCTCGACCAGATGGTCGCGATGTCCGGCATGGCGCTGAGCCCGGAATCCATTCGCGGCCAGATCGCCTCGGCGGTCGGCCTGATCGTCCAGGTGATGCGCCTCTCCGACGGAAAGCGGCGCCTGACGAGCGTCACCGAGATCACCGGCATGGAGGGCCAGGTGGTCCAGATGCAGGAGATCTTCGCCTTTCATCGCATCGCCACAGAGTCCGACGGCACGGTCCGCGGCGAGTTCCGGGCGACCGGTCTGCGCCCAAAATGCATCGATGAAATGCTCAGGCGCGGCATCCGCTACGACACAGATCACTTCGATCCCAACCGGGCTCTGGCGTGATGACCACGGCGTTCGCCGGCCTGCATCTGGACGCCCGCGCCGCCTTCCTGGTGCTGGTCGCCGCGACGATCTTTTCGGTCGCCCAGGCCGCCTGGGGCCTGATGAGAGTCGCCAGGGCGAAGCGGCTGGTCAACCGCCGCCTGGCGGTCGCCGATCGCACCACCTCGCTGGGCGAACTGGTGGTCGAGCTGCGCAAGCAGCGCGGCCTCAATGAGCGCGGGCAGTCCATCATCTCCTGGGCCTGGCTTTCGGAACTCATCGCCCGTTCGGGGATCGCGTTCCAGCCGCGCCGCTGGGCGCTGCTCATCGCCGCCGAGGCCGCGATCGCCGCACTGTTGAGCTTCATCCTCAGCCATTCGCCCATGGTCGCGCTGGCGGTGGGCGCGGTCGCGGCGGTGGCGGTTCCCCTGGTCTATCTGAAGTTCAGGGCCGCCCGCCGCGCCAAGCAGCTGGGACTGCAGCTGCCCAATGCTCTGGAGGTCATCGTCCGCAGCCTCGAGGCCGGGCACCCGGTGCCCACCGCCGTCGCCCTGGTCGGGCGCGAAATGCCCGATCCGATCGGCTCGGAATTCGGCATGGCCGCCGATGAGATCGCCTATGGCGCCACCCTGGAGCAGGCCGTGGCGCGGATGGCCGATCGCTGCCGGCATCCCGATCTGGACCTCTTCGCGGCCACCGTCCGGCTTCAGGAGCGCGCCGGAGGCAACCTCACCGGACTGCTCAAGATGGTCGCGCGGACGGTCCGCGAGCGCCTCAAGATGCGGCTGAAGATCAAGGCGGCGTCTTCGGAGGGCCGCGCCTCGGCGATCATCCTCACCGCCGCGCCGATCTGTGTGTTCCTGATGCTCACGGTGATGAGTCCGCACTTCTATGGCGATGTCATCAATGAGCGGCCGGTTCAGCTCGGCCTCGCGATCCTCGGCGGCTGGATGTTTCTGGGCAACCTGGTGATGCGCAAGATGATCGACATGAGGATTTGAAGGCCGCAGCCATGGATCCCGTGCTCCTCCAGAATATCCTCACCATTGTCGCCCTTGGCCTGATCGCCACCGGGGTCGGCGGCGGCGGCTGGATCATGCTGCGCAGCGCCGTAGGCGCCGCCCGCCGGCGGGTTCGTCTGGCGGGTGCCTACGGTGCGGCGGCGGGATCGACCGCCCCGGGGCCTTTCGACCTCGCCGGCGTCGTTTCCCGGGTAAGCCGCCTTGGCGACAGGGTGGCGATCACCGACCCTTCGAAGCTCTCGGCGCTTCGCTCGAAACTGGTGCAGGCGGGATTCATGAGCCGCGAGGCGGTGACGATCTATCTCGGCGCCCGAGCGGTGGCGATGATCGCGGCCATCGCGGCGACCGCCGCCCTCATTCCCTGGGTGCTGGGCGGCCACGGAGGCTTGCTCGCGATGTCCGTGGCCGGGGTTTTCGCCCTGGCCGCGATGCTCGGGCCCGACCAGGTGATCAAGGCCCGGCGAAACGCGCGCGAGCGGGAATATCGAGACGGCTTTCCCGACCTGCTCGATCTGCTCGTCGCCTCGGTCCAAGCCGGCCTGAGCCTGGACGCCGCGGTCAGCCGGGTCACCGACGAACTGGTGCGTCGCTATCCGCATCTGGCGGAGCACCTGAGGTTCCTGACCCTCGAACTGCGCGCGGGCCGGTCGCGGAAGGACGCCTGGACCGCCTTCGCCGAACGCCTCGGGATCGAGGAGGCGCGCAGCCTGGCGACCATGCTGCGTCAGGCCGAGGACATGGGCACGAGCCTGGGCGAGACCCTCGCCATCTTCTCCGACGACATGCGCTCCAAACGCATGCTCCGCGCCGAGGAGAAGGCGATGGCCCTGCCAGCCAAGCTGATGATCCCGCTCATCCTGTTCATCTTCCCGTGCCTGCTGGGCGTCCTCATCCTCCCCGCCGCCTACCGCATCTCCCAGAGCATGATCGCCCACACCCACTGAAGGGGGCGCACCGGGGCGCAAGAGGCAGGCCGCCGCCCTGTCGGTGGTCTTCGTCCTCCCGCTGGTTAAGATGCGGCGGGCGGCGTGGAGCATCGAAATGAGCGGCTATCAGACAATCCGCTACGAGAAGTCCGGACCCAGCGCGGTGCTGACCATGAACCGACCGGAGGCGCGCAACGGCATCGTCCCGCGGATGCTCGACGAGCTCTTCGAGGCGGTTCAGGACGCGGCCGCGGACACGGAGCTGCGGGTGCTCACCTTGACCGGCGCGGGCGCCGACTTCTGTCCGGGGGCGGACGTGAAACACTATGCGGCGGGCGGCGCCGAACGGTCGGACCCGAAGGCGTTCACGATCAGCGTCCTGTTGCATGACGCGCCGCTGGTGAGCGTCGCGGCGATCCGCGGGGCCTGTGCCGGAGCAGGGCTCGGTTGGGCCGCGGCCTGCGATCTTCGATTCTGCGATACGACCGCGAAATTTAATTCAGCCTTTCTCGCGGTCGGCCTTTCCGGGGACATGGGCGGTCCGTGGCTGCTGCCGCGGATCCTCGGCGCCGCCAAGGCCAGGGAGCTCTATTTCCTGCCCGAAAAGTTCGATGCGGCCGAGGCGTTGCGCATCGGTCTGGTGTCGAAGGTGTTCGCAGCCGACGAGTTCGAGGCTGGCCTCGGCGTGCTCATTGGCCGTCTGGCCGACGCCGCGCCCTTGGCGTTGAAAGCCATGAAGGCGAATTTCGTCGACGCAGAACGGATCGGCCTAGCCGAATTCATCACCCTTGAGACGCAGCGTCATCAGAAACTGGGGACGAGCGAGGATTCCCGCGAGGCCTTCCGCGCCTTTGTCGAAAGGCGCCAGCCGCGATTCCAGGGACGCTAGTTCTAGACCTCGATCGGTCGGCTGGAGAAGCTGTGCGCAGGCGGCTTCGACGAGGGAAAGTGTTCGCGCAGAGCGGCGCCGCAGATCTCGACGGCCTTGACGATCCCGGCCGTGGGGTCCTTGCCGTCCTTCATCGCATTCTGGATCTCACCGGCGGCCTGGCGCCACACCGTCTCGCCGCATTTCTGGTGGATCGCCGCGTGGGCGAGAATCTGGACCTGACGGTCCTCGATCGCAACGAAGATCAGGATGCCGGTCTCGCTGCCCGTCGCCCTGGCGCTGACCGCGGCGAACTGGTGATGCGCAGCCCGCGCGACGCGATGGCGCTTTACACTCGAAGGGGTCAAGAGCCGGCGGATGGTGGGAATCGAGACGAGGAGCGCGACGAGCGCAAAAAGCACGACCTGGATCGCGGCGTTGAGCGTCAGGGCCAGGGCGATCTGCGGTTCGACGGCGCCGGCCTGGGCCGCCATCCAGGCGCCGCCGCGTCCGGCCAGGGCCAGGGGATGCAGGCCCAGTCCTACGGCGATCGGCGGCAGGGCGAGCGCCGCGGCCGCCGCCCAGGCGATCGGGACTTCGCGGTAGCCGGAGACTTCGCCGGCCAGGGCGCAGACGATTTCGCCCGAAGATCCCTCCTCGGCGAGGCTCACCGCCTGCGCGATCCGATCCTCCTCGATGGCGCTCAGCATCACCAGCCTCCCGAGGCGCCGCCGCCCCCACCCGACCCGCCGCCGCCGCCAAAGCCGCCGCCGCCACCGAAACCGCCGCCGCCACCGCTGCTCCAGCCGCGTCCCCCCAGCGTGCTGGAGAGAATCATCGAGGGCAGGAGCCAGCCCATCCCGCCGCCGAGGCCGCGCCGCCGGAACAGGAAGGAGAACAGGAAAATGACGATGAAGAAGATCGGGAACAACGCGCGGATCGGGCTGCCGCGCTCGCGGGGGGCCGAAGCGGCCTGGGCCGCCTTCGCCTCGGCGGCGCTGGTCTCGAGGCTGAGCTGGGTGATGAGTTCATCCGTACCGGCGACGACCCCGCCTTCGACCTCGCCGGCGCGGAACTTCGGCAGCACGGCGCGCTGGAGAATGAGGCTCGAAAGGACGTCGGTGAGGATCGGCTCTAGGCCGTAGCCGACCTCGATCCTCACCTTGTGCTCCGAGGGCACGACGATGAAGAGAACGCCGTTGTTGGTCGCCTTCTGGCCGATCCGCCAGTAGCGGAGCAATTGATAGCCGTAGTCCTCGATCGCGTAGCCGCCCAGGGAAGGCAGGGTCACGACTACCAGCTGACGCGTTGTCTTGGCCTCCAGCGCCTGGAGCTTCGCGGTGAGATCGGCCTGGGTCGCCGGCGACAGGACGTGAGCATTGTCCACCACCCGCCCGGTGAGAGGAGGAAACTGGGGCGCGGCCAGGGCCGGAGCACAAAAGAGCAGGACGAGGAGCGCCAGCACTCCGCCGAGGCGACTCACGGCGCCGCCGCCGCCGCCGGCGCCGCCGGAGCGGGCGGCGGCGGGGGTGAACCGGGCGCGGCCCCGGGGGCCGCTCCGGGATTGAGATCGAAGCTCACGCTCGGCGCGGCCTGGGCCGCCGCGTTGGCCGAAAACAGCGTCATGGCCTTTTCGTTATGATAGAGCGTGCCGGCCCACAGCACTCCAGGGAAGGTGCGCAGGGTGGTGTTGAAGTCCCTGACCGCCTCATTGTAGTCGCGCCTGGCTATGGCGATCCGGTTCTCGGTGCCCTCCAGCTGGGATTGGAGGGCCATGAAGTTCTCGTTCGACTTCAGATCGGGATATTTTTCGCTGATCGCCATCAGCCGCCCCAGCACCCCGGACAGTTGATTTTGGGCCTGTTCGTATTGGGCGAAGGCGGCCGGGTTGGTGAGGGTCGAGGCGTCCACCCTCACCTGGGTCGCACTGGCCCGCGCCTGGGTCACCTGGACAAGAACGGTTCGCTCCTGGGCGGCGAAGCCCTTCACGGTCTCCACGAGGTTCGGAATGAGGTCGGCGCGGCGCTGGTAGTCGGCCTGGACATCCGCCCACGCCGCCCGCGCCTTTTCCTGCTTGGTCGGGATGGTGTTGATCCCGCAGCCGGCCAGGGCGACCGGCAAGAGAAGGATCAGGGCGATGCGCGCAATCGGTCGAAATTTCGGTTGCAAGGAGAGCCCCCTGGGGTCGAACAGGCCGCGGCCATTTTGGGGCGGCGGCGCGAAACCTAGACCGAGCCGCCGCCCCGATCCAGTGCCCGCCGCCGCCGCCCGCTCGCCCGAGCCTTTCACGTCGCGACCAAGTCACGGTCCGCGCCATCGCCGGTCAGGTCATCGAAAGAGCCGTGGCTGGAGGCGTAGAGACGCGCGTAGAGGCCGCCGCGACCTATCAGCGCCTCGTGCGGTCCCTGCTCGACGATCCGGCCCTGGTCGAGGACGACGATCGTATCTGCGTCGCGGACCGTCGCCAGTCGGTGAGCGATCACCAGGCAGGTGCGCCCCTTGAACAGCGCCTTGAGGGCCTTCTGGATCGCCTGCTCGGTGAAGCTGTCGATGTTGGCGGTAGCCTCGTCGAGGATCAGGATCTGCGGGTTGGCGACCAGGGCGCGGGCGAAGGAAAGGAGCTGGCGCTGGCCGACCGAGATGTTGCGGCCTCTCTGACCCAGTTCGGTCTGGTAGCCTTCGGGCAGGCGGACGATGAAGTCGTGGGCGCTCACCGCCTTGGCCGCGGAGGTCACTTCGTCGAGGCCGGCGTCGGCGGTCTTGTAGCGGATGTTCTGCTCGATCGTGCCGGAGAACAGGAACGGTTCCTGCAGCACCATACCCACAAGGCTTCCCAGCGATTCCAGGGTGACCTCGCGCACGTCGCGCCCGCCGACCCGGACGGCCCCTTCGTCGACGTCGTAGAACCGATTGACCAGCGAGGTGATGGAAGTCTTGCCCGAGCCGGTCGGTCCGACCAGGGCCACCACCTGCCGCGGCGACACCCGAAGGCTGACGTCGCGCAGGATCGGCCTGCCGGGCGCATAACCGAAGGTCACGTGATCGAGTTCTATGGTCGATTCGATGTCCCGAAGCGTCACCGCGCCGGGAGCGTCGGCGATGGTCACCGGGACGTCGAGCACCTCGAAGATCCGGTAGCCGGCCGCCATCGCCCTCTGCATCACGGTGTACTGCATCGAGAGCAGGCGCACCGGCTCGAAGAACCGCTGGACCGAAAGGATGAAGGTCACCAGCACCCCCACGGCAAGTGCGCCGCCCAGGACCTCGTCGCCGCCCACCACCACGATGAACGCCATGGCGACGCCGGTGAGGATGTCCACCGTCGGGGTCATGATCTGGGCGAGCCACGCCGAGCTGACGGCGGCCTGGAAGTTTTCCCGCGCCTTCTCCTCGTAGAGACTGAAATTCATCGCCTCGCGGCGGGTCTCCTGCACCGTGCGCACGCCGTTGATGTTCTCCGCCAGGGCCCCGTTGGCGATGGAGGAGGCGTCCCTCGCCCGGCGGAAGGTGGTCTTGGAGAACGGCAGCCAGATCGTGCGCACAAGGATCAGGGCGGGAATGGTGGTGAGGGTCAGCAACCCCAGCTTCCAGTCCATCCAGATGAGCACGGCGGCGTATCCGAACAGGGTGGTGAAGTCCCCCAGGGCCCCAGTCGAACTCTCCAGGAACTCCTGCAGGGCGTTCACGTCTCCCTGCAGACGCGACATGATCCGCCCGACGTGAGTCTTGTCCAGGAAGGTCAGGGCGACATCCTGAAAATGTGCGAACATCGCCCGCCGGACATCGAATATCACCCGTTGGGCCAGACGCGAGGTCGCCCACTGGTCGCAGAAAGAGGCTGTGGCGCTGACCGCCACGAGCACGGCGAACGCGCCGAGCAGCGTCTCCAGGCGCCGGACGTCGCCCGCGACCGCCGCGTTGACGCTCGAACCGATCACCCAGGGAATGGCGACGCTGCTGAGAGACGAGATCAGCACCGCGGCCTGGGCGAGAAGGAGCAGGGCCCTGTGCGGCTTCAGGAAGGCGATGAACCGCCTCAGGATCCGGGTGTCGAAGGAGGCGAATATCTCCTCGGCGTCAGGTGTCCCGAGGTTGGCGTGCGGCCTGCGCTGCGTCTCGCCGCCCGGCGCCTCGGCGTCGAGGACCAGGTCGCTCATGCTGGCGTTTCCTCGAGCTTGCGTTGCATCCTGGCGTTCGCGATCGACAGACCCTGCTCGGTGCGGGTCTGGAGAGCGAAGAGGTCGGCGTATTCGCCGCCCAGTTCGAGTAGCTGCGCGTGGTCGCCGCGCTCGACGATCCGACCCTCTTCCAGGACAATGATCTCGTCAGCGTGCATCAGGGAGGAGAGGCGATGGGCGATGATCACCGTCGCTTTCGCCGCGGTCGCCTGGGCCAAGGCGTCGCGCACCTTCTTTTCGGTGACCGCGTCGATCGCCGCGGTGCTATCGTCGAAGATCATCACCCCAGGCCCCGGAACGACGCCGCGGGCGATGCTCATCCTCTGGCGCTGCCCGCCCGAAAGCGCCACGCCGCGTTCGCCCACCCTCGTCTCGTATGCCGCGGGGAGCCCCGCCACATAGTCGTGAATCTGTGCGGTTCGCGCCGCCGCGACGATCCGCACCTCCTCCGCCCAGGGATCGGCATAGGCGACGTTGTTCGTCACCGTGGCATCGAAAAGGAACGCTTCCTGCTGGACCAGACCGACATGCGAGCGCAATGACGACAAGGTCACCTCGCGCACGTCCTGGCCGCCGATCGTCACGGCGCCGCCAGTGACATCGTAGAAACGCGGGATCAGGTGGGCGATGGTCGACTTGCCGCACCCCGGCGGGCCGACGATGCCGAGGGTCCGTCCGGGAGCGACCTCGAAGGTGACATCGCGCAGGATCGGCCGCCCGCCCGCCTCATAGGCGAAATCGACGTGTGCGAATCCGAGGACTCCGTCGCCGCCCACGAGGGCTCGCGCGCCGGGCGCGTCGGCGATCCGCGCGGTCATGTCGAGGATCTCGAAAAGGCGGCCCCCCGAAGTGGTCGCCCTCGCCGCTGAAGCGAAGATCATCGCGATCTGGCGGATCGGCGATTGGAGGAGCGTCATGTAGGTCAGGAACTCGGTGAGCCGCCCGACGCTCATCGCGCCGGTCGCGACCTTGTGCCCACCGACCCACAGCAACAGACCCATGGATACGTAAAAGCTAACGGTCATCACCGAAACGGCTCGGAACCGCAGCACGATCCGGCGATAGGAATAGGCCAGAGCCGCATTGGCCGCCTCGTCGAACTTGGCCATCTCGAATGCCTTGGCCGCGAAAGAACGCACGACGCGCATCCCTTGGAGGTTCTCCTCCATGGTCAGGGTGAGGATGCTCATCAGCCGCTGCACGTGCAGCCAGGTGACCCTGAGCAGAAATCCCATCCTGGCCAGGGCGAAACCGGCGATCGGTACGAAGGCCAAGCCCAGAGCCGCCATTTTCGCATCGGTGGTCACCATCATGGTCACCGAAATGGCCAGCAGGAGCACCAAGGTGAGGGAGGTCATCATTCCGTTCTGGATGAAGGCGCGCGCGCCCTCGAGGTCGAGCATCCCGCGGGTGATCAGGTCGCCGGAATGGATCTTGTCGTGGAAGCCGAACGACAGCTTCTGGAGCTGCTGGAAGTAGGCGAGCCGGTACTGATAGGCCACCTGCTGGCTGACGTACTCCGCCTCATAGTTGGCGATCATCGCCATCAGGCCCCGCACCGCGCTCGCGCCGACGACCAGGGCGGCGGTCAGCATCAGCGCGTGGCGGGCCTGAGCGACGAGGGCCGCGGCATGCAGAGTGTCGGCCCGCGCTCCCGCAGCGTGCAGCGCGGTGGCCTGGGCGGCGGCGCGAGTGCGGGTCGCGATGTCCAGCAGCCGCTGCGCCTCGTTCACGGCGTGACCGAAGAGCTTGGGCAGGGTCAGGCTCGCGGCCGCCGCTCCCAGGGAAGCGGCGACCGCGACCATCACCCGACCGGGGGCTTGGCGCAAAGCCGCCCCGACGATCCGGCGCAGCACGCGCGGCATCGCCTTAACATCGATGGGTCGGGCATCGGGACGGAAAGGCGCACGAGCAGTCGCGCCTCGCGAATCGGACATCACGACAGCTCAGGATCGGTGAGGCGACTATTTTGCCCCGCGAACGCCGCGGTGGCTAGCTGTTTGGGTGTTCCACGGCCCGCTTTGCGGTTCAGGAGAAGATTTCCCCGACGCGCCTCTGAATCGGGGCGGGCGCGAGGGCGCGGTAGATGGCCGCAGGCGGGGTCATCACAACCGGCCAGATGAGAGCGGTGAGAACGCCGGAGAGGACCACTTGAATCAGTCGCGCCGGAGAAACGAAGGCGGCGAGGGAGCCGAGATCGGGGTGAAACAGCTCTCCCAGCCCGCGCATGCCTCCCCCGGCCAAGGCGGCGAACGCCGCTATGACTGCAAACCCCAGCATGTAAATCAGGGCCGCCAGCGCCCAGGTGAGCAGGTAGGTTCCAAGGATCGACCAGAATCGGCCCTTCGTCAGAGCCCAGGAGCCGAAGAGATCGATCCGCTCGCTGGCAAAGGTCATGGGCGAGGCCAGTGACAGTCGGACGCCGACGACGATCCATGCCGCGACAATGCCAAAGAAACCGATCAGAGCGACGAGGACCCCGGCCACCGCCGCGGCGCCCCCCTTCGCGACGAGGCTGACCACGACAATCATGACGATCAGCAACAAATAGAAGCCGAAGCCCAGCAAGCCGAACAACAGCAATAGCCCGAGCTGGCGCAGTTCGTCCCGGCCCAAGCGCAGATAGCCGAAGCGATCGTCGTCCGGCTTCAGCACGGCCCGGGCCATGGCCGCATAAAGGACCGGGTAGAAGACGACGGCGAACACGGCGATCGCGGCGTACATCGGCAGCAGCTGGCGGAAGGTCGCCATGACCTGGGCAGGGTCCTGCTTCGCGAAGCCCTGGCTCTGGATGGCCATCAAGGCCGATCCCGCGGTCAGGGCCAGCAGGACGCCGAAGCCGAGCGAGATCGCGATCTGGACCACCGCCCACACCGCGACTGCCCGAGGGTTCTCGCGCACGAGACGAAAACCGGTGAACGCCGCGTCCGTCGCTGAGAAATCCGTCAATCTCATCCCTCCGACCGGTCGGCCGTCCCATACCAAGTTCGCACGCCGACCATCTCTGCGCGCGGCGGATTTGTTCGGCGGCGAAGAAGCGGCCGGGACCTAGTCGATCCCCAATACCCTTGCTGCGTTGTCGCCCATCCACTTCTTGCGCACCGGCTCGGAAAGCGGCAGGGCGTCGGTCTCGGCGATAAGTTGCGCAAGCGGAATCATCAAGGTTCCCCACCCGCTGCCGAAGATGATCCTGTCCTGCAGGACCCGGGTCCCGTAATAAATCAGCGCCTCGTAGCCCGCGCCGGGGCTCATGATCTGCTTCGCCCGCCGGCAGGCGATATCGATGAAGAGCCGCGGGTGGCGCATGGCGATCGCCATCAGGTCGGGTATCCATGGCCAGCCGCCGAGGCCCGCGACGATGGTCAATGTGGGAAAGGCGATCGCCAGTTCGTCGAGATATCTTGGATGCGCATAGTCGAAGGGCCGGTCGGAGAGCAGGTGAACGCCTGTGGTGACGCGCACGGGGATGCCGAGATCGACGCATTTGGCCAGGAACGGCCGGTAGACCGGGTCGTTGATGTATCGCTCCTCGCGGTAACAGGAGATCTCGAACCCGCGGCAGCCCAGAGACTTCACCCCGTGTTCGAGTTTGGCGACCCCTGCTTCGCCTTCATCGCCCCAGATGCGAAACCAAGGGATCAAGCGGTCCGGATATTCCGCGGCGAAGGCGGCCACGTCCTCGTTGCGGGCCCGCCGCCCCGCGTTGCCGATGCAGGCGTGGGAAACGCCAGCCTCATCCAGCATGGCTATGATGGCCTGGTGGCTCATCGCCTTCTCCAGGTGCGTCTCGCAGAGTTTCAGAGCCAGCGCGGTGAGGCCCGACGTGACCTTGGCCTCGTTGAACTGACCCAGGGTCATGCCGATTTGAGTCGCCCAGCCGCGCCCCATGAGCTGGGCGTAACCCTCCTTGTCGAACCCACGGCCCGACTTGATCAGAGTGATGGTGTCTTCCACCGCCTCCTTGGTGGGAGTGTCGCATTCGAAGTCGATGATTCGCACGATCAGCGCCCGTTCTCGATTTGTGCTTCTCCGCTCCAGGCTCTAACATCCGCGCCCAACCCGCGAACCGGAAGAACCGATGATCGACGAACTCGTCTTCTTTACCAATCCGATGTCGCGCGGCCGGATCGTCCGCTGGATGCTTGAGGAGGTCGGCGCGCCCTACCGAACTGAGGTTCTTCAGTACGACACGACGATGAAGGCGCCAGCCTACCTCGCGATAAACCCGATGGGGAAGGTTCCGGCGATCCGCCATGGCGACACCGTGGTGACTGAGGGCGGAGCGATCTGCGCCTACCTCGCCGATGCGTTCCCGCGGGCCGGACTCGCGCCGCCGCCGGGCGATCGCAGCCGCGGCCCCTACTTTCGCTGGATGTTTTTCGCCGCCGGCCCGGTGGAGTCGGCCGTGACGAACAAGGCGCTGGGCTTCGTCGTTCCCGAAGGTCGCGAGAGGATGGCGGGCTATGGGTGTTATTCAGATGTGATGGGTGCGCTCGAGGATGCGGTTTCGAAATCCGACTACGTGGCCGGCGGGGCCTTTACGGCCGCCGACGTGTACTTCGGCTCGCAGATTGGCTGGGGTCTGCAGTTCGACACCATCGAGAAGCGTCCGGCGTTCGAGCGCTATTGGGCCCGCATCGGCAATCGTCCCGCGGCGGTGCGGGCGCGGGAAATCGACGATAGGCTGGTGGCTCAGCCTGGGGCAGGAACCTGACGCTGGATCTTGGGACGGGAGAAGTGCGGCCGATCATTTCGGTCAAAGGCTTGAGCAAGACCTATGCGGGCGGCTTCCAGGCCCTGAAGTCGGTGGATCTCGACATCCGCGCCGGAGAGATCTTCGCCCTTTTGGGCCCAAACGGGGCGGGCAAGACCACCCTCATCGGGATCATCTGCGGGATCGTCAGGCCGAGTTCCGGCGCCGTCGTCGCCGATGGCCACGATATCGTCCGTGACTGGCGCGCAGCCCGTACCAAGATCGGTCTGGTGCCGCAGGAACTGACAACCGATGCTTTCGAGACCGTATGGGCGACGGTCGGCTTCAGCCGCGGGCTGTTCGGCAAGCCGCGTGACGAAGCCTATTTGCAACAGGTGCTCAGGGACCTGTCTCTGTGGGACCGCAAGGACAGCAAGATCCTCTCTCTTCCGGAGGTATGAAACGCCGGGTAATGATCGCCAAGGCGCTTTCGCACGAACCTCGCATCCTTTTTCTGGACGAGCCCAGCGCCGGCGTTGACGTCGAACTTCGGCGAGACATGTGGGAGATGGTCCGGTCTCTGCGCGACCGGGGCGTGACGATCATCCTCACCACCCACTACATCGAAGAGGCCGAAGAAATGGCCGACCGGATCGGGGTGATCCACAAGGGCGAGCTGATCCTCGTCGAGGACAAGGCGGCCCTGATGGAGAAGCTCGGCAAGAAGCAGCTGATCCTGCACTTGCAGGCTCCGCTTGCCACGGTTCCCGACCGTCTCGCCGGACACGGGCTCGAGCTTTCCGCGAACGGGGAGGATCTCGTCTACACCTTCGACGCTCAGCGCGACGACACCGGCATCGCCAGTCTCATGCGCCAGCTCAATGAGCTCGGCATCGACTTCAAGGACCTCCGGACCAGCGAGAGCTCCCTGGAGGACATATTCGTCAGCTTGGTGAGCGAGCGATAGATGAACCTGCGCGGCGTGCGAGCGATCTATCTCTTCGAGCTTTCACGGTGGTTCCGGACCATGACGCAGTCGCTGCTCGCGCCGGTGATCTCGACCTCTCTCTATTTCGTGGTGTTCGGCTCAGCGATTGGATCGCGGATCAAATCCGTCGATGGGGTGACCTACGGTGCGTTCATCGTTCCAGGCCTGATCATGCTCGCGCTGCTCACCGAAAGCGTCGCCAACGCCTCGTTCGGCATCCACATGCCCAAGTGGTCGGGAACGATCTACGAGCTGCTCTCGGCGCCGGTCTCCTGGATCGAGACGGTGATCGGCTACGTCGGGGCGGCGGCCACCAAGTCGATCCTGCTCGGACTGATCATCCTCGCCACCGCACGCCTCTTCGTTCCCTTCCACATCGCCCATCCCCTCATGATGGCGGCGTTCTTGATCTTGACCGCGCTGAGCTTCAGCCTGTTCGGCTTCATCATCGGGGTGTGGGCGGAAGGCTGGGAGCGGCTGCAGATCGTCCCGACGCTGATCATAACGCCCCTTACATTTCTCGGAGGCAGCTTCTACTCAATCGCCATGCTGCCGCCGCTGTGGCGCAAGGTGACTCTGTTCAATCCGGTGGTCTATCTGGTCAGCGGCTTCCGATGGAGTTTCTACAGTCACTCCGACGTTCGCGTAGGCTTGAGCCTGGCCATGACCTGCGCCTTCATGGTCCTTTGCCTCGTCGCCATATGGTGGATTTTCAAGACAGGTTACAAGCTCAAGACATGAGGCTCCTCAGGCGCCAATTTGTCGGCGGCGCGGTCGGGCTCGCCGCGGCTTCCGCGTCGGCGCAGCCTGCGGGAACGGGCGCGCGCGTGGGGCTTCGCACCGGCGCGGGGCTCATCCTTCTGGTGCTCGCCACCGAAAAAGCACCGATCACCAGCGCAAACTTCCTGCGTTATGTCGACGACAAGCGCTTCGACGGGGCGAGCTTTTACCGCGCCATGAGGCTCTCCGCCGCGCCGCCGGCGGGCCTCATCCAGGGCGGGCTGAAGAACGATCCTGCCAGGGCGCTGCCGCCCATCGCGCACGAGAGCACCATAAAGACCGGCCTCAGGCACATTGACGGTGTTGTCTCCATGGCGCGTTACGATCCCGGGACAGCGGCATCGGAGTTCTTCATCTGTATCGGCGCTCAACCCTCCCTCGACGCCGATCCTCAGGGGGGTGGCGACAACCAGGGATTCGCCGCCTTCGGCCTAGTGGTGGCAGGGATGGACGTCGTTCGGGCGATTCTCGCCTCGCCCGTTTCGAGCGCCGGCGAGGGCGTCATGAAGGGTCAGATGCTCGAACCGCCGATCACGATCATCACTGCTCGACGAGCCGGCTAGCCAGTTCCGGTGGGGTCATTCGGGGAAAAGGTCAAATGCACCGAAGAGATCTGGTGCGCGGGGGAGCCGCGGTTGCGTTGCTTGCCGGGTTCGGCTCAACCGACGCCGTTACCGCCCCACCTGCGATAGGCGCGCGCCGCGTCCGTCCGGGCGATCCGGGGTGGCCTGGGCCTGCGCAATGGGCCGCGCTAAAGCGTCACGTCGGGGGAAACCTGCTCCAGCCGACGCCGATGCTCGCGGAGTGCGCGCCGTCACCCGCGGGCGATCCCTGTCGCGCTATCCTCAAGAATCTACGGAATCCTTATTTCATTGGCGACCAGCCGTCGGGAACGGAGGTCTCCGGATGGCTGGACGCATGGTCGCCGCATCCGAGCGCCCGCGCGGTGTCGGCGCGCCAGCCCTCCGATGTCGTCGCTGCGGTCGACTTCGCCCGCGCGCACCATCTGCGCCTCGTCGTCAAAGGCGGCGGCCACAGCTATCAGGGCACGTCCAACGCCGCCGACTCGCTTTTGGTCTGGACCCGGGCGATGAGCTCGATCACGCTCCATGACGGCTTTGTCGGGACAGGATGCTCGGGCAGCCAGAGGCCAGCGCCTGCTGTCACTGTCGAAGCCGGCGCGGTTTGGATGGATGTCTATGACGCCGTCACCACCACGGCGGGCCGCTATGTCCAGGGTGGGGGCTGCGCGACCGTCGGGGTCGCCGGACTCGTACAGAGCGGCGGCTTCGGCTCCTTTTCGAGGCGGTTCGGCACGGCGGCCGCCAGCCTGATCGAGGCCGAAATCGTCACTGCGGACGGCGCGCTTCGCCGGGTCAACGCCTGCCGGAACGTGGACCTTTTTTGGGCCCTCAAGGGCGGCGGAGGGGGCTCCCTGGGGGTGGTGACGAAGCTCACCCTTAGAACCCATGATCTCCCCGACCGCCTTGGCGGCCTGGGCGCGACTATCAAGGCCGCCAACGACGCCGCGTTCCATGAACTGATCGCGCGGTTCGTCGGCTTCTACGCGGAAAACCTGTTCAACCCCCATTGGGGCGAACAGGCTTCGGTCCGGCCAGACAACAGTCTGCATTTCAGCATGGTTAGTCAGGGTCTCGACACTGAGCAGGCCAAACAGGCCTGGCGCCCGTTCTTCGACTGGGTCTCCGCGTCGAATGACGAGTTCACCTTCACGAAGCCGCCCGACATCGATACCGGCCCTGCGCGCGGCTGGTGGGATGCGCAGGGACTGCACAGAGCCGGATCAACATCGATGATTTTCGACGACCGGCCCGGCGCGCCGCCGATCCATGCGTGGTGGGCGGGAGACCAGGACCAGGTCGGCGCATTCATTCACGGCTATGACTCGGTGTGGTTGCCGGCCTCGCTTCTGCAGGGCGGGCGCCGCCAGGCGCTGGCCGATGCGCTGTTCGCAGCCAGCCGCCACACGGCTGTCGGTCTGCATTTCAACAAGGGGCTAGCCGGCGGGACAGCCGATGTGTTAGCCGCGACGCGCGACACCGCGACCAATCCCGTCGTGCTGGAGGCCTTCGCCCTCGCGATCATGGCCGCCGGCGGTCCGCCCGCCTACTCAGGACCTTCTCACTCTGCGACCTATCTTCAATCTGCCCATCGCGACGCGGCGGCGGTCGACAAGGCTGCCGAAGCGTTGCGCTTGGTGGCGCCGCAAGCAGGGTCCTACGTCTCGGAGAGCAACTATTTCAACGACTCGTGGCAGGCAGCCTTCTGGGGCGCGAACTATCCCAGACTGCGCGCCGTGAAGGCGAAATACGATCCCGACGGCCTGTTCATCGTCCATCACGGCGTCGGGAGCGAAGACTGGAGTCCCGACGGATTCGTCCAAATCGGCTGAAATCTCGGCCGCTCGCCTCTTCAATCCACGATCGAGGAATAGATGAGGCTCTTGAGCTGGCCACGGAAGTTGAACGTGCCCGATGGCATGAACTGGGTCATGAAGACGACCGTCAGATCCTCTATCGGGTCCACCCAGAAGATCGTCGAAGCCGCGCCGCCCCAATAGTAATCGCCCTCGCCTAGCGTCCCGTTCTTCACGCTGTCGAGGGTGCTGGCGAAGCCGAGACCAAAGCCGACGCCTTCGTTGGCGGTCTCGGAAAAGCCGCCGATCGCCATCTGGGTCAGGTCCTGGCCGTCCTTCAGGTGGTTGCGGCGCATCAGGGCGATGGTGCGGGGGCCCAGGATTCTCGCCCCCTCGAACTCGCCGCCCCGGCGCAGCATCTCGCAGAAGCGCATGTAGTCCTCGGTGGTGGAGGTGAGGCCCCCGCCACCGGAAAAGAAGGTCGGCTCTCGCAGGTATTCGCTGGTCCGCGGCGCATCCAGCAGATGCAGCGATTTGTCGGCTGCGCGGCGGTAGTTGGCGCAGAAGCGGCCAACCTTGCCCGGGCCGACGAAGAAGGCGGTGTCCATCATCCCCAGCGGCTCGAAAATGGTTTCGGCGAGGTACTGATCGAACCGCTGGCCGCTGATCTTCTCCACCAGGGCCCCGCAGACATCGGTGGAAAGCGAGTACATCCACCGTTCGCCGGGCTGGTAAAGCAGGGGAACCCCCGCGAGCTTGTCCATGAACTCCATCAGGGTCTCGCCCCGGCCGCGGCGCACACCGAGTTCTGCATAGACCTTGTCCACCGCCAGGCCGGTGTCCGGTGCGCCCAAGGCAACGAGCGCAGCGCCATAGGTGAGACCCCCGGTGTGGCAGAGCATGTCGCGCATCGAGAGCGGCCGGATGGGCGCCTCGGTGACCATCGACGCGCCTTCGCCGGAGACCCATACGCGGTGGTTCTTCCATGCCGGAAAGAAACGGCTCACCGGGTCGTTGAGCTGGAAGTAGCCACGCTCGTAGAGAGTCATGAGCGCCACCGAGGTTATCGGCTTGGTCATGGAGTAGATGCGGAAGATGGCGTCGTCGGCCATCGCCTTGCCGGCCTCGAGGTCTATTTCTCCCAGCGAGCGGAAATAAGCGAGGTGACCGTGACGCGACACGGCGACCTGGCAGCCGGCGATCTTGCCCGGCGCGACATAGCTCCTCTGGAGATGCTCGGTGATCCGCTCCAGGCGCGCGGTTGAAAGGCCGGTGTTCTTGGGGGCCAGTTCCATTGGTCCGTTCCTCGCTGGTTGCCCCTACTGCGCCGCCTTCGCCGATGAGGCGCCGGCCATCGCCGCGCCGACGCTTGCTGGCGGACCCGGGGTGGAGATGTCCCACACCGCCTTCCAGACGCCGTCGGGTCGCGGTTTATAGACGGTAACGTAGCTTCCCGATTCCGTGACCACCGCCTTGGTCTTGGGATCGGTGCTGGTCTGCTTGTAGGTCCCATGAGCCGCCGCAAGATCGCCCGAGGCGGCTACGTCAACCTTGTCGCTGGAAAATGTCAGGGTGTAACCCGGATCGGCCACCGCCTGCCTGGTGTCGGCCTCAATGCCCGCGGTTGCGACGGCCGGCGACGCGCTGGGATCCATCTCCACCGCATCGGGCGCGTAGTGGGCGACGATCTTGGCTACGTCCTTGGCGGCCCAGTCGGCGTTCCAATGCACCTCGTCGGTCTTGATCGCGTCGACGATCTTGGCCGTGTCGACCTGCGGCTTTTGCGGCGTCGTGACCGGCGTGCAGGCGAAGGCGAGGGCGGTGGCGGAAGCGCAGAAGAGGACCCGTGTCGCTTTCATTGATTCCAATCCCTCGCTGCGCTTCCGGGGGCGCACCTTCGCCACCGCTGGCGGGCGGCGTCAAGCCGGCGATCCCCAGTCGACATCGGAAATGGGCTCGCTTAAATGCGCGCAACGAGAGGCGAGTCCTTGCCCAGAGGGCTGCCAACCTCCGACTTCAAGGGCATGGTTTGTCCAATTGTCAGTCTCCGCAGGGATTGTATGACCCACGCAACGAGCACGACTCGTGCGGCGTCGGCTTCGTCGCCAACATAAGGGGCAGGAAGTCGCAGGAGGTCATCGCCTGCGGGCTGGAAATCCTCCTCAATCTCAATCACCGCGGCGCGGTCGGCGCGGATCCGCTCGTAGGCGACGGAGCCGGCTGCCTGATCCAGATCCCGGACGCTCTTCTGCGTGACTGGGCGGCCGCAGCGCTGGTCGATCTCCCGCCGCCCGGCGATTACGCGGTCGCCATGTGCTTCCTGCCGACCGATCAGGAAACGCGCGCGTTCGCGATCGGCCAGTTCGAGCACTTCATCCGCGTCGAGGGGCAGATGCTGATCGGCTGGCGCGATGTGCCCACTGATTGCACGGGCCTTGGCGCGGCTGTGATCGAACAGATGCCGGTGATCCGCCAGGCGATCATCGCCCGCGGCGCGGCGACGCGCGACCAGGATGCGTTCGAGCGCAAGCTGCTGGCGATCCGCAAACAGACCCAGAACCCGCTGGCGGATCTTTCGCGAAAGTACGGCATGCCTGGGCTGACCCAACTCTACATGCCGTCGTTCTCGAGCCGGACGGTGGTCTACAAGGGCCTGCTGCTCGCCCACCAGGTAGGTTCCTTCTATCGCGACCTGCTCGACCCGCTCTGTGAATCCGCGCTGGCCATGGTTCACCAGAGGTTCTCCACCAACACTTTTCCGTCCTGGAAGCTCGCCCATCCCTACCGGTTCATCGCCCACAACGGCGAAATCAATACCGTGCGCGGCAACGTCAACTGGATGAACGCCCGCCGCCGAACGCTGGAATCGGATCTTCTGGGGCCCGACCTCGACAAGATGTGGCCGATCATACCCCACGGCCAATCCGACACAGCCTGCCTCGACAATGCCCTCGAACTGCTGCTGGCCGGCGGCTATCCGCTGGCCCATGCGGTGATGATGCTCATTCCTGAGGCCTGGGCGGGCAATTCCCAAATGGACCCGGCGCGGCGAGCCTTCTACGAATATCACGCCGCGCTCATGGAACCCTGGGACGGGCCGGCGTCGATCGCTTTCACCGACGGCCGCCAGATCGGGGCAACGCTCGACCGCAATGGCCTCCGGCCCGCGCGCTACGTGATCACCGATCAGGACCATGTGATCATGGCCTCGGAGGTGGGGGTGCTCCCGGTCCCAGAGGAGCGGATCGTGCGCAAGTGGCGCCTTCAGCCGGGCAAGATGCTGCTCATCGACACCGAGCAGGGCCGAATCATCGACGACGAGGAGATCAAGCGCACCTTGGCCGCCGCGCGTCCCTACGACGAGTGGCTGCGGGCCACCCAATTCAAGCTCGAGGAACTTCCCGATCCGCCACGATGGGAGCCGGCTCTCCTTGGTGATCGCGCCGAGTTGCTCGTTCGCCAGCGCGCCTTTGGCTACACTCAGGAAGACCTCTCTTTCTTCCTAGAGCCGATGGGCGAGCTTGCCGACGATCCTGTGGGCTCGATGGGCGCCGATACGCCCCTGGCCGTGCTGTCGAGGCGGCCGAAACTGCTCTACGATTACTTCAAACAGAACTTCGCCCAAGTCACCAACCCGCCGATCGACCCGATCCGCGAGGAGCTGGTGATGAGCCTGGTCTCGATGATCGGACCGCGGCCGAACCTGCTCGGCCGCCAGGCCGGAACACACAAGCGCCTCGAGGTCGCCCAACCAGTCCTGACCAACGGCGATCTGGAGAAGATTCGAGCCATCTCCGAACTCCTGGACGGAGCCTTCCGGACCGCAACCTTGGACGCCACGTGGCCAACCGAGGAGGGAGAGATGGGCCTGGAGCGTGCACTGGACAGACTGGGCGCCGAGGCCACCGACAATGTTCTGGCGGACATGAACATTCTCATTCTCTCGGACCGCGCCGCCTCGGCCGAACGCATACCGATCCCCGCGGCGCTGGCCACCGCTGCGGTTCACCATCGGTTGATCCGGCAAGGCCTGCGGATGCAGACGGGCCTGGTGATCGAGACCGGCGAGGCGCGCGAGGTGCACCACTTCTGCGTTCTGGCCGGCTACGGCGCGGAAGCGGTGAATCCGTATCTCGCATTCGAGACCCTCGAAGCTCTACGTCTGGCGAACGGTTCGAGACTCGGCCTCGCCGAGGTGGCGAGGAACTATGTCAAGGCGGTCGGAAAGGGTTTGCTGAAGGTGATGTCCAAGATGGGCATCTCCACCTACCAGTCCTACTGCGGGGCCCAGATCTTTGATGCCGTTGGGCTGTCGAGCGACTTCGTGGCGAAATATTTCACCGGCACCGCAAGCGTCATCGAAGGCATCGGCCTGCAGGAGGTCGCGCAGGAGTGTGTGCGCCGGCATGACGCCGCCTACGGGGATGCGCCGATGTATCGCGACATGCTCGATGCCGGCGGCGCCTACGCTTTCCGCGTCCAGGGTGAGGACCACGCTTGGACACCGCAATCGGTGGCAAGCCTGCAACACGCGGTGCGCGGAAGTCTGCCTTCTGAATATCAAGCCTTCGCGGCCGAGATAAACAACCAGAATGAGCGGCTGCTCACCCTGAGGGGCCTTATGCGGTTCCGGTGGGCCGAGGCGCCCCTGCCGCTGGAGGAGGTCGAGCTGGCGGCCCAGATCGTCAAGCGTTTCGCCACAGGGGCGATGAGTTTCGGCTCGATCAGCCGTGAGGCGCACACGACCCTCGCCATCGCCATGAACCGGATCGGCGGGCGTTCGAACACCGGGGAAGGGGGCGAGGAGTCCGACCGCTTCACGCCCCTCGCCAATGGCGATTCCATGCGCTCGGCGATCAAGCAGGTGGCGTCCGGGCGCTTTGGCGTGACCGCCGAGTATCTCGTCAACGCCGACGACATCCAGATCAAGATGGCGCAGGGCGCGAAGCCGGGCGAAGGCGGCCAACTTCCCGGCCACAAGGTGGATGCGAATATCGCCCGCGTGCGCCATGCGACCCCCGGCGTCGGGCTGATCTCGCCGCCACCTCACCACGACATCTATTCCATCGAGGATCTTGCCCAACTCATTCACGATCTGAAGAACGTCAACCCAGAGGCGCGAATTTCGGTCAAGCTGGTTTCGGAAGTCGGCGTGGGAACCGTGGCGGCGGGAGTGTCGAAAGCCCGCGCCGACCATGTCACCATCTCCGGATTCGAGGGCGGCACGGGCGCCAGTCCTCTGACCTCGCTCACTCACGCCGGCTCGCCCTGGGAGATCGGTCTGGCTGAGACCCAGCAGACCCTCATTCTCAATGGACTGCGCGGGCGAATTGCGGTCCAGGTGGACGGGGGCCTGCGCACCGGCCGGGACGTCGCCGTCGCAGCTCTGCTGGGGGCGGATGAATTCGGGTTCGCCACCGCGCCGTTGATCGCGGCGGGCTGCATCATGATGCGTAAATGCCACCTCAACACCTGTCCGGTCGGGGTGGCGACCCAGGATCCGGTTCTGCGCGCGCGGTTCACCGGCGCCCCGGAGCACGTCATCAACTACTTCTTCTTCGTCGCCGAAGAGCTGCGGCAGATCATGGCGGGCCTGGGGTTCCGCACCGTGCAGGAGATGGTCGGGCAGGTGGGGCGTCTCGATATGAGTCCGGCGTTCGACCACTGGAAAGCAAGGGGCCTGGACCTGAGCCGGGTGCTTCACGCCGCCGCGCCTGCGCACGCAAAGGGGCTGTGGAACAGCGAGCGCCAGGATCACGGCCTGGGAGAGGCCCTCGATCACCAGCTCATCGGCAAGGCGAAAGAGACGCTTCAAGGCGGCGCGCCTGTGGTGGTCGATATGCTGATCACCAATGCAAAGCGGGCGGTGGGAGCTATGCTCTCCGGTGAGATCGCTCGTCGTCACGGCCACGCGGGTCTCACCCCGGGCGCGGTCAAGGTGCGGTTCACTGGAACCGCCGGTCAGAGCTTCGGAGCCTTTCTGGCGAGGGGCGTGGAGCTCGAGCTGGTCGGCGACGCGAACGACTATGTCGGCAAGGGCCTCTCCGGGGGACGGGTGGTCGTCCGCCAGCCAAGTGAAGCCCGACGTGACCCGACCGAAAACATCATCATCGGCAACACCGCCCTGTATGGCGCCGTCGCAGGGGAGGCGCATTTCGAAGGCGTGGCCGGCGAGCGTTTCGCGGTCCGCAACTCCGGAGCCGTGGCCGTCGTGGAGGGCCTGGGCGATCACGGTTGCGAGTACATGACCGGTGGCGTGATCGTGGTCCTAGGCGCAACGGGTCGCAACTTCGCCGCCGGGATGTCGGGTGGGATAGCGTACGTCTATGATCCGACCTCCCGCTTCGCCTCGCTTTGCAACCCCTCGATGGTGGAGCTGAGTTCGATCAGGCCAGGTCCGCCGATCGGCGGCGAGGACGAGTTCCAGCGTCCATGTGCGGAGTCTCCCGGCGTCGAGGACAGCGGCATGGGCGATCCCCTCCGCTTCGACGCCGAGCGTCTGCGGCTCTTGGTCGAGCGCCACCATCGCCTTACCGGGAGTGCCCGCGCCCAGAGCCTGCTGGCCGACTGGCAACGCGCTCTAGCCGCCTTCGTCAAGGTGACGCCGAACGACTACCGCCGAGCGCTCCTGGAACATTCGGTCGAGCGCCGCGCCGCGCGCGCCGTGGCGGCCGAGTGATGCGCCGGGGCGACTGATGGGCAGACCGACTGGCTTCCTGGAGATCGAAAGGCGCGATCGCCCCTACGAAAGGGCCGAAGCGCGGCTGAAGACCTGGCGCGAGTTCGTCCGTCCTTTGCCCCTGGCCGAGGTCGAGCGTCAGGCGTCGCGATGCATGGGCTGTGGCATCCCCTTTTGCCACACCGGCTGCCCGGTGAACAATCTGATTCCCGACTGGAACGAGCTGGTCACCCGCGACCAGTGGCGGGTGGCGCTCAATGCCCTCCACTCCACCAACAATTTCCCCGAGTTCACCGGCCGAATCTGTCCCGCACCCTGCGAAGCGGCGTGCACTCTCAACATCGACGACAATCCGGTCACCATAAAGACGATCGAGTGCCAGATCGTCGACCGCGGGTGGGAGGAAGGCTGGATCACGCCGGTGATCGTCCCTTCGACGGGGCGACGCGTGGCGGTGATCGGGTCCGGGCCCGCGGGCCTCGCATGCGCTCAACAGTTGGCGAGGGCGGGCCATGGCGTGACGGTGTTCGAGAAGAGTGATCGTATTGGCGGCTTGCTCCGGTACGGGATCCCCGAGTTCAAGATGGAAAAGGCGCTGATCGACCGACGAATCGTGCAGATGGAGGCGGAAGGGGTGATCTTCCGGCCCGGCGCCCATGTCGGCCGATCGATCGGCGTCGATGCTGTGCTGAGTGGCTACGACGCCTTGGTTCTGGCCGGCGGCGCCGAGTGGCCGAGAGATCTTGAGCTGCCGCCCCACGACTTCTCGGGAATTCACTTCGCCATGGATTTTCTGACCCAACAGAACAAACGCAACGCCGGGGATCCCGAGGAGCTGGCCGCACCGGAAGGGACCATCAGCGCGGCGGGCAGACACGTCGTGGTGGTCGGCGGAGGAGACACCGGATCGGATTGCGTCGGCACCGCCGGTCGCCAAGGCGCAGCCTCGATCACCCAGCTGGAAATCATGCCGCAACCGCCGGCCGCCGAAGACAAGGCGCTCACCTGGCCCGATTGGCCGCTGAAGATGCGCACCTCCTCCTCCCAGGAAGAGGGTTGCGAGCGGGACTTCGCGGTCGCCACCCGGCGGGCTCTGGGATCCGGCGGCCGCGTCGAAGGGCTGGAATGTGTCCGACTCGAATGGACCTCGGCGCCAGATGGGCGGTTGGCTATGACCGAGGTCCAGGGAAGCGCGTTTGTCCTGAAGGCCGATCTGGTGTTGCTCGCCATGGGTTTTCTGGGACCGCACCGCGACGGTCTCCTCGAACAGGCTGGCGTCGATCTCGACGCGCGCGGCAATGTGACCGCCGACGCCTTGGACTATCAGACCTCGAGGCCGAAGGTCTTCGCCTGTGGCGACATGCGCCGGGGCCAGTCTCTGGTGGTTTGGGCCATCCGTGAAGGTCGGGAGTGCGCTGACTCCGTCGATCGGTATTTCAGGGAGCGGACCGAGTCGCCGCTTTAGCCTTCCACCGCCGAGGTGCGCGCGCGGCCAATCTTGCCCCGAAGTCCCGGAGGATTTCGTGGGCCGCGTTGTGACCCGGCGCGCCGGTGACACCCCCGCCGGGATGGGTCCCCGACCCGCACATGTAAAGTCCGTTGACGGGGGAGCGATAGTCCGCGTGCCCAAGGGCGGGGCGCGCGCTGTAGAGCTGATCGAGAGTCAGAGCACCGTGGAAGATGTCGCCGCCGGTGAGGGCGAGCTTCCGCTCGAGATCGAGTGGCGAGAGGATCATCCGTCCAAGGATCGACCGCCTGAAGTTGGGCGCGTACCTGGTCACGGTGTCGATGATGACGTCAGCGGCTGCCTCGCGATGATCATCCCAGCTCGCGCCGTCGGGAAGAACAGGCGCGAATTGGTGGCAGAACAGGCTCGCGACGTGCGCGCCGGCCGGTGCGAGGGAGTCGTCAAGGGTGCTTGGAATATGCATTTCTATCGCGGGCGCGCGCGCCCAGCCATGGGTCCGTGCGTCCATGTATGCGCGGTCGAGATAGCCAAGGGACGGGGAGATGATCACGCTTGCGCCATGATGCTCCGCCAGCCCGGCGCTCGGCAGGCAATCGAAATTCGGCAACTCTGAAAGGGCCACGTTCATCCGGAACGCTCCCGAACCGCACCGCCAGGCGCCCATGCGTGTCTTGAACGACTCCGGCAGGTGCTCGGCGGCGACCAGTTTACCGAACAGCAGTTTCGGATTGAGGTTGGAAACCACCACCCGTCCGGCGATTTCCTCGCCGCTCTCCAAGACGACGCCGACCGCGTGCGCGCCGGCGATGGAGATCTCGCGAACCGGCGCGTCGGTGGAAATCTCCACACCAGCTTCGGTGCAGGCCATGGCCATGGCGGCGGTGATCGATCCCATGCCGCCGATGGCGTGACCCCACGCGCCTCTGACCCCGCAAGCCTCGCCAAACACGTGGTGAACCAGAACATAGGCCGAACCTGGCGTGTACGGACTGGCATAGGCGCCAACGATGGCGTCAAAGCCCAGCAAGCCTTTCAGGACATCGGTCTCGAACCAGGAGTCGAGCAGATCGCCGGCGCTCTTTCCGAAGAGATCGAGAAGGTCACCCTGGCCCTGAAGGCCCATCTTGCGAATCTGGTTGGCGAGGCCCAGGCCGGTCACAAGGTCGCGGGGCCGGGCGGAGGCGTTGAACGGCGTTTTCAGGATCAGGCTTCGAAGGAGCTCGACGACGCCGTTCAGTCGGCCATGGTAGGCGTCCAGGCGCTCGGCGTCGCGCCTGGACCACCGCGCGACCTCTCGGCGCGACCGCTCCGGGTCTCGGTCCAGGATGAGGTAGCGGCCCTCCTCGGTCGGGGCGAAATATGACAGCGGCCGAAGAACGATCTTCAAGCCATGGCGCGCCAGCTCCATGTCGGCGATGACCTTGGGACTGAGCAGGCTCACCGAATAGCTCGCTGTCGAGTTGCGAAATCCTGGATGAAACTCCTCGGTGACGGCCGCGCCGCCGACGATGCCGCGCCTCTCCAACACCCGCACCGTGTAGCCCGCTCTGGCCAGGTAGAAAGCGCAGGTCAGGCCATTGTGCCCGCCGCCGACGATGAGGGCGTCCCAGGCCATCCTCAGAGCAGGTTCTGTAGTTCGCGAAGGTAGCGCCCAGAATAGGCAAGCGCGCCAGGCTCCATCAACGAATACGGGCCTGGCCGATAGGCGCGCGACCGAACGCCAGCCTGATTCCGCTCGATAATCGTCTTATCGGCGAGGCTGGTCACGTCCCAGAGCCAAGTCAGGCGCCCAAGGGTGTAATCACGACCCTCCTCGGCGTCCGCGCGGACCAGCCAGGCGATCTCAATTTCTGTGGACATGACGCCGCGGGGGACGAAGCGATAGGCCACGCCGTAATCCGGATAGGCTAGGAAGGCGGAGAGGAAACCCAGTTCCGCAAACACGCAGAAGCCATACGCGCCGGGTTGCACGCTCATGGGCTGTGCGACCAGCTGCCCGTCCGAGCTACCGCTCGCACAGCCCTCCGCGAGGGCCGAGCGCATCACGCGGGCCACTTCGCGGCCGTCCGATTCAGTCTCCCAGGCCTCGAAATCGGCGACTCCCGTCAGCGGATCGGCCTCCCTGGCGATCCGGCGTGCGCCGGGCCGAGCCAAGGTGTGAAGCACCGAGAACTCGGGGTGGGCGGGCGCGCAGTGATAACATTCGTGATAGTTCTCCATCACGAGCTTCCAGTTCGCGGCGACGGCGTACCGACGGCGTTCGGCGATCTTCGCCCGCTCCCATCCGTAGAGCCGGCTCATATCTGCCAGGGCGTGTTCTGCGCCGCCGAGAGGTGGTGGGTCGTCGCTGAAGCTGATGAAGATGAGCCCGCCGACTTCCTTCAGCGGCAGCGGTTGAAGGCCGTGCCAAGTAGGATCGAAGTCAGCAGGCATTTCGCGCGCTCGGCGCAGACGACCGTCTAGATGATACATCCAGGCATGATAGGGACAGATCAAGAACGTGGCGGTTCCCTTTGACCCATCGCAAATCCGGGAGCCTCTATGGCGGCAGACATTGGCCAGCGCACGCACGACGCCGTCATCGCCTCGCACGACAATGGCGGATTCCGCGCCCAGCTCAGCTGTCATCCAGTCGCCGACCTGGGTCAAATCGCTCGCGTGTCCGGCGAGAGTCCAGCGGCCCTGCAACAATTCGAGATCCTTCTCGAATATGTCTTCACGCACGTAGAAGGCCCTCTCAAGGGCGTGGCCCGGTCGATGGGCGGAGATCAGGTCTTCAATTGATGGCGGCATCTCGCCTCGCCCTGCGCTGATCGAAGGCCTAGCGGATGGTGGGCCGGGCAGGCAAGCCGCCGCACAGCTGGCGGCTGGCGCCTGACACCGATAGGATGGCCGCAGATCCATGGAAGTGAATCCGCCCTCGCTGAGCCGCAGTCTCGCCGTCGTCGCCGCCGGAATCATCGCCTACACCCTCGGAGGGTGCGCGGGGGCATATGTGGCTGGAGACATCGGCCCTCATAGACAGGCCGACCGCATTGGCCTGGCCGGCGCGAGGCTGGGCCCGACCGCCGCGCCCACGGACTTTCCGCTGGCGCAAGTGTCCACTCCGCGGATTTCGCCTCAAGGCTAGCTATCCGTCGGCGGAGGAGTCGACCGCGTCGGACTTACGCTTCGGCTTTCGCCCTTTGTCGCAAGGTGAAGTCTGCCGGATTTGGCGCGACGGTGGCGTTCCAATAGTCGACCAGCGGGAAGGGCCAGTTCTGCGAGACCCGGCCCGTGGCGTTCTTGTACCAGCTGGTCACCTGCGGCGCGCCCCAGGCCATGAGCGCGTTGGCGGCATCGACCTTGGCGTTGAAGGCGTCGTGGACTTCGCGTCTGACCTCCAGGCTTGCGGCGCCCGTCTCCGCCATCAGCTTGAGGCAACCGACGATGTAGCGAACAGAGCACTCCGAGAAGAAGATGATGGATCCGTTGACCACGATGTTCGTGTTGGGGCCATAGAGCATGAACAGGTTGGGGAACCCCGGCGCCGTCATGCCGAGGTAGGCGCGGGCATCTCCATCCCACGCCTCGTGCAATTCGACACCGCCGTGGCCCACAATGCGCATCGGCCAGAGAAACCGACTCGCGTGAAAGCCCGTCCCATAGATGATCACATCCGCCCGATGGGTGAGACCGTCTGCGGTCACGATCCCCTGCGACGTGATCTTCGAGATTGGGTCGATGACGAGCGCCACATTGTCGCGCTTCAGCGCCTCGAGCCAAACCCCATTGTCGAGCAAGGCGCGCTTGCCGCCAACTGGGTAGGCCGGAATGACCTTGGCCAGGAGTTCCGGATCCTCAACCGCCTGGGCGCGGATCGCCTCGGTGACCAGCTCACGCATCGCATTGTTGGCGGCGCTGACCGAGTTCAGAGGACCGTTCCAGGTCGGGTCGGCCTTGACCGCTTCGTAGAAGCCATCTGTAAGCATCCAGAACAGCCAGAATCTATACCACTTGCCATAGAAAGGCACGTGCTCAAGGAGCCACTTTTTGCCCTCGGGAACGTCGTGGTGATAGGTCGGGGCGGGAAAGGTCCAGGGGGGGGAACGCTGGAATACCTGCAGCTGGCCGACGCTCCGGGCGATCTTCGGCACGAATTGATATGCACTGGCGCCCGTCCCGATCACGGCCACGCGTTTGCCGCAGAGATCGACGTCGTTGCGCCACCGCGCCGAATGGAAGCTCGGCCCCTCGAAGGTCTCCATGCCGTCGATGTCGGGAAACTTCGGCCGGTTGAGTTGCCCCACAGCAGTAATGAGCGCGTCCGCGGAGAGATAGTCCCGCTCGCCGGCCGCGGTCTTCACTTCGATCCGCCACGAGGAGGCCGCCTCAACGAAGACCGCCTCCTCACATGAAGTCTCGAAGCGGATATGCGCGCGCAGCCCGTGTTTGTCGGCAATCTTCCGAAAGTAGTCGAGCAGAACGTCCTGGGTCGAATAGAACTGTGGGAAATCGTGATTGGGTTCGAACGAATAGCTGTACATGTGATTGGGATTGTCGACCCGGCAGCCGGGATAGACGTTCTCCAGCCACGTTCCCCCAACGTCGGCGTTCTTCTCGATGATGGTGAAATCTATCCCGGCCTGTTTGAGGCGAATGCCGGCGAGGAGACCCGACATCCCAGCGCCGACAACGACCACCTTCAGCTTCCTCGCGGCTTGGCGCAGCTTCGGCGCGGACCAGTCCGGCGACTTGGTGTCGATGCCGCCCAATCCCAATTCGTCCATGAGGAAAGGCGCGTAGTGAGGCGGTATGTCGACCCCGGCGATCCAGTCCATCATCCGGCGCACCGTCGTCGGCGTGGGTTGGGAAGGAAGGGGAGCCCCGGACAGGTAGTCGGTGATCGCGGATTTGGCGCGCTGGCGGATGTCAGACTGAACCTTCGGCGGATAGCCGCCGTCCCTGCCATCAGCCAGGAGCACATAGGCGGGCCGCCGCTCAGTCGTCAGGAGGCTGTCGTCGCCGGTGAGGTGGACCAGCGACATCAACAGGGCGGGCAGGTGCGCCTGCGCCAGCGCATCATCGAGGGTGTCTGAGATGTCGGTCATGGCGGTTCCTTGGGAGAGCCTGCTGAGCTTATCGGCCTTCACCAGGACTGGGGAGAGGATTCACGCGGACCGGCCCCGCGCCTCGATCGGCCAGATCCCGATCAGGGTGTCGCCGTTCACAGCGTGGTAAGCGTCGTAGAGATTGACCGTCGGGTCGCAGTGCGGAGCGGCGAAGGTCACGATCTCCCCCAACCTGGGCGACGTGAGCCCCCGGAGCGGTACGACGCACCCCTGTTCGTCGCCCATGAAGTGGTAGACCGAACCCTCGGTCGCCCCAGCCAGGATCGGTGGTGCTCCGGCCTCCGTGGCGAAAGCCTTGAGACCGGCATCCACGGTGGCCATGAACGGATGATTGGCGCTCACTACGCGCGAATCGATCATCAGGGCTGTCTCGAACGGCGCGGCGCCATCGGCGGCCAGTTCGCATTGGCCATACTGGCGATCCATGAAGATGTAAGAGCCCACCTGCAGCTCGGTGAACACGCCGAGCTCGATGTCGATGGCGTGGGTTCCTGTGCCGCCGCCGCTCACTATCGCGGGTGGCAGGCCGGCGGCGCGAAGTTCGCCGACAATAACCTCTAGATATCCGGTGCGCTCAACGATCGCCTCGCGACGGTCGGCGAAACCCTCGATGTGCTGTTCCATCCCGCAGTAGAATTGCACGCCGCCGAAAGTGAGACCGGGCGCCTCGGACACCCGCCGCGCAAGAGCCAATGCGGCCGTCGCGTCCGCCACACCGGTGCGATGGATGCCAGGATCGATGTCCACCAGCAGAGTGAGCCGCGCGCCAGCAGCGGCGATCGCTTCGACCGCGTACGGATGGTCGGCCACAGCCATGAGTCCGGGCGAGCGAGAGGCCAAAGACGCCAGCCGCTCCACCGCCGCGGCCCCGACCACGGGCGAGGTTATGAGCAGGTTGGTCACCCCGCCGTCCGCAAACGCCTCCGCCTCGCCCAGCTTGGCGCAGCATATGCCGATCGCGCCGGCCGCGATTTGTCGGCGCGCGATCTCGAGGCTCTTGTGGGTCTTGGCGTGCGGCCGAAGCCTTATCCGCGCCATCGTCGCCATCGTCGCCATCGTCGCGATATTGCGCTCCAGGGCCTCCACCTCGACAATGAGCGCGGGGGTGTTGAGCGCTCGCCGCGAGCCTTGGGCGCCAATCAGGTGCTGGTGAAGCGTGAGCGCGTGCATCGTCAATCCTCTCAGAGCGAAAAGGCGAAGAGCTCGCGCAGGTGGGCGTTCATGAACTTCGCGGTTGGATCGACCCGGCGGCGAACTTCGCCCCATCGGGGCGCAAGAGGGTAGAGTTCCAGCACATCGGAGCTGGTGAGGCCGTGCCGCTTGGCCCAGTGTGGCCGCCCGCCCGCGGCGCGGAATACCACCTCAACCTCGGCGAATATTTCGCGCCATGCCATCTTCGCATATTGATGCAGGGAGATTGAGACGCACTCCCGGCCGTTCATCGGCGAGAGCCAGAGGTCATCGGCGGCCACTGTGCGGAACTCCAAGGGAAATACGATCGGGGCCCGCCGGCGGCGGATGAGGGCTATGGCGGATCGCAGCGCTCCGGGTCCCGCGGCGGCGGGAATCTCGTATTCCATCTCCTCGAACCTCGTGATCCTCTCGGAGGGAAAGATGCGCCAGGCCGGCGCGACCCGTAGCGAGCCCCCTATCGAGCGCGCCATCAGACGCTGTAGGCTCGGCGCAAGGCCAGGCGCCAAGCGCGCGAGGTCGCAAACGGCCTGAAAAATTCCCGCGTGCTCCGAGGGCGGCGGATCGTCACCGCGGTCCGTAAGTGCAAGAACCTTCAGCATTATTTCGTCCGTATACGGAAGGACGAAGAACTCGACATGGCGGTGGTGATCGGCCAGCGCCTCCCATTGCGACAGGATCTCATCAAGCGGCGCGCGGCTGACCCGCTCCTGAAGAAAAAAAGCGGGAACCACCCCGAGCTTCACCTGCGTCGTCACGCCTAGCATGCCCAGGCTGACCCGTTGCGCTTCAAAGAGGTCGGGATCGTGCATCGCATCGCATTCCACGGCCGTTCCGTCCGCGAGGATGAGGCGGTAGCCGACCGCAAATGTAGAGAGGCAACCCAGGGTCCGCCCAGTCCCGTGGGTGGCGGTGGCCAAAGCCCCTCCGACTGCCTGCTTGTCGATGTCACCCTGGTTGGCGAGCGACAGTCCTGCCTCCCAAAGCGCCGCCGTCAGGTGGCGGATCGACATGCCTGCGGGCGCCCGGACCGTGCGCCGGTCCGGAGCGATTTCCGCACGACCCTCCATGTTCGCCAGGGATATCAAGAGCCCATCGGTCTCGCAGAGCGGCATGAAGGAGTGGCCGGCTCCGGCCACGCGCACCTGCTGGGCGCCGGCCACAAGGGCGACGAGTTCAGTTTCGGTCACCGGGGTGGCGAGCCTGGCCGGCGAGGCGACAACGCTTCCCGACCAGTTTCGCCAAGTCGCCATCCACCGAAGCTTCCAGTCGCCGCGACGAGGCCCTTACGCGCCGGCTGCGCTTTGCGCTAGGTTTGCCCCAAGGCGGCAAGGAAAAAATCATGAGCTTCGTCGAATATGCACAATACGACGGCGTCGGTCTTGCCGCTCTGGTCGAGCGTGGCGAAGTTTCGCCGGCCGAACTCCTCGAGGCGGCGATCGAGCGGATCGAGCGCCACAACGGGATCCTCAACGCGGTAGTCTACAAAGGCTATGATGACGCGCGCCGTTCGGTGAATTCCGGCCTTCCCGCTGGTCCGTTCCGCGGTGTGCCATTCCTGATCAAGGATCTTGGCATGGCCGTCGCGGGCTGGCCACGCAGCTGCGGCAGTCGGTTCGCCCATGCTCTGGTGGACGACGCCGACGGCAGTCTCGTTGCGCGATATCGCGCCAGCGGCGCGGTCTTCGTCGGCAAGACCAATACTCCCGAATTCGGCATTACCGGCACCACCGAGTCCGCTCATCTTGGACCGTGCCGCAACCCGTGGAACCCGGACCACATCGCCGGCGGCTCTTCGGGCGGGTCGGCCTCCGCGGTGGCGGCGGGAATCGTCCCCCTGGCCCACGCCAGCGACGGTCTAGGCTCGATCCGCATCCCTGCGGCATGCTGCGGGCTGGTGGGACTGAAGGTGACCCGCGACCGCAACCCCGTGCTGCCCGACGACAATGCGTACGGCAATTCGGTTGAGCACGTGGTGAGCCGCACCGTCCGAGACAGCGCCGCCATGCTCGACGTCACCGGCCATCCGGAACCCGCCTCCCCCTATCCCGCGCCGCCCAAGTCTGGGTCCTATCTGGACGAGGTGTCTCGCAGTCCGGGACGCCTGAAGATCGCTTGGTCCGCAGAGACGCCCTCGGGCCGGGCGATCGATCCAGAGGTCGAAGCCGCCGTCGCCGCCACCGCCGAAATGCTTGCCGGCTTGGGCCACGAGGTCGTTCACAAGGGCATGGGCATCGACTATCGAGCCATGTACCGGGCCTCGGGGCCCGCCGGCGGCGCCAATTTCGCCGCCGAAATGACCCGGCTCATCGAGACCATTGGCCACGAGCCGGGCGCCGACGAACTCGAACCGCTGACGTGGGCTTCGCTGAAGGTCGGACGGCGGGTCACCGGCGAGGAGGCCATGGCGAGCATGCGCGCACGGCGGGTCTTCGGGCGGCGCATCCTGGAGTTCTTCGAGATCTGGGACGTCTATCTGACACCGGTCATGGGCGCCCCGCCGCCGCGTATCGGCTTCATCGATCCGGTCGGGCTGGAGCCACGGGAGGTCAGCCGCCGCCAGGGTCAGGTCTTCCCGTTCACGCCGCCGTTCAACGTCAGCGGCCAGCCCTCGATGTCATTGCCCCTGGCCTGGTCGGCTTCCGGCCTGCCGATCGGAATGATGTTCACCGGCCGCTACGCCGACGAGGCGACGCTCTTCCGCCTCGCCGGCCAACTCGAACAGGCGGCGCCATGGAAGCACCGCCGGCCGCCGATCTGGAACTGATCGGCCGGGCCGCGGCGAGCGGTCAACGGCGGTCGGCGCCCCGGTGGCGGTCGACGCGCCGCGCGCTGCATGAACAGGCGCGGCCGATGTGGCGGCGGTGGCCTACTCGTTCATAGCGAGCGGCCTGATCCGACCAGGCGCGAGGGCCATCGCGGTCCTCGTCGAAATCGTTGCGAATCCGGCCGCCGCGCTCGGCGGCCCAGGACTCGTATCGCTCGCTGTAGGACCACCCGCTCGAACCTTGGTTTCTCTCGCCGTCATCCCTGACGGCCGGTCCGCCGGCGTCATAGTAGCCTCGCCCGCCTCGCGATTCGCCGCCAGCGCCGTAGCCGTCGGCGCGGCCGTCGTCGCCGTTGTACTCCGGCGACCCGCCATACGCGTCCCCATAATCCGACGCCCCGCCTGCCGCATAGTCCCCTGCGTAGTTGAGCGCGCCGTAGGCGGCTCCCAGGCCCAGTCCCAGTCCGAAGCCGCCGCGACCCCACCCGAAGCGGCCGTCGTCGCCAGCGCGACCAAAGCGGCGGTCGTCGCCGTCCCTGGCGAACCGACGATCATCCCGGTCCCTGGCGAAACCGCGATCGTCTCTGTCTCTTCTCTCGCGCCGGTCATCAGCGTCCCGGGAACCCCGCCGGTCGTCGCGGTCTCTGGCGAAACGCCGGTCATCTCGGTCTCGACGAACGTCGCGATCACCACGCCCGCCGTCGCGGTCGAAGCGATCCCTGTCGGAACCATCTCTATCGTGCAGGCCGCCCCCCCACTGTCGGGCGCCCGCCGCCGGCGCGCCGCGCGCGGCGCGAGCCATCCGGGCAGCCGGTTGTCCACCGCCGCGGACGTTCCAATGGGCGCCCTGGCCGACCGCGGCGATCGCCGCTCCCGTTGCAGCGATGCTCAGCACCGCCATTGCCGCTGATGCAGCCAGCATTGTCGTCTTCATAGAAGGCCTCCTCCCAATTCGCCGCGCCCGCATTTCATCGCAATGGTTAACGCGCGAGAACGGCAAACGGGTCCGAATTCTCCCCACGGTTGAGCAACGCCGTGATGCCTCGTCGGGCGCCGAGAGGACGCTTGCGTGGCTTGGCGGGATGGCGGATGTCTCCAGGCGTGGCATGAACAGACCCCAGGGTGATCCGACCGTGACGTCCCAGCTCAGTGTGGTTCGCGGCGCGACCGAGCCGCCGCTGCTGGAGCACACCATAGGCGAGGCGCTCAGCCTCGCGGTGGAGCGCTGGGGCGATACCCTCGCCCTGGTTTCCTCAGCTCAGGCCATAAACTGGAGCTGGCGCGAGCTTGCGCGGCGCGCTGACGCCCTTGCAACCGGCCTCCTGCGCCTTGGCCTGACGCCGGGCGACAGGGTCGGAATCTGGTCGCCCAATTGCGCCGAATGGACCTTGACCCAGTTCGCCGCGGCGCGAGCCGGGCTAGTCCTGGTCACCATCAACCCGGCCTACCGTCGCTCCGAGGTCGAATATACCCTGGCCAAGGTGGGGGTCAGGGCCCTGCTGAGCGCCGAGCGATTCAAGTCCAGCGACTATGTGACGATGATCGAGGATCTCGCTCCCGAGGTCGCGGACTCGGCGCCCGGGGCGCTGGCCTCCAAGGCGCTCCCCTCGCTCGAAGTCCTCATCAAGATTGGTGGCGAGAGACGGCCCGGATGGCTCGGTTTTGACGAGGTCGCCGGCGGTCCGGGCGACGCCGCAGCGGTGATCGCGATCGGCGCCCGCCTGTCCACGGGCGACGCCATCAACATCCAGTTCACCAGCGGCACCACCGGCGCCCCCAAGGGCGCAACCCTCTCTCACCGCAATATTCTCAACAACGGCCTGTTCGTCGGCCGCGCCCAAGGCCTCTCACCCGCCGATCGCATATGCATTCCGGTGCCGCTCTATCACTGCTTCGGGATGGTCATGGGCAATCTGGCCTGCCTCACTCACGGTGCGGCCATGGTCTATCCCTCACCGGTGTTCGATCCGCGCGCGGCCCTCGAGGCGGTGGCGAGCGAACGCTGCACCGCGCTCTATGGTGTCCCGACGATGTTCATCGCCATGCTTGCGGAAGTGGAGCACGGCGGATTCGACCTATCGTCCCTGCGCACGGGCTGCATGGCCGGCTCTCCCTGCCCAGTGGAAGTGATGAAGGGAGTGATCGAGCGGCTGCACATCCCCAAGATGACCATCGCCTACGGCATGACCGAGACCAGTCCGGTGAGCTTTCAGACCTCGCCTGAAGACTCCGTTGAGCGGCGCGTTTCAACCGTGGGAAGGGTCCAACCGCACCTGCAGGTGAAGATCGTCGACGCGGCGGGCCAAGCCGCACCGCGTTCCGCTCCCGGGGAAATCTGCACCCGCGGCTATTCTGTGATGCTCGGCTACTGGGACGATCGCGAAAAGACCGCAGAGGTGCTCGACCCAGAAGGATGGATGCATACCGGCGACATCGGAACCATCGATGCGGATGGCTATGGCAACGTCGTCGGCCGGATCAAGGACATGGTGATCCGCGGTGGGGAGAACCTCTACCCGCGGGAGATCGAGGAATTCCTCTTCAGCCACCCAAAGATCGCCGATGTCCAGGTGGTGGGGGTGCCGGACGACCGCTACGGCGAGGAGCTCGCCGCCTGGATCCGCCTCCATCCGGGTGAAGCGGCCGGGGAAGTGGAGATTCGCGCCTTTTGCGAGGGCCAGATCGCCCGCTACAAGATTCCCCGCTACCTCCGCTTCGTCGAATCGTTCCCGATGACCGTCACCGGCAAGGTGCAGAAGTTCCTGATCCGCGAGGCGATGATCGAAGAACTGGGCCTGATCGTGCGGAAGACCGCTTGAGCCTGGACTCCGGCCGGGTGCTCGGCGAGTTTCGCCCCGGCCGATCAATCTATGTTCAGGGCGCGGTGGGTGAGCCGCTGGCGCTTCACGGCATTCTCCTGGCCGCCCCCGAAGCGATGGCGGGCGTGAAGGTCACGGGCTGTTTCCTCCCCGGAATCAACAGCTTTGACTATGCGGCGCTGCACGAAGGGGCCCGCTTGATCACCTTCATGCTGCCGCCCGCGATGCGGCCCTCCTACGAGGTCGGCCGGACAGGAGTCGCAGCGCTGGCCTACTCACAGATAGCGGAGCGGTATTCCGCCGGCGCGCCCGTCGACCTCGCCGTCCTTCAGGTCACGCCGCCGGACAACCAGGGCCTCTGTTCTTTCGGGCCCTGCGCCGACTTCGCGCCCCTTGTCTGGCCACGCGCTCGTCGCAGACTTGCGTTTGTCAACGCGGCTCTGCCGAGGTCGAGGCGCGGCCCTACGATTCCCTATGCGGCCATCGAGGTCGCGATCCACGTGGATGGTCCCTTCATTACCACGGAGGCGGAAGCCCCGACGGTGCAACAGCTGGACATCTCCAACCACATCGCCGCGCTCATCCCCGACGGCGCGGCGGTTCAGACTGGCATAGGCGCCGCCCCGGCGGCGGCGTTGGCCGGTTTGCTCCACCATCGGCGGCTGCGCGTTCGCTCCGGCATGGTAACGCCGGGCTACCGCGCCCTGGATGAGGCGGGCGCGCTTGCCAGAGGCGCCGGCCATGTTACGGGCCTGGCCTTGGGTCCCGCAGATTTTGTGTCCTGGGCGGTGCGCGCATTCACCTTCGCCGACGCGACAATCACCCATGGCGCGCACGCCCTTGCCCTCTCGTCGCCCCTGTTCGCAATCAACTCGGCCCTCGAGGTCGATCTCCTTGGCCAAGCCAATATCGAACGGCGCGGCGAGCGCTTGGTAAGCGGGCTTGGCGGCGCGCCGGACTTTGCGCGGGCGGCGCGAATTTCGCCGGGCGGCCGGGGCGTTCTCGCCCTCCCGTCCACCACGCGAGGCGGGGAGGTGTCGCGCATTGTCGCGCGCCTTGCCTCGCCCACGGTCTCCATCGGCCGCGAATTTGCCGATCTCGTGGTGACCGAGCACGGCGTCGCCGATCTGCGCGGGACTTGTATGGACCAGAGAGCGCGCGCCCTGGTCGCCATCGCCGACCCGGCGCATCGGAGCCGGCTCGAAGGTGAGTGGAGCAGTCTCCGCCGGCGACTTTGAGGGCTCCTTGCCGCTCGTTTGCTGGTCAGGCGTGCGGCAAGCGCAGTTCGAATCGCGCGCCACCCTGCGAGCGCATGGAGAAGCTCGCCCCGATCTGGCGGCTCAGGGATCCAATGAGCTTCATGCCCAAGCCGTGCGATGACGCCGCCATGCCGGTCGGGAGCCCCCGCCCCTGGTCGCTGATCGTCAGGGTGAGGCCAACCTCGTCCCGCGCCAGAGCCACCGCGATCACGCCGCCTTGCGCAGGCAGGTAGGCGTGCTTGACAGCGTTCGTCACCAGTTCGTTGACGATCATTCCCAATGGAGCGGCCTGGTCCACGGTGACGTTGGCCGGCGCCGCCGTCACCTCGATCTTGATCCGGTCGCCTTCGAGCAGGGAGTCCGACAGTCGTTTGCAAAGCGTTTCGAGATAGGCGGCGAAATCGATCTGCGTGGAGTGGCCGCCCCCATAGAGGCTTCCGTGCACCTCGGAGATGGCCTCAACCCGCGCCACCGCCTTGGCCAGCGCCTCGCGAACCGTTGGGCCGGCGTCCCGAGCCTGCATCTGAAGCAGGGCCGAAACCATGGTGAGGCTGTTCTTCACCCGATGGTTCAGTTCGTCGAACAGGTGCGCCTGGTGCTCCTGAGCGTGCTTGCGCTCGGTGATATCGAAGAAGAACTGGGCGATGCGGTCCTTGGCCACCCGCGTAAGGCGGATCTCGTGCCAGCGGCCGGTGCCGCGGTTGTGGAACTCGAAGCCCACCGGCTTGCCCTTCATCAACACCCGTTCGCAGACTTCCAGCCACCCGCGGGGGGTGGGCGAACCTTCACTCAGGAACGTCCCGGTGACCTCAGGTCCGACCCCGAGCATCGCCTGAAGCGCCGGATTGATCTCGATGATCCTGTAGTCGGTGAGCCGGCCGCCCTCGATCACCGGCTCGCAGAGGGCGAAACCCTCGCTCATGGTATCGAACAGCGCGCGATAGTCGCGCTCGCGGCGGTCAGGCTTCTTCGCCGCCTCGGCGCCACTGCGGCGTGATGGGGCGCTCGAGAACCCACTTCGGCGCGGCGCTGACGAGCGTTGCTTACGCGGAGCCATGGGTTGAGTTCATCGGACGAGAGGTTGGAGAGGCTTCAAGACCGGCGGGCTTCCGGCGAGCAGGTCCCACTGCGGCGACTCTCCCCTCATAACCAGCGCCGGCTCTCCTTCAAACCGATTCTGCGCCCTTCGGCGACGTCACTCGACCCCGACCGTGGCTCCGGAAGGAGTCAGGTGGACTACGATCGATCTGGCCAGCGGCGTCGTGTTCAGCCCTCGTTCCCGATCAGATTGCAGCCGGTTGAGCGGCGGCGGTCAACCCGCCTGCGGAGAGTAGGCGGCCCCCGCTAGCCAACGTCTCTGCCAGTCGCGAATATGCCGGAGCGACGGAGGGAAGATGATCGAGAAGGTTGCAATCCTGGGGGCCGGAATGGCAGGTCTCTCGACCGCGCTGGCCCTTGCTCCCACAGGTCGGGAAATCCTCATTCTCGACCGCGATCCGCCTCCTCCGGCGGGAGGCGCGGAGGAAGCGTTCGATGCGTGGGCGCGGCGCGGCGTTGGCCATCTGCGTCACAGCCATGCCTTCCTCGCCCGGCTTCGCTCCTTGATCCGTGCGGAACACCCTGCTCTGCTGGATGCTTTGCGCGAGTCAGGAGCCCGCGAACTCACGTTCCAGGCCGGCCTTCCCGCTCCTCTCCAGAGCGCCTATCTGCCTCAGCCGGAAGACGAAGAACTGGCGGTGATCGTCAGTCGGCGGACGACCATGGAGCTGGTTATTCGCCGCTACGTCGAGAGTCGTCCCGGCGTGACCTTGCGCCCCGAAACCTTCGTCGATGGTCTGTTGAGCGAGCGCAACATCCATGGTGCACCGACCATTCGTGGTCTCTCAATCCAGGGTGGCGACGACATGCTTGCCGAGATCGTGATCGACGCCGGCGGACGGCTCTCTCCAGCCATCGACTGGCTCAGCGAAGCCGGTGCAGTGGTTTCAGAAGAAAGCGAGGAATGCGCCATCCTCTATTTCACGCGCTTCTATCGACTGATTCCCGGTCAGGGAGAACCGGCCCGCGGCCGGTTCCCCGGCACAGGCGATCTGGGTTACCTGAAGTTCGCCATCTTCCCTGCCGACAATGGCACCTTCTCGATTACGGTGGCAGTCCCCGAAGTCGAGCAAATGCTCCGCGCCGCGGTGGTCCGGCCGCAGGTTTTCGAGCAGATCTGCCGGGAACTGCCCGGCGTCGCGCCGTGGATCGATCCGCAACGCAGCGTTGCGATGAGCCGGGTATTCGGCATGGGCAACCTGAGAAACCGCTGGCGGGAAATGGCCCCGGAGGGCCGACCGGCGGTTCTGGGCCTGTTCAGCGTCGGCGATAGTTTGGTGCGAACCAACCCGCTCTTCGGTCGCGGTTGCTCCTTCGCGGCCGTCGAGGCGCATCTGCTGCGCGATGTCTTTCTCGAAACCGCCGACCCCGCGGAACGCGCCAAGCTCTACAGCGCAAAGGTGCGCGCCGGGCTGCGGCCATTCTACGAGGACATGGTCAGTCAGGATCGAGCCGCCGCTCGTCGCGCCGTTCGCGGTCTGGACCCCGCTTACAGGCCGCCGTGGCGGGCCCGCATCATGCGGAGTTTTCTCGAGGACGGGCTTGCTATTGCAGTGCGCCGGGATATCGCGCTGCTGCGCGCCGCATCGCGCGGCTTTCATATGCTCGCCCCGCCCCGTGGTTGGTTGAACCGACCGGCGGCTCTGGCCAAGATCCTCACAACCTGGGCCCGCGGCCGCCGCGCGAACGCAAAGTTCTATGCCGAGAAACCCGGTCCGCCGCGCGCGGCGATGTTCAACACCTTGGGATTGCCGCCCCTGGCCGATCTCGAGAGAGTGAGAGGCGATGGACGACAGGACCGGCGTGGCGGGTTCAGCATCCCTCCCGCCGCTCCAGCACCATCTTGAGCCCGTAGCGCGGCTGGAGTGTCACGTTGTGGCGGAGCGCCACCCTGGCGTCCCTCGCCAGCCGCGGCCGATAGCGTTGTGCGAGGCTGGCCAATATCAGAATCGCCTCGTTCATCGCCAGCACTTGGCCGATGCATACCCTCGGACCCGCGCCAAAAGGCAGATAGGCGAATCTCTGGCGCCCTGGAGTCCGCTCGGGCGAGAACCGGTCGGGATCGAAACGTTCCGGGTCCTCCCACAGATGCCGGTGGCGGTGCAGCACCCACGGCGCGATCGCGATGTTGGCGCCTCTGCGGATCGGGTGGCCGCAGATCTCGTCGTCTGCGACCGCCTCTCGCGTGGAGAGGCCCGGTGCGGCTGGATAGAGGCGCATCGCCTCGTCCACGATCCGGCGAGTATAGGCGAGGCGGCCAAGATCGTCCTGGGTCGGCAACCGGCCGCCCAGCACGACATCCAGCTCGTGGTGTAACCGCCCCTCCTCGGCTGGGTGCTGGGACAGAAGATACCACACCCAGCCCATGGTGACCGCGGTCGTCTCGTGGCCGGCGGCGAAGATCGTGACAACCTCGTCCCTCACCTCCTTGGCGGTCATTGCCGCCCCGGTGTCGAGATCCTTCGCCGCCACGAGCCGGCCGAGCAGGTCGTTGGGGAAAGCCGACGGGTTCGCCTCACGGCGCGCCACCAGCCTCTGGACCGCGCCGTCCATCGGCGCGAACAGCCGCGCCATCCGCGCCTCCCTCCGGCGCATCCTGCCTTCGCGGAAGTAGGGCAGAAGGTCCAGGATATTCACGTCCCCGATTGCCTCCAGACCCGTCTTGAGGGTCTGACTGACCTGGCCGACCATCTCCTGGGCGTCGGCGGAAAACATTGTGCGGCAAATGATCTGCAGGGTGAGGGCGACCATCTCATCAGCCATGTCGACCTTGGCTGCGGCCCCGAGTCCGTCCCATCGCGACAACAGGTCACTTGCGCTCTGCGCCATGGCCGGCGCGTAGGCCGCGACGCTCCGCGGGTCGAATGCCGGCGCCATGATCCGTCGATGCCTGCGCCACAATTCGCCGTCGCTGCCCAGGAGGCCGGCTCCGAACAAGGCGACGAAGAACCGTCGCTCCATGGCCGTCTTGGGATAGTTGGCGACATTGTCCACCAGCACCCGCCTGACGCCGGCGGGCTCGTTGACAAGGATGAAACGACCCAGGATCGTGTTGCTGACAACGATCGGACGATCGAACGCCCGGTCGGGGATGCCGGGAAACAGGCGCTCACGCCTCGCGCGCCATCTGGCCGCCAGTGAACGAGGAGCGCGTACTGGGCGGGCGCCGACCAGAGCCGGGCTCGTCATCGCGTTCATGACCCCGGCCGACATCGGCTTATTCTTCGCCTTGATTGTGGGTTCCGCCTTCTAGGTCGGCTCGGCGAAGTCTACCGCGGTTCAGGAGAGCCGCCCGTTACAAATCGCTCATGGCCGTTTTAGGGAGGATCTGCGGGTTCCTCGGCGCCTGGATGAGATCGGGCCGCGAGGCGAGGATACTCGTGTCGAGCGAGGCGTCGCGGGCTTCCAGCGCCAGGCGGATCTCGCCGTGACGGGCGGCGTCCAGCCGCCAGCCGATCACGCACGCTCCCCCAAGCATGACGAAGACAATGGGACCAACGAGAAACGACAATTGCAGGTTGTAGATTGCCGCGGCGGTGTTCACCGCGCCTTCGGCGGGGTTGTAGCCGAGGCGGGCGAGCAGGGGAAAGGTCAAGCCGATGGCGAAGGCGCCGGCGATCTTGGCCGCCAATCCGTTGACCGCATAGAGCAGGCTGATCCGCTCCTTGCCTTGCTTCAGGCGGATCTCATCGCCCACGTCGGCAAGCATGGCCCGGATCATCAGGTCGAATCCGGCCGCCATGGTTCCGCTCCAAAGCATTGAGGGGACGGTGGCCAGAAAGTCGGCCCTCGGAATCACGAAGATGGTGAAGAGGCCGAGCGAAAACCCTGTAGCGGCCAGCATCAGGGTCCGGTGCTTGCCTATCCGGCGCGCCGTTGCAGCGCCGAGCAGGGCGCCTGGGATCTGAGCCAGGATGTAAATCGCCAGAAGAAGGGAGGCCTCTTGGGTCGTGAAGCCGCGCGCGTCCCTGAAGAAGAAGAGATAGATGGCGCTCATCCAGCCAGGCCCGAGTGTCAGCGCCACCTGTGCCAAGAAAAGCCGCATGAGGTCGGGTTTGCTCAGCACTTCCCAATAGTCTCTCAGCGGAAAGCGCCGGGTGGTGATCTCCGGGGAGACTTTCTCGGGTGTACGGAAGGCGGCCGCGGCGATGGCCACGGGCGTCAGTCCGATGATGAACCAGCCCATGGCACGCACTGCCTGGGCGTCGTTCAGGCCCATGGGAACGATCACGATCCCCAAGGCGATCATCGTTCCCACCACTCCCACGGCATTGAGCACGCCGAACAGGCGCGAACGCTCATGGTAGTGTGTGGCCAGAGTGGCCCCCCAAGCCGAATGGGCGAGCCCCAGGATCGAGGTCCCCAGGTACATGACCAGGAGCCAGGCCAGCAGGTAGAGCCAGGAAAACCCGATCGGGGCCATGAATAGCTGATAGAGCGCCAGCATGAGGATCGGGGCGCCGGCGATGAGCCACAGCCGATAGCGCCCGAGCTGGGTGCGGGTGCGGTCCATCGCCACCGCCAACCCTAGATCGACCGGAATGTCGACCAGCCGCACCAGCATCCACACGCCCCCGACTACAGCCATGGGGACCTTCAAATGGCCGGCGAAGTAGGGCGGCAGATAGACGAAAACCGCCACCCCCAGGGCCGAGAGCGGCAAACTGGGCGCGGAGAAGGGTAGGATGGTCCACATAGAAAGCCGCGAGCGCGCGGTCGGGCGGTCCACGTCGGCCAAGGGGTGCTCCGCTAGATCTCCGCGTCGCGGGCCATGCTGTCGGTTCGACGGGGCGAGGGCAAGTGAACAGGTGGTAAGGAGTACTCCTCGCCTTCCATGGGTCCGAGACGGGGTGGAGTAGGAGTTTGATCGCCCCGCGACCGCGGCGGAATTTGAAACCTGGCCGCCCGGGCGGGAGGGCGGGACTGCTCGTCCCATCGAAGCAAGAGGGTCACGCCACTTCGCGTAGCTCCGCCGGCGCTTCCAGGGCGCGATTGAGCGCGGCGAGGAGGTCGGCGACGGTGATCGGCTTGGAGACATGCCCATCCGCGCCCGCGGCCCTGCTCGCTTCGCGATGCTCGGGCAAGGCGTTTGCGGTGAGCATCACCACGGGGGTTCGACGGCGGGCGGACTTCGCCTCCCTCGCCCTGATCTCCCGGGTCGCCGCCAAGCCATCCATGACCGGCATCTGCATGTCCATCAGGACCACGTCGAAGTCTTCGCTCTCCATTGCTTCGAGCGCTTCGGCGCCGTTGGAAACTGTGGTGGTCGAGGCCCCGAATTGTTCGAGCATCATTCTGACCACGGCCTGATTGGTGAGGTGATCGTCTGCAAGCAGGACCTTTACCGCCCGCTCCTCAATGAACTCGTGGCCCTCTTCGTCTCCGGCCGCCTGGACGGGCGCCGGGGCCGGAGGGAATGGCGCCTCGAACCAGAACCGGGATCCAACGCCCAGAGTACTTTCGCAATCGAATTGACCATCCATCAGCGAGGCTAGCTGCCTTGAAATCGCCAAACCCAGACCACTGCCTCCGAACCGGCGGGTGATCGAGCCATCAGCCTGCTGGAATCGGCCGAACAGCCTCTCCTTGTCCTCGGCGTCGAATCCCACCCCGGTGTCGGTGACGGAAAAACCCAACCCACCATTTGCCGTCGATTCCGCGCGGATCGTCACCACTCCAGCTTGAGTGAATTTCACCGCGTTGCTGAGCAGATTAGTCAGGATCTGGCGCACTCGCGTGGCGTCCCCAAGAAACCATCCCTCCAGGTCCGGGTGAGTCTCGCAATGCAATGCGAGCCCCTTCTCGTCCGCGCGCAGCCGCGAGAGACAGGCCACCGAACGGACGAGGTCGGCGGCGTGGAATGGGGCGATCTCGATTGTCATGCGGCCCGCCTCGACCCGCGCCAGGTCCAGGACGTCGGACAGAAGCCGCTCCAGAGACTGGCCGGAGCCGCGGATGATTTCCACCATCTCGCGTTCCTTTGGCCCCAGGGCGCCCTTGGCGAGCATGTCCGCCACGCCGACGACTCCGTTGAGCGGCGTGCGGATTTCGTGACTCATGTTTGCCAGGAACTCGCTCTTGGCGCGGTTGGCGGTCTCGGCGCGAACCTGGGCGAAACGCAGCCGGCGGGCCACCCGTTTCTGCCAGAGCACCATGAAGATGGCGCAGGAAACCATCAATCCGCACAGGATGGCGACCCAGCGTTGGGCGCCGATCACATCCTGCTTGAGATCGGCGTTGCGCCTCGCCGTCTGCAGCTGGGTTCGAAGTTCGCCGGTGATCTGCCGGACACCGGCGTTGAAACGTCTCGCGTTGGTCGCCTCCCGGTTCAGGGCAAAGGCGCGCAGCCCGGCAAACGCTTGCCGGTATTGCCCGCGCGCCATGAGCAATTCGCTTTCCACCTCGGGTAGACGGTTGAACGAGGTGGCCTCGAACCGGTGGGAGTCGCGCAGCTTGCGGAGCAGTGCGAGATCCTCCGAAGCCGCGCGGATGTCACCGACCCGAGCTTCCGCGATGGCGCGCATCGGGACGATGTTGGGGGCGAGGAACGTGGCGTCGGTGAGCGTTCGGTCGAGGGGCTTGAAGCAGTCGAGGACCTCCCTCGGCTTGCCGAAGGTGTCGGCGACCATGCCGCAGAGGTTCATGTCCCAGACCTTCAAGTGCGGCAGATCTGAACGCTTCGCCAAGCTGTGGTGCACGGTCGCGAGCCGGCGCGCCAGTTGCTCGTCTCCAAGCAAGACGGCGACATGGGCCATGTCGTAGACACCGTCGAAGTCGGGGCGGGGGTACCTGGCGTCCGTGTACTGAAAGTCCGCGCGATCGAAGGCGGCGGCGCTGCCTTCCAGATCGTAGAGATCCATGAGGGCCACGCCCACCGACTCCCAGACGGCGGCCCGCGCCGCGCCGGCGTACGGGTCGCGGTTCGGGACCAGCGCGTCCGCGTCTGAAAGCAGTTCGAGCGCCGATCCGGTCTGCTTGTCCTGGGCGCGCATCACCGCCGCCTGGCTCATCGCATAGACCCGTGCAAACCAATCCGGTTGGGCGCGCGCAATGCGTTCCACCTGTCCTTGAACCGATCCGTCACCACGACCGTAACGGCTCATGAGGCTGTTTATCTCGGCGATCGCCACGAACCGTGCGTCATGTTCGCGCCTCGAGTTCCGCAACAGGATGGAATTCCAGTGCTCAAACCGTTCGAACTCCGACTGGTTCAGCATCACCGTCGCGACGTGCTGCAACCGATTGAGGTTCTCGCGTCCTGGACCCACCGCCGCAGCGTCCCCGAACCGTTCGAGATTCGCGAAACTCGTCCTCTCCGCCCTCCGCTCGATCGCCGACGCCAGAGCCCCAGGAGTCATGGACGCGCGTGTCAGCTCGTCTTTGCGGCCAGCGCCTCCTACAGCGAGAAGGGTAATCGCCGATACGATGGCGGCGAGCCTGATCAAAAACATGCGCTGTCTCGCGACGACCTTCACCTTGCGAATACCAAGGAATTCCTTTCGGAAGCTCTTACGGCGGGACAGGCCCGGCTTGATAAGCGACCGACGCGAGCGCTAGTCTTCGACGCTTCGGGGCCCCGGTCGGCCAGGCGGGGGAGCAGCTGCGTTGAGCGATCTGGCCATTTCCGAGGCCGCTGGCATCGACCGACACCCACCCATCTCCCGCCGCCAGGTGGCGGCGGCGGTGGCCGGCAACGCTCTGGAATTCTATGATTTCACGACCTACGCCTACTTCGCCGTCCAGATCGGCCACGTATTCTTTCCAAGGCACACGCCCTTTGTGAGTCTGATGCTGTCGCTGGTCACTTTCGGCGCCGGCTTCATCTTGAGGCCGATCGGATCGATCGTGATCGGCCAGTTCGCCGACAAGGCCGGCAGAAGGCCCGCGATGCTGTTCAGCTTCGCCCTGATGGGCGTCGCAATTCTCGGCCTCGCTCTCACGCCCTGCTATGCGAGCATCGGCCCCCTCGCGCCCGCCCTGGTTCTGGTATGCCGGCTCACGCAAGGCTTCGCCCTCGGCGGAGAAGTGGGGCCAACGACGGCTTTTCTGGTCGAAGCCTCGCCGCCCGAAAGGCGAGGTTTCTATGGTTCGTGGCAGAGCGGGAGTCAGAATCTTGCTTCGATCGTCGGCGGCTTGGTTGGCGTGAGCCTCGCCGCCCTGGCGGGCCCGGCCAGCCTGGAGGCATGGGGCTGGCGCGTGGCCTTCCTGCTGGGGGCCCTCGCCTTGCCTTTTGGGCTCATTCTGCGCCGGACGTTGCCCGAAACCCTTCATCGCGCCGAGCCGCCGCATCTTTCTCATCCGCAAGCGCCAACGATCGCCGCGCACGCGCGCGTCATCATTCTTGGCTTGGCGCTCATCGCCGGAGCGACGGTCTCCACCTACGCCTTCAGCTTCATGACCACCTACGCCATCGCTCATCTGCATATGGCCGCCGGCATCTCCCTTGGCGCGACACTCGCCAATGGCGCGTTCGGACTGATTGGCGCGCTCGCCGGCGGTGCGCTTTCCGACCGCTACGGGCGAAAGGCGCTGATGATCTGGCCGCGCATCCTCTTCCTCGGCGCGACCTGGCCGGCCTACTTCCTGATGGTCCGCAACCACGATGCGGTGACCCTGCTCACTGCCACCGCCGTCCTCGCCCTGCTCAGTAATCTAACCGTAGCCGCGGTCCTGGTCGCGATCACCGAATCGCTGCGCAAGGAGATCCGGGGAGTCGCCATGGGGGCGGTCTACGCCACCGCGGTGGCGGTGTTTGGCGGCACGACCCAGCCCGCGATCGAAGGGATCATCCACTTGACCGGCGATCCGGTGTCGCCGGCATGGTACGTCATGGGCTTCACGGCGATTGCGCTTGCCGCCTCGGTGATGATGCGCGAGACCGCCCTCGTCTCGCATCCGCGGGGCAGGGCCTCTAGGGAGTCTTGAATGCGCATCGATCTCGATGGGGCCCAGATTTTCTTCGACACCGTGGGCTCCCAGTTGGCGATCAACGGCGAGCGGATGGACGAGCGCCAGAGCCTCGTCGTCCTTCATGGCGGTCCGGGGTTTGATCACTCAATCCTGCGGCCCTGGTTCGACCGGTTCGCGGACGCCTATCAGGTCGTCTACATGGATCATCGCGGCAACGGCCGCTCCACCGGAACCCCGCGCACCTGGCGTCTGGCGCAATGGGGCGACGACGTCAAATCTCTGTGCGACCGCCTCGGGCTGGTGAAGCCGCTGGTTTACGGCCTCTCGTTCGGCGGCATGGTCGCCATGGCCTACGCCAGTCGCCACCCGGCGCACCCCTCCAGGCTGGTCCTCGCCTCGACCGCGGCGCGGATGGAGCTCGCCGCGACCTACGAGATGATGGAACGCCTCGGCGGTGATCGCGCGCGCAAGGTCGCGGTCCGCTTCTGGTCCGATCCTGGCCCCGAGGCGGCGGCCGAGTACATTGCGGTCTGCATGCCCCTCTACAATCCCATCGGGGCGACCACGGCCGAAGCGCGCAAGAGGGCGATCACCAAGTTCGAAGTCATGTTCGACTTCATCCGCGGCGAACAACGGACAATGGACATGACCGCCGACCTCGCCGCGATCGCCTGTCCGACCTTGGTGCTCGGCGGCGGCCTCGATCCGATCACCCCGACCATTTGTTCACGGCGGATCTTCGAAGCTCTGCCCGCTGGCCTAGGTGAACTCGAAATGTTCGAGGCCGCCGGACACGGCGTCCATCGCGACGAGCCTGACCGGGCGGAAGCCAGCCTGCGCCGGTTCCTGGAAGGAGGCGGCCAAGAACGATGAATTCCGCAGAGAGCTTCAGCGCAGATTTTGCCGAGGCGCGGGTCAAGTTCCGCGCCGCGGCGGCCGCGGCCGGCGGCGAGCTGGAAATCTTCGCCCATCCCGAGCCAGCTCCGGACGGCTCAGATCTTTCCACCGACGTCGCCTGGTTCGGCCCCAAGGCCGCCGAGCGTGTACTGGTCATGATCTCGGCCACCCACGGCGTCGAGGGGTTCTGCGGTTCCGGGGCCCAGATCGATTGGCTGCAGCGGGGCGAGGCCGCTCGACTGCCGCCGGGTGTGGGCGTCCTGATGGTCCACGCGATCAACCCATACGGCTTCGCCTGGCTGCGGCGCGTCACCCAGGAGAACGTCGACCTCAACCGCAACTGGATCGACTTCGCCGCCAACACCCGGCCGGCCAACAAGGGCTACGACGCCCTGTCCGAGGCGATCTGCCCGCGAGACTGGGATCGGGAGAGTCAGGGCCGGACCGCCGAGATCCTCGGCCGCTACGCTCGCGAACAGGGTCCGATGGCGCTGCAGCAGGCGGTGAGCGGCGGCCAGTACGACCATCCCGCCGGCGTCTTTTTCGGCGGCGAGGGACCAACCTGGTCTCGCCGCACCCAGACCGCGATCTTCGCAAGCTACCTATCGAACGCCCGCAAAGTGGCGATCATCGATTACCATACCGGTCTGGGCCCCTGGGGCTATGGCGAGCTCATTGTCACCCACCATCCGACCGATCCCGCGTTCAGGCGCGCGGCCGCGTGGTACGGCGCCTGCGTGACCTCACCGGCCGCGGGCAATTCCACATCCGCCGAAATCACCGGCGACGGGCTGGGTGCCGCGCCCGCTCTCCTGCCCAGCGCCGAAGTCACCGGCATGGCGCTGGAGGTCGGAACACAATCCCTGGCTGAGGTAATGCTCGCGTTGCGCGCCGACGCCTGGTTGCACGCGTATGGCGATCCGCTCTCCAGCGAGGGCGGTAAGATCATGGGTCAGGTGCGCGCAGCCTTCTATGGCGACGCCGACGACTGGAAGGGCATGGTCGCGGGACAGTCGTTGGCGGTGACGAGACAGGCGCTCGCCGGACTGTGCTCATAAGACAGAGGCGCCGCTTGACGAGAATCCGCTAAGCTTGGACGCCAGCGTCGCTCGGAACTTCGGAGGACCCATGACGGCCCAAGCCCAGGCGACCGCGATCGAGGTCGATTCCGCCACGCCCGTCCCACTCACGGCGTCGGTGCGGTATCGGATTCTCCTCTACATGAGCATCCTGACGTTTCTGATGGGTTTCGGCGGCCCCTATCTCGGGTTGATCGGTCTGCCGATAAGCTTCTTCCTGAAGAACAAGCTGCACCTCAAGGCCCACGAAGTCGCGTTGTTCCAGCTCATGTCAGCGGTGCCGCTCTATTTGTCGTTCGCTTTTGGGTTTGCCCGCGATCGATGGAATTTCTTCGGCATGAAGGATAGGGGCCTCATGGTCCTGTTTGGTTCCATTACGGCGATAATCTATCTCGCCTTCTCCTTCATACAGGTGAGCTACATAACTCTTCTCATTGGCGTGCTGATGCTCACGTTCGGGTATCTCTTTGTGGTCAGCGCCAAGGACGGGCTGGCCTCGACCATCGGCCAGCAGCACGTGATGTCCGGTCAGATCAGCGCGGTGTGGAATGTCGTGGCGTCCCTGCCCGGTCTCGTGGCGTTCCTGTTGGGCGGGGTGCTGAGCGACCAGCTCGAGGGCCAGAACGCCGACCGGGCGGCGCGAATCCTCTTCCTGATCGGCGCGGCGGTGATGGCGGCGGTCGCCGCCTACGGCGCTTGGCGCCCGCGGATCGTGTTCGACAATGTCCACTACGAACAGCGTCCCGCCGTCCACCCCTTTGCCGACTTGAAGAGGCTCGTGGGCCACTGGCCAATTTACCCGGCCCTCTTGATCTGGCTGTTGTGGAACTTCGCGCCCGGGTCGGTGACGCCGCTTCAATACTATCTCCAGAACACGCTGCACGCGAAGGACGCCCAATGGGGCCAATGGAACGCCATTTTCGCCGCCTCGTTCATCCCCACCTTCCTGCTGTTCGGGGTTCTGTGCCGGAAGTTCCCATTGAAGAAACTGTTGTGGTGGGGGACGGTGGTCGCCGTTCCCCAGATGGTCCCCCTGGCGTTCATCCATTCGGTGGACGGAGCGCTCTGGGCGGCCGCCTTCATGGGCTTGACCGGGGGAGTCGCCAGCGCCGCCTATATCGATCTGATCATTCGCTCTTGCCCGCACGGCCTACAAGGCACGACCATCATGATGTCCACCGGTCTCTACTGGATTGCTTCGAGATTCGGTGATGTTCTGGGGACGAATCTCTACGATCACTACGGCGGCTTCATGGTCTGCGTTATCGCCATCACCGTCGTCTACGCACTGATCCTGCCGACACTTCTGCTCGTGCCCAACCGTCTCATCACGACCGCCGACGGGGATGTGCCGGAGGGCGGCTTCGCCTGATGGCCGATCCCTTGGCCTAAAGCCCCTCGAACAGTGGCGTGGAGAGGTAGCGTTCGGCGAAACTGGGGATGATGGCCACGATGAGTTTGCCCGCCATCTCACGCCTGCCCGCGACGTCGAATGCGGCGGCGAGCGCCGCGCCGGAGGAGATCCCTACCGGCACGCCCTCGAGGCGGGCGCACAACCTCGCCATTTCGAACGAATCCTCATTGGAGACCTGGATGATCTCGTCCAACACGCCGCGATCGAGGATGGCCGGGACGAAGCCCCCGCCCAGTCCCTGGATCTTGTGCGGGCCAGGCTGGCCCCCAGAGAGCACCGGCGAGCCAGTCGGTTCCACGGCCACCATCCGCACCGACGGCTTTCGAGCCTTGAGCACCTGACCCACGCCGGTGATCGTGCCACCGGTTCCGACCCCTGAGATCACCACATCCACGCGACCGGCGGTGTCGTTCCAGATCTCCTCCGCCGTGGAGACGCGGTGGATAAGCGGATTGGCTGGATTTTCGAACTGTTGCGGCATTACCGAGCCGGGAATTTCGTCCAGCAATTCGCGGGCCCGGGCGACCGCCCCCATCATGCCCTTTTCCGCTGGCGTCAGCTCCAGTCTCGCGCCCAGCAGAAGCAGCATCTTGCGCCGTTCGATGGACATGCTCTCCGGCATGACCAGGACGAGATTCAAGCCCTTGGCCGCGGCGACGAACGCGAGGGCTATGCCCGTATTGCCGCTCGTCGGCTCGATGATGGTGCTTGCAGGTCCAATCAGCCCCTTTGCCTGCATCGCCTCGATCATGGCGATGCCGATGCGGTCCTTGACCGATCCCAGCGGATTGAAGAACTCGAGTTTGGCGGTGACCTCGGCCTTGGGTTTGAGCCGGGCGGTCAGCCGCGGCAGGCGGATGAGCGGCGTATCGCCGATAGTGTCCAGGATGGAATCATAAATCCTGCCTCGGCCGGACCGCTTGAACCGGACAGGGTCATACTCGGCGCCGATGGGCTTCATGTCATGGACCTTAAGCGCGGCCGCTGATTTTCAGAAGGCCGCTCATTCCGCCGCCGGGCCACCGAGACCGAGAACCTGCCGTCGGCGTGGATGGCTCGCTGCTGAAAGCTCGGCCGACCCGGGCGCGGCCCGAACGATTTGCTGAGCGCGCCTCGAGTGCGTGAGCTCGCGGACACGGTTGGCGGCGGGCGGTTCCATTCGCGGCCTGCCGACTACATCCTCATGTCCGCCCGGCTTCCCGCCTGCATCTGATGAAGGTGTTCCAGTGCGCTGCGCCAGGCTCCGGGGCCGATCCCGATATCGCTCCGGAACGGGTATTGAAGCTCGAACAGCAGGACCAGAGCGGAGACGATGATCGCCACCACCGTCGAGGTCATCAGGAGGTGGACGCGCGCGTTGCCCACTCCAAACAGCCAGCAGAACGAGGTGATGCACATCGCCCCGCCTAGCAGCACCAGCCACTCGAACCAGGAGACGCCGCTGCCGTTGACGGCGATGCGCCGCTGCCTTGCATCGTGCATCACGGTCAGTTGCTGCAGGGTTGCGGCCTGCGCATTAGATTCGCCCGCGTTGGCCGGCGCCAGAGTTCCGGCGACATCCAGGGCATCCATATCCACGAACGCGGCATTCGGGTCGTAGTCGCCGCGGCGCATGCGCGGCCACTCACGATCGACCATGATCTTCGCATAGGCGAACATGTCGCTGCGTAGGCGCTCACGGGCGGGAGGCGGAAGGCCGACCGCGGAATGCCATGCATCGATGTCCGCGCCGGCTTCCAGAACGACGATTTCGCGCGCCTCGGTATAGTGCTGCCATGCAACCACCGTCATGAAGCCGAGGATCACCGCATAGAGCGTCCCCGCGACGGCGAAGATCGTTCCGCCGACGTCATTGTGCGCGACGAAACCGCCGCTGCGGAACCGATGGCGGACGAAGCCTTGCCCGGCGCCGGTGATGGCGACGGCGATCGCTACGGCGATGACGAGCAGCAGTGCGGCGGGCAGGCTGTAGAGGACGTTCATCGCAGCATGCCCTTTCAAGGCCGTCGGGTTCGGACCCTAGGATAGGCTGCTCCGGTTGTCGGCGCCCAGACGCCTGCGGCTAAGCGGGCGCCGATGCCGCGGGCTCGCGATCGATGCTGAGTAGCCGCTTGCCCACGCCCGACCCAAAGGCGCAAACTGGACTCCCCCTGATGTCGAGGACGACCGTAAGTGCCCAACGCCCATGACTTGGTGATCCGCGGCGGCGAGATCTGCGACGGTGACGGGGGGGCGCCGTTCATCGGCGATGTCGCTGTCGACGACGGAATCATTTCCTGGGTCGGCGAGGTGGCTGGGTCGGGGGCGGAGGAGATCGACGCCCGCGGACGGATCGTCACCCCCGGCTTTGTCGACATCCATACCCATTACGACGGCCAAGCGACCTGGGACACCCACATGCAACCCTCGTCCTGGCACGGAGTGACCACAGTGGTCATGGGCAATTGCGGCGTCGGATTCGCGCCGTGCCGCGATCGCGACCACGATCGCCTGATCCGACTCATGGAGGGTGTGGAGGACATTCCCTTCCCCGTACTCGCAGATGGTTTGCCTTGGAATTGGGAGAGCTATCCGGACTATCTGGATGGATTGGCGCGTCGGCGTTTTGATGTCGACATTGGCAGCCAGCTTCCCCATGCGGCGGTGCGCGTGTTCGTCATGGGCCAGCGAGGCGCCGACCGCGAGCGTGCGACAGCCGATGACATCGCGGCGATGAGGGCGATCGCCGAGAAGGCGGCCAGGGCCGGGGCCCTGGGCTTCACCACCTCGCGGACGCTCAACCACCGGACCAGCGATGGCCAGCCCACGCCCACGCTCACGGCGTCGGAGGATGAGCTCACCGGCATAGCCATGGGACTCGCCGCAGCCGAGGCCGGCGTCTTGCAGGTCGTGTCGGATTTCACCGACTCGAAGGCGGAGTTCTCAATGTTGCGGCGCATCGCGCAGCGCTCGGGCCGGCCCCTGTCTTTCTCCCTGGTCCAGAGCCCGATCAATCCAGAGGGTTACAAGACCCTGCTCGCCGCGCTGGAAGAGGCCGTCGCATCAGGCATTTCGATGAAGGCGCAGGTCGCGCCCCGCCCTGTCGGCGTGCTCCTTGGACTCGAACTGACGCTCAACCCGTTCACCCACCACCGCGCTTACAAGGAAATCGCGGTCCTGCCATTGGTCGAACGGGTCGCGCGCCTGAGCGACCCGGACTTCCGCACGCGTCTCTTCGCCGATCCTCCCGAGGGCGGGGTCCGCGGAATGCAGGCGGCCTGGGGCCGGATGCATCTGATGGAATGCGAGCCGGACTACGAACCGACGGCGGATTCCACCGTCGCCGCCCACGCCGCCGCTCGCGGCTGCGCCCCCGAGGCGGTGGCACTCGACCACATGCTCGGAAACGGCGGACGGAACATGCTCTATGTTCCCATTCTCAACTACGCGCAGGGAACGCTTGATCCGGCGCGCACGATGTTGATCCACGCCGACACGGTGCCGGGTCTCTCCGACGGTGGCGCTCATGTCGGCATGATCTGCGACGGCAGCTTCCCGACCTCAATGGTCACTCACTGGACGCGCGACCGCACCCGGGGCGAAAAGCTGCCACTGGGGAAAGTGGTGCGCATGCAGAGCCGCGACACCGCCGAGGCGGTGGAGCTGTTCGATCGCGGTCGCCTCGCTCAAGGCTACCGCGCCGATCTGAACGTCATCGACTACCCCGGACTCAAGCTGCACGCCCCGGAGGTTGCGTACGATTTGCCGACGGGTGGACGGCGGCTCATTCAGCGGGCGAGCGGCTATGTCGCCAGTATCGTCGCTGGAGAGGTGACATATCGCGACGGCGAGGCCACCGGGGCCCTGCCCGGCCGCTTGGTCCGCGGGGCAAAACCCGCGCCCGCGGCGCTGGCCGCCGAATAGTTGGGAGTCAGGTCATGGCCGTCCAGGTTCTTGAGACCACATGCGAATGGAGAGCCGCCGACGTCGCCGACCCGGCGGCATGGACCGAGCTACTCGGCGAGGCGGAGGTCGAGGAGATCGATTCCGCGATCGCTTCGGCGCGCGCAAAATCGAGCAATCTGCTCGAGATCGGCAGGGCCGACTTTCCGTTGCCAACCCTCGCCGCTCGCCTCCACGCGATCGAGCAGGAACTCATGTCCGGCCGGGGCTTCGTGCTCCTCAGGGGCCTGCCGCGTGAGCGCTACTCCAACGACGAGATGTGCATCGCCTACTGGGGCATCGGCGCGCACCTGGGCAAGCCCTGGCCGCAGAACCACTATGGGCACGTGCTCGGCGACGTCACCGACCAGGGCAAGCAGCCTGGCGATCCCACCGCCCGTGGCAACGAGCTGGGTCAGATCGGCCTCGAGTTTCACTGCGATGGATCCGACCTTGTCGGGCTGCTTTGCCTACAGACCGGCGCCAGCGGGGGCCTTTCGGCCGTCTGCAATTCGGTCTCCCTGCACAACGCGATGGTCCGCGAACGGCCTGACCTCGCCGCCGAACTCTACAAGCCCCAGCCGTACGACATGCGCGGAGAGCAGGCGCCCGGTCGGCGCGGCTGGTACGAAATGCCGGTGTTCACGCAGATGGGCGGCAAGCTTTTCGTGCGCCTCATCGGCTCATACATCCTCGCTTCCCAGCGTCATGACGATGCGCCGCGTCTCACGGAGTTGGCCCGCGAGGGTCTCTCCTGGCTGCACGAACGTTCCGAAAGCGGCGCTTACAGCGTCATCATGGATTTTCAGCCTGGCGACATGCAGTTCATCAACAACTACCATGTGCTGCATGGCCGCACGCCCTATCGGGACGACCGCGGCGCCGGAAAGGTCCGGCACCTGAAGCGCCTGTGGCTGGAGACGGACGCCGTGGGAGAGCGCCCCCGCTGGTTCCGCAACAACATCTCCAGTCACTGGGCCGAAAAGCCGGTGATCAGCCGTTTGGACGCGGTGAACTGAACAACGCCATCAATCGACCGGCGCCGTGGCGAGGCGAGAGAGCCTGCGTCCCTGAAGTTCCACCGGCGCTCCGTGGGGGGTGCTGCGGTGGGCCTCCTCCCAATCACACCTGCGCTGCGTCAGTTCGGCCGGTTGGACGAGACCCTTGCTGGTGACCAGGCTCTCCAGGGCGGCCAGCCAGGCTTCGTAGTACCTCGTTCCATCGCTGGGGCCCAAGGCGGCGATCTCCGCGGACAATGCGCTGGCCCATTCGCCCCAGGAGAAGGCGCCCCGACCGCTGAGCTGTACCGCGAGCGCGAATGCCTGTGCCTGCCAGGGATCGGTGAACACAAGTTCGGAGGCGATCGCCTCAAGCGGGTTCAAGGTAGGAATCCCACATGTCGAGGTGGACCGTATCAGCGAGCGCCGCAGCTTCGCCCCAGAGTTCGCGGGCAGAAAAACGAACGCCATACAACCGTTGGGGACATTCCCCTCCGCCATGGGCGTGCGTGTCGGGAAAGACATGCACCCCGTGGTCGCGCTCAATGACGCCGCGCCGGCCCCGGATATAGCGCGGCAAGCGGGTGTGGCCGCGTGGATTGATGTTTCTCGCCAGTACCGGGTTTCCGGGAGTGAAGCGCCGCGGTGCCGGGTATTCGCGCGTGGAGGGCCCGCCGCTCGCCAACAGGTCGGCGACACGCGCGGCGATGAGCGGGGTCGCCGAGGCGGCGGCTCCAAGTTCCGGCCGGCCTGTCGCGAGCTCCGCGCTGGTCACGAGCCCTTGGTCGACCATCAGTGCGACGAGGCCCGCGAGCCACCGCTCATAGTAGCTCATTGCGAGATAGGCTTCGCCGGATATGCGTTCGCGCTGGTGTCGCGCGGTGTCGATGTTCCACTTGCCCCACGCGCCGACGGCAAGAGTCAACGCCAGGACCCGTCCTTCCCAGGTTTCGTGGAACACCGGTTCGTTCTGTTCGCGAGCCACCGCGCCCAGGCCATCCATGCCCCCCATGTCGTGGACGCCGTTCATTCAATGAGGATTCGGCAGTTCCACCCTGGCCATGCCGATCATCGAATCCCGCGTGACCAGGGCCGCGAGGGCTTCCGGCCCGAGGTTCTCGGCGCCCCTGGGCCGTTCTGGAAGCACGAGGTACCGCACCTCCGCAGTGGAATCCCACACCCGGACCTCGACCTCCTCGCCGAGCACGAGGCCGAACTCGGCCATGACGCCGCGCGGATCGATGACCGCCCGCGAGCGGTAGGCCGAGGACTTGTACCATGCCGGCGGCAGGCCCAGCACGGGCCAAGGATAGCAGGAGCAGAGGGTGCACACGACGAGGTTGTGAATTTCCGCGCTGTTCTCGACCACGATCATGTGCTCGCCCTGGCGCCCTCCAAAGCCGAGTTCGGCGATCGCCGCGGTTGCATCTGCCAGCAGCCGTCGCCGGTAGCCCTCGTCGGTCCATGCGCGCGCCACGACCTTTGCGCCGTTTCGGGGCCCGACCTTGTGCTCATAGGTCTCAATGATCGCGTCGAGCGCCGCTGGATCGACCAGACCCTTCTCCACCAGAAGCGACTCCAGCGCCTTGACCCGTAACTCGAGCTCGGACGGACCGTTCTCTGCGGCGTGGGTTTCTCGGCGGCGATCGAGCCCGGCATCGGTCATCGCGGCGCGGCTCGCCCCGCGATTCCCATTCCCATGGCGGGGAGGGCTGAGCGAGATCCCGAAGCCGAGCCACCCTGCCTCATCGGTTTCCACTCACTTCCGCCGAGCCTTGCGGGCCGCGTATTTCGCATCGCGCCTGGCTTTTTCCTCGGCCTTGGTCAGCGCCTTGCGTTCCTTGCGTTCGGACCGCTTGGCGGCGAGGGCTTCCTCCGCCGAGGCGATGGCCTTCTGGCGAGCCGCCGCCTTCGCCTCGGCCCGAGCCTTCCTTACCGCCTCGAGCTCCGCTGCGCGGATGGCCTCGCGGCGTTCGAAATCGGGGTCGGTCACTGTTGGCTTGGGTTTCAGTTTCGCCACGAGCGCCCTCTTCGCCTCGGCCGCTGCGCTCAGACGGTCGGTGTAGTCGACTTTAAGCTTGTCCTTCATGGATCCTGCTTGCCCGAGATTCCCGGGCGATCTCAAAGCCGAAAAGTCGGCGAAGAGCAAGCTTGCCGGTCCCACGGGTCACCCGTTTCCCGGCCTCGCGCCGCCTGGCTCGAGAAGCTTCGCCAGCTCGCTCACCGCCTCGGTCAAACGCAACACTTCCTTCTGCCGCAACTCATCGATTTTCTCGTGCAGAAGCTCGATTTCAAGCTCGGCCTTGATGTTGATCTTGTGGTCGGTGTCGGCGGCCTTGCGGTCTATGTCCTGCTGGCGGTTCTGGGCCATCATGATGAATGGCGCGGCGTATGCGGCCTGGAAGGAGAGGGCGAGATTCAACAGGATAAAGGGATAGGGGTCCCAGTGCCGCATCCATGCGGTGACGTTGAGGCCAATCCAAGCCACGAGCGCGCTCGACTGGATGATCATGAAGCGCCATGAGCCGATGGTCGCGGCGACCCAGTCAGCGATCCTCTGCCCGCGCGTCAGCTCGCCGAGCGGCAATGGCGCATGACGGCTCCGGACAAGCCGGCGCAGCCTCCTCAGCTCGATGAGGAGCCGACGCTCGGTGTCGTGGATTCCCGCCTCGATGTCGGATGCCAGTTCCACGGGACTCAACCTTTGCCATCAACGGCGGTGGCGATCACCCCATCATGATTCCGAGGTTCGTATCACTCGCCGAATCCGCCCTTGCCGGTGAGCGGAGCGAAACGAATGAGCCGGCTGTCGGCCACGGCCGCGGTGCGGTGCTTGACGAACTCGCGGTAGTCCGAATCGGTCACCATCGCGAGGAAGGCCCCCGCGCTCGGGTACTGGGCGATGAAGGCCAAATCCCATCGCTCTTCAGCAGGCCCGGTAACGACCGTCTCGGGCCTGCCGGCCCAGGTCTGGACTCCCCCCAAGCGCCCGAACAGAGCCGCGGTCATTCGGCTGTAGGCGCGATAGGCCTCCAGGCCGCTCATCCGCTTGCCGTGGTTTGGGTGGTCCGCTGGATAGTTGGCCAGCGCGCGCAGTCGGATCAGATTGAGCATGTGGATCGGCCGGTCGCGGGGCAGGGCCTTGAAGGCGTCGAACTGCTCCCGGTCCGGGTTCACGGCGCCGATAGTGTCGGTCATGGAGGATCACTTTCTTGTCTACAGGGGCCCTCGCCGTGACGGCTGGATGAGCCGTTCGGTCACGTGCCCCGTCTGCGATGGCGCTCGCGCCGCGCGGCGTGTCTCCTGATCCATCAGCGCGGGTAAACGCCTTTCCAGACAAGGCTTTCCGGGCTCGGTTGCGGCGCCGCACGGCCCATGCTATCAGGCGCCCGGCTGGTGGCTAGGGGCCGCGTACCTACGGTTCGGTCACCCCAAGGCTTCCTCAAGGTGCAATAGGCCTCGACGCCGGACTCGGAGGGCCGACCGGGCCCGGCGCCGGCGCGACACGCAGGCGGTTTTGAAGTTGGCATATGAGTCCAATGCAAGCGACGTAGGCGCGCGCTATGCGCGGGCGCTCTTCGACCTGGCCGTTGAAACCGACGCGCTTTCCGCGGTGGAGGCCGATCTCGAATCGCTCAAGGCCATGCGTCGGGCGAGCGCTGACCTTCGCAGGGTGCAGGACTCGCCGTTGTTCTCGGCCGATGATCAAGCGCGCGCCATGGACGCGCTCGCTGACCGCGCCAGGTTCTCAGTCACGACGCGCAAATTTCTGGGCGTCCTTTCGGCCAATCACCGCCTCCGCGCCTTGAGCGCCATCACCGCGGCTTTCGAGCGGCTCGCCGCGGACCGCCGGAAGGTCGTCTTCGCCGAGGTTGTGACCGCCGTCGCCATGACCGGCGCCCAGTCCAAAAACCTCGAACACGCGCTGCGTTCGGCGCTTGGCCGTGACCCACGGATCGAGGCAAGGGTGGACCCCGCAATCTTGGGCGGCCTCACGGTCAAGGTTGGATCGCGCCTCTATGACGCTTCGCTCAAGTCGAAGCTGGATTCCCTGAAGTTCGCCCTCAAGAGAGCCTGAGAATGGATATCCGCGCTTCGGAGATTTCGGCCATCCTGAAATCGCAGATCGAGAACTTCGGTGGCGAAGCCGAGGTCTCCGATATCGGCCAGGTGCTCTCCGTGGGCGACGGAATTGCCCGCGTTTTCGGCCTCGATCAGGTTGAGGCCGGCGAGATGGTGGAGTTCCCTTCCGCAGGCGTCAAGGGCATGGCCCTGAACCTCGAGCGGGATAACGTCGGGATTGTCATCTTCGGATCCGACGCCCAGATCGCCGAGGGCGACGAAGTCCGTCGCCTGGGCGAGATCGTCGACGTGCCAGTGGGCAAGGCGCTGCTCGGTCGTGTGGTTGACGCGCTTGGAGAGCCCATTGATGGCAAGGGGCCCCTCGCCGATGTCACCGAGCGCCGTCGCGTCGACGTGAAGGCGCCGGGCATAATCCCACGCAAATCGGTCCACGAGCCGGTGCAGACCGGCCTGAAGGTCATTGATTCGCTTGTTCCCATAGGGCGCGGCCAGCGAGAACTCATCATTGGCGACCGTCAGACCGGCAAGACCGCCCTGGCCGTCGACACGATCCTCAACCAGAAGCAGATCAACGCCTCGGGGGATGAGAAGGCCAAGCTCTATTGCGTCTATGTCGCTATCGGCCAGAAACGTTCGACGGTAGCTCAAATCGTCAAGGTTCTCGAGGAGCGGGGCGCCCTCGACTATACGATCGTCGTCTCGGCGACAGCGTCGGAACCGGCGCCGCTCCAGTTCTTGGCCCCGTTCTCAGGCTGCGCAATGGGCGAGTGGTTCCGCGACAACGGCATGCACGCGCTGATCATCTATGACGACCTCTCCAAGCAGGCCGTGGCCTATCGCCAGATGAGCCTTCTGCTGCGCCGCCCGCCGGGCCGGGAAGCCTATCCCGGAGATGTGTTCTATCTCCATTCACGGCTTCTGGAGCGCGCCGCGAAGCTCAATGACGATTTCGGCGGCGGTTCCCTCACGGCCTTGCCGATAATCGAAACCCAGGCCAACGACGTCTCGGCCTATATCCCCACCAACGTCATCTCGATCACCGACGGCCAGATTTTCCTGGAGACCGACCTGTTCTACCAGGGCGTGCGGCCGGCAATGAACGTTGGCATCTCGGTCTCGCGGGTTGGTTCGAGCGCCCAGATCCGGGCCATGCGAACGGCGACCGGCTCGCTGAAGAGCGAACTCGCCCAGTACCGGGAGATGGCCGCCTTCGCCAAGTTCGGCTCTGACCTCGACGTCTCGACACAACGCCTACTCGCCCGCGGCGAACGCCTCACCGAACTGCTGAAGCAGCCCCAATATGCGCCACTCCAGGCGGAGGAGCAGGTCGCGGTCATCTACGCCGGCACGCGCGGCTATCTGGACGCGGTCGCCGTGGCCGATGTCGGCCGCTACCAGAATGAACTGCTGGCGCGCCTGCATGGCGACCAAGCCGGCATCCTCGAGGCGATTCGCAGCCAGAAAGCCCTGAGCACCGAACTCGAAGCCGATCTCAAGGCTGTTCTCGACGCCTTCGCCAAGACCTTCGGCTGATAAGCGACCCAAGTCGGAGCGCCGAGCACTCGGATGGCCAGCCTCAAGGACCTGCGCAGTCGAATCGCCAGCATCACGGCGACGCAGAAGATCACCAAGGCGATGCAGATGGTGGCGGCGGCCAAGCTGCGGCGGGCGCGCGAGGCGGCGGAGAATGCGCGTCCTTACGCCCAGCGGATGAGCGCGGTCATCGCCAACCTCGCGGCCGGGGTCTCCGGCGCGGGGGCCCCAGCGCTCTTGGCTGGCACTGGATCGGACAATCGCGAGCTGGTGATCGTCGCTACGGCGGATCGTGGGTTGGCGGGCGGCTTCAATTCATCGATCGTTCGGGCGGCCCGGGATCACGTCGTGGAGAGGCTCGAGGCCGGCAAGGATATCTCGATCATGACCGTCGGGCGCAAGGCGAGGGACCAGTTGCGCCGGTCGTTCGCAGGACGCACCGTGGCGACCTTCGAGGCCGGGTCAAATCCGACTCTCGACAAGGCGCAGGAGATCGCCGACGCCATCACTCAGAGGTTCGAGGACGGATCGGTCGACGTCGTCACGCTTTTCTATAGCCACTTCGTTTCCGTCGTCACTCAGACGCCGACTCGCCAGCAACTCGTTCCCGCTCGGGTGATCGGCGGCGCAGCCCCAATCGATCTTGGCGGCGCCGTCTACGAATACGAACCCGATGAAGCCACCATCCTGGCGGTCCTCTTGCCGCGAAACCTGACAACCCAGATCCTGTCAGCCATGATGGACAATCAGGCCGGCTTCTTCGCCGCCCAGATGGCGGCGATGGATAACGCCACTCGCAACGCCGGCGACATCATCGCCAACCTGACCCTCTTGAAGAACCGCACTCGCCAGGCGCAGATCACCAAGGAGCTGATCGAGATCATCTCCGGCGCCGAGGCCCTTTAGCCTATTCCTGAAACGAGTTTGACCATGGCCGACACCGCCGCACCAACCAAGCAACGCACGCGCGCCCAATCGGGGAGGGTCGCCAAGGCCAACCCTGCGCCCGTCAAGGCGGTGGCTACTGGAAGGATTGTCCAGATTATCGGCGCGGTCGTCGACGTCGAGTTCGAAGGCCATCTCCCGGCGATCCTCAGCGCCCTGGAGACCACGAACACCGATCAGCGCTCTGGTGAACCCTTCCGTCTGGTCCTCGAGGTCGCCCAGCACCTGGGCGAGAACACCGTGCGTACGATCGCCATGGACACGACCGAGGGTCTCACACGCGGCCATGAGGTCATCGATACAGGGGGCCCGATCACGGTCCCCGTGGGTCCAGGAACGCTCGGGCGGATCATGAATGTCATCGGCGAACCGGTCGATGAGGCCGGCCCGATCCCGCACACCAAGAAGGCGAGCATTCATCGCGAGGCGCCGGCCTTCGCCGACCAGCTGACTTCGGCGGAGATGCTCGTCACCGGGATCAAGGTGATCGATCTGCTCTGTCCCTATACCAAGGGCGGCAAGGTCGGCCTGTTCGGCGGCGCGGGGGTCGGAAAGACGGTCACCATGCAGGAGTTGATCAACAACATCGCATTAAAATACGGCGGCTATTCTGTCTTGGCGGGTGTCGGGGAGCGCACGCGCGAAGGCAACGACATGTATCATGAGATGATCGAGTCCAAGGTCAACGTCGATCCGCGGGAGCATGGCGGTTCGACCGAAGGATCGCGCTGCTCGCTGGTCTACGGACAGATGAATGAGCCGCCGGGAGCGCGGGCGCGCGTCGCTCTCACCGGCCTTACCCAGGCTGAGTACTTCCGCGACGAGGAGGGCAAGGACGTCCTGCTTTTCATCGACAACATCTTCCGTTTCACCCAGGCGGGTTCGGAAATGTCAGCGCTGCTCGGACGTATACCGTCGGCCGTGGGCTATCAGCCGACGCTCGCGACGGAGATGGGCAACCTTCAGGAGCGTATCACCTCCACTCACAAGGGCTCGATCACGTCGGTGCAGGCGATCTTCGTTCCGGCAGACGACCTCACCGACCCCGCGCCGGCGACCTCCTTTGCTCACCTCGACGCGATGACCGTCCTCAGCCGGGAGATCAATGCACTTGGGATCTTTCCCTCTGTCGACCCACTCGATTCGACCTCGCGCATCCTCGATCCTCTGGTGATTGGCGAGGAGCATTACAACGTTGCCCGCCGAGTTCAGGCGATCCTGCAGCAATACAAGGCGCTCAAGGACATCATCGCCATCCTCGGCATGGACGAGCTTTCAGAGGAGGACAAGCTCACGGTCGCGAGGGCCCGCAAGCTCAGCCAGTTCCTTTCGCAGCCCTTGCACGTCGCCGAGGTCTTCACCAATCAGCCCGGGGTCTTCGTTCCTCTCGAGGAGACAATCGCCTCGTTCAAGTCGGTGTGCGACGGCGAGCACGACAACCTGCCCGAATCCGCGTTCCGAATGGTGGGCGGGATCAACGAGGCGGTGGCCAAGGCCGAGAAGATGGCGCAGGAAGCGTAGACAAGCGTGGCCACGAAGCTCCATTTTTCGCTTGTTTCGCCGCAGCGCGAGCTATTCACCGGTGAGGTCGACCAGGTCGACGCCCCGGGCGCAGAGGGCGACTTTGGGGTTCTCTATGGCCATGCGCCTTTCATGACGACGCTGCGGGAAGGTATCGTGAAGGTCCGCATGGCGGGTGCGGTCTTGGCTTTCGAGGTCCATGGGGGGTTTGCCGATGTCACGCCGCAGGGTCTTACCATTCTTGCCGAGAAGGCCAGTCAGATCGCTTGAACCCACTCTCGCAGACGTCCCAAACTTTCGGTAGAAGGCGCAAGGGAAGTCCGCTGGTGGTTGGACAACGGGAACCTCAAAGCATGCGCCTCGTCGCCGCCAGTCTGATAGTCGTCGCCGGCCTCGCGCCGTCGGCCTTCGCGCAAACCTCCACTCCCGCGGCCACCGACCCCGCGCCGGCTGCTGCGGCCGCAGTGAATCCGCCACCGGCTGCGACGCCAAGCGTTTCGCAGGTGGCTCCGTCGACCGCGCCGGCGCCTCCGGGCTCGACGCCAACTACTGCGCCATCACCTGCGCCGGCGTCGCCAGCCGTCACATCGCCCGCACAGCTCCCGCCTCCCGCGCCACCGCCGCCACCTCCGCCGCCCACGGATCCCGCCGCCATAAGGCTTCTGAGCACTCTTGAGGCCATCTGCATCCCTGCTGCGAACGGCGGGAACCTCGCGGCCTTGAGCAAGGCAGGCGGCTACCGCAAGTCCGGCGACAACTTCGTGCTGAGGCAACCTGGTTATCAGTTCACAATTCTCGCCCAGGGCTCCAATCCAAACCAATGCCACGTGGATATAGTCCACCCGGTGGACCCTGAGGCGCCCGCCAAGCCGTTGATCATCGCCCTCCACAACTGGGCGGTATTCGGCCGCGGCTGGACACTCTACCGCAACGACAAGAACGTCACGGGGCCCTCGGAATTCACCACCAGGTCCTGGGAGAACCGCGGGCAGGACAAGTCCGAGGCGCTGGTCCTGACGACAATTCGCAAGGCGGACGGCGCGCCTTCGCAGCGGAACGCCGACACTTCAGAAATGATCTATAGCGTGACCAAGACGAGCGAATGACCCGGTGGACCGACGTCGCCGGCCTGGCGGGCGTCGTCATGATGCTGGCGGCCTACGCCGCCGCCCAGTTCCGCGTTCTCGATCCAGTCAAGGCGCCGGCTCTGGCGATGAACCTCGGCGGAGCGAGCCTGGTGATGGTCTCTCTCGCCCGGGCCTTCAATCTTCCGGCCTTTCTCATGGAGGCGGCCTGGGCCCTCATCGCGGCTCTGGGGCTAATTCGTCTAGCAATTTCGCGGCGATGAGCTTCCCGCCCGGAGCCCTTCATGCATCACACCCTGCATACTAGGCGTCATTGGACCGCCTATCTTCGTTCCCTCTGGAGTGGCGCGTGAAAGACCAGAAGGCGGCGACGACCTCTCGATAGGTTCTTCGCTTGAAGTGTACGACGCCGTCGACGGCGCTCTCGATGTCCGCCCAACGCCAAGCGTCGAATTCGACTTCGCGATACGCCGCGAGATTTATTTCCCGATCCTCTCCCAAGAACGCCATCGCGAACCAAATCTGCTTCTGTCCCTTCCAGCCCTTCGCCGTCTTTGCGCTCCGGTGGCCCGGCGGGAAGGCGTACGCGCTCCACTCGCGCGTTTGGCCCAGCAGCTTGACCGAAGTGACGCCGGTCTCTTCGCGCAACTCGCGAAGGGCTGCGTCATAGAGGCTTTCGCCTTGGTCAATTCCGCCTTGCGGAAACTGCCAGTTCGTCGGACCTGGCGTGTCGGCCCTGCGGCCGAGCCACACTCTTCCGTCGCGATGAATCAGCACGATCCCGACGTTGGGGCGGAAATCGGAGAGGTCCACCGCGCTCAGCGCAGTGTCATGACGGCCGAAGCGGGAGCAAGCTGATAGCCGCGGTCCGAGAGCGCGCTGGCCCATCGCGTGGCTTCCTCGAGGGTGACCGGATACGCGAATCCGGACCCCACCGCGAAACCGCTGCGCGAGGCCTGAGTCTCGAGCGCGGTCAATTGCTGGTCGATCGCGGTGGCGGATAGCTGGTCGTCGATGATCCGGTTTGCCGAGGCCCGGGGCAGGCCGCCTCCGGCGGCTGGGGCGCTGCCGTCGTCGATGAAGGCCAGCCCCCTTGCGCGAAGTGCGCCGTCAAAGGTCGCCATCGCCGCGGATGACGCCGTGAACTTGGAACCGAGATAGTTGGTGAGGCCATAGTAGCCGGTGGCCCTGGAAAGCAGCCATTCCAGTCGATGGATTGTATCCGGCGAGGGCGCGTCGGCCATCAGGGTGTACGGTCCCGGGTCGTTCTCCGGATAGTCCTTGGGCTCCATGGGAGCTTCCAGCAGCACTTCGTGGCCGGCGGCGCGAGCCATGTCGATCCAACCTTGAAGACCGTCCGCGTAGGGAACGAATGAGAGGGTGATCTCCGGGGGTAGATCGGCGATGGCTTGGCGGGTGGCCTTGGCGTTGAGGCCGAGTCCTCCGATGATCAGGGCTACGCGCGGGTGGCCGTTGGCGACGAACGGCCGCGCGTAGGCCTGCGCGGCAGTGCGTCCGTCCGCGGCAATGACCGGCAGCGGACCGGCTGGCCCATTGATCGAGAGTCCGGGCAGGGGCGCCTGCGGAAGCGCCGACGTCCCGGCGAAGCTCGTCCGGGACTGGGCGGGCTGCGAGCCGCCGGCGTCCGGCATGCTGATCAGCACTTGGCCGTTGATGGCGCCAGCGTCCGCGACGAGGTCAGGCACGCTGGAAAACTCCACGGCGCCCCCGTCCGCCTTAGGCGTGTCTGCGGCGCCGGCCCATGGCGTCGGGGTCAAAGGCCCGCGCGCGTCCGAGACGTCGTCGATATGCGCCAGAGAGAGCCGTATGGTGGGGGCGCCACTCCTCTGATCGTTGCTCGTAAACGCCAGGACGCCGGCCAGACCGGCGAAGAGCATGAAGCTCGCGACGGCTCCGGCCTGAGGCCGGGTGAGCAGGCTCTTGGCGCGGCTGGTCGGAGGCCGCGGGAGCGGCTCTGCTGGCGGTCTCTTGGCGAACATTCCGGCACGAGCTTGTTGAGGGCCCGGCGAACGTCCATCCATATGGTTAATTAAGGGAAAAAGAGAAAGTCGTGCTGGCGCCCTACCGCCAGTCGGCACGCAACAATCAGCTAGTGCGCCTTCGGCGCAACCAAGGGTGCGGACTTCGCCGGAGCACCGCGCGCGCCCCGAAGAAGCCCGGCCTCGGCTAGCGTCGCCGCAGGCTTCGGGAGCTTCGGCGTCGCGAGTACAGAGCCGAATTTCAGGACATCAAGGGCGCGGGTGAGCTGAAAGTCGCCGGCTTTCTGATCGAAGGTCGGGGGCGGCGCTTCGGCCGGCTTATGGGCGCCTTCGCGCGTCTTGCCATCCTGGCTCCCCAGGGCGTTGTGGAAGCTCGCTTCGCTGAACTGGAAAGCCTCATTGGCGACCTGCTGCGCCTCTTCGCGGGTCTCTGCGACCTCCAGGTCCGGGGTGATGCCCGTCCTCTGAATGGAGCGCCCCGACGGCGTATAATAGCGCGCCGTGGTCAGCTTCACCGCTCCGTCCAGACCGCCGCGCAAGGGGATGACGGTCTGCACCGAACCCTTGCCGAAACTGGTCAAGCCGACCACTTCCGCGCGATGGCGGTCCTGCAAGGCGCCGGCGACGATCTCCGCCGCTGAGGCCGTGCCCGAATTGATCAGGACGACCACCGGCAGGCCGCCGAGCTTGACGCCCGGACTGGAGTTGTAGCGTTCGACATCGTGAGGATCGCGGCCACGTTGCGAGACGATCTCGCCGCCATCCAGAAAGAGATCGGAAATTCCTACAGCCTGGTCGAGGAGACCTCCGGGATTGTTGCGCAGGTCGAGGACCAGACCCTTCAGGTGCGGGTTTTTGAGGCGCAGCGATTGGATCGCCGCCTTGGTTTCCTCGGTGGCCTTCTCGTTGAAGCCGGCGAGACGCAGATACCCGTAGTCGCCCACCGCCTTGAACGTCACCGATTTCGGCTGGATGATCTCCCGAACGAGTTTGACGTCGAACGGGTCGGTTTTCTCGCGGGCGATTGTCAAGGTAACCGCCTCGCCCACCTTGCCGCGCATCTGTTTGACGGCGTCATTCACCGAAAGACCCAGAACGGTCTGCCCATTGACGGCGGTGATATAGTCGCCCGCCTTGATTCCGGCGCGCGACGCCGGCGTATCGTCGATCGGCGTGATCACCTTGACGACGCCATCCTCGCTGGTGATCTCTAGTCCGAGGCCTCCATATTCGCCTCGGGTCTGATCCTGCATTTCCCCGAACGCATCTGGGGCCAGATAGTTGGAGTGTGGGTCGAGCGAAGTGAGCATCCCGTCCAGCGCGGCTTCGATCAGCTTCTTGTCGTCAACCGGAGTCACGTACTGGCGCTCGACCGTATCGAGTACGTTCCCGAACAGCTCGAGCATGTGATAGGTCTGGGCATGACCTTCCGGTGTCGCCCGGGCCGTCTGGCTCACATACGCCATCGATCCCGCGCCGAGCGCGAAAGCCGAGGCCGCGATCAACAAATATTTCCGCATGGGAATCCCATGACTCCGCGAAGGGCCACAATTAAGGCGCGGCTGCCTTAACAGGCCCTCACTGTTTAGAGGAGTTTTCGCCTGAGCAAAGGCGCCCTCGCCAGGTCGCCTGTCATCAAGGGCGACGGGTCAATCGGCGCTCCGCCCCGGCGCAGTTCAAAGTAGAGCTGGGGCCGGATGATGGGGGCGCCGGGCATGACACCCAGGGTCTCGCCCGTTGCAAGCCGCTGACCGGGGACCACGAGGACCCTTCCAAGTCCCGAGAACACCATGTGATAGCCGCCCGCCGCGCCGAGGATCACCACCTGGCCCCAACCTTGAAGCGGTCCCGCGTAATCCACCAGGCCCGGCGCTGGGCTCTCGACCGTGGCGCTCGGCGCGGTGCGGATGGCGAGGCCCCGGGAACGCCCGCCCCCTGCAAGACTACCGCCGAAGCCGCTGACGATCTCTCCTTTGGCTGGGTAGAGCAAACGGCTCGGAGGCGGTCCCCGGAGGGCCGCGGTTCCCCGCTCGCGTGCGCCGGGGGGGATAAGTGAGTCTGCGTCACTCGCCACACCTTCGAGACGGCCTGCGCGATCCTCGAGGGCGCTCTCGGCCGCGAAGAGTTCGCCCTCGGCGGCGGCCACTTCCCGACGCAAGCTCGTCAAACCTCGTGCCTCGAGGGAGAGCTGCTGGGCTCTGTTCTCCAGTTCGGGAGCGATGGCGCGGATGAGAATCGCCCCGCGAACCGCGTCCTCTGCGTCGGCCGGATTCACAAGCAGCGCGGGCGGAGGATCGCGTCCGAAGAGTTGAAGAGCGCCCAACAGGCGAGAAAGCTCTCTCCGGTTCGCGCCGACGAGCGTGGCGACCGCGTCCTGCTCGGCCGCGACTTTGGCCAAGCCGCGGCGCGCGTTCACGATCCTGTCGGTTTGTGCTCCCACGCTTCCGCAAAGGCCGACCACGCATAGAACGAGGCTCCATCGCGACACCATGGTCATCCTTTGACCCGACGATCGTCCGCTCAATGAGCTGGCGTGGCGCGCCGCCCGCTGCTCAATCGACGCTCATGGTTTTCCCGGGCGCCCGCGCAGTTTCAAGACCCCTTACTCCCTATGGTAGGGGCCGCCGGCGAGGATAGTTGCGGCTCGATAGATTTGCTCGGCGAGCATCACCCGCGCCAGCGCGTGAGGCCAGGTCTGCGGGCCGAACGACATTCGGTGGAACGCGGCCGACAGCACTTGTGATTCCAAGCCATCCGCGCCGCCGACGAGAAAGGCGAGCCGGCGCACACCGTCATCTCGCAGTCGACCCAAGAGAGTGGCGAAGTCCCGTGAACTCAGCATCGCGCCGGACCTGTCGCAGGCGATGAGGCGGGCGTTCCGCGCGGCGTCGAGGAGAGCTTCGTTTTCCGCCGCCTTGCCCGGTTTGCGCGGCAGAATTTCGACGATCTCCACCGGACCAAGATTGGAGCGCCGACCTTCTGACGTCGCCCGAAGGGCATAGTCCGTCGCGAGCTTCGCCTCGAACGCTTGGCCGAGGCGGCCGACGCACAGCAGATTGAGTTTCACCAGAGGATCGCGCTCAGGGCGCAACGTTGCGATCGGAAGGTTCCACCGACCAGATCTTCTCGAGGTTGTAGTAGGTGCGAACCTCTGGACGGAAGAGGTGGACAATGACATCGCCGGCATCGATCAACACCCAGTCGCAGTGCGGCAGACCTTCCACCCTCGCCCTGCCGAAACCGCCGTCCTTCAGGGCGCGAAGCAGGTGGTCGGCCATCGCGCCGACATGCCGATGTGATCGGCCCGAAGCCACGACAAGCGAGTCGGCCAAGGCGCTGCGACCCACTAAATCGATGAACAGGACATCCTCGGCTTTTTCCTGATCCAGACGGTGCAGCACCAGGCATTCCAACTGAGTAAGATCGCGCTGAGGGGAACTCGGGTCGGCGGGGGGCGCATCCTTGGCGATCAACACAGGCTCGTGGTCCAGCTTGGGGCTCCTGCAGAAAAAATCCTGCCACAACCATCGTATCACGGCCGCAACCGCCAGTCAGCGCCGATTGCGCAGAGTGGTCGAGGAGGCGAACTTCAGCGGTTCGGAGAAGTAGATCCACGCTGGAGGCGGCGTGAGTGACAGGCGGCGGGCAGCGCTCGCGGGCAGCCGGCCCCGAGAGAAGACCTTCGTGGCAGGCGAGAACAGACTCTTGAGCGCGTGTCCTGGCCTCGAGACTATGGCGATCGGAACCGCGGCCATTATGGTGCGCCAGTTCCGCCAGGTGTGGAACGCGGCCAGGCTGTCCGCCCCCATGATCCAGACAAAGTGGACTTTGGGAAATCGCGCCCTGAACCGAAGCACGGTGTCCACCGTGAAGCGCGAACCAAGGCGGCTCTCGGCGGCCGAAGCCATCATCGAAGGGCCGATTGCAAATAGCTGCGACATGGCCAAGCGCGAGTGCAAAGGGGCCGAGGCGCGCTGCGACTTGAGCGGGTTTTGAGGCGAGACCAGCCAGATTACACGGTCCAGTGCGAGCCTTCTCAGCGCGGCGCGGGCCACGTGAGCGTGGCCTTCGTGAGGTGGGTCAAAAGACCCACCATAGAGGCCGACCTTCATCCCGGCTTCGAGATGGAAACCGAGCCGGAGGGAAGCTCCGGCATGACATCGCCGACCGTGGCTCGCGCTCCACGCGCGCGCCATGCCTAGAGAGCGCCTTCGCGGCGCCGGGTGAGGGCGAGGTCGTTGGCGTGTATCACCGGTCCGCCATTGTACCCAAGCGTATCCTGGACGCCTTCGGAACGGCGCCCAATGATCTTCATCGCTTCGGTGTGGTCGTAGCGACACAAGCCGCGGCCGACTTCCAGACCCGCACCGTCGCGCACGATCACCGCGTCGCCCTTGCCAAATCGACCCTCCACAGCGCGGACGCCGGCGGCGAGGAGGCTCTTGCCCATACGCAGCGCCGCAGCAGCCCCGTTGTCGATGACTACAACGCCTTGCGGGGCAAGCGTGCCCGCGATCCACGACTTGTAAGCCGCGGCTGGCGTCGTCTCGGGTTTGAAGAACGTGAAGGCCTGTCCCTGTTCCACAGCTTGTAGCGGCGCGATGCGGCTTCCAAGGGTGATCACGACGCCGCAACCCGCGGCGCCGGCGATCCGCGCCGCGGCGAGCTTGGTGGCCATTCCGCCGCGGCCCAGGTTCGCGCCGCCGGCCATGGCATCGATCGCAGGTGTGATCTCACCAACCAGTGGCACGTGGCGCGCGGAGCGGTCCCGTCGCGGATCGGAGGTGTAGAGACCGTCCACGTCGGAGAGCAGGACGAGCAGGTCCGCGCCCGCCATTTGCGAAACCCGAGCCGCAAGCCGGTCGTTGTCGCCGTAGCGCAATTCCTCGGTGGCGACGGTGTCATTCTCATTGACAATCGGGATCAGCCCTAACTGCAGCAAGGTCACCAGCGTTGCCCGCGCGTTCAGGAACCGTCGCCGAATTTCGGTGTCGTCGGGCGTGAGCAGGACCTGCGCGGTGGCCAATCCGAGAGGCTCGAACGCTTCCTCCCACGCGCGCATCAGCCGGGATTGACCGGTTGCGGCGCAGGCTTGTTTTTCCGCCAGGGTGAGGGTCCGGCGGCCGAGGTTCAACCGCTTTCTTCCCAAAGCGACGGCTCCCGAGGAGACAATCAACAGGCGCTGGCCGCGGGCGCGGAGGCGGGCGGCGTCACCGGCGAACGCCGCGAGCCAAGCGTTGTCGGCGCCGCCAGTCTCGCCCTTCGCCACCAACGCCGATCCGACCTTGACGACGACGAGGTCGGCGTTCGCGAGCAAGTTCATGGCCGCCAGGTTTCGGCGGGCTCGCCCTGCGTGGCGGCGACGGGCTTGGCGAGGAGCTGGAAGGCGGCGCGCAACAGCTCGCGCAGACCCTGGCCGGACACTGCCGAGACAGGAAAGGGGCGCGCGCCGCAGGCAGCCGCAAGGGTCCGCGACCTGGCCGCGAGGGTAGCCTCGTCCAGTGCGTCGATCTTGTTGAGCGCCACGAGTTCCGGCTTCTTCTCGAGGTCGGCGCCATAGGCCGCCAGCTCTGCGCGGATGGCCCGCCACTGGCGGGCGGGGTCCTCGCCGGTTGCGTCCACCATGTGGATAAGCGCCGCCGTACGTTCGATATGGCCCAGGAACCGAGTTCCGAGGCCAGCGCCATCGGACGCGCCCTCGATCAGGCCAGGAACATCGGCCATGACGAATCGCTCGTTCGCCGAGACCTCGACCACGCCGAGGTGCGGGGTCAAGGTCGTGAAGGGATAGTCCGCGATCTTCGGCGTGGCCGCTGAGACGGCGGCGAGGAGCGTGGACTTCCCCGCGTTCGGCAGGCCGATCACGCCAACATCGGCGATCAGCTTCAGACGCAGCCACAAGCGCCTTTCATCGCCAGAAAGGCCCGGGTTCGCGCGTCGCGGCGCTTGATTTGTTGGTCCTTTGAAGTGGGCGTTGCCAAAGCCGCCATTGCCGCCGGCCGCCAGACGCACGCGCGCGCCCGCCGTGGCGAGGTCGGCGATAAGGCCGATCTTGTCCTCATCCAACACTTGCGTTCCGACCGGCGCCTTCAGCACCGCATCGGCCCCGCCAACCCCGCTTCGATTCCGCCCCATTCCGTGGCCGCCCGTCTCGGCGGTGAAGTGTTGGTGGTACCGGTAGTCGATGAGAGTGTTGAGGCCTTCCACCGCTTCGATCCAGACATCGCCGCCGCGCCCCCCGTCACCGCCATCGGGGCCGCCATATTCGATGAACTTCTCACGCCGGAACGAGACCGCGCCGGCTCCGCCGTCGCCTGAGCGGATGTAGATCTTGCACTCGTCGAGAAACTTCATTTCCGCCGTTGTGACCGACGGCGGTGGAAAAATCGAGGGTGAGGGGCCCAGTCAGCCCAACGTCCGCTTGAACTCCAGCCATAGCGGGCCGCAATCACCTAGGCGTTTGCGCTCATAGCGGGTCGGCGCATGGTCGACCGGAGGAAGACGCCAGTCGCTCGCGCTCCTGGCGGTCCACGCGAAGCTGGGCGAGGCGAGAAGTGCGACGAGCGCGCTCTCGGCGTATTCGGACCAGTCGGTGGCGAATCTGATCGCGGCTTCAGGTTTGAGAATTCTCGCGGCCTCCTCGACAAAATGGCCTTGGACCAGTCGCCTCCTTCGGTGGCGGGACTTGGGCCAGGGATCGGGGAACAGGATGAATAGCCTATCGATGCTCTTGTCGGGCAGGATGGCCATCAGATCCCGGGCGTCCCCGAAATGGATTCTGACATTTTCCAGTCCTGAGGCCTCGATATGGCGAAGAGCGCTCGCCACCCCGTTCACAAACGTCTCGGCGCCCAGCATCAATACGTCCGGTCGTCGAGCGGCTTGGGCGGCGAGGTGTTCGCCCGCGCCGAATCCGATTTCGAGCCAGACTTGGTCGGCGTCTGGAGCAAGCGCTCGCGGGTCGAACGGCCCTTGTGGGACAGTCACCCGGGGCAGCAAGTCTGTCATCAAGGCGGCGCGCCCAGGTTTCATTCGCCGCGATCTGACACGGCCAAAGGTGCGAACGGGTCGATCGGTCATTGTCTGGGGCGGGCCTGAATGACCTCCGCCCACCGCGCGCACGCGGCGGAGAGGATCAACATCAGAAAGAAAGGGGCGTCGCCGAAGCGGGAAAACAGAGTAGGCGGCAGCGCTGGTGGCAAAGGCGCATCTATGACGCCAAACGCGCCGATGCCGAGCGCCTTGCCCGGCGCCACTCGGCCGAATGCATCAATCACTGCGGAGATTCCCGTGGGCGTGGCCCGGACCATCGGCAGTCCTTCCTCGATCGCTCGATAGCTTGCGAGGTTGAGGTGCTGGCGAGGACCGCTGCCGGTCCCGAACCAGGCATCATTGGAGACATTGACGATCCAGGCCGGGCGAACTCCCGAGAGGGCGGCGCCTTGACGCGTAAAGCCAGGGAACAGGCTTTCATAGCAGATCAGGGGCTGGGCCGCCGGCAACCCCTCGATTCGAAGCGGCCGGGGACGCGGCCCCGGCGCGAAGCCGCCTCCGACGTGCACGAACTGCTTGACGCCCAACCTCGACGCCAAGGAGTCGAGGGGCATGAATTCGCCAAACGGCACGAGACGATATTTGTCGTAGAGCGCCAGCAGCGCGACCCCGCCGCCGGAGCGCCGCACCGCGGCGAGGCTGTTGAAGGCGACGTCGCCGCCGCGGGGTCCCCTCGCCCATCGATACCCTCCGACGAGAAGTGTCTGGCCGGGCCGGAGCGCCGCGGCGATAGCGCGTGCTGTCCAGGTCCCGTCCGAAAGGTAATCCTCGAGAGGCGCGGGGACCGCGCCCTCGGGCCAGACGATGATTTCGACTTGGTGCGGCGAGGGCAGGGCGGTGAGCGCGACGTAGCGATCGACAATGCTGCGGAAGAGGCGAAGATCGTACTTCGTTTCCTGCCTGACGTTCGCCTGAACGATTCGGACCCAAGGTCCGTGTGGACTGTATCGGTATGGCGATGAAAGCCTCATAGCCCCCGCGATCCAGATCGTTGCAGCGCTGATGACGGCGGCGCCGAGGAGGAGTTTTCCCGCGCGGCCTTGCCGGACGACGACCGGGACGGAGAAGAGGGTCAGCGTAATCCACGTGAGACCATAGGCTCCCACGGCGGCCGCCACCTGCGAAGGCGGCGACCCGGCCCGCCAGGCCTCGCCGGGGAGATCCCACGGAAAGCCTGTCAGAAGGTGACCCCTGAGCCACTCGAAAGCGGACAGCGCGCCGGCGAACAGAATAACCCGCATCACACTCTTGCCGGCCAAAAGGCCATAGACCGCCGCCGCGGCGCCCCAGAAAAGCGCCATTCCCATATCCACCAGAGCCACGGCGAAGGGAGCCATCCACCCCTGTTCCTTGGCGTCGATGAAGAAGGGCTGGAGGAGCCAGAACAAGGCAACGGCGAAGTAGCCGCAGCCGGCGAGCCAGCCGCGGAAGAAGGCCGACCGGATCGGCCGGTCCGAACCGGTCCGGTCGACCAGAGCGAAGATGAGGGCGAAACCGAAGAGACCTGGCGCGAACCCCCACGGAGGATGGGCCAGGGCCGCAACCACCCCCGCCAGGAGCACCAGTGCTCGCGGAGGCCAAGGATCTCTGGTGATCCGGCGCCAAAACGAATCGGAGGCTGATGCCTCGAGCTCAACCATTCGAGGTTGGAGCAGGATTGGTGGCGGCCGGGCCGGTAGCGGGCCGCACGCGAAGGCGCTTCACTCGCCGAGGATCGGCGTCGGTGATTTCGAATTCCAGTCCGGCCGGATGAGCAATCACCTCGCCTCTTTGCGGTACTCTTCCGGCGAGCGCGGTCACCAGGCCAGCGGCGGTGTCGATGTCGTCCTCGATCTCATCGCCAACCAGATCCCGTCCGAGTGCGGCTTCGAGTTCCTGCAAAGCAACCCTTGCATCGACCTCGAAGACGCCGCCAGCCCTGGCGAGGATCCGATTGGCGGCGGCTTCGTCGTGCTCGTCGTCGATCTCTCCCACGACCGCCTCGATGACGTCCTCGAGCGTGACCAGGCCATCGACGCCCCCGAACTCGTCGATGACCATCGCCATGTGGATGCGGCTCGACTGCATACGGACCAGCAGGTCGGCGGCGCGCATCGAAGGCGGAACGTAGAGTGCATCGCGCATGAGTTGCCCCAGGACAGAGCCGGTCGCCGTTTCGCGGGTCTCTCGCGCCATAAGCCTGAAGAGGTCCTTCAGGTGCGCGACGCCGACCGGATCGTCCAGGCTCTCCCTGTAGACCGGAAGTCTGGAGTGCTCGCTGTCCGCGAAGGCGGCGACCGCCGCCTCGAAGGATGACGAGATCTCCACAGCGGTGATATCGGCCCGCGGCGTCATCACGTCGGCGACCCGCAGTCTCTGGAAGGCCTCGGCGTGATCCACCAAGTCAGTGGTGGCGCTGGAGCTCGCTACCGCCTTGCCGAGCGGTTTCGACGCGCGTTTATCTCTGGTCCACGGGTTGGCGCGCCGGAGCCACATGCGCAGGGCCGCGGCCCAGCCTCTTCCGACGGTCTGCACGGCGCCGTGCGAGGTTACTTCTTCATCGGGACTGGGCAAGATGCTCCTCGCCGGAGCGATCGAAATAGGGGTCTGGAACGCCCAGGCGGCCAAGCAGTTCGATTTCGATCGCCTCCATCCTGGCCGCCTCGTCGGGAGTTTGGTGATCGTGGCCCACGAGATGCAGAACGCCATGAATGACCAGATGGCGAAGATGGTCGATCAGGCCCTTGCCCTGATCGCGGGCCTCGCGTTCGCAGACACCGAACGCCAACGCGATGTCGCCGAGAACGCCGGCGGCGCCGACCGGAGCGGGAAACGCGAGCACGTTGGTCGCAAGGTCGCGGCCGCGGAAGCGTCGACTCAGATCGCGCACCGTCTTGTCGTCGGTGAGCAGGAGCACGCAGGCCATGTCGACGGGTACGCCCGCAGCCCCAATGGCGAGCGCAGCGGCGTCGCGCGCCGCTCCGGCCGGGTTCGGCGCGATATGTCTCCACCGCGGGTCTTCGATCTGAACTTGGATCATCGTTTCAAGCGCGCGGAGTCGGCGTCATAGGCCTCGACGATCCTGCCGACCAGCGGGTGGCGGACAACATCCATGGTGGAGAAACGGGTGACGGCCACTCCTTCGACTCCATCCAGGATGGCAACTGCGTGGATCAGGCCGGAATCGGCGGAATTGACCAGGTCGACCTGGCTTGGATCCCCGGTGACCGCCATGCGCGATCCTTCCCCCAGTCGGGTCAGCACCATCTTCATCTGCAGGCGCGACGCGTTCTGAGCTTCGTCAACGATGACGTAGGCGTGCGCCAAGGTTCGCCCTCTCATAAATCCGATTGGCGCGACCTCGATTTCGCCGCGGTCGCGCCGGCGACGCCAGGCGTCGGCGCCCAATATGTCGCTCATCGCTTCCCAGACCGGAGCCATGTACGGATCTACCTTCTCGCCGAGATCGCCGGGAAGGAAGCCTAGGCGTTCGCCGGCCTCGACCGCGGGGCGGGTCACCACCACTCTCTCGACCTGTCCCGAACGCAGGAGGCTGGCGGCATGGGCGACCGCGAGAAATGTCTTTCCTGTACCGGCGGGACCAAGGCCGAAGACAAGGTCGTTGGCCGCCAGGGCTTCGAGATACCGCGCCTGGTTCGGGGTCTTGGCGGCGACCGGACCGCGGCGCGCCGCCGGTCCTATCCCGGCGGCCCCCGATCGCGCCTGGTCGATCGCCAAGCGCACGTCAGCAGGGGTAACTTCCAGTCGCGACGCTACTTGTCCGGCCAAGGTCTCGATGGCTTGCCGTGCGCCGCGGCGACCCTTGACCTCGCCGCCCACGGAGACGCCCCCGCCGGGTGTTTCTACGAGGACATGGAACGCATCTTCGATGAGCGCGGCATGCCGTCCGCCCGGACCTGAAACGGCGCGCACCGCCGCGTCGGTGAGAGGGACGAACTCGGAGGCGCCCCCGCGCCTCAAGCCGCTTCCAGGCAAAGGTGTCCCGCTACGCTGTTTGCTCCGGCCGATGTGATGGCGACCGTGGCGACCCTACCGATGAGGTCCAGGCTCGCGCGGCAATGCACGGCTTGGAGCCAGGGACTTCGTCCGACGATCTCACCCAAGATGCGCCCCGGCCGGTCGAACAGCACTGGAGCGGTGCGCCCCACCAGAGCGGAATTGAACGCCGCCTGCTGAGTCGCGAGCAGGGCTTGGAGCCGGCTGAGGCGTTCGGCCTTGACTCGCTCATCAACCTGACCGGGCAGGACTGCGCCAGGTGTGCCCGGACGCCGCGAGTACTTGAACGAGAAGGAACTGGCGAAACCGACCTTCTCGACAAGCTCGAGCGTTGCCTCGAAGTCTGCGTCGCTCTCCCCGGGGAAGCCGACGATGAAGTCCGATGACAGCGCCATGTCGGGCCGGGCCATGCGAACGCGCTCGACGACATCCAGGTATTGAGCGGCGGTGTGGCCGCGGTTCATCGCCCGAAGGATGCGATCCGAACCGCTCTGAACCGGCAGATGCAGATAGGGCATGAGGGCCTCCACCTCGGCGTGGGCGGCGATCAGCGACTGATCCATGTCTCGCGGGTGGCTGGTGGTGTAGCGGATGCGCTCCAGCCCCTTTATCCCTGCCAGCATACGAATGAGGCCCGCCAAGCCGAGATCGCTCATATAGGCGTTGACGTTTTGGCCCAGCAGGGTGATCTCGCGCACTCCCTTTTCGGTCAGGTTTCTTGCTTCTTCGAGGATTTGCTCCGACGGGCGGGAGTATTCCGCGCCGCGCGTGTAGGGCACCACACAGAATGCGCAGAATTTGTCGCAACCCTCCTGCACGGTCAGGAAGGCGGTTGGCGAATTGGCGTCGCGCAACGCGCCTAGGGTGTCGAATTTTTCCTCAGGGGCGAAGTCCGCGGCGAGCCGCTCCCCAACCGCACGATGGGTGCGGGCGATGAGTTCCGGAAGGCGTTGGTATGACTGCGGTCCCACCGCAAAGTCGACGGCAGGCTGGCGGCGCATGATTTCCGCGCCCTCGGCTTGCGCCACACAGCCCGCTACCACGATTATCATCCCGCCGCCGGCTGCGGTCCTTCGGGCCTTGACCGCTTTCAGTCGGCCGAGTTCGGAATAGACCTTTTCCGTCGCCTTTTCGCGGATGTGGCAGGTGTTGAGGACCACGAGATCCGCGTCCTCCGCTGCGTCCGTGGGCGCGTAACCCAAGGGTCGCATCAGTTCGCCGACCCTCTCGCTGTCATAGACATTCATCTGGCAGCCAAAGGTCTTGACGTAGATGCGCCGCGGGGAGGGCGTGGGGTTCATTTTCGGGCTATGCAACCGCGCGGCCAGAGGATGTGGTCTCAATCATCAACCGGCACACCGTAGAGTTCCAGTCGGTGGTCGACGAGACGGTAGCCCAGTTTCTTGGCGATCGCCTTCTGCAGGGCCTCGATCTCGTTGTCGACGAACTCGATCACGGCGCCGCTCTTCATGTCGATAAGGTGGTCATGATGCGTTTCGCTTGCTTCCTCATAGCGCGAGCGCCCATCGCGGAAGTCGTGCTTGGTTAGGATGCCGCTTTCCTCGAAGAGCCGCACCGTTCGATAGACCGTCGCGATCGATATGTGGGGATCTATGGCGTGGGCCCGCCGATGCAACTCCTCGACATCGGGATGGTCGCTTGCCGCCGAAAGCACGCGCGCGATCACGCGTCTTTGCTCGGTCATCCGCATGCCGCTCTCGATGCACAGCTTTTCGAGCCGATCCAACCGACGCTCCGATACCCACGGCCTGTCAGCGGAATGATAGGGCCGCCGAACTCAGCTGTTAAGGTCAAGGCGCAACACGAGGGCGTCGCCGCCGCCGTCGCGAGCGTAATAGGCCGCGCGGGCGCCGACCATCGCGAAACCGGCGTTGCGGTAAAGAGTCAACGCTGCTTGATTTTGCGAGGCGACCTCCAGAAACAGTTGTCTCGCACCCGAATTGCGCGCCCAGACGACCGCGGCGCCCAGGAGCGCGCTCGCAAGGCCTTTGCGGCGGTGCGCCGGAGCGATCGCGAGGGTGAGGACTTCGGCTTCGCAGGCAGCAATTCGCGTCAGCACGAATGCGACGAGCTCTCCTTCGTATTCCACGACCTGGGCCGAAACCCCCGGACTGGCGAGAAAAGCGTCCAGTTGACCCGCGTCCCACCCGACCGGGAACGCCGAGGCGTGGATCTGGGCCAGCGCCGCGACTTCGCCTTCGCGGCAGAAGCGAATCCTCACGGACGTTGGACCGCGCCTGGCGAACGAAGATAGAGGGGCATCATTGGCCCGACCCGCGCTCGCCACGCCAGCCGTGCAACCGACTGCGGCGAGGGCGCATTGAGATCGACGAAACGGCAAGCGTGAAGTCTGGCCTCGAGGAGTCGCGCGCCGGGCCCGACAATGCTCAGGTTTTCGAGATCGCCCCTCCCGGCGAGCCATTCGGCGGCGTGGTCGAGGCCAAGGACATCTGCTGGCTTGACCGACCGTCCAGCCACGAACACCTGTAGATAGACATTGCCCCGCCCTGCGTCGACAACGGCCGCGACCGGGCCGGTCAACTTGGCCGTGGCGGCCAGGGCTTCGAGAGTTCCCACCCCCGCGCAGTGACGATGAAGGCTCAGGGCCAAGCCCTTTGCGAACGCGATGCCGACGCGAAGACCCGTGAACGAACCCGGGCCGACGGTGACACCGATGCGGTCGATGGCGGAAAATCCCAGTTTCAGCTGCTCCATCAACTCGTCGACAATTGGCGCAATGCGTTCCTGATGGCCGCGCATCATGGGCTCGGACCGCGCGCCGAGAAGGGCCCCTCTGTCGACGACCGCGGCTGAGCAGGCGCCAAGGCAGGTATCCATCGCAAGGACAACCACCCCGGTTCCTTCAGACTATCCTGCAGGCTTCTTCGAAGCTGTGGCGCGGTGAGCGTTCGAACAGGTTGTGGTCGGTGCCGTAGCCCATCGAGCAGAGGAAATTGGACTTGATTCGTGTGCCCGCGAAGAAGATGGCGTCGACCTTCCCATTGTCGAATCCGGACATGGGCCCGCAATCGAGGCCGAGAGATCTGGCGGCCACTATCAGATATGCGCCCTGGAGCGATGAGTTACGGAAAGCCATCGGTTCGACGATCGCCGGGTCGGTGAGACCCTCCTTCATCTTCGGGGCGTGTGGAAAGAGCTTCGGAAGAGTCTCGGGGAAGTCCAAGTCGTAGCCCACGATCACCGTCGCCGGAGCTTGCTTGATCTTGGCTTGGTTGTTGCCGGCGGCCACTGAAGCGAGCTTCTCCTTGGCGTCTGTGCTTGTCACGAACACGAATCTCGCCGGTGTGGAATTCGCCGCCGTGGGGCCGAATTTCGCCAGATCATAAATCTCGCGGAGCAGTGCTTCGGGCAGGGGTGAGGTTTCCCAACCGTTGCGGGTGCGAGCCTTGCGAAAGATCCGATCAAGGGCTTCGTCGTCCAGGCGGGCCTGCATAGGCTGTGTCTTCCGAGAGAATTGGGCGGAGCCCGGCGAAGCGGCCGCGACCAGGGCGTCTCTAGAGGGTCTGCTCGACCCGGGTGACCTCCGGCACATAGTGACGAAGCATGTTCTCTACGCCGCTCTTCAGCGTGGCCGCGGAGGAAGGGCAGCCAGAGCAGGCCCCACGCATGTGGAGCCAGACGACGCCGGTCTCCTGTTCAAATCTGGAAAAGAGGATGTCGCCGCCGTCCTGAGCCACCGCGGGACGGATGCGGGAATCGAGAAGCGCCTTGATCTCCTTGACGATCTCCGCCGCTTCGCCCTCGTAGACGGGCCCCGAGTCCTCTTCGGCGCCGCCGTCACGCAGCAGCGGCGCCTGGCCGGTAAAGTGATCCATGATCGCCGCCAGGATCGGAGCCTTCAGATGCGCCCACACGGCGTCGCTCTGCTTGGTCACAGTGAGGAAGTCTGGACCGAAGAATACCCGTGTCACGCCCGGAACGTCGAAAAGAGCACCCGCCAGAGGTGAGGCTTCGGCTTCCTCGGCGCCTTTGAACTCGCGCGTTCCTGAACCCAGCACCTCCCGCCCGGGCAGGAACTTCAAAACCTCGGGGTTGGGCGTGGCCTCGGTCTGGATGAACATTGAAACTCGGCCCTTCTCGATGATTGGTAGATGGCGTCTCGCCCCGCAACGCGCAACCTCTAGCGTGGCCGCCAGAAGCCTACGATGCGCTTGGTCTCGTCGAGCACCGGCGCCGCCAGCGCCCTCGCCCGTTCGGCGCCATCGGCCAGAATGCGGTCGATTGCCACCGGATCGGCCAGCAATCGGCGCATCTCCGCCGAAACCGGCCCGAGTCTTTGCCAGATCAGCTCCGCGAGATCTCTCTTGAATCTCTGCCCGAAGCCCTCGCCCCCGTAGGTCTCGAGGATCTGCGCCTTCCGAACGTCTAAGAGAGCCGCGAAGAGCGCGACGAGATTGTCCGCTTCCGGACGGTCGGCCAAACCCGCTTCGAGCCTGGGCAGGGTCTCGGGATCCGTCCTGGCGCGCCTGATCTTCGCTTCAATCACCTCGGCGGTGTCGGATAGATTTATCCGAGCCTGGTCGGAGGGGTCGGACTTCGACATTTTCGCCCGACCGTCCCGCAGAGACATCACCCTGGCCCCCGGACCTTCGATCAAGGCCTCGGTGAGAGGGAAGAAACCCGGGGCGTCGAAGTCATGATTGAACTTTCCGGCGATGTCCCGCGTGAGCTCGAGGTGCTGTTTCTGGTCCTCTCCAACCGGCACGTGGGTCGCCTTGTAGAGGAGGATATCCGCAGCCTGAAGAACCGGATAGGCGTATAGGCCCAGACTGGCCCGCTCCGAGTGCCTTCCGGATTTCTCCTTGAACTGGGTCATCCGGTCCAGCCACCCAAGGCGCGCGACACAATCGAATATCCAGGCGAGTTCGGCATGCTGCGGAATCGCCGATTGGGGAAAGATGATCGCCCGCTTCGGATCGACTCCGGCCGCAAGGTACGCCGCGGCGATCTCGCGCGTCTGCGCGGCAAGCTTCGCGGGGTCTTGCCAGGCGGTGATTGCGTGCAGATCGACCACGCAGAAGAGGCATTCCATCGTGTGCTGGAGCGCGACGAATTTTGCCAGGGCGCCCAGGTAGTTACCGAGGTGAAGGTCGCCGGAGGGCTGCACGCCGGAGAAGACGCGCATCGGACCGGCGTAGGCTGTGGAAAGCGGAGCGGTCATGGGTGAATCTTCAAGGGACCGGGGGAGGCGAATTGGCAAGCGAACCAATGGCGATTGGCTTCAATTGGTGCGGCTCGCGCGCGCCATCGCCGCAGGCAGCGGAGCGAATACGTCACGGCGCGGGTTAGAGCGTCGAGGGCCCTGCGACAAGGCGACGGTTGGCCGCCGGAGCTGAAGAGCGCATCGCTCGGGACGGCCATGGCGACAACAGCGAGCGCGCTCGCTGTTGGTGGAAGCGCGCGCTTGTGGGCCCGGCTTGACCAGAACTGCTGTGAGCAGTTCATCGCGCCGCGCTGGCCCGCGCTTTGGATCGACCCGCAACCGACGGGCGAGGTTCGCCCGACCCGAGCACCCCCGAAAGTTGTGTCCGAACAGCGGCTATCTGTTCGTCGTCGGTGAGTTTAGCGCCACCGGAGGCGACGACGTAGAAGGTGTCCACCGCCCTTTCGCCGTAGCTGTCGATATGGGCCGATTGCACCGAAAGACCCGCCGCCGAAAGAGTCCGTGCGAGAGCCTGCAGAAGACCGGGTCGATCACGACCGGAGGTTTCGATGATCGTGGAAACTTGCGAGGCGTCGTTGTCGATTGCCACGAGGGGGGAAATGGAAAAGGCGGCGGCGCGCCCGAAGTCCGCCGGTTGCCGGTCCTCCCACTTCGCAGGTTCCCCGAGCGCCGCCCGTTCGAGCGCTTCCGAAAGCCGACCCAGAAGGCGGGGGTTCTGCTCGCCGAGGGGCCTGCCCGCGCGATCGTGGACGTAGAACACATCGAGCGCCTGGCCAGCGGTTGACGTGAAGATCCGCGCCCCCACGACATTGCCGCCGAAGGCTGAAACGGTGAGGGCGAGATCCGCGAACAGCGCCTGCCGATCCTTGGCGGCGATGACAAGCTCGGCCGCGTTTCGATCGGGCCTGATCTTGCATTCCGCGGCGGCGCCGGATCCTGATCTTGCGCGGATCCAGAGGTTGCGATGCGCAGCCTGTTCGGCAGCCGGGAACGTGGCGAAATAGGCGTCCTCCATGGCGCTCGCCCAAGACGTGGCGGACGGATCGGCCGAAACGAGCGCGGTGCGGGTTTCGTACGCGATGGCTTCATGCCGTCGGCGCGCGAGCGCGGCCGCGTCTGACGGGCGGCCGCCGCTCAAGAACACCTCGGTGGCCGTGAAAAGTTCCCGCAGAAGCTGCCCCTTCCATCCGTTCCAAACTCCGGGCCCGACGGCGCGAATATCGGCGACGGTGAGGACCAGAAGCAGGCGCAGGCGCTCGGCGGTCTCCACGACATTGGCGAAGGTCGCGACCGTCGAAGGATCGCCGAGATCGCGCTTTTGCGCATAGTCGCTCAGCATCAGGTGGTGTTCCACGAGCCAAGCGACCAGATCAGTGCGCCGATCGTTCAATCCCAGGCGCTCACAGGCTTGGCGGGCCGCTCTGGCGCCGGCAACTTCCTGACCTCCTTCGCCTCCCTTGCCGGTATCGTGCAGAAGCATCGCGAGGAACAGCGCCTCAGTATCCTCGATCAGAGGCATGATTTGCGTCGAGAGCGGATGATCGTGAGCAAGGCGCCCGGCGGCAATGTCGGCGATTACTCCGATGGCGCGAAGGGTGTGCTCGTCGACGGTATAGGAGTGGTACATGTTGAACTGCATCTGAGCGACGATCCCTCCGAACTCGGGAAGGAAGCGACCCAAGACGCCCGCTTCATTCATGAGTTCCAGGCTCCTGCGGGTATTTTTCCCCCTTGCCAAAATGTCCAGAAATATTGTCGCCGCAGCCGGATCGCGTCTCACCTTCGACGTTATGAGACCAAGACTGCGAGTCGCGGACGCAAATCCGTCTGGATGGAGGTCGAGGTCTCTTGTGTCGGCAATCTTGAATAGCCTGAGCAGGTTGACAGGATCGCGCGCGAAGGTCGTCGGACCCGCGACCGTCAAGCGTCCCCCCTCAAGACGAAAATCCTTCTCCACGAGGGGACTATGTGCGGTCCGCCTGGCCAGAAAGCGCGACAGTCCCCTCGGCGCCGACTTCATGTGATCCGCTTCGAGCTTTGCCGCGAAGACACGCGTCAGAGCGCCGACCTCCTTTGCGACCAGGAAATACCGGCGCATGAAGCGCTCCACGGCCGGGGTGTTGTCTCCTCCCTTGCGCGGCCGATCATTGTATCCCATCCGCCTCGCGATCTCTGGCTGGACATCGAACGTCAGGCGTTCTTCGGGGCGGCCCGTGGCGAAGTGGAGATGAGCCCGCACCGCCTCGAGGAAGTCGAAGGCGCCGATGAAGGCCCTGACCTCCCGCCGCTGGAACATGTCGAGCCCCATGACAGCCTCAGCGCTGTCGGCGGGATGGAGGTAGCGCCCGATCCAAAACAGAGTGTGGAGGTCTCGAAGTCCTCCCTTGCCCTCTTTCACATTGGGTTCAACGAGAAAACGGCTCGCCCCCGCCCGCGCGTGACGCTCATCCCGCTCCCTGAGTTTTGCGGCGACGAATGTGGCGCCCGTCCCCTTCACGACCTCGTCGCGGAACCGTCGCTTCAAGGTGTCGGCCAGGGCGAGATCGCCGATCAGGAGCCTCGCCTCCAGAATGGCGGTCCGAATCGTGATGTCCTCACGCGACAGCCGAACACATTCGGAAACCGTCCGGGAGGCGTGGCCAACCTTGAAACCGAGGTCCCACAAGGCATAGAGCATGAATTCTATCACGCTTTCGCCATGTGCGGTGAGCTTGTACGGGCGCAGGAACAACAGATCGACATCGGAGAACGGCGCCAGTTCGCCTCTTCCGTAGCCGCCCACGGCAATGACCGCGAGCCGCTCACCCTCGGTGGGGTTGCGGGCGCGGAACACGTGGACGGTCGTGAAGTCGTACAGCGCCGTGATCACCTCGTCGGTCACTGCACTGAGCAACCGCGCGGTCTCGACCCCGCCGGCGCCATTCTCGAGCCGTTCCTTGGCGATCATCCGGCCGCGGAAGAGCGCCGCCTTCAGGATATCGATGGCGCGCCGTCGCTGTTCGACCTCATCGCCTACGGCGTCCAGAGCCGCGGTCGACAGCAGTGCGCGCAGCCGGTGGCCGTCAACTACGTGTTCCACGCGAGTAGGACGAAGGCGGGGCGGCATGGGGTCTTATAGCGGTCGCCGTGCAAAAAATCCGACGACCGCCTGCGCGACCGGTCGCCGTTGCATTCCCATCTCCGGTCGCGTCGCTGGGCAGGGCTCAAGCTTCCCCGAGCAGCGCCCTCAATTTGTAGAGGGTCTCCATGGCTTCGCGGGGGCTCATGCTGTCGGGATCCAATGCCGAGATCGCAGACTCGACGGGCGTGGGAGCGGGCGGCGGAGCGGGTCCTGAAGTGAAGGAGGCGAACAGAGGGAGTTCCTGCAATCCACTATGGGCATCAGACCGGCGCTCGAGCCTTTCGAGAACTTCGTGCGCCCGAGCGACGACCGCGGCCGGCACTCCGGCGAGTTTGGCCACTTGCAGTCCATAGGAACGATCAGCGGCGCCCGGCGCCGCCTCATGAAGGAACACCAGTTCGCCATTCCACTCCTTTGCCTTGAGTGACAGGTTCGAGACATGGGCAAGACGCTGCTCGAGAGCGGCGAGTTCATGGAAGTGGGTCGCGAAGAGGGTGCGACAACGGTTGCGCTCGTGCAATGTTTCAACGCATGCCCAGGCGATGGCCAGTCCATCGTAGGTGGCCGTGCCTCGGCCGATCTCGTCGAGGATGACAAAAGAGCGGACCGTCGCTTGGGTGAGAATGGCGGCCGTCTCCACCATCTCGGCCATGAAGGTGGATCTGCCCCGGGCCAGGTCGTCGGCTGCCCCGACACGGCTGAAGAGCCGATCGACAACCCCAAGGGTCAGGCTCTTGGCGGGAACGTAACAGCCAGCCTGCGCGAGGACGCACAACAGGGCGTTCTGACGCAGGAAGGTGGACTTCCCAGCCATGTTGGGCCCTGTCACCAGGGTGAGGCGGGCGGCGGCTTCGCCGGTTCCGTCCAAAGCGCAATCATTGGCCGTGAACGCCTTGCCCTGTCGGCGCGCCGAGGCCTCCACCACCGCGTGACGAGCGCCTCGCGCGTCGAACGCCAAGGACCGGTCGAGGATCGGCCGCACCGCTCCGGCCTCCTGCGCCCACTCGGCAAGCGCGGCGGCTACATCGAGCGTCGCCAGAGAGTCGGCGGCGGCATGGATCTGCGCAGCCAAGCTGGTTGCTTCTTCGCGCCAGGCTTCGAACACCGATAGTTCGATCGCCAGGGCCTGCTCCCCTGCCTGAGCGATCTTCGCGTCGAGTTCGGCCAACTCCGGGGTGGTGAAACGCACTTGATTGGCGAGCGTCTGACGGTGGATGAGATTGCCACGCAGGGGATCTCGCAAGAGAGGTTCCGCTTGGCGCACGCTCGTTTCCACGAAATAGCCGAGCACGGCGTTGTGGCGGATTTTCAGGGCCACGCCGGTCCGAGAGGCGAGTTCGCCCTGGAGAGTTGCAACGACTCGGCGGCTGTCGTCGCGCAGGCCGCGGGCCTCATCCAGATCGGTGCGAAAGCCCGCTGAAACATAGCCTCCATCCCGCGGCAGCGCCGGGCAGACAGGGACCAGGCCCGCAATCAACGTGTTCAGGAATTCCGCAAGAGGCGCATGGCGGGACGGGGTAAGCGCGCTCGCCGCCTGGGCGATCTCCAAAGGAGCCGGGCTGAGCGCCTGCGCGAAATTTTCGATCATGGCGCCGATGGCCGCGCCAGCGACCAGCCCGTCTCTGACGCACTTCAGGTCGCGCGGCCCACCCCGAGCGAGCGCCAGGCGCGAGAGAGATCTGGCCATGTCGCCCCCCGTCTTGAGGGTCGTCCGGATCTTCTCGCGCAGCCCGCCTCGTTCGATGAGCCATTCGATGCTGTCGAGCCGGGCATTGATCGACGCAGGCGAGGTGAGTGGCCGCATCAAGCGCGAAGCCAGGAGCCGGGCGCCCGATGCGGTCACGGTGCGATCGATTGCCGAGAGCAGCGCACCTTCGCGGGTTCCAGAGAGGGTGCGCTCGATCTCGAGGTTCGCGCGAGTGGCCGGATCAATGCTCATGATTTCGGCTTCCCCGGCACGCCGGGGTGGGCGTAGGGCCGGAAGGCGTCCGGCCTGGGTGTTTTCGAGGTGAGCCGCAAGAAGCCCGAGGGCAGCGACCTCCGCCCCCGTGAAAGCGCCAAATGAGTCTAAGGCCTCAACGCCAAAGAGGCGCTTGAGACGCGCCTCGGCAACCGACGGCTCCGCCAGCGGCGCGGGAAGGACTTCGATCGGCACGCCGATTCCGGCAAGCGCCACCGCGATTCCCGGGTCGGCCAGCATGCGGTCGGTGGCCAATATTTCAGATGGCTGAAGAGACGTCAGCGCGGCTGCCAAATCTCCCGGGCCAACCTCAAGGCAGTCAACCTCGCCGGTGGAGAGTTCCACGCTCGCGACCGCTCCGCGGCCGGCGTGGATAGCGAGCGCGGCCAGTCGATTGGCCCCCTTCGCCTCGAGCAGCGTCTCCTCAGTGAGGGTGCCCGGGGTGACGACCCGAACCACTTCGCGGCGCACGATCGCTTTGTAGCCGCGTTTTCGCGCCTCGGCGGGTGTCTCCATCTGTTCGCAAACGGCCACCTTGAAGCCGGCGCGGATCAGTTTCGCGACATAGGTGTCGGCGGCGTGCACGGGTACGCCAGCCATGGGAATCGGCTCGCCATCGTGCACGCCACGGTGGGTCAGGGCGATCCCGAGCGCCGCAGCCGCCGCGCGGGCGTCCTCGAAGAAAAGCTCGTAGAAGTCTCCCATTCGAAAGAGAACCAAGGCATGCGGCTGTCGGGCCTTGGCCGCGAAATACTGGGCCATGACTGGGGAGGCCGCAGCTTCGGAAGACGTTTCCCGGCGACTCGGAGCGAGACGGAGATTCATTGCCCAAGGCTATAGCCGTGGCGCCTTTTCGTCAGCCCTTGACGTCTGGAAGCGGCCCGCCAAGGTGCTCATACCATGCAGCGGCTAGCTGACGCCGTAATCCTTCCCGCCGGCCCGGCGGACGCTTTGCCTTTGGCGAGGGTCCACGTCACGGCTTGGCGGGAAACCTATTCCGGACTTTTGCCGAAGGCCTATCTCGAAGGGATGAGCGTTGCGTTGCACGCGGCGCGATGGAGGCGCCAGTTGACGCGGCCGCGGCAGGAGGAGGTTGCGATGGTCGCGGAGGGACGTGGCGGCGTGGTTGGTTACTGCTCGGGCGCGATCAAAGGATCGGGCGGTGCGTCAGCCGAAGTCTTTACGCTCTATTTGACACGGCCAGCTCAGGGTCGTGGGCTTGGAAGAGGCCTCCTGACTTCCACTGCGAGGGTGTTGGCCGCACGGGGCGCGGCGTCGTTGGAACTGTGGGTGTTGAACGGTAACGTCCGAGCGTTCGAATTCTATCGAAAGCTCGGCGGTAGAGTCGTGGATCAAAGGGCGGTCCGCGGTTGGGGGGGCGCCCTGCTTGAAACCCGCTGCCGCTGGGCGGATATCTCAATTCTCCTGGATTAGTGACCGGGAGGCCCTCCGGGCCGCTCTTCAACGCCGGTTATGCCGTCCCAGAAGGTCCTCGCCTTTTGGAAGAAGCTCGCCGACCTGGGGTTCTGTTGCTCGCCGCAAAGTCCGGCGAAGTCGCGCAACAGAGCCTTCTGCTCGGCGGTGAGCTTGGTCGGTGTCTCGATAAACAGCTCGACCACGAGATCTCCTCTTTCTCGGGAGCGAAGTGAAGGCATCCCTCGGCCGCGCAAACGAACTGTGCGGCCACTCTGCGCGCCCTCGGGAACCTTGACCCTGATCTTGCACTCGCCGTCACAATTCTCCCCGCCGAGCAGGCAGGGGGCTTCGATCTCCCCGCCGAGCGCCGCGGTCGCCATCGGCACAGGCACCGAGCACAGGAGATCCAGCCCGTCTCGCTCGAACAGATCGTGAGGCCTCACAGAAAGAAATATATAGAGGTCGCCCCGCGGGCCGCCCCTGGCTCCGGCATCTCCCTCTCCTGCCAAGCGAATCCTGGCGCCGTCATCGACGCCGGCGGGAATGCGCACCTGGAGCGTGCGTTCGCGCCGCACCTTTCCGTGGCCGCCACAACCGCCGCACGGATCCAGGATGAGGCGGCCGGCTCCGCCGCACCTTGGGCAGGCGCTTTCGACCGAAAAGAAGCCCTGACTGCGGCGAACCCGCCCCCCCCCGCCACACGAGCCGCAAGTCGTGGGGCTGGATCCCGGTCGAGCTCCCGATCCGTCGCAGGTGTCGCAATCCACCGCGACCGGCCCTCGAACCTCGACTTCCGCGCCGGCGTAGGCTTGTTCGAGCATGATCTCGAGGTCGTACCTGAGATCCTGGCCTCGGGCCGGACCGTTCGGCCTTTGGCCGCGGCCGAACATATCTCCGAATACGTCTCCGAACACGTCGTTGAAGATGTCGTGCACGTCGGCGAAGCCGGCGCCTGACGCGCCATTCATGCCCTGGAGGCCCGCGTGGCCGAACCGGTCATAGGCCGCGCGTTTTCTCGGATCGGAAAGTACCGAATACGCCTCGTTGATTTGCTTGAAGCGACCCGTGGCTTCCTCGCAGCCGCCGTTTCGATCGGGATGGTGTTCCATCGCCAAGGCCCGGAAGGCGGCTTTGAGGCGCCCGTCGTCGCAACCGCGCGGGACACCGAGGATTTCGTAATAGTCGCCCATCTTCGAGGTTACGGCGGATCCCTTAAGTGCGGTCAAGCTGAAGTGGGACGGACCGCGACCTGTCGCAAGGGCGAGCGGTGGACCTTGGCCCAATTCGGAGGCGGCGACGCCCCCAAGGAACAGACTTACGTCGATTCCGAGGGGCCGCCTCCTGGGTCAAAGCGTCACGCGGACTTCTTGTCGTCCCCCACTTCCTCGAATTCTGCGTCCACCACGCCGTCGTCCGCAGCGGCGGAGCCGGTCGAGGCCTCGGATTCACCCGCCGTCTGTTGCGCTTGATACATGGCTTCGCCGAGCTTCATCGAGGCCTGCATCAGGCTTTGGGTCTTCCCCTGGATCGCTTCGGCGTCGCCAGCCTCGAGTTCCGATTTCAACTCACTGATCGCGGTCTCGATTGCCGCCTTCTCGGGCGCTCCGAGCTTGTCCGCATGTTCGGCCATGGCCTTCTCGGTAGTGTGAATCAGCGAGTCTGCGTGATTCTTGGCCTCCACCAGTTCTTTGCGCTTCTTATCCTCCGCCGCATTGGACTCGGCTTCCTTGACCATCGTCTCAATGTCGGCGTCAGAAAGGCCGCCATTGGCTTGAATGCGAATCGACTGTTCCTTGGCGGTGGCCTTGTCGCGCGCCGAAACGTTGACGATTCCATTTGCGTCGATGTCGAAAGTCACCTCGACCTGGGGCACCCCACGTGGGGCGGGGGGGATTCCGACCAGATCGAACTGGCCCAGCAGCTTGTTGTCGCCGGCCATCGGCCTTTCACCCTGAAAGACCCGAATCGTCACTGCGTTCTGGTTGTCGTCGGCGGTTGAGAACACCTGGCTCTTCTTGGTCGGAATGGTGGTGTTGCGCTCTATGAGCGAGGTGAACACCCCCCCGAGCGTCTCGATCCCGAGAGTGAGAGGCGTGACGTCCAGAAGGAGCACGTCCTTGACGTCGCCTTGGAGCACGCCGGCCTGGATGGCGGCGCCCAGGGCCACGACTTCATCGGGGTTGACGCCCTTGTGCGGTTCGCGGCCGAAGAACTCCTTCACCGTCTCGACCACCTTGGGCATGCGGGTCATCCCGCCCACCAGGATCACTTCGTCGATGTCGGTCTTCTTCAGGCCGGCGTCCTTGAGCGCCCGTTCACACGGCCCGACGGTCTTGGTGATCAGATCTTCGACCAGAGCCTCGAGCTTCGCCCGGGAGAGCTTGATGTTGAGATGCAGCGGTCCCGAGGCGTTCATCGAGATGAAGGGCAGGTTCACTTCGTATTGCGCGGTCGAGGAGAGTTCCTTCTTGGCTTTCTCCGCCTCTTCCTTGAGGCGCTGAAGGGCGAGCTTGTCCTTCCGCAGATCGACGCTCTGCTCCTTCTTGAATTCGTCGGCGAGGTAGTCGACGATTCGCAGATCGAAGTCCTCCCCGCCCAGGAACGTGTCGCCGTTGGTCGCCTTCACTTCGAAGACGCCATCGCCGATCTCCAGGATCGAGACATCGAAGGTGCCGCCGCCCAGGTCGTAGACCGCGATTTTCTTGCCTTCGTTTTTTTCCAGCCCGTAGGCCAGAGCCGCCGCCGTGGGTTCGTTGATGATCCTCAGAACCTCGAGGCCGGCGATCTTTCCGGCATCCTTGGTTGCTTGGCGCTGGGCGTCGTTGAAGTAGGCCGGAACCGTGATGACCGCCTTTTCCACCTTTTCGCCAAGGTGGGTTTCGGCGGCCTCCTTCATCTTCTGCAGGATGAAGGCCGAGATCTGCTGGGGCGAATAGTCCTTGCCGTGGGCGCGCACCCAGGCGTCGCCGGTCGGCCCTTTGACAATCTGGTAGGGGACCATGCCCTTGTCCTTCTCCACCATTGGATCGGCGAAGTTGCGGCCTATCAGGCGCTTGATGGCGAAAAGGGTGTTTTCCGGGTTGGTGACGGCCTGGCGCTTGGCGGGCTGGCCGACAAGGCGCTCACCGTCGTCGATGATGGCCACTACCGATGGCGTCGTGCGTACGCCCTCGGCGTTCTCGATCACCTTGGGCGCCTTGCCATCCATAATTGCGACGCAGGAGTTGGTAGTTCCAAGGTCGATTCCGATTATCTTGCTCATGGATCTCTTACTTTCGCTTCCCTTTGTCGGACGATCGCAAGATGGCGTTACAGCTAGCCACCGGCCCGGCGTTGCGATCGTCTCCGGTCCGAACGGGTCCTAGGGCCCGGCGCTATCGTGATGGTCGACAGCGCCGAAACCCTATCGAGCGGGTCCTCGGGGATGAAGCGCCGCTCCGAGCTTCGATATGGGCGTTGGCGACGTTCTCGCAAGGGCGACGCGGAGCGGCGGCGCGCTTCCCTGGGTTAGGCGAGCGCAAATCATGATCTCTGAAGGTTTCCGCGTTTTCCGCGGCTTTCTCGACGAGAAAGGCCAGCGCGCCCTGGTTGGTGAGGTGAATGCATGTGCGGCGAACGCGCCGTTCTATCGCCCGTTTACACCGTGGGGAAAACCGATGAGTGTCGAGATGACCAATCTGGGCCAGCTGGGCTGGGTCCCGCGGTCGACGGGCTATGGCTATCAGCCCAACCACCCGCTCACAGGCGCGCCGTGGCCGCCGATACCCGGCATTCTGTTGGCGCTCTGGGCGCAGCTGGCGGATGCGGCGACGCCGCCGGACGCATGTCTGGTCAATCTCTATCGGGCCGGCGCGCGGATGGGTTTGCATCAGGATCGCGACGAAGCCGACTTCTCGATCCCGGTTCTGTCGGTCTCGCTCGGCGACACCGCTTCGTTCCGCATCGGCGGATGTGCAAGAGCCGATCCCACTTGTTCCTTGCCGCTCGCCTCGGGCGATGTGTGCGTGCTTGCCGGCAAGGCGAGACTGGCCTTCCACGGTATAGATCGCATCCATGCGCTATCGTCCGACCTGATACCTGGGGGAGGCCGGCTGAACCTCACCCTTCGTCGGGCCTCGCCGCGGATTGCTGAGTTTACCGGCGAGAGCGAGGATTCACCGCACGGAGGCCTGCAATGTTGACCCTGACCCGCCCCGAAGGGGCGCCCGCGACAGATTTTGCGCTTACTCGCCGTGGGATCGCGGCCGCCTTCTTTACGGGTTACGCAGCGGCCGCCCTTTCGGCGGCTGCTGAACCCATTCACACCGACGAAGCGGGGCTCCTTGTCCAGACCGTCGCCATCGCCTCGGCGGAAGTCGCCCTGCCGGCGTACCTCGCCCGGCCCGATGCCCGCGGGCGTTTCCCAACGGTTGTCGTCGCTTCGGAAGTGTTCGGCCTCCACGAATATATCAGGGATGTCTGCCGCCGCCTCGCCAAGCTCGGATATGTCGCCATAGCGCCAGCATTCTTCGTCCGGGTTGGCGACCCGGCGCCGCTGACCGATCTTGCCGCGGTGATCAAGATCGTCGCCCAAGCCTCCGATCAGCAGGTCTTGGGAGACATCGGCGCGACCCTCGACTTTCTCAGGAAACAGCCATTTGTCGATCGCAATCGCTTGGCGATCACCGGCTTCTGCTGGGGCGGCGGGACCACCTGGCTGGCCTGCGAGGCGTTCCCCGCCTTCAGGGCCGGGGTGGCGTGGTATGGACGCATGGTCCCCCCGCCTGGCCCGGCCGCGGATGCCAATAGGCTTTGGCCAGTCGACGGCGTCGCCCGGCTGCGGACTCCGGTCTTGGGCCTCTATGGCGGCAGGGACCCGCTCTCAGCGTCGATCCCCGCCATGCGGGCCGCATTGGCAACAGCCCATAGGGTCGGGAGCGAGATCGTTGTCTATCCGGACGCCGGCCATGGGTTCCATGCCGACTACCGTTCCAGTTACAACCTCGTCGACGCGATGGACGGTTGGCGGCGAATGCTCGAATTCTTCGCGAGAAACGGAGTGGGCCCCAAACCTTACAAGCCGGGATAGGCCGACGGTCGCTGGTTCAGCCCCGCAGCTTTCGGTCGAGAGTCTCGAGATCGCGTGCGAGCTGGGGATCGGCGTTGCGTAGTTCCTCGATCCGGCGGACGGCGTGCAGAACCGTGGTGTGATCGCGACCGCCGAAGCGTCTGCCGATGTCCGGCAGCGAGCGGGTCGTGAGGTGCTTGGCCAACCACATCGCCGCCTGCCTGGGACGAGCGATCGCGCGCGTTCGACATTCCGAAACCAGATCCTCCCTCTTCAAACCGAAATGCTCGGCGGTCGCCCTCTGAATCTCGTCGACCGTGATCCGCCGCTCTCCGCCACGAAGGTGCGGACGCAGAAGACATTGGACCTCCTCCAGCGTCAGGCCGGCAAGCCCTGGTCCGGCGCGCACGATGAGGGTGTTGAGCGCCCCCTCGAGCTCTCGGACGCTGTCGGTGAAACGGTCCGCAAGAAAATGCGCCACCTCCGATCGCAACGCCCCCTCGAAGCCCTGCTGTCGGCACAGCACGCGAAGCCTGCGCTCCAGGATTCCCAGCCTCAAGGACCGATCGGCGGGCTCTATTCCGCAAACCAGGCCCGATGAGAGATGGGAGCGCAGGCGCGCGTCGAGTTCGTTCAGGGCGGAGGGCGGACGGTCGGCCGAAAAGACGACCCGCCGGCCGTCCTCCATCAAGGCTGCGAGGGTGTGGAAGAGTTCTTCCTGGGATGACTGCTTGCCGCCGATGAAATGGACATCGTCGATGAGGAGCAAGTCCGCGGAACGCAATTCCTCCTTGAACGCCGCCGCCTGCCTCTCCATGAGCGCACGGATAAAACTCGAGAGAAAGCGTTCGGCGGTGAGATACACGACTCGGCGATGGGGCGCGGCCTTCATGGCGTCCCAGGCCAAGGCGTTCAGCAGATGCGTCTTGCCAAATCCGTATGGGCCGTGGAAGACCACAGGATTGAAGTGCCCGTCCGCCCAAGACGCCACACGCCGCGCGACGGCGCTGGCGAACTCGTTGGTTGGCCCCACGACAAAAGTGTCGAAGGTGAAACGTTCCTGAAGGGCGCAGCCGGTGGCTGGCCGCGCGCCAGACACATTGGCGGGTGTAGACGCGACGCAAGGCGCGACCGGAAGTCTCGGCCCCGCAACTTCGCCGCCATTTGCCTCGAATTCCACCTTGGACTTCAGACTGAGCGAGCGGCCCTCCGGGTCGTTCGCGGCCCAGAGTTCGCCGATGCGACGCCAGGCGTGGCGGCGGATCCAGTCACGAGCGATTCCGGTGGGAGTAACGAGGCACAAGCCTCCGCCGCTCTCTGCTCTCAAGGCCGCCTGCGAGAGCCACGACCCAAAGGTATCCTCTCCAAGTTCGGATTTCAGCACGTAGCTCGCCTTGGTCCACACCATCCCCACCGGTGTCGGCGCCACCGCGGGCGCTCCATCTGTCGATTGCCCCATTTTCGACGTCTCTTCCCGTGATCAGAAGGCGAACGGCCCCTAAGCAGATCAGCGCCGCTCGAACGAAAAACAACAGACACAAAGGCTCGTTCGACGAAGACAAGGCGTCCCGCCGGTTCGTTTTCGTCCGTACAAGATCGAAAGCGTCGAGGCCGCCGAGACTAGTCGCGCACCCCTCCCCGTCAACGCTGATTATGGTGCTCGAGAGGCGATAATTCGGTTGACAAGGCGGCGCCCCCGGACCGCAAAGGAATTCCCGCCAGAAGCTCATTTGACCTGAGTAAATAGGTCGCACGCGGCGCACCCAATGCGCGCCGAGAGGCTTCACGAGTGACGAAATTGTAGGAAAAAGGCGGTATATTCCGACTACTTAGCGCCGACCAAATGAGAAAATCAGGCGGCGGCGAGCTTCTTCAATTGGGCGTGCAGGCGCGAGACTTTCCTCGATCCGGTATTGCGGTGCAATACGCCCTTTCCCACTGCGCGCATGAGTTCCGACTGGGCTTCAGTGAATGCCGCCTTCGCGACGGCGGCATCGCCCGCGGCGAGCGCCTCTTCGAACTTCCTAAGATAGGTCCGAACCCGCGAGCGTCGCGACCTGTTGACTTCCGTGCGGTGGGCGATCTTGCGGATCGACTTCCTGGCGCCGGGATTGTTGGCCATGGTTGAAAGACCTCAGGGCGGGCGTGGACGCTCCGAAGCCGGGGCGCCGTGAAACGGGGGAGCGGCGGATATATGCGACGCCCGCCAGGGGGTCAACGCGCGCGGCGGCTGCGCAAGGCAACGCCCAGGCGAGATCAATCGAGCCGCGAGCGGCGATCGGAAGCCAAGGTCATGGTCCCGAGACGTGAAAACCTTCGGCCCGAAGCAGGGCGGGAACACCGCCGGGGCCGATCAAGTGACCCATCCCCACGACGATGAGCGTCGCGCCCGGGTGGGCGAGCAATCGCCGTATGACGACGGTCCACCGGCGATTGCGATCGGTGATCAAACGGCGATAGGCGCCTGGCGACGCCTTTTCGAGCGGGGCCAGGGCATCGGTCCCCAGGGCGCGAAGATCGCCCTCCAGCCACTCCGCGATCACCCGACGATAGGTGTCGGGATGTTCCAGGATCTCCCCGAGAGTTTCGTCGAGCGAGGCGATCTGGTCCGCCTCCGGCGCGCCGGCGAGAGTGTCGATCTGCTCGCTCGCGGACTCGAAGGCTTTTCGAACAGCGCTTGTCGGGGCAAGATTTTGCACTTGCCGTTCGACGCCTTGCGCGGCTTCCGCCCCCTGCCGCACGTCCGCCAGAACCGAGAGGGTCATCTCGGCGAGCCACGGGCGCATCGTCTCGATGCTTTCGAGCCGCGCTCCCAGAATCGTCGCGACTTGGTGAAGTCGAGCCTCCTCGCCTGGCGGAAGGTGAGCGGACAAGCTGTCGGTGGCCGGAAGCCTTCCCCGGACCATCGCCAGGCGGCTCGCCTCCGCGTCGGTCGCCTCGTCGATCGGAAGCTCGAAATAGATGACGTCGGCCTTCGAGATGGCCAGGTTCAGGGCCGCGGGCCGCCAATCGAGGCCCGGAGGGAGCAGATGAACCGAGCCGAACAGGACCACCGTTGCGACGTTGCTGGTCACCGTCCAGACCGGCGGCTTGGCGGTCGCGCGACCCGCCCAGGCGACCAAGAGCGCCGCGACAATGGCGCCGCGGATCATTTCTGGCACGATGGACAGTGGAACGTGGCCCGCCCCGCCTGCACGCTACGCCGAATCGTGCCGCCGCAACCGGGGCTCGAACAGGACTGCCCACCTCGGCCGTAGACCGTGAAACGGTGTTGAAAATAGCCGGGAGATCCGTCTGCCGCGGCGTAGTCGCGAAGGGTTGACCCGCCCGATGCGATTGCCTCCTTCAGAACCGAGCGGACGGCCTGGGGTATCTGATCAAGCCCTTCGCGCCCAATGGTGTTTGCGGGCCTTGCCGGGGCGATCCGAGCGCGATGCAAGGCTTCGGAAGCGTAGATGTTGCCAAGTCCCGCCACCACGGCCTGGTTCATCAGAAGGGCCTTGACCCCGACCCGGCGGTTGACGAACTCGGCGGCAAGGTAGGCCCCTGCGAACCTTTCGTCGAACGGCTCGGGGCCCAGGCCGGCGAGCCGCGGGTGAGTGTCGATCGAGGCGGTCTCGCCGAGCTCCATGAATCCGAAGCGCCTGGCGTCGACGAATATGACGCGCGCCCCGGCTTCGGTCTCGAACACGACATGGGTGTGTTTCGGGTCCGCGCGCGGCGGGGATCGTCCGGTATCTCGACACCGCGCGGAGCCTCCGATCGCGAAACGGCCGCTCATGCCGAGGTGCATGATGAGGGTTTCCCCTGAATCCAGGGGGGCGAGCAGGAACTTGCCACGTCGACGCACGGCCTCGACGCGAAACCCGGTGAGCCGGCGGACAAAGTTCGTCGGGAAGGCGAATCGGAGGTCGGGCCGGCGAATTTCGACCTTCGACAGCCGCTGCCGAGCCAATGCCGGCTCGAGGCCCCGCCGCACGGTCTCGACCTCGGGAAGTTCGGGCATGAGGGGTGCCTAACCGATGTCGGCGCGCCGCGCCATCGCGTCGGCGGCGTTCTCTGGCGCTTGCATGGCTTCGGGCCTAAGAGGCGACGAATGACCGGTCAGGACGCGAGCTTCGGATATCGCGACATCGAGCCGAACGAGAAGCCCGCCCTGGTCACCGGCGTTTTCGACAGGGTGGCCAAACGCTACGACCTCATGAACGATCTCATGAGCGGCGGAGCTCACCGGCTGTGGAAGGATGCCGCGGCGGCGCGCCTCAATCCCCAGCCGGGCGAAGTGATCCTCGATTGCGCCGGCGGCACCGGGGACATGGCCGCCCGTCTGGTCCGGATGGCGCGCTCGGCCCGACGACGGCGGGGCGGCGAGGCGGCCAGGGTGGTCGTCATCGATTTCAACGCCCGCATGGTCGCGGCCGGTCGCGCGCGCCGACACGCTGACCGCGTCCTTTGGGCGGTCGGCGACGCGCAGAGTCTTCCGCTCGCCGACGCCTCTGTCCACGCGGTGTGCATGGCCTTCGGCTTACGCAACGTCACGGACCTTCCAGGCGCCCTTGGAGAAGCTCGGCGGGTCCTGAGGCCCGGCGGACGATTTGTTTGCCTGGAGTTTTCCAGGCCGCCGGTCCTCGCTCTTCGCAAGGCCTATGACGCCTATTCGTTCAAGCTCATTCCGCTCCTCGGCGCCGCGGTGGGAAAGGATCGAGACGCTTACCGCTATCTCGTGGAAAGCATCCGGCGCTTTCCCGATCAGGCCCGCTTGGCGGAATTTATGGAACAGGCGGGATTTTCCAGGGTCTCTGTCACGAACTTCAGCGGTGGAGTGTGCGCCCTTCATCAGGGTTGGGCGATCTGAGCCGGTGGCCGCCCTGAGAGCTTTGTTTCGCCTGGTCGCGGCGATGTGGATTTTGGTGCGCGCGGACGCACTCGCGCCCAGGGAGCTCGATCCGCTTCTGCCCGAAGCGGCCCGGGCGGCGGCAAGATTGCTGCGCCTCTTCGCGGGGCCGGGCGCGAGGGTCGGCCGACCCGGCGAGCGGCTTGCTCGCACTCTGGAACGGCTTGGGCCGGTAGGCATCAAGTTGGGACAGTTCCTGTCCACCAGGGCCGACATTCTTGGAGCCGAATTCGCCGCCGATCTCGCCCGTCTGAAGGACCGTCTGGCGCCGTTCTCCACAGAACTGGCGCAGGCGGAGATCGAACGTGCGCTGGGCTCGGCGCCATGCTGCCTGGTCGCGGAACTTGGGGAGCCGGTGGCGGCGGCCTCTCTGGCGCAGGCCCATCGGGCGCGCCTGCGTGACGGCCGGGAAGCGGCCGTGAAGATTCTGCGGCCAGAAATCGAGCGGCGGGTCGCCGATGACGCCGCCGTCCTGCGCCTTGGCGCGAGGATCGTTCAGTCCCTTGTCCCCCGATCCCGCCGCCTCGCGCCTCGCGCCTTCGCCGCCACGGTGATCCGCTCGCTGCAACTGGAACTCGATATGCGCCTGGAAGCCGCGGCCGCCGATGAGCTGGGTTCGATCATGGAGCATGATGGCTTCATGAGCGCCCCAAAGGTGGTCTGGGAGGGGGTGGCGCGTCGCGTTGTCGTTCTGGAGTGGGCGCCGGGACTACCGCTTTCCGATCCCGCGAGTCTCGAGCAAGCCGGGCTGGACAGGCCGCGCCTGGCGACGAACCTGATCTGCGGGTTCCTCACCCAGGCGCTCGATCACGGCGTGTTCCACGCCGACCTGCACGAGGGCAACCTGTTCGTCGACACCCCGGCCAAGCTCACCGCCGTAGACTTCGGCATCATCGGTCGGCTGGACGCCGCCGAGCGTCGCTATCTGGCCGAGATTCTCTGGGGCTTTCTTCAGAGAGACTACCGGCGGGTCGCGGATGTCCACTTTCAAGCCGGCTACGTCTCTCCCGACCAGGACAGCGCGACGTTCGCCCAGGCTCTGCGAGCGGTCGGCGAGCCGGTCTTCGGCCGGAACGCGAGTGGTCTTTCGATGGGCAAACTGCTCGCCCAGCTGTTTGAGGTCACGGCGATCTTCGACATGGTCCTGAGACCCGAGCTCGTTCTGCTGCAGAAAACCATGGTCACGGTGGAAGGCGTCGCTCGCAGGATCGACCCCAACCACGACATCTGGAGCGCCGCCGAACCTGTCGTGCGCCGATGGATCGAGCGAGAGCTGTCGCCCACGGCCAGCCTGCGGCGCTTCGTCCACGACGCGAGCGCAGCCCTTCGCGCCATGTCCCGCCTTGTCGGGGCCGCTGCCGCCGCCGACCCGCGCGCCAGCGAAACCCCGGTCGAGGGGGGAAGCCCCTGGCTTGGTTTCGCCCTGGGCGTGCTGGTCGCCGCGGCGGCATTTTCGGCGGCCCTGTTTCTTCGCTAGGACCGAGACGCCGCCGATCGGTGGATCAGCTTTGGTCGCCGCCCCCTTGAGGGGCCGCAGCCGATCGCTTGTTTTCACGATCCTTCTGCTGAGCCCAATAGGCTGCTCCGTCGCGCGGTCTGAACATGGTTCGCGGCGCGCCGTCCCGGGAAACCACGGCGAAGACGTTGCCCCTGCGGTCGTAGATCAGTTTGTCGCCGTTGCGCCGGTCGATCGTCTCGACGCCGCTGGGAGGACGCTCGACAAAGGCGTGCGTCTTTGCCACGTAGTCCGTCTCGCTGCGGGCCCCGAAATCTCCGCCGTTCTTCGCGAATTGGAATTGGGCGTTTTCCTCGGCCGAATGTTTGCGGTTCGCCGCCCACATCGGTCTGCCGTTGATCTGGGGGACCGGCGCCCTGGCGGCTTCGTTGGGCGCCCCCTGGCTTGAAGGCTCGCCGGTTGTTCCGAAGGAGGCTTGGCTCTGTGGCGCCACCGCGGACGGCTTTTGGCCACACCCCGCTAGTGCCATGGCGAGGGCGCTCGCGGCCCCGATCAACAGCGCGACTCTCATCTTTTGGTCTCCCATCCTACCAGAGTGAGGTTGGCGATTATATACCTTGCAAACTAGCGCCAAGGTGATATGTTGAATCCGTCAAGGGATTCAACGCCATGTCCATACTTTCAGCCGACCGCTTCCACGATGAAAATGAGGCCTTCGCATGGGTCGAGGGTCTTCTCTGGCCCGACGGCCCGGTCTGCCACCACTGCGGTTGCATGGACCGGATCGGCGCGATCAAGCCGAATCCGGCGAAGCGCGTCCGCTTCGGGCTGAAGAAGTGCGGCGACTGCGGCAAGCAGTTCACCGTCCGCATGGGCACGATCTTCGAGGAGTCGAAGCTCCCGCTGCATATCTGGCTTCAAGCGATGCACCTCATGGCGTCGTCCAAGAAAGGCGTCAGCGCGCACCAGCTCCACCGCACGCTTGAGATCACCTACAAGAGCGCCTGGTTCCTCGCCCACCGTATCCGCGAAGCCATGCGCTCCGGCGATCTCGCCCCCTTCGGGGCGGGCGGTGGCGACGTTGAGGTGGACGAAACCTTTATCGGCCGCGATCCCACCGAAGCGCATACCGGCAACTGGACGGAGAAGATGAAGGTCCTCTCCTTAGTCGACCGCACCACTGGCCGCGCCAAGAGCGTCGTCGTGGACAATCTTAAGATGGGAACCATCGTCCCCATCATCGACGCCAACATCGCCCGTGAAGCTCGGCTGCTCACGGACGAAGCCCCGCGCTACGTTTCCATCGGCTGGAATTTCGCGGCCCATGGCACGGTCAACCATGGCCGCGATGAATACGTCGATCGGCAAGACCCCACGATCCACACCAATACGATCGAGGGCTACTTCAGCATCTTCAAACGCGGAATGAAGGGCGTCTATCAGCATTGCTCGAAAAAGCACCTTCACCGCTACCTCGCCGAGTTCGACTTCCGCTACACGAACCGGATCGCGGTCGGCGTGGATGATCAGAAGCGCGCCGATCGGGCGCTGGCGGGTGTGGTCGGTAAGCGCCTGACTTATCGACCTGCTCGTGTCCGGCACGTCGGCAACGCCGCCTTCATCCGGCCCGCCCACCTCGCCGTTTAAGCACCGCAGCCGGTCTCGCTGGCACCCCAAGCGCCACCGGAGCCGCTGGCGCTTGTGGCCGGTGACCGCCGCGCGCGATCAGCTTGAGCTTCCCTTTGGGTGCAAGGACGAATGAAGACGAGGCGCGGCCTTGCGATGTGCGGGCGCCAAAAAAAATAGCTTGACGCACGCCGGCACCCCGCTTGACGGCTCAACGTCCTAAGCGCACAATTCACTTGACATACTAAATATGGGGTGATTTGCGGCATGCCACGCCATATTTTGTGTCAAGGTGTCGTTAATCCCGAATTAACGAAACTTTACGATTGCCCCGCGCGTTCAAGTGCGTTAGGGCCGCGCCTTTTTCACTGAGTCGATGCTAGGAACGCTCATCGCCTTTCGGTCTTTCTGCCGGCATTGGGGACTGCCTGCGTCCAGGATAGGGGATGTAGATGACCGAATATGAGAGCATCGTCGAAAAATGCCAGAAAAATAGAATCAACAGGCGCATCACAAACACGTCGATCGATCACGCCGCTGTGCTCTATAAATACCTATTTATAGCAGCAGAAGCTATTCCTGGCGATGAACCAAAGACCGTTAGGATTCAGACTGGAGATGCGCGGGCCGATTTCTACGAACCCCTTGTACGGCAAGCCAAGCAAGTAATGGACTCTGGCGTAACCATCAATCTCATGGTCTCCTACCGAGAGGCCGATGTCCAGGCAAACAAATTTCTCGCTGCGGTGAACGATAACCCAAGGGGTGAAGTTAGGATCAATAGCGAGCGGGACGTTTCAATTCATTTCGCCGTCGTGGGACAGTCGGCCTACAGAATCGAAACGGACCTCGATACGTTTCAGGCCTTTGCTAACTTCAATGAACCAATAATTGCCACACGATTGATTGGACTATTTGACCCTGCGTGGGATACGGCGGTCCCAACAAAACAGGCGCAACGCGAAATCGCTTAGTTAGTGATTGCGAGCACGTCGCCATAGCTGTCCATTAGATATTGAGGCAGCGGGGGGCCATGCCACATGCCGGTCGATCTAACAGCGTCACTGTATGCGATGATAGTGCTTAGCTACGGTACCTTGGTAACCACGTCTTACATTTTCGCTGCGCTAGAGAGTCGGGGTCGCCGAGCGCTTGAGGAAATCAACAAACTCCAGAGGGGCGAATGCTCGTTCATTTGGCGTCAACAGGCGACCGCGGTCTTCCAGATTCAGACTGATGGCAAGAAGACGCCCGAACAAAGCATCAAGGATGAGTTTGATTTCATAAACACGGGTGCAAACATGCGGGCCAGCCGGTGGGCCGCCGTGGAATATGCGCTGTATATTTCAGTATTAATACCGTCGGTATTACTATTTCCGGTGTTGCTGTTAAAAGTGGGAGCCTGGAATGGTGCTGGTGTACTTGGTCGGACTATAGTCGTGGCCATGGTTTTTGGCCAAGCGTTTGCTAGCGTCTCTGTGCCAACGGTCGGCATAAACCTAGTTATTATCCTCAATAAACTTAAGCGAATGGACGTATTACTTGACAGAATGAGGACTGTATCTATTGGCCTTGGAGCGACTCAGGCGGCAACTGTGCAGATTGGTTCCCACCTCGTGCACCCTGGCCCTGGGATCTCGCGCCGCTAGGACCGGCGGCACCACCATCCTCCTCACATCCAAGATTCGAGACGGTTAGACGGCCAGCCGCGCGATCTCCGGTTCGGCGCGGGAGAACGGCACCGTCCTGGCACCAAGCTCAAGCAGCTTGAGTTCTGACGACGACCACTTGAGTGCGTCATCGAACACGATCAGCTGTTGGATGTCAGGGTCTTCTCTCATTCGCACATCCATATTTGCGACCACGCGCGAATTTATGGATGACGACTCGTTGATGGCCGGGTCTATAAGTAACAGCCTTTGTCCATTTAGGTGAAGTACATGATTAAACCTATGTGCCTTGTTGCTCTGGCCGACAACAAACTCATCGTGCTTCAGATTTTCAGAAAAATGCTTTTCAAGAAGCTCGGCTAAATCTCTCTTGAAGTTGTGTCTCATCTTGAAGCCCAAGTGTTCCGTTCCCCAATCAGCCACCTCCTTGGATGCGTTTGCGACAAGCAGGATGGCCGCCGCAACGGCGTCTGGGCCGACCCGGGGCGAGTAGATCGCACCGCCCTGCACATTCAGCCCCTGGTGCTTCACAAGCGCCCTGATCTGTCGGTCAGACATTGGTATTCGGGTCGCACTGATTTCCTGAACAGCGCGGCCCTCGTCACTCACGACGAACTCGGTATCGCGCCAACGCACGATCAGGGTGACGAGATCGTTAGAGGGATAGAGGCAATGGGTCGTCACGCGGACGCCGTCTTCCGCCTCACTGAATCGGACCACGCTGGCGAGTTCATCCCGGAGCCCGAGCGTGTCCATCAGATCAATCCCGTCCGCGCTGGCAACTCGATCAAGCCAGACGGCGGCTGCGCGATATTCGCCAGGCCGCACATCCACCTTAACGCCGAGTTAAACGACCGTATCCCATCCGGTATCACCCTGGCGTTAGATAATTTGTCTGGCAAGTTATTTTGTGTACAAAATCGCCTGTTGTCGGCCCAATCGTGGTAATGTGGACCGCGTATCCTGATACCCTTAATGCCATCTGGAGCATCAAATGAGTTCACGTGGACGTCTTCCTCGACATAGTCTATACGCCAGATGCATTTCCTCCGGTTCAGCATGATGCGAAATCTTGTTGGCTTCATGTCTGGATATGCGTTAATCTCCATATCCATGTTTGTGCTAGCGCCCGCAAGGGTGACAGGAACAATGAGGCGGTGGCCGCCATGACCGCCGATTTCCCGCCAATCGGGGGCGCCTCCAAGCTCTTTGTCGCGAGCGAGAAGGTCATCAATCAGCGAGGCGATGGAGACATCGGCCATGTCACGGCAGCATGGCAGGCCGTGAAGGGGGAATCCAGGCGCGAGGGATTGGCCCCGGTGCAAGCCAATGCCCCGTGACTATGGTACTCTTGCCACCATGCCCGACGCGCCCAAACCCCAAGTCGACAAATTCCGCGACCTCGCCCGCGAACTAGAGTGCGACGACAACGAGGACGCGTTCGCGGCGCGGGTGAGGAAGATCGCCACGGCGCCGAAGTCGGAAAAGCCTACGCCAAAAAATCCTTGAGGCGCGCGGCCAGCGCGGCTTCTTCCTTCAGTTCACATTCCCAAAGCACGAGCTGACGCCAGCCGCCTTCGCTGAGCCGCCTTGATTGATCCAGATCGCGGGCGATGTTCCGGGTCAGCTTGGAAGCCCAGAAGTCGGCGTTCGCCTTCGGGCGCGCGCCCCGCTTGCAGTCGTGGCCGTGCCAGAAGCACCCATGGACGAAGATCACCGCCCGGCGCCCGGGAAAAGCCAGGTCCGGTTTACCGGGGAGGTCCGCACGGTGAAGGCGGAACCTGTAACCCAGGCGGTGCGCGATCCGGCGCACGATCTTTTCTGGGCCGGTATTGCGACCCTTGACCGCGCCCATATTCGCGCGTCGCTGCTCGGGACTGAGCCTATCCACCCTTGGCGTTGGGAAACTTCGCCTGGAGCCATTTGAGCACTTCGATCTGATCGGTGGTGGTCGCCCGCCTCATCTGGGTCATGAGCTTCATCTTGGATGGTCGGTCTGCCGTCACGTTTGCCGCGCCCTCATTGCAAATTGAGCACTGCGCGAAGAGATTGCTCGGATCGTCGGTACCGCCCTGGGATTTGTCGACCCTATGGCCGATCTGAAGCCGCACGCGCCGCGTAGGATCATAGGGGTGCGGCTCTCCGGCCCCAGCCCCGCATGATTGGCACATATAGCCGTTGCGATCCAACACGAGCGCGCGGACCTCTTTGGAAATGTCTCGCGCGAAGGCGGGCTGCGGAGCCGGATCGAGCAGGACATATTCGCCCGGTCTGAGGTCGCTCCGGTCGTTGTGCGTCAGGATCAAATAACCTTCTTCGGTTCTGAGTTCGCGAACCCGACGAGCCCATTCCGTGATCTCCCCCGCCACCTCCCTAAGCTCGTAAGAGTCCATCACCTTGCCGATATTGGCGAGAAAATGAGCCCTAAGCTGATCTCGCGCACTCATCGTCAGGCCGTGAGCCGGATCCCCGGAGCTTCATCTCTTGTCGCCGTGAGGTGGCGGATCAATTGCTCCCCGACGAGCTGGGTGTAAGCGGGCGGAATAGACTCGTTGATCTCGCCCTTGGTCATCCAATCGATTCCCATGGCGGCGCGGGCGGATGCGAGAGAACAATTGCCGCCACCCGTCACCTGGACGAAATCCCTCCATTCGTCCGTCTTGCCGAAGTGCGATTTGCGGCGGTCGAAGGTGTGGACCTTGGGGTGCTTCTTGTGCGGGGGCGCCACGATCTCGAAGCTCGCCTCGAACAGCCGATGGCGGAGCACGCGGAGGCCGGGAAACATCGTCCCACAGAGCACTACCGGATCAAGAAGCGGCGCACCGTCGACGTTCTCGATCACGTAGGGGAGGCCGAAATCGATCAGCATTTCGCGGACCGGCTCAATCAGGCGCGGCCAAGCAGCCCCGTTGCCATTCCTTTTCGCGAGGTCCGAATAGGACTGACAGGGCGGCGAAGCGTGGATGGCGCCGAACCCGGCGATGAACGCGGGATCGAGAGCGAGCGCATCCGCCTGAATGAACGTGAAGGGGTAATTCGGCTGCGGCTTGATATCGACGCCGACGACTTCGAAGCCGGCCCGGCTGTAGCCGACGCCGGCCCCGCCGGCGCAGCAGAACAGGTCGAGCAACCGGAGCTTCGGCGTCGCGCGAGTCATGACCGATCTGTGCCCGTGTTCTGAAGATTCGGAAAGAGCCTGGACGCCAGAGGGCTAGTGTGCCTGCTTTTTGTTGAGCTTCTCGGCGAAGGCGGAAAACTCCTCAAGGGTTACGCCGAACCATTTTTTGTTCGCCTTGGCGTTCCAGGGTGCCCATAGGATCGCGTTCGGCTTGATCCGGATCGTCCCGAGCCGCGCCTTGTTCTCGTCGAGGACGATGAACTCCTCGAACGTCGGCCAATCGAATTTGTTCTTTGCCATGCCGCCAGATTACCCGGTTTCCCTCGGGTTTGCAAAAGACATAATCGCCGTGAGGTTTGAACCGGAACAAAGTAAGAACATTCTTGAACGTTTGTCCAGCCCGAGTCTTTCGCGATAATGCCGGTGCGGCAACTTTTTTTGGGGAGCGGCGCTTTTGAACGACCGAAAAGTGCTGTTGATCGTGTGCGGTGGGATCGCCGCCTACAAGGCGCTCGAATTGACGCGTCTTCTTCGCAAGGCCGCCATCGGCGTTCGCCCGCTGCTCACCAAGGCGGGCGCGAATTTCGTCACCCCCCTTTCCCTCTCCGCCCTGGCTGGCGAGAGCGTCCGCGACGATCTCTTCGGCCTCACCGACGAGGCGCAGATGGGGCACATCGAACTTTCGCGCTCCGCGGACCTGGTGGTGGTGGCCCCGGCGACCGCCGATCTCATGGCGAAGGCGGCTCATGGCGCTTGCGACGATCTCGCCTCGACGGTCCTGCTCGCCACCGACAAGCCGGTGTTGATGGCCCCGGCGATGAACGTGCGGATGTGGCGACACCCCGCCACGGTGAGAAATCTGGCCAGGTTGAAGGAGGACGGCGTCGGTTTTGTCGGACCTGATGACGGCCCGATGGCCTGCGGAGAATTCGGGCCAGGGCGGATGGCCGAACCACAGCAGATCTTCGAGGCCGTGATCGCGCGGCTCAACAGCGGCGGGGGCCCACTGTTCGGAAAGCACGTGATCGTCACCGCCGGTCCGACCGCCGAACCTCTCGATCCGGTGCGCGTTCTCACCAACCGGTCGAGCGGCAAGCAGGGCTATGCCATCGCCGGGGCCCTCGCCGCCATGGGGGCGAGGGTGAGCCTGGTGTCGGGCCCGACCGCCCTGGCCACCCCCGCCGGCGTGGACAGGGCGAATGTGGAGACCGCCGAGGAGATGCTCGCCGCCTGCCGTTCGCGGCTTCCCGCCGACGCGGCGGTGTGCGTCGCCGCCGTCTGCGACTGGCGCGCGGCTGAGGTCTCCGCAGTCAAGCTGAAGAAGGCCCGGGCCGGGCCGCCGGCGTTGAAGCTGGTTGAGAATCCAGACATTCTGGCGAGCCTCGCGAGCGGCCCAGAGCGACCGAGACTGGTGGTCGGATTCGCGGCGGAAACCGACGATCTCGAGGGGCGCGCGCGGTGCAAGTTGGAGCGCAAGGGCTGTGACTGGATCGTGGCCAACGACGTCAGTGGCCGCGAGGTGTTCGGCGGCGACGACAACGAGGTTCTGGTGTTGACGGCCGCGGGTTCCGAACGCTGGCCGAGGGCCTCCAAGGCCGACATCGCCCTTCGGCTGGCCAGGAAGATAGCCGGAGCCCTCAGCTGATTCCGGTCGAGGTCCAGCGTCTTGCTCATGGCGCCGGCCTGCCTCTGCCGGCCTATGAGAGCGTCGGTGCGGCGGGAATGGACCTGCGCGCGGCTATCGGCGACGACGAACCCCTGGTCCTCGACCCCGGCGCCAGAGCGGCGGTTCCGACCGGAATCGCCATCGCAGTGCCAGCGGGCTTCGAAGCCCAGATACGACCGCGCTCGGGCCTGGCCTTACGCAGCGGAGTGACCCAGGTCAACGCGCCTGGAACGATCGACTGCGACTATCGCGGCGAGATCAAGGTCATCCTCATCAATCATGGCCAGGAGCGGGTCGTTATCCGCCGAGGCGATCGGATCGCCCAGCTCATCGTCGCCCCGGTCAGCCGCGCCCAATGGGTGGAACGCTCCGCGCTCGATGACACCTCGCGCGGGACGAGAGGCTTCGGCTCCACCGGGTCATGATCGATGGGGCCACTTTAGACTTCGAGGCCGAGTACGTCCCTCATCTTATAGAGGCCGGGCGGGCGATCAGCGATCCAGAGAGCCGCCGCGACCGCCCCGCGGGCGAAGATTCGCCTGTCACGCGCTGAGTGAGAGACGGTCAGGATCTCACCCTCGGCGGTGAACGTCACGGCGTGCTCGCCAACGATCTCGCCGGCGCGCGTGACCGAAAAGCCGATCTCGCCCGCGCGCCTTTCGGCCGTCCGCCCGCGCCGGGCGTTGGCCGCGACGTCAGCCAGGTCCAGGCCGCGAGCACGCGCCGCGACTTCGGCGAGCGCCAGGGCCGTACCCGAAGGCGCATCGCGCTTCTTCCTGTGATGGGTTTCGAAGATGTCGATGTCCCAGTCGCCGGCCGCGAGCCGGCTCGCAGCTTGCTCGACCAGGGCGGCCAGGACCGTCGCGCCCAGAGAATAGTTGCCGGATTTCACGATTGCGATCCGTTCGCTGGCCGCGCGGATCGCCCCTTCCCCGTCCAGCGAAAATCCCGTTGCGCCGATGACCAGCGCCGGACCGCCTCGCGCCGCCGCCCGGCGGGCGAGGTCCGCCGACGCCTGCGCGGTTGAGAAATCGATGATCACGTCACAAAGTCGGAGCGCCTGGACGGCTGTTCCGAGCGTCCGACCCTCCGCGGACGCCCCGGCGCTCCGCGGCTGGCCGAAGGCGACCGTGAGCGCAAGTTGCGGTTGCGCCTCGACCGCGGCGCTTATCAGCCGACCCATCCGCCCCGATGCGCCGGCAATGCCCACCCGGACAGGATGTTGCTTGATCATTTCCCGTTCGCCCGCAAAACCGCTCTCACTCCCGCCACGACCACCTAGGAGCGGTCCAGGTCAAGCTTTCGTGCCGACCAGTCGGTGGACACCATGCTTCGATGTGGCGTCGGACATAATCGGCGCGACACCCGCGTCCGCCTCGGTTGTGGCGGGACGGTGCGGAAGATAGGGTGCGCGCCTCTCGCAACGAGACGTCGCTCGACGATGGCGCGCACCTTCGCCGCGGCCCCTCGGATAACCCGATGATAGAAGCCGAAAAACGCACCTTCACCGACGACGAAGCCCTGGCTTTCCACCGCTATCCGACGCCTGGAAAGATCGCCGTCACGCCCACCAAGCCGATGGCGACGCAACGCGATCTGTCGCTGGCATATTCGCCGGGCGTGGCCGCGCCCGTCCAGGCGATCGCCGAGGATGCCGACCTCGCCTACGACTACACGTCCAAGGGAAATCTCGTCGCGGTGATCTCGAACGGAACGGCGATCCTGGGGCTCGGCGATCTGGGCGCCTTGGCCGCCAAGCCGGTGATGGAAGGCAAGTGCGTCCTGTTCAAGCGCTTCGCGGATGTGGATTCGATCGACATCGAGGTGCTGGCCCGGGATCCTGACGAGATCATCACCGTCGTCAAGAACATCGGCGTGACCTTCGGCGGGATCAACCTGGAGGACATCAAGAGCCCTGAGTGCTTTCGCATCGAAACCGAACTTCAGGAACTCCTGGACATACCGGTCTTCCACGACGACCAGCATGGAACCGCGATCATCTCGGCGGCGGGCCTGATCAACGCCTGCGCCATCACCGGCCGGTGCCTCGAAGACATCAAGCTCGTGCTCTGCGGCGCCGGGGCCGCCGGGATCGCTTCGCTGGAACTCGTCAAGGCGATGGGCGTGAGGCCGGAAAATTGTATCGCCGTCGACAATACCGGGGTGATCTGGCGGGGTCGCGAACATGGCATGAACCAGTGGAAGTCGGCCCACGCGGTGGACACGGACGCCCGGACCCTGGCCGACGCCATGAAGGGAGCGGACGTCTTCCTGGGGCTCTCGGCGAAGGATGTGGTCAGCCAGGATATGGTGCGATCGATGGCGAACAAGCCGATCATCTTCGCCATGGCCAACCCCGATCCGGAGATCACCCCGGAGGCTGTCCATGCGGTGCGATCCGACGCCATCGTCGCCACCGGTCGCTCGGATTACCCCAACCAGGTGAACAACGTCCTGGGGTTTCCCTACATCTTTCGCGGCGCCCTGGACGTTCGCGCGCGGAGGGTGAATCTGGAGATGAAGATCGCCTGCGCCCGCGCCCTGGCGGCCCTGGCCAGGGAGGATGTTCCCGACGAGGTCGCGGCGGCCTACCACGGGATGCAACTGAGGTTCGGACCGCAGTACATCATCCCCACTCCATTCGATCCGCGCCTGATCCACTACATCCCGCCGTTCGTGGCGCAGGCGGCGATGGACACCGGAGTCGCCCGGCGCCCGATCGCCGACATGGAAGCCTACCGCGACAGCCTCGCCCGACGGCTCGATCCGGCGGCCGGCTTCCTCCAGAAGATTTCCGGAGCCGTCCAGTCCGGGCCGGTCAAGAGAATCGTCTTCGCCGAAGGCGAGGAGCCGGCCGTGATCCGCGCGGCCTATGCGTTCCAGACCCAGGGCCTGGGCAAGTCGGTGCTGGTCGGGCGCGAGGACCTCATCACCGAGAACATGCGCCTGGCCGGCATCGATCCGGCGGAAGCGGGCCTGGAAGTGATCAACGCCCGTCTGTCGAGCCACAACGCGGAATTCGTCGAGTTTCTCTATGCCCGTCTGCAACGCCAAGGTTACCTGTGGCGCGACGTCCAGAGGTTGATCAACCAGGACCGGAACTCCTTCGCCGCCTCGATGGTCGCCCTGGGTTACGCCGATGGGCTGGTGACCGGCGTGACGCGGAATTTCGATCAGGCGCTGGAAGAGATTCTGCGCGTCATCGACCCCTCGCCCGGTGGGCGGATTCTGGGCATGTCGATCGTCCTGGCCAAGGGCCAGACCCTGTTCATCGCCGACACCAACGTCACCGAGATGCCAGAAGCGCAGGAGCTGGTGGAGATTGCCTGTCAGACGGCTAGAACCGTTCGTACGCTTGGCTTTGCGCCCCGCGTGGCGTTCATGTCCTACTCGGTCTTCGGCAACCCCATGGGGACGAGGTCGACCAAGGTGAGGGAGGCGGTGGCCCTGCTCGACGCCAGAGCGGACGTCGACTTCGAGTATGAGGGCGAAATGCCCCCAGACCTGGCGCTCAATCCGGCGAATCGCGAGAACTACGCATTCATGCGCCTCGCCGGCGCCGCCAATGTGCTGATCATGCCGGCGATCCACTCGGCCTCGATCTCCACCAAGCTGCTGCAATCCCTGGGCGCCGCGACGGTGGTCGGCCCGGTGCTGGTCGGTCTTTCCAAGTCGGTGCAGATCTGTCCGCTCTCCGCTTCGGTCTCGAAAATCCTGACCATGGCGCAGATGGCGGCCTACGAGCGGCCCCTGGTGGAAATTCCGACCTGATCGGACACGCGCGGTGTCGAAGGAGAGCAAAATCGAGGCGCGCGGCGCCATGACCGGCGCGATCGGCATCGATTTTGGCACGACCAACACCGTGCTCTCGGCGATCGGGCCGCAAGGCGAGGCGCATCTGGTCGCCTTCGACTTCGAGGGACGGCAAATCGAGGCGTTCCGCTCGGCCCTGAGCTTCCACGAGGGCGAGGACGCGGCGAAACCTCGGGTGGTGGAGGCAGGTCCCTGGGCGATCGAGGCCTATCTCGAAGAGCCGCTGGAGACGCGCTTCATCCAGTCTTTCAAGAGTTATGCGGCCAGCCCGCTTTTCAAGCACACCCAGATCCTCGGTCGGTGGTTCCGCTTCGAGGATCTGCTTTCGGCCTTCATCCTGCGCCTGCGCTCCCACGCCGGCCTCGCCGACCTGCCCACCACGGCGATCGTCGGCCGGCCGGTGAACTTCGCCGGCCGCCAGCCCGATCCGGCGCTGGCCATCCAGCGCTATGAGGCTGCTTTCGCGCGCCTGGGATTCACCGAGATCCGCTATGCCTACGAGCCGGTTGCCGCGGCGTTCTTCTTCGCGCGGCGCCTGGAGGCCGACGCCACGGTGATGGTCGGCGACTTCGGCGGCGGCACCAGCGACTTTTCCATAGTCCGCTTCCAGCGCGCCGGCGGAAAGATCGCCTCCACGCCCCTGGCAAACACCGGGGTGGGCCTGGCCGGCGACGCCTTCGACTACCGGATCATCGACAACCTGGTCTCGCCGTGGCTCGGCAAGGGGTCCTCCTACAAGGCGTTCGACAACATCCTGCCCGTTCCCAATCGCTACTTCGCCGCCTTCGCCCGCTGGGAGCAGCTCGCCTTGCTCAAGTCATCGCGGGACATGACCGAGATCCGCGGCCTGGCGCGCTCGGCGCTCCAGCCGGAGAAGATCGAGCGGCTGGTGGAAATCCTCGACGACAACCACGGCTATCGGCTCTACCAGGCGGTCTCGCGCCTCAAGGAAAGTCTCTCCGCCGCCGACGAGGCCGAGTTCCTGTTCGAGGCCGGAGCGGTCCGCATCGAAAAGACGGTCACGCGCGGCAGGTTCGAGAGCTGGATCGCCCCGGACCTGGCGGCGATCGAGAGGGCCATCGACGAGGCCCTGGGCCGCGCGGGGCTGGGCGCGGAGCGGATCGACCGGGTGTTCCTGACCGGCGGCTCGTCCTTCGTGCCGGCGGTGCGCCGTCTCTTCGCCAACCGGTTCGGCGAGGAGAGGCTGGAGAGCGGCGGCGAGCTCGTCTCCATCGCCTCCGGCCTGGCCTACATCGGCCGCGCGCCGGACATCGATCTTTGGTGCGAACGCGCGCCTTGAGGGCGGGCTATTTCGCCGCCGCCTCGAGGGTGGCGCTGTCGAGGTCGAGGCGGGCGATGGGAATCACCTGCAGGCCCGGCAGAGCGGCCGCGAGCGGCGCGGCGAAGGCCCTGGCGTCACCGACGACGACGACGCTCATGGCTCCAGGGCGAAGGGCCTCGCGCGCGAAGGCCTGGGCGTCGGCCGCGCTCACTGCCTCGACCTTGCCGGTGTAGAGCCCGATCTCGCGCGGATCGACGCCGTGCAGAGCCAGTTCCCCCAGCACCCCGCCAAGCCCGTCGGCGGTGGCGAGCGTGCGGCCAAACTCGCCGATCAGGGAGGATTTGCGCGCCTCCAGTTCCTGCGCCGCGGCCGGCGCGTCGGCCAGGCCCGCGATCTGCGCCCGCATCAGGGCGACCACCTGAGGCGCCGACTCGTTCTTGGTCTGCGCCTGGGCGGTGAAAACCCCCGTCGTGGACCGCGCCTCGAGCCGCGAGCCGGCGCCATAGCTCAGGCCGCGCTTGACGCGAATCTCTTCGTTGAGCCGCGCGGAGTAGCCGCCGCCGAGAACGGCGTTGGCGACCACCGCGGTGTAGTACCTGGGGTCGGCCCGGGATATCGCGCTGCCGGCGACGACGACCGCCGCCTGCCCCGTTCCGGGCAGATCGACCGCAATCGCCCGGGGTGGCGCGTGCGGGCTCACCGGCGGGCGGGCGGGGAGTGGCCCGGCGGGCTTGGCCCAGCCGCCGAACGCCTCGCGGGCCAGGGCGAAGCCCTGGTCGGGCGCGAGGTTGCCCGTGATGACCAGGATCGCATTGTCGGGCCGCCACCATGCATCGTGCAGCAAGGTGAGATCCTCGCGCCTCAGCCGGACGAGGGAGGCCGGATCGCCGCCCTCGACGTGGCCGAACGGCGTCCCGGCAAAGACCACCGGCGAGGTCACGAAGCGGGCGATGTCGCCGGGCTTCTGCAGGGCGACGGTGAGAGCGTCGAGCGACTCCTTGCGCACGCGCTCCAGCTCGGCCGGGGCGAAGGCCGGGTGCTCGGCGACATCGGCCATGATCGCCAGGGCCGGCGCGGCCTCGTTGGTGAGGACGCTCAGCGAGACCTGCGAAGACTCCCAACCCGAGTCGGCCGAAAGGGTCGCGCCGAGGGCTTCGGTCTGGCGGGCGATCTGCGGAGCGGTCCGCGTTGCGGTCCCTTCGGTGACCAGATCTGCGGCGAGGCTGGCGTCGCCGGCCAGGTGCGGCGGATCGGTCTGCGCGCCGCCGAGGATCGTCAGCTCGGCGGCCAGGAGCGGCAGCTCGCTGCTCTTGGCGACGATCACCCGAAGGCCGTTGGCGAGCGTGGTCTCGGCGGGGACCGGAAAGACCGCGGCGACCGGAGCGCCGACCGGCGGCGGAGCCTGGCGCTGACCTTCCGGCGCCAGGGAAGCGACCGGGCCGGTGTAGGGGACGCTCGGCGTCGGCGGCGGGGGAGCGGGAACGGCGGCGGCTCCGGCGGGCCGGGCCGTTTGCGCCAGATAGCGGATGACCACCCGGGTGTCGTCGGCCAGGTACTTGCGCGCGACCCGCTGAACGTCGGCTGCGGTGACCGCCCCAAGGGCGGCCAGGTCGGTGTTGGCGCGCGCCGGATCGCCTTCCTCCACCAGGGCCTGGCCCAGTTCGTTGGCCCGGCCATCGACGGTTTCGCGGCGGCGGACGGCGGCGGCGAGCAGCTGGTTCTTGGCGATGTCGAGTTCGCCGCCGCTCACCGGCGTGTCGCGCAGATCGGCGACCTCGGCGCGCAGCGCCCGCTCGCCATCCTCGACCGTCCTGCCGCCGGCCATCACCGCCCCGACGTAGAAGAGACCAGGCTGGGCGCGCAGATCGGCGCTGGAGAAGACCTCGGCGGCGAGCTGGCTCTTGTAGATAAGGTGGTTGTAGAGCCGCGAGGACTTCCCGGTTGTAAGCAGAGCGTCCAGCACCTCCAGGGCCGGCGCGTCGGCGTCGCGCGCCGCCGGGGCGAGCCAGGTGATCGCCACCGCCGGCAAGGGGACGTTCGGCCCATATTCGGTGAAGGTCCGCGCACCCGTCCTGGGCGGTTCGACGGCGGTCACCGTGGGAATCGCGGTCGCCGGCCTCGCTACGGCGCCGAAATACTTGTCGACCCAGGCGTCGAGCTCGCCTTGATCGAAATTGCCGATGACGATCAGGGCCGCGTCGTCGGGGCGGTAGAAGGTGGCGTGGAACGCGCGCACATCGTCCAGACCGGCGGCTTCGAGCTCGGCGATCGAGCCGATGGGCGCGCGCCGGTAGGGATGGACGGCGAAGGAATCCGCCGGGATATCGAGGTTGAAGAACCGCCCGTAGGGCGAGGCGAGCACCCGCTGGCGCAGCTCCTCCTCGACCACCGCGCGTTCGGATTTGAAATTGGCCTCGTCGACCACCAGAGTCGTCATCCGCTCGGACTCCGCCCAGAGCAGGCGCTGGAGGTAGTTGGCCGGAATGACCTCGTAATAGGCGGTGGTGTCGTCGGCGGTGAAGGCGTTGTTCATCCCGCCGACATCCTCGGTGAGCCGGTCCATGTTCTCCGCCGGCATGTCCCTGGTCGCCTTGAACATCAGGTGCTCGAAGAGGTGGGCGAACCCCGAGCGGCCGGCCGGATCGTTCTTCGCCCCGACCCCATACCAGACCTGCACCGTGACGTTCGGAGTGGTCTTGTCGACCGAGGTGATCAGGCGAAGACCGTTGGCGAGAATGCGCTGATGGAAGGCGATCGGCGGGGCGGTCAGCCGCGGGGCGCCCGCCTGGGCCGCCGCGAGAGCCGGGGCGAGGAGGAGGGCGAGGAAAGCGGGGAGGGCGAGGGCTCGGGGCATGGCGGGTGTTTAGCACCGGCGCGCGGCGAGGGAAGGGACGCGAGTGCGCAAACAGGCGAAGCGCGCCACCGCTCCACCTCGCCGTCTACATCGCCAACCGATACGCCGCCCCGTCGCGGACGATGTGGCCGGCGGTGGGGGTGGCGAAGTGGGTCCCGATGACGAGGATCGGCTGGTCGGCGGCCTCCTCCAGCAGCCTGCGGCGGGTGAGCCGGCTGGCTTGCTTGTCGGTGTCGAAGTGCGGCGACCAGTCCGGATGAGCGATCTGGCAGGGGTGGTGCATGGTATCGCCGGTGATCAGCGCCCGCTCGCCCCGCGAGTCGATCGCCACCGAAACGTGGCCGGGGGTGTGTCCCGGAGTCGGGACGAGGCGGATCTCGGCGCTGAGGCGGTGGTCCATCTCCACCAGGTCCACCAGGCCGGCGTCGAACACCGGCGTGACGGAGTCGGAGAGGATCACCTGCTGTTCCTCGCCGCCCTCGGCGCTCCAGTAGTCGTATTCAGCCCTGCCGATGAGGTAGCGCGCCCTGGGGAAGGTCGGGACCCATGCGCCGTCCTGAAGCATGGTGTTCCAGCCCACATGATCGACGTGGAGATGGGTGCAGACGACCGCGTCGACGCTCTCGCGCGGCCAGCCGGCGGCCTCGAGGTCGGCGATGAAGGGCGTGGAGAGGGCCCGCTTGCCCAGGAGCGCGCGCGGGCGGTCGTTGCCGACGCAGGTGTCGACCACCAGGCGCAGGCCCGGAGCCTCGACCAGGAGGGCGTGGATGGAAAGGCGCATCGCGCCGTCCTCGCCGACGAAGTCCGGGAAAAGCCAGGGGTGGGCCGCGAGGGCTTGTGGCGTGGCTTCTGCAAGGAAGGGCCGGCGCGCGTCGTAGGGGACGGGAAGCTCGATCTCGACGATGCGGGCGACCTTCACCGCGCCGATTTGCCAGGAGAGCATGGGTTTCTCCTCAGGGAAGATCGCGGGCGGGACGCCCGCGCTCCTGGCGGTTCGTCACGAGGTCGTCGACGACGGCGGGGTCGGCCAGGGTGGTGGTGTCTCCGAGGTTGGCGGTGTCGCCCTCGGCGATCTTGCGCAGGATGCGGCGCATGATCTTGCCCGAGCGGGTCTTGGGCAGGGCGGGCGCCCAGTGGATCGCGTCGGGGGCGGCGAAGGCGCCGATCTCTCGGCGGACCCATGTGACGAGCTCGCCGCGCAGTTCCTCGGTGGGGGTGTGCTCGCTCTTCAAGGTGACGAAGGCATAGATTCCCTGGCCCTTGATCTCGTGCGGATAGCCGACCACCGCGGCTTCGGCGACGGTGTGGTGGGCGACGAGCGCGCTTTCGATCTCGGCGGTGCCCAGCCGATGACCCGAGACGTTGATCACATCGTCGACCCGGCCGGTGATCCAGTAGTAGCCGTCCTCGTCGCGGCGGCAGCCGTCGCCGGTGAAGTACAGGCCCGGATAGGTGGTGAAGTAGGTGTCGATGAAGCGCTGGTGGTCGCCCCAGACGGTGCGCATCTGGCCCGGCCAGCTGTCGGTGATGCAGAGGTTTCCGGTGGCCGCGCCGTCGAGCATGGCGCCGTCGGCGTCGACGAGCCGCAGCTTCACCCCCGGCAGGGGCTTGGTCGCCGAGCCGGGCTTGAGCGGCGTCGCGCCGGGCAGGGGGGAAATGAGGGCGGCGCCGGTCTCGGTCTGCCACCAGGTGTCGACGATCGGACATCGGCCCTCGCCGACCACCTTGTGGTACCAGAGCCAGGCCTCCGGATTGATCGGCTCGCCGACGGTGCCCAGCAGGCGCAGGGACTTGCGCGAGGTGCGGGTGACCGGCGAGTCACCCTCGCGCATCAGGGCGCGCAGGGCGGTGGGGGCGGTGTAGAAGATTTCCACCTGGTGCTTGTCGATCACCTCCCAGAACCGGCTGACAGTCGGGTGGGTGGGGATGCCTTCGAAGATCACGGTGGTCGCGCCGTTGGCCAGCGGCCCATAGACGATGTAGCTGTGGCCGGTGACCCAGCCGACGTCGGCGGTGCACCAGAAGACCTCTCCGGGGCGATAGTCGAAGATGATCTCGTGGGTCCAGGCGGCCCAGGCGAGATAGCCGCCGGTGGTGTGCAGGACGCCCTTGGGCTTTCCCGTCGAGCCGGAGGTGTAGAGGATGAAGAGCGGATCCTCGGCGCTCATGAGCTCCGCGGGGCAGTCGGCGGCGACCTTGGCGGCCTCCTCCTCATAGGCGAAATCACGGCCCGGACGCATGAAGACCTTGGCCCCGGTGCGGCGGACCACCAGGACGCAGGCGACGTCGGGGCACCCGGTGAGAGCGACATCCACATTCTGCTTCAGATGCACGATCTTGCCGCCGCGCAGGCCCTCGTCGGCGGTGATCACGATCCTCGAGTCGCAATCGGCGATGCGCCCGGCGATGGAGTCGGGGGAGAAGCCGCCGAAGATCACCGAGTGGACCGCCCCGATCCGCGCGCAGGCCAGCATGGCGTAGGCAGCCTGCGGGATCATCGGCAGGTAGATCGTCACCCGGTCGCCCCTGGCGACGCCGTGGGCCTTGAGGACATTGGCCATCCGGCAGACTTCGGCGTGGACCTCGCCGTAGGTGATCCGGCGCGATTCGCCCGGGTCGTCGCCCTCCCAGATGATCGCGATGTCGCGCTCGCGCTCGGGCAGGTGGCGGTCCAGACAGTTGGCGCAGGCGTTGAGCGCGCCGTCGGCGAACCAGCGGATGCGGAAATCCTCCTTGGCGAAGGAGACGTCCTTGACGATCGTGAACGGCGTCTTCCAGCTCAGCCGCTCGCCGATGTCGCGCCAGAAGCCTTCGGGGTCGGCCTCGACCCGCTTGCATGCCGCTTCGTAGCCGGCTGCGTTCATGTGGGCGCGCTTCGCCCACTCTGGGCGAACGGCGAAGACCTGGCCTTCACTCACGCGGTGCTCCTCGGCTTTCGCTGACGCTCTTAAGCCCTTCCCCTCCGCCGCCGCAACGCGCCCAGCGGGCCCGTCATTGCTAGGCGATCGCGGGTTCGTGGCGGATGTCGGCGGCGGTGAGGGGGCGGGTCGTGGCGGCGAACTCCATCATGATCCCGTTGGGGTCGGTGAAATAGACGCTGCGCACGAAGACGCCGGGATGTTTTTCCCGGGCCACGCCCATCTCGCTGTCGTCGTGGTTGACGACCGTGGGCACGGCCGGAACGCCGGCAGCCTGGAGCCGCCTCAGCACCGCTTCGAGCTCTTCCTCCTCGACGGTGAAGGCCACGTGGTTCATCGATCCGACGGCGGTCTTGGGTTTGGTCGGAAAGTGCTCCACCGAGGCGACGCCTGGCGCCGCGGCCGGGGCGTCCTTCCACCAGAAGAAGGCGAGCATCGCCCCGCCGCCGCAGTCGAAGAAGAAGTGCTGGCCGCCATCGGGGAGCATGACGGTCTTTACGAGCGGCATGCCCAGGATCTCGGTGTAGAACTTGGTCGTCTGCGCCATGTCCTTGCAGACGAGCGCCAGGTGGTTGATGCCCTTGGTGCGCATGGATCGGTCTCGCTGTTCGCGGGAAGTCGCTAGGAAGGATTAGGACACATGCTGCTGCATCTTTCCACCTGGCCGGAGATCGAGGCCTATCTGGAGCGCTCCACGGCCATAGTCATCCCGATCGGCTCCAACGAGCAGCACGGGCCGACGGGGCTCCTGGGCACCGACTGGCTGTGCCCGGAGATCATCGCCCACGAGGCGCAGAAGACGGCCGAAATTCTCGTTTCGCCGACCTTCAACATCGGCATGGCGCAGCATCACCTGGACTTCCCCGGGACCATCGCCCTGCGGCCCTCGACGTTCATGGCCGCCATCGCCGATTGGACCCGATCCCTGGCCCACCACGGGTTCACGAGGATCTTCTTCCTCAACGGCCACGGCGGGAACGTCGCCAGCATCGAGGCGGCGTTCTCGGAGATCTACGCCAGCGCCAGCTTCGAGGGGCGGCGCGCCGGATTCGCGTGCCGCCTGAAGAACTGGTGGGACCTCAAGGGCGTGTTCCGCCTCGCCCAGCAGCAGTTTCCGGCCGGCCATGGCAGCCACGCCACGCCCAGCGAGATCGCGGTCACCCAGTGGGCCTATCCCGACCACATCAAGGCCGCGAACTATGCGCCGCAGATCGCCCCCACCGGCCCGATCCGCGAAGCCGCCGACTTTCGCGCCCGCTTCCCTGACGGGCGCATGGGCTCCGACCCCGGTCTGGCGACGCCCGAGAAGGGCGGCGCCCTCGTGGCCCTGGCCGCCGCGAGCCTTGTCGAGGAGCTGCGCGCCTTCGAGACCGAGCCCGCCGCTTGAACCCGGCCGCCCCGTTCTACATCCGGGCCCGCCGGCGCGAGGGGCCGGTTCCTCTGACGGTGAAGGTCGTCCAGGGCATCGGCGCCATGCCCGAGGTGTTCAAGAACTTCGCCTTCAACACCTTCCTGCTGCTCTACTACAGCCAGGTGCGCGGCCTGCCGGCCGGCGAGGTGGGCCTGGTCATCGGCGCCGCCCTGATCCTCGACGCCGCCGCCGATCCCTTGATCGGGGCCTTCTCCGACACCCTGCGCTCGCGCCTGGGAAGGCGCCATCCCCTGATGCTCGCCGCCGCCCTCCCGATGGCCGCGGGGCTCTTCGCGACCTTCGCCGCCCCGGCGCTCGCCCCCGGCGGCCTGCTTGCGTGGTGCTTCGCCACCGTCGTCGCGACCCACCTCGCGACCAGCTTTTTCGTCCTTCCGTGGTCGGCCCTCTTCGCTGAGTTCTCCGACGACTACGCCGAGCGCACCAGCATCGTCACCTGGCGCTTCGCCTGGGGCGGGCTTGGCGGCGTCGCCTTCGGATTCGCCTGCTGGACCTTCGTCTTCCGCTCCAGCCAAGCCTTCCCCAAGGGCCAGCTCGATCCGGCCGCCTACCTCCGCTTCGCCCCGGTGGTCGCCATCGCCGTCCTCGCCTCGATCCTGGCGGCGACCTTGGGAACGCGGGGCGAGATTCCCTACCTCCTGCAGCCGGCCAGCAGGGCGCCGCGCTTCCACCCGGCCGCCTTCGCCGCTCAATTGGCGGCGGTCCTGCGCAATCGCGACTTCCTCGTCATCTTCCTGGGTCTGCTCACCTCATCGGCGATCGCCGGCAGCCAGGCCTCGCTCGACATCTACCTGCAGAGCTGGTTCTGGGGGCTGGGCCCGCACGAGCTGCGCTGGCTCTCGATCGCCCTTCTGGGTGCGGTCGTCGGCTTCGCCGTCGCCGGGCGGCTGCAGGCGCGCTTCGAGAAGAAGACGCTGATGCTGGGGAGCTTCCTGCTCCTCCTCGCCGATGGCATGGGGGTCGTCGCCCTGCGCCTCCTTTCCGTGATGCCGGCCAACGGCGACCCGGCCCTGCTGCCGATCCTGGTCGTCAACGAACTGGCGCGCGCCCTCCTCACCACCGTCCTGCTCATCATGCTCGTCTCGATGATCGCCGACACCCTGGATTCCCAGGAGCTGGCCTCAGGCCTGCGCCAGGAGGGCCTCTTTTCGGCCGCCTTGAGCTTCTCGGCCAAGGCGACAACCGGCCTTGGGGCCCTCATCTCCGGACTCATCCTCGAGCACGTGGTTGGTTGGCCGCAGGGGGCGGTGGCGGCATCGCATGTGACGCCTCGCCTCCTCATCCGCCTGGGCGTCGTCGACGGCCTGCTCCTGCCGGCCCTCTACCTCGTCCCTTTCGCCGTCTGCCTGCCCTATTCGATCGGCCGTGGCCGGCACGGCGAGATCCGAGCGGCCCTGGAGGCGCGGCGCGCCGCCGCCGCCGCCTCCGGCCCGGCACTCGACCTGCCGGCGGACTTGCGGGCGGAGATGGAGGTTTGACCTAAAGGCGGGGCGGCCCGGCTTTGTCACCGCGGAATTTCGGCGATCTTGCGCAGCGCGACCTGGCGGTACACGGCCTCGATCTCGAAATAGTCGCGGAAGACGCCGTGGAAGCGGTCGACGGCGGGCTTGACTCCCGGGCCGCCGAGCTGGGTTGTCAGCCAGTAGTCGTCCAGGATCATCAAGCCGCCCACCCGGAGCATGGCGGCGCAGAAGGCGAGGTCGACCAAGACCGCCCAGGCGGTGTGGCTGCCGTCGACGTAGATGAGGTCGAAGGCCTCCCCGGCCTGGAGCATCCTGGGCAGTTCATAGGTCGAGAAACCCTTGACGACCTTCAGGGAGTCGAAGCCGAGCTTCGCTCGGTTGCGGGCGAACCGCGGCTCGACCGCGTGGTATTTCGGCTCTGAATTGAGGGCGCCGTCGAACCACGGATCGACGACCGTGGCGGCCACCTTGCCCGGCAGGAGATGGTCGATGAAGGCGAGGCTGCGCCCCTCGTAGGCGCCGATCTCCAGATAGTCGATGCGCGTGCGTTCTTGCGCGAAGCGGCGCAGCAGCGGCGCGGCGAAGTCGATGTTGTCGTCGGTCCACCTCTGGGTGAACTCGAAACCCTTGGCGGCCGCGTGGTCGGCGAAGCGTTTCACCGCCTGGTGATCGCGCGGGCGGGCGATGAGGGTGCGGGCGATCGCGGCGGCAAAGCGGCCGTTCAGCAAGGCGAGGGCGCGCAACAGTCTGGCCATGGCCCCTTATACCGCAAGGACCTCGCCGTCCCGCACGGCGACCGGCCAGGGCGTGAGGGCGCGGCCGGCGCAGGGTCCGCCGACGCAGTGGCCATCTTCGAGGCGGAAGAGCGCGCCATGGGAGGCGCAGAAAATCAGGTCTGCTTCGCGCGTCAGATACCGGTCGCCGAAGGGAGCGAGCGGCATGCCTGCGTGTGGGCAGCGGTCGAGATAGCCGAACGCCGAGCGGCCGCGGCGGACCACGAAGGCGGTGAACAGTCGCTCGCCGGAACGGAAGACGAAACCCTTGGCGCCGGGGTCGGGGAGGTCTGTCAGGGCGCACAGCCTCACCCCCGGCGCCGGGGCGGCGGGATCACGGCTCAAGGCAGGGTCCCGAAGGTCGCCTTCCAGGGACGGATCTCCACCCGCTCGAACAGGCCCGCCAGGGTGTAGGGGTCGGCGGCGTTGAAGGCGCGGACCGCTTCGATCCCCTCGGCTTCCATGAGGATCAGCGAGCCGGTCATTTCGCCAGCTTCGTCGAGGAACGGGCCCGCGAGGCGGATGAAGCCAGGGTGCGCCCGGGCGTATTCGAAATGCGCCGCGCGCGTGGCCAGGCGCAGGCCAAGCGAGCCGGGCTTGTCGATGCAGATCAGGGCGAAGTGGGCCATGGTCTCGACTACTCCGCGCGCAACGGTCTCGCCAGAAGCGAGGCTATGGCCGGCTCGACGGCGAGATCGCCGGCGAGGATGGCGGCGACGGCGTCGCAGATCGGTGTCTCGACACCGAGCTTGCGAGCCAGCGCGACGACGGCCGGGGCGGAGGCGACGCCCTCGGCGACGGTGAGCTTGCCGGCCAGGGCCTCCCGAAGACTTTCGCCGCGCCCCAGCGCCAGGCCGACGCTCATGTTGCGCGATTTCGGACTCGAGCAGGTGAGGACCAGATCGCCCAGGCCGCAGAGGCCGGCCACGGTGTCGGCCTGGCCGCCCAGAGCCACCGCCAGGCGGCTGAGTTCGGCGAACCCGCGGGTGATGAGGGCGGCGTGGGCGCTGCGTCCCAGTCCCTTGCCCTCGACGACGCCGCAGGCGATCGCCAGGACATTCTTGACCGCCCCGCCGGTCTCCGCGCCGATCATGTCGTCGGAGAGATACGGGCGGAAAGCAGGGGTGGCGAGGGCCTGGGCGAGACGCCAGCCGAGGTCGGGGTCGGCCGCGGCGAGGGTGACGGCGCTGGGAAGGCCGCTCGCCACCTCGCCGGCGAAGCTGGGACCGGCCAGGACGGCCGGGGCGGCCCGTGGGATCGTTTCGGCCAGGACCTGGCTCATCAGCTTCAGCGAACCCTGTTCGATTCCCTTCGCGCAAAGCACGATGGGCGTTCGCGGGCGGGCGTGCGGCGCGAAGGCGGCCAGCGCGCCGCGCAGATGCTGGGCCGGGGCGACCGCCAGGACGAGCTCGGCGTCCGCGAGCTCGGCGAGCTCGGCGGTGGCGCGGATGCCCGGATCGAGGGCGACCCCGGTGAGAAAGAGGGCGTTGGCGTGGGTGGCGTTGATGCTGTCGACGACTTCGGGTTCGCGGGCCCACAGGGTGACCGCCAGGCCGGCGCGGGCGCACACCTGGGCAAGCGCCGTGCCCCAGGCCCCGCCGCCGATGATCCCGGCGCGCGTCACGGCCTCCTGACCTTCACGCCTTCGCCCCCTTGCGGCCGGCCTTGTGGGTGGGGCGGGCGAGCGCCGCGGCCTCGTCCAGCGGCCAGCGCGGCCGGGCGACGGCGTCCAGGCCATCGGTGAGGCCAAGGGCGAGGCGCTCGGCGCCGGCAAGCGCGATCATCGCCGCGTTGTCGGTGCAGAACTCGAGCGGCGGGGCGAAGAAGGCGAAGCCGTTTTCGGCGGCGAGCGTCTCCAGGGCGGCGCGAACCGCGCCGTTGGCGGCCACGCCGCCGGCGACGACGAATCGTCGGGGGAGGGGCTGGTAGCCGCGCATCGCCTCGGCGGTGCGATCGGTGAGATGGCGGGCGATGGCCCACTGGACGCACGCTGCCAAGTCGCGGCGATCGGCCCTGGTGGTGAGGCGCTCGGCGATGCGGGCCGCGGCGGTCTTGAGCCCCGAGAAGGAGAAGTCGCACCCCGCCCGGCCGTGGAGGGCGCGCGGCAAAACAAAACGGGCCACATCGCCGCCTCGCGCCAGGCGCTCGAGGGCCGGGCCGGCGGGATAGGCGAGTTTCAGGGCGCCGCCGATCTTGTCGAAGGCCTCCCCGGCGGAATCGTCGATCGTCGAGCCCAGCCGTCTGCACGCCCCGACGCCGAAGACCTCGAGCAGCTGGCAATGACCGCCCGAGACCAGGAGCAGCAGGAAGGGATAGCGAATATCCTGGGTCAGGCGCGCCGAGAGCGCGTGGCCCTCCAGGTGATTGACCGCGATCAGGGGCTTGGAGAGCGCCAGGGCCATGGCCTTGGCGAAGGAGAGACCGACCATCACCCCGCCGACCAGTCCCGGCCCGGCGGTGGCGGCGATCGCGTCTAGGGTCTCGACCGGGACGCCGGCTTCGGCGAGGGCCCGGGCGACCACCGCGTCTATGGTCTCGACGTGGGCGCGGGCGGCGATCTCCGGCACCACCCCGCCGAAGGGCGCGTGGTCGGCGATCTGCGAAAGAACGATGTTCGAAAGGATCTGCGTCCGCCCTCCGACGACGCGCACGACGGCCGCGGCGGTCTCATCGCAGCTGGTCTCGATCCCCAGCACCGTGAGGGCCGCTATCGCGCCCTCTTCCCCTCCCTTTCCCCTCCTTCCCCTCGTTGGCGAAGGCGCCCCGGCGCCACGCGCCCGGACGAAGGGATGCGGCGACGCCGCCGCCCGTCCCGCCGCGCGGTCCGCCCTCCCCGCCGATGGGATGGGGGAAAGGGTCGGCGGCGGCGAACGGCGAGGGCTTCGGGTCATGTGCGTTGCCCCTTGGGGCGCCATCGGGTAGCGGTCGAGGGGTGATGACGCAACAGGTGCGGATCGGCACGCGGGGCTCGAAGCTGGCGCTGACCCAGGCGGGCTGGGTGCGCGAGAGGGTCGGCGGGGATGCGGTCCTCGTCACCATCACCACCTCGGGCGACCAGATACAGGATCGGCTGCTGACCGAGGTCGGCGGCAAGGGCCTCTTCACCAAGGAGATCGAGGAGGCGCTGCTCGCCGGACGGATCGATTGCGCGGTCCATTCGCTCAAGGACATGCCGGCGGCGGGCCCCGCCGGACTGGCGATCGGGGCGATCCCCGAGCGCGAGGATCCGCGCGATGCATTCCTCAGCGAGAGGTTCGAGAGTTTCGAGGCTCTGCCGAAGGGCGCGCGGCTGGGCACCGCGAGCCTGCGCCGGGCCGCCCAGGCCCTGCACCGACGGCCCGATCTGGTGATCGCGGCGCTGCGCGGCAACGTCGACACCCGGCTGGCCAAGCTGGCGGCGGGCCAGGCCGATGCGATCATCCTGGCCATGGCCGGACTGAGCCGTCTGGGGATGGCGGAGCGGGCGCGGGAACTGATCGATCCGGTGGAGGCTCCGCCGGCGCCCGGCCAGGGCGCGCTGGCGATCCAGGTGAGGCAGGAGGACGTCGGCGCCGCGTGGCTGGCGCCGCTGGCGCATCGGCCGACGCTGCTGGCCGTCGCCGCCGAGCGCGGCGCCTTGACCGCCCTGGAGGGGTCGTGCCGCACGGCCGTCGGGGCCCACGGTCGGATTGAAGGCGCCCGCGTCGTGTTGACCGTCGAGGCCTTGACCCCGGACGGCGCCCGGAGGTTCCGGCGCGAGGGCGAGGCGCCCACGGCCGGCGGCGAGGCGGCTGCGCGGGCGCTGGGTCTCAGGCTCGGCCACGAGATCGCCGCGGAAGGCGGCAAGGCGCTGGAGGCGGCCCGGTGAGCGAGCCCAGGACAGTGTGGGTGACCCGCTCGGCGCCCGGCTCGGAGGCGACCTCTCAGAGGCTGCGGGCTCTGGGCTATGAGACCGTCGTCTGGCCCCTGCTGACGGTCCGGGCCATGAGCGGTGGGATGATCAACCTGCACGGCGTCGGGGCGCTCGCCTTCACCAGCGCCAATGCGGTGACCGCCTTCATCCGCCGCTCGCTGGAGCGGCGGATGCCCGTCTTCGCGGTCGGGGCAGGCACGGCGGCGGCGGCGCAGGCCGCCGGGTTCCTCCACGTGCTCAGCGCTGGCGGCGACGTCATGGCGCTGGCGGCGGAGATAGTTGCGCACCAGGAGGTGTTCTCCGGCGCCGTGCTCCATCCCGCCGCCGTCGAGCGGGCGGCGGACCTTGGCGCCGCCCTGGCGCCGCACGACATCAAGGTGCGGATGCTCGCGGTCTACGAGACCGTGGCCGCCGAGGTCCCGGCCAAGCTGCCGCCGATGATCCCCGGGCTTTGGGCGGTGACGCTGCATTCGGCCAAGTCGGCGCGGGCGCTGGCCGACATCCTGCGCGCCAACCCGGCGCCTCGCCTGTGCGCCTTCTGCCTGTCGCGCGCGGTGGCCCGGCCTCTCGCCAGGATACCCCTGGCCCGCCTCGCGGCGGCGGCCAGGCCCACCGAAGAGGCGTTGATCGATCTGTTCCGGCGCTAGGAAGTCCCTTCTTCTCCTGCTCCGCGCGCCGGGTGGGATGAAGTGGCGATTGCGCGCCGGGCCCCGTTGCGGCACTAACTCGACCGGTCATGACCGCTCTGCCCGATCCCGCCGAGCTCGCCCCCAGCCGCGATCCCGCCGCCTACCGGCGGCGGCGGATACTCAGTCCGAGTTTCTGGGCGATGATGAGTCTCGCGGTGCTGTCGGTCCTGGCCGGGGTCGCGATCATGAGTTTCGGACCGAGGCTGTTTCGCGCCCGTCCCTCCGAGCCCGCGCCGGCGCCGAGCGCCACCCTGCCGCCCGAGTCCGCAACAGCGAGTATCGCCGCCGCCGCGGCGCCGCCTTTGGTCGCGCTCACCGCACCCTCGCCCGAGGTGGCGGCGCTGGAGGGCCGGCTGCAGCGGCTGGAAAACGGCCAGGCGCGGACGATCGACGCCGCCGCCGCCGCCCTGGCCGCCGCGGCTCTCAGCGAGGCCTCGCAGGGCCCGGGGCCCTTCGCCGGGGAACTCGCCGCCTATCAGAGGGTGCTGCCGGGATCCCAGGAAGCCCGGGCTCTGGCCCCTCTGGCCGCGGAAGGCGCGCCGAGCCGGGCCGCCCTGGCCGCCGAACTGACCGACGTCGCCGCCGTCGTCGCCACCGCCGCCCGCGCCCCCGGCAAGCGGGCGAGCGTGCTCGAACAGATCGCCTACGCCGTCTCCAAGGTCGTCACCGTGCGGCGGATCGACGGCAGCGGCGGCGGGGCGGACGCCGCCCTGGCCACCGCCGAGCGCCGGGCCGCTGAAGGCGACCTGGAAGGGGCGAGCGCGGCGCTTCGCGCCCTGCCGGGCGCCGCCCAGGGTCCGCTGCGCGCCTGGCGGGAGAGCGCGGCGCGGCGGATCTCCATCGATCGCCGCGTGGACGCCCTGCGCGGCCAGGCGCTGGCCGATCTCGAAGCGGCCAGGGAGGGCAGGTGATCGACGACCCGGCGACCCGCTCGGCGAGAGCACCATGATCCGGCTCGCGTTCGGAATATTCCTCGTCTGCGTGGCGATCGTCGCCGGCATCGCGATCTGGGGGGAGCCGGGAGCGGCGAGCCTGACCTGGCTGGGCTGGCGGGTGGACACCACGGCGGCCGCCGGGGTGCTGCTGATCGGCCTGCTGGCGCTGATGGCGATGATCTTCTGGCGGGTGCTGGTGTGGCTCATCCAGTCGCCGGTGAGGAGCGCGCGGGCCAAGGCGGAGGCGCGCCGGCGGGCGGGAGCGGAGGCGCTGACCCGCGGGTTCCTGGCCGCCGCCGCCGGCGACGGAGCCGAGGCGCGGCGCCTGGCCGGACGGGCCGCAAGCCTGGCCGACGAGACCCCGCAGCTGGTGCGGATCCTGGCGGCGCAGGCGGCCGAAGCCTCGGGCGACGAAGCGGACGCCAAGGCCGCCTACGGAGCGATGCTCGGCTTTCCGGAGATGCGGCTCGCGGCGCATCGGGGACTCATGCAGGCGGCCGTGGCGGCGGGCGACAAGGTTCAGGCCCTGGCCGAAGCCAAGGCGGCCTATGACCTCGCCCACACCGCGCCATGGGCGTGGCGGGCCCTGCTGGATGACAGGCTGGAGGGCGGGGACTGGAGCGGAGCTCTGGCCCTGGTCGCCGGGGCGCTGGAACGCAAGATCGTCTCGCCCCTCACCGCCGAGCGGGCGCGCGCCGCCCTTCGCACCGCCGGCGCGGTGAGTCCGCGGGCCACGGCAGACGGCCACGCGCCCGATGACGGGCGACGCCGCGACCAGACCCTGGAATCCGCCCAGGCGGCAGCCAAGGCCCGGCCCGACTTCACGCCGGCGGCGGTGATCGCCGCCACCCTGCTCGCCGCCGAGGGCCGAGCCGCGCGCGCCGGGCCGGTGCTGGAGACGGCGTGGAAGGCAAGGCCCCACCCGGCGCTGTGGCGCGCGTTCCGCGACCTCGAAACAGCCGAGACGCCGCCGGAGCGGGCGGCGCGGCTAACCGCCTTCGCCGACCTCGCGCCCCAGGCGCGCGAAGCGAGGATCCTGAAGGTCGAGGCGGCGCTGATCGCCGGCGACGGCGTCGGGGCGCGGGCGGCCGCCGCCGCCCTGGGAGCGGAGACTCCGACCCAGCGCCTTGCCGGCCTCTTCGCCCGCGTCGCCACGGCGATGGGCGAGCGTGACGAGGCCGGAGCGTGGATCGCCCGCGGCGCCGGCGCGCCGGGAGAGGCGGACTGGTCGGACATCGAGCCGGGAGGCGCGGCCTTCGCCTATAGCCTGGCCGATTGGGCGCGCCTCATCGGCGCCTACATCGAGAGCGGCGAGATCATCCATCCCCGCTTCGAGCGGGGAGAGGCCGAGATCAGCGACCTCCCGGAGATCCCCCGCGCCTACGCCGACAGCACTCCCTTCGTCAGCGCCGCCCAGGCCGGCGAACCCTTCCCGCCGATCGTCGAGGACAGCGATTTCGGCGAAGCTTTGCAGCCGGCCGGCGCCGCCTCGACCCCGGCGCGAAGCGGTGTCTTCCGCGGCCTCGGCGGGCGGGGCAAGGGGCGATAGAGAAGCGGCGGCGCCGCCTTGGCTCAGCCGGGTGAGAAGCGCGGCGCCCTTGAAAAGGGCGACGAATCGGAGCGCCAAAGATTTGGCGATCCGCGCGCCGAACGAACCAAGGCCCTCTCGGATCAGCCGGGAGGCACTTCAACTAGCGATGGTTTCCTATTAGACCGGAAGGCGAGGCCGCCTTAGCTCAGCCGGTAGAGCACCGCATTCGTAATGCGGGGGTCGCGTGTTCGAGTCACGCAGGCGGCGCCGCTTCCCGCATGGCTTAACCGTTTCGTCAAACGGCGCCCTCCCCGGAGTCCAAGCCGCCAACGTGCGGTCCGACGCTCTGAAGCCGCGGATGGTCGGTTGCAGTTCCGTCAATTCGCGTCAGGGTCCGCCGGACTTTCGTGAACACCTTGGAAAGCATGATCTTTCACGCCGCTTTAGGTCCGACCAGCTAAAAGCGGGTTCCCATCGGCTTAGTTCAGGGAGCCTGTCAGATGCGCAACTTCATGGCCCGGTTCGCCAGTGACGAATCCGGTGCGACGCGCGCGCAGTACGCCTGGATCGTGTTCTTGGCCGCTTTCGTGATCATCGGCGCCCAGTTGGACGGACCGTCGCTGTAGCGGCCGCCCGCCGGGCGCCCACGGCCTTGCACCTTCTTCCAGCTGCGCGAAGTCTGGTCAGGATGGAGGCGCACGCGCCCGTGATCAGTCGTCGAAGCTGAAGCCCGTCACCGCCCAGCCGTAGGCGCGCACGCGCCAGGCGCCGCCTCGCCACACCAGCACGAAGGCCCAGCCGCCGGTCTCGGTGAAGGCCTTGCCGTGGGAGAGGCCGCGCCAGGTGGTCGGCAGAGAGAAGTACGCGACATCGCCGGCGCGCCCGAAGTCGTATGGCGGGGCGAAACTGTGGGTGAGGGCGGTGAGGCCTCTTGTATGGCCGCGCATTGCCTTGGCCCAGGCCGCAGCCGCGCCAGGGCCCTCGAAGAGGTAGGGCGCGAAGTTCTCGATGATTGTCACGTCCGGGTCCGCGAAGAGACCCCTCAGCAGGGCGGCGCGCCCCGTTTCGATGAACCGCGCGAGCTTGTCGGCCGCGGCGAGCATCTCTTCGTTTGGCTGTTCGGCCGTCATCCGGCAAGTCCCAGGCGGTTGTCGGCTATAGTTGCAGCCGGACGGTGATCGCGGGGGAAAACGCGCATGGAAGAGAAGCCGGGCGCAAAGCCGCGGAGCCTGGCGACGGCGCCGATGCCGGTGGCCGGTGCGGCATTGGAATTGCGCAAGATCGGGGTGGCGCGTTTCGACATCCGCGATCCCTATCACCTCGCGGTGACGCTCTCCTGGCCGGCGTTCGCGATCGGCGCGCTGGCGATGCTGATGGCGATCAACGTTTGCTTCGCCCTGCTCTATCTGGCCAGGCCCGGAGCGGTGGCCAATCTGCCGCCCGGCGACTTCCTGAGCGCGCTCTTCTTCAGCATCGAGACCCTGGCGACCGTGGGTTACGGCGAGATGGCCCCGGCGAGCGTCTGGGGTCACACGGTGGCTGCCGCGGAGATCATCACCGGCATGGCGTTCACCGCCATTTTCACCGGCCTGCTCTTCGTTCGGTTCTCCAAGCCCAAGGCGCGCATCCTGTTCGCCGAGACGGCGATCGTCGCCATCTACAACGGCGAGCCGACGCTGATGGTGCGCATCGCCAACGGCAAGCTGACCATGCTGAGCACGGCGTCGGCGCGGCTCGGCCTGCTGATGGCCGAGGTGAGCGCCGAGGGCCAGTCGTTCCGCCGCACCCATGACCTGAAGCTGCAGCGCGCGGAGATGCCGATCTTTCCGCTCACCTGGACGGTGATGCACACCATCGATGCGGCGAGCCCCTTGGCCGGGCTGGGGGCCGCCGAGCTGGCCGAGCACGACGTGCGCCTGTTCGTGATGGTCCAGGCGCGCGACACCGCGCTGGACGCCCAGGTGCAGGCGATGCGCGGCTACGACTATCGGCACATCGCGTTCGGCCGCCGCTACGCCGACGCGATCAGTTTGGACGAGGCTGGGCGGACGGTCGCCGACCTCTCCCGGCTGAGCCTCACCGAGCCGGAGGGCGGAGACGCGGCGTCCGGTTGATCCAAACGCTTGTATGAATCCAGCCGGTCGTGCTGAATAGGGCTCCAACCGCGAGAAACCCCCCATGGCCGACTGCGCCGACGATGTGATCACCAAGGCGCGTTCCGCGTCGCGCCAGGATCTGGGCTTCGATCCGGACGTCCTGCGCGAGAAGTACCGGGCCGAACGCGACAAGCGGCTGCGGGCCGACGGCAATGCTCAGTACCTCGAGGTCGAGGGGGCCTTCGCCCACTATGTCGACGACCCCTACGTCGCGCCCGGGTTCAGCCGTGCGCCGTGCGCCGAGGCGGTCGACGTGGTGGTGGTCGGGGGCGGTTTCGGCGGGCTGTTGGCCGCCGCGCGATTGCGCGAGGCGGGCGTCGAGGACATCAGGATCATCGAGAAGGGCGGCGACTTCGGCGGCACCTGGTATTGGAACCGCTATCCGGGCGCGGCCTGCGACGTGGAGAGCTATGTCTACCTGCCGCTGCTCGAGGAACTGGGCTATGTGCCGGTGGAGAAGTATTCGCGGGCGCCCGAGATTCTCGAGCACAGCCGCGCCATCGGGCGGCATTTCAACCTGTACGGCGGAGCGCTCTTCCAGACCGAAGTCACGGCGATGCGCTGGGACGAAGGCCAGGCGCGATGGATCGTGTCCACCAACCGCGGCGATGCTCTCGCGGCGCGGTTCGTGGTCATGGCCAATGGGCCCCTGCACCGGCCGAAACTCCCCGGCATCGAAGGGATCGAAACCTTCGTCGGCCACTCCTTCCACACCAGCCGCTGGGATTATGGCTACACCGGCGGCGATTCGGGCGGCGGCCTGACCGGCCTGAGCGGCAAGCGGGTGGGGATCATCGGCACTGGGGCGACCGCGGTGCAGTGCGTGCCGCATCTCGCCGAGGCGGCGGCTCGCCTCTACGTCTTCCAGCGCACGCCTTCGTCGATCGACCTGCGGAACAACCGGCCCACCGACCCCGAGTGGGCGGCGGGGCTGGAGGCGGGCTGGCAGCAGCGGCGGATGGATAATTTCAACATCCTGGTCAGCGGCGGTTTCCAGGAGGAGGACCTGGTCAACGACGGCTGGACCGACATCATCCGCAATCTGCTGATCCTGGCCCGCAAGCCCGCCGGGGAGAGCCCCGCCGCCGAGGGCGGGGGCGACCCGGGAGCGATCGTCGAGCTGGCCGATTTCCAGAAGATGGAGCAGATCCGCGGCCGGGTGGATGCGATCGTGAAGGATCCGGCCACCGCTGCGGCGCTGAAACCCTGGTACCGCCAGTTCTGCAAGCGGCCGTGCTTCCACGACGACTATCTCGCGGCGTTCAACCGGCCGAATGTGACCCTGGTGGACACCGGCGGCGCCGGGGTTGAGCGAATCACCCCGGCTGGCGTGGTCGCCGGCGGGATCGAGTACCCGGTGGATTGCCTCATCTACGCCACGGGGTTCGAGGTCGGGACGGAGTACACCAGAAGATCCGGGTACGAACTTCATGGTCGCGGCGGCGTGACGCTCACGCAGAAGTGGGCCGACGGAGTGAAGACCCTGCACGGCCTGCATGCGCGGGATTTTCCCAACTGCTTCATCGTCAGCAACGCCCAGTCGGGGTTCACCGTGAACTTCCCGCATATGCTGAACGAGCAGGCCAGGCACATCGCCTACATCGTCGGCCATTGCCTGGAGCGGCAGATAAGGACGGTGGAGGCGAGCGAGCAGGCGCAGGCGGCGTGGGTGAAGACCATCGTCTCGCTGGCGGTGATGCGCGAGAAGTTCGCCGCCGAGTGCACGCCGGGCTACTACAACAACGAAGGCAGGCCTAACCCCAAGGCGGTGCAGAACGGCTTCTACGGCGCCGGGCCGATCGCCTTCGTCAAGGTTCTCGAAGACTGGCGCGCGGCGGGAAAGATGGAGGGGCTGGAGGTTACCCTCTGAGGGGCGAAATCGCTCGGCAGGTCACCCTGGCGCCCGAGGCGCGGCGCGCTTAAGTCCACGATCCCCGATCCCCAAGGAATCCGCGCCACGATGAAATACAAACAGCTCGGCCGCACGGGCCTCCATGTCTCCGAGATCTGCCTGGGGACCATGACCTTCGGGGGCAACCAGGACGCGGGAATCTGGAAGGCGATCGGGTCCCTCGAGCAGGGGGCGGTGGACGAGATCGTCGGCCGGGCGATCGGCGCGGGGGTGAATTTCTTCGATACCGCGGATGTCTATTCGTTCGGGGAATCGGAGCGGCGGCTCGGCCAGGCGCTGAGGAACCTCGGCACGAAGCGCAGCGACGTCGTCATCGCGACCAAGGTCTTCGGCCGGATGGGACCTGGACCCAACGAGCAGGGCGCCTCGCGCGGCCACATCATGGACAGCGTGCGCGGTAGCTTGGAGCGGCTGCAGACCGACCACATCGATCTCTATCAGATCCACGGCAACGACAGCGTCACTCCGATCGAGGAAACCTTGCGGGCGCTCGACGATCTGACCCGGGAAGGGCTGGTGCGCTATGTCGGGGTCTCGAACTGGGCGGCGTGGAAGATCGCCCAGGCCCTGGGGCTGAGCGAGGCGAAGGGCTGGTCGCGGTTCGAGACCCTGCAGGCCTACTATTCCATCGCCGGGCGGGATCTCGAGCGTGAGCTGGTCCCGATGCTCAGCGCCGAGAAGGTGGGGCTGATGGTGTGGTCGCCGCTGGCCGGTGGGCTGCTGTCGGGCAAGTTCGGCCCTGGTTCGGCGGCGCCCAACGATGCGCGGCGCGCGAGCTTCGATTTTCCCCCGGTGGACAAGGATCGCGCCTGGGCCTGCGTGGCGGCGATGCGGGAAGTGGGCGAGGCGCACGCCGTCTCGGTGGCCCGAGTGGCCCTGGCCTGGATCCTGGCCAAGCCGCACGTCATGAGCGTGATCATCGGCGCCAAGACCGTCGAGCAGCTCGACGACAACCTCGCCGCGGTGGAACTGGAGCTGACCGCCGAGGAAGCGGCCAAGCTCGATGCGGTGAGCGAGCTGCCAGCGGAATACCCCGGCTGGATGTTCGCCCGCCAGGGCGGCGGTCGCGCCCCCGCGCCGTTCAAAGCGAAGTGAAACCTTCTCCCCAGGGGGTTTGTTTCGCGGCTCGGCCGGTGCTTTGCGCGCCGGTGTCGGCCGGAGTAAGGGCTCGCGTCCAGGTGGCGAGGAGCGCGATCACGACATGACCGACGATCGAGCGTTGGACCGCGGCGCGCTTCTGGCCGCTCTGGTCGACCTCGCGGTCACGGCCGGGGCGGTGGTGTGGGAGCATTTCAGCGGCGAGTGCGCGGTGGAGGTCAAGCGCGACGCCTCGCCGGTGACCGCGGCCGACCGGGCGGCGGAGGCGGTGATCCTGGCGGGTCTGAGGACCCTGGCGCCTGGAGTGCCGGTGGTCGCGGAGGAAGAGGCCGAAGCGGGACGCGTTCCACCCGTCAGCAGGCGGTTCTTCCTGGTCGACCCCCTGGACGGAACCAAGGAGTTCATCCGCCGGGGCACCGACTTCACGGTCAACATCGGGTTGATCGAGGACGGCGCCCCGACCCTGGGCGTGGTCTACGCGCCGGCGCGCTCCTCGCTGTGGTGGGGCGATGTGGCGAGGGGCGAGGCGTGGACGGCGGAGCAGACGCCTGGGGCCGAGCGGGGCGCGGCGCGGCCGATCCGCGTCAGCCCGGTCGCCGATCCGCTGCGCGCCATGGCCTCGAAGTCGCACAACACCGCGCCGACCGAGGCGTGGCTAGCGGCGGCGAAGGTGGGGCGGCGCGTTTCGGTGGGCTCGTCGCTGAAGTTCGTGCTCGTTGCGAGTGGCGAGGCGGACGTCTATCCACGGCCGGCGCCGACCATGGAATGGGACACCGCGGCCGGCGATGCGGTGCTCAGGGCTGCTGGGGGCAGGACCTTCGATCTGGACGGAAACGTGCTCGGCTATGGCAAGGCCGGTTTCTTCAATCCTGGCTTCGTCGCCACCGGTCCGTACGATCCCGCGCCTCTTCGCCAGTTCCTGACCGCCGCGGATTGAGGGCCACGAGCGTGGACGCCAGGACGACGCCAGCGCCGGTCTCCCTGACCCACCTCCAGCGGCTGGAGGCGGAAGCGATCCAGATCATGCGCGAGGTGGTGGCCGAGGCCGAAAAGCCGGTGATGCTCTATTCGGTGGGCAAGGATTCGGCGACCATGCTGCACCTTGCGCGCAAGGCGTTCTTTCCCTCCGCCCCGCCGTTCCCCCTGCTGCATGTGGATACCACCTGGAAGTTCAAGGCGATGTACGCCCTGCGCGACCGGATGGCGCGCGAGGCGGGAATGGAGCTGCTCGTCTGGCGGAACCCCGAGGCCAAGGCGCGCGGGATCAATCCCTTCGACCATGGCTCGGCCCTGCACACCGATCTCTGGAAGACCGAGGGCCTCAAGCAGGCGCTGGACTACTGGGGATTCGACGCCGCGTTCGGCGGGGCGCGGCGGGACGAGGAGAAGTCGCGCGCCAAGGAGCGGATCTTCTCCTTCCGCTCGGCCAGCCATCGCTGGGATCCGAAGAACCAGCGGCCCGAACTCTGGAGGCTCTACAACACCCGAAAGGCCAAGGGCGAAAGCATCCGGGTGTTTCCGCTCTCCAACTGGACCGAGCTCGACGTCTGGCAATACATCCAGCTGGAAGGCATCGAGATCGTGCCGCTGTATTTCGCGGCGATGCGGCCCACAGTGGAGCGCGACGGCCTGCTGATCATGGTCGATGACGACCGTCTTCCCCTCCTCGAGGGAGAGGCGCCCGTGGAGCGTTCGATCCGCTTTCGCACCCTGGGATGTTATCCTTTGACCGGGGCGGTGGAGAGCACCGCGGAAACGCTTCCGCAGATCATCCAGGAGATGCTGCTCACCACCACTTCCGAGCGTCAGGGGCGGGCGATCGACCACGATCAGGCCGCTTCGATGGAGAAGAAGAAGCAGGAAGGATATTTCTAGAGATGGCTTCGGAAACGGCCCAGGAAATCCGCTACCGGACCTCGGACCTCGTCGCCAGCGACATCGATGAATACCTGGCGCAGCATGCGCGCAAGAGCCTGCTGCGGTTCATTACCTGCGGCAGCGTCGACGACGGCAAATCGACGCTGATCGGACGGCTGCTCTACGATTCGAAGATGATCTTCGAGGACCAGCTGGCGGCGCTGGAGGCGGACAGCAGGCGGATCGGAACCCAGGGCCAGGAGATCGACTTCGCCCTGCTCGTGGACGGGCTGGCCGCCGAGCGCGAGCAGGGGATCACGATCGACGTCGCCTACCGGTTCTTCTCCACCGACCGGCGCCAGTTCATCGTCGCCGACACCCCCGGCCACGAGCAGTACACCCGCAACATGGTGACCGGCGCCTCGACCGCCGACCTGGCGGTGATCCTCATCGATGCGCGCAAGGGCGTGCTGACCCAGACCCGGCGGCACAGCTATCTGGCGCATCTCGTCGGCATACGAAAGATCGTCCTGGCGGTGAACAAGATGGACCTCGTGGACTACGACGAGGCCCGGTTCGACGGGATCGTCGCCGACTATCGGGCCTTCGCCGCCTCGATCGGAATCAGCGAATTTCTCGCCATGCCGATCTCGGGCCTCAAGGGCGACAACGTCACCGGCCGCTCGGCGGCGACGCCTTGGTATGCGGGACCATCGCTCATGGAGCACCTGGAGAGCGTGGAGATCGGGGCCGATCTGGCGCAGGCGGAGTCCTTCGCGATGCCGGTGCAATGGGTGAACCGGCCCAGTCACGATTTCCGCGGGTTCGCCGGCATGATCGTCGCCGGCGCGGTTCGCCCAGGCGACAAGGTGCGGGTGGCGCCCTCGGGTCGGGCCTCGAGCGTGGCGCGGATCGTCGCCTTCGACAAAGACCTGGAGGTCGCGGTCGCCGGCCAGTCGGTGACCCTTACCCTCGCCGACGAGATCGACTGCTCACGCGGCGCGGTGATCGCCGCCGCCGACGACCCGCCGGAGGTGGCCGACCAGTTCGAGGCGACGATCGTGTGGATGGCCGAGGAGGAGATGCTGCCCGGCCGTCCCTATTGGCTGAAGATCGGCGCCCAGGGCGTCACCGCCTCGATCGGGCAGCCCAAGTACCAGATCAACGTCAACACCATGGAGCACCTTGCCGCCAGGACCCTGGATCTCAACGCCATCGGGGTCGCCAACCTTTCCACCGACCGGCCGGTCGCCTTCGCGCCCTATGAGAAGAACCACGACCTGGGCGGGTTCATCCTCATCGACAAGATCTCCAACGCCACCGTCGCGGCGGGCTTTATCCACTTCGCGCTGCGCCGGTCCTCCAACGTCCATTGGCAGGCCATCGACATCACCCGGGCGGCGCAGGCGCAGCAGAAGGGCCAGGTCCCGGCGGTGCTGTGGTTCACCGGTCTTTCGGGAGCAGGCAAGTCGACGATCGCCAATCTGGTGCAGAAGAAGCTGTTCGCCCTGGGGCGGCACAGCTTCCTGCTGGATGGCGACAACGTGCGCCACGGTCTCACCAAGGACCTCGGCTTTACCGACGCCGACCGGGTCGAGAATATCCGCCGGGTGGGCGAGGTGGCCAAGCTGATGACCGACGCCGGCCTGATCGTGCTCACCGCCTTCATCTCACCCTTCCGCGCCGAGCGGCGGATGGTCCGCGAGATGCTGCCGCCGGGCGAATTCGTCGAGGTGTTCGTCGACACCCCCCTGGCCGAGGCGGAAAGGCGCGACGTCAAGGGCCTCTACAAGAAAGCCCGGGCCGGCGAACTCGCCAACTTCACCGGCATCGATTCCCCCTACGAGGCCCCGCAGAACCCGGAGATCCTGGTCGACACGACCGCCATGAGCCCCGAGGCGGCGGCCGAGATGATCGTCGCGCGGATCCTGGAGGGCGCGCCGGCTTAGAGCAGGAAGGCGGCGATGCCGGCGGTGACCGCGAACCGGGCGAGCCAACCCAGGGCGTGGGCCGTCGTGACCAGGGGGTGGATCTTCAGCCACAGGCCGTTGACGGCCAGGAGCGGCAGGGGCCCGGCGATCCACACCAGCGCCGCCCACGCCAGGGCCGGCCCAAGAAAGACCGGCCCGGTTCGCGCAAGGAGGTAGGCGAACCCCGCCGTGCCGATCGTGGCGACGAGGCTGGAGATGACGATCTTGCGCACATCGGTGCGGCCCTCGCGCCAAACCTCTGGGTGGGCGTTGTACCGGTCGTGGAAAAGCACGCCCATGAACAGCCAGTCGGTGAACGAACCGGCGATCGCCGCCAGCACGATCACGATGAGAAGCCGTATCCAGTCCATCGCCAGCCCTCCGCTCGTGGACCACTGAAGCTTATCACCGGAGCGAGGGCGGCGCCTGTTCCCCGATGGAGTTGGCTGGGCCCGGGATCGCGATCTTGACCCCGGTGCGGGCCGAGAGCGCCGCGGCCTCCGCCAGGGCCAGTGCGGCGAGGCCGTCGGCGTAGCTGACGGCGGGAGCGGCGCGGCCGGCGAGAATGTCGGCGAAATGGTCCAGTTCGCGGCGATAGGCGTCCGCGTAGCGATCCAGGAAGAAGTGCTTCAATCGGGAGGCGGTCCGCCCAGCCTCCGTCCAGAGATCCGTCTCGGTCGCCCCGACGTTGCCGACGCCCGCCCTGCCCTTGGCGCCGAACGCCTCGACCCGCTGGTCGTAGCCGTAGCCGCTGCGGCGGCTGTTGCTGATGACCGCGAGCCGGCCGGAGGCGGTGGCGAGGACGACCTTGGCGGTGTCGCCGTCGAGGTCATCGGTCGAGTCGGGATCGACCAGGCGGCTGGCGGCGGCGACGACGCTCACCGGCTCCTCGCCGAGGAGCCAGCGGGCGATGTCGAAGTCGTGGATCGCCATGTCCTTGAACAGCCCGCCGCTCGAGCGGGAATAGGCCGCGCCCGGCGGCGCCGGATCGTGGCTGATGATGTGGAGGGTCTCGAGCGAGCCGATGGCGCCGGAATCGAGGTGCGCCTTCAGGGCCGCGAAATGCGGGTCGAAACGGCGGTTGAATCCCACCAGCAAGCGGCGGCCGGAAAGTGCGCCAGCGGCGGCCTGGGCGCGGTTGAGATCGAGATCGAGCGGTTTCTCGAGCAGTACGGCCTTGCCGGCGGCGATGCAGGCCGTCGCCTGCGCCAGGTGCTCGGCGGTGGGGCTGGCGATGATCACCCCAGCGATCCCCGGATCGGCGAGAATCTCGTCGAGGCTGGCGAGGCGTGCGCCGGTCTGCGCCGCCAGGGCGGCGCCGGCCGCTCCGTCGGGATCGTCGATCGCGGCGAGGCGCAGGTCGCGGTGAGCGGCGGCGTTTTGGCCATGCACCGCGCCGATCCGGCCGGCGCCGACGAGAGCGACTTCGATCATGGTTCGCGCTTGTGGCGAAAAGGGCGGCCCTGGACTAGAGCTTTTCGGGGCCGCGGGGACCACGGAAAGAGTGATGGTGCAGGAGGCCGACGGACTGGATCTGGTGGCGGTCGGCCGCGCCGGGGTCGATCTCTATGGCCAGCAGGTGGGTGGACGGTTGGAGGACATGGCGTCCTTCGCCAAATACGTCGGCGGCAGCCCGGCCAACACGGCGATCGGCGCGGCGCGACTGGGATTGAGATGCGCCCTCATCACCCGAGTGGGCGCCGACCATATGGGAAGGTTCATCCGCGAGACCCTGATCCGCGAGGGCGTGGACGCGAGCGGCGTCGTGGAGGACCCCGAAAGGCTGACGGCCCTGGCGATGCTCGGCATCCGCGACGCCGAGCGTTTCCCATTGATTTTCTTCCGCGAAAACTGTGCGGACATGGCGCTCTGCGCGGATGACATTCCCGAGAAGCTCCTCGCGCGCACTCGGTCTGTGGTGCTGAGCGGAACCCATCTGTCGCGTCCGGCCGCGCGCGAGGCCAGCCTGACGGCGGCGCGCCTGGCCCGCGGCTTCGGGGCGAGAGTCGTGTTCGATGTCGACTACCGGCCGGTTCTTTGGGGCCTTGCCGGCCGCGACCGCGGCGAGGATCGGTTCGTCGCCGACGCCGCGGTGAGCACAATCCTGCAGGAGGTTCTGCCGCTGTGCGATCTGGTGGTGGGCACCGAGGAGGAAATGCGGATCCTGGGCGGGGAGCGCGAGACCATGGCGGCGCTCTCGAAAGTGCGGGAGCGGACCGGCGCGCTGCTCGTGTGCAAGCTCGGCGACCAGGGGGCGATCGCCTTTGCCGGTGAGGTCGCGGAGGGGCGGGGGATCGCTCACGGCGGCTTTGCCGTCGAGGTCTTCAACGTGGTCGGCGCCGGCGATGCGTTCATGGCGGGCTTCCTGCGCGGCTGGCTGAGGGACCTCGGCCTGCCGAAGAGCCTGGAAATCGCCAACGCCGCGGGCGCGATCGTCGTCTCACGCCATGGCTGCGCGCCGGCCATGCCGACGTGGCCGGAGATGGAGTCCTTCCTTGCCCGGCCCGATCGACCGGCGCCCCTGCGGGACGACGACGAACTCGAACACATTCACCGCGCCACCACCCGCGCCGGGGCCTTCGACGAACTTATGGTCCTGGCCATCGATCACCGTCCGCAGCTCGAAGTCTTGGCCCAGGAGGCTGGAGCGCCGGTCGAGCGGCTCTCCGCCTTCAAATCCCTGGCTCTTCAGGCCGTGGCGAGAACCGTCGAGGAAGGCGGGCGGTTCGGGATCCTGCTCGACGCAACTCATGGGGCGCGGGCCCTCGCCGCGGCGGCGGAGCTTCCTTTGTGGGTGGGGAGGTGCATCGAGACCGCCGGCTCGCGACCGCTCGCCTTCGCGGGCGGCGCCGACGTGGGCGCCGAGATCGCGACGTGGCCGACGGGACAAGTGGTGAAGTGCCTGCTGCGCGCCCATCCCGACGACGAGGCAGGCCTCAAGGAGCGCCAGGAACGCCAGCTCGGCCGACTCGCCGACGCCTGCCGGCGCACTGGCCACGAAATGATGCTCGAGCTCATCCCGCCGGCCGGAATGGCGAGCGACGAGACGACGATCGCCCGCATGATCGGCCAGATCTATGCCATCGGGGTGCGCCCGGACTGGTGGAAGCTGCCGCCGACGCACCACGCGACGGCGTGGCGAAACATCGATGCGGCAATCGAGCGCGGCGACCGCTGGTGCCGGGGTGTGCTCGTGTTCGGCTCAGGAGAGCCGTCCCAGGCCCTGGCCGCCGCCTTCCGCGTCTGCGCCGAGTTCCCGATCGTCAAGGGTTTCGCCGTGGGTCGGACGATCTTCGAGAACGCGGCTCGGAAGTGGCTGGCCGCAGCGATGTCGGACCAAGAGGCGGTGGAGGAACTGGCGCGGCGCCTGGGTGAACTTTCGGTGGCGTGGCGAGCCGCCAAGGCCGTGGATCGAGCCGCGTGAGCGTGCGCCTCACCGCCGCCCAGGCGTGCGTGCGGTTCCTCGCCCGCCAGTATGTCGTCGGCGAAAGGGAAGGGGAGCCGACGGCGTTCTTCGCCGGCGTGTGGGCGATCTTCGGCCACGGCAACGTCGGCGGCCTGGGCGAGGCCCTGCATGCCGAGCGCGAGGCGCCGCCCACCTTCCGCGCCCACAACGAGCAGGCCATGGCGCATGCGGCGATCGCCTTTGCCAAGGCGACGCGGCGACGTCGGGCGATGATCTGCACCACCTCCATCGGTCCGGGGGCGGTCAATCTGGCGACCGCCGCCGCGGCGGCGCACGTGAGCCGACTGCCGGTGCTTCTTCTGCCCGGAGACGTGTACGCCAGTCGGCGACCCGACCCCGTTCTGCAGCAGGTGGAGGATTTCGAGGACGCGACAGTGTCGGCCAACGATGCGCTTCGACCGTTCTCCCGCACTTTCGATCGCATCCAGCGCCCGGAGCAGCTTCTCACCGCCTTGCCGCGGGCGATGGCGATGCTTACCGATCCGGCGCGCTGCGGTCCGGCGACGGTCGCGTTCTGCCAGGATGTTCAGGCTCAGGCTTTCGATTGGCCGGAAGTGTTCTTCGAGCCACGGCTCTGGTCGATCCGCCGCCAGGACGCCGACGCGGCGGAGATGCGCACACTGGTCGGACTGTTGACCCGGGCCGAGGCGCCGCTCGTGATCGCCGGCGGCGGGGTCGCCTATTCAGACGCCGCACAGGCGGTGACGGCCTTCGCGACCGCGACCGGAACGCCGCTGGCTGAAACCCAATCGGGCAAGGGGGCGATCGGCGCCGACCATCCGCTGAACCTCGGCGCGGTGGGGGTCAGCGGGACGAGCGCGGCCAATGCGGCCGCCGCTCAGGCCGATCTCGTGATCGGAGCGGGGACGCGGCTCACCGACTTCACCACCGGATCGCGGGCGCTCTTCGCCAATCCTGATGTCAGGTTCGCTCAGGTGAACGTGAGCGCCTACGACGCCGCCAAGCATGGAGCGGCAGCGGTGGTGGGGGACGCCCGACTGGTCTTCGAGCGCCTGCTGCGGGAGATCGGCGGTTGGCGCGCGCCGACGGATTGGACCGGGCGATGCCGAGCCTGGCTCTCCGCGTGGGAGGCCGCCTGGGCTCGGGCCACGGCGCCGTCCGGCTCCGGTACGCCCAGCGATGCTCAGGCCATAGGGGCGGTGTGGCGCGCGGCGCCGCAAGACGCGGTGGTCGTGGCTGCTTCGGGAGGCCTGCCGGGCGAACTGCACCGACTGTGGCGGGCGAGGAGCGAAGGCGGATATCACGTGGAATACGGTTTCTCGTGCATGGGCTACGAGATCGCCGGCGGTCTGGGGGTGAAGCTCGCCGACCCTGGACGCGAGGTGATCGTGATGGTCGGGGACGGGGCCTATCTGATGCTCAACTCCGAGATCGCGACCTCGGTGGCGATGGGGCTGAAGCTGATCATCGTCGTCCTGGACAATCGGGGCTTCGCCTGCATCGACCGGCTGCAGCGCTCGATGGGGGAGGCGCCGTTCGGCAATATGGCGAGCGCCGCCGCGCCGCGGATCGACTTCGCCGCCCATGCCGCGAGCCTCGGCGCGGTTTCGGAACGGGCCGACGGCGTCGCTGGTTTGGAGGCGGCCTTCGGCCGGGCGCTGGCCGCCACGAAAACCTTTGTCGTGATCCTCGAAACCGATCCGGCGGCCTCCACCGGCGCTGGGGGGGCGTGGTGGGACGTCGCCGCTCCGGAGGTCTCCGATCGGCCGCAAGTGCGGACCGCGCGCGCCGCCTACGAGGCGGCCATGAACCGCCAGCGGCCGGAAAGCTGAAGCCGTGTCGGTCCGCTTCGCGGTCAGCCCAATCGCATGGCTCAACGACGACATGCCCCAGCTGGGCGCCGGAACGAGCGTGTCCTCGATCCTCGCCGATGCGCAGGCGATCGGCTTCTCCGGGATCGAACTGGGCGGGAGCTTTCCCAGGAACGCCGGCGTGCTGCGGGCTCTGCTCGAACCCTTCGGTCTGGCGCTTGCCGGCGGATGGTTCGGCGGCGCGCTGCTCGAGCGCGGCCTCGCCGCCCAGGCCGCGGCGGTCGGCGACCATCTGGCGCTGCTGGCGGCCCTCGACTGCCGCGTTTTCATCTACGCCGAGACGAGCGGCGCGGTGCATGGGCGCCGCGAAACGTCCCTAGCGGCCCGACCACGGCTGTCCCCTGGCGATCGCACGCGCCTCGCCGACGAACTCTCCGACCTGGCCGATCTCGTGGCCGCCGAGGGTCTGGCGCTGGCCTACCACCCGCACCTCGGGACCGTGATCGAGGACGGCGAAGACCTGGAGTTCTTGCTCGCCCATACCGATTCCAGGGTGGGCCTCACCCTGGACACGGGGCACGCGGCCCTGGCGGGAATCGATCCGACCATGGTCATCCGCGCTCATCCTTCGCGGATCGCCCATGTCCACGCCAAGGACGTCCGCCGCAAGGTGTTCGAGCGCGTGCGTCGCCACGCCATGAGCTTCCTCGATGGGGTGGTTGCGGGCATGTTCACCGTTCCGGGCGATGGCGATCTGGACTGGGGGGAGCTGATGCGCGCCCTGGCCGCGATCGACTATAGAGGGTGGATCGTCGTCGAAGCCGAGCAGGATCCGCGGAAAGCCGACCCCGCGACCCATGCCCGACTTGGCCTCGACACCCTTGCTACGGCGGCGCGGATCGCCGGCCTCCTCGGTGTGAAGGAGCGATTGGCATGAGCCGCCTTCTGGTCCGGCCGGAAGACCGGGACGGTTTTGGCCGCCTTCTGCACGTCACGCCTCGCAGCGCTGGCTGGCGCTACGTGGGATTCGAAGTCTTTCGCCTTGCGGCCGGCGAGGCCTTCGAGGGCGGCGATCAGAGCCGCGAGGCGTGCCTCGTCGTCCTCTGCGGTACTGTCGACATCGCCGTGGGCGGCGAGATGTTCGCGGCGGTAGGCTCGCGCGTCGACGTTTTCGAGGACGCGCCTCCAGGCGCGGTCTACGCTCCGGCCGGCGCGGCTTACCACGCGACCGCGCGGTCCCCCGCCGAGATCGCGGTCTGCACCGCGCCGGGGGCGGCGGGACGAGCGCCGCGACGTATTTCACCTGGAGACATGATCCGAGAGGAGCGCGGCTCTGGAACCAACGCCCGCCGTGTGCGCGATATTCTGCCTGCGCGGGAGGCCGCCGACAGCCTGCTTGTGGTGGAGGTGGTGACGCCCGGAGGTCATTGGTCGAGCTACCCGCCGCACAAGCACGACACCGCCGCCGGCGAGGCCGAGACCGCCCTGGAGGAAATCTACTATCACCGGATCACTCCGGTGCAGGGCTTCGCCTTTCAGCGTGTCTACACCGACGATCGTTCGCTGGACGAGACCCTGACGATCGAGGATGGCGATCTGGTTCTGGTGCCTCGCGGCTATCACCCCGTGGCTGCGGCTCACGGCTATGACCTCTACTATCTCAACGTCATGGCGGGCGAGCAGCGGCGGTGGATCTTCCGCAACGATCCGGCCCACGACTGGATCGCGCCCAAGGGCGCGCCGTCCGTGGAGCTCGCCCGATCTTGACCCCCCGGCCGGCCGGTCCCACGTCGCACAGCTTCATCTCCCAGCGGCTCCGCCTGCATTACGTCGATTGGGGAAACGCCGACGCCCCGCCCCTTGTCCTCGTCCACGGCGGCCAGGACCATTGCCGCAACTGGGACTGGGTGGCCGAGGATCTGCGGCGCGATTGGCATGTGATTGCGCCGGACCTGCGCGGACACGGCGACAGCGCGTTTTCGCCGAGCGGCGACTATGCAATGGCCGCCTATGTCTACGACCTGGCGCAGCTCATCCACCAGCAGGCCCTTGCGCCGGTGAGGATCATCGCCCACTCGCTGGGCGGCTCGATCGCCCTGCGCTACGCGGGGGTATTCCCCGAGAACGTCGCCGCTCTGGTGGCGATCGAGGGTCTGGGCCCCTCGCCGCAGATGCAGCTCGCGCGCGCCGGGAGGCCGGTCGCCGAGCGTCTGCGCGGTTGGATCGACCAGGAGCGTGCCCTGGCCGGCAGACTTCCCCGCCGGTACGCCTCCATAGAGGACGCCTTCGCCCGGATGCAGGCGGAGAACCGGCATCTCACTCCCGAGCAGGCCCGGTATCTGACGGTTCACGGGGTGAGTCAGAACGAGGACGGGACCTACAGCTGGAAGTTCGACAACTACGTCCGTTCGAACGCTCCGGTGGATCTCACCGCCGAGGAGCTTCAGCAGCTGTGGTCCAACATCATCTGCCCGACCTTGCTCGTCTACGGTCGGGAGAGTTGGGCCTCCAATCCGGCCGACGACGGAAGGATCGCGCACTTCGCCAACGCCAGGGTCGCCGTTTTCGACCGCGCCGGGCATTGGGTTCACCATGACCGGCTGGAGGCTTTCCTCGCCGAGGCGCGCGCCTTCCTTTGAAAGGCGCGCGCCGCCGCCGACTAGTGGGCGGAGGTGGTGGACCGCGTCTGGGCGGCGGCCAGCTTGGCCGCCTTGCGCTGGGCGCTACGTTCCTGAGCCGCCGTCACCGCGGACTTGCAGTCGGCGGTGACATCGCTCAGGCGGGTCTTGACGCAACGCATCACCGCGCCGCGGCCCGGCTTTGCCGCAGGGCAGAGCTTCTGGAAGTCAGCCTGGCAGATGTTGCGCACCTGCGGCGCGGCGGCCTGTGCGCCGACGGCGCTGGACGCCAGAAGGATCAGCGCCAAGCCGACCCTGGCGAGGTTGAGGTTGTTCATGGTGATGCCTCCCGTCCCGTCGCCGCCGGCCATCCGGCAGCTGGACCAAAGCTAGAACAAAGAGGGAACATAACGCAAGAGCAAAAAACGACCCAAGCGGTCTTGGTGTTTCGCCGCGTCTCGCTAGAGTGGCGTTGCGAACGCGCGGAGCGGCGCACAGAGACGCGAAACCGGCCGGCATGACCCTCTTACGTTCACGGCCGCCCCGCTTCGAAAGCCTCGATGCGATGCGCTCGAGATGACCCTCGCGCCGCCAATCGGGACGCCGCCGCTGGGGATGCGCACGCGCCTCGGCTACGGCTTCGGGTCGGTGGCCTACGGAGTGGCCTTCGCCGGCCTCAGCGGCGCGGTGCTCCAGATCTATCTCAACCAGGTTCTGGGCCTGCCCGCGATCCTGGTCGGAACCGCGATCATGGTCTCGTTGATGGCCGACGCGGTCGTGGACCCGCTCATCGGCCAGCTGTCCGACAAGGTGCGCACCCGCTTGGGCCGACGCCACCCGTTCATGTACGCATCGGCGGCGCCTGTAGCGGTATTCTTCTTCCTGCTCTGGAATGCTCCCCGCGGCCTCGAGCCGCGGATGCTCATCGCTTTCACCCTGGCGATGATGATCCTGGTGCGGGTTTCGATCAGTCTCTACGAGATTCCGAGCAACGCGCTCACCCCCGAACTCACTGCGGACTACGACCAGCGCACGAGCCTGCAGAGCTATCGCTGGTTCTTCGGCATCATCGGCGCCGCGGTCATTTCACTGGTGCTCAACGAGGTCTTTCTGCGCACCAGCGCACACAACCGCCTGGGGATCCTCAATCGGGCGGGATACGCCCACTTCGGCCTCCTGGCCGCGGCGGTGATCTTCGTCTCCATCCTGGTTTCCACGATCGGCACTCACGACCGGATCCGTTACCTGCCGCAGGCGTCGGCGCATCGCGTGACGCTGAAGGGCATGGGCGCCGAGATTCTCGGCACCCTGAGCAACCGCTCGCTCGTTTCCCTGATGCTCGCCGGCATTCTCGGCGGAGTCGGCGGCGGGGTGACCCAGGGTCTGAGCATCTATCTCTTCACCCACTTCTGGGATCTCGGGCCGGCGCAGTTCGGGCTCCTTGTGCCGCTCGCCTCCATCGGCTCGCTCATCGCCGTCTTCATCGCCCCCGCGCTTTCGCGCCGGTTCGGCAAGAAGCGGGCGATGATCGGCCTCTTCTCGGTGTCGGTCGTCACCGCCGCTGGTCCGATCTTTCTGCGCCTGGTCGGCCTGATGGTCGCCAACGGCTCGCCTTGGCTGATGCCTATCCTGATCGTCGACGGGATCGTCACCGCGACGGTCGCGGTAGTCGGCTACATACTGGTCGGCTCGATGATCGCCGATGTGGTGGAGGACGCCGCGGTGAAGACCGGGGTTCGCTCCGAGGGCCTGCTCTATGCGGCCAATGGTCTGCTGCCGAAGTTCACCGGCGGGATCGGCGCCTTCATCGCCGGCCTGCTGCTGACGATCGTGCATTTTCCGGCCCATGCGATGAAGGGTTCGGTCGATCCCCAGGTGATGCGCCACCTGGCGCTGATCTACCTGCCGGTCACAGCGGGCCTGAGCGTCGTTTCGATCGCGATGCTCGGCCTTTATCGCATCGACCGCTCGACCCACGAGCGCAATCTGGCCACCCTGCGCGAGGCCGCCGCCGTCGCGCTCGCCAGTCACGGGGTGGAGGCGATCGAAGCCGGCGCCGCCGCCGCGCCGGTCACTCGGGCCTTCTGAGGGGAGATTGCGACCAGCCATGTCCGCCACCATCGGAGTTTCGGAAGCGGTTCGCACCTATGTCCAGACCTGGGGGGTGAGGGAGCACCCGACCCTGGCGAAGTGCCGCGAAGAGACCGGCAAGGACCCGAGGCGTGCGATGCAGATCGCTCCCGAACAGGGCGCCTTCATGCAGGCGCTGGTGCGGGTCGTTCGCGCCCGGCGCGCCGTCGAGGTCGGCGTCTTCACCGGCTATTCATCGACTGCGGTGGCCCTGGCGATGAAGGCGATCCACGGCGAGGCCGCCGAACTGGTGGCGTGCGACATCTCGAAGGACTTCCTGGATCGGGCGCGGGCATACTGGCGCGCCGCCGGTGTCGACGATGTGGTCGAAGCGCGCCTCGGGCCGGCCGCGGACAGCCTCGAGAAACTCATCGCGGAGGGCGGCGGCGGGACCGTCGACCTCATGTTCATCGACGCGGACAAGACCGGCTACGATCGCTACTACGATCTGGGCCTCACACTCCTGCGGCCGGGCGGGCTCATCCTCATAGACAACATGCTGTGGAGCGGGGCGGTCGCAGACCAAACCGATTCTTCGCCCGATACCGTCGCCCTGCGGGCCCTGGCCGCGAAGATTCATGCGGACGAGCGGGTGGACATGGCCCTGGCGACGGTCGGCGACGGGCTATCCGTTGTCGTGAAGCGCTAGCCGCCTCTGGCCCGGGACGGTCGACCAGTCTGCAGGTCGTATTCGAAGCCGACGATCTGGCCGGGCATGAGCGCGCCGCCGAGCGAAGCATAGAGCGCCTGGGCGGGGGCGTTGGCGGAGTCGGTGAGCACCCAGGCGCTGGCGCAACCGAGCGCGCGCCCTTGCTCGAGGAGCAGGCCCAGCACGGCCTTTGCCAGGCCGCGACGCTGATGAGTGGGAGCCGTGGCGACCTCGTTGATGAAGAGTTCCGGCGGTTTGTCGGGATGGACATAGTGGACCCCCGAAGCAAAACCGACGACCAGGTCCTCTTCGATCGCCACGGCGATGTGGTGACGGGGATCGGCAAGGAACGCCTCGGTCGTCGCCGGGTCTATGGGATTGTCGAAAACCTCCGGCGCCACGTTTTCCAGACGCCAGGCGTCCTCGCTCGCGAGCAGCAACAGTTCCATGGTGGGCGATTCCAACCTTCGGAGCGGTGCGGACCGACGGTTGCCCAAGATAGACGAGATCGAGCCGGAAATCCGGCGCGAGCCGCAGTCGGGGGCCGAGGCGCGCGCGCGGATCGCCTCCTCGCCGATCATCCTGGCGATGAAACGCCGCTGAAACAAACGCGTGCCCATTGACGCCGGGTACGGATTGAAGCGGGCCGGCGATTGGTGTTCACCTCCGCCTCCCTCAGGGAATACCGTTGAAATCACCCTCCAAAGTGCAGCTTCGCCCGGCCTCTCGACCAGGATGGCGCCGCGCCGCGCCAGCGGTGAGCGCGACCCTGCGCATCGCCGCGGCGGCGGGTGCCGTGGCGCTGGCGGGCTGTGGCCGCGATACGCCGCCTGGGCCGCCGCAAGGCCCGCCGACGGTGGCGGTAGTGACTCTGAGACTCCAACCCGTGGCGCTCGCCGTGGATCTGCCGGGTCGGGTCACCCCGTTCGAGATCGCCGAGGTTCGCCCCCAGGTTGGGGGCATAGTCAAGGCGCGGCTGTTTCAGGAAGGGTCATTGGTGAAGGCGGGCCAGGGCCTCTACCAGATCGAGCCCGCCCCCTATCAGGCGGCTTTTGATCAAACCAAGGCGCAACTTTCCAGCGCTCAGGCCAATCTGACCACCACGCGGCTGAAGGCGCAGCGCTATGCCGACCTGGTCAAGATCAACGCCGTCAGCCGTCAGGACTCCGATGACGCCCAGGCCGCCTACAAGCAGGCCATGGCCACGGTGGAGCAGCAGCGCGCGGCCCTGGAGGCCGCGAGGATCAACCTCGGATTCACCCGCGTCAACGCCCCCATCGCCGGTCGGATCGGACTTTCGGCCGTGACCAAGGGCGCCCTGGTGACCACCGGCCAGACCAATGCCATGACCACCATTCAGCGTCTCGACCCGATCTTCGTCGATGTGACCCAGTCGACGGCCGAAATGCTGAGGCTCCGCACTCTCCTTTCCGGGGCGGCCCCAACCGCGCTGGTGCGGCTGAAGCTGGAGGATGGGTCGGACTATCCGCTGGCGGGGCGGCTTGGTGTCAGGGACATCACGGTCGACCAGACAACCGGCGCGGTGACGTTGCGCGCGGTTTTTCCGAACCCTTCCGGTCTGCTGCTCCCCGGAATGTACGTGCGCGCTGTCGTCACCGAGGGGGTGGACGAAGAGGGGCTGCTGGCGCCCCAGCAAGGGGTCGGCCGGGATGAAAAGGGCCAACCGACAGCACTGATCGTGGACGCCAACAGCCGCGTGCAACTTCGCCAGATCGTGACGTCCCGGGCGGTGGGCAACACCTGGCTGGTGACCGGTGGCTTGAATCCCGGGGATCGCCTGGTGGTGGAAGGACTGCAATCGGTGCAACCGGGCGCCAAGGTGCACGCGGTTGCGGTCAGCGAGGCTTCCGAGGGTCCGCCGGCGGCAGGCGCCGCGGCCCAGAGCCGTTAGGCGGCCGCGCCTGTCCCGCTTCTTCATCGAGCGTCCGATCTTCGCGGTGGTGATCGCCATCGTGATCATGCTCGCCGGTGTGCTGGCGATCCGTTCACTGCCGATTGCGCAATACCCTTCGATCGCGCCGCCCGCCGTCACCATCAGCGGCGTCTATCCAGGCGCTTCGGCCGAGACCGTCGAGACCTCCCTTACGCAGGTGATCGAACAGCAGCTCAAGGGCTTGGACCATCTGCTCTACTTCTCGTCCACCAGCAGCGCCAACGGCCAGGTCCAGATTACGGCCACGTTCCAGCCCGGAACCGATCCCGACATCGCCCAGGTCCAGGTTCAGAACAAGCTGCAGCAGGCGACCCCGCTCTTGCCCCAGGCTGTCCAGCAGCAGGGACTGACCGTCGCCAAGGCGCAGTCCAGCTTCCTGATGGTCGTGGCCCTGTACGACACCGCGGGCCGCTACACGAACGTCGACATCGCCGACTACATGAATAGTAACCTGGTCGACCCCTTGGCGCGCATCGAGGGGGTCGGAAATGTGCGGGTTTTCGGCGGTCAGTACGCCATGCGCGTCTGGCTCGATCCGTTCAAGCTCGACAACTACAAACTGATGCCTTCGGACGTGCGCGCCGCGATCCTCAGCCAGAATGTGCAAGTCACGGCGGGCGAGATCGGCGGCCAGCCGACGTCCCCAGGCCAGGAGCTCGACGCGACGGTCACCGCCCAGTCGCTGTTGACCACCCCCGACCAGTTCAGGGCGATCCTTCTGAAGACCCAGCCTGACGGCTCCCTGGTGCGCCTTTCCGATGTGGCGCGCGTGGAGATCGGGGCCGACGACTATTCGACCGCGAACCGCCTCAACGGCCGGCCCGCCGGAGGCATAGCGATTCAGTTGGCCCCGGGGGCCAACGCCCTGGACACCGCCGACCTGGTCAAGGCGAAGTCGCGTGAGCTGGCGACGAATCTCCCGCCGGGGATCAAGCTGAGCTTCCCCGTCGATTCCACGACCTTCGTCCGTCTGTCGATCAAGCAGGTCATCGTCACCCTCCTCGAAGCGATCGTGCTGGTGATCGGGGTGATGTTCGTCTTTCTGCAGAATTGGCGAGTGACGCTGATTCCGGCCGTGGCGGTGCCGGTGGTTCTGCTGGGCACTTTCGGAGTACTCTCGGCGTTCGGCTATTCCATCAATACCCTCACCATGTTCGCCATGGTCCTGGCGATCGGCCTGCTGGTCGATGACGCCATCGTCGTGGTTGAAAACGTCGAGCGGATCATGAGCGAGGAAGGCCTCTCTCCGAAGGAGGCCACCATCCGCTCGATGGGGGAGATCACCGGCGCCCTCATCGGCATCGCGCTTGTCCTGTCGGCGGTCTTCCTGCCCATGGCTTTCTTCGGCGGATCCACCGGGGTCATCTATCGGCAGTTCTCCGTGACCATCGTCTCGGCGATGGTCCTTTCGATACTTGTAGCCCTGGTGCTCACGCCGGCCCTTTGCGCGAGCCTTTTAAGGCCCGTCGAGAAGGGGCATCGGGACTCTACGGGCGGCTTCTTCGGCTGGTTCAACCGCACCTTCGCGGGGACGATCCGGCGTTACCAGGCGAGCCTGCGGGGCCTGCTACGCCGGCCTCTGCCCGCGGCGATCGCCTATGCGGTCGTGGTCGCGGTCATGGCCCTGCTCTTCGTGGGCTTGCCCACGGCGTTTCTTCCCGAAGAGGATCAGGGCCTGCTGATCACCATGTTCACCCTGCCCACCGGGGCGGTCCAGTCGCGGACCCTCGGGGTCGCCAGGAAGATCGAGCACTACTACCTGACGAAGGAGGCTGGAAACATCGACACCATGTTCGTGGTCGCCGGCTTCAATTTCGGCGGGACCGGCCAAAACCTCGGCCAGGCGTTCCTGCACATGAAGGATTGGAAAGACCGAAGGGGCGCGGCCAACCATGCCCCTGCCATCGCCGAGAGGGCGACGCGGGCCCTGTCGCGGATTCGCGACGCTCAGGTGTTCGTCCTGGTTCCGCCCGCGGTGCGCGAACTGGGCAACTCTTCGGGCTTCGACCTTGAACTGGAGGACCGCGGCGGGGTCGGGCACAGCGGTCTTACGGCGGCGCGAAATCAGCTCCTGCGACTGGCCGCCCGCGATCCGCTTCTCGCCAACGTGAGGCCCAACGGCCAGGACGACACGCCTCAGCTCCACGTCGACATCGACCAGGCGCGGGCCGGCGCCCTCGGTCTCTCCCAAGGCGACATCAACGACACCTTGAGCTCCGCCTGGGGTGGCTCGTTCGTGAATAACTTCGTTGACCGCGGGCGCGTGAAGCGGGTCTTCATCCAGGGCGACGCGCCGTTCAGAACCAGCCCCGATGACATCGGCCGATGGTTCGTACGGACGAACTCCGGCGCCATGGCGCCATTTTCGGCCTTCGCCAGCTCGAACTGGACCGTGGGTCCCGCCAGGCTGGAGCGCTACAATGGCGAGCCATCCCTGGAGATCCAAGGGCAGTCCGCGCCCGGAAGGAGTTCCGGAGCGGCGATGAAGGAAATGGAGAAGCTCGCCACCCGGCTTCCCAAGGGGATCGGCTATGAATGGACCGGGCTTTCCTATCAGGAGCGGCTGTCGGGCGCGCAAGCGCCGGCGCTCTACGGCCTGTCGATTCTGGTCGTTTTCCTCTGCCTCGCGGCGCTCTACGAGAGCTGGTCGATCCCCTTGTCGGTGATCCTGGTGATTCCGTTGGGCGTTGTCGGCGCGCTCATGGCCGCGAGTCTCAGGGGCTTCTACAACGACATCTACTTCCAGGTGGGCCTGCTTACCACCATCGGGCTTTCGGCCAAAAACGCGATCCTGATCGTTCAGTTCGCCGATGAGGCGGAGAAACGCGGCGAGACCGCCAGGGACGCGGCCATGGAGGCCGCGCGGCTGCGCCTTCGGCCGATTCTGATGACCTCGCTCGCCTTCGTCGCGGGCGTCTTTCCGCTGGCGATTTCCACCGGGGCGGGCGCGGCGAGCCAGAACGACATCGGCACCGGCGTGGTCGGCGGGATGCTGTCGGCGACGGTGATGGCGATCTTCTTCGTGCCGCTGTTCTTCGTCGGCGTTCGGCGCTTCTTCCGCCGACGGACCACGCCGGCGATGCCGGGTCGGGGCGACGTGGCGGCCCCACGGACCGAGCCGATGGGCGAGCCCGGCCGATGATCCGTCCAGGATTGCTTTGCGCCGCCGCGCTCATGCTGGCTGGCTGCCTGAGTCTGGAGCCGGCGTACCGACGCCCCGCGGCGCCTGTGCCGGCGAGCTTTCCAACCGGACCGGGCTATCCCGCACCGGGCGTGGAAAGCGCCTCGGTGACCGGCTGGCGAGATTTCTTCTCCGATCCGAGACTGAAGTCGGTCATCGAGACCGCATTGACGCAGAACCGCGATCTTCGCGCGGCGGTCGCCAATGTGGCGATCGCGCGGGCGCAGTATGAGGTGCAGCACGCGCAGCTCTACCCGACCCTTGACGCGGAGGCCGGCGCGATCTTCGCCCGAATTCCCGGCGGCGGCGTTGCTGGCTCACCAGCGGCGGGGCATTTCAACGAGCATCAGTTCACGGCCGAACTGGCGGTGAGCGCCTACGAAGTCGATCTCTTTGGACGAATTCGCAGCCTCTCAAAGGCCGCTTTCGAACAGTATTTGGCGACCGCGCAGGCCAGACGGGCCGCCCAGATCGCCCTGGTGGCACAGGTGGCGACGGCCTATGTGACCCTCGGCGCCGACCGCACCCTTCTCGCCATTGCACGCGACACCCTCATCAACGGAGAAGCCTCGCTGCGCCTGACGCAGGCGAGATTTCATGGCGGCATCGCCTCGGAAGTCGACGTCAGTCAGGCTCGCACCATCGTCGAGCAGGCGCGTTTCGATGGCGCCCGGCTGACCACCCAGTGCGCCCAGGACGAACACGCCCTCGACCTCCTGGTCGGCGCGCCGGTGCCCGAGGCTCTGCTGCCTCGGGCGGTGCAGGACCGGATCACGGTGCTGCCGGGCCTGCCCGCGGGAATCAGGTCCGCGGTCCTGCTGGGCCGGCCCGACGTGGTCCAGGCCGAGGATGTGCTCAAGGGAGCCAACGCCAGCATCGGCGCGGCTAGGGCGGCATTTTTTCCCTCTATCACCCTGACCGGAACGGGCGGGCTCTCCAGCCCAGCGCTCTCAAGTCTGTTCGCGGGCCCCGCCGCGACCTGGACCTTCGCTCCGCAGCTCATCCTGCCGATCTTCGATGCCGGTAGGAACCGCGCCAATCTCGCCCAGGCGAAAGCCACCCGATCCCTTGATCAGGCGCAATATGAGAAGGCTATTCAGACCGCCTTCCGCGAAGTCGCCGACGCCCTGGCGCAGCGCGGGACCATCGGCGCCGAACTCGCCGCCCAGCGGGCGCTCGCGGACGCGGCCGCCGCTGGCTTTCACCTTGCCACCGCCCGCTACGAGCGTGGGGCGGACACCTATCTGAATGTCCTCATCGCCCAAAGGACGCTCTATGCCGCCCAGCAGACCCTCACCGCAGCACGGTTGCTGCAGACCACCAATCTCATTGCCCTTTACCAAGCCTTGGGCGGCGGCCTCTCCTAGCCTGGGCGCCATCCGCCGGATCGTTTTTCGACCAGGGGCCGCAATGATCTCTTCGTCGAGCGATCGAAGTCCTGTATGGTGGGCGCTCGACCCGCCCGGCCGAAAGGCCGGGCGAAGCTGTTTTGATTCGAGGTCTCAAGTGAGCGATATCCTGATGCCCAAGGCAACCGCCGTATGGCTGGTGGACAACACCTCGATGACCTTCGAGCAGATCGCCGATTTCTGCGGACTGCACCCTCTCGAAGTGAAAGGCATCGCCGACGGCGAGGTCGCGCGCGATATTCGCGGCGCCGATCCGATCACCAACGGCCAGCTCAGCCGTGAAGAGCTCGACGCGGCCCAGGCTGACGCGAGCTACCGGATGCGGGCGCAGAAGAGCCGGCATGCCGAGCTTCTGAAGCCGCAAAAGAAGGCGCCAAGGTATACGCCGGTTTCCAGGCGTCAGGACCGCCCCGACGCGATCGCCTGGTTCCTGCGTAATCACCCCGAGATCACGGACGCCCAACTCTCGAAGGTCCTCGGCACCACGAAGGCGACGATCGACCAGGTCCGCAATCGGACTCACTGGAACGCGGCGAACGTCAAGCCCGTGGATCCGGTGAGCCTTGGACTCATCGGGCAACTCGAACTGGACGCTCTGGTGAAGAAGGCCGCCGAAAAGAAGACGCGCGATGACGCGCGCCGTGCCGCGAGTCAGCCGGCGGGCGCCTCGCTGCGCGACGCCGCCGAGACCGACACTCCCGAACTCGCCGAGTCGCGAGACGACGTCTAGCTATGGAGACTAAAGGCGCTTGAGGTCAGTGACTCGGCCGCCGCAGGCCTTCCATTTCCTCCTTCAGCCGTAGCTTCTGTCGCTTGAGCTCCGAAAGCCGCGCGCCATCGGCGGCCGGTCGGCTCATCTCGTCCTGGATCGCAAGCTCTAGGTTCCGGTGGCGGGCCCCGAGTTCTCGGATGCGGGCTTCGACGGCCATGGTTTTCAGACTCCTCTCAATGAATGTCTGTCGCAGTGAACACCCCTCACGCGGACCTGTCAGATCACATATGGTTGCGCGTTCCCGGGCGTCCCGATGGGCGAGGCTGGGCGCAATACGGGACAGAAGATGGCTTCAGGACCGACGCGGCGGTTGGTGGTCGGGATCTCCGGGGCCTCCGGCGCCGTCTACGGAGTACGCCTGCTCGAAGCCCTTCGGGAGCTGGCCGTCGAGACCCATCTCATCGTCAGCCGGGCGGCGGTTCTCACCCTGGCGCAGGAGACCAGGCTTTCACTCGCCGAGCTCGCCGCGAAGGCCCACACGACGTGGCGCGCCGGCGATTTGACCGCTGCGGTCGCGTCTGGATCCTATCCCACCTCGGGGATGATCATCGCCCCCTGCTCGGTAAAGACCATGAGCGAGATCGCCAGTGGCGTCACGGCATCGCTGCTCACCAGGGCCGCTGACGTCACCTTGAAGGAGCGCCGCCTGCTGGTGCTCCTCGTTCGGGAGACTCCGCTCCACCTCGGACACCTTCGGACCATGGTGAAGCTCGCGGAAATGGGGGCGGTGATCGCTCCACCGGTTCCGGCCCTATACGCCACACCAGCGAATCTCGAGGAGATGGTCGATCAGTCGGTGGGTCGCGCGCTCGACCTGTTCGGCTTCTCGTGGTCCGGGGTCCGCCGCTGGGGGGGAGATCTGGGCTCGCCGGCGGCGAAACCCGATTGACTGCTTGGGAATACGCCCTGGCGGTGTGGCCCGAGGTGGAGACGCTATGCCTCGAGCTTCAGGACCGCCATGAGCAGTGCGTCCCCCTGCTCCTGTGGCGGATGTGGGCTCTGGAGGAGGGCCGACCAGTGGGGCCATCGCTTCTCGAAGCCGCGGTGGGGACCGCGCGCGCCTGGGAACGCGGCGCCATCTCGCCCCTCAGGAACGTCCGCCGGGCGTTGGCGAAAGAGCTGCCGGCGGAGATGACCGGTTCGGATCTAACGTCTCGCGTAGGGGCCGCCGAACGGACTGCCGAACGCCTTCTGCTCGACAGCCTGACCGCATTGACCCCGCCACCAGGCAGCGCCTCCACGGATCGCCTGGGCGCGCTCGCCGAGGTCGCCACTGCGTGGCGCCGCCCCGTCCCTGCCACGCTCATCGCGCGCCTGGCGGCCACCGCCGGTCCTGGACTGCGACGCATTTCCCGGACAGGCGGAAGCTTGCCCGCCGACCGTGGTCTGCTAGTTTCTGCGCGCCCTGGCTCTTGGATCTCGCCAATGGATGATGAGCAAATGGAGGATGACTCGGACGCGGCGGCGCGCACCGAATTGGCGCAACTCCGTCAGGAGCACCAGGACCTGGACGACGCGATCCATGCCCTGGAGGCCCGTCCGCAGGTCGATCAACTTCAGATTGCGCGCCTGAAGAAGAAAAAGCTCGGTCTTCGCGACCAGATCGCCAAGGTGGAAGACCGCCTGATGCCCGACATCATCGCCTGAGCGGCAGTGACGCGCCTCGCCGATGGGATGTGGCGATCCGCTAGCGGGCAACGGATGGCCGGCCGATGAATCAGGATTTCGCCCTCCACGCGGCCGCCCAAGCCGCGGGCTTCTGGACGGCGGTTCACCTGTTGCTGCTGCTCGTGCTTTCGCTTCTGGTGGTGCGCCAACGCCAGAAACACGCGGTGCTCCTGGGTGATGATGGAATACCGCAACTCACCCAGGCCGTCCGCGCCTTCGGCAACGCGACAGAATACGCGCCCGCCGGACTGACCGGCCTGATCGCGCTGGCGGCCGTCAGCGCTCCGGTTCTCTCCGTTCATCTCGCTGGCGCTCTGCTGTTCTCGGGCCGGGTCATTCACGCCGTAGCGATCAGCCGCTCGGGAGGGTCCTCGGTCCTGCGCTCGGCGGGGATGCTTCTCACCTGGTTGGCCTACATCTTCGAGGTAGTGGCGCTTCTCATCTTCGCGATGAGCTGAATCCGTCGCCCTGCTTGCCGAGCTGCGTCGCGTCGGCCATATCGCGGCGGATGGACACCGGACTTCTCGAGGATTTGGTCGCCAAGGCTAAGGCGCTCGGCGCCGACGCAGCGGAGGGCGCCTTCGCGGAACGCCAGTCCCTCTCGGTCACGGTGCGCCTCGGAGCGCTGGAGGAAGTGGAGCGGGAAGAGTCCCAGGATCTCGGTCTGAGGGTCTTCATCGGCCGCCGCCACGCGGCCGCTTCAGGATCGGATCTCTCCGCGGAAGGTCGCGCCAAGCTCGTCGATCGGGTTCTCGCCATGGCCCGGCTGGCGCCGGAGGATCCCTACGCGGGATTGGCGCCCACCGAACGTCTGGGCCGCGGAACGGAACGCGATCTCGACCTGTTCGATCCGACCCAGCCCGATGCGGGGGTCCTGGAGGTTCGGGCGCGGGCGGCGGAGGACACCGCTCGGGCCGTGGAAGGGGTCACCAACACCAACGGCGGTTCGGCGTCATGGTCGGAATCCGCCTGGGGCTTGGTCACTAGCGAGGGTTTCCGGGGAACGCACCACGCGAGCGCCTTCTCGCTCTCGGCCCAGGCGATCGCCGGCGAGGGCTCGGCGATGGAACAAGGCGCCGAAGGCAGGATGACGCGCTGGGCCCGCGACTTGCCCTCGGCCTCGGCGGTGGGCGGCGAGGCTGGCCGACGCGCGGTCGCCAGCCTCGGGGCGCGCAAGATCGCCTCGACCACCGCCGCCGTGATCTTCGAGAATCGCCTCGCCGGACAGCTGCTGGGACCCCTCGTCGGCGCGATTTCAGGCCCCGCGGTGGCGCGCGGCGTGTCGTTCCTGAAGGGCAGCCTCGGCAAGGCGGTGTTCGGCAAGGCGGTGACAGTGGTCGATGACCCGCACCGGCTCCGCGGCCTTGGCTCGGCGCCGTTCGACGACGAAGGCGTCGCCAACCGACCCATGGACATCGTCTCCCAAGGCGTGCTCACGACCTGGCTACTCAACTCGAGTTCGGCCCGACAGCTTTGTCTGGAGACCACGGGGCATGCCTCACGCGGGCTGGCGGGCCCCCCGGGCGTCGGACCCACAAACCTGACCCTGCTGCCCGGCCATGTCGATCAGGCCGGTCTCATGCGCTCTGTCGGCAGCGGCGTCCTGGTGACTTCGATGTTCGGGCCGTCGTTGAACGCAAACACCGGCGACTGGTCGGTGGGCTGTTCCGGCATCTGGTTCGAGGGCGGGGAAGCCGCTTTTCCGGTGACAGAGATCACAGTCGCCGGGAATCTCCATGACATCTACGCGAGGCTCATCCCCGGATCGGATCTGGAAATCCGCGGTTCGGTGAACGCCCCATCGCTTCTGGTCGACGCCTTGGCCATCGCGGGCAAATGACTGCACCGGGTGAGGCGAGGCGAAGTGAGCAACTCCTGCATCTGGTCATTGGGGGAGAGCTCGAGGAGGTTTCAGGAACCAGGTTCCGCGACCCCTCCAAAATCGATCTGGTCGGGGCCTATGCGAGCTACGCAGAGGCCTACTTGGCGTGGCGCGCACGGGCCCAGGCGACCGTCGACAATGCGCTTGTGCGCTACTTCATCATTCACGCCCATCGCCTGCTCGATCCGCTCGCCGCGGTTCAACGGCGCGAATGAAGCCCTACTCACGTCGGAGGATCCGATCGGTGAGCAAGGCGCCCCACCGATTTGCCCGGAACTCCGCCTTGATCGCCAGTGGGTCGTAGGCAGGGCTCTGCACCCACCCGAGCAGGCTCAACCCAGCCGGTTCGCCCTCGGCGAGGTATCGTTCGAACACATAGTCAAGCACGCCGGTCAGGCCGGCCCGCACGTGCAGATAGCGGGGTGAGAGCTGGCGGACAGCCTCGCCGACGGTCTGGCCCAAGCGGAAGTGCGCATAGAGCACCGCCATCAATCCGGCGCGATCCGCACCGGATTTGCAATGCATCAGCGCGGGATAGCGCACCGTCTCGAAGAGTTTCTTGGCGCCGGCGATGCTCTCCGCGCTGGGCGCGTCGCGCGAAGCGATCACGAAGGGAACGAGTTCGAGGCCCAGCCGTTCGCAGGCAGCCTTTTCCAGGGCGTAGAAGCTTCCATCGCGACCGCCGCGAAGATTGATGACGGTCTTCACTCCCCGCGACGCCCAAGTCCTGAGCTGAAAGGGCCAGGGCTGATTGGTTCGCACCAGCTCGTTCGAAATCCAGTGGGCGTTGGAAAACCCGAGTCTCAAATAGGCGTGGTCATTCCAAAGATAATCGAGAATCGCCCGCCACCTTCCGCGACGAGTGGAAAGGTCAAAACCCGGCGGTTGTGCGAGATCCTGCCGCGCGCGCGGGCTTTCGTGAGCCGCGCCCGATTCGACCTGGCCCGACGTCGGAGGCTTCAGGATCCGAACGCGCCTTTCAGCCGCTCGAGTTGCTCGAGCACGGGATGCGTCGGCGCGTCGGAACCTTGGGTGTCCAGATACATGCGCCGGTCCAGGTGACAAATGCGCTCGTGGAGGCGAGCGGAGCGTTCGAGAAGTCGCGTCAGGGCGCCGGGAAGGCCCTCCCGGACGAGCTCGGTTTTCGGCCCGGCGGCCGCCTCGGCGCCCAAACGGTACCCCTCCTGCGAGGCGGCTTCAGGGGCCATGTCTCCTTCCCGTACCGCGCGTTGCACCAGTAGCCACGAGGCAACCTGCATGAGACGCGTCGTCAACCGCATGCTCTCCGCGGCGTAAGCCAGGGCCGCGTTGCGCGAGAGGAGCTTCGAGTCCTGGCGGCCGGCGCCGTCGAGATACAGGGCGGTCTCGTCGACGAGGTCCATGCCCTCCTGAAAAGTATGATCGAAGAGCTCTGATCGCGCAAAGTCCTCGATCAGCGCGGCCCGCCAAAGCGCCGAGGGCGGCGCGCCAAGATCGCTCATCGCTGCTCCTCGCATGCCGCCGACACTTGCCGCCCCGAGACCCGGTTGCAACCCTTATGCCACCACCCACGCCTCGCCGCGGCGTCGTCGGGCGATCGCGAACTTCGCCTAGCGGCCACTCGAAAACAAGGCGTTGGCGGCGGCCCTACCCGACTGCTTTCTGGAGATTTGGGCTCGGGTGCGCAGGATTTCCGCTTCCAACGCGGCGATCCGTTCCTCGAGTTCCGCCACCCCATAGGCCTCCAAATCGTCGCGGCCGACGTCGACCATGGCCTGACCTCGTGGGCGGCGGACCTCGGCCGGTTCCTCAGCCATCGCTGCTCTCCCTTTGCCCCATCCCGCCTGTCGGCTATCTGACGACTCCGGCAAGGGTGATGCAAGCTCTTGCGCCAACCGGGCGGGCGCAGAAATCGGGCCGCGCGCTCGATCTGACGAGGATCGCCATGGGCGCAGAGATGATGGACGCGATCGCGGTCGATGGCGGCCGCGGCGGGCCCGAGGCGCTTCGGCGGATCGAACTTCCCGTTCCCAGTCCGGGAGCGGGCGAGATCCTGATCGCCGTCGAGGCGGCGGGGGTCAATCGACCAGACATTCTGCAACGACAGGGCTTCTATCCACCCCCGCCCGGCGCGCCGGCGACCCTGGGCCTGGAGGTCGCTGGCGCGGTGGTGCGCGCCGCCGGCCGCTGGCGGGAAGGAGACCGGGTCTGCGCTCTCCTGGGGGGCGGCGGCTACGCCCAGTATGCCGTGTGTGACGCGCGCCATGCACTTCCGCTGCCAGGAGGGCTCGAGGCGACCGCGGCCGCGGGCCTGCCCGAGACGGTGTTCACGGTGTGGGCGAACGTGTTCGAGCACGGCGGCCTGAAAGCCGGGGAGACATTGCTGGTTCACGGGGCGACCTCCGGAATCGGAGTCATGGCGATCCAGATGGCGAAGGCGGCCGGCGCCAAGGTGGTGGCTACCGGGCGCGGGGCGGCGAAGGCGCGGCAGGCCCTCTCCGTGGGCGCCGACGTCACGATCGACGCTGATGCTCAGGACTTCGAGGTCGAGGTTCGGGCTCTGGGGGGAGTCGATGTCATCCTCGACATGGTCGGCGCCGCGTATTTCGCGAGGAACATAGAGGCCCTGCGGACCGGAGGGCGGTTGATCTGGATCGCCGCTCAGTCCGGAGGGACCGTGGAGCTGCCGATCATCAAGGTGATGCAAAAACGGCTGGTGCTGACCGGATCGACTCTGCGTCCCCGGGATGCGGACGAGAAGGCGCGCCTCGCGGCCGAGGTCGAGCGGGTGGTCTGGCCGTGGATCGGAGCGGGCAAGGTGCGCCCGATCATCGACCGGGTGTTTCCCATGGCCCAGGCCGGCGCCGCCCATGCCTGGCTCGAAGCGGGATCGCATCTGGGAAAAGTCGTGTTGGCCGTTTCCTAGGCGCTTCGACGGCGAGCGGCCGTGCGGACGACTCGCGAGAAGCAGGATTGTCACGCCGCTTTGGCGTCTGCCGTCGCTGGGGTCAGGGCCCGGTTGAGTGCGTCGTAGAGCTTGGCGATTTCGATCGGCTTGGCAATATGTCCGTCCATGCCGGCCTCCAGGTATTCCTCGATCTGATGAACCAGGGCGTTGGCCGTCAAGGCCAGGATCGGCGTGCGCGCCCGTCGCTCACCCGCCTCGGCGGCGCGGATCATGCGCGTCGCGGCGATGCCGTCCATGACGGGCATCTGGATGTCCATCAGGATCACGTCCCACACGCCGTTGCGCCACGCCTCGACTGCCGAACGGCCGTCGGCCACCAGGGCGAGTTCCACATCCATGGGTTCGATGATGGCCCTTAGAACCTTCTGGTTGACGAGATTGTCCTCGGCGGCGAGCAGCCGCACCCGGCGCTGGTCCATCTCCTGGACGACCGGCGCGACCACTTCGCTCGCGGGCAAAGCCACGCCGCGCTCGAACGGGAGTTCGGCGAAGAAGGTGGAACCCTTGCCTTCCGCGCTGATCGCCGAGATGGAGCCGGACATCAGTTCGGCGAGTTCGCGGCAGATGGCGAGCCCCAGGCCCGTTCCGCCGTACCGGCGGGTGGTGGAGTTATCCGCCTGGGTGAATTTTTCGAACAGCAGCGGGATCTTCTCCGCGGCTATGCCGATACCGGTGTCGGTGACCGACAGACGCAAGCCGCCGGTGTCCGCCAGTTCGAACCGCGCCTGCACCGAACCCTCCGCGGTGAACTTCAGCGCGTTGGAGACGAGATTCGAGAGGATTTGACGAAGCCGGTCGCCGTCGCCACGCCAGGCGCCCTTCGCGTCGTCGCCGACCACGACCTCGAAGTCCAGCGACTTGCTCTCCGCGACCGCCGAGAAACCCTCGCGCACAGCCTGTGCGATGGTTTCGATATCGAAGTCCTTGGATTCCAGCTCCAGCTTGCCCGCTTCGATTTTCGAGAGGTCGAGGACATCGTTCAGAACCGAAAGCAGCTGTTCGCCCGACTGCTGGACGACCGCGAGGCGTTCGCGTTGGGTATCGTCGAGATCGCCGCGGGCCATGACTTCCGCCATGGCCAGGACGCCGTTCAGCGGCGTGCGAATCTCGTGACTCATGTTGGCGAGAAATCGCGACTTCGCGACATTGGCGGCGTCCGCGGCGTCGCGGGCGACCACCAGATCCTCCATGGTCCGATGCAACTCGCGGTGGTTCGCTCCCAGTTGGGTGAGGAGGTCGTTGAAGCTCTCGGTGAGGCGATGGAAGACATCGTCGTCGGTGTGCTCGGCCACCGGCGTGAACTCACCGCTGGCGGCGACCTTGGCCATTGCCGTCGAGAGGCGCTCGACAGGGGCGGTGACCCTGCGGGCCAAACCCTGCGCGACAAACAAGGCGACGCCACTGGCGCCGAAGAACAGCGCTCCGGTCAGCGCGAGAAAACGCGGAATGAGCGCCCCGAGCTTGGGTGGCGCCGCGCGTAGGGTGAGTTCGCCCACGGTCCGCCCGCTGAGGGTGACGGCGCGTTTGACCACCGTGAGCGGCTCGCCGGGCTTCAGACTCGCACCGGTGGCGACGAACCTCGCGACGGTCTGGCCCCGCTCGTCGATCAGTTGGCCGTCGACGAAGACATTTTCCCGCGCCGCCGCGGCCAAGGTGAGACGCGCCGCCGGTCCGTCTCCCGCCGCCATGGCCGGGGCGGCCGACGTCGCCACCACATCGCTGAGGCCGTTGAGGGCCAGCAGCGCCTCCTGGCGCGCGACACTCCATTGCTGAAGCATGAAGGTCAGACACGCCGCCACCAGTACAGCCACCGTGGTGATGATGGCCACTCCGGCGACTCTGGCCTGGAATGGCGGATGATGTGTCTTGCGCATAGGCGAGTTCTGGCGTCTGTCCGGGCGCGAATGACCGCAATCGGATTCGTTAATACATGCCCATTCCTAACGGTTCGCTTCTGGCGCGAATCCACATCAAAATAAATCATGGACGGTTGTTATGAATTCATTTACGGTGAAGCTTCCTTGGGGTTAACGGAGGCTTGGCGTGGAAAAGGTATTTGTAGCTCAACGCGTCGCGACCAAACTGTTCGCGACCGAGAATGCGGTCGACCTGGCTCTGACGGAAGCGTCGGAACTCATGGCCGACATGATGCGGGCCCGTAAGGATCTGGGTCTTTCGGCCGTTGTCGGCGACGGCGCCGCGGCCAAACTGGTCGAGGCGATCGCGGCCCTGGGCGCGGCCCGCACGGCGATGGTCGCCGCGCATGGTGAACTGGGTGAGACGAAGCTGCGGATTGGCGTTCGCACCAAGATGGCCGGCTACGAAGACAAGGGCAACGCCTCCAGCGATCAAGTTCCGATGACGATGCGGGTCGCCAGCTAGTCTGCCGATCGCTCGCTTTCGGTTGCGAAAGCTTAACTTGTTTCACGCCTCTGATTACGGTCAGAGGCGTGATTCATGTATAGGGCGCTGTTGCACCTGGGATTTGCGATCGAGGTCGGCATTCTCGCCGCCGTCTTCGCCTTCGCCATTTGGAAAGGCGGGCGACCCGAGAGGATCGGCGCCGCGCTGAACCTTGGCGCGGGCATCCTGGCGACTGCTCTCTACTATCTGCTGAGCATCGCCGCGCAACCTGTTGCGCTACTCGCGGTTGACGCGGCGTTGGCCGCTGGATTTCTGTTCCTCGCTCTTCGTTACGCCAGTCTCTGGCTGGGAGCGGCGCTCCTGCTTCAGGCGGTCCAATTCAGCCTTCACGCCTATTATCTGGTGGTGAACGCCCATCATGATTGGAACTACATGGTCATCAATAACCTCGACACCACCGGGATCAATGTTTGCATCGTCGCCGGGACGATTCTCGCCTGGCGCCGGCAGGCGATCGCCAAACTCCCCCCGGCGGCCGACGCCAGGCCGGTCTAGCAAGTCTCCCGGAACGATCCGCGCCGCGCGCCGCGGCTTGCCAACAAAGCTCTTGCCCTGCGCCAGGAACGCTGGTTGTTGAGCGGCGGGCCACGCCCTCCCAACGGGGCGCAGCCCATCTGAAAGGATGGGAGAGATTGCTATGGCGCCCCTAGCCAAGCCGGCCATGCGGCCGGCGAGACCCGAATTTTCGTCCGGTCCATGCGCCAAGCGCCCCGGATGGAATCCCGAAAACCTCCGCACCGCCGTCTTGGGCCGCTCGCACCGGTCCATGGCCGGTAAGGCTCGTCTTCAGGATGCCATCGAGAGAACTCGAACGGTGCTCGAGGCGCCGGCCGACTTCCTCGTCGGCATCGTGCCCGGATCGGACACCGGCGCCATGGAACTGGCCATGTGGTCGATGTTGGGCCCGCGCACGGTTCAACTTCTGGCGTTCGATTCCTTCGGCAAGGATTGGGTCGCCGACGTGGTGAATCAGCTCAAGCTCAAATCGGAAACACTGGACGCGCCCTATGGCGCCCTGCCGGATCTGGCCAAGGTCAGGCCGGACTGCGACCTCGTGTTCACGTGGAACGGCACCACATCGGGGGTGCGGGTGCCCAACGCGGACTTCATCGCCGCGGACCGCGAGGGCATCACAATCTGCGACGCCACGAGCGCCTGCTTCGCCCAGGATCTCGATTGGTCCAAGCTCGATGTCGTCACCTTCTCCTGGCAGAAGGCGCTCGGCGGCGAAGCCGCGCACGGCGTGCTGATTCTTTCTCCACGAGCGGTCGAGCGCCTTGAGAGCCACGTTCCGGCGTGGCCCATGCCGAAGCTCTTCCGCATTACAAAGGCCGGAAAACTCAATCGGGAGATCTTCGAGGGCGCCACCATCAACACCCCCTCCATGCTGTGCGTGGAAGACTATATCGAGGCCTTGAAATGGGCCGCGGCCATCGGCGGCCTTGCCGAGCTGAAGCGTCGAGCCGACCGGAATTTGTCGGTGCTGGAAGCTTGGGTGAAGAAAACCCCTTGGATAGGCTTCCTCGCCGCCGACCCGATGATCCGCTCGAATACGTCGGTCTGCCTTGAGATCACGGCCCCGCCGGTAGTCGCCTTGCCGATGGACGGCCGGGCCAGCTTCGCCAAGCGCATGGCTTCGCTCCTCGAGCGGGAAGGTGCGGCCCTGGACATCGGCGGCTACCGAGACGCACCGCCGGGTCTTCGGATCTGGTGTGGGGCAACCGTCGATGCCGAAGACCTCGAGGCCCTCACCCCCTGGCTCGACTGGGCCTTCGCCACCCTCGCCGCGGAGTTCGCCCCAGCCTGAGGGCGCCCTGCGGGGCGCTCCTCTTGCAGCCGAGTCGTCGACTTGGATCCAAGGATCTCCTGATGCCGCCACGTGTCCTCATCGCCGACAATCTCTCCCTGGCCGCGCTGGGGGTCTTTCGTCACCGTGGCGTGGAGGCCGACGTCAAGGTGGGGCTCTCCAAGCACGAGCTGATCGCCATCATTGGCGGCTATGAAGGTTTGGCGGTGCGCTCGGCGACAAAGGCGGACAAGGAGGTCATCGCCGCGGCGCGCAATCTGAGGGTCATCGGCCGCGCCGGCATCGGCGTGGACAACGTCGACATTCCCGCCGCGACCGCCGCGGGCGTCGTGGTCATGAACACCCCGTTCGGCAATTCGATCACCACCGCCGAGCACGCCATCGCCATGATGTTCGCCCTCGCCAGGCAGCTTCCGGCGGCCGATCTTTCGACCCAGGCGGGCCGGTGGGAGAAGAACCGCTTCATGGGCGTGGAACTCTACGCCAAGACCCTGGGGCTCATCGGGGCCGGCAATATCGGCTCGATCGTCGCCGACAGGGCCAACGGATTGAAAATGAAAGTGATCGCGTACGATCCTTTTCTTTCGCCCGAAAGGGCGGTGGAGATCGGGGTCGCAAAGGTGGAACTCGAAGAACTCCTCGCCCGATCCGACATCATCAGCCTCCATACCCCCCTCACCGAAAAGACCCGCAACATCCTGTCGGCCGAGGCGCTCGGCCGGACCCGCAACGGGGTGATGATCGTCAATTGCGCCCGAGGCGGCCTCGTCGACGAGGCCGCCCTGCGCCAGCTGTTGGACGAGGGACGTGTCGGAGGCGCCGCCTTCGATGTCTTTGTCGAGGAGCCGGCGAAGCAGAATGTCCTGTTCGGCGCGCCGAACTTCATCGCGACCCCGCACCTGGGCGCCGCAACCAGCGAAGCACAGGAAAACGTCGCCCTTCAGGTCGCCGAACAGATGAGCGATTACCTGCTCACCGGTGCGGTCGCCAATGCGCTCAACAGCCCCTCGATCACCGCGGACGAAGCGCCAAAACTGCGCCCCTTCGTCGGCTTGGCCGAGCGGCTCGGCGCCTTCGCCGGCCAGATGGTGGACGCCAATCTCGAAGCAATCGAAGTCGCCTTCGAAGGCGAGGTGGCCGCGCTCAATGTCAAGCCACTCACCGCCGCCGCCCTCGCCGGCATCCTTCGGCCCATGCTCGCGGAGATCAATATGGTCTCCGCCCCAGCGGTCGCCAGGGAGCGCGGCGTCACCGTCTCGGAATCCCGCCAGGAAACCTCGCCGGTCTACGACAGCCTGATCCGGGTCACGGTCAGGACCGACATGGGCCGGCGCGCTTTCGCCGGCACGGTGATCGCCGGTGCGCCGCGAATCGTCGAGGTCAAGGGCATGGAGCTGGACGCCGCCTTCGCGCCGGCGATGCTCTACGTCAACAACCTCGACAAGCCCGGTTTCATCGGCGCCTTGGGCGCCCTGCTGGGAGAAGCCGGCGTCAACATCGCCAATTTCAATCTCGGCCGGGTCGCCGCCGGCGACGACGCCATAGCCCTTGTGGGGGTGGACGAGCAACCGCCCGAAGCCCTGGTGGCGAAGATCCGGGATCTTCCGCATGTCAAGGAAGCGCGCGCCCTGCGATTTTGAAGATGTGGCTTGGAGGCGCGTGGCGGCCTCAGTCGGCGGCGCCCGCCCCCGCCCCGCGCCGCGGGCGCCTGACGTGCGTGGCCAGGGCCGTGAACAGACCATAGGCGCGGCCGAATTCGTCCAGTTCGATTTCGGCGATCTGATCGAGCCTGCGGCGCATCGAGGCCGGCGTGCGCAGCATCGATCGGGCCCGCGCCGGAGCGGACCCCACCCCTACGGAAAGCGTTCCGGTGGAGTAGAGACGTTTGTGATGATCGTTGCCCGGTCCCATGTCGTAGGCGTCCAGGCCGAGCGCGGGCATGGCTTCCAGAAGCTTCCAAAGAAGGATGTTTCCCGGCGTGTGGCGCGCGAGCGAAGGGTCGTGCGCGGTTATCCACGCGTGGCAGACGCCGCCGGCTGCGAAGCCGAAACGCCCGGCGATGGGTTTGCCGTCGAGATTCAGGGTGACCAGCATCCCGAAAGGACTGTCGAAGATCGATTTCATCAGGACGCGTGTCCATTCGGGCCGGAAGAAGTCGTGCAGGCCTGTTCTCCGCAACTGGTCCCTCTTCCAACGGAAAGTGCATTCCAGGGCCGTTGATCGGTGGTCAGGTGCGTGCACCTGCACATCGCCGCCTCCTGCGGCGAGGTCGCGCACTCCACGCATGGCTCTCTTGAAGTGGGGTTTCCTCGTGCATCTGATCTGTTGGAAGGCCTCGGTTCCTTCCACGCAATAGCTCGGCCGATGTTCGGTCGCGCTCCCGGCGAACACCGCGAAAGGGTCGATGAGGCCCGAAAATTGAAAGCTCTTCAGTCCGGCGTGGCGAACGACCGCCTCCGCATCCAAACCCAGGTCGTTCTCTGACACGAGGCCATGGAGGTCCGAGAATGGGGCGCCGATCGGCCGACCCATGCCGAAGGGCCGGCGGTGATGGGGCAGGAACCCGACCGGCCGGCCGTCGCGGGTGAAAACCAGCACCGCTGCGTCGCGCCTCACTCGCCCCACGATCATCGCGAAGTCGGGCCCCATCAGGGGACTGCGAAACTCTGGAACCGCCCTCTGGAGGGCCCGCCAGTGTTCCTGGTCGCGAACGCTGAGGTCCGAAGGCGAAACGAGATGTGCTTGCACGTGCAACCGGCCCCGGAGGCTGAGCCGGCGTCCGGCTCGGGCGGCGGCGGTGCAATTTCCGTTCCGCGCAAACAGGCTGGACGATTCGCAACGAGCGTTCACCGCGCCCCGCGCCATCCTCACCACCATCGATGAACCGTCATCGACGGCCGTCCGCGGAGGGGCTCACGGACCGCCGTCCCCGACCTTGCCGCCCGGCGCCTCGGGGCCGTAGAGGCGCATCCACTCCTCGTCGCTCACCTCCCGGTCGAGTTCGGCGAAGTAGGCGGCCTGGGCCGCCGACGCCGCCGGCCTTGTCGCCGGCTCGCTCGCCGGGCGCCGAAGCTTGAGCTTGGCCGCTGTCTCGAGGCAAGCCCTGGCGACGCCGTAGCCCCTGACGTCCTTCACCGCCCGAGCGTCCTCGGCGATCTCGATCAGCCAGTCGATGAGGCTGGAGACGTCGGCCGAAGCGCCGCCGGCGCGCTGGCGACGCAGCTCCGCCAGCCGGTCGGCGATGACGCGGTTCTTCATCAGCGTTCGCCAGTTGCGCGGCGCCTTGTACCCCGCCTCGCGAGCCGCCTCGCGCCCTTCCACCCCTCTGGCCAGAGCCTGGGCGAAGGCCTCCTGCCTGTCGATTCGCGACAATGTCATCGGGAGACTCCTTGGAATTATCCCATATTGCAATGCTGTTCTCCGCATTTTCCGAACCGCCGCCCGAAGCGCGCCACGGCGGGTTAGGTGGATGGCAGCCTGGTTTCTGCAATATCCATCTTTACATCGCCGCCGAAAAATTGCAATATGGAATGATGAGACGACGAGCACGGGACGGCCTTAGGTGCGAAAATCACTATCGGAGCCGGGACAGACCCACCAGAAGCATCGCAAGATGCAATCCAGGTGCGGGCAGTCACCGGGAGTCACCAGGAGTCACCGGGAGTCACTTTCTCCGGTGCGGGGCCCGCGGACCGGTTTGTTCCATCTTCTCCGGCGCATGCACGGCCGAGGCGACAGGGCGTGACAGCGATATCGCTTTTTTTCGCGAATTTGCCGGTGATCGAGCGCCTACCAGGCGTCGACGAACCGCCGCTTCGGCGCGTGGCGCGGCAGGCAGCTCTTCAGTCCCTGGACGAGCCATTTGCGGGTGTCGGCGGGGTCGATCACGGCGTCGATCTCCAGCATGGTCGCCACATTGATCGCCTTGCCGACCGCGTAGAGATTGCCCAGCAGCTTCTCGAAGAGCGCCTTCTTGGCCGTGGGATCGGTCTGCGCTTCGAGTTCGCGCCGGTAGCCGAGGCGCACCGCCCCCTCCAGGCCCATGCCCCCGAACTCGCCGGTGGGCCAGGCGGCGCAGAACACCGGCGCCAGGGTCGATCCTCCGGCCATGGCCTGGGCGCCCAGGCCGTACGCCTTGCGCAGAACCACGGCGAACATCGGCGTTCCCAGACGCGCGCCGTTGATGAACAGGCGGGAAGTCTTGCGCACCGCCGCCTGGGCTTCGCTCGCCGGACCGACCATGAAGCCCGGCGTGTCGATCAGCGACAGCACCGGCAGATCGAAGGCTTCGCAGAGCTGGAAGAGACGCGAGCCCTTGTCCGCGCCATCGCAATCCACCGCCCCGCCAAGATGGTTGGGATCGTTGGCGATCAGGCCCATGGCCCTGCCCTCCAGCCGGATGAAGCCGGTGATCAGGCCTGGGGCGAAGGCGGGCCGAAGCTCGAGAAACGAGGCCTCGTCGGCCAGGATCTCGATCACGCGCCGCACGTCGTAGACCCGCAAACGGTTTTCCGGGACCGACCGGCGCAGCAGCCGCTGATCGGCGGCGGTCCAATCGGCGGTCGCACCCTGGAAATACGAGAGCGTCTTCTTCGCGAGCTGCGTGGCTTCCGCTTCGTCACCGGCGAGGATGTCGACCACCCCGTTGGCGGTCTGGACCGACATTGGCCCGATGTCCTCCGGCGCGAAGGCGCCCAGGCCGCCGCCCTCGATCATCGCCGGCCCGCCCATGCCGATGTTGCAGTCTCGAGTGCAGATGAGGATTTCGCTGAGGCCCGCGAACGAGGCGTTGCCCGCGAAGCACCGTCCGGAGACGACCGCGATCTTCGGGACGACCCCGGCCAGGCGAGCGAAGGCCCTGAAGCTCGGCGTGGCCAGGCCCGAGGCGCCGATCCCGTCGGTGTCGCCCGGCCGGCCGCCGCCGCCCTCGGCGAACCACACGACCGGCAGCTGCTGGTCGGCGATCACCTCCAGCAGGCGATCGGTCTTGCGATGGTTCATGTGGCCCTGGGTGCCGGCGAGAACCGTGAAGTCGTAGGCGAGCGCCGCGCATTTCGCCCGCTCCGGACCGAAGAGGGCGCCATTGACGGTCCCCACCCCGCACACCAGTCCGTCGGCCGGACTCATTCGCATCAGTTCGTCCACCGATCGTCGACGGCGCTGCGCGGCCAGGGCGAAGGCCCCGTATTCCAGGAAGCTCCCGGGATCGACGAGATCGCCGATGTTCTCGCGGGCGGTGCGCTGGGCGCGCCGGCGCCTGCGCTCGACGGCTTCGGGGCGCGCCTCGTCGCCGACCAGGCGCCAGCGCTCCATGGCCTCGGCGAGGTCGGGGCGGATCTCGTCCAGATCGACGGCGGCGGCTGCGTGCTCCTCCATGGCCATGGTTTCTTCTGGGGCAATGAACAGTATCGGCTGGTCCTTGGCGAGCACATCGCCCGCCGCCGCGGCGATCTTGACGACCCTGCCGCCGCTGGGCGCGACGACCACATGCTCCATCTTCATCGCTTCGAGGATCGCCACGACCTGGCCGGCGCGCACCAGATCACCCTCGCTCACCTCGACGGCGCCGAGTGTGGCCTGCAGCGCGGCGGCCACGGACTGCGCCCCCTCGACGATTTGCGCCGGAGCGGCGACCTCGGGGGAGAGAGAGGTCGCGAAGGCGCGCATTTCCAGGGCCCCGGCGCGGGCGACCAGGTCACGGGCGTGGTCCTCGATGAATCGCGTGGTGGCTTGGCCGGCGACGACCACCGGCTGGCCCAGAACGGCGCGCAGAAGCGCGGCGTTGGTCGCGAGCCCTTCGATCCGGAATTCCGAAAGCGCCCGGCCGGCCCGGGCGGCCGCGGCGGCGAGAGTCGGACCTCTGGCGACGACCTTGGCGAGCAGGGGATCGTAGTTGGGATTGGCTTCGTAGCCGGCGTAGCCGTAGCCATCGACCCGGACCCCCGGCCCCGAAGGCGGCTCGTAGATGGTCAGGACCCCGCCGGTGGGCTGGACTCCGCCGTCGGCGGTCAGTGTTTCGAGGTTGACGCGGGCCTGGATCGCGAACCCCCGCGCCGCCGGCGTCGCGGTGAGGCCGAGGCTTTCGAGGCTTTCGCCAGCGGCCAGGCGGATCTGGGTCGCGACCAGGTCGACCCCGGTGACCTCTTCGGTGACCGTGTGTTCGACCTGCAGCCGGGCGTTGGCCTCGATGAAGGAAAAGGCCCCCCGGTCGAGGTCGATCAGGAACTCCACCGTCCCCAGGGTCCGGTATCGCACCGAAGCGGCGATCGTCACCGCCGCCTCGTGCAGGCGCTCGCGCAAGCGGTCATCGAGACCCGGCGCCGGCGCGATCTCGATCAGCTTCTGCTGGCGCCGTTGGAGCGAACAGTCACGATCGCCCATGGCGAGGACGCCGGTCCTGTCTCCCGCGACCTGGACCTCGATGTGGCGGGCATGTTCCACGAGGCGCTCTGCGTAAAGACCGCCATGGCCGAAGGCGGCTTGGGCTTCGCGGGCCGCCGCGGCGAAGGCGCCTTTCAGAGCGCGCGCTTCGCGGACGATCCGCAGGCCGCGCCCGCCGCCTCCGGCCACGGCCTTGATCATCATCGCCCCGCCCTTGGGCAGATTTGCGAAGAAGGCTTCGAACTCCGCCAGCTCGGTGGCGCCCTTGGTCCCGGAGAGAACCGGAACGCCCTTCCTGGCGGCGAGGGTGCGCGCCTTGGTCTTGTCGCCGAAAGTCTCCAGGGCTTCGGGGGAAGGACCGATGAAGGTGATCTTCGCGGCGGCGCAAGCGCGGGCGAAGGCCGGGTTTTCGGAGAGGAAGCCATAGCCGGGGTGAATGGCGTCGCATCCGGCGTCGCGGGCGGCGGCGATGAGAGTTTCGATGCCGAGGTAGGCCGGCGTTCCCGAGCCCTCGAGCGGGATCGCGCGATCGGCGGCTTTGACGTGGAGCGAGCTGGCGTCGTCGGCGGCGAAGACGGCGGTGGTGGCGATCTTCAGTTCGGCCGCCGCGCGGGCGATGCGTATCGCGATCTCGCCCCGATTGGCGATGAGGAGGTTCTTGAAGCTCATGCATCTCCTTCGGGATTTGAACCGCTGTTCACCTCACCATAGGGCCTGCGCTTGACTCTCCAAGGCGCACGCCTAGAACAAAAAGGGAACAAACAGGTTCAGGATCATGTCTCGTGAAGCACGATTGAAGATGGCGCGGGCGCAAGTCGCCGCCATCGAAACCGGCGGGGCGCCATTCCGGGGCGTCCTGCCCTTGGGCGACCCAAGCGTGGACAGGCTCTTGCCCGGCGGCGGCCTGCCGCTCGGGCGGTGGCATGAGGCGATGGGGGAAGGATTGGAGATCGAAACCGCCGCCGCCGTCGCCGCGTTCGTCGCCACCTTCGCTTCACCCTTGGCGGTCCGGGGGGCCGTGGTCTGGGTGATGCGTCGTGACGACCTCTACGCCCCGGGCCTCGCCGGTCTCGGCTTTCCGAGCGAGCGGCTGATCCAGGTTTGCGTCCAGGATGAGGTCGAAGCGCTCGCGGCTCTGGAGGAAGCTCTCGGCGCCGTGGGGATCGCCGCCGTGATCGGCGAGACCGATGCGCTGGACCTCGCCGCTGGACGCCGACTGCAGTTGGCCTGTGAAAGAAGCGGGGCCACGGGGTTCCTGATCCGTCGTCGGCCCTTTGGCGGGCGATCCCGCAACAAGGCGGGGACCTCGGCGGCGGCGACACGGTGGCGGATCGCCCCGGCGCCGAGCGTTCCCGAGGCCGGCCAGGGCGGCCTTGGCCCTCCCCGCTGGCGCGTGACGCTGGAACGCTGCCGCGGCGGTCGCAGCGGGGTATGGATAATGGAGAAGGCCGATGGCGCGCATCCTCTGCGTGTGGTCGCCGATCTGGGCGATCGCGAACTGGAGACGACGCAATCCTTCCGCCTCGCAGGCTGAGGCGTTCCTCCCGAGCCGCCCCTTCGCTCTGGTCATGGCCGATCGGGGGGTGCGCCGGCTTTCCGCGGTGGATGACCAAGCCGCCGCTCTCGGACTTTTCGTCGGTCAGAAGGCCACCGATGCGGCCGCCTTGGTTCCCGGGCTGGCGACGGCCCAGGCCGATCCGGCCGCTGACCAGGCCGCGCTCGAGGCTCTCTGCGACTGGTGCGTGCGCTTCTCTCCGGCGGTGGCGATCGATCCTCCCGATGGCCTCTTCCTCGACATCACCGGCGTCGCCCACCTCTGGGGCGGCGAACGGGCGATGGCGCAGGACCTCCTCTCCCGCTTGGCGGTCAATGGCCTTTCCGCGCGCGCCGCGGCGGCGGGAACGCCCGGCGCGGCCTGGGCGCTGGTTCGCCACGCCTGCTCTGGCGTGACGATTGCGCCGCCGGGCCGTGAAACGGCGCTTTTGGCCCCTCTGCCAGTCTGCGCACTTCGGCTTCTCCCGCAGACCGCCGCCCAGATCGCCCGCCTGGGGCTCACAACCATCGGCCATCTCGAGAATCTTCCGCGCGGCGAACTCACCCGCCGTTTCGGCCCCGAGGTCGTCCGCCGCCTCGATCAGGCCATGGGTCTGGCGGAGGAGGCGCTGGTTTTCCGAAGACCTCCCAATCCCTGGTTCGCCCGCCGCGCCTTCGCCGATCCGATCAGCGCTCCGGAGGATCTTGCCCGGGCGGCCGCCGAAGTCGCGGGAATCCTCTGCGCGCGTCTGGAGGCCGCGGATCGAGGCGCCCGCGGTTTCGAACTCGGTTTCCATCGCCTCGATGGGCGCATCGAACGGCTCGCCATCGGTCTGGCTCTCCCCGGGCGCGACGTCTCGAAAATCGTCCGGCTGTTCCTGCCTCTTCTCGAGAGGGTGGATCCCGGCTTCGGGATCGAGGTGGTCACCCTGGCCGCGCAAGAAACGGCGCCTCTGCCTCCCCACCAGCAACGTCTGGACGAGGATCGCGACGCCGCCTCAAAGGAAGGGCTGGCGCAACTGGTCGATCGTCTTTCCAACCGCCTGGGGGAGACCCAGGTGTGGCGCGATCAGGCTTTTCCCAGCCATGTCCCGGAGCGGGCGGTGATCCGCCGTCCGCCAATGTCGCCGCCCGGCGAAGGGGGATGGGATGTCGAGCGCCCGCGGCCTCTGCGCCTTTTCCGCCGGCCGGAACCGATCGAAACGGTCGCTCCCATCCCCGACGACCCCCCCTTGCTCTTCCGCTGGCGCGGCGCGGCCCACAAGGTGCGCCGGGCCGAAGGTCCCGAGCGTCTGGCGCGGGAATGGTGGCGGCGGCCGTTCGAGGGGGCCAGGCTGGCCGAGGTGCGGGATTATTATCGCGTCGAGGACGAGACGGGCGCCCGCTTCTGGCTTTTCCGCGAAGGCCTCTTCAGCGCCGAGACCCCGCCCAAATGGTGGCTCCATGGCCTCGGTTGAGCGTGGAAATCCTCCCTCCCCTTCATGGGGAGGGTGGCCCGAAGGGCCGGGCAGGGCTGTGTGGGGGGAAGCTGGAAGGCCGGCGATAGTCCAGGACAGCCCCACCCTGGCCGTTTTCGCGGCCCTGGGCGCGTGATGACCTACGCCGAGCTCCAGACCACCACCAGCTACAGCTTCCTGCGCGGCGCTTCGCATCCGGGAGAGATGGTGCTGGGGGCCAAGGCGCTGGGGATGGCGGCGCTCGGCGTCACCGACCGCAACACCCTGGCCGGCGTCGTCCGCGCCTGGTTGAAGGGCCGCGAGATCGGCCAGCGCGTGCTCACCGGCGCCCGCCTGGACTTCGCCGATGGAACCCCCAGCGTCCTTGTCTATCCCACCGATCGGAACGCCTGGGGGCGGCTGACGAAACTTCTCACTCTTGGTCAGCGCCGGACCAGGAAAGGTGAGTGCCGCCTGAGCCGAGCCGATCTTCTCGATCACGGCGAGGGCCAGCTGATCCTGGTCGTGCCGCCGCCACGCCTCGAGGAGGATTTCGAGACGGCCTTGAAGCTTCTGGCCGGGGAATTTCGCGGCCGTTGCTGGCTGGCCGCCTCGAGGCCCTACGCAGCGCGCGACCTGAGGCAGCTTTCGCGTCTGGACAGCGTCGGCGCCAAGGCCGCCGCGCCGATGATCGCCACCAACGATGTTCTCTATCATGGCCCGGAGCGCCGCCCGCTTCAGGACGTGATGACCTGCATCCGGGAGACCTGCACCATCGAGGCCGCGGGCCTGCGCCTGGAGGCCAACGCCGAGCGCCACCTCAAATCCCCCGCCGAAATGGCGCGCCTCTTCTCGCGCTGGCCGGCGGCGCTGGAGCGGACCGCCGAGGTCGCCGAGCGCATCGCCTTCGATCTCTCGCAGCTGAGGTACGAATACCCCGACGAACCCGTGCCGCCGGGGAAGACGGCTATGGCGCATCTCACCGATCTGGCCTTCGAAGGCGCGGCGTGGCGCTATCGAGGGGGCGTTCCCAAGAAGGTCGCCGATCTGCTCCACCAGGAATTGAGCCTTATCGAGGAACTCGCCTATCCCAACTATTTCCTGACCGTCCACGATATCGTCAAATGGGCTCGAGACCAGGGCATTCTCTGCCAGGGGCGGGGTTCGGCGGCCAATTCGGCGGTCTGTTTCTGCCTGGGAATCACCGCAGTCGATCCCACGGCGCCCAAGCACGACGTGCTCTTCGCCCGGTTCATTTCCAGAGAGCGGGACGAACCTCCCGACATCGACGTCGATTTCGAGCACGAACGGCGCGAACTGGTCATGCAGTACGTCTACGAACGCTATGGCCGGGAGCGCGCGGCGATCTGCGCCACCGTCATCCACTACCGTCCGCGCAGCGCCATCCGCGACGTCGGCAAAGCGTTGGGCCTTACTGAAGACGTCACCGCGGCGCTCGCCAACACCGTGTGGGGGAGCTGGGGCGATGGCCTTCCCGATGAGCATATCCGCCAGGCGGGCCTCGATCCGCAAAGCCCGCAGATCCGCCGGGCGACGGCTTTTGCCACGCAACTCCTCGGCTTTCCCCGTCATCTCTCCCAACACGTGGGCGGATTTGTCCTCACCAAGCGGCGGCTGGACGAGACCTGCCCGATCGGCAACGCGGCCATGAAGGACCGCACCTTCATCGAGTGGGACAAGGACGACATCGACGCCCTGGGCCTGATGAAGGTCGATGTCCTGGCGCTCGGCATGCTCACGGCGATCAGGAAGTCCATGGACGCCCTCGGGATCGCCGATATGGCCGACATCCCGCAAGAAGATCCGGCGGTCTATGAGATGCTGAGCCGGGCCGACAGCGTGGGCGTGTTCCAGGTCGAGAGCCGGGCCCAGATGTCGATGCTCCCGCGCCTGAAACCACGGGAATTCTACGATCTGGTCATCGAGGTGGCGATCGTGCGGCCCGGTCCGATCCAGGGCGACATGGTCCATCCCTATCTCCGTCGCCGCGAGGGCGCCGAAGCGGTGGAGTTTCCCGCTCCCGCCCCCGAGCATGGTCCCGCCGATGAGTTGGAGGGCGTGCTGGGCAAGACGCTCGGCGTGCCCCTGTTCCAGGAACAGGCCATGCGCCTGGCCATCGAGGCGGCCAAGTTCACGCCCGAGGAGGCCAACGGTCTTCGCCGGGCCATGGCCACCTTCCGCCACTACGGCGATGTGGGGGTCTATGGCGCGAAGTTCGTCAGCGGCATGGTCGGCCGCGGCTACGACCCGGGGTTCGCCGAGCGCTGCTTTCACCAGATCGAGGGCTTCGGATCCTACGGGTTCCCGGAGAGCCACGCGGTGAGCTTCGCCAAGCTCGTCTACGTCTCGGCCTGGATCAAGCATCACCGGCCGGACGTCTTCTGCGCCGCCATGCTCAACAGCCAGCCGATGGGTTTCTATCAGCCCGCCCAGCTGGTCCGCGACGCGCGCGAGCACGGGGTGGAAATCCTAGCGGCGGACATCCTGGAGAGCGACTGGGACTGCACGCTGGAAGGTCTTTCCCTCCCTCCCCCTCGTGGGGAGGGAGGACCGCGCAGCGGGGCGGGTGGGGTCGCGGCCTCACCCCTACCGTCACGCCGCTGCGTGGCGCGCCACCTGCCCCATTCAGGTGGAGGAGGATTCAAGGCCGTCCGTCTGGGGTTGCGGCAGATCCGCGGCCTGCGGCGGGCCGAGGCCGAGCGCCTCGTGGCCGCTCGCCGGACCGGGCTACGCACCTTGCGAGAGATCGCCCTTGGCGCCGGACTCTCGCCCCAGAGCCTGGATCTGCTGGCCGAGGCGGACGCCTTGCGCTCCTTGCGCCTGGACCGCCGCGCCGGGTTGTGGGCGGTGAAGGCCCTCGCTCCGGAGCTGAAGGTCGAGAGCGAGGCCCCCCTGCTGGCGCTTCTGGATCCTCCCGCCGAAAGGGCGGCGGCGCTTCCGCCGATGGCGCTCAGCGCTCACGTCGCCGAGGATTACCGCACCACCAATCTTTCGCTCAAGGCCCATCCCTGCGCCTTCTTCCGACCCCTGCTCGACTCTCTGGGGGCGGTCAAGGCCGGGCGGCTCAAGGGGATGAAGGATGGCGCCCGCCTCGCCGTCGGCGGGATCGTGCTCATCCGCCAGCGCCCCGGCACCGCCAAGGGCGTGGTGTTCGTCACCCTGGAGGACGAGACTGGTTCAGCCAATGCGGTGGTCTGGCGTGATGTCTTCGCCGCCAACCGGCGGGCCGTGATGGGCGCCTCGTTCCTGCTCGTGCATGGCCGGCTTCAACGCGCCGGCGAAGTGATCCACGTGGTGGCCGAACGCTTCACCGACCTGACACCGAGACTGGCGGAGTTGAGGAACGCCGACCAACCACTGCCGCCTGACCCAGGCCCGACGCCCAGCCTGATCCGCAGTCGAGATTTCCACTGAGCCTCAACGGTCGGAGAATCGCTTGCCCTCGGCGACGCGTTCCTCGAGGAGGGCCGCCGGCTGGTACGCATCGCCCATCTGAGCGTGGTATTGCTTCATCTTGTCCAGGATCTTCGGCAGGCCCACCTGATCGCCCCAGAACATCGGTCCGCCGCGATAGACCGGCCAGCCGTATCCGTTCACCCATACGACATCGATGTCCGAAGCCCGGATCGCCTTGCCCTCCTGGAGGATCTTCGCCCCTTCGTTGACCATCGGATACAGGCAGCGCTCCAGGATCTCATCATCGGAAATCTCCCGCGCGTTCACCCCTGACTTGGCCACGAAGTCCTTGATCACCTTCTCGGTAACCGGGGAAGGGCGCGCAACGCGGTTGTCGTCATAGTCATAGTAGCCGGCCCCGGTCTTCTGCCCGCGGCGATCCATCTCGCAGAGGACGTCGCGGATGGTTTCGCCTTTTGAATTCTCCTTCACCCAGCCGATGTCCAGGCCGGCCAGGTCGCTCATCGCGAACGGGCCCATGGGAAAGCCGAAATCGTAGAGGACGCGATCGATGTCCCAGGGCATGGCGCCCTCGAACATCAGCTTCTGGGCCTCGCGCTGGCGCTGGCCGAGGATGCGGTTGCCGACGAACCCGGGACAGACTCCCACCAGCACCGCGACCTTGCCGATTTTCTTGGCCAGCCTCATCGAGGTGGCGATCACCGCCTTGGCGGTGTGGTCGGCGCGGACCACCTCGAGCAGTTTCATGACGTTGGCCGGCGAGAAGAAATGCAGGCCGATCACCGCTTCGGGCCGCCCCGTGACCGAGGCGATTTCGTCGATGTTCAGCCCCGAGGTGTTGGTGGCCAGGATCGCCCCGGGCTTACAGATCGCATCGAGCCTCTTGAAGATATCTTGCTTGATGTCCATCCGCTCGAACACCGCCTCGATCACCATGTCGACGCCGGCCAGGTTGTTCATGTCCAGGGACCCCTTGATCAGTCCCATGCGCTTTTCGACGTCTTCGGCGGTGATGCCGCCGCGCGAGGCCGTGCGCTCGTAGTTGCGCCGCACGACGGCCAGCCCCCGCTCCAGCGCCTCCTGCTTCACCTCGACGATGGTCACCGGGATGCCGGCGTTGGCGAAGTTCATGGCGATGCCGCCGCCCATCGTCCCGGCCCCGATGATCCCGACGCTGGCGACGGGAATGATCGGCGTGTCATCGGGCACGTCGGGGACCTTCGCGGCCTGGCGCTCGGCGAAGAAGGCGTAGCGCTGGGCGGCGCTCTGCGGCCCGGTCATCAGCTCCATGAAAAGTCTGCGTTCGGTCTTGAGCCCCTCCTCGAAGGTCTCGTTCACCGCCGCCTCGATGCAGCGGATGTTGTACTCCGGGGCCAGGAAACCGCGGAACTTGCGTGCATTGGCGGCTCGGAATTTCGTGAAGATCTCCGGATGGCCGCGCGCCGCCTCGACCTTTGCGTTGGACTCCCGGACCTTCTTGAGCGGGCGCGCTTCGGCGGCGACCTTACGGGCGAAGGCGATCGCGCCGTCGCGGAGGCTTCCCTCCTCGACCAGCTCATCCACCAGGCCCATCTCCAGGCACTGTCTGGCGGGAACGTGCTGGCCGGAGGTGACCATTTCCAGCGCCTTTTCGACCCCGACGATGCGCGGCAACCGCTGGGTCCCGCCCGCGCCCGGGAGCAGGCCGAGCGCGACTTCCGGCAGGCCGCAGCGTGCGGACGGAACGGCCACCCGATAGTGGCAGGCCAGCGCCACCTCGAGGCCGCCGCCCAGCGCCGTTCCGTGGATGGCGGCGATCACCGGCTTGGCGGAGGCCTCGATGGCGTCCTGCACGGCGAAAAGACTCGCACCCTTCTGGGCCCCACCGAATTCGGTGATGTCGGCGCCGGCGATGAAGGTGCGCCCTTCGCAGAGGATGACGATCGATTTCGCTTCCGTATCGGCCGTTGCCTTGGTGATACCGCCGTCCAGGCCGTCGCGCACCGCCGCTGAGAGCGCGTTCACCGGCGGCGAGTTGAGTGTGATGACCCCGACATCGCCTTCGCGGGCGTAGTCGGTCACTTCATTGATAGCGGTCATGGGCGTTTCCGATCGGTAAGGCGGACGGTGGCGGAGCGTCCGGCTCCAGGCGGGTCAGATGCGCGCCATAGGCCCCGCGGAGGGCCGCGGCGTCAACGTCCCGCTTCCAGGATCCGATAGGCCGGCAGGGTAAGGAACTCCTCGAATTCGAGAGCGAGGCTCATCTTGGAGAAGAGGCCGATGGCTTCGGCGAAGCGGCCGCGGGCGAAGGCGTTGCCCGGCAAGGTGATTTCGAGCACCGCCATCTCCTCGGCAAGCACGGCTTCGAAGAGAGCCGGAGTGATGATGCGGCCGTCGTCGAGCGCTGCGGCGTGCCGTATCCATTGCCAGATTTGCGCCCGGCTGATCTCGGCGGTCGCTGCGTCTTCCATGAGGTTGTAGAGCGGCACGGCGCCTCGGCCGCGAAGCCAGGCTTCGATGTATTGGACTCCGACGCGGATGTTCCCGCGCAGCCCGTTCTCCGTGCGCGCCCCGCCGTGGACCCGGAGCATTTCATCGCGGCCCACCGCAACGTCTTCTCGCAGCCTGGCGAGCTGGTTGGGGCCCGGCATCAGACGGTCGAACACCGCCATCGCGACTGGGACGAGGTCGGGGTGGGCGACCCAGGTCCCGTCGTGGCCGTCGCCAGCCTCCCGCTCCTTGTCGGCGCGAACCTTGGCGAAAGCCGCCGCGTTTGCGGAGGGGTCGCCTTTCACGGGAATCTGCGCCGCCATCCCGCCCATCGCGAAGGCCCCGCGCCGATGGCAAGTCTGAATGAGCTTCAGCGAATAGGCGTGCAGAAAAGCCTCGCCCATCCCCATCACCGCCCGATCGGGCGTAAGCGCATCCGCCCTGCGCCCCAGGCGCTTGATGTAGGAGAAGATGTAGTCCCAGCGGCCGCAGTTGAGGCCCGCCATGTGCTCGCGCAGCTCGAAGAGGATCTCGTCCATCTCGAACGCCGCCGGCAGCGTCTCGATGAGCACGGTCGCCTTGATGGTCCCCCTGGGAATGCCGAGGTCCTGCTGCGCAAAGACAAAGACCTCGTTCCACAGGCGCGCTTCGAGATGGCTCTCGAGCTTGGGCAGATAGAAATAGGGGGCGGTGCTCTGGGCGATCTGCGCCCTGGCGTTGTGAAAGAAGTAGAGGCCGAAGTCGAACAGCGAGCCGCTGATCGCCTCGCCGGCGACGAGGAGGTGTCTCTGCGGCAGGTGCCAGCCGCGGGGCCGGACGATCAGCACCGCCGGCGCGGGGCCGAGCGCGTAGGCCTTCCCGGTGACGGAGTCGGTGAACGCCAGCGCCCCGGCCCAGCGGTCCTTGAGGTTGACCTGGCCGTCGATGAGATTGTCCCAGGTCGGAGAGGTGGCGTCCTCGAAGTCGGCCATGAAAACCTTGGCCCCGGAATTCAGGGCATTGATGATCATCTTGCGATCCACCGGCCCGGTGATCTCGACCCGGCGGTCGAGGAGGTCGGCGGGAATTGGCGCGACGCGCCAGTCGCCCTCCCGAACCGCCCTTGTGCTCTCCAGGAAGTCGGGTCGCTCCCCGGCGTCGAAGCGACCCTGGCGCTGGGCGCGCAGAGCCAGCAATTCGCGCCGTCGACCGTCGAACCGGAGATGCAGACGGGCGAGGAAATCGAGCGCTTCGGGAGTAAGGATCTCGGCCGCGCGGCCTTCGATCGGCGCGAGGACCTTGATGTCCGAAAGGGGCGCCACGTCCGTCATCGCGAGACTCTTCCTTCTGCCTCTCCCCTTTGTGGGGAGCGATGGACGGCGAAGCCGTCAGGGTGGGGAAGGGCGGCGGCCGCGAATGCCCCGCCCGTCCCCCTTCGCGGTCCACCCTCCCCATGGAGGGGAGGGAGGGCAGAGTCTATGCCGCCACCGGCTGCTTGGGCTTGAACTGCGCCGCTTCCGTGGACTGCGCCAGAGCCGTGGTGGATGACGCGCCGCCGGAAATGACCTGGGCGACCTGGTCGAAATAGCCCGTGCCGACCTCCCGTTGGTGTCGGGTGGCCGAGTACCCGTGCGCCTCCGAGGCGAACTCGGCTTCCTGGAGGTCAGAATAGGCCGCCATGCCGCGATCCTTGTAGCCGCGCGCCAGCTCGAACATCCCGTGGTTGAGGCTGTGGAAGCCCGCCAGGGTGACGAACTGGAACTTGTAGCCCATCGCGCCGAGCTCACGCTGGAACTTGGCGATCGTGGCCGCGTCGATATTCGCCTGCCAGTTGAAGGAGGGCGAGCAGTTGTAGGCCAGGAGCTTGCCCGGAAAACGCCTGTGGACCGCTTCGGCGAAGGACCTGGCCTCCGCGAGATCGGGATGGGAGGTCTCCCACCACAAAAGGTCGGCATGCGGCGCGTAGGCGAGCCCGCGGGCGATGCAGTTGGCGAGGCCCGTTCCTTCCTTCAGCCGGTAGAAACCTTCCGGCGTGCGGTTCTGGCCATCGATGAACTCCCGGTCGCGCTCGTCGATATCCGAGGTGATGAGCTTGGCCGACTCGGCGTCGGTGCGGGCGACGACGAGGGTGGCCACGCCGCACACGTCGGCGGCCAATCTGGCCGCCACGAGGTTGCGCACGTGAGCCGCGGTCGGAATGAGAACCTTGCCGCCCATGTGGCCGCACTTCTTTTCCGAGGCCAACTGGTCCTCGAAATGGACCCCTGCGGCGCCCGCCTCGATGAAGGCCCTCATGATCTCGAAGCTGTTCAGCGGTCCTCCGAACCCGGCTTCCGCGTCGGCGACGATGGGCAGGAACCAGTCCCGCTTGGCGCCGCCCTCGGCGTGCTCCACTTGGTCGGCGCGTTGCAGGGTGCGATTGATCCGCCGGCAGAGCTCGGGCGCCGCGTTGGCCGGATAGAGGCTCTGGTCGGGATACATGGCCCCGGCGGTGTTGTTGTCGGCCGCCACCTGCCAGCCGGACAGATAGATGGCCTTCAGTCCGGCGCGCGCCATCTGCATCGCCTGGTTGCCGGTGACCGCGCCCAGGGCGCTGATGTAGGGCTCGCTTTGAAGCAAGCGCCAGAGGCGGTTCGCGCCGCGTTCGGCCAGGGTGTGGGCGATTGGCAACGAGCCGCGCAGCTTTTCTACATCGGCCGGGAAATATGGACGCTCGACGCCGTCGAAACGGCCTGCGGGAACCTCACAAAGGAATATCTCGGAGCCGGTCATGATGTCGCTCACTGAACGTTGTGTGAAATTTACCGGTAGACCGCCGTCAAGTCATTGAAAACAACCGACGGGTGGATTTCCTGGCATATTAGTCACAACGCGCCCTTGTCATATCGGTAAATATGTGACAAGCCGAATCATGGCCATCGCTCCAGAACGAAAGCTGTTCCTGGGGGTGCGTCTGAAGCGCCTGCGCCGCGAACTGGGCGTTACCCAGACGCGCATGGCCGAGGATCTGGGCGTTTCGCCGAGCTACCTCAATCATCTCGAGCGCAACCAGCGCCCGCTCACCGCCCAGTTGCTGGTCCGCCTGGCTCAGACTTACGACATCGATATCCGCACCTTTTCCGGCGATGACGACGCCGCCGGGGCGCGGGATCTGTCCGAGGTCCTGGCGGACCCCCTCTTCCGGGACCTCGGCATTCCCCGCCACGAGCTGGACGAGGTGGCGCGAAACGCGCCCGGCGTCGCCGACGCTGTCGTGCGCCTCTACCGGGCCTTCGCCGAGCGTCGCCGGCTGCTGGACCTGGGCGGCCCGGGCCGGGACGAGGCGTGGCGCGAGCCCGGGGCGGCGGTCACGCCGTCGGATTGGGTCCGCGACTTCATCCAGGGTCAGCGAAATTACTTTCCCGACCTCGACGCAATGGGCGAGAATTTGGCCGCTGAGCTCAAGGCGGAACCGCACGGCTTCGAGGCCGCCGGCCGCCGGAGGCTCGCTGACCGGCACGGCGTCCAGGTGCGCGTCGCGCCGGTCGAGGCTCTCCCAGACTCCTTGCGCCGCTACGATCATCACCGTCGCCGGCTGTTGCTCTCGGAGCGGCTCGGCGCGCCGTCGCGGTCGTTCGCCGTCGCCTACCAGCTCGCACTTCAGGAGCATGAGGGGGAACTCACCGCCATCGTCGCGCGGGCGGCCCCGCCCGACCCATCCAGCGCCCACCTGCTCAAGGTTTCTCTCGCCAACTACCTGGCCGCCGCGAGCCTCATGCCCTACGAGGCGTTCCGCCAGGCATGCCAGGCGGCCGGCCATGACGTGGAGATCGTCGGCGCGAAATTCGGCGCGAGTTTCGAGCAGGTCTGCCACCGGCTGACCACGCTTTCGCGCCCGACCGCCCGCGGCGTTCCGTTCTTCATGCTCAGGGTGGATTCGGCGGGCAATGTCTCCAAGCGATTTGCCGGCGCGGCCTTTCCCTTCTCCCGTTTCGGCGGGGCCTGTCCGCGCTGGAACCTGCATTCCGCCTTCCGCACGCCCGGCAAGATCCTCACCCAGATCGTCGAAACCGTTGACGGAGTGCGCTTCTTCACCGTCGCGCGCACGGCTCCAAGGGCGGCGCGTTCCTTTAGCCAGGAGGATTCCGATCTGGCGATCGGTCTGGGGTGCGAGCTGAAATACGCCGAACGCCTCGTCTATGCGCGCGGCCTCGATCTTGCGGCGCCGGTGGTGACGCAGATCGGGCCCGCCTGCCGGATTTGCGAGCGGCCCGCCTGTCCGCAGCGCGCCGCCGAACCGCTCAACAGGACCCTGACCGTCGATGATTTCAGCAAGTCGATCTCACCCTATCCGTTCGCGCCAGGATGATAGCGCGAGTCCGAAGGCGTGTCCTTTGGGTAACAAGCGGGCGAGGATGCGGCGAAGGATTGTCCAAATACCGTTGACGGCCCTTGAGCTATGCCTCAGCTTCCACATGAGCCTCGACCCGAAACGCGGCATCAGATCGCGGGCGTTCGAGACAAAATGATCTTCGGTCCGGCGCGTGGGGCGTCGGGCAGGGCGATCATGGTCAGCATGACGGCGGTCAACATCGCCGATTGGGGAGACACCATGAAGAAGCATTTGCTGCTCGTGTCCTGTGCTCTGGGCGCATTGGTCCTGTCGAGTGGCGGCGCCTACGCGGCGACAGCCGCGGCGGCTGCGACTGCGACGACGTCGGAAACGAACGGAACCACCATCGGCGAACTGGTGGTCACCGCCGAACGGCGCCAGGAGAACCTGCAGGACACGCCGATCGCCGTGACGGCTTTCTCCGCCGACACCCTGCAAGCGTCGAAGCTGAACGGCGGTGAAGATCTGCTGCTCAAGATTCCGAACGCCAACTATTCTCGAACAAACTTCGGGGGTTATAATTTCAAGATTCGCGGCATCGGCACCGACGTCATTGGCTCGGGGGGAACGGCCGGGGTCAGCATCAACGTCAACGAACTGCCAGTCAGCGCCGCTAACTTCGCGAACGCCGACTTCTTCGACGTGGACCGCGTCGAGGTCCTACGCGGTCCCCAAGGTACGCTCTATGGCCGGAACGCCACCGGCGGCGCCGTGGACATCATCACCACGCAGCCTTCGAGCACTTTCGGCGGCTTCGGCACCGTCGAGTACGGCAACTACAACACCGTCAAGGTAACTGGCGCGGTCAATATCCCGTTGGCTGAGGGACTTGCGCTTCGGCTCGCGGGGACGCGGCTCGTTCAGGACGGTTTTGGTTTCAACAGCTTCCTCAATCAGCGCGTCGATGGCCGGGATCTCGGGTCGTTCCGCGGCACTCTCAGTTTCAAGCCGAACGATCGTTTCTCCGCCTATCTGTTGTTCGAACATTTCGGCGAGGACGACAACCGCAACCGGGTCGGCAAGCAGCTGTGCATCAAGGACACCACCGGCAATACGCCATTCACGGTCGGCGGCGTGCCGGTCGCAGCGGCGGGCGGTCCAATCGCGACCAACTATGCCGCCTTCCTCAACCAAGGCTGCGTGCCTGGCTCCCTCTACCAGAGCAGCGCCTATGGCACGCTCAACAGCAATTCGACCCTAGGGGGCCTTCTTGCCAACCTCACGGGTCTAAGTAACGGGAAGGATCTGTTCGGCAATCACCCGCTCCAAAACACCAACCTTCACGACATCGAGTCGGCCATCCAGCCACTGTACACGTCTCAGGAAGATCTCGTCGATCTTCACATGGCTTATAATCTGACTGACCACCTGACGCTCACGTCAATCACGGGATTTAATCATTCCCAGGGAACAACCGCTGAAGATTACAATCGCATCGTGCCGCTGCTGGCGTTCCAACCAACTGGACTCGCCGCCGCATTGTTCCCCGGAGGCGTCGTCAAGGATCCTCAGACCGGTACATCGAACCTGCTCAACAGTTTCGATTACGGAACAGCTGAGGGCAAGGAATATACCGAGGAGCTCAGGTTGACGTCCTCCTTCCCTGGCAGATTGAACTTCGCGGCCGGCGCGTTCTATTCCGAGAACACCGCGGAACCCCGCTCGACCAACTACTACGTCGAGAGCAGTTCCCTTACTCAGTTCGCCATCGTCAACAATTTCGCCTATGATGCGACCTACGACGGCTTTGTCCCGTTCGTGGGGCCGGCGCTTGCCACGGCCCTGGCTTCGGGGAAGTGTCAGGTTAAGTCGCCGCAATGTCCGGTCACGGCCGCGGGGGCCCCCTTGGGTGGATTGATCCACATCGGTCAGGGCTACCCGCCGGACGGGTCGGGGCACAACTACTATGACGCTCGGTTCGGCCCGGGCTCCCTCAAGTCTTATGCGGGCTTCGGCGAGGTCTATTATGACGTCGCCCCTCAACTCAAGATAACGCTGGGCGGCCGTTACACGGTCGACCAACTCGAAAACACGCAGTTCCCGATTGAACTGTTGTCCACAACGCCCAACAACGGCCCGACGTTCGCCGACCCCGGCTTTCCGATTTCCCAATACCCGTTCCTAGCCTTCGCGGGCTTCCCGAAGGGCCTTGCCGGCACGCCGGATCCTGCGATCGGCGGCTTTCCTTCAACAGTGTGCACAACCTCGTTGGCCGCATGTTTGATCGAGCAGAAGGTGACTTTCCGGGAATTCACCGGCCGGGCGAACATCGACTGGACGCCGACGCTGTCGTTCACCGACAAGACCCTCATCTACGCCACCTATTCGCGCGGCTATAAGGGCGGCGGGTTCAACACCCCGTGTCAGCAGTCGCTGGGACAGTCGGGGGGCAGCACTACGGCGTGCGGCTATCCCCTGAGCTATGCCCCTGAATTTATCGATGCTTATGAGGTGGGAACCAAGAACACTTTACTCGGCGGATCTTTGCAGCTCAATGTGACTGGTTTCTACTATAACTACACTGGTTATCAGATTTCGCGAATTGTGTCGGAATCGTCCGTGAACGAGAATATCAACGCAAAAATTTACGGCGCCGAGTTCGAGAGCATCTATTCTCCGCTTCGCAACCTGACGTTCAACGCCGACATTGGCTACCTGCATAGCTCGATCGACAACAATCAGTTCTCGATCGACTCCCTCAACCTGACCCAAGGCAATGCCGCCTTGACGCTGCTGAAAGAGACCAGCGGCGCCAACTGCCTTGCCCCGACGGCCGCTGTCGCCGGCTATATCGCCGGCGGCTTCCCGGCGGCCGGCTTGAGTACGCAGTGCTTCGCGACCCTGGCCAACGGTGGGCCCGCGAACGCGGATGGAACCGCGCTTCGGGACGGTGTGCCGGTGAATCTCAGTGGCCACAGGCTGCCGAACACGCCGGATTGGACGGTCTCCTTGGGTGCGCAGTACATTTTTGAGCTGCCGGGCGATTGGACCGCAACCATTCGCGGCGACTACTACTGGCAGGCGGACAGCTTCGCGCGCATCTACAACGCGGTGAATGACCTCCTGCAGTCCTACCACGTGGTGAATGCAACCCTGACCTTCGCCAACGTGACCCAGGGGGTCGACCTGCAGCTGTTCGTCAAGAACGCCTTCAACGCCCAACCAATCACGGGGACCTATGTGACCGACCCAACCTCTGGCCTGTTCCAGAATGTCTTTACGTTGGATCCGCGCACGTACGGGGTCCAGGTGACCAAAAGGTTCTAGTTCTTCGGGGTCTTGTCACGATCCGGCGGCGGGGTTAACCACCCCGCCGTTTTTTTGCCATGCGGACAGGGCCCCGACTTTCTCCATCCCCGGTCGGCCCGTCCAAGGCAACCCTCCGCCGGGGCCGGGAGTTGGAAAAGCCGCCGTGGCCCCTGTAGGGTGGGCGTCCAGCCTGGGCGCACGGTCGCCGGCGCGGATGTCTGAAGGGAGATCGTCTCCATGCGCTATCGCCAGCTGGGCGCCAGCGGCATCCAGGTGTCGGCGGTTTCCCTCGGCTCCTGGCTCACCTACGGCGTGGGCGTGGAGAGGGACCAGGCCACGGCGTGCGTGCGGCGGGCGCTCGATCTGGGAATCACGCTTTTCGACACCGCCAACGTCTACGGCAGAGGCGCGGCGGAGTCGCTTCTGGGCGAGGCCCTGACCGGGGTTCCCAGGTCCAGCTACGTCCTGGCGACCAAGGTCTTCGGCGAGATGAGCCAGACCGACAAGGGCCTTTCCCGCCTCCAGATAGAAAAACAGCTCGATGCTTCCCTCAAGCGTCTCAAGGTCGATCACGTCGACCTCTATCAATGCCATCGCTACGACGTCGAGACGCCGCTCGAGGAGACCATGGAGGCGCTGAGCGCCGCGGTCCGCTCCGGCAAGACCCGCGCCATAGGTTTTTCCGAATGGTCGCCTCAGAACATCAAGGACGCCCTCGCCATCCCGGACGTGGAGCGCTTCGTTTCCAGCCAGCCCCAGTACTCGCTTCTCTGGCGTCGGCCCGAGAAGTCGGTGATCCCGCTGTGCTCCGAAAACGGCGTCTCCCAGATCGTCTGGTCGCCGCTGGCCCAGGGCGTTCTCACCGGCAAATATGCGCCAGGCTCGCCGGTCCCCGAGGATTCCCGCGGCGCCAGTGACTCCATGGGAGCGCCGATCCGCGGCTGGTTGCGCCCCGAAGTCCTCCAGGCGGTGGAACGGCTGAAGCCGCTCGCCGCGGAGGCGGGCGCGACCTTGGCCCAGCTCGCCCTGGCCTGGATTCTGCGCGAGCCGAATGTCGCCTCCGCCATCGTCGGGGCGAGCCGGCCGGAGCAACTCGACGACAACGCCGCGGCGGCCGACCTCACAGTCGATCCGGCCCTTTTCGCCAGGGCCGAATCGATCGTAGTGGAAGTTCCCGCGCGGACGCGCTAATGGACGCCAGGACGTCCGGGGGCGATCCGCCGGCGCAGCGCCGTAGTCCCGCTCACGGGCGGCGCAACCTCACCGAGGGACCGATCACCCGGACCCTCCTCATTTTTTCGCTGCCGCTTCTGGGCGGCAATGCCCTGCAGTCGCTCAACGGCACCGTCAATCAGATCTGGGTCAGCCACACCCTGGGCGAGACCGCGATCACGGCGCTCGGCAACGCCAACATTGTCATGATGCTCATGCTCGGCGCGATCTTCGGCGTCGGCATGGCGGCCAACATCCTCATCGGCCAGGCGGTGGGCGCCGGCGACCTTGGGCTCGTCAAACGGGTGATGGGCACCACCACCACCTTCTTCATCGGCCTTTCGGTGACCCTTGCGGTCGCCGGGATACTCCTCTCGCCGCACATCCTGGATCTCATGCACACCCCGCGCGAGGCCCGTGCCGATGCGATCATCTATTTGAGGATCATCTTCGCCTCGGTGCCGTTCATGTATTTCTTCGTCTTCATGCAGATGGCTCAGCGAGGGGCCGGCGATTCGACGACGCCGTTCTGGTTTCTCGCCCTGGCCATCCTCATCGACGTCACCTTGAACCCCCTGCTGATCCGCGGGATCGGGCCGTTCCCGAAGATGGGAATAGCCGGCTCGGCGACATCCACCCTGGTGGGCCAGGGGACGGCGCTGGTCTTCCTCATGGTGCATCTCTATCGGAAGAAGAGTCTGCTGCTGCTCCGCCCGGGCGAATTCCACCTGCTGAAGCCAGACTTGGCGATCTTCAGGTCGATCGTTACCCGCGGCCTGCCGATGGGCGTGCAGATGCTGGTGATGAGCGGGACGGCTGTGGTGATGATCACCATGGTCAACCACTACGGCGCCCTGACCAGCGCCGCCTACTCGATCTCCTCGATCATCTGGAGCTATCTGCAGATGCCGACCATGGCGATCGGGGCATCGGTCTCCTCGATGGCCGCCCAGAACGTCGGGGCCGGACGGTGGGACAGGGTGAACAGGATCGCCAGGTCCGGCGTGCTTTCCGGGCTCGTGGTCACCGGCGCCCTGGCCCTGCTGCTCTACGCCTTCAACGACTTTGTCCTGGGCATCCTGCTGCCTCACGGTTCCGCGGCCATTCCCCTGGCCAAGCACATCAACGAGACCGTTCTGTGGGGTTTCGTCCTCTTCTCGATCACCTTCTCGCTATCCGGAGTGGTGCGTTCGACCGGCGCGGTGTGGGCGCCGCTCACCATCCTGATCGTCTCGATGGTCGGAATCCGCATTCCTTTCGCGACCCTGCTCACGCCAAGCCTCGGCGAGGACGCGATCTGGTGGAGCTTCCCGCTGGGCACCATCACCTCCAGCATCCTGACCTCGCTCTATTACAAATTCGGAGGCTGGCGCCACGCCCGCATGCTCGGCGAGGAGCCCATCGGCCAGGCGCCCGACGCCGGCCTCGCCGCGCCGAGCATGGCGACTCCGGAGGCCGACGACGACGCCGCCGACGCCCTGGCCGCCGCCAAAGCTTCGGCTTGAACCCCCCTCGCAGTCCCCCGGCGCGGGCGTCCCGCCCGAGGCCCCTGCATCCTGAGCCTCGCCGAAGCTCGCGGGCGAGACGCCCGCGCTCCGCAATGGAAGCCTCCGTCCACCAAACCCGCTTTCGCGCCGGGCGCGCGGGAGTCTATGGTCGTCGATAACCCGCACATCGAAGGTCTTGGTCATGAGATTTGGCATCTTCTACGAGCATCAGTTGCCCCGCCCGTGGAAGGAAGGTCTGGAGCTGCAGCTCTTCCAGGACGCCCTTGACCAGGTCGAACTCGCCGACCGCCTCGGCTTCGACAACGTCTGGGAGGTCGAGCACCACTTCCTCGAGGAATATTCCCATTCGTCGGCGCCCGAGGTGTTTCTCGCCGCCTGCTCGCAGCGCACCCGGACGATCCGGCTCGGTCACGGAATCGTCCTGATGCCGCCTGGCTACAACCACCCGGCCCGGGTCGCCGAGCGCATCGCGACCCTCGATCTGGTTTCGAGAGGCCGCGTGGAGTGGGGCACCGGCGAGAGTTCCGCCCTCCTGGAATTGGCCGGCTATGGCGTGCCGGTCGAGGAGAAGCGCAATGCGTGGCGCGAGGCGGTGGAGCAGTGCGCCAACATGATGGCCATGGATCCCTACCCGGGTTTCCAGGGCGAATACTTCTCGATGCCCACCCGCAACATCGTTCCCAAGCCGGTGCAGAAGCCGCACCCCCCTTTGTGGGTCGCCTGTTCCAATCGCGAGACCATCAAGCTCGCCGCGCGCCTGGGGATCGGGGCGCTCACCTTCGCCTTCGTCGACCCGGCCGAAGCGCGGCAATGGGTCGACGACTACTACCGCATCCTCAAGGAGGAGTGCGTGCCGATCGGCCACGCGGTGAACGCCAACATCGCCATGGTCTCGAGCTTCGGCCTGCACCGTGACCGGGACGAGGCGCGCCGCCGCTTCCAGGAAGGCTTTCGCTTCTTCCAGTTCGCGCTGGGCTGGCACTACGGCTTTGGCGAACAGGTCCCCGGCCGTACCGACATCTGGGAGAAGTTCCAGGCCGCGCTCGCCAACATGCCCGAGGTCGGCGCGGCCGAGGGCGGCATCGCCACCCCAGAGGGTCTGCGCGACCACCTGCGCACGTTCGACGATTGCGGCGTCGACCAAGTCTGCTTCATCCAGCAGGCCGGCCGCAACCGCCACGAGCACATCTGCGAGGCGCTGGAACTCTTCGCCGCAGAGGTCATGGGCGAATTCAAGGCGCGCGAGGCCGAGCGCGTGAAGCGCAAGGATGAGGCGCTCGCCCCATTCATCGAACAGGCGTTCAAGCGCAAGTCCTTCATGAAGCCCCTGGCGGACACGGAAATCGCGCCAGTGATCGCGCTCGGCCGCCAGATCGCCGAACAGGCCGCCAAGGAAGGTAAGCCCCTGCCGCCCAACCCCAACCGGGAAGCCTGGACCCGGGCGCTGGCCGGCGCGCCGGCGAAAGCCGAGGCCTGAGTCCTCTGCTTCCGACGCGCCGCCTGGTCCTTGGCGCGCCCGCGGTGGTGCTCACGCCCCTTGGCGCCTTCGCCGACGTCCGGCCCGCGGTGAGGAAGCTGCGCATCCTCATCCTGGGCGGCACCGGCTTCATCGGCCCGCATCAGGTGCGCTACGCCCTCGCCCGCGGCCACAAGGTCACCCTCTTCAATCGCGGCCGCCAGAAGCAGGCATGGCCGGGGCCCGTCGAGGAGCTCATCGGCGATCGCAACACTGGCGAGTTGAGCGCCCTCGAAGGCCGACGATGGGACGTCGCGATCGACAACCCCACCACCCTGCCGTTCTGGGTCCGCGACGCCGGCGCCGCGCTGCATGGCAAGGTCGGGCACTACATCTTCATCTCGACGATTTCGGTCTACGCGGCCAACGACAAACCCGCCGACGAGACCGCACCGGTTCTCGCCTACATCGGAGCGGACGCCATGGCCGAGACCGGCAAGTCGCTGGCGGCCAGCGACGGCGGACTCTACGGGCCCCTGAAGGCGGTGAGCGAAGGCGAATCCCGGCGGCGCTTCGCCGGCATGACGACGATCGTTCGCCCCGGTCTCATCGTCGGCCCGGACGACCCGACGGACCGCTTCACCTACTGGCCGGTCCGACTGGCGCGCGGCGGCGAGGTCCTCAGCCCCGGCGACGGCGCCGACCCGGTGCAGTTCGTCGACGCCCGCGACCTTGCCGAATGGACGGTTCGCATCGCCGAGCAGCGCACCTTTGGGGTCTTCAATGCGATCGGCCCGCGCAGCAGCCTCGACATGCGTGGAATGCTCGGCGGCATAGGCGCCGCAATCGGCGCCGACGCGCGCCTCACCTGGGTCGACGTCGACTTCCTGGAGAAAGAGAAGGTATCGCCCTGGAGCGATCTGCCGGTCTGGGTTCCGGCGCGCGGCGAGAGCGCCGGCTTTGCGCGGCGCGACAATCGTCGGGCCCTGGCGGTGGGGCTCACCTTCCGGCCGCTCGCGACGACCGCCGCAGACACCCTCGCATGGTTCAAACGGCAGCCCGCGGACCGCCAGACCACGCTTCGGGCCGGACTGACGGCGGCGCGCGAATCTGAGCTGCTCGCCAAATGGAAGGCCGGGGCGCGGGCGCGAGGCTGACCACGGATCGGGGCGGCCGCGGGCGAACGCTGTTCAAGCGGTCCGCGGTGATCACCCGGTCGCATGGCGAAGCCTGTCTTGCGCGTCGCGACACCTGACTGACAAAAGGACCAGCAAAAGGATCCGAGATGGAAACGCGCAGGCTTGGAACGGCCGGACCCGAGGTTTCGCCGATCGGGCTCGGCTGTATGGGCATGTCGGGCATGTACGGCCCGTCCGATCGAAGCGAGAGCCTCGCCACCATCCGCGCGGCGCTGGATTTTGGCGTCATGCTCATCGACACCGGCGACTTCTATGGCATGGGGCACAACGAATTGCTTATCGCCGAGGCGCTGCGAGGGGGCGGTCGCCACCGTACCGTCCTCAGTGTCAAGTTCGGCGCCCTGCGCGACCCTGCGGGCGGCTGGTCGGGCAGCGATGGCCGGCCAAGGGCGGTGAGGAACTTCCTGGCCTATTCGCTCCAGCGCCTCGGCGTCGATCATATCGACATCTACCGCCCCGCCCGCCTCGATCCCTCCGTGCCGATCGAGGAGACGGTCGGCGCCATCTCCGAGATGGTGAAGGCCGGTTATGTCCGGCACATCGGACTGTCGGAAGTGGGCGCCGAGACCCTGCGCCGCGCGGTGGCCGTGCACCCGATCTGCGACCTGCAGATCGAATATTCACTCCTCTCGCGCGGCATCGAAGAGGCCATCCTGCCAGCCGCCCGCGAGCTGGGCGTCGGCATCACTGCCTATGGCGTGCTTTCGCGTGGTCTGATGGGCGGCCACTTCGCCAGGAACACACCGCTCGCCAAGGGCGACACCCGGGCCTTTGGGCCGCGCTTCCAGGGCGCCAATGCCGACGCCAACCTGGCGCTGGTGGAGACCCTCCGCGAAGTCGGGCGGCAGCGTGGCGCGACCGTCGCCCAGATCGCAATCGCCTGGGTCGCGGCGCAAGGCGCCGACATCGTGCCGTTGGTGGGCGCGCGCCGGCGCGATCGCCTCGCCGAGTCCTTCGGCGCCCTCGATCTTTCGCTGAACCCGGACGACTTGAAGGCAATCGAGCGGGCCGTGCCAAAAGGCTCCGCCGTTGGCGAGCGCTACCCGCCGCCGCTCATGGCCGAACTCGATAGCGAACGGTGAGCGGGAGCCGCCGATGGCCTCGAATCGGCGAAAATCGCCTGCCGATCATTGCCGCAAGCCGGGACATGCCGCGGATCCGGCTCTCGGCCGAGCGCCGCGCCGCTTGCTTGCGGAGGCGGTAGACCGCAATCTCCACTCGCTGGCAGAACGGAGAACGCCATGGCGACAAAAACTGCCGCGCCTGCGAGTCAATCGGCTCCGGTGATCGACCGGTCCGAGCATACCGCCCGGCCTCAATCCTACTACGACGCCATCAAGTCGAAGTTCGCCGCCGAGCGGGATCTGCGCCTGAAGCACCGTCCCGAGGGGGCCGCGCAATACACGTCCGATCTCACCGGCGCCCTCGCCGAGGTCGTGACCGATCCGTGGGCCGAGGGCGAGGCGCCGGAGCGCGAGTCCATCTGCGACACCGTCGAATGCCTCTTCATCGGCGGCGGCTTCTCGGCCCTGCTCACCGCCGCGCGGTTGCGCGAGCGCGGCGTCGCTTCCATTCGCATCGTCGAGCGGGGAGGGGACGTCGGCGGGACCTGGTACTGGAACCGCTATCCGGGCGCGGCCTGCGACGTGCCCGCGGTCGACTACCTGCCGCTCCTGGATGAGATGGACCACGTTCCTCCGCGCCTCTACGCCAAGGGACCGGAGATCCTCGAGCACTGCCGCGCCATCGCGCGCCGCTACGCCCTCTATGACCTTGCGGTCTTCCGCACCACCGTCACTTCGACCACTTGGGACGAGGCCGCGAAGCTGTGGCTGATCGGCACCGACCGGGGCGATCAGATGAAGGCGCGCTTCGTCATCTGCGCCAATGGCACGTTGTCGAAGCCCAAGCTCGCCAGGATCGCCGGCATGGAGAGCTTCGCCGGCCATGCCTTCCACTCCTCGCGGTGGGACTTTGCCTACACCGGCGAGGACCTCTCGCGCCTTGGCGACAAGGTCGTGGGCATCATCGGCACCGGCGCCTCGGCGGTGCAGTCGATCCCGCGCCTCGCCGCAGCCGCCAAGCAGCTCTACGTCTTTCAGCGCACGCCCTCCTCGATCGATATCCGCGCCGACCGGCCGATCGATCCGGAATGGGCGGCCCGGCTGCAGCCGGGCTGGCAGGCGGCGCGGCGGGTGAAACACATGCGCGGCCGGGAGGGCGACGCGGCCAGGCGGGCCGAACTCGCCCAGCTTTCGCGCGAGGAGAAGATCCGCGTTCAGGAGAACGCCAACATCGACCACATGATGCGCATCCACCGCCGCATCGAGGAGATCGTCGAGGACCAGCCGACCGCCCAGGCGCTGAAGCCCTGGTACATGTTCATGTGCAAGCGGCCCTGTTTCGACGACGAATACCTGCCGGCCTACAATCGGCCCAACGTCCATCTGGTGGATACGCACGGCAAGGGGATCACCCAGATCGCGCCGGAGGGCCCGGTGTTCGAAGGCCGCGTCTTCCCCGTGGATCTGCTTATCTACGCCACCGGATTCGAGGTCCAGAAGACAGGGATCTACAACGAGATCCGCGGCCGGGGCGGGCGGGAGATCAACGAGGCCTACGCCGATGGGTTGCGCACCCTCTTCGGCGTCCACACACACGGTTTTCCCAACCTCTTCATCATGGGGGGCTATCAGGCGAGCTTCCAGTTCAACCTCACCTTCATGCTCCAGACCCAAGGCGATCACATTGCGCAGTGCATTGCCTATGCGCGCGAGAACGGTCACGCCGAGATCGACGTTTCCCCGCAGACGGAGGAATGGTGGGTGCAGGAGGTGATCAAGAACCGCGGCAAGACCAGCCGCAATCAGGACTGCACTCCTGGCTACTACAATTTCGAAGGCGCCTTCAACCGCCGCCAGGACGGAAACTACAACGGCGGATTCCTGCAGTATTTCACCCACATGCAGTCAGTCCGTGGCGATCTTTCGAAACACTTCCTGTTCTCCTGATCCTCGCCTGGCGGCGGCGGCGGCGTCAGCGCACGGAACAGGGAAGCCGCGGTCCGTCGGCTCTCAGACGGCCCACGCCTTCGCGAAGGCCACCACCTGTGCGGCTACCGTCTCGACCTGCCAGGCGTCCTTGGGATCGAGAAAGGCGCCGTCCTCGGCGAACAGCCCGGTCCCGGTATTCAGAGTGGCCCCGAACGGGGTGGGCCAGCCGCGCATGGCGTGGATGATCGATCGCAGCGCATTCAGCGCCGAGCCACAGGCCTGGGCGCCGCTGGCGGCGACGATGCAACCCACCGCCCGGCCGTCGAAATATGGTCTGGGATCGGCGTTCAGGCCCTCGAGGCTGTCGAGCGTGTTCTTCACCAGGCCGGATATCGAGCCATGATAGCCAGGGGTGGCGACGATGACGCCGTCCGCCAGGCTGACGGCCTTCAGGAACCGGTCGCGCTCCAGGTGCCGGCCCGGTTCATGGGGATTGTAGATCGGCAGGGAGGCCATGAACTCCCCCCCGAAGATCTCCGTCCTCGCTCCGGCCGCCTGCGCGCACGCCAGCGATCGGATGAGGGCCGTCTCGCTTGTCGAGCCCGGCCTGACCGTTCCGCCGACCCCGACGATGAACGGGACGGATGGAGGACTCACGCCTCTACCGTCTGCACCTTCCTCGCCGAATAGTGCGCCTTCAACTCGTCGAGTTCGGCGGCGTACTTGTCCTTGGCCGCGTCGCGCAGCTTCGGCAGATGGTAGGCGGGAAAAAGGCCATTGTCGGGCTGATAGTCACGCAGGACCTGCTTGGCGACAGTGACCTTGTGCACCTCGGTGGGACCGTCGGCGATTCCCATCACCAGGGCCCCGGTGACCATCCCCATGAACGGCATTTCGTTGGAAACGCCAAGCGCACCATGGATGTGCAGAGCAGCGGCGGCGATGTCGTGATAAACCTTCGGCATGGCGACCTTGATCGCGGCTATGTCCTTGCGGACGAGTTTGTAATCCTTGAGCTTGTCGATGCGCCATGCGGTGTGCAGGACGAGCAGCCGGAACTGCTGGAGCTGAATCCAGCTGTCGGCGATCTGCTCCTGGACCATCTGCAGGTCGGCGAGGCGGCCGTCGCGCGTTTGCCGCGAAACCGCTCGGCGGCACATCAGATCGAAGGCGTGCTGGCAGGCGCCCACCGTGCGCATCGCGTGATGCACCCGCCCGCCGCCGAGCCGCGTCTGGGCGATGATGAAGGCGCCGCCTCGCTCGCCGAGGAGAGCATCCTTTGGAACCTTGACGTTGTTGTAGCGGATGTAGCCGTGACCTCCCTCGCCTTCGTGGCCGACCCCGATGTTTCGGATGGTCTCGACTCCGGGGGTGTCGGTGGGGACCAGGAAGATCGAGGTGCGGCGGTAGGGGTCCTTGGCCTCCGGATCGGTGACCGCATAGACCACGAGCACCTTGGCGTAGCGCGAGCCGCTGGAAAACCATTTCTCGCCATTGATCACCCACTCGTCGCCGACCAGTTCGGCGCGGGTCTTGAACGTCAAGGGGTCTGAGCCGCCGGTGGGCTCGCTCATCGAGAAAGCGGAGCGGATCTCACCATTGAGGAGGGGTTTGAGCCACTTCTCCTTCTGCTCCGGCGTCCCATAGTGGGCGATGATCTCGGCGTTGCCGGTGTCGGGCGCCTGGCAGCCGAAGACGGTGGGCGCCAGGCCGTTTCGTCCGAGCTTCTCGTTCATGAGCGCGAGCTTGAGCTGGCCGTAGCCCTGGCCGCCCAGTTCCGGGCCCAGGTGGCAGGCCCACAGGCCCTGGTCGCGAACCTTCTGCTGCAGGGGTTTGATGAATTTCTCGCGGCCGGCCGAGCCCCAGACCGCCATGCCCAGGTGAGAGATCGGCTCGACCTCGTCGGCCATGAACTCCTCGATCCAGTCGAGCTTCTTCTGGAATTGCGGGTCTGTCTCGAAGTCCCAGGCCATGGCGTTCTCCGGCTATTTCGAGCGAGCGGATGCGCCATCCTTGACCCTTCGTAAGGCGCCGTGCAACCGCTTCAAACGCGCGTTTGAAGAGAATCCCGTTAAAGGACCGTTTGATGCGCCGGGCGCGCGGCCGCCAAAGAGTCCGCGCCCCGCTTTTCGCTGGACGAATCCGCCGCCGGCGGTCAATGCCTGACCCCCGATGACGCCCGAAGCGCAACCCATCGAATTCCTGGTGATCTTCGGCGCGAGCGGCGATCTGGCGGCCCGGATGCTGCTGCCGGCTCTCTACTTCCTCGACGCCGACGGCCTGTTGCCGACGGCTCTCAAAGTGATTGGCGTAGCCCGCTCGGTTCTGGACCGCGACACCTTCGCCGGTCGACTGCGGGCCGTGCTCGACGCCCGGCCGGAATCTCTGGATGAGGCGGCCTGGGCGCGCTTTGCCGCCCGTCTGGACTACTGCCCGGCGGATGTCGGCCAATGTGACGGTCTCGAGCCATTGGCGAGACGGCTCGGGGGAGCGCCAACCATCTACTATCTGGCGCTGTCGCCGAGGTTCTATGGCCCGGCGTGCGCGGCGCTCGCCGCCGCGGGCCTCGCCCGTGAGAGTTGCCGGATCGTGATCGAAAAGCCAATCGGCCACGACCTTGAAAGCTCGCGGGCGATCAACGCGGAGGTCGCCAGCGGCTTCGAAGAGCGGCGGGTCTTCCGCGTCGACCACTACCTGGGCAAGGAGACGGTCCAGAATCTGCTCGCCCTGAGGTTCGCCAACACCCTCTTCGAACCGCTGTGGAACAACCTGGCCATCGACCACGTGCAGATCACCATCGCCGAGACCGACGGGGTGGGGGAGCGCTGGGGTTACTACGACGAGTACGGCGCCCTGCGCGACATGGTGCAGAACCACATGATGCAGCTGCTCTGCCTCGTGGCCATGGAGCCGCCCGCCGACGCCGGCGCGGACTCCGTGCGCGACGAGAAGGTCAAGGTGCTGAAGTCGCTGCGCCCGTTCACGCCGGGTTCGGCGCAGCAGCTCAGCGTGCGGGGTCAATATCGCGCCGGGGTGGTTGCGGGAAAAACGGCCCTTGCCTATGTCGATGAGAAGGGCGGCCCCAGCGAGATCGAAACCTTCGTCGCGTTGCGCGCCGACATAGACAACTGGCGCTGGGCCGGGGTCCCTTTCTATCTGCGCACCGGCAAGCGGCTGCCGGAGCGGCGCACGCAGATCGCGATCCAGTTCAAGGCGCTTCCGCATTCGATCTTTGGGCGGATGGCGCAGGAAGATCTGATCGCCAATCGGCTCGTCATAGATCTACAGCCTACGGAGGATATTTCCCTTCTGCTGATGAATCGCCGGCCGGGCCTGACCGGGACACGCCTGCAGGCCCTCCCGCTCAGCCTTTCCCTCGACAATGGCGCGCGCCGCCGAATCGCCTACGAACGTCTGCTCCTGGACGTGTTAGCCGACAATCCCGCCCTGTTCGTTCGCCGCGATGAGGTAGAGCTGGCCTGGGCATGGATCGACCGGGTCGCCGAGACCTGGACCGATCTCGGGATAGGGCCCAAACCTTATGCGGCGGGAAGCTGGGGGCCGGCGGGCGCCTTCGCCCTGCTCGAGCGCTCGGGGAGAACCTGGCTCGATGAATAGCATAGAGGTCTTTCCCGACCGCGAGGGCTTGGCCGCGGCGGCGGCGGAGGTGCTCGCGCAGACTCTCTCGGCGCCCGACGCGCGGAGTCTCGTCGCCACTGGCGGAACCACTCCCGGACCCGCATACGACCGCCTCGCCACGGCTGATCTCGACTGGCGGCGGATCACCGTCACACCGAGCGACGAGCGGTGGGTCGCCACCGATTCCGTGGAGAGCAATGAGCGGCTCCTTCGCCAAAGGCTTCTGGTCGACAGGGCCGCCGCAGCGCTTTTCCTCCCCCTCAAGGGCCGAGGCGGATCACCACGGGAAGACGCGGCCGCGGTCGAGCCGCGGCTACGCGAACTCCTGCCGTTCACCGCCGTACTGCTGGGGATGGGTGAGGACGGCCATATCGGCTCGCTGTTTCCGACCTCTCCCGACCTGGACGCGACCCTTGATCCGGCTGGCGGACCGCTTTGCATCGGCGTCGCCATGTCTGGAGAAAAGCCGTTCCTGCCGAGGATCAGCCTCACGGTGCGGGCCTTCCTCGACACCCGCTTGCTGGTCCTGCTGATCAGCGGCCAGGCCAAGCGTGACCTCGTCGACCGGGTGCGCGCCGATCCCGGTTTCGCCCCCCCGGTCGCCGCGGTGCTGCGGCAGAACCGGGCGCCGGTCAGGCTGATGTGGGCGCCGTGAACCGCACTCTCCCGGCGCCCTCTTTCATCCCCTCCGCACCGACATTCCGCCGTCCACGGCGAGCACGACACCGGTGATGAATTTCGCCTCGTCGGAGGCGAGGAAGAGGGCCGCATAGGCGACGTCCCACGCCGTCCCCATCCTGGCGCCCAGCGGCACGCGCGCGTTGCGCGCGGCGCGGACCGCCTCGACGCTCTCGCCGCGCGCCCTGGCGATGTTCTCGATCGCCATCGGGGTGTCGATCAGCCCGGGCATGATCGCATTGCAGCGGACGCCGTGGCGGGCGTTGAGCGCGGCGGTCGAGGTGGTGAGCTTGTTGACCCCCGCCTTGGAGACCTCGTAGGCGATGATGTTCGCCGGCGCGATCGCCGCCAGGGACGAGATGTTGACGATCGCCCCTCCGGAGGCTTGCTCGCGCATCACCGGCAGGGCGTGCTTCATGGTCAGCCACATGCCCTTCAGGTTGACCGCCATGATCCGCTCCCAGGCGTCCTCCTGGAGCCGCTGGACGCTCCCGTCGCCGGCGCCGATGCCGACGTTGTTGTGCAGGATGTCCAGCCCGCCAAGACGCGCAACGGCCTCGGCGACGAGCGCCTCGCACTCGGCCTCGCGGGTGATATCGGCCTGGTGGGCGCTGGCCTGGCCACCCTCGGCCCCGATCATCGCCACGGTCTCCTCCGCGCTGGCCAGATCGCGGTCGACGCACAGCACGCGCGCGCCCTCGCGGGCGAAGAGCAGGGCGGTGGCCCGCCCGTTGCCGATCGTCGAGCCCTGCGTCTGGCCCGCGCCGACGACCACCGCCGACTTGTCCTTCAGCCGTCCGCTCATCGCCCGTCCTCGCGCTCCGGCCTTGCCTCAGCGAGGAAGGCCAGGATCGCGGCGTTGAAGGCTTGCGGCTGGTCGATATTGGCGGCGTGCCCGGCGCCCTCGATCACCGCCTTCTTCGCCCCTGGAATCTTGGCGGCCATGTAGTCGGAGGCGGCGAGGAACGGCGTGTCGTTGGCCCCGACCACCACCAGGGACGGGACGGCGATTGACGCAAGGCTGGAGATCACCCGCGCGTCCTTCTGCGTCAGCATCCCGCGGGCGGCCTTTGCCAGCCCCTCCGCCGAGCGGTGCGTACTCGTTCGCATCTCGGGGCTGCCGGCGGCGAGGCGGCCCAGGCCCTCGATCTCGTAGCGCTCGGCGGTGCGAAGCGCGCTGCGGTTCCACCCTTCCCGCGCCTCGTCGTTGCGGTAGCCCGGACCGGTGTCGATGATCAGCAGCGCCCGCACCCGATCGCGGTGGGCGAGATGGAATGCCAGGCTCATATAGCCGCCCAGGGACAGGCCGCCGATGATCGCCCTGTCCGCGCCGACCTGGTCGAGGATGGCCGCCATGTCGGCGACGGTGGACGCCTCGCTATAGGCGCTCGCATCCTGCGGGTAGTCGGACTGCCCATGCCCGCGCATGTCCCAGAGGATCAGCTGGAAGTCGCGCGAAAGGGCCTCGATCTGGCCGCGCCACATCTGCGAGGTGGCGGAATAGCCGTGACTGAGGAGCAGCGCGGGCCCCTTGCCGTGAACCTCGTAGTAGAGCTCGACGCCGTCGCGGCTGAGTTTGGCCATGACTTCCCTTCTCTGATTACGCGCCCACGAAGACGCCGGCTCGCCGTTCGTTCACCGAACGCACACCCTCGGCGAAGTCGGCGGTCTTGCGCAGGGCGGTCTGCTCGATGAGTTCGTGATCGGTCTGAGCCCTCACCGCCTCGGCGATGCCGGCGCGCAGGGTGGCGCGGGTCGATTGCACCGCGAGCGGCGCGTTCTCCGCGATCTCACGGGCCAGCATCAGGGCGGCGCCGCGCAGCTCGTCCAGCGGCACGACCTGGTCGACCAGGCCCCACGCGCACGCTTCCACGCCCTTGATCCGACGGCCGGTCAGGCACATCAGCGCGGCTCTCTGAGCGCCAACCACGCGCGGCAGGGTGTGGGTGATTCCGAAGCCTGGATGGAACCCGAGCTTGACGAAGTTGGAGGTGAACCTCGCTTCTGGTGCGGCAATCCGGAAATCGGCGATGAGGGCCAGTCCAAGCCCCGCTCCGACCGCGGCGCCCTGGATCGCCGCGACGATCGGCTTGGTCGTCGAGAACAGGCGCACCGCCTGGACATAGAGGGGATTGATTCCCTCCATGCCAGCCCCGCCGACGCCCGTGGGCGAAACGAGGTCGGCGCCGGCGCAGAAGGCCTTGCCGGCCGAGGCGAGCATGACCGCGCGCAGATCGCCTTGCCGATCCACATCCTCGAGGGCGTCCGCCAAGCTCTTCATCAGCTCGACGCTGACAAAGTTGTGCGGTGGGCGATCGATCTCCAGGACGGCCACGTGGCCGTCGCCAACGAAGGAAATGCAGCCGTATCGGTCTTTCATCGCTTCGATCCCAGAAGGTTGCGGGCAACGACCCATTTGTGGACCTCGGTGGGCCCGTCGTAGATTCGCATCGTCCGCAGCTTGGCGCTCATCAGCTGCAGCGGCATTTCCTTGGTCATGCCCATCGCCCCGAAGGTCTGCATGGCGTGATCGACGACCTCGAACGCCATCTCGGTGGCGAAAGCCTTGATCATCGAGATCTCCTGCCGCACCTCCCGGCCCTCGTCGATCTTCCAGGCGCAGTCGTAGGTCATCAGGCGCGCGGCGTGGATCTTGGTGGCGGCGTCGGCCACCCACCACTGGATCGCCTGGCGCTGGGACAGCGGCTGGCCGAACGTCACCCGCTGCGGGGCGTATTCGCAGATCATGTCGAGCGCCCGCTGGGCCATGCCGATCGACCACGCGGCCATCTCCAGGCGACGCGTTCCCAGGCGCAGCTGCATCGGCGCGAAACCCTGGCCCTCGGTTCCCAGGAGCTTCCAGCCCTCGACCCGGCAATCCTCCAGCAAGACCTCGTAGGTGACCACTCCCCCGACCATGGGAATGGCGCGAAGCACGTTGAACCCAGGCGTCCCCCGGTCCACCAGGAAGGCGGAGATGCCGCCCCTCGCCCGCTTCTCCTTGTCAGTGACCGCCATCAGGATGGTGAAGTCAGCGTCCTTGGCCCTGCTGATCCAGATCTTCCGCCCGTTGATGATCCAGTCCTCGCCATCGCGAATGGCGCTGGTGGTCATCCCGGCCGGGTCGCCCCCGGCGCCGGGTTCGGAGATGCCGATCGCCGAAATCGTTTCGCCCCTGACGTAGGGCGCCAGATACGCCTGCCGCTGCCGCTCGGTCACTGTCGCCATCAGCATCCGAAGGTTCGGCGAGTCCGGCGGGAGGGTGTAGGGAGTGACTGTCCGGCCGAGGTGCTCGTTGACCCCGACCAGGGCGACCGCCGGCAGGTCGGCGCCTCCGACGTCCTCCGGCGCATCCAGGCCCCACAGGCCGAGCTTGCGGGAGACCGCGTCTATCCGTTCCCGCTCGGTCGCCGCCAACCCGAGGCCCTTTCCTTCGGCTTCCCGCGCCAGGACCGACGGCTCGAGGGGCAGCAGCTCGTCGTCCACGAACCGGCCGACGAGGTCCTTCAGCATCCGGTGGTCTTCGGCCAGTTCGAAATCCATCGCCGGTGGGTTCCTCGCGTGGGGGTTTTCCTTGTCGCCCGCGTTCATTGTAGGGATGGAAAACGTGGGCGTCATGCATGCCTTGGAGGGAGGAACCGTTGGCTGAGGCAAGGCAACTGGCGAGCGAGGCCACGGGGCCACTGAAGGGCGTGCGCGTGCTCGACATGACCAGCGTGGTCTTCGGCGCCTACGCGACCCAGATCCTAGGCGATCTCGGAGCAGACGTGATCAAGGTCGAGTTCCCAGGCGGGCGGCGCGGCGGCGGCGGCGACATCATGCGCTGGGCCGGACATCCCCCCGAGGGCGCGCCGGAGGACCTTGGTCCGATCTTCATGACCATCAACCGCAACAAGCGCTCCATGTTGCTCGATCTGCGCGAGGAGGCTTCGGCGGCGGCCTTGAAGCGCCTGATCGCGACCTGCGACGCATTCGCGGTGTCGGTCCGCTACGAAGGGTTGAAACGCCTCGGACTCGACTACGAGACCGTGAGGGCGATCAAGCCGGATATCGTCTATGTGCATGGCGCCGGATACGGAGCGAGCGGTCCCTACGCTGGCGAGCCGGCCTATGACGATCTCATCCAGTCGGCCTCGGGCCTGGCGGATCTGTTGAGCCGCGTCGATGGCGACCCGACCCCGCGCCTCATCCCGACCCTGGTCGCCGACAAGGTCAGCGGTCTTTTCATGGCGCAGGCGATCACCGCGGCGCTCTTTCATCGCCTGCGCACTGGCGAGGGCCAGTTTGTCGAGGCGCCGATGCTCGAATGCGTCACCAGCTTCACCCTCGCCGAACACTTCTACGGCCACGTTTATGATCCGCCCACCGGGCCATGGGCCTACACCCGGGTCGCCAACCCCGAGCGCAAGCCGTTCCGCACCAAGGACGGCTACATCGGCCTTCTGCCCTATACCGACCAGCAGTGGGACCAGTTCTTCGCCGTCGCTGGTTGGGGCGACACCTTCGGCAAGGATCCGCGCTTCGCGGACTACAAGACCCGCGCGAAGCACGTTCGCGAACTCTACGCCCTGGTCGAGGAGGTAACCCCGACGCTGACCACCGCAGAGTGGCTCGCCAAGCTCAAGCCTCTGCAGATCCCGGTCGTGCGGATGAACCGCCTCGAGGAACTCCAGACCGATCCGCACCTGGAGGCGGTCGGTCTTTTCGAACGCTACGAACATCCGCAGGCGGGGCCGTACATCAGCCTGCGCCCGCCTGTGAACTACACCGCCACGCCCGCCAACATCCGCCGTCATCCGCCGCGCATGGGCGAGCATACCGCCGAGATCCTGGCCGAGCTCGAGTCCGCGCCGTGCGATTGAGGCAGGTCGCCCTGGTGGCTCGGGACCTGGGGCCGCCCGCGCAAAGTCTTGAAGCCGTCTTCGATTTGAAAGTCGCGTTCCGGGACCCGGCCGTGGGAGTCTTCGGCCTCGTCAACGTGGTAATGCCGGTCGGCGGTGAATTCCTGGAAGTTGTCCAGCCGGTGCGCGAGGACGCCTCGGCGGCGCGGTACCTCGCCCGCAGGGGCGGCGACGCCGGCTATATGGTCATCCTTCAGGCTGCCGACGCCCTGGCGCACCGCGCGCGGCTCGAGGCGGCGGGCGTGCGGGTGATCGCCAAGCGTAGCGAGGGCCGCTACCGTTTCAGCCACTTTCACCCGGCCGACTGCACCGGAGTGCTGCTCTCCATCGACTCGGTCGAGGGCGAAGCGAACTGGCGCGGTCCCGTGAGCGACTGGCCGCCCGCCGGGCCGGACTGGCGCGCCTTCGCCAGCGCGGCCAGCCTCGGCATCCGCGCGGTGAACGTGCAGGCGCGAGATCCGGCGGCCGCCGCCGAGCGGTGGTCGCGTCTGCTCGCTCGCCCGGTGGCTCGGGCCGGCGACGGGTTCGAACTGGCGCTCGACCAAGGCGCCATCCGCTTTGTCTCGCCGGTGGACGAAGACGGGACCGGCGTTATCGGCATCGATGTCGCCGTGACCGACACCGATGCGGCAATGAGCCGGGCGGCCGACGCCGGCCTCGAGATCCAGGACGGCGCCGTCCGCATCTGCGGGGTCGCCGTGCGCCCGGTGAAGCTACCCGAGCCGCTCGGCTCTTAGCTGGGTGCGGCGAACCTTGCCGGCGTCATCGCGGATGTTCTCGGAGACGAATTCGTAGGTCCGGGGTTGTTTGTATCTCACCAGCAGCGTCGCCACGTGCTCGCGCAGACCTTCTTCGGTCAGGCCCTCGCGCGGTTGAACGATGGCGTGGATGCGGTTGCCCAGGTCGTCGTCCGGCAGGCCGATCACGGCGCTGGACTGCACCAGGGGGTGCTCGTCGATCGCCGCCTCTATCTCGGCGGGATAGACATTCGACCCTCCCACAAGGATCATGTCAGCGCGACGGTCGGCCAGATACAGATAGCCGTCCTCGTCGAACCATCCGATGTCGCCCAGGGATTCCCAGCCGCCGGGCAGGGTGCGCGGCGTCGCCCCGCGATAGGAATAGGAAGGCGGCGCGTCGGGCGGCCGGCGCATGTAGATCTCGCCGATTTCGCCCGGCGGCAAGGGATTTCCCGACTCGTCGAAAGCGCGCATCTCGCCGACCTTGACCTGGCCCACCGAGCCTCGGTGCGAGAGCCACTCCGCGCCGGTGATGACGGTGACGGCCTGGGCCTCGGTGCCCGCATAGAGTTCCATGATGACGTCGGCGCCCAGCCATTCGATCCAGGCTTCCTTGAGCCACGGCGGGCAGGGCGCGGCGAGATGCCAGACAGTCCTGAGGCTCGAGACATCGTACTTCGCTCGAACGTCCGGCGGGAGGCGCCAGATCCGGCTCATCATGGTCGGAACCAGGTACATCCAGGTCCCGCGGTGGCGTTCGACGGCCTTGAGGGTCTCTTCGGCGTCGAAGCGCGGCAGGATCACCAGGTGGCCTCCCTGGCTCAGGCCTCCGAAAGACGAGGTGAAGGGGCCGTTGTGATAGAGCGGCCCGGGCATGATGAAGACGTCATCGGCGTGGGTGCGGTATGGCCCCTCGCCGTCGCTGGGCAGGTAGACGCCCGGACCGCCAGCGAGAATGAGCTTGGGCCGGCCGGTCGAGCCGCCGGACGTGGGAGCTTTCCATATCGGCGCGGTCCGATCCTCCACCGGGCTATCGTCGCCGGAAAGCGCCAGCAGAGCGGGAATGTCATGACGGGGGCGGTCGCTCGGAATCGAGGGGCCGGCGATGAGGATCGGAGTCCGCGCCAGATCCATGACCGCCTGAGCTTCCGCCGCCGGCAGGCGATGGGAGATCGGCTGTGGCGTCGCCCCGAGCTTCCACAGGCCATAGCAGGCCTCGACGAAGTCGACGCTGTTGGTGAGGCCCACGGTCACCAGGTCGCCCTGTTTCACGCCCGCGGCTTCGAGTCCGCGCGCGATCCGACTCGTCCGCCTGTCCAGTTCGGCCCAGGTCACCGTGCGATCCTGGTCGCTTACGGCCGGCCGGTCCGGCTGCCGATGGGCCAGCTGTCTGACCCGCGCGCCTATGGAGATCGGCTCATCCGCCAAGTTTCAGCTCCAGCGACGGCTCACGTCAGATCGGTGAAAGGGTTGAAGGCGACTTCCCAGAGGAAGCTGTCGGGATCGGCGAAATAGCCTGAATAGCCGCCCCAGAATACCTCCTGCGGCGTCTTGATCGCGCGTGCGCCGGCCGCGATGGCAAAGGCGAACACCTCGTCGACCTTGCTCTTGGATTCAACATTGTGGGCAAGGGTGAATCCCGGGAATCCCGTGCCGTCGCCTGGAACCTGGGCGTCCTCGGCCAGGGCGTCGCGGCCATAAAGGGAGAGCCACGAGCCCTCCATCCTGAACATCGCGATTCCGTCCCCCGCCTTGTAGTTGTGAGTTTCGAAGCCCAGGCCGTCCCGATAGAAGGCCAGGGAGCGCCCCAGGTCGCGAACGCCGAGGGTGACGATGCTGATCTTCCCCTTCAACCGCGGCGTCCGGTCACCGGATGCGAAGAGGAAAGGCCGCCGTCGACGGCAATCGCCTGACCATTGACGTACGAGGAATCGTCGCTGGCCAGGAACAGGGCGGCGTAGGCGATTTCGCCCGGCTCGCCGCCGCGCCTCAAGGGGTTGAGTTGGCCGATTCTGCCCTCGGTGCCGCGTTCACGCGCCTGGCGATAGATCGGCGCGGTCATCCCCGTCTCGATGAGGCCAGGGCAGATTGCGTTGACCCTGACCCCCGTCCCGTAGAGCACGTTGGCGCTGGTCTGGACCAGGCTGATCACCCCAGCCTTGCTGGCGCTATAGGGCAGCCCGCCGGCCCCCGAGCGCAGCCCCGCCACCGACGCGGTGCAGATGATCGAGCCCTTGCCGGCCGCGCGCATGATCGGGCTGGCGTGCTTGATGGCCAGGAACGGGCCGATGAGGTTGATCCGCAGGATTTCCAACCAGGCCTCGGCGGTGAGCTCCTCCATGGGCGTCCACCCGCCGCTCACACCCGCGTTGGCGTAGACGGCGTCCAGACCTCCGAACTCGTCGACCGCCAGCCCGATCGCAGCCTTGACGTCCGCTTCGTCTCCTGCGTCGCCAGTCTGCGCCACGGCCCGGCCGCCCTCCTTGGCGATCGTGTCGGCGGTCGCTTTCACCGCATCGGCGCGGTCGAAGCAGACCACCTTGGCGCCTTCCGCGGCGAACAGGCGAGCGCTCGCCCGGCCGATGCCGCTGGCCGCCCCGGTGACCAGGGCGGCGCGTCCCTCCAGCCTGCGCCCGCTCATCCGGCTGGCGCCGTCGCCGGTTGGGGGGTCGGCGTCAACGCCGCGCGCGCGAGCGGGTAGAATTTCGCGCTCATCCTGGGGATCGCTTCCGAAAGGATCGTCTCGACCGTCCAACCCTCGGGCTTGCTCACCGTCTCGATCGGCCTTGGCTGGCTGTAGAGAATGATATTCTCGCCGCTGGCTCCGAAAAACTGCCCGCTGACGGCCCTGGCGGCGTCACAGACCAGGGCGACCGAGAACCTCGCCGGCTGGTCGGGCCGGATAGCTTCGGCCATCTGCTTGCGTCGGGCGGCCTGCGCCTCGTCCTTGATCGGCACCGACTGGGTCATGCGCGTCCACGCCACTGGCGCCAGGCAGTTGGCCCGCACGTTTCTGCTCGCTCCCTCCATGGCGATGATCCGGGAGAGCCCGGCGATCCCCATCTTCGCGGAGCCGTAGTTCGTCTGGCCGATGTTGCCGTAGAGACCGGAGGTGGAGGTGTAGAGGACGTAGGCCCCGTCCTGCTGGTCGCGGAAATGCTCGATGGTGGCGCGGCAGACGTTGAACGTCCCGCGCATGTGCACCTCGATCACCTTGTCCCAGTCGTCCTCGCCCATCTTGTGGAACATGCGGTCGCGCAGGATGCCGGCGGGATTGATCACCGCGTGCAGGGCGCCGAAGCTGTCCAGGGCCTGCTCGACCATGCCCTGCACGGCCTTCATCGAGGTGACGCTTTCGGAGTTGGAGACCGCCTCGCCGCCGGCGTCGCGGATTTCCCGCGCCACGGTTTCGGCCGGACCGGCGGAACCCACCTCGTCGCCGGTGAGGCTTCCGCCCAGATCGTTGACCACGACCTTGGCGCCCTCGCGCGCGGCGATCAGGGCGCAGTCGCGGCCGATGCCGTTGCCGCCGCCGGTGATCAGGACGACCTTGCCGTCGAGAATGCCCATGGCCGTGTTCTCCCTTTGGTTCGAATGGCGCGCGCCGACCGGCTTATTCGAGGCGGTCGGCCTTGCGCAAGGCGGGAAACAGCTTGGCCCAGACGCCGGTGACGATCAACGCTCCCACACCGCCGAATACCGCCGCGCCCACGGGGCCCAGGAAGCGCGCCGCGATCCCGCTTTCGAACTCGCCCAGCTCGTTGGAGGCGCTGATGAACAGGGTCGAAACCGCGGCGACGCGTCCGCGCATGTTATCGGGGGTCATGAGCTGGATCAGCGTCTGGCGCACGAAGACGCTC
>DATCBS010000007.1:0-15306 GCA_036511715.1 Caulobacteraceae bacterium
TGAGCTTGGTGGGGTCGCTGTCGAGATCGACCATGTTGCCGGCCTCGCGCGCCGCCTGGGTGCCGGTCTGCATGGCCACCCCCACGTCGGCCTGGGCCAGCGCCGGGGCGTCGTTGGAGCCGTCGCCGCACATGGCGACGAGGCGGCCCTTGGCCTGCTCCTCGCGGATCAGCCGCAGCTTGTCCTCCGGCGTCGCCTCGGCGAGGAAGTCGTCGACGCCGGCTTCCGAGGCGATCGCCGCGGCAGTGACCGGATTGTCGCCGGTGATCATCACCGTGCGCACGCCCATCCGGCGCAGATCGCCGAATCGCTCCTTCACCCCTGGTTTGACGATGTCCTTGAGGTGGATGACGCCGACCAGGACGCCGTCCTCGGCGACCGCCAGGGGCGTGCCGCCGGAGCGGGCGATCCGATCCACCGCCGCGGTGAGTTCGGCGGGCGCCTCGCCGCGCGTGAGCGACAGGGACTTGAGGATCGCGTCGACCGCGCCCTTGCGCCAGGCATGGCCCTCGGCGTCCAGTCCGGAGATCCGCGTCGTGGCGCTGAAGGGGATCGGCGTCGAATTGGCCGGCGGCTCGACGGAAACTCGATTGTCTGTGCCCAGGTCGACGATCGACCGGCCCTCGGGGGTTTCGTCGGCCAGCGAGGCCATTACCGCGGCGCGCATGGCCTTCTCGGGGTCCACGCCAGGTGCGGCGATGACCTCGGTGGCCATGCGCGCGCCGAAGGTGATGGTGCCTGTCTTGTCGAGCAGCAGAGTGTCGGCGTCTCCGGAGGCCTCGACCGCCCGGCCGGAGGTCGCCAGGACGTTGAATTTGAGCAGGCGGTCCATGCCGGCGATGCCGATCGCCGAGAGCAGGCCGCCGATGGTGGTTGGGATCAGGCAGACGAAGAGGGCTCCCAGGACCATCGGGTCGAGGTTGACCCCGGAATAGCGGCCAAGGCCGACCAGGGTCACAACCGCGATCAGGAACATCAGGGTCAGGCCAGCGAGCAGCACCGCCAGCGCGATTTCGTTGGGGGTCTTGCGGCGGTCGGCGCCCTCGACCATCGCGATCATCCGATCAAGGAAGGTCGCGCCGGCGGCGGCCGTCACCTTGACCTTGATCCAGTCGGAGACGACGGTCGTGCCGCCGGTCACCGCCGAGCGGTCGCCTCCCGCCTCGCGGATCACCGGGGCCGATTCGCCGGTGATCGCCGCCTCGTTGACCGAGGCGACGCCCTCGATGATGTCGCCGTCGCAAGGGACGATGTCGCCAGCCTCGACCAGGACCACGTCGCCGACCTCCAGCTTGTAGGAAGGGGTCGGCACGGTCGTCCCGGTCGAAGGATCGACGATCAGCTTGGCCTTGGTGTCGACGCGGGTGGCGCGCAGGGCGTCGGCGGCCGCCTTGCCCCGGCCTTCGGCGACACTCTCGGCGAAGTTGGCGAAGACCACCGTGATCCACAGCCAGAAGGCGATCTGCACCGCGAACCACGGGCTGGCGCCGCCGCGGAAGGCCGCTATCGCCGAGATCGTGGCGAGAGCGGCGACCACCTCCGTGGTCAGGATGACCGGATTGCTCGTCAGCTTGCGCGGATCGAGCTTGGCCAGGGCGCTGACTGCCGCTCTGGCCACGACGGCGGAGGAAAGTGTGGTCCCGGACACCGCCGACCGGCGCGTGTCGCCCAGGTGGATGGCCTCGGTGATCATGGCGTGAGAGCCTTCATGTTCGATCAATGGCCGGCGAGGGCGTTCAACACCTGGAAGTGCTCGACGATCGGACCCAGGGACAGGGCGGGGAAGAACAACAACCCGCCGATGATCAGGAACACGCCCAGGACCAGGCCGATGAACAGCGGGCCCTGGGTGGGCAGGGTGCCCGCCGTCGCCTCCAGTTTCGGCTTGACGACCAGGGCTCCGGCGATGGCCAGGACCGGGACGGCGTAGGCGAAGCGGCCCAGCAGCATGGCGATCCCAAGGGTCGAGTTCCAGTAAGGCGTGTTCGCCGACAGGCCGGCGAAGGCCGAGCCGTTGTTCCCGGTCGCCGAGGTGTAGGCGTAGAGGAGTTCGGAAAGGCCGTGCGGCCCGGTGTTCGCCAGGCCCTTCAAGGCCTCTGGAACCACCGCCGCGACCCCGGTGAATCCGAGGATGGACAGAGGAAGGATCAGCACCGCCAACATGGCGAACTTGACCTCCTTCGCCTCGATCTTCTTGCCCAGGAACTCAGGGGTGCGCCCAACCATCAGGCCGGCGACGAAGACGGCGAGGATCGCCATCACCGCCATGCCGTAAAGGCCCGAGCCGACCCCGCCTGGAGTGACCTCGCCGAGCTGGATGAGGAACATCGCCATCCCGCCGCCGAGGGGCATGAAGCTGTCGTGCATGGCGTTGACGCCGCCGTCCGAGGCGCCGGTGGTGAAGGCCGTCCACGCCGCGGTGGAGGGGGCGCCGAAGCGCACCTCCTTGCCTTCCATGTTGACGCCGGCGTCGGCGTGGGCGGCAACGAGGGCCGGAGCGGGCTGGGTCTCGGCGGCGTAGATCACCGAAGAGGCCACCGCGATCATGACGACCATGACCGCGCCGAGGGCCCGCGCCTCCTTGTTCGCAATGGCCACGACGCCGAAGGCGACCACGCAGGCGTATCCAAGCACGTTCATGATCACCATTTCGATGAGGTTGGTGATCGCGTTGGGATTCTCGAAGGGATGGGCGGAGTTGGCGTTGAACATGCCCCCGCCATTGGTGCCCAGCTGCTTGATCGCCTCCTGACTGGCGACCGGAAAGAGCGAGATCGTCTGTTTCGCGCCCTCGACGGTCGAGGCCGTCGCGCTGGCCGCCAAGCTCTGCGGCTCACCCAGGGCGACGAACGCCAGGGCGATGACGATGGAGAGCGGCAGCAAAATGTACAGGCTGATCCGGGTCAGATCGACCCAGAAGTTGCCGAGGCCCTCGCCGCGGTTCGCCGCGAAGGCGCGGGCGACGGCCGCCGCCAGCGCGATCGCCGCGGCGGCCGAAAGGAAGTTGTGCGAGGTGAGGCCGGCCATCTGCGAGAAGGTCGAGATGGTGGTTTCCGGGGTGTAGGACTGCCAGTTGGTGTTGGTGACGAAGCTGATCGAAGTGTTGAAGGCGAGATCGGGAGAAAAGCCCGCGAAATGCTGGGGATTGAGCGGCAGCAGGTTCTGGAAGCGCAGGATCAGGTAGAGGACGACGAAGCTGGCCAGGGAGAAGCCCAGGAACGCCATGGCGTAGGCGACCCAGCCCTGGCTTTTCTTCGGGTCGACGCCAAAGGCGCGGTAGGACACGCTCTCGATGGGGCGCAGGAGCGGATCGAGCCAGGTCGACTGGCCCTGCCACACGCGCGCCATATAGACCCCCAGCGGCCATGACAGGGCGACGGTGAGCGCGATCGTAAAGGCGATTTCGCCCCAGCCCCGCACGTCCATGGCGAGGTCTCCTTCCTGTTAGAGAATCAGAATTTGTCCGGACGCAGCAGAGCGGCGACCATGAAGATCGCCAGGCCCAGGGCCGCGACGCCGTAGACGAGTTCGATCAGCATGGCGCGCGCGCCTTCCGGGGCCCGCCGATCTGGAGGGCGAAGATGATGATCACCATGGTCTCTTCAGAGCCTCCGCAATCCGCGGACGTAGAAGGCGAAGAGGACGAACACCGCCGCGCCGGTCGCCAGGTAGATCAGGTCCGCCACAGCGCGCCTCGTGGACTGATTTCCGAAAATGAAGCTTGGCCCTAAGCCGCCTCAGCGATCGAGCGGGATCATGAACCGCGGCCATAAGCCCGGCGTAAGGGACCCAAGCGTGGCCAGAGCGCCTGAGTTCGGACGCCTGGTTTGCCGGCCGCCGCGAGTCGTCGCGCGCCGCGACTCGCTGCCGGTCACGGGTGTTGCGCGCCATTCGGGATTTGCCAGCCCGTCCAAGGCTTTCTAATGAAGGGCGTGGGGATCCGGGCTCTGGCCTTGCTGCTGGTTCTGCTGCCGACGCTGGCGATGGCCCAGGCGGCGAACCCGCCGCTGTCTCACACCGATCCGGCCGCTTTGGTCGCCCCGGCCGCGAACGCCTCCCAGCCCATCGCGCGTCCGGAGACGACGCCCAAGGCGATCAACGGCGACGACACGCCGCGATTCGTCCTGGTTTCGGCTGTCTTCGACGGCATCCACGCGATCTCCGCGGACAAACTCGACACGGCCTGGGGACCTTATCGGGGCAAACCCGTGACCCTCGCCGACCTGGGCGCGATCGCGCGGGCGGCCGAGGCGATCTACGCCAGGAACGGCTATCCCTTCGTCGCCGTGGTGCTCAATCCGCAGCGGGTGGTTGATGGCGCGGTGCGATTCAAGGTCGTCGAGGGCCGCATCACCAACCTCACCATCCTGGGCGCCGATCCCCAGGCGCGGCGGCAAGCCGCCGCGGCCTTCCAACCGCTGGTCAATCGCGCGCCCCTGGCCGCGGCCGATGTCGAAGGCGCCTACGAGCGAGCCAAGGCGGCGCCCGGCCTCACGGTGGCGGGGGGCCTGCACCGAGGCGATGTCCCAGGGGGAATGAGTTTGCTGGTTCAGGCGAGACGTCAGCCCTGGCTCGTCTACGCCAACGTGAACAACCTCTATCCCGACGCGCTGGGGCCGTGGGGAGCGCTCCTGGGTGTCGATCACAACGGCGGCTCGCTCTACGGTGACCAGACCTCCGCCCAGGTGTATGAATCGCTCGATGGCGGTCGCCAGACCGTGGCCAGGTTGAGCCACGAACAGATCCTCAACGCCTCCGGCACCGCGCTCGCCGTGACCGCCCTCGGCGCCTGGGCCGATCCGGGGCGCGACTTGGCCCCGCTCGATCTGGCCACCAATGTCGAAATCGGGCAGATCGCCCTTTCCCAGCCTATCCTCGCCCGGCTCGCGCGGAATCTGACCGCGACCGCGGCGTTCGAGGTCGACGACCAGAAGACCCGGGTCTTCTCGAAGGTCGGCCTCACCGACGATCGCCTGCGGATCGTCAGCCTGGGTCTCGACGGCCAATGGCGTTTCGCCGACGGCGCCGACCTGGGCGTCTCGGCCGAGGTGCGCCAGGGCCTGGAAGTCCTGGGCGCCAGCCGGCGGGGCGACCTTTCGCTCTCCAGGCAGGGCGCCGATCCGGCCGCCACGGTCGGCAGGATCACCGTGCTGGCGCTCAGCCCGCGGTTCCACAAGGTGCGCCTCGTGGTGCGCGTGGATGGCCAGGTGGCCAACGCGCCGTTGACCGCGCCCGAGCAATATGCGGTCGGTAACCTGACCATCGGCCGCGGCTACCAGCCCGGGGCGAACTTCGGCGACGACGCCCTGGCCGGAAGCGCCGAGGTCCGGCTCGGACCCTACATGGTGATGCGCAGGTTTTCGCTCGAGCCGTTCGGGTTCTATGATCGGGTCCACATCTGGACAGAGACGCCGGGCGCGCCAATGGACAGGACTCTCTCTTCGGTCGGCGGCGGGGTTCGGCTCGAAACCCCGAACCGCCTGCATGTCGACCTCACCTATGCGGTCCCGCTCGATCCGCCGCTGGGCCTGGGCGAGCCGACGCCACACGCCAGGCTCCTGGTCAATGTGACGGTTGGTCTGAACGACGTGTTCGCCGCCCTGCACCGACGCCTCGCGCCAGGAGTATCGCAATGATCGCCCTTGGCCGACCCCGCGCCCAAAGACGGTTCGCATTGCTGCTCTGCGCCGCCGCGGTTCTGGGCATGGCGGAGGCCGCCTCCGCCGCGGTTCTGCCCTTGGGACCGAAGGTCGCCGGGGCCACCAGCGGCGCCGGCGCGACATTCAACTATGGCTCGCCCAACTCCCTGACCATCGATCAGAGCGCCGCGAGGGTGGTGATCGACTGGCGCTCGTTCAGCATCGGCGCCGGCGGGACGGTGAACTTCAACCAGGCCTCGCCCGACTGGATCGCCTTCAATCGCGTCAACATCGATCCGGCGACCGGTCTTAGCCCCTTGTCGACGATCTCCGGCGCCCTGAACGCCAAGGGAGGCGTCTGGCTCTTCTCCACCGGCGGCATCCTGTTCGGCCCGACCGCCGCGGTCAACGTGGGCTCGTTCGCCGGCGTCACCGCCCCGTTGAGCGCCGCCGGCGGCATCGCGCAACTTCTCTATCCCGACGGCGCCGGGTTCACGACGGTCATGCTCGACCCGCCGATCGGGGCGGGCGTCGAGACCATCACCGTGCAGCACGGCGCCCAGATCAACGCGGCGAGCGGTTATGTGATCCTGCAGGGCGAGACCATGGTGCAGGACGGCGCGCTCGCCGCCTTCGATGGCGTCGACTACACCGTCGGCGAGACAGGCCAGATCCTGTTCACGACCACCTCCGGCGGCCAGCAGCTGCAGAGCGCCAGCGCCTCGGCCGTCGCCGGGCGGGATCGACCGAGCTTCAGCCACGGCGGCAGCACGACCGCCGCGTGGGTCGGGATCGACGCCCCCGGTGGCGCCCTGCAGGCCGGCTATCGCGCGCTGATCAACCTGGACGGGGTGATCCAGGCCTCCGGCGTCAAGCCTGGGACCAGCGGCGAGGGGGTGGTGCTGCTGGTCGGCGACGACGCCGGCCCCGCCTATCCGGGCTACACCGGCTCGAGCATCGGCCTGGATGCTTCCGGCGGCGCCATCGACGCCGCCAATGGCCTGGCGATCACCAGCGACAGCGCGAAACTCGGCCGCGTTACCCTGGGCGGGCCGCTCAGCGTGCTGACATACGGCGATATCTCCACCACCTCGCCGATCTCGGCGGGAGGCGCCGCGCTGTTGGCCAGCGCCGCCGGCGCGGTCACCGTCGGCGCGGATGTCACGGCGAGCGGATCGATTTCAGCCGCCGGTCAGAGAATCGCCGTCGGCCCCGAGGTCACCCTGCGCTCCGACGCCATGGGACAGACCGGCGGCGGCATCGTCCTCACCAGCGCCGGCGACGTCACCGCCGATCCCTCCTCGAGCCTCGTCGCGGGCGTAGATGCAGCGGCCCCCACCGGCAACGTCACCGTCAGGGCGGGAGGGGGGCCGCAGGGCGGCAATATCGTCCTTGGCCGGATATCCGGCGCGCGGGTGTTCGTGCAGAGCAATTCGCAAACCGTCGCCGGCCAGGGTGCGATCACCCTGGCAGGCGACATCGAGGGGACGCTCGGGGTCAATGTGCTGGTCAACGATGTGAACGCCGCGGGATCTTCGGCCGGCGGCCTATCGATCCTCGGCGCGGTCACCAGCACCGGCTTCCTGGATGTCGAGAACCTCGGTACAGGCGCGTTCGTCATCGGCCCGGGGGCCAGGCTGACGAGTTCCGGCGGCCAGGTCTTCCTCTATGCGGGGGGCGACACCACCGTTTCGCCGGGCGCCCAGATCACCGGGGTCTCGATCCTCGACCACACATTGGGGCTTCTCACCATCGCCAGCGGCGCGAGCCTGACCACCACCGGGTCAGCACCGGCGCCGATCGGACCGGTCATCCCCGCCGGCTCGGATTTCCAACGCGGCTCCGGTCTCAATCTGGCGGCGGCGAACATCGATATCCAGGGCTCGGTCACCGCCGGGCGAGCCGCGGCGCCCGACGATATCTATATCGAGGTTCTGGGCCCCGCGGGGGCGACCGCGGTGATCGGCGGCCCGGGCGGCGGATCAGGCTTCGATCTCTCCAACGCCAGCTTCGCCGCCCTGAGCGCCCGCAACATCGTCATCATGGGCGGCCCGGGCGAAGCGAGCGGACCCGGCGGGAGCCTGGAGATCCAGAATCTGACGCTCGACTCCTCGAGGCTTTCGGCGCTGTGGCTGGGAACCGCAAGCTCGCAAGCGATCAGGATCGCCGGCGCCGTTTCGCGGACGGGGGGCGGTCCGGTCGACCTCCAGATCGGCTTCGCGCGGTTCGCCCAGACCAGTACATCCGGCGAGGGCGCGGCCGTCAGTTCGCCAAGCGGCGGTCTCGATGGCTTCATTCCCGGCGAAATAGACATCAGCGGCGGCCTCGGCTCGCCTCTGGCGCCGCTCAACGCCGTCAACCTGATCGCGCGCAACGACATCCTGATCGGCGAGGCGAATTTCATCGCCGCGGCCCAGGCCGATCCCGCGTTCGACGCCTTCAGATCCTCGGCGGCCTACCCGGGGTTCACCCAGGATCAGGTCTTCATTGCATCTCAATCCCTGCAGTTGGCCTCGATGGGGCGGGTGATCCAGCAAAACACCGGCGCCGACAGCCTGCTCTTCGCCGGGCTGGAAATCGGCGCGCCGGCGGCGGCTCAGCCGCTCGTCTACGCGCCCCAGGCGTTGCAGAACCAGGCGATCGCCGGCGGGGTGTGGACGGCCAACTATTCACAGGGTCCGAGCCGGGTGGACCTCTTCGGCGCCCTTGCCCTATCCGGTGGCCGGACGGTCGACGACTCCAGCGCGGCTACTCAGCCCAATCTGCTCGACACCTCGATCGCCACCAGGGCTGCCTATCGCATCAACGGCTGTGTGTTCGGCGCCCTTTGTCCATCGACGGCCGGGACCTCGACCTTCGAACCGCCGCAAGCGCAACAGATCGAAGTCGCCGTCGCCGGCGCCCAGGACCTCGTCGGCGCCGCAGCCGGCACGGATGTCTTCGCTGTCCTGACCACGACGGATATCACCCTGCAACAGGACGACCAACGCCTGGGTCTCGCCAATCCAATCACCGAGATCGGCAATGGCGATCTGTCGGCGGGAACGAGCAACGAGTGTCCGCCCAAGCCAGACCCAAGCCTGGACTGCAGGCGCCCGTGAGGACAGTGGCCCTATCGGCTGCGGCGGGCCTGGCGGCCGTGGCGGCGTTGACACTCTCGTTCGCCGCGGCGCCCGCGCTGGCGGCGCAAGCCGGCGATTTCAGCCTCGGCGAGAACGCGGAAAGACAGGCTTGCCGCGCCGTGGAACGGTTCGATGCGCCCAAGGGCGGCGCCTCGGTGGATATCTATTGCGGCCAGTGGGACAGTCCATCGGGATACCTCATCATGGCTCCGGTCGGCGCCCGGCAAACCGTGCTCGCGCGCCTGGCCGAGGGCTGCAAAGGCGGTCAGACGGTCCTGGCCTCGAGCGAATTCGCCGAGCTTCGACAGGTGAGTTGCGCCATGGCCGCCGTCGGCGGGCCGGCCGGGCCGAGGCGTTATGGCCTCGTCGCCACGCGCGGCGCCCTCGTCCTTTCCGGCGAGGCCTACCCCGCCGACTGGGCCCCTCTGGTGGTGGCGGCTCGCGTCCTCTCGGGAACCGCGGCCAGGACTTCCGCCGCGGCGAGCCAGGGCCCCTCGACGCCGGGCCTGCGTGAGATCGAAGCGGTCTACCCGCAGGGGGCGCCAGGCCAGGGCGCCGAATTCAACTACGAACTGCTTCGCCGGCGCGCCTTCGAGCGCAACGTCATCTGGAACTTCGCCAGCGCCGAGCAGGACTTCGAAACCCTGCTGCGCGCCCATGACGCGGTGAACCCGGAAGATGACCAAGGGCGGGCCGAGATTTTCGCCGAGATAGGCCTCAACCTCTCCAACGACGGGCGCTTCGCCGAGGCGGCGGACGTCTTTGCCCGCGCCGCTGCCCTGGCGAAATCGGCCGGAGACGCGCTCCTGGCCTCCAAAATCGTCAACTACCGGGCCCTCGATCAGCTCAATCAGCGGCGCTACACGGCGGCGCGGAATCTGGCGTTGAGCGCCAATCAGATGCGCGCCGCGTCCACCAGCCCGACGGGCGGCGCCGCGATCTCGGCGAACGACGCGCGCCGTGTGGACCGGGAGACCCCGCAGGCTCGGCGCACCTTGCTGGTGCAGCTCGACGAATTAACCCCCGCGGAACGGTCCGCGGTCCTTTCCGCCCAGGGGCTCTATATCGCCGCCTCGGCCAGCGTCGCTTTGCGCGATCCGAATGCGGAGCAGCTTCTGAACGCTGCGTCCGACGAACTGCTGCAGGTCCAGTCGCCGCCCGCGTGGCTCACCGGCGCCATCGACAACCAAGCCGCCGACGCCCGTCTCGCCGCCGGTGACGCCGCCGGCGCAGCGGCGCGGGCGCAAACAGGCCTGGTCCAGGTGCGCCTGGTCGCTCCGCAGACGCGCAGCGAGGCCCACCTCCTGCTGACTCTCGGCCGCGCCCAGGCTGGACTTGGGCGAACCGCCGAGGCCCTGGAAAGCGGGCGAGCGGCCATGCGGATCTTCGCTCACCAGGTCGAGCGGCCGGGCCTGCCCGCGGAACTGGCGAGCGGCCAGCTTCGGCTGCTGCTCGCCGAATGGACGCGCGACCAGAAACCGGCCGTGGCGAACGAATTCTTCGAGACCCTGGCGCTCACCTGGGATGGGGCGGCGGCGCGGTCGGCTTCGCAGCTCGCCGCTCGTCTCGCCCTGCGCGGCGCCGGCGCGCAGGCGCGGACCTACCAGGACGCCGAACGCTCCTACCGCGCGGCCGTGGCCGGCCGCCAGCGCCTCGCCCTCGACCCGCACACGCCGCCAGCCCAGATCAGCGCGGCGGATGCCGCGGTGGCGGAGACGGCCAAGCGTTTCGCGACCGCCGAGGACGAACTTCGCGCCCTGGCGCCGGGCTACCTCGAGCTTCTCAATCCAAGCGTTTCCACCACCGACCTTCAGGGCGCCCTGCCCGACAAGGAGGGATACCTGCGAATCGTGATGGCCGATGAGGGTGGATTTGGCGCGCTCGTCACCAACGCGGGCGTGCATCCCTATCCGATCGCCCTGACCGGCCCCCAGATCGACGCCCTCGCAGATCGGGTGCGGCGCACTACCAGCTTCCGTGGCCGCAGACTGCCGACCTACGACATCGAGGCCGCCGGCAAGCTCTATTCGGCCCTGATCGGCCCGATCTCGGCCGACGTCGGCGCTCTGGACCGCATCCAGATCGACGTCTCTGGCGCCCTGGCCTCGGTACCCTTCGCCGCCCTGGTCGAAAGCCCGCCGACCAGCGAAGTGGCGCGCAAGGTGGCCGATGACGAGGACTACACCGGCGTCGACTGGCTCGCCCGCCGGGTCGCGATCACCAACGCCTTGGGCCCCGCCTCCTTCATTCGTTTCCGGAAGAATCGGGCGCCGCAGCCGCCGGGGGTGCGCCTCCTGGCGGCCTTCGGCGACTTCCGCCCCCAGCCGGCGCCGGTCGCGGCGCGGATCGCCATGGTCCACGAACTGTCGCAGAGCTGCCAGGGCGAAGTCGCTCACGTCCTCGCGACCCTGGGGCCGCTGCCGGACACCGCCGACGAGGCCAGGCAGGTTGCGAAGGCGTTCGGCGGGAAGTCCAGGCTTCGCCTCGGCGCACAATTCACCGACGCCGATTTCCAGGAGAGTCCCGAGGTGTCGGGCGCCGATGTCATATTGCTGGCGACGCACGGGGTGCTGGGCGTTTCGTCGTGTTTCGCCGAGCCATCCCTGCTGACTTCCCTGGGCGCGACAGGCGATGGACTGATCGAGGCCTCCCGCGTCCTGGACCGGAAACTCCAAGCGCGACTGGTGATCCTCTCGGCCTGCGACACCGCCGGCGGGCGGGCGCCGGGCGGAGCGGGCAGCGGCCTTGCGAACGGCGGCGAGGCTCTGAGCGGTCTGGTGCGCGGGTTCCTCTACGCGGGGGTCTCAGACGTCCTGGCCACCGAATGGAAGGTGGACTCCGCGACGTCGGCGGCGGAAGTGACGAGCTTCCTCGCCGCCGCCGCCAAGCCAGGGGCCACCCTGGCCGATTCCCTGGCGAGCGCCCAGCGTGGCCTCTACGGCTCGGCGGAGACCGCCCATCCCTTCTACTGGGCGGCGTTCATCCTGGTGGGCGACGGGGACGCGGCGATCGGCGCGCCGCAAGCGCTTCACGCCGGCCCGTAGCTCTCGATCAGTTCGAAGACGCTGTCCCGGTCCAGGCCGTTGGCGGGCGCGGCCTGGAGAATCTGTTCAGCCTCCAGCGACCAGGTGTCCGCATGCTCCCGCGCCAGATCGCCGGCGACCGCCGCCGCCTGAACCTCGCGGTCGCTCATGCCGGCGTAGTCCTCGGAAACCGGGGGCCGGTCGGCAACCACACTGACGTGCGCCTCGACGCTCGCGCCGGCGCTGTCGGAGGCTTTGATCACATAGGCGCCGGGAGCGAGGTTGAGGCGGGGCAGGACGACATTCGCGGTGGTTGCCGAAGCCTGGCCGATCACCGCCCCGGCGTCGCTCGCGACCTGCACCTTGTAAGCGCCGACACCGCCGTCCAGCCTCACCAGCAGGTCGCGCGGTCCGGCGGTGAGGGATTGATGGTTCGAGGCGAGGGTCGTCAGAGCAAAGCCCAGTTCACGACCGGGACCTCTCAGGCGGACATCCCAAGGCTGCCGCTTCATATCAGGCAGGAGACGCTCGCTGACACTGCGGTAGGCGTTGCTCGCGAGAGTCGCCGAGCCGCCACGGGCGCCCACGATATAGGCCTGGGCGCCTTGAACCGTGACCGGCGGCGAACCGTCGAGCGAGAGCGTCACCCGGGCGCCGTTCTGGACGGTGATCGCGTCGGCAGCGCAGATCACCTCGAGCACGCGCGGTCGGGCGACCGGGAGGCGCGGCCCGGCGCCGGCCGAGCGCATGATGGTCACATCCTGGGGCTTGCCCACGATGCGGACGATCACGCCCACCCCCGGGCAGGCCCAAGCGATCGTCGGCGCCACCATGAGCGCGGACAGCGCCCCCAGCAGGATCTTTGTCGGATCAGTCTTGTTCATCGGTGAAGTCCTGAACGGTCTCGGCCAGAGCCGACCCGAAGGCGGGGCCGGAGAGAAAGCCCCAATAGCCCAGATGCAGAGCGACCAAGCTCAAAGCTACGCCCAACCAATGCGCCAGGAGAGCCACGGCCAAGTTTAGCACAACCGGGTTGAGCGGCAGAAGGATGATTTCGCGTCTCCAGCCGGTCCCTGCTCCGCGACGAAGGCGATAATTCTCCCGGGCTCGCCGCGAAAGGGTGAAGCCGGTGGTGATGGCGATACTGATCACGGCGAGGGTCAGCAGCTGGAGGGGCAGAGAAATTTGCCGCAGCCCGCCTTTTGAAATCTGCAGGCCCCGGGTGCTGTTCGCCAGGACCATGGCGCCCGGCTGCTCGCGCAGAGGCGACTGCAGGAAGTCGTTGGCCACCCAGTTCGTGCCGCCGATGATCACCAGGCGGCGGCAGAGGATGTCGTGGCTCGCATCGGCGCCCGCCTGCTCGATGATGCCCGCGGAGAGGTGGCGGAACACCGAAGGGTCGGTATCGCGCCCACAGACGCGATAGCCGGGCCAGTCGGCCGGCAAGGAAGGCCAGACCTGACGAGCCTCGTTCCTGGGCAGTGACAGATGGTAGTCGATCGTCTCGCCGTGGTCGATCTGCTCGCCAGGGTGGGCGCGGCAATGGCCAGCCGCCGTTGTCATCCAATGGCGGACGGAGGCCGACGGACTGATCTTGCCGTTCTCGAGTGCGCCATAGGCGAGCAGCGCCGATGCGAAGAGCGGCTCGATGTGTCCTTGGGTCTGGACGCATTCGTAGGGCAGCATTTCCTCCGCGACCCCGTTTAGGTCCGTCAGCGCCTTGACTTCGCCCCAGTAGATGTTGGGCGCGTTGTCGACGACATCGTCGAAGTCCGACGTCGGCAGCACCGGGACCGATCCGGAGCCGCCGACCAACTCCGGCGGAAACGCCTCGCGCGAGATGACCAGGGTCGGCGCGCGCGGATCGGCCGCCCAAGCGGCCAACACCTTGTGGAGTCGGTTCATGCCGTCTTCTTCGCCTTGAGTCGGCGCGGCGATATCCACGTCCAGCATGACCGCCTTAGGCTCGCGACCGGCCGGGGAGGTGAGGATGTATTGCAGCAGATCCGCCACCAGGCCGCGCGGCGCCGACGCGCTCGGTTCACGCCCCGGTGCGAGTGTGCGGGATGCGATCTGCGCGATCGTCGCGTTGTCGATGTCGAGCAGCAGCACCGGATCGCCTCTGCCGACGTAGACGTCCGTTCGCAAGCGGAACGCCGTGGTCATCATCTCGCGGTCCGGTTCACCCAGGATCGATTGCTCGAACAGCGGGTTGCGGATGAGAACCAGCACCGCCGCGCCGACGAGGAAGGTGATCAATGCGCGGGGCCAATAGCGAGCAACCTCGGCCGCCACATCGCGCGCCACGCCCGCGAGTCTGCGCAACGGATTCGACATGCCGCCCGATTGGCCCCCGCCGAAGATTCCGACGCACCTATAGACTCGCCTCGGCCGCAGTCACACTGCTCACCGCTGACACGCCCAGAGCCGAGATCCTCGTGGTTTCCCCGGCTGATGGACAACCCGGAGAAGGGGCCCCGAATCTTCAGATTAACGCCGACCTCGCGATAGGCTATCCTCATCTTGCCGGTCGGGCCGAGCAGCCGGCCTCGTCGCCAGATATCCGACGCAGGCAAGCGAAGGGGCAATGTCGAGCATCCACTGGATCAACCCGGTCGACGGCGCCTTCACGACGGCCAGCGACTGGAGCAACGGCGTACCGGGGCCGGCCGATGACGCCATCCTCGATGCCGCCGGCCTAGCGACCTATACGGTCACCAGCCGGTCGAATCAGACCGTCAACAGTATTCAAACCGCGACGACCGCCCCCTGTCGATCATCGGCGGCGACTTCATCGCGACCGCCGGCACGGGTTCGGGGGCCAACGCCGGTACGATTCTCGTCGGCAACAACACGACCTTCACCATCGGCGGCACGTTCGTCAATTCCGGCCTGATCTCGTTGAACAGCGTCGGTAACATCACTGAGCTGGTTCTCGGCGCCAATACCGTCCTGAAGGGCGGCGGCAAGGTCACCTTGGACGACAGCGGCGCAAACTACATCAACGGCGTGGCGGCGGCCACGAAGCTGACCAACGTCAACAACACCATCTCCGGCGCCGGTCAGCTCGGCGCCGGTCAGATGACGCTCGTCAACCAGGCCCGTGGCGTGATCGACGCCACCGGCGGCAACGCCCTTGTGCTCGACACTTTCGGCTCGGTCGCCACGAACGCGGGTCTGATGGAGGCGACCGGCGCCGGGGGGCTCACGATCGTGGACACCGCGGTGGACGACTCCGCCGGCGGGGTGATCCTCGCCGCCGGGTCGGCGGTCAATCTCGCCAGCGCCGACATCATCGGCGGAACGCTCGAGACCTCCGGGACAGGCGTGATCGAGACCGCGGCCAGTGACCGGGGCAGCCTGATCGACGGCACGAGCTCAACGGTCAGCGTCACCGGCGCCCTGGACATCACCAACAACGCCTATCTGACGATGCAGGGCGCCATCGCCAACAGCGGCGTGATCTCGCTGCTCAGCATCGGCAACGACACTCGCCTGGTGGTCGGGGCCGCCGGCCTCACC
>DATCBS010000008.1:0-28476 GCA_036511715.1 Caulobacteraceae bacterium
GCCTTGATCCGCGCGGTGTTCGGCGAATGGTCGCGGTGGGTGTGGGTGACCAGGATATGCGACACGGTCTCGTTGCGCACGGCGTCCAGCAGCGCCGCGGCATGGGCCTCGTCATCGGGGCCCGGATCGATGAGCGCGACCTTGCCCTTGCCGACGATGTAACTCACCGTGCCCGTGAAAGTGAAGGGACTGGGATTGTCGCACAGAACCCGCCGCACGCCGGGACGGACTTCATCGACCACGCCTGGCTTCAGCGGAAAGTCGCGATTGAACGGGATGTCGTCGTTGTCGGCCATGCCTGTAACCTTTGGAGGGTGCCACGCTTCTTACCGCGCCTTCTTGCTGAGGAAGCCCGTGCGGGCGGTCTCGAAGCATGCGGCAAGGTCGGTCGTGCGGCCATCCTTCGAGACGCCCGCAAGATGCGGGCTCCTCAGGATGAGGTTGGAACGTTACGAAAACGCCTGGATGCCAGTGATGGCGCGGCCGAGGATCAGCGCATGGACGTCGTGCGCGCCCTCATAGGTGTTGACGGTCTCCAGGTTCGCGGCGTGGCGCATCACGTGATATTCGCCGCTGATCCCGTTGCCTCCGTGGATGTCGCGCGCCACCCGGGCGATCTCCAGGGCCTTGCCGGCGTTGTTGCGCTTCATCAGGCTGATAGCTTCGGGAACCCAGGCCCCCTGGTCGAGGAGCCTCCCCAGGGCGAGCGCGCCTTCATAGCCCAGCGCGATCTCGGTCTGCATGTCGGCGAGCTTCTTCTGGATCAGCTGACGGGCGCTGAGCGGCCGGCCGAACACGGTGCGCGAGGCCACGTAGTCGCGAGCTGCATGGAAGCAGAACTCCGCCGCACCCATCGCACCCCAGGCGATCCCATAGCGCGCTTTGTTGAGGCACGAGAATGGCCCTCGCATCCCGCGCACGCCCGGGAGGATTGCGGTCTCGGGGACGAAGACGTCGTCCAGCGCGAGCTCGCCGGTGACCGAGGCGCGCAGGGAGAGCTTGTTTGCGATCTTCGGCGTCGTGAACCCCTCGGCGCCGCGTTCGACCAGGAATCCACGGATCTCTCCGTCGAGCTTGGCCCAGACCAGGGCTACGTCCGCGATAGGCGCGTTGGTGATCCACATCTTGGCGCCGCTGAGGACGAAGCCGTCGCCGACCTTTCGCGCGACGGTGCGCATCGATCCGGGGTCGGAGCCGCCATCGGCCTCGGTGAGGCCGAAGCATCCCACCGCCTCGCCCTTGGCCATGGTGGGCAGCCACCGCCGCCGCTGTTCCTCAGATCCGAAGGCGTGGATCGGATACATGACCAGCGAGGACTGTACGCTCAACGCCGAACGGTAGCCGCTGTCGACTGCTTCGATCTCGCGGGCGATGAGGCCATAAGCGACGTGGCTCGCCCCCGCGCAGCCGTATTCCTCAGGCAGCGTCGATCCGAGGAACCCCAGCGTTCCCATCTCGGTCATGATCTCGGGATCGAAGCGCTCCTGCGCAAAAGCGCTCACCACCCGCGGCAGGAGCTTTTCGCGGGCATAGGCGCGGGCGGCGTCGGCGACCATTCGCTCTTCCTCGGTGAGGCGCGAGGCGAGGTCGAGAGGGTCTTCCCAGTGAAAGGTCTTGACGGTTTCCCGGGCGTCCAGGGGCATCGGCGGGACCTTTCCTGCGCAGCGCCCTTATGGCGCGCGCCGAGACCATCGTCATCCCCGAGTTGAAGCGCGACCGCCGCGCCGCGTGAGACGATCGACGATGGTGTATCCTCGGGGAAGGCCAAAGCGCCCATGTTCAAACGACTCGCCGCCGAACTCGTCGGCACATTCTGACTCGTTCTCGGGGGTGCGGCGCGGAGGCGCTCGACGCCAACCCGCTACCGGTGGATGTAAGGGGGATGTAGCCTGAGGGAATCGCCCTCAGCGATCCGCGGGACCGGGACGAGCGTGGCCAGGTTTTATGAATTCTTCGCCGGTGGGGGCCTCGCGCGCGCGGGTCTGGGGCGGGCCTGGACCTGTCTGTTCGCCAACGACTTCGATGCCAAGAAGGCCCTGTCCTACCAAGCCAACTGGGGCGCCGGGGGCGAGCTGAAGATCGGCGATGTGCGGGAGGTGAAGGTGGCGGACCTGCCCGGCCACGCCGATCTCGTCTGGAGCTCCTTCCCCTGTCAGGATCTTTCGCTCGCCGGCGTCGGCGCCGGATTGAATGGCGAGCATTCCGGGACGTTCTATCCGTTCTGGGACATCGTCCGTGCACTGATCGCCGAGGGACGGAGCCCCAAGCTCATCGCCCTGGAAAACGTCTGCGGCGCCCTGACTTCTCATGGCGGCCGCGACTTCGCGACGATCTGCGGATGTTTCGCGGACGCCGGCTATCGCTACGGCGCGCTGGTGATCGACGCGGCGCTGTTCGTTCCCCAGTCGCGCCCGCGCCTGTTCATGATCGGGGTGCGAGGGGATCTGGAGATCGACCCGGTCATGTTGTCGCCTACGCCGATCGGGCCGTTCCATACCCGCAGCCTGCGCGGCGCCGTCGCCGGCCTCCCGGCGCGGGCCGGCAAGACCATGGTCTGGTGGAGAGTGCCCCCGCCGGCGCACCGCAACACCGCCTTCGCCGATCTGATCGAAGAGACGCCCGCCAGCATCGCTTGGCGCGAGCCGGCCGAGACGCGGCGGATCTTGGCGATGATGTCGGAGGTCAATCTCGCCAAGGTCGAGGCCGCCAAACGCGCCGGACGGCGCATGGTCGGGGGCGTCTACAAGCGGACGCGGCGCGATTCAGATGGCGTGAAACGCCAGCGCGCGGAAGTCCGGTTCGACGACGTGGCGGGGTGCCTGAGGACTCCCGCCGGCGGCTCGAGCCGCCAGACGATCTTGGTGATCGACGGCCAGAGTGTCCGGTCGCGGCTGATCTCGACGAGGGAGACGGCGCGACTGATGGGGCTGGATGATGCTTACAAGCTGCCGAGGAAATACAACGAGGCCTATCACCTCACAGGGGACGGCGTGGTGGTTGATGTCGTGCGCCACCTCGCGCGGCACCTGTTCGAGCCGTTGCTGGGGATGGCCTCCCCGGTGCGCGCGGTCGCGTGATGCGAAGGTCGGCGCGACGAAGGGTCCGCGGCCGGCGAGGCGGTGACCGATCGCCGACCGCGCTGAGTCGACGGCTCTGTTGCCGTCAGTCCCGCCCGCCTCGCCGCCGGCTTGCGGTGCAGGACTGGGAGGCCGGATTAGGATCGTCTGGCCAGGGTTTCACGGCCTTCGTTTCACCGGGCCGCAACCCGCCGAGGTGGCAGAGGATCTCGCGATATTGCGGATCGCTCTGCGGATAGAGAAGGGTCGCGTGGCCATGTCCGGCGTCGCCAGGCAGGTCGGCGCGCAGCCAAAGGGTGACGGTGCGGTCCGCGGCCATTGTCGCGGTCCCGATGTAGCGGCCCTCGGCGCGGGCGCCGGCGGCCAGGACGAGGGCCGCCCCGACCAGTGGCGCGAGCCACCGAGGATTCACCCGCAGCATCGGCGCCTGTTCTGGTCTTGCATGCCGTTCTCCAAGCCCTCGAGGCCGGCGCCTGATCTTATCAACCGCGAGTTGCGCCGCGAAGGGCCCGCAGGTTTCATCTCCGGGACCGTGACGCGACCGCCGCGACCACCACCATCGTGGGAGAGCGGTCGGGCCGCCCTCACCCCGCAGCGGCCAGTGCGACGTCTTCGAGGCAGTCCTGGATGTGGCGCGCATGGGTTCGGAAACTGAGGACGCAGGCCCGCAAGGTCAGGACTTCGCCGTGCGCCGACGGCAACATGGTGCTGGAAAGAAATGACCGTCTCTTGGCGTTGATCGCTTCGAGGAAGCCGGCGTTCCGGCGGTTCCAGCTCTCGAGCGGCTCGTCGGGGCGGCGGCGCAGCCGGAAAGGAATGACCGTGAGCTGAGGGACGGCGAGAATCTCGATCGGGGCGCCCTTGTCGACGAGGTCTTGAAGACCGCGATGGAGGGCGGCGCTGAGGTCGAGTTTCTCTGTGAGCGCCTCGCGGAACGCGGCGGCGCCGTGAAGCATCAGCGGCAGCCAGATGCGAAGGCCACGGAAGGGCCGAGTGAGCTCCAGGCCGAACGCGGCGGGGCTGGGACCGCCGCCTTCAGTCCGCAGATCCTGCAGGTAGCTGGTGTCGCCCGCCGCGGCGGTGTTGCGCGGCAAGCCATCGCGCAGGAGGAGGCAGCCGGTCCCATAGGGCAGAAACATTCCTTTGTGCGGGTCGAAGGTGATGGAATCGGCCAGCTCGATGCCGGCGAGCCGGCGCTTGCCTTCCTCGCAGAGCACGAAGGCCCCGCCGTAGGCGGCGTCGATGTGCAACCACAGGCGAAGCTCGTGGCACAGGGCCGCGGCCTCGGCCAGCGAGTCGATCGCGCCGGTATTGGTCGAACCGGCGGTCGCTATGACCACGAACGGCCGCAGGCCGCGGGCGCGATCGGCCCGCACCATCTCTCGTACCGCGTCGAGGCGCATTCTGAACTCGGGGTCGACCGGCGCGGCGCGGAGGTTTGCCTGCGGCAGCCCGGCCAGGCGGAACGCCGCGGCGATGCTGGCGTGGGCCTGGGCCGAGGTGTAGCCCACCGCAAGACGCAGGTCGGCGTCGGTGGCGAAGTGCGCCTCGCGCGCGACGAGGACCGCAGCGAAGGTCGCCAGCGATCCGCCCGAGGTGAAGAGTCCAGCCGCCCGCAGAGGGTAGCCGAACTGAGCGGCCAGCCAGGCGAGCACATCGTTCTCCAGCCCGACCAGATCCGGCGCGGCCCGCGCAATGCCCGTGTAGCGATTGAGAACGTCGGCGAGGAAGTCGGCCAGAGCCGTCGCATAGAGGCCGCCGCCTGGAATATAGCCGAGGAACCCCGGTGAGGTGGCGGGAACGGCGTCGCGCGCGGCGCCGGTCACGACAGCCAGGGCAGCCTCTATCCCGCCGGGAAGCGACACTTCGCCGATCCTGGGCCGGTCGGCCGAGGGAAGAGCGACCGGCGGTCCGCCAGGCTTCGGTCTCGCGCCGAGTGCTGCTAGGTGGGCGAAGGCGGCCCTGGCGGCAGCGTCGAGCCAGGCCCGTTGGGTGGCGGCGTTTGGTTCCAGTTCATGCGAGGCGGCCACTTCGGTTCCAGTCGCGTCGCGTTCTTGGCGAGCGGTCAACGGCCCGAGGGCGGCGAGGTGATCGCCCTGGCGTCGCTCCACTTGTAGGGCAGGACGTCGGGGGTCACGTAAACCTCGGTGGTGAATTTGAAGGGCAATCCGATCGCGCTGTCATAGACCAGCTCGACGAACCAGGCGGTGTAGCCGCTCGCCGGCTTGTCGACCTCGGCCACCCAGGTTCCATCAGCGCGCCGCACGAGCGGCGTGCTGGTGAAGGCCTTGCCGATGGTGTCGACGCGGAAGTCCCGGGCTTTTGGATTGGTCCCCGTCCAGAGGTTCACCTCCTTGGGGGTGGTCGGTGACCGCACGACGATCGCGCCGTCGGCGCGCCTGGTCCAGGAATAGCTGGGCAGCGGCCGATGATTCAGGATGGCGTCGTAAAACGCGGTCACGCTGTCGAAGATGTCCGTGCCCGCCGTCGAGTGGCGGCTGTTGGGAATCATCCGCAGGCGCTTGATCGGCGGCAAGAGGTGGTAGGAGAAACGGGTGTTGTCTGGCGGGAAATACTCGTCGCCGACTGCGTTGATGATGAACTTCGGCATCCTCATCGAGGGGCGAGTCCGGTAGGCGAGCGGATCTTCGAGCGCGTCGGCTTGTTCGAGCCCGGGTGTGCCGATCATGGCGGGGATCAGGCCGGCGTCGATGTAGTCCTTCAGGGCCGGCGAGAAATAGCCCAGAGCCTCGAAGTGGTGGCGGGTGGTTGCCTCGACGTCCAGGACGTTGATGACGATCGGGATGATCGCGACCACCCGCGGGTCGATCGCGCCAACCAGCCAGGTCGTCCAGCCACGCTTGGAGCCGCCCGCGACCACGAAACTCCTGATGGAGAGATTGCCGCCCGCGGCACTGGCCAGGTACTGCTGAACCGCGGTCATAGCCGCGACGCCGCTCTTCACCATCGGTAGACGGAGCAGATCGAGGGGATCGTGGTCTCTGGCGAACTTCGCCTGCTGGTGGGCGATGATCTCGTCTTCGACCCGGGGCTTGTCGGGGCTGTCGGCGAACCGCAACGGCTGATTGGGCACGTCCTGTAGTTCGGCGACGACCGAGTGGGTTCCCAACGCGAGCTGCACGAAGCGCCCGTTCGCCTTTTTCGGAGCCGGATCGGTATTGTCCCCGCCGCCGATGTAGATGAACCCAGTCTGGTGGCCGAGCTGGTCGGGGACGATCACGGTCAGCCAGTGCTTCCACACCGGGAGGTCGACCTTGCTGGTCGAGAGCCAGGTCTGAGAAGTCAGTTCGAGCACCGCGCCGTGGTATCCGGGCCCCGAGAGCTTGCCTTCGACTTTCCAGGCGAAACTGGGATCCGGCTTGGCGACATAGGCGTCCAGGGCGTTCCTCGGCTGCGCCCAGGCGGGCGCGCCCAGCAGCGCCGCGGCCGTCATAGCGGCGGCGAAAAGCCTCGAAACCGTCATGCCCGCACCGCTGTTCGTCGACCTTCGCGGCCCGCCCACAATCAGCATGGCACGGTGGACGGCGGTCCCGCCAGCGGCCAGGCGCAGCCATGCGCCGTTGAATCGCGGAAAATGCTCTGATAATTGTAGATTTCAACAAATATTGCAATGGTCAACAATGAAATTCGCTTGAGGGAGGGGGATGGCCATCCCAAGACCAACAAGGAGAACATGATCGGCCCGCAGTGATGGTCACCGACGTGACGGGCGTGATGCGCCAACTCGGCGTCTCGCTGGGTCCCCAGCCGGGCAGTCCAAATCCTTCAGCGCGCCGCGCTTGCGGGGCGGCCAGAGGTGTCTACCTCTGGGTCGGCCCCTTCGGTGGGCGATTGCCTCGCCCGCGTCGCCGGGCCTAAGGATTGGCGATGGAAATCAACGGGGTCGCGCATGTCTTCGTCACCGCCGGCGACTTCGCCCGGGCGCGGGCCTTCTATCGCCAGCTGCTGCCTTTTCTGGGCCTGAAGGAGGTGATGGACGCGGCGGGAACCTACTATTGCGTCGGCGGCCGCACCGGTTTCGGCGTCCGCGCGCCGCCGGCGGGACGGTCGAGCGAGCGGTTCGACCAGAGCCGGGTGGGCCTGCATCATGTCTGCTGGCGGGTGAGGCAGCGCGATGAAGTGGACGAGGCGCACCGGTTCCTGATCTCCATAGGCGCGACGATCGTGCATCCGCCGAAGGACGACGACTGGGCCCAGGGCTACTATTCGGTGCTGTTCGAGGATCCGGACGGGGTGAGGCTGGAGATCAACCACGTCCCCGGCCAGGGCCTGCTGGCCCCTGGCGGATCCGGCCATCTGGGCGGCGCGTGGCCGGGAGATTGAAGCGAAGATGACCCAGGGCTGGAAGGAGGTCGGACCGCACAGGTTCCGGGAGACCTTCGGGCGTTATTTCGAGGACTTCACTGTCGGGGACGCCTATGAGCACCGGCCCGGCAAGACCGTTCTGGAAAGCGACAACCACCTCTTCACCCTGCTGACCCTCAACACCCATCCCCTGCATTTCGACGCCGAGTACGCCAAGGCGAGTGAGTTCGGCCGCAACCTGGTGGTCAGCACCTACACCTTGGCGCTGCTGATCGGTATGAGCGTCACCGACTGCTCGCAGAAGGCGATCGCCAACCTGGGAATGGACGAGGTGCGGTTCACCGCACCGGTCTTCGCCGGCGACACCCTCTACGCGGAGAGCGAGGTCCTGGCCAAACGAGAGTCGAAGAGCCGTCCGGGGCAGGGGATCGTCACCATCCGCACCCTGGGCCGCAACCAGGCTCGGGCGATCGTGTGCAGCTTTCGCCGCGACATGCTGATCCCGGCCCGCGGCGAGGCGGTGGAAGACAGACAGGGCAACTACTGATGGGCTTCGTTCTCGAAGCGATCGGTCGTGTGCGCGGCGGTCGCTCGACGCCCGCGGACGACAACTGGGGGATGAGCCACGCCAGGATCGAACTGGACGAATCCCGGTTCACGCCCATGGCCCTCGCCGGCCTTCAGGATTTTTCGCACGCCGAGGTGATCTTCCTCTTCGATAAGGTCGCCCAGGGCGAGATCGAGACCGGGGCGCGTCATCCGCGCGGTCGCGCCGACTGGCCGGCGGTGGGAATCTTCGCCCAGAGGGGCAAATGCCGGCCCAATCGCCTCGGCGCCAGTGTGGTCAGGATCGTCTCAGTGGACGGGACGGGTGTGACGGTGGAGGGACTGGATGCCATCGACGGCACGCCGATCCTCGACATCAAGCCGGTGATGAAGGGGTTCCTGCCCAGGGGCGAAGTCATCGAACCAGCGTGGGCCGCGGAGATCATGAAGGACTATTGGTGAGCCATGGACGACGCTTCCGCGATCACCGAGGCCGACGAACGGGCGCTGATCGACTCGATCGACCGCTGGCTGGAGAAGAAGGTGGCGCCGGTCGCCTCCGCCTTCGAAGAGGCCGACGAGTATCCCCACGAGCTGGTCAGGGACATGTGCGAGATGGGCCTCTTCGGGGCCCTGATCGAGCCGGAATGGGGCGGTCTTGGCCTCTCCGCCCTGGCCTATTCGAAGATCGTGGCGCGGATCAGCGAAGAGTGGATGAGCCTTACCGGCTTTTTCAACAGCCATCTGATGATGGCCCTGATCGTCCAGAAGTTCGGAACCGCGGCGCAGAAGGACCATTGGCTGCCGCGATTCGCGACCGGAGAACTTCGCGGGGGACTGGCGCTCACCGAGCCCGAGGCGGGCACGGACCTTCAGGGAATCCGCACCACCGCGCGGCGCGTCGGCGACAGCTATGTGATCAACGGATCGAAGCTGTGGATCACCAACGCCATCGAGGGCGACTGCCTGGCGGTCCTCGTCAAGACCGATCCCGAGGCGAAGCCGCGGCACCGCGGGATGTCGATGCTGATCGCCCAGACCCGCGATCCGGCGACCGGCGACATTCCGCCGGGGGTCCTGCGTGGGCGCAAGCTCGCGAAGCTCGGCTACCGGGGCATCGACACCGGCGAGATCGCCTTTGAGGATTTCGCCTGCGACGCCGGGCTATGCCTGGTCGGCGGGGCGGAGGGCCAGGGGTTCGTCATGGCCACCGGCGGGCTGGAGATCGGCCGGGTCAATGTCGCGGCGCGCGGGGTGGGCATAGCCCGGCGCGCGCTCAAGGAATCGGTGACCTACGCCCAGATCCGCAAGACCATGGGCAAGCCCATCGCCGAGCACCAGGCGATCCAGCTCAAGCTTGGGGAAATGGCCGCCAAGACTCGGGCCTCCGAGCTGCTGGTCGAGGACGCGGCGCGGGCCTACGATCGGGGTGGCCGGGTGGACCTGGAGGCGGGGATGGCCAAGTGGTTCGCCACCGAGACCGCGTTCGAGGTCGCCAGCGAGGCGATGCGCATTTTCGGGGCCAACGGCTATTCCAAGGATTACCCCATAGAGCGGCTGTATCGCGACGCGCCGCTGCTGATCATCGGCGAGGGCACCAACGAGATGCAGCGGATCATCATCGCCCGCCAGCTGGTGGCGCGAAGTCCGGCCTGATCGCCCAGGCGTTGGCCGATTGGACAAATCAGGCGAAGACTGGTCGTGGCGATGAGCGAGGCGCTCCCCCTTCGAGATTCCGGCGAGGCCGCCCCGGTGGCCACGGTCGAGGCGGTGGAGATCGCCTCACGGCTCGCCCAGCGGCTCATCCACGATTTCATGAGTCCGGCCAGCGGCGTGGTCTCGGGGTTGGACCTGCTGGACGATCCCGCGGCCAGCGCGCTGCGGGACGAGGCGCAGGAACTCATCGCCGCGAGCGCGCGCAAGCTCGTGGGCGCCCTGAGCTTCGCCCGCGCCGCCTTCGCAGGCGGGGTGGAAGCCTTCGATACCCGGCGCCTCGCGACCCTGGCCGAGGAGGTGTTCACACATCTCCGCCCAGGGCTCGAATGGGCGGTCGAACAAAATGAGCTCTCGTCCCCCGCCAGCAGGGTCCTGCTGAACCTGACCCAGATCGCCGGCGGGGCCCTGGCCACCGGCGGTCTCGCCAGGGTCACGGCGAAATCGGAGGGCGGGTGGACGGCGGTCATCGTCGAAGCGATCGGCGAGCGTGTCCGCCTGCATGGCGAAGTCGCCGCGGGCCTGCGTGGCGAGGCTCTCGGCGAAGGCCTGGGCGGGCGTTGGGTCCAGGCGTTCTACGTTCACGCCCTGACGGTTTCCGCCGGCGGCGTCCTGGCCGCCGAGGTTCTTGCCGATCGTGTGGTGTTCAAGGCGGCGCTTCCGGACCCGAGTCCTCCGCCTTCGCCACGGACCGACCCTGAGGGGACTGCATCATGAGCCTGGCCAGTTCGCGCGCGCCGGAGTTGGCGCGGTTCGCAAGATGCGCCGCGAGGCGTCCGAGGTCCTCGTCGGTCTTGTTCTGCGAGAGTTTCCGCACGCCCTCCAGGCGGTTGATGGTCATTTCGAAACCTACGATCGCGCCGAGCAGAGCCTCGAAACGCCCCGGATCCAACTTGGAGCGCCGCCACGGCGGCTTCGGTTTCAGCTTGGCCTCGAAGTGCGCCGCCAGGTCGTCCAGGAGCGTCGCGGTTTGCTCCCGATCCATGCGTCGAACCAACCCAGCGATCTCCGCGGCGAGATAGTTCCAGGTCGGCACCTGATTATCCGAACCGTACCAATCGGGACTGACATATGCGTCGGGGCCGGTCACCACCACGAGCGCCGCCGGACTCTTCTGCAGGATGGGGCAGAGGGAGTTGGCCGCGGAGAGGTGGAAACGGACCGTGTCGCCCGCGAGGAGAACCGGGGCGTGGGCGATGACCGGCCCGGCCGAGCCGCAGCCGATGACCACGGCGAAACCGACGTCGTCGACCAGGGCGGTCAGACGCGCTCTGCTTGTCTCGCGAAATTGTCCGGCTGGATGCAAACGCCCCCCGCTTCAGGAGTCCCCAGCGCGTACGCGCTCGTCGGGGGAACCTTGGGCGCGCCGGCCCGCCAGCAGGGGCGGGCGGACCGGTCGCAGGCGAGCCTCGGCCCTAGGAACCCCTAGTGGCCCCTTGCGTCATCGGCGGTGTCGGTGACCGCATGACCGGTGGAGGAGACGTCCTTGCCGGCGCCGGCAACGGTATTGCACGCGGTGGTGGCGAGACTCGCGGCCAGAATGGCCAGGATGAAGAATTTACGCATGACTGAACGATCTCCGGATGGATTGGAATTGAGTTCACGGTAACGCTTAGCTCGACGAGGGGTTCCCGACCAGTCCCGCGTCATCCGGCGACGGAGTGGGAAACGCGAGCCGCACGGTGACGCCGCCCATGGCGTTGGCGCAGAACGAGACATCGCCGCGCAACTGGCGGGCGAAAGCGGTCATTAGGGTGCGCCCGACGCCATCGCCCACCTGCGCGACCGCGCCCGCCGCGCCCGGATCGCTGATCGCCAGTTCGGCCTGGGCGCCGCGCACCGTGAAGGCGACGCGCAGGATGCCGCCGGCGTCGCCAAGCCCGTGTTTCTTGGCGTTGGTGATGGCCTCGACGGCGAACAGGGCCAGGGGGGCGAGCCGATCGGGATCGGTGACCAGGGGGTCCAGGCTCAGCTCGGTCTGAATCGATCCCTTGCCGGGCTCGTTGGTCACCAGCTGGGCGATCAGTTCGTCGAGGAAGTCGCGCAACTCGACTCGCCTCAGATCAGCACCTTCGTAGAGGGCGCGGTAGATGAGCGCCAGCGCGCTGATCCTTTGGCGGGTGTCGCTCATCGCCGCCCTGGCGGCCGGATCGGCGAGGCTGCGCTGCTGCATGTTGAGGAGGGAGGAAATGACCTGAAGATTGTTCTTCACCCGGTGGTGGATCTCGCGCATCAGCTCATCCTTCTGGACCAGCGACTCCTTGAGCGCGGCGTCGCGGGCGGCGATGGTCGAAGCCATCGCGTCGAGCATTCGCGCCAATTCCCGGATCTCGGAAGGCGCACTCTCGGCCTTCACCGGATGCACGCTGAACCTGCCGCGGGCGTAGATGGCGGCTATCCTCTGCAGATACGCGATCCAGCGTACGACGCCGCGCTCGGCGACCAGCCACACCGCGGTGAGGGCCAAGAGAAAGGCGAGCAGGGGCAGGGCCAGGGCCGACACCGGATTGAGCCACGCCCAGGCGACGAGGTCCTTCGAAGGCGCCGAGAGAAGTACATAGATGTCGCGCCCGACCAGCGGCGCCGAGGAAAAGACCCGCTGCGCGCCGGAGCGGTCCTGGCCGAACCACAACGCCGAGCGGTCGCGCGCCGGCCCGGAGAGGCGGTCGCCGACGGTGGTCGGGAAAGCCTGGGCTCTGGTCTCGGAGACGAATCGGCCGGCAGAGTCAGCCAGGGCGACCTCGGAACCAGCCGGCAGGAAGCGGTCGGGTCGCTCGGGCCTGAGACTCGAGAGGCTGATCACGGCGGCCAAGGCGCCGTCGAACCCGCCGCCCGGATCCTCCGCGGGCACCGCGGCGAGCAGCGCCGGTCCTGGGCCATAGGCGGCGCCCGGGGCGCTGCTGATCGCGATTCGTGCGCCTCTTTGCAGCGATTTGAACCAGGGTCGATCGCGGCGCGCGGCGTCGGCCGGGACGCTCGCCGCCGAACAGGCCACGCGACCCAGGCCATCGAAGCGGATCAGATTGGCGTAGCCGGGAATGCGCCCGGCCACCTCGGCGAGACGCTGCGCACACTGCATTCCGATCGCGCGCGGCGCCAGGGTCTGGAGGAGAATCGCGGCAGCTTCGATTCGCGCCTTGGCGGAAGCGGCGCTGCGCTCGGCGGCCCCGACAAGTTCGCTGCGCTGATCGCGCGCGTCGCGCTGAAAGATCAGGGTCGATTGCAGCGAACTCAGCACCAGAACCGGCGCCAGGGCGATGATCAGAGCGATTCCCAGGCGTACCCGGATGGTGGTCGCACGCGCCCGCCACGGCGGAGCGAAACGCTTCACCTCTGGTTGCTCAGACGCTCCGCGTGGGCCAGGATCTTCCCCATCGCTTCCCCGGCCGCGGCGCCGTCCCGCCGGTAGTCGCCGCGGACGAGAATTCCCTGAAGAGCGCGACGGGCGCGACTTACGCGGCTCTTCACCGTGCCCACGGCGCAGCCGCAGATCTCGGCCGCCTCCTCGTAGGCGAAGCCCCCCGCCCCGACCAGGACGAGCGCCTCGCGCTGTTCGAGGGGCAGCATGCCCAGTCCAAGGCGCAACTCGTCCAGGGCGACGGGAGAGGCGGGGTCGTCGATCGCCACCAGGGTCCGTTCGGCGGCCTCCTGATCGAGCTGACTCTGCCGCCAGGAGCGGCGTTTCTCGGAATAGAACTGATTTCTGAGGATCATGAAGGTCCAGGCCTTCATGTTGGTGCCCATCTCGAAGCTCGCTCGGGCGTCCCAGGCCTTCATCATCGCGTCCTGAGCCAGATCGTCGGCGGCGGTCGGATCGCCCGCGAGGGTCCGCGCGAAGGCGCGAAGATGCGGAATCAGGATCTCGAGCTCACGCCGGAACGCCTCATCCCGGCGGGGATCGGCCTGGCGGTCCGCCCGCGCTCCGGCGCCCATCAGCTCTTCTCCGAACGCCGAGCGTCGCCCCGGCGCAGGATGTCCAGGAATTCGTCGGGAACCGGTTCATTGACCACGGCGTCGAACATCTGCCGCAGCTTCACGCCGATCGCCTGCTGGCGCAATCGCGCTTCGTCCACCGCGGACGAGCTTGGCGAGGTCTTCCTGGGCGCCCTTGGGTTGTTCATCCGCCCTTCGCGAGCGTGCAACCGCCCGCCCTCGCCTCTCCGTGGGTGTTCGGGGGCGCAAACGTCTCACCGCCGATCGAGTTCCCACCGGGGACCAGACTGGAGCCGCCTTGTTGGAACCGGGCCGGGTGCGCGGCGTTTGGCGTTCGATCCGCGGGTGTGCGAATAAGCGGCCCTGGCGGCCGGGCGCGGGCGCCCGCGCCCGGATATCTTGGAGGGGACATGAGCCTACTGGCCAGGCTGGCGCCGCACCTACCCTATATCAGGCGCTATGCGCGGGCGCTCACCGGCGACCAGCCCACGGGCGATCAGTATGTGAGGGTGGCGCTGGAGGCCCTGGCGGCGGGAGAACGTTCGCTAGACGAAGGGCTCTCGCCGCGCGTTTCCCTCTATCACGTCTTTCACGCGATCTGGTGCAGCTCCGGTGCGCGGCTCGAACCGCGCCGGCTCGAGGCCGGCCCCGCGGCGGAGGATGTCGGGCAAAGGCTCATGCGCATCGCGCCAAGGTCGAGGCAGGCGTTCCTGCTGACCGCTGTTGAGGGATTCACGCCGACCGAGGCCGCGCAGATTCTGGACACTGATTTCGAAGAGGTGGAGGCCCTGATCGCCGAGGCCCAGGCCGACATCGACGCGGAACTCGCCACCGAAGTCCTGATCATCGAGGATGAGCCGGTGATCGCCGCCGACATCGAGGCCCTGGTCAAGGAGCTGGGTCACACGGTGATCGACATCGCCGCCACTCGCGCCGAAGCAGTGGACGCCGTGGGACGGGCGACGCCGGGTCTGGTGTTGGCCGACATCCAGCTGGCCGACGGATCGTCGGGAATCGACGCAGTGAAGCAGATCCTGGCCAGACTGGACGTGCCGGTGATCTTCATCACCGCCTTTCCCGAGCGCCTGCTTACCGGCGAGCGCCCCGAGCCGACATTCCTGATCACCAAACCGTTCCAGCCGGAGACGGTGAAGGCCGCGATCGGACAGGCGCTGTTCTTTCATCCAAGGCGCGCCGTCCAGGCGGCTTGAGGTCCTGAGACGCGTCAGCCGGAAGACGGCGCCGGCGCGTGAAAGCCCGCCGCATCGCCCATCGTCGTCGCATGGCTGCGCTCGGCGGCGGCGAAGTCGCCGGCGCGCCACGCCCACACCGCCGCAAGGGCGAGGGTGGCGAGAAGCAGAGAGGCCACGAGGACCCACGCCATGTGCCGGCCCCATCGGCCCTGGCGCACTCCGGTTGCGGACAATCGACGGCCGCGCGGCGTTCCGCTCATGATCCCTCCTTAGCCGGCGCGGCGCGGCGCCGTGTCTTTACCCGCGTTCAGCGAACAGCGGGGGCACCCAGACTCATCAGATGGAATTCGACGTCGGCGCGCCGTCGAAGAGGCCGCTCTTCGCCAGTGCGGGTCTGCGCTCCCACATCGCCGGCGGCCCTGACCTGAAAGGCCACGGTGGTCAGGCCGTACGCCGCCAGGACCTTGGTCACCGCCTCGGCGCGTCGTTTGGAAAGGGAGAGATTGACGTCGGGATCTCCTGGCGCGTCGGCGAGGCCAAGGACATTGACCCCCGTGACCCGGCACCCCTGGACGCGACGGGCCGACGCCTTCACCAGGGCGCGGGCCTCGCCGGTGAGCGTCGCCGACCGGGCGTCGAAATAAATCGACACGGTGAAGTCGGTGCAGCTCGGCGCAACCGCGATCACCGGTCCTTTGCGAGCCGGCGCGGTGTGGCACGCGAAGAGCGCGGCGGCGAAACCGGCGATGGCGAGCAGCCGCGTCGGCCGATCCTGCTTCAGCATCCGCATGCCTCCCTGGCGCCACAAGACCCCATAGAACAACAATCGGCGTCCCGACGATAGCCGAGACGCACATCGCTTCATGGTTTCAAGGCAGGGCCCGCGTCCCGGAACTGACGGCGCCACTTGACCGTTCTTCAGGCCGGGCACTCGAGGACGGAAGGCACGCCATGCGATCATGGTTCTCACGGCGCTTGGCGCCGGGTCCGGGGGCAGGCGCCCTGGACGCGTACAAGGAGGGCCGTCTGGACGAACGCCAGCGGGCCGAAAAGAGCGGCGAGACCGCCGGAGCGACGCGCGCCGACGTCGACGCCGCCTACGACCGGGGCCGCCGCGACGAGCGCTCGCGCCGCCGGGGATCACCGTTTCTGACCTTCTTGCTCGTCGTCCTGGCCGTGGCGGCGGCGGCGATGGTGTTCCTGGCGGTCCGCCTGGGCTCGTTCGCGGCCGCCGGAGCGGTAGTGGACACAGTGATCCGGACGCCGTTCCACGGCGCCGCGGACAAGGCCGGAAGCGCGCTGCAGAACGCGGGGCGCAGCTTGAAGGACCGGGCCGGCTCGGGTCAGAATTGACCACGTCCGCGGCGCGCCCGCGGCGGTCGCCGTCTAGCCCGCCATGAGGGCGTGATGTTGCGCATCGCCCACCTTTCGGACATCCACTTCGGAGGCGAGAACGCAGCGGCCGTGGAGGCGGCGACAGCGTGGCTTGCGCTGGCGACACCGGACCTGACGATCATCACCGGGGATCTCACCAGCTTCGGCCAGGAGCGGGAGTTCCAGAGCGCTCAGGCGTGGGTGCGCCGACTGCGTGGACCCGTCGTCATCACGCCAGGCAATCACGACACCCCCTATCTGGGATTGCTCGAACGGTTGACCGCGCCCTTCGCGCGATTCCAAAGGCGTTTTGGCCCGGCGGACGCGGTGCGCTGGACCGAAGGCGGGACGAAGGTGGCGACGATCAACACCGCTCGCGGCGCCCAATGGCGATGGAACTGGTCGAAGGGCGCCATCGCAGCGGCACAGGCCGACGCCGCACTGACCGCGGTCGGTGGGACGGCCGAGGAGGGCTTGGCGGCGGTCGTCTGCCACCATCCTTTGGTTGAGATGGTCGGTGGTCCGATGACCGGCCGGGTGCGCGGCGGCGAGCGGGCGGCTCGTCGCTTTTGCGACGGCGGAGTCGATGTCGTGCTGAGCGGCCACATCCATGTGCCGTTCGTTTGGCCGTTTCCCTATGGAGACGGGCGGTGTTACGCGGTCGGGGCCGGGACACTCTCGGTGCGCGAACGCGGCGCACCGGCGAGCTTCAACTTGATCGAAGTCGAGGCCGGATCGATCGCCGTCACCGCCCAGGCATGGACGGGAGGACGCTTCGAGGTATGGCGAACCTGGTCGGTGCCTCGGCGAGAGAGGCCCTGAGGTCCGGGCCCTGGGTCAGGACGCGGGAGGCAACTCCCGGCCTTCGACGAAGGCGCGCACCGCCGCCCCCAGATATCTCGGATTGCGGATGACCAGGAACCCGGCGCCGATGGCCGCCGCGATGGCGACGACCGGCTTGTCCCGCACCAGGGTGAGCGCCCGCTCCATGAAGCCGGTCGCCCGTGGCGGCTGGGCAGCCGCCCGTTTCACCCGCGGCCGGCGGCCGATGATGAGGGCGCCCAAAGCCAGGACCGCCGCCGCGGCGCCGGCGACTATGGCCGCGGCCCCGGCCGGCGTCACATAGGCAAGCAGCAGTGCATAAAGAGCAAAGGCCACGGCGATCACCGCCACCGCCGCGCTCGTCGCGAAAACCGCCGCCGCCGTGAGGGCGAGGGTCAGGCGCCGCAGTATCACTTGTTGCGATTTGACAGCAGCAGCCCGAGCAGCACCCCCACTCCCAAACCGGCGAGTGTCGCGGTCATCGGGCGTTCCTTGACCCGGTCCATGACGTAGCGTTGGGCTTCGTCCACGTGTTGGCCGGCGGAGTCGGTGTAGATCCTGGTCTGATTGCGAAGGGACTCCACACCCTCCCTGAACACCTTCTCGGCGGTTCTGGCCGCTTCGGAGAGGGTGCGCTCGGCGGCGCTCACCGCCTCGCTGAAGGCGCGCTGGCCATGATCGGCGGCGCTGTTGGCGGCTTTCCTGGCTTCCTTGGCCTCATCGGCGGCCTGATTCATCGTGTCCACGGGCATTTCGTTCTCCAGCTAAGGCGACCACGCAAAGCGCGGCGCCGCAAAGGTCGCCGGCAGAACGCGACTTGCGCGGGCCGGGTTCCGCGACCTCGGTTTGATCGCCGGCAAAAAGCTTGAGCACGATCGGCTCGGCGGGTCCAGCCGGAGTCTTTGATGGCCGTCACGAAGATTTGTGCGCGACGGGGAACCCGCGGCGGCCATATGCTCCGGGTCATGGGCGAACCCAGCGGACGAAGGCCGGATCCGGACGAACAGCTGGCGATCCAGCAAGGTTGGGCGGCCCTGGCCCTGCAGGCCGGGGAAATGGGCGAGTTCGAGTGGGATCTCGAGCGGGATCTGCTCTTCGTCAGTCCCCGAATGGCCGAAATCACCGGCCTCGAGCCCGGTTCGATGCCGGCGGAGGGGGGCCGGAAAGCATACGGCTTCGTCCACCCCGAAGACGTCGAAACGCTCGGTCTGGCGATGAGCGATGGCCTCGTGGGGCCCGGTCGCTACGAGGTTCGCTACCGGTGGCTGCGGCCGGACGACGGGCGGCTGCTGTGGATGTACAGCGCCGCGACGGCGGTGGCGGAACCCCGAGGGCCGCCCCGGCGCGTGATCGGCGTCGTGCAGGACCTCTCGGCCAGAAAGGCCGAGGACGACGAGCGCGAAGCCCTGGTCGCCGAGCTGGATCATCGGGTCAAGAATGTCCTGGCCGCCGTCCAGTCCCTCGCCTCGCAATCGGCGCGGAAAACCGTTTCGATCGATGCTTTCCTCAAGACGTTCTCCGGGCGGCTGGAGGCGATGGCGGCCGCCCACACCCTGCTCACCGCGACACGCTGGCGGGGGGCCGAGATCGGCCACGTCGCCGCCGCCGAGCTGGGCGGCCTCGCGCCCGGCCAGGCGCATTGGGAAGGGCCCGAGATACTGCTCAACCCGCGCGGGACCAACGCGCTCACCCTGGCCCTGCATGAGCTGGCGACAAACGCGGTGAAATACGGCGCGCTCTCCACCGACGCGGGCAGGGTCGAGGTGAGTTGGGCGGCCCGTCCGGAGGGCGGCTTCGAGCTCAGCTGGACCGAAAAGGATGGCCCCATAGTGGCCGTCCCGGCACGGCGGGGGTTCGGCTCGATCCTGCTCGAGCGGGTGACCGGTCGCGAGCTTGGGGGATGCTCCAGCATCGAGTTCCATCCCGGCGGTGTGCGCGCGGTGCTGCGCGCCGACGCCACCTGCCTGGCCAAGCCCGCCGCCGCCGAGCCGATTGCCCTGCGCGCAACGCGCCGGCCAGCCGAGGGCGTCGCCGGCGCTTCTCTGGGGGCAGGCGGCTCGGGCGACATTCGCGGCGTCACGGTCCTCATCGTCGAGGATGCGGTTCTGTTGGCGCTCGAGTTGGAGGCAGGTCTCACCGAAGCCGGCGCGCTCGTGGTCGGCACCGCGGCGGATCTCGCCGAGGCCGAGCGGATGCTGGCCCTGAGCTTCGATGTGGCCGTGCTGGACGCCAACCTGAACGGCGAGGCGGTGACGCCGGTGGCCACGGCCCTGCGGGCGCGCGGCACGCCGTTCATCTTCGCGACCGGCTATGGTGAGCCATGCCAGGCGCCAGACGGCTTCGAGGCGCCGGTGGTGCGAAAGCCCTACAACGTGCACCAGATCGCCGCGGCGCTGCAGCATGCCTTGGGCCGCGCCTAGGGGGATTGCCCGGGGGCCGGTTCGGCATTGGTCTCTGGCCAAGCGGCGCCGCCCGCGCTAGGCGTTCACCATGTTCGATACGGTGATTTCGGCGCTCGCGCCTCCTTCGATTCCGGTAGCCGACGACCGCCGCGTGTTTCCGGTCCGACGGATTTTGTGCGTGGGCCGCAACTATGCGGCGCATCGGCGCGAAATGGGCGGCGATGATCGCGACCCGCCCTTCTTTTTCGCCAAGCCCGCGGACGCTGTGGTCACTCGAGGGGAGGCCGTGACCTATCCGCAGGCGACGAGCGATCTTCATCACGAGGTGGAATTGGTCGTGGCGCTCGGCGCCGCCGGCGCGGATATCCCCCCGGCTCAGGCGCTGACGCTCGTCTTCGGCTACGCCGTCGGCGTCGATCTCACCCGACGGGACCTGCAGGGCGCCGCCCGGGCCAAGGCCCTGCCTTGGGAAGCTGCGAAAGCCTTCGACAACTCCGCTCCGGTCTCCGCGTTGAGGCGGGCGGCGGACGGACCGCCGCAAGGCCGCATCGGACTCAGGGTCAACGGGACGATCCGTCAGGATGCCCGGATCACCGACATGATCTGGAGCGTGCCGGAGATCATCTCCGAGGCCTCGAAGCTGTGGCGCCTGGCGCCAGGCGACCTGATCTTCACCGGGACGCCCGAGGGCGTGGGCCCGCTGCTCCCCGGCGACCGCGTCGAGGCCTTCATCGAGGGTCTGGAGACGTTGACCTTCGCCGTCGTTTGAGGGCCGTCAACGAAGGAGAGGCGTGATGATTTCGAGACTGCCCGCGGCCGTTGCATTCGCCGCCGCGAGCATCGCGGCTCTTCCCAGCCTCGCGGCGGTCGTTGGCGAGACCGACAGTTCAGTGGTCGTGGGGCTCGATCAGGAACGAAACATCGACGGCGTCGGCGTCGCCTGCACCGGCGTCGGCCAGACCAAGGCCGATCCTCACTGGCTGACCTATTCGGTGCGCCTGGAATTTTCCAACCCTTCGCAGGAATATCTGGCCGACGAGGCGGCGGCGGTCTTCGACGCCTCGGGTCACCGGCTGGCGGCGGTGAGCTGCGAGGGGCCGTGGATCCTCTTCAAACTGCCCCCCGGCGCGTACCGGGCGCTCGGCTGGCTACCGGGCGCCGCGAACCGGCCGGTCGGGGCGAACTTCCGCGCACCGGCCAAGGGTCAGTTGCGGCTCGTTCTTCGCTTTCCTGGCCAGTGACGGCCTCGATCGTCCTTCACTCCATGTGGCGGGCCACGGCGCCCTATCGTGTGCGCATCGCCCTCAACCTCAAGGGCTTGGAGTATCGCTACGCAGCGGTGGACCTCGCCGGCGGCGAGCAGAGAGCCGAACCGTATCGGGCGGTGAACCCTCAGGGGTTGGTCCCGGCCCTGGAGATCGACGGGCGAACCCTCATCCAGAGCGGAGCGATCCTGGAGTGGCTCGAGGAGACCCACCCGGCGCCGCCGCTTCTGCCTCCGCTGGCTACCGACCGGGCCGTGGTGCGCGCCATGGCGGCCATCGTCGGCGCCGATATCCATCCCCTGAACAACCTGCGCGTGCTCCAGGCCCTGGCCGGTCTCGGGTTTCCGATCGGGGGCCCCGAACAGAAGGCTTGGGGCGCGCGCTGGATCACCGAAGGCTTCATGGCTCTCGAACCGCTGGTGGCCCGGTACGGCGCCGGTTTCGCCTTCGGCGCGGCGCCGACGCTCGCCGACTGTTTCCTGATCCCGCAGATTTGGGCGGCCAGCCGTTTCGACGTGAGGGTCGAAGGCTTTCCCGCCCTGGCCGCGGTCGCCGCGCGCGCCGGGGAGCATCCGGCCTTTCTCGACGCCCGACCGGAGAACCAGCCGGACGCCGCCCGACATGTACCCGTCACCCCCGAGCGCCACCGCAGGTGAAGGGCGAACCGTTCGTCGCCGGGAATTCTTGGCTCCAGCCGGGGCGTCGTCGGCGTGGGTAAACGCCTCTTAACCCTCTTCCTCCAGAGGATGGCGCTGGGTCTGCAAGTCTAGTGTCGGTGGGGTTGTCGAGGATGGCGAGAGTGGCGCGGCGCGGCGGATCGGCAATCCCGCGGCGTCTCACGGGGCTTGTCGCTTTCGGCGTGGTCTGGGCGCGTTTCCGAGGCGCGATGGTCACCGCCACGGGCGCCGCGCTCGCCGCCGCCCTTGCCACCTACAAGGCCGCCGATCCCAGTCTGGACGCGGCCTCCGCGGCCGCGCCGGCCAACATCCTGGGCCCAGCGGGCGCTGACATCGCCGACCTTTCGATCCAGTTCCTCGGCCTCGCCGCCTGGGCGGTGGCGGCGGTGATGCTCGCTTCGGGTGTGAGTCGGCTTCTGGGGGCAGACCCGAGGCAGGGTCGGGCGCATCTTCGCCTCAGGGCTGTCGCCGGGGCTCTGGCCGTCATCGGTCTTGCCGGCGCCTTGGCCGCGCCCAGGCCTCCCCAGTCCTGGCCGCTGGTGGAGGGTCTCGGCGGATTTGCCGGCAGCGGCGTTCTGGCGATCTTGACCGCGCCGTTCGCCCTCGTCGGCCTCCCCGCTCCACAGATCATCGCGGCGGCCATTCTGGCGATGGCCAGTCTGGCCGCGCTCGGGTTCGCGATGGGGATGCCACCGCTCAGCCTGGAGATGTTCGCCTGGCGGCCCGGCAGGGCCCCGAGGCGCCCGGCGCGGACAATGACCGCGCCGCGCATCGAGAAAAACGCCATCGCCGAAGTTGGATCGGCGCCCGTGGAGTTCGCTCCCTTGGCGCCTCTCGCCATCAAGCAGCCCAAGGCGACCCCGCGAAGCTCCGAACGTGAACAACGCGAAGAGCAACGGAGCTTCCCGTTCGCCGAACCCGGCGGCTTCAAGCTGCCTGAACTGGCGATGCTCACCAAGCCCAGGCCGCGCGCCTCGGCGATCGATGAGGACTCCCTGCGCCAGAACGCTCGTTTGCTGGAAGGCGTGCTGGCCGAATTCGGTGTTCGCGGCCAGATCGACCAGATTCGGCCCGGTCCAGTGGTGACCCTGTACGAACTCGTTCCGGCCCCTGGTGTGAAGTCGGCGCGCGTCGTGGCCCTCTCCGATGACATCGCCCGGTCCATGAGCGTGGCGGCGTGCCGGGTGAGCGTCGTCCCCGGGCGCAATGCGATCGGCATCGAGCTGCCCAACTCCAGGCGCGAGACGGTCTACCTCAGGGATCTGCTCAGCAGCGGGGAATACGAGAAGGCAAGCCAGGTGCTGCCGCTGGCGCTGGGCGAGACCATCGGCGGCGAGCCCTATGTGGCCGACCTCGCCAAGATGCCCCACCTGCTGATCGCCGGCACCACGGGCTCGGGCAAGTCGGTCGGCGTCAACGCGATGATCCTCTCGATCCTTTATCGTCTGCCGCCGGAAATCTGTCGGTTCATCATGATCGACCCCAAGATGCTGGAGCTGTCGGTCTACGACGGCATTCCGCATCTTCTGGCGCCGGTGGTGACCGATCCCAAGAAGGCGATCGTCGCGCTCAAATGGACAGTGCGCGAAATGGAGGACCGCTACCGGCGAATGTCCAAGATCGGCGTGCGCAACGTCGCCAGCTACAATGAGCGCGCGAACGAAGCGATGGCCAAGGGCGAGCACTTCGTACGCACGGTGCAGACCGGCTTCGATGGCCAGGGCAGGCCGATCTACGAGGAAGAGAAGCTTCGGCCCGAACCGATGCCCTATCTGGTCGTGGTGATCGACGAGGTTGCCGATCTGATGATGGTCGCCGGCAAGGATATCGAGGGCGCCGTGCAGCGCCTGGCCCAGATGGCGAGGGCGGCGGGCATCCATCTCATCATGGCCACCCAGAGACCCTCGGTGGACGTCATCACCGGCACGATCAAAGCCAACTTCCCCACGAGGATCGGATTTCAGGTCACCTCCAAGATCGACTCCCGCACCATCATGGGTGAGCAGGGCGCCGAGCAGCTGCTCGGTCAGGGCGACCTGCTGTACATGGCTGGCGGTGGCCGCATCACTCGTCTGCACGGCCCGTTCGTGTCCGACGAGGAGGTCGAGACAGTGACCAGGTTCCTGCGCGAGCAGGGCCGACCGAAATATCTCGAGGAGGTGACCGCCTCCGCCGAGGAGGATGACGAGGAAGGCGCCGCGGAGAACGAAGGCGGCGGCGACGACCTCTACGATCGGGCGATCGCGGTGGTGACCCGCGATCGGAAGGCGTCCACCAGCTACATCCAACGGCGCCTGCAGGTGGGCTACAACCGAGCTGCATCGCTGATGGAGCGCATGGAGCGCGAGGGGGTCGTCGGCGCCGCGAACCACGCCGGCAAGAGGGAGATTCTCGCGGGCCCGCCGCCGTGAACCCGCGCGGCCGGCCGAGCCGTCGCGTGGCCCTGGCCTGCGTCATTCTCCTGGCGGCCGCCAGCGCAACGGGGGCTGCGGCGGCGTCGGTGGCGACGCCCCTCTCCGCCGAGGACCTCGCGCTCGCCGAGCGTGCGGCGGCGTACCTCCAGAGTCTCTCCAGCGAGCGCGCCCGTTTCGTCCAGACCGACGCCCGCGGCAACGTGAGCCAGGGAGAATTCTGGCTGCAGCGGCCGGGCAAGGCCCGCTTCCAGTACGACCCGCCGTCCGGGATCGTGATCGCTTCGGATGGTAGGCTCGTCTCGGTGCTCAACCCGCGATTGAAGACCTTCCAGAGCTATCCCTTGGGCCTGACCCCGTTGTCGGTGCTCCTCGGCCGCGAAATCCGCGTCGGTCACGGAGTGGTGGTGAGCGCCGTCGCGAGGTCCGCGGGCGGGTTCTCGGTGGTCGCCCGTAGCGGCCGAAAGAACGAACAGGGGCGGATCACTCTGGACTTCACCCAATCTCCCCTGGCCCTGACCGGTTGGACGATCACCGGCGCACAGGGCGGAGAGACGAGGGTGCGCCTCATCGACCTGCGCGCCACCAGCGGATTCGATCAATCCCTGTTTGAACTGCGCCGCCCGGCGCCGGCCGCGCCCTCGCCTCCCTAGGGCCGGCGCTGGAGTTGGTCTAAACGACGCTAGTGCGCCTTCGGATCGCTTCATGGAACGTCAATTCGGTGCGCCTGCGCGCCCACCAGGTGGCGCGGTTCGTCAACCAACATGCGCCTGACGTCCTTTGTCTCCAGGAGATCAAGTGCCAGGCGGCGGAGTTTCCGACCGAGGCGTTCGCGGAAGCCGGCCTCCCGCATCTCAGGATCAGCGGCCAGAAGGGCTGGCACGGCGTCGCCATCGCTTCGCGCCTTCCGATCGAGGACGCCCCGGTGCTCGTGCTCTGCCGCGAAGGCCATGCGCGATGCGTCTCGGCGATCATCGCCGGAGTTGAAATCCAGAACTTCTATGTTCCGGCCGGCGGCGATGTTCCCGACCGGTCGCTCAATCCCAAGTTCGACCACAAGCTGGACTTCCTCGAACGCCTCACCGGACAGATGCGCCGTCGTGATCGAAGATCGCCCTTGATCATTGCCGGCGACCTCAACGTCGCCCCCGGCGAGAACGATGTCTGGAACCATCGCTTCATGTCGAAGGTGGTGAGTCACACCCCGTTGGAAGTGGCCGCGATCGAGGCCGTGAGAGACAGCCTCGGGTTCATCGATCTGGCCCGGGTGGCGACGCCCGAACCGACGAGGCTGTTCTCGTGGTGGAGCTATCGCGCCGTGGATTTCCGGCTCTCCAACCGCGGGCTGCGCCTCGACCATATCTGGATCAGCCCCGGCCTCGAGAGCGCCTCCTCGCGCCACGGCGCCCCGCCCGCGCGGGTGCACGACGAGGTGCGCGGATGGGACCGGCCCAGCGACCATGCGCCGGTCAGCGCCGACCTCTTCCTGTGAGGGAGTGTCGCTTGTTCCGCGGCGAGATTCGAGGAGCGCCCCCTATTCGATCGGCCGTCGCACCTCCTCGATCCAGCCTGGATCGCGCGAGCGCGAGCAAAGCCACATCACGCCGCGCAGATCCGACGCGGCGGCGAGAAGACGCCCCAGGTTGCTGTACTTCGATCGTCCGCTTCGCCGCGGGCGATGGCTCACGCTCCGGAAAGCAACCTCGAAGCCTTCACGCCGCATCAGCGCCGGAAGGTAGCGGTGCATGTGATCGAAATAAGGAAGGCGCAGAAAGGCGTCGCGGCGCACTGCCTTGAGGCCGCAGCCGGTGTCCACCGCCCCGTCGCGCAATAGTCTGCGACGGACCGCATTGGCGAGAGTAGAGCCCCACCGCCTGGCCCGCCCGTCCCGGCGATGGGTCCTTATTCCCCCGATCAGCCCCACCTCGCCAGAGGACGCCTCCAGGGCCCTGGCCAGGGCCGGCGCGTCGGCGGGGTCGTTCTGGCCATCGCCATCGAGGGTGACGATAATCGCGCCCGTCGCGGCGAGAATTCCGGTGCGCAGGGCCCGGCTCTGGCCGGCGTTTCTGACGTGGCTCAGAACCCTCAGCTGCGGCAAGCGAAGCGCGACGGCGGTGAGCGAAGCGGCGGTCCCATCGGCGCTCGCATCGTCGACGAAGATGATCTCGAAGGCCTCCCCGGCGAAGGCGGCGGCTATCTCCAGGGCGAGGTCCGCGGCGGCGCCCACCTCATCGAACACCGGCACGACAATCGAATATTTCACCGCCGCGGCTTCGCCCATCGCCACCCTCATAGCGGAAAAGTCGGGCGCCGAAAGATCGTGCTATCAAGGCTCATGACGCTGCAAGACCGCCTTGACCGGCTGGCCTCGAGCTGGCGGGGACCTCTTCTGGCCGCCATTGTCGCGCTCCTCGCGGGCCTTCCCGGGGCGCTCTCACTGCCACCGCTGGATCGTGACGAGTCCCGGTTCGCGGAGGCCTCGGCACAGATGCTGGAAAGCGGCGACTACGTCACCACCCGCTTCCAGGACACGCCGAGGTTCAACAAGCCGGTGGGCGTCTATTGGCTCCAGGCGGCGGCGGTCAAGGCGCTCACCCCGGTCGACAGCCGGCGCATCTGGCCCTATCGCGTCCCTTCGTTGTTGGGCGCGATGCTCGCAGCCGCGGCGTGCGCCTGGGGAGCGGCGGCATTCCTGCGGCCGGGCGCCAGTCTGGCGGCGGGAGCGATCCTCGCCGCCAGCCTCCTGCTCTCCACCGAGGCGTTCATCGCCTCTACAGACGCCGTCCTCTGTGGTCTCGTCACCCTCGCCATGGCGGCTTTGGCCCGGCTCTACTTGGCCCAGCGGGGCGGCCCGCGAGCGGGACCGGCGACGAAGGTCGCGTTCTGGGTCGCTCTTTCGCTCTCTGTCCTGGTCAAGGGTCCGATCGGGCCGATGACCGTCGTCCTGACCATCGCCGCGCTGGTCCTTTGGGAGCGGCGTGCGGCGTGGGTGAAGACTATCGGCTGGGGTTGGGGCCTCATTGCGCTTGCCGCGATCGCCGGCCCGTGGGCGATGGCCATCACCGTCGCCAGCGACGGCGCCTTCTGGGGCGCGGCCATCGGCGGCGACCTCGCGCCCAAGCTTGCCGGCGGTCAGGAGGGACACGGAGCGCTTCCCGGCGCCTACGTCCTGCTCTCGCCGCTGCTGCTCTTCCCTGCCGCCTTGCTCCTGCCGGCCAGTCTCACTGCGGGATGGCGCGCCGCGCGGGAGCCGGCGATCCGGTTCGCCTGGTGCTGGCTGGTTCCCAACTGGCTCGTCTTCGAGATCGTGCCGACAAAGCTCGTCCATTATGTGCTGCCGACCTTTGGCGCCCTGGCGTGGCTGATCGCTCGCTCCCTAACCCAGCCGATCGGCCGTCTTGCCGGCGCCCTGGGCGCACTCCTCATCGTTCTTTCCGCCATCGTCCTGGCGGCGGCGGGACCGGCCGCCATGGCCAAGCTCGAAGACTGGGGCGCCTGGCCCTGGGCCGTGCTCGCCGGACTGCTCTTCGCTGGCTCGGGCCTGGGCGGCGCGTGGTTTCTGTGGCGGCGCCGGCCGGGGTTCGCCCTTGCCGCGGCCGGGCTCTTCGGACTTCTCGGACACGTCGTTCTCACCGCCGGCCTCGCGCCATCCCTCCGCTCGCTGTGGCTTTCGAATCGCGCCGCCCAGGCCCTGGCTCGCGCGGGCTGGACTCCGCGCGAGGGAGCGCCAGGGCCGGTGACCGTGGCCGGCTACCAAGAGCCCAGTCTCGTCTTCCTCCTGGGGTCGGGAACCCAGCTGGGCGATGCGCAGGACGCCGCCGACGGCATAGCCGAGGGTCGGCCGGTCATCGTCGAGGGTCGCCAGGACGCCGCGTTCAGAAGAGCCCTGGCCGTGGATGGCGCCGCCGCTCGGCGGGCGGGCGAGGGCGCGGGCCTGGATTATTCCAACAATCAGCACGACATCCTTCGCATCTATACGCCCCTCGCCGATCCATCGGCCGCGGCGACGGTTCACCCATGAAACCACTTATCGAGATCGTCGAAGTCGGCCCGCGCGATGGTCTTCAGAACGAACAGTCCGTCCTTGGGCCAGCGGACAAGCTCGCCTTCGTCCACGCCCTCGAAGCCTGTGGCGCGCGGCGCATCGAGGTGGTGTCCTTCGTCAACGAGAGGCGCGTGCCTCAGATGGCCGGGGCCGAGGCGATGATGGCGGCCCTGCCCCATCAGCGTGGCCGCTCGCGGATCGGCCTGGTGCTGAACGAACGCGGCTGGGACCGGGCGGTAGCCAGCGGCTGCGACGAGGCCAATATCGTGATCTGCGCCACCGATGGCTTCGGGATCCGCAACCAGGGCGCCTCGACCGCAGACCAGATGGCGGGTCTCGGAGCCATGATGCGCCGCCGGCGCACCGAAGGGGGACCGGCGGTGTCGGCGACGCTTTCGGTGAGCTTCGGCTGCCCCTTCGAGGGCGAGGTCCCTCTGGCCCGCGTCGCTGACCTGGTCGGCGAAATCGGCGCTCTCGGTATCGGCGAAATCGCCCTGGCCGACACCATTGGCGTCGCGGACCCATGGACGGTGCGCGAGAGGATCGATGCGGCAAGGGCGGCCGCCCCGGCCGCGAGGCTGCGAATGCATTTTCACGACACCCGCGGCGCGGCCCTGGCCAACGCCTTCGCCAGCATCGAGGCGGGGGTCACCGTCCTGGACGCCAGTTGCGGCGGCCTTGGCGGCTGCCCC
>DATCBS010000009.1:0-35715 GCA_036511715.1 Caulobacteraceae bacterium
CAACGCCGGCGCCGACCCGATCATCTGGACGGTCAGCCGCGGCGCCGACCGCCAGACGCCGATGGCGCTCTACGCCTTCCAGGGCCTGCCGCCGCCTGGCAGCTCCACCCTGCCGATGCTCTATTCGGCGCCGGTCGGGACTTGGTCGTTCCCGATGAACGCCAACATCACCCCGGTCGTCGCCAACGGCATGGTCTATGTCGCCGGCGACCACCAGCTGATGATCTTCGGCCTGGGGCCGCAGCCGGCCCGGCCGCAAGGGCGGTAGCGCGCCGCCGGGCGCGGCTCTGGCGGCGACCGCTCACGCGAGATCCAGGGCCAGCTCGGCGCGGGTCTCGCCGCTCAGGACCGCGAGATGATCGTAGAGCGGATGGTCACAGCCGGCGATGACGGCCGTCGCGGGGTCGCGGAACAAGGCGGCCTGGGCGTCGGAGAGCGGGAACCGCAGGAAGTGGACCGAGGAGGTCTTGCCGTCGGCGCGCGTCCTTTCGGCGTCGCCCTCCGGCTCGCCGCTGACGCGTTCCTCGCCGATCTTCAGGAAGAAGCCGGCCTCCACCCCGCCAAGTCTCCCCAGCACCGCCTCGCGCCGGCGTGGCTCGTCGATCTCGAACATCACCGTCGCCACCAGCTCGCGTCCCCGCGGGATGAGAGGATTGTAGGCGGCCAGCTCATCGGCGAGCTGCGCGGGTCCGCCCTTTTCGGTGAGGAGCATCTCCTGGATCTGGAAGAGCATGGTCTCGTAGCTCTCGAAGTAGAGGGTGCAATCGGGACCCAGCGCGACCCGTCGCAGTCGCTTTGACGCCATGAGGGCCGCGCGCCGCGCCTTGCGCTCGCGGGCGAAGACCGCGTCGGGAAGAATGTCCTGGTCAGTCACCTGGCGAAGGCAAGCGGGCATCGAAAGACGGTTCCTTTCTGGGGCGTTCAGGCCAGGCCGTAGGCACGCGCCAGGACCTCGATCGGATGGGCCTGGAGGGGCGGCGCGCGACCGTCGGCGAGCTCGGCGCTGATGAGCTGGCCGAGGTGCTTGCACGCTAACGGACAGTCCGAACACAGGGTCTCGTTGTTCTTCTGCGCCACCTGCCGGGCGGTCGGACGGCCCACCTTCACCGCGATGGCGTGGGTCTGCTTCATCACCCCGAAAGTGCCGCCGTGGCCCGAGCAGCGCTCCACCAGGTCGATCTTGGCGCCCGGGATCAGGCGCAGCATCTGCGCTGACATCGCGCCCATGTTCTGCGCCCGGGCGTGGCAGGCATGGTGGACGGTGACCCCGCCAGGGGGCGCGGTCAGGCCTGGCGCCAACCCGTGGGCCTTGGCGATCCCGACGACATATTCGCTGATGTCCAAGGTCGCCGCCGCCAGGCGCTTCACATCTTCGTTCTCGGGGAGGATGAGCGGCCATTCGAACTTCATCATCAGCCCGCAACTCGCGGTGAGGGTGACGATGTCGAAGCCGGCCTCGACGAGGGGCAGGAGGGCGGCGCACGCCTGCTCGGCGCGTCGCGCCACCTCGGCCAGATCCCCGGCCTCCAGCTGGGGCATGCCGCAGCAGACCGGATAGGCGAAGTGGGTCTCCACGCCCTGGCGGGCGAGCACGGCCACCGCGGCCTGGGCGGTCGCCGGGGCGTTGTAGTCGACGAAGCAGGTGGCGTAGATCGCGGCCTTCTTCCGGCCGAAGGCGGGGCCGTCGGGATTGGCCGGCGTCGGCTTGGCCAGGCGATCGCCGGCGGTCCTGGAATGATACCGCGGCAGGATCGCGGTGCGGTCGATGCCGGCCACGGCCTCCATCGCCGCGCGCGCCGGCTTGTTGGCGAGGTCGGTCGCCCAGTTGGCGAGCCCGGCGGCGTGCTTGGCGAGCTTGCCGTTGCGGTCGGTCTCGCCGAGCTGCTCGCGGACGAACTCGCCGCCGTCCGCCTTGCGCGCCGCGGCGCGATGGCGAAGCATCACATGCGGAAAATCGACGTCGAAGGGGTGCGGCGGCACGTACGGACACTTGGTCATGAAGCACATGTCGCAAAAGGTGCAGGCCTCGGCGACCTTGGCGTAGTCCGCCTTGGCGACCCCGTCGACCTCGCCGCTGGGCCCGTTGTCGATGAGGTCGAAGAGGCGCGGGAAGGCGTCGCACAGATTGAAGCAGCGCCGGCAGCCGTGACAGATGTCGAAGATCCGCTCCATCTCGGCTTCGACCTTCGGCATCTCGTAGAAGGCGGCGTCACGCCAGGCGAGCGCGTGGCGGAAAGGCGCGTCGAGCCCACCTTCGGCGGATGCGGCTTTGGCGGGCGGCTCAGCCATCGCCACTCCCTTCAGAGGGTGATTTTCCCCCCTCCCCGACCTGGGGAGGGTGGCCCGCGAAGCGGGACGGGTGGGGCGGTCAGGAGCATCGTGGCGTGGCTGATGAAAATCGGGACTGCCCCACCCTGGCGGCTCCGCCGCCTGTCCCTCCCCATGAAGCGGAGGGAGGAAGTCCTCGCATCTCAGTCCAGCGTATCGAGGGCTCGCTGGAAGCGGCCGGCGTGGGACTTCTCGGCCTTGGCGAGGGTCTCGAACCAGTCGGCAATCTCATCGTGGCCCTCTTCGCGGGCGGTGCGCGCCATGCCCGGATACATGTCGGTGTATTCGTGGGTCTCGCCGGCGATCGCGGCCTTGAGGTTGAGGTCGGTGGCCCCGATCGGCAGGCCCGTCGCCGGATCGCCGACGCCCTCCATGAACTCCAGGTGGCCATGGGCGTGGCCGGTCTCGCCCTCCGCGGTGGAGCGGAAGACGGCGGCGACGTCGTTATAGCCTTCCACGTCCGCCTTCTGCGCGAAATAGAGGTAGCGGCGGTTCGCCTGGCTCTCGCCGGCGAAAGCCTCCTTGAGGTTCTGCAGGGTCTTGCTGGTTTCGAGCGACATGTCGGTGGTCCTTGAACGGCGGTCGCGTTTTCTTAGGCGCGCACTCCCTTCTCGTCCAATCGATTGAATCCATGCCGCCGATAGAGGGAGCCTATAGCGCGCGCTTCTCGCAAGCCGGCGCGCCGCGTCCTAGACTGGGCGCGGAGCGGGCGGGGGAAACGGACCATGGCTGAGCCGCAGGCGCCGCCGGGCGGAGCGACCAACAACGTCGGCGCCTCGCGCTTGGCGGTCGGCCTCGTCCAGGGGCTGGCCCTCTTCGCCCTCAGCAGGGCCTCGCAGGCCAAGGCCTGGCCGGCCACCGACGGGCCGCTCTTCGCCGCCCTGCTGCTGGCCGCCGCCTATGCGCCCCTGATCGCCCTGGCCGGCCTGGGCCACCTTCGGCGCCTCACCCTGGCTCTGTGGACCCTCATCGCCGCGGCCCTCGCCGCCCTGCTCGCCGCCTGCGATGTCGCCAGCGCCCTGCCGCAATCGGGAAGGACGACCCCGGGCTTCGCGGTGGCGGCGTTCACCGCGACGGCGCTATTCATCATCCACCATCTGATCGCCCCGATCGACGCCGAGCGGCGGATCACGGCCCCCTACGCCCGCTATTTCGACGCCGGCTGGCTCAACGCCGCGCAACTCGGCCTGGCGATCGCCTTCACCGGGGTGTTCTGGATCCTGCTGGAGCTCGGGGCCTCGCTCTTCGGCCTGATCGGGCTGCAGGGGTTTCGCACCTTCATCCACCACGATTGGTTCCATTTCCCGGCCCTCGCCATGGCCTTCGCCGCCGCCGTCCATCTCGCCGACGTCAGGGTGAACCTCACCCGGGGGCTGCGGACCGTGGGCCTGGTCCTGCTCTCGTGGCTGCTGCCGGTGATGGCGGCGATCGCCGTCGCCTTCCTGTTCGCCCTGCCGTTCACCGGCCTGGCGCCGCTGTGGCGGGCCGGCTCGGCCACCGGGATAGTCCTCAGCGCCATGGCGGCGCTGATCGTGCTCATCAACGCCAGCTACCAGGATGGCGAACATGCGCCGGCGACGGTGCTGCGGTGGGCGGCGCGGCTCACCGCCGTCATCCTTGTTCCCCTGGCGGGGCTGGCGATCTGGGGCCTTGGGCTGCGCATCGGCCAGCATGGGCCGACCCCGCAGCGGATCATCGCCGCGGCGTGCGCCCTGGTGGGCGCCTGCTACGCCCTCGGCTACGCCTGGGCGGCGGTTCGCCCCGGGCGCTGGATGCGCCGGCTCGAAGCCACCAACATCGCCGCCGCTCTGCTCATCGTCGCCCTGATCCTCGCTCTGTTCACGCCGATCACCGATCCTGCCCGCCTCGCCGTCGCGGGCCAACTCGCCAGACTGAGCAGCGGCAGAGTCGCCCCGGCGAAGTTCGACTACGCCCTGCTGCGCTTCGGCGCCGGGCGCTACGGCCTGCAAGCGCTGCAACGGCTGGCGGCGCGCAACCGCGGGGCGGTGGCGACCTTCGCCGCCGCGGCCCTGAAGCAGGACGAGAGCTGCCGCAACGGCGGCTGTGCGCCCAAGCCGGCGGGGCCGGTGACGATCGCGGTCTACCCGGCCGGCGCGAGCCTGCCCGGCGATTTCCTGGCCAGTGTCGGCGACGACGTGGGCGTCTGCGCCGGCGGCTTCCGCTGCGAGGCCTATATCCTCGCCCTGCCCGGCGAAACCGGCCCGGAGGTCCTGCTGCGCAGCAATCCTGCGTTCGTCTTCCTCTACGCCAGGGCCGGGCGCGGCGGCGGCTGGACGAAGCTGGGCGGCTACGAAATCGGCGACTGCCCGGCGGCCTTCGCCGCTCTTCGCGCCGGCGCGGCCCAGGCCGCGGCGCCGGGGCGCCGCGACCTGCAGGTGATGGGCGCGCGGCTCGCGTTTCAGCCGAACGTCAGCTTCGTCTGTCCAACGCCGGCATCGGCGGCCGGCGCGCTGTCGATGCCCGCAACCGCGCCATCAGCGGCTTCTCCACCAGCGTCCGGGCGGCAAGGCCCGCGCCCGTCGCCGCCGCCAGGGCGAGGGGGATGAAGAACCACGGCCGAGGTCCCACGGCGTGGGCGACGAAGGCCACGGCGATCGGGTGGAACAGGTAGAGGGAATAGGAGGCGTCGCCGAGGGCGAGGAGCGGGGGAAAGAGCGCCACCGGGCCGCGGGCCTCCAGACAGAGCGCCCCGGCGACGATCATCGCCGCCGGCGCGCCCCAGACCACGGCGCGCCACAGTTCGTCCCGCCACCCGGCGGCGCCCATCGCCACGAAGCTCGCGCCCCCCGCGGCGATCAGGGCGAGACCCCAGGCGCGGCCGGGCAGGGCGCCTGTCGCGGAGAGCCTGCCCAGCCACACCCCGGCGGCGAACTCCAGCATGAGCGGGTTGGCGCCGAGGATGTAGACCGGATCGGCGAGGAGAAGGCCGGCCGCGACGAGGGCGGCGAGGGCGCAAGTGATGACGACGGCCCGCGCCCGCTCGGGGACGGCGAGGGCTGCGGCGAAGATCAGATAGAAGCCGGCCTCATAGGTGAGGGTCCAGCCGGGGGCGAGCAGCGGAAAGGGCAGGCCCGCTGGATCGAGGTGCGGAACGAAGGCCAGCGAGAGCAACAGGTGCCCGGGGACCGGATGGACCTTGGGCAGGAAGGCCGGCCAGGCCACGGCGATGGCGGCGAGCAGGAGGGTCGCGAGCCAGTAGGCGGGGGCGACGCGGGTCAGGCGCCGCCACAGGAACCCCGCCGCCTTGATCGGCCGCCCGGCGGTGATCCGCCACATGATGACGCCGCTGATGACGAAGAACACGTCGACCCCCGCCCGGCCGACCTCGAAACCGCCGCTGCGCCATTGCAGGACGTGATAGACCACCACCGCCAGGGCGGCGGCGGCGCGCAGGTACTGGATGGAGAGAAGGGTTCTCATGGGTTCTTGGCGCAGACGAGGTGCGCCGGATCGCTAGATCCGCGTCGCGGCGAGTCGGTCCTCGTCCAGTTCAACGCCGAAGCCGGGCGCCTCGGGAAGGTTGATCCAGCCCTCGCCGTCGACTCCGAGCGGCGCGGCGAGCATGGCCAGCCACTCCTCATCGGCGCCCTGCGGAAGAACGCCGCCGAGCAGGGCCTCGGTGACGCCGGCGGCGACCCCGGCCTGCGCCGGCCCCCAGGTCATAGTCTCGTGGTTCTCGTCGCGCAGCACCGCCTTGGCGACGAACAGGGTCGCCGGCTTCACCGGCGTATTGGGCTTGAGCACCGCCAGGAACGGGATGTGGCCCGCGCCCGGGCTCGCCGCGGCCATGGCGAGGGGCGCGCCGATCTCGGCCTTGGTCCCGAAGATGAGATTGACGTGGGCGGCGTTGGCGCCGCCGCCATGAAAGCCTTCGCCGATGTGCACGGGCGCCTCCGCCAAAGGCCGGCGGGATGGCGCCGGACGTGGGCTCCCGCTACCACTTCGGTTTCAGGCCGAACAGGCGCGGCGAGGCGGTCAAGGCCATGAGACGTCCCCCCGGCCGCCGGCCGGACGCCGAGCCCGCCGAAGGGGGCCGACCGGCCGACCCGCCTTCGAGCGAGGCCGGCCGGTGGCGAACGTGGCGCGCCTGGCTCGTCGCGCACGGCTCGCAGTTCCGCCTGGCCCTGCGCATCACCGTGGCCGCCCTGGCGACCTTCGTCATCGCCGATCTGCTCGGCCTGGCGCAGAGCTCCTGGGCGGTGCTCACCGCGGTGATCGTCACCCAGGCCAGCGTCGGCGGCGCCCTCAATGCGACCGTCAACCGCTTCGTCGGCTCCCTCGGCGGGGCGGTGTGGGGGGTGGTTGTCGCCCTGAGCGTGCCGCACGGCGACGCCGTCCACCTCGGCGCCGCCCTGGTGATCGCCGTCGCCCCGCTCGCGGTGGTCGCGGCGATCAATCCGATCTACCGCATCGCGCCGGTCACCGCGATCATCCTGCTGATCGCCCCGGCGAACCTGCCCGGGGGCGTCGTCTCCTCCGCCGTCCACCGGATGCTGGAGATCATCGTCGGCAGCCTCGTGGCCGTGGCGGTGTCCCTCCTGGTCCTGCCCGAACGCGCCGGCCGCCACCTGGCCAAGGCCGCTGGCGAGGCGCTCGCGGTGATGGCGCAGCTGGCTGTGACGCTCGGCGACGGGCTGGCCGGCGGCCAGGACGCCACCCTGGTGCAGGCGCTTCACGACCGCCTGCGTCCCGCCATCGCCCGGGCCGAGATCGCCGCCAACGAGACCCGCCGCGAGCGGCGGACCTTTCTTGCCGCCGGCCCAGACCCGGAACCGCTCTGTCGCGCCCTGCGCCGCCTGCGCAACAGCCTGGCGATGATCGGCCAGGCTCAGGCCCAGGCGCTTCCGGCCGAGATCCGCCAGCGCCTCGATCCGCCCGCCGCCCAGGCCATCGCCGCCGCAGCCGATCTCCTGCGCGCCGCCGGCGCGGCCATCTCCGCCCAGTCCGCGCCGCCCTCGCTCGCCGAGGTGGACCGCGCCTTCGACGCCTACGCCGACGAGGTCGCCGCCGTGCGCCGGGTCGGCCTCGCCCGGGGCCTGCCCGAAGACGGGGTCCGGGGCCTGTTCGGCCTGGCCTTCGCCCTTCGCCAGTTGCGCCAGCAGCTCCACGAACTCACCGAGCGTTCCGCCGAAATGGTCGAGACCTAGCTAGCCATCGCCCTCGGCGGCCAGGGGCGTGACCGAGACCGAGACCGCCCTCCAGACGCCGTCCCGCCTGGCGAAGACGCGCAGGAACCGCTGGTCGATGCGGCGGTCGGCCAGCTCCAGATGAAGGCGCCCGCGGCTGATCCCGGTGTCGCCGAAGACGCGCACCCACTGCTCGCTGAAGACCACCGATCTTGCCCCGCCCGGCGGATTGATCATCAGCGCCGCCTTGGTGATCGCCTCGCCCGATGGCGTAAGACCGGTGAAGTCATCGGCAAGAATCTCGGCCAGCGGCGCGCGGTCGTTGCGCCGGTAGGCCTCGTTCCACGCCTCGTCCAGGCGCAACAGCCGCGCCTCATCCTGCGCCTGGGCCGAGCGGCGATCCGATGCGGCGCGGCTCTTCACGCGTCCTCGACAGGCCCGCGCGGCCTGCGCTCCGCGACGTAGTCGTTGATCATGTCGCATGTCCGGTAGGGGGCCTCGCGGCGCCATCGAGAGCAGCGCCCGCCTGACCACCATCTCGTTGGCCCCTGCCGAATACCAGTCGGCCATGTCGAAGAAGTCGATCCCGACCTCGAGGGCCCGGCGCGGGATCGGAATCGCCCGGTCCTCGTCCAGCACCCAACCCTTCCATGCGAAGATCCCATGGACATCGTGCCCAGCCCCAGGCGCGAGACCTTCAGGCCCGTGGCGCCGAACTGGACGGGGTGCATGCGGGGTCCGGCTCTCACGCCCAGGGGATCACGGCCCGCAGGGCGCAAAGGGTGTTCGCCGGCGCGAGGCCGTGCTCGGCGAGCCACAGGCGTTCGGCGAGGCTCGCGCGCTGCTCGGCGCCGAGCTCGCCCCAGCGAGCGCCGGCGAGCGCGACATCGTAGCGCCAGTGGCGCGGCTGGAGGAGGTAGCCGAGGGCGGAAAGCTCGCCGGTGGCAAACTCCAGGACGTGCTGCAGCTCATGCTGCAGTACCGCCATGGCCCGCTCGCGGCCCGCTACCGAAAGGTCCACCGGGGCGTTCGGCCACCAGATCCGGCGCCCATGGGCGAGGATCGCAACGCCCCCGCGCCACAGGGCGGCGAGCCCTGCCGCCGGATGGGCGCGGGGAACGATGAGCGGATCGACGCCCGCCGTCCGCAAGGCGCGTTCGAGACCTTCGCTCAGGGCGCCCCATTCCCCCACCGTCAGCGCCCGGCTCAGTGCGCCTCGTCCCAATTGGCGGCGGCCCGGGCTTCGACGAGCAGGGGGACGGAGAAGTGCACCGCCGGTTCGGCGGCCCGGCGCATGACGTCCCGGGCGAGGTCGCACACCGCCTGCGCCTCGGCCTGAGGCGCCTCGAACACCAGTTCGTCGTGGACCTGGAGCAGCATCCGGGCGGAAAGGCCGGCGGCCTTGATGGCCGGCGGCATGCGGATCATCGCCCGGCGCATGACGTCGGCGGCGGCGCCCTGGATCGGGGCGTTGATCGCCGCCCGCTCGGCGAACTGCCGCTCGGCCACCGATTTGGAGGCGATCATCGGGATGTTGATCCGTCGGCCGAAGAGGGTGGTGACGTAACCCTGGGCGCGGACCAGGGCGCGGGCGCCGTCCATGTAGGCGCGGATGCCGGGGAAGCGCTCGAAGTAGGTCTTGATATAGGCTCCGGCCTCCTCCTGGGGGATGCCGAGCTGGTTGGAGAGGCCGAAGGCGGAGATTCCGTAGACGATCCCGAAGTTGATCGCCTTGGCGCGCCGGCGGGTCTCGGCGGGCATGCCCTCCACCGGCACGCCGAACATCTCCGAAGCGGTCATGGCGTGGATGTCCAGGCCGTCGCGGAAGGCCTGCTTCAGCTGCGGGATGTCGCCGATGTGCGCCAGCAGCCTGAGCTCGATCTGGCTGTAGTCGGCGCTGATCAGCAGCCAGCCGGGCTCGGCGATGAAGGCGCGGCGGATCTTGCGCCCCTCCTCGGTGCGGATCGGGATGTTCTGCAGGTTGGGGTCGGAGGAGGAGAGCCGCCCGGTGGTCGTCGAGGCCAGGGCGAAGGAGGTGTGGACCCGCCCGGTCCGCTCGCTCACCGCCTGGGCCAGGGCGTCGGTGTAGGTGCCCTTGAGCTTGGAGAGCTGGCGCCAGTCGAGCAGCACCCGGGGCAGGGCGTGGCCCTGGGCGGCGAGCTCGTCCAGAACCCCGGCGTCGGTGCTCCACACCCCCGTCGCCGTCTTCTTGCCGCCGGCCATGCCCAGTTCGCTGAACAGCACATCGCCGATCTGCTTGGGGCTGCCCAGATTGAACGGCCGGCCGGCGAGCGCCTGGGCCTGGGCTTCGAACCCGGCCATCCGCATCGAAAAATCGTTGGAGAGGTGGCGCAGCCGCTGCGGGTCCACCCGCACCCCGTGGCACTCCATGGCGGCGAGCACCGCCGGCAGGGGCCGCTCGAGGGTCTCGTAGACGGTGAGCAGGCCCTCCCGCGCCAGCCGTGGGCGCAGGGTCTGGTAGAGCCGCAGGGTGACGTCGGCGTCCTCGGCGGCGTAGCAGGTCGCCGGATCCAGGGCGATGTGCTTGAAACTCTTCTGCGCCTTGCCGATCCCGGCGACCTGCTTGAAGCTGATCGGCTGGTGCCCCAGCCACAGTGCCGAAAGCTCGTCCATGCCGTGGCCATGCCTGCCGGCCTCCAGGACATAGGAGATCAGCATGGTGTCCTCGATCGGGGCGACCGCGATCCCGTAGCGGGAGAGGACGGCCAGATCGTATTTGGCGTTCTGGGCGACCTTGAGGATCGCGGGATCCTCGAGCAGGGGCCGCAGCCGCGCGATCACCTCGTCGAGCGGGATCTGCCGCAGGTCGCGGGCCTCCTCCAGGCCCAGGCCCTCCTCCTCGCAGTGGCCCACCGGAATATAGCAGGCCTCGCCGGGAGCGACGGCCAGGGAGACGCCGCAGAGGCCGGCGTTGGCCGAGGAAAGGGCGTCGGTCTCGGTGTCGAAGGCGACGATCCCGGCCGCCCGCGCCCGCTCGATCCATTGGTCGAGGACGGGGAGATCACGGACGCAGACGTAGGCGCTGGTGTCGATCGCGGGCGCCCGGTCGGTCTGCGCCTGCGCCGGCGCCGGCTCCGGCTTGATCCCCGCCGCCTCGCCGACCCGCCGGGCGAGGGTGCGGAACTCCATGGCCTCCAGGAAGGCGCCCAGGGTCGCCGGCTCCGGCGCCTCGACCGCCAGCTCGTCGAGCGGCGAGGGCAGGGGCGTATCGCAATCAAGCTTCACCAACTCGCGGGAGAGGCGGATCTGGTCGGCGAAATCGATCAGGATCTGCCGGCGCTTGTCCTGCCTGATCTCGCCGGCGCGGGCGAGGAGGGTGTCGAGATCGCCGTACTCGATGATCAGCGCCGAGGCGGTCTTGACCCCTATGCCCGGAGCCCCCGGAACATTGTCGACGCTGTCGCCGCACAGGGCCTGGACCTCGACGACCTTTTCCGGCGGCACGCCGAACTTCTCGATGACCTCGGCGCGGCCGATGCGCAGGTTCTTCATCGTGTCGAGCATCGAGACCCGCTCGCCGACGAGCTGCATCAGATCCTTGTCCGACGAGACGATCACCACCTCGCCACCGAGGTCGCGCACGTGGCAGCAATAGGCGGCGATGAGGTCGTCGGCCTCGTAGCCGGCGAGCTCGAGGCACGGTACGCCAAAGGCGCGGGTCGCCTCGCGCACCAGGGGGAACTGCGGGATCAGATCGGCCGGCGCCGGCGGGCGATGCGCCTTGTAGTCGGCGTAGAGATCGTTGCGGAAGGTCTTCTCCGAATGGTCGAAGACCACCGCCAGGTGGGTCGGCGCGTCCGGCGCCGCCTTCATGTCGACCAGCAGCTTCCACAGCATGTTGCAGAAGCCCTGCACCGCCCCCACCGGCAGGCCGTCGCTCTTGCGGGTGAGCGGCGGCAGGGCGTGATAGGCGCGGAAGATGAACCCCGACCCGTCGACCAGATAGAGCCGCACATTGGGCCCGTCCTGCGTCGGCTCGCGGGGTATCTCCTCAAGGGTGGCGGGGGCGTCGAGCGTCTCGGTCATGGAAAACCACGATAGGCGCGGCGACCGCTCAGGTCATCACCCTCCTCCCCCCTCGTGGGGGAGGTGGATCGGCGCGCCGCGCGCCGAGACGGTAGGGGGCGGGGCAGGACCCCACCCGTCCCGCTTCGCGGTCCACCCTCCCCAGGTCGGGGAGGGAGGGGTCGACCTTGCACCCTGGCGGTGTCATGCGATCATGAGGAAAAGAAGGGACCGCCGTGATCCTTGCCGCATTGGCCGCCCTGGTCCTGGCCTCCGCCGCCGAGCCGGCGGCGCCGCCTTCCGCCGGCGCGCCGCCCACGCCCAAGGGCGCAACCGCGAAGCCCGTGGCGGCGTCGCCGGTCGTAACTCCCCACTGGGTCGCGCAGCCGTCCGCCGAGCAGTTCGCCCAGGCCTACCCCGTGTCCGCGAGCCTCAACGGGATCAGCGGCAGCGCCGTGATCAGGTGCAGTCTCGGCGCTCAAGGCGTTCTGAAGGACTGCCGCGTTGTCTCCGAGAGCCCATCAGGGCAGGGATTTGCCGCCGCTGCGCTCAAACTCGCCCCTCTTTTCAGGGTCGGCTTCGATCCCGGCCTCAGCATGCCGACGGGTGGCCTGATTGCGATACCGATTCGGTTCGCCGCGCCGACAGCCTTGGGTAGCCACCCGTCGGCCGAAGCTCAGGCGTTTGTCGTCACGGCGCCGGATTGGATCAGGAGGCCATCGGCACAAGACCTGATGGACGTCTGGCCCGCCCAGGCCACGAAAAAGGGCGTAGGCGGGCATGCGGTCCTCAGTTGCCTGGTCAACGTTCACGGTCTCCTGGAGCAGTGCCAAGCCGTGTCGGAAGACCCCCCTGGCCTCGGCTTTGGCGCCGCCGCATTACTGCTTGCACCGCGGTTCCAGATGCGGCCGATGTCTCTCAATGGCGTGCCCAGGCCGGGGGGGACTGTGCAAATCCCTATACGGTTTCAGGCCTCGGCCGGCAGGGGCGGGGAGACTGTTCTGTTGATCCCCGCCCCTCCCTGGATCGCCGCGCCGAGCTTCGCCGATGTCGCGAAGGCCTACCCCGGGGCCGGCCATGGGCCGGTGGGGCGCGTCGTCTTCCGGTGCAGGGCTCGCAGGGACGGCCGAGTGGATGATTGCCTGAACACCATCGCCGATCAGACGCCATCCCGGTTCGAGAGCGCCGCCCGAAGCCTGGTCGGCAAGTTCCGCGCGCAAATCGATCCCGCGGTGTTCTCGAGCTACAAGGAGGTCGATGTACAGCTGGCCATCCGTCTGCCGCCGCCCGACGACCCCGATTTCGAAGCGCGGCGCATCGGACGGCCGCTATGGACGGCTCTGCCGACTCCCGAACAGATGGCGGAGTTCTACCCGGCCCAGGCTCTGGCCAGGGGCGTGAAGTCCGGGCAGGGCAAAGTCGAATGCACCGTAGCCGCCGACGGCGTCCTGAGCGGCTGCGCCGCCAAGGCCGCCGATCCGCCCGACCTCGGCTTCTCGGAGGCGGCGGTGAAAGTCGCGGGGGCGCTGAAAATGAGCCTATGGACCCAGGAAGGCGGCCCCGTCGTCGGCGCCGACATCACCATTCCCGTGCGCTTCGACGCTCCCACCGAGCGGCCACGGAGTTCCGCCCCATGACCCCCGACCGTTTCGCCGATGTCCGCACGATCGCGGTGATCGCCGATTGCCACATCCATCCGGACGCCGGGATCGACTGGCCCGAGGGGATCGCCGAAGCTCTCGGCGGCGCCGATCTCATCGTCACCCTGGGCGACATGGGCGAGGCGCGCGGCCTGGAGGCCCTGGCCGCCGTTGCTCCGCTGATCGGGGTCAGGGGCGAGGACGACGGCGAGGATCCGCGCACTGCTCCGGCCGCCAGGGTGCTGGAGATCGCCGGGTTGCGGATCGGCTGCGTCTTCGACCCCATGGCCGCGGGTCTTGCGACCCACAAGGAGCCGCTGGTGGCGGTGGACGACGGCGGGGCGGCGCAGGCGCGGCGCTTCGGCGGCGGCGTCGCGGTGGTGCTCTACGCCTCGACCCACGATCCGGAGATCTGCGCCTTCGAGGGCGCCCTGTGGATCAATCCCGGCAGCCTCACCCTTCCCAACGGCAAGGACCGCGGCGTGCGCGGCTCCTTCGCCAGGCTCACGATCGAGGCGGGCGCCCCAAAGGCGCGGATCATCCGGATCTGATCCCCGGCGCGCCGGGCGGGGCCTCCCGCCTTTCAATGCCCGGCGGAGCCCTCGTAGACGCCGGGGGCCAAGCGCTCGTCCTCCTCGCCTTGCGAGCCGTCGGCAAGGACGAAACGGCGATCGCAGTAGGCGCATTCCACGAACCGCGCCTCGCCCATCTCCAGCCACACCCGGGGGTGGCCGAGGGCCCCGCCCACCCCGTCGCAGGCGATGCGCCTGGAGCGCACCACGACGACCTCCGGGGCGGGGAAGTCGGGAACGAGCGCCGGCTTGGCCGGGGCCGGTTCGGGCGGCGAAGTCCCCGCTTTCCTGCGCGCCACCCTGCTCACCCTCACCTGTTGCGAAGAAGGCGCCGCGCCTTGGCGGGCGGCGGCGCCGCCCCTAGGTATGGCGGCGGGGATTCGCCGCGTCAATTTCAATGGCCGGCGCCGGCCCCGCGCAATGAAAACGGACATCCATGGACCTGCCTGAGTTCGCCATCGAGGCGACCGGTCTCTTCAAGACCTACCCGGCGACCAAGACCACGCCGGCGATCGCGGCGCTCAAGGGCATCGACCTGAAGATCCCTCGCGGCTCGATCTTCGGCCTGCTGGGACCCAACGGCGCGGGCAAGTCGACCTTCATCAACATCCTGGCCGGGCTGTGCAAGAAGACCGCCGGCAGGGTGCTGATCTGGGATCGCGACATCGACCAGCGGCCCAGGGACGCCCGGGCCGCGATCGGCGTGGTGCCCCAGGAGATCGGCGCCGACGTCTTCTTCACCCCCCGCGAATCCCTCGAGGTCCAGGCCGGCCTCTACGGGGTGCCCAGGCGCGAGCGGCGCACCGACCAGATCCTCGCCGCCCTGGGCCTGGGCGACAAGGCCGAGGCCTATGTGCGCCAGCTCTCCGGCGGCATGAAGCGGCGGCTGATGGTCGCCAAGGCGATGGTCCACAACCCGCCGGTGCTGATCCTCGACGAGCCCACCGCCGGGGTCGATGTCGAACTGCGCCGCCAGCTCTGGGGCTACGTCGTTTCCCTGAACAAGCAGGGGGTGACGGTGGTCCTCACCACCCACTACCTCGAGGAGGCCGAGGAGCTCTGCGACACCATCGCCATCGTCAACCGCGGCGAGGTGGTCGCCTGCGAGCCCACCAGCCAGCTGCTGCGCCGCCTCGACAGTCGCACGGTGGTGATCACCCCGGCCGTCCCGCTCGCCGCCGCCCCGCACCTCGCGCCCTTCGAGGCGCGCCTGCGCAACGGCGGGGATCTGGCGGTCTCGTTCCGCACCGCCGAGGCCGGGGTCGAGCAGGTGATCGCCGCGGTCCGCGCCGCCGGGGTGCCGATCAAGGACCTGCGCACCGAGGAGCCGGACCTCGAGGACGTCTTCGTCTCCCTCACCTACGCCGCGCCGGACACTTCGGTCCCGGCTGGCTGAGGCCACTTCCACCGCTCCGCGAACTGGCGCGAGGATGGTTTGCGCCGCCGCCCGCATTTCCGCTAAACCTCGCCCGGCCCGCGCGGGCCGGTCCGCACTCGTAGCTCAGCTGGATAGAGCGCTGCCCTCCGAAGGCAGAGGTCACAGGTTCGAATCCTGTCGAGTGCGCCACTTTCAGAGACTGCGGATTCGTTGAGCGTAAGCCGCGGTTTCTCGAACAAATTACGTGTCTTCGGAGGTGGCCCCCCGTACGTGAAAGTCGGTCGTTCAATCCGATATTTCGGTGTCGACCTTCATGGAAGGGGCGTTGTCGCGCCGCCGCGCGAGCACCTCGGCGGCCAACAAAATTGAAACGCCAAACGAATAGTTGACTCCCGCTTTGCGCAGGCGGAAGTCAAAGATGCATTACCCCCCCGGCGATGACAATTTAGCTGCTTTCAAAAAACGTTGTCGTCAGCCAGTGGCCCTTATCCATAGAAGCGAAAGGGGCTTCAAATGATATTTCGCCGCGTAGTCGTCCTTTGCGTAGGCTGCATCATAGCTTCCAGTTGTACTGATCAAAAAAAAGATCCTCACCGCTGAAGAAACATTGATAAGCGAATGCATGCTCCTCGGACCAAACGCCGACCGCGTTTCGGGGATCGCTACGACGCTCGCGCTCAAGCCAGTAGATCAACGAGCGTTAGACAAAATACGAGACGCCATCGGGAGCAAGAGCTCGGCAGTGATGAAAAGTTTGTCTACGTTTCGGCACTTGAACGCCTGGTGGATTGATGCCGACCGGGGCGAAGCCATGGGTTTCGCTGAGACGGACACTGTGTTGAGCACCAGTTCTCCCGTCGGGCGGGTCTCCACCCACACCCAATTTTGTTTCATCGAGGGCAAGCCACGTGAACCATATCGATTATTTGAGCTCTGGCGGAAGTATTTAACGGGCTCTTTTTTGACAGGAATCTATGAATTTCCCGGTATTGGCACGTATCTAACCGTTGTACCATTTCCGGGCTTAACTAGCGAACTAAGATATACGGTGAAATATCAGGGGGCACTTCAACCTCTTCCAAGTTTAGGAGCCAATTGGGCAGTAATCAAACTAATTCCAATTGACAAAGGACAATATGGATTTTCTGCCGCTGACAACGTGCTCGTCCATGAGATGGCACTCGATGATTTTCAGAAATTGGCGAATAGCAGCTCCGAGACCTCGTTCGTAGTGACGGCAGTATTGGAAGGTTCGGCTTCGGGACCCGCTGATCAAGCGGCAGATGCAGCAGCGGCGACTGAAGCGGCGGATGCAGCGACGGCGACTCAAGCGGCGGGCGCAGCGGCGGCGACTCAAGCGGCAGATGCGGCGCGGCAAGCGTCAGAGGCAGCACTGGCGGCGGCCGACGATTCCTATGCTTCGGTTTATCGGCGTCTGAGTGACGAAACGGAGTTTTCGCAGACGCTCTCGCAGGTGCAACCTGATGGTCATACCGCTTACTCCCCCAGTAGATTTACCTTTGCTGAGCGGGCTCATTGCCAGCTTTCCCTCCACGAGGACGGAAAAGCCTTCGATGGTCCGAACTTTGCTGTGGATCATTTGTTTCTAATGAAAAATATTGATTTAGGCGTCCAACAAAGTGAACAATCTGTATTGATGTTGAGTTGTAAGGGTGGTGCGCTCTGTGTTTCTCAGGATTTCTCAGACTCTAGAGGTCACGCTTCTAAAATGCCGCACGGATTCGTAAACGTTGCGTCAACTTTGAAAGACCAAGTCTTGAGAGATCTCAGAAAGCTATATTCTTACTGTGCTACCGATCAAAGCTCCGCACCTAACGTGCCGACTCCACCTCCGCTGTGGGTAGCCCCGTTGTCTTCGCGATAGACCGTAGGGAGGTGGAATCTGAGGTAGCTGGTCGGCTGAGGCTGATTGGCGCGGATAAAGCACCGAGGTCAGCCACCGTGTCCGAGCGCTCGTTCCACCTCCGCCTATTTCTCAGCCAGATACGCCCCAACTCGATGAAACGCTTCAGCCGCCACCTAATCCATAGGAACTAGGCGACGGTGGCGACCGTCCAGATTCCAGGCGTTTTCGCTCCGGCGTCGCCGTTCTGCGTCAGTTACGCTGTGGTCGGTGCGTGACGCGAGGGTGGGGGCGTGTCGGAGCTGTTGAAACGGTGGCGCGGGGTTCGCATCCGTCCAACTCGCCTCGCTTGCCGCGCAACTGAATTTGCCTTGAGAGAGCTGATCGGCGAAATCGAGACCGGCTATCCGCCGAGCCGCTCCATGCGCCCCGGCGGCTGAACGGCTTCGACAGGAGGAGACCGGCGTGTCCTGGGAGAAGGAAGTCGAGGAGCTGCGGCGCCGGGAGGCCCTGGCGAGGGCCATGGGCGGCGAGGAAGGCGTGGCGCGCCAGCGCCGGCGGGGCAAGCTGACCGTCCGCGAGCGGATCGCCGCCCTGGCCGATCCCGGCAGCTTCCGCGAGTTCATGGCCCTGGCGGGGACCGGCGCCTATGAGGACGGCGCGCTCGCCGGCTTCACCCCCAAGGCCTTCGTCGCCGGCATGCTCACCCTGGATGGCCGAAAGGCGGTGGTCAGCGCCAACGACTTCACCGTGCGCGGCGGGTCCGGCGGCACGCGCGGCGAGATGGGCCAGGAGCTTTCGGCGACCCAGAGGGCTCTGGAGTGGCGGCTGCCCTCTGTGCGGCTGCTCGACGCCTCCGGCGGCAGCGTGCGGACCTTCGAGGACTATGGCCGCACCTATCTGCCCGATGGCAACGCCTGGACCGTCCACGAGGTGCGGGCCCTCTCGCTCGTGCCGACGGTCTCGGCGGTGCTGGGCTCGGTGGCCGGCCTGCCGGCGATCTACGCGTGCATGGCCCACTTCAGCGTCATGGTGAAGGACATCGGCCAGATCTTCCCCGGCGGCCCGCCGGTGGTGAAGGCGGCGCTTGGGCTCGAGATCACCAAGGAGGAGCTCGGCGGCGATCACATCCACACCCGGGTCAGCGGCAGCATCGACAATCTGGCGCAGAGCGAGGCCGACGCCTTCGATCAGATCCGGCGCTTTCTGAGCTACCTGCCGTCGAGCGTTCATGAGGCGCCGCCCAGGGGCGCGGCGGACGACGATCCCGCCCGGGCCGATGAAGAGCTGCTCAGCCTCGTGCCGCGCAACCGCCGCCAGGCCTACGATGCGCGCAGGCTGCTGAATCTCCTGGTCGACCGCGGCTCCTTCTTCGAGATCGCCCCGCTCTATGGCCGCGCGCGCCTGACCGGCCTGGCGCGCCTGGACGGCTATCCGGTGGGGATCATGGCCAACAATCCCCGCTACAACGGCGGCTCGACCGATGTGGCGGCCGGCTCGAAGGTGATGCGGCTGATCCAGCTGTGCGACACCTTCCACCTGCCGCTGATCTCGCTCGCCGACGAGCCGGGCTTCATGGTGGGACCGGAATCGGAGGGGCAGGGCATAGAGCGCGCCGGCGCGCGCCTGGTGGCCACCGTTTGCCAAAGCCGCGCGCCATGGGTCACCGTCGTCATCGGCAAGCTCTACGGCGTCGCCGGCCAGTGCCAGCACCGGCCGTCGGGCATGTTCCGCCGCTACGCCTGGCCCTCGGCGAACTGGGGCTCGATGCACATCACCGGCGGGGTCGCGGCCGCCTATCGCCGCGAGATCGAAGCGGCCCCCGACCCGGAGGCCAGGCGCACGGAGATCGAAGCGCGGCTGCAGGCGCTGGCCTCGCCCTTCCTCACCGCCGAGGCGACCGGCCAGGACATCATCGATCCTCGGGAAACGCGCGCGCGCCTGGTGGAGTTCGTCCACGACGCCCAGCGCGTGCTCGCGACCCAGCTAGGGCCGCCGCCCTTCCCCTACATGCCCTGAAGGCGGGGGGCGCGTGGCGGGCGTCAGGTCTCGACGACGGCGAGCACCTGGCCTTCGACGATGTCGGCGCCCTCGGCGACAAGGATTCGCGCCACACGCCCGGCCTGAGGCGCCTCCACGGGAATCTCCATCTTCATCGATTCCAGGATCAGCAGCGTCTCGCCGGCCGCCACCGCGGCGCCAACGGCCGCCTCGATCTTCCACACCCGGCCATTGATGTCGGAGGCAATCTCGATTTCGGGCACGGGCGTTCTCGGGTTGCGGGTGTGGCGGCGCATGCCGGCGGCGACCCGGCCGCCGTCCGCCGCACTGTGATCCATCCTGGGTGGCGCGCAAGACGGCGGACCAGAGCCAGCGCCGTGCGCGTTGGACGCGACGGCGTCAGAATAAGCTTCGCCTGGGACCGACGCTCGTGCAACGGTGACTTGGCAACCAAGTCCGCCATCGCCACGAGGGAGAAAACCATATGGCAAAGGGTAAAGAGCTCGGCGTGTTCTCGTCGAAAAGCACCACTCTGACCTACCTTCCAGGACCGGCGGGCAGCACCCTCGTCCAGGCGAACTTCGAAGGAACCGCGACAGGCTTCGGGACCATCGGCGGCACCGCGACGTTCGTGGGCGGCAAGAGCGGGACGTTCAGCTATTGCGGCGCGGCGTATCTGGACAACGGCGACCAGCTCAACGGCGCCGGCTCGGGTACTTATGAGAGTGTCGGCGCCAACCGCTGGGGCACGCTTTTTGTCGTGCACGTATCCGATGGCAGCGCCCTGCTCTCCGAAGGGCAGATCGACCTGGCGACGCGCACGTGGAGCGGCAAGCTGTTCGAGTGGAGCTGAGCGCCGAGCTCCGCCGACACCCAGAGCATGATCCGATCGAGGTGAATCGGACCATCCCTTCCTTCGTTTTCCTCGCGAAAGCGGGGACCTAGGTTTTTTTGAAGGCGGGCCGCCCAAGGAAGAACGCCTGGATTCCCGCGTGCGCGCTGTGGCATTCACACATCTCTACGGATCGCCCCAAGAAACCCTCTCCCCTCCGGGCGAGGGGTGCTGTGGCTTGCTCGCCGCCGTTCTGTGAATCCGCGAGCCCCCTTGCTGCCGCAAGGAACGCGATCCACGCCCGAGGGTTTGAAGGTATCCCCCCAATCCACAGAGGCGACCCAATGGCCAAATCGGCGAAGACCACGGCCACGATGAAGGCGCCTGCGTCGCGCGGCCCTGGCGGCGGCGTCACGACCGAAATCGGCCAGGGCGGCGAGCTTCATCAACAATCGGGCGGGCCGGCGAGCCAGCTCACCACCAACCAGGGCGTCCCGATCGGCGACAATCAGAATTCGCTGAAAGCCGGGGCCCGCGGGCCCGTGCTGCTGCAGGACTTCATCCTGCGCGAAAAGATCATGCACTTCGACCACGAGCGCATCCCCGAAAGGGTCGTGCACGCCCATGGGTCGGCGGCGCACGGTTATTTCGAGTGCCTGGAATCGATGTCCGCCATTACCAGCGCCGATTTCCTCCAGCGTGTCGGCGACAGAGCGCCCCTCTTCACCCGTTTCTCAACGGTGGCTGGGAACAAGGGCTCACCCGACCTGGCCCGCGATGTCCGCGGCTTCGCGGTCAAGTTCTACACCCGGCAGGGAAATTTCGATCTCGTGGGCAACAACATGCCGGTGTTCTTCATCCAGGACGCCATCAAGTTCCCCGACCTGATCCACGCCGCCAAGCAGGATCCGGATCGCGAATTTCCCCAGGCCCAGACGGCGCACGACACCTTCTGGGACTTCATCTCGCTGACCCCCGAAAGCATGCACATGATCATGTGGATCATGTCGGACCGCGCCATCCCGCGCAGCTTGCGGATGATGGAGGGCTTCGGAGTTCATACCTTCCGGCTGGTCAATGCGCGCGGCCGCTCGACCTTCGTCAAGTTCCACTGGCGCCCCAGACTCGGCATGCAATCGGTGGTCTGGGACGAGGCGGTGAAGCTCAACGGCGCCGATCCCGACTTCCATCGGCGCGATCTTTGGGAGTCCATCGCCGCGGGTGACTTCCCCGAATGGGATCTCGCCCTTCAGACCTTCAGCCAGGAAGAGGCCGATGGCTTCGACTTCGACGTGCTCGACTCCACAAAGCTGATCCCGGAGGAGATCATCCCCCTGCGGGTCGTCGGCCGCATGGTGCTCGATCGCAACCCCGACAACTTCTTCGCCGAGACCGAACAGGTCGCCTTCTGCGCCGCCAACGTCGTCCCGGGCATCGACTTCACCAATGACCCGCTGATGCAGGGCCGGCTCTTCTCCTACCAGGACACCCAGCTCAAACGCCTGGGGGGCCCCAACTTCCACCAGATTCCGATCAACCAGCCCAAGTGCCCGATGCACAATCTCCAGCGCGACGGGCACATGCAGTTTTCCACGCCCAAGGGTCAGGTCAACTACGAGCCCTCCAGCCTGGGAGCGGACGTCGCCCGGGAGTCGGCCAAGACCGGCTACCGCACCTTTGCCAACCCCGAAGCGGGCGAGCAGCTGCGGGTGCGCCCAGAATCCTTCGCCGACCACTACACCCAGGCGCGAATGTTCTTCGCCAGCCAGACCGAACCTGAGCAGCGCCACATCGTTTCGGCCCTGGTGTTCGAGCTCAGCAAGTGCGTGACGCCCCGTGTCCGCGAGGCGGTGCTGTCGCGCCTCATCCACATCGACGAGACACTTGCCGGACGGGTGGCGAATGGTCTGGGCCTGACGAACAGGATCACGCCGGCGCCAGCGCCGGTCACGGCGAAGGCGATGGCGCCCTCTCCGAAGCTGAGCATTCTGGCCAAGGCGACGCCCACCCTGAAGGGCCGAAAGGTGGGCTGTCTGATCACCGACGGGTCGGATGGCAAACTGATCATCGCGTTGAAAGCGGCGGTGGAACAGGCCGGCGCGAAGCTCGAGATCGTGGCGCCGTCGATTACCGCGCTGATCGGAGGCAAACCGTTTGCCGCCGACCACCGGATCGACGGCGGGCCTTCGGTGTTGTTCGATGCGGTGGCGATCCTGCCCTCCATCGAAGGCGGCGCCGAACTGGCAAGAGAGGCCGCGGCCGTCAACTGGCTGCGCGACGCCTTCGCCCATCTCAAGGTCATCGCCTTCACTACGGCCGCCAAACCCCTCTTCGTCGCGGCCGGCCTCGCCGAGAGCGCCAATACCGAACCAGGTGTGATCGCGCTGGGGTCTGCGGCTGTCTCCGAGTTCATCACAGCCGCGGCTGCTGGTCGGATTTGGGGCCGGGAGTCCCAGGTCCGGAAGTCGCCGTGACGAATAGCCCCTCAGCGCCCCGCCGCCATCGGCGCGCCGAACAGTTTTGCCTTGGGCGATAGCCACACCACGCCCGCGGCGATCAGGAAGACGACGCTGGTGAGCAGGAACATGTGGTCGGTGGCCAGCATCACCGCCTGGCTCTGGACCAGGCTGTCGAGCTGGGCGAGCGCCTGGTCAGGAGTGGCGCCGGCAGCGGTGAGGGTGTTGGTAGCGGCTTCCGGGTTGCTGAGGCTTCCGGCGAGGATGGCGTGGTTGCGCGTCGCGGTGCTGTCCCAAAGGGTGGTGATGATCGAGGTGGAGAAGGCCGCGGCGCTGGTGCGCAGGAAGTTCGACAGCCCCGCCGCCGACGCCATTTCCCGCGGCAGGACCGAGGAGAGGGCCAGCTGGTTGGTCGGAATGAAGAAGAACGGCATCGCCAGGCCCTGGGCTACGAAGGGCAGGGCGATCGCCCAGTAGTCGGCGTTGCTGGCCAGCTGCGAGCGGATCAGGGCGACGCCGCCCAGCCACAGGACACCGAAGGAGACCAGGGCGCGGGCGTCGAACCTGCCCATCAGCCGCGGCACGATCGGCGACATGACCACCGCCAGGACCCCGCCCCAGGCGGTGACGTAGCCGCTCCAGGTGGGCGTGTAGCCCATGTTGGTCTGCAGCCACAAAGGGATGAGGACGATGCTGGAGAAGAAGGCGCCGAAGGTCAGGCTGATGGTGATCACCGAGCTGGTGAAGCCGCGATGGCGGAAGACGCGCAGATCGACGATCGGATCGGCGTCGGTGAGCTCCCAGATCAAAAAGGCGGCGAAGCCGACCGCGGCGATGAGCGCCAGTCCGATGATCATCGGCGAGCCGAACCAGTCCAGCTCCTTGCCCCGGTCGAGCATGATCTGCAGGGCGCCGACGAAGATGATGAGCAGGCCCAGCCCGACGAAATCGACGCGCCGGCGCTCGGTGGCGGTGTCGTGGGCGCGCAGGGTCCGCCAGGCGAAGAAGGCGCAGACCGCGACCACCGGGACGTTGATGAAGAAGATCCACGGCCAGCCGATGGTGTCGCAGATCGTCCCGCCGAGGATCGGCCCGGCGATCGGCGCCACGACCACCGTCATCGACCACAGGCCCATGGCCTGGCCGCGCTGATTGGGCGGGAAGATCCGCATAAGCAGGGTCTGGGACATCGGCATGATCGGCCCGCCGCAGAGGCCCTGCATGACGCGGAAGGCGACGAGCATGCCCAGTGATGGGGCCAGGCCGCACAGGGCCGAGAACACCCCAAAGCCGATCATCCCCAGGACGAACACCTTCACCGCGCCGAAGCGCTGCGCCAGCCAGCCGGTCAGGGGGACGACGATCGCCTCGGCCACCGAATAGGAGGTGATCACCCAGGTTCCCTGGCTGGGTGAGACCGCCAGGCCCCCGGCGATGCTCGGCAGGGAGACGTTGGCGATGGTCATGTCCAGGACGACCATGAAATTGCCCACCGCCAGCAGGAAGCCGGCGAGGATCAGGGCCGCGCCCTTCAGCGGGGCGGGATCGGCGCGCTCGGCGGCGTGGGTTGCGGCCATTTCGATCCCTAGCGCGAGGTGTCGATGTCGACCTTCATGGAGAGCCCGACCCGCAGGGGCCGGCGGGCGAGCTCGGCGCGGTCCAGGGCGATGCGCACCGGCAGGCGCTGCACGACCTTGATCCAGTTGCCGGTGGCGTTCTGCGCCGGGATGACGGCGAAGGCCGAGCCGGTGCCGCCGGCCAGGCCGACGACCCGGCCATGGAACTTCACCGCGCCGCCGTAGAGATCGCTAGTGAGGATCGCCGCCTGGCCGATCCGCATCCGCCTCAGCTGGGCCTCCTTGAAATTGGCGTTCACATAGGCGCTCTGGATCGGGACCACGGTCATCAGCTGCGCCCCGGCCTGGACCCGCTGGCCGACCTCGACGACGTTCCTCGCGATGATCCCGTCCATGGGCGCGCGGACGACGGTGCGCTCCAGATCGAGCTGGGCCTGCTGCGCCTTGGCCCGCGCCAGGGCGACCTCGGGGTTGCCCTCGAGCCCGGCGCCGGCCACCAGGACGCTGGCGGCGCGCTGCTGGCCCACCGCCGTCGCGCGGTTGGCCAGCGACTGGGCGACGGCCGCCTGGCCCGAGAGCACGGCGTCGCGCGTCTGGTCGAAGCGGTTCTGGGCGGCGGTGAGCTCGTCGCCGGAGACCGCGCCGCTGGCGGCGAGGGCCTGGCGACGCGCCAGATCGACGCGCGCCCTCGCCAGGTCGGCCCGGGCGCTGGCGAGCTGGGCGCGGGAGCGGTCGATGTCGGCGGCGCGGGCCTTGGTCGTCGCCGCCTGGGCCTCGGTATCGGCGAAATAGCCCTGCACCTTGCGCTGCGCCTGGCCGAGAGCGGCGTTCGCCTGGGCGAGGGTCAGGCGAAAGTCCGCCGGGTCTATGACCACCAGGATATCGCCCTTGCGCACCGCCTGGGTCTCGCTCACCGGGGCGGCGATCACCGGACCGCTGACGAGCGGCGTCACCTGGGCGACGTCGGCCTGGACATAGGCGTCGTCGGTGGTGACGTGGCGGGCGCCCAGGAGAAACCAGTAGAGGGCGAAGACCACCGCGGCGACGACGATGGCGATGGCGAGCAGGGTGAAAAGGCCCCGGCGTCTCGCCCCGCGGTTCGCCGCCGGGGCGCCCTCGCGGGCTTCGCCGGAGGTCGAAGGAGTGGAACCGGTGCGTGCGTCCATGGCTTCAGCTCCGGGCAAGGCGGGCTCAGGCGCCGCCGGGGCCGCCGCCCAGGGCGCGGACGAGGGCGACATCGAGGCTGAAGCCCCGCGCCTGCGCGTCGGCGAGCGAGCGGCGTTCGGCGATCACCGCGTCCTCGGCGCTCAGCACCGCGACGTAGGAGGAAAGGCCGCCCTGGTAGCGCAGCCGGGCGATGGCGTAGGCGGCCTCGCCGGCGGTCAGGGCCTGGCGGCGGTCGGCGAGCTGGCTCTGGGCCGAGCGCACGCTGGCGGCGGAGTCGGCGACGTCCTGCAGGGCCTGGGTCAGGGTCTGGTCATAGGCGCCGACCGCCGCGTCATAGTCGGCGCGCGCCTGGCGATAGGCGCCGCGCAGCCGGCCGCCGTCGAAGATCGGCAGGTTCACCGCCGGGCCGATCGATCCGATGGCGGCGGCGGGATCGAAGAGTTGGCCAAGGCCGAGCGACTGCTGGCCGACGTAGGCGTTGAGGGTGATGTTCGGATAGAAGGCGGCGCGGGCGGCGCCGATGCGCCTCGCGGCGGCCTGCGCCCTCAGGCGGGCGGCGATGATGTCCGGGCGCCGGCCGAGAAGATCGAGCTGCAGGTTCGCCGGCAGGCCGAAGGCCTTCACGGCCGCGGGCCTGGGCGCGGCGATCTCCAGACCGCGGTCTGGGCCGGCGCCGGTCAGGGCGGCGATGCGGTGCCGGGTTATCAGCATCTGTTCGTCGAGCGCCTCGACATCGGCCCTGGAGCCCGGCGTCGCCGCGCGCGCCTGCTTCAGCTCGCCCTGGGTGTCCAGGCCGTTGCGCACCCGCTGGGCGACCAGCCGGCCGCTCTCCTGTCGGTTGCGGAAGGTCGCTTCGGCGGCGTCGCGTTCGGCGCCGAGGCGGGCCAGATCGCCGTAGGCCTGGGCGACACCGGTGGAGAGGGTGAGCCGCGCCTGGGCGAGGTCGGCGCGGCTCGCGGCGCTCTCGGAGATCGCGGAGGCCAGGGCCGCGCGGTTCTTGCCGAAGAGATCGAGGTCGTAGGCGGCGTCGAGTGTCACCCGGCCGGTCCCCTGATAGCCCTTGGGCAGGAGCTGCTGGATGAAAGGGGGGAAACCCAGTGCGCGGCTCTGCTCGGCATAGGCGACCTCGCCGTTGAAGCTCAGCGAGGGCAGGGTGGCCGCCCGGGACTGGTCGGCGAGGGCGGCGGCGGCGCGCAGGCGCGCGGCGGCCTGGGCCAGGGTGGGCGATCCGCTCAGAGCCTCGTCGATCAGCCGTGACAGCTGCGGATCGCCGTAGGCGTCCCACCAGCGGTCCGTCGGCCACTCGGCGCGCGGCGCCGCGAAGCTCCGCTGGGTCTGGTAGGCCGCGACCGGCCTTGCCAGGGGCGCCGGCCCGAGGTTCGGGACGGTCGCGCAGGCGCCCAGCGAGGCCGCGCAGGCGAGCGCCAGGAAGGTTCGCTCCGGGGCCGAGGCGGTGAAACGCTTCATGCGAGACGAACCAGCTCCTCTTGACCGTACCGTACGGTGATCGATCCTTTGAACTTGACTTGCGCCCTGTCAAGCGCAAAACGTACGGTATGGTCAGAAATCTGGCGGTTCGCGAGGTCGCCGTTGCGCAGGGCGGCAGGAACGAGGCGCGCCGGCGCGCGATCATCGAAGTGGCGCGGGAGGCGTTCCTGGCCCAGGGCTACGCGGCGACTTCGATGTCGGAGATCGCGGCGCGCCTCGGGGGTTCCAAGGGCACGCTCTACAACTACTTCCGCTCGAAGGAGGAGCTGTTCGCAGCCTTCATGGTCGACACCTGCGAGGGCTCGGCCAACGCCTTCTTCGAGGAGTTGCCGCCGATCGGCGGCGATCTGCGCGCCGCCCTGATCACGCTGGGCTCGGGCCTGCTGGGTTTCCTGCTCAAGGAAGAGATCATGGCGGTCCACCGGCTGGTCGTCGCCGAAGCCGGCCGCTTCCCCGAGCTGGGCGCGGTGTTCTACCAGAGCGGGCCGCGGCGCGGGGAGATGAGGTTCGAGGCCTATTTTCGCGAGGTCATGGACGCGCACCAATTGCGGCGGGGCGATCCGCTGATCGCCGGCAGGTGGTTTCGCGACCTGGTGCTCTCCGACATCTACACCCGACGCCTGTGGGGGGTGAGGGAGGATCTGACGCCGGCCAAGATCAGGGCGCACTGCACAGAGGCGGTCGACATCTTCCTGGCCGCGTTCGGCCCGCTCGCCCCCTAGCGGCGCGCCTATTTCGGCGTGCAGCTCCAGATCCAATGGCACATCTGGCCGTTGAAATCGCACATGCAGTCGGCGTGCATTTCCTTGCAGAGGGGATTGTCGGGTTTCACCGGCTTGGCCGGACAGGCGCTGGGCGGCGCCATGGGCGCCATCGGCGGGGTCGACGAAGGTCCGGCTTCGCCCACCGCCGCGCCCGTCGGCGCAAGGAAGGCGAGCAAGACGACTCCAAACAGCAGTCCGCGCATCGGCCCTCTCCATCGCCCTTGGCCGACTATTCCACTTCGTCCGCCGACAGGCCAGCCGCTTCTGTTCCCCCAGCGGTCGACGCCCGGAAGGCCGGATTTGCCTCCGCACGCGGCAAACGGCGGAAATGCAAGCATAATCGGCGACTTTGCTGTAAGCTCGCTCGATGACCCAGGATCGAACGCCGCCGGCCGGACTGCTCAACCCTGACGCCGCGAAGCCCGATCGGCAGGAGCGCGAGGCCTCGATGGTCGAGGCGCTGACGCCTTCATCGAGCCGTCCGGCGCCGGCGCCGCCGCTTCCCTCGGTCGAACCACGCTCGCGCAAGGGACGCGTCGTCGAAGGTCCGGATTCACGCACCGCGACGGGCCTGGCCGCCCTGGTGAGCGCCATGCGAGCCTCCCACCGGCCGCGATAGTGCGCCCCCGCCCGCTCCGGCGCGCTCGGCGATGAACGGCCGGCCCACCACGGTCGAACGCGCTTACCAGATCGCCCGATCGGGCGAGGCGGCGAACGTCAAGGACATCAAGAACCGTATGCGCACCGAGGGTTTCGGCGATGTCGCCGCCCAGCTCTCCGGGCCGACGATCACCGCCGCGCTTCGCCGTCTGTGCGTGGCGGCGCGGGCGAAACCGGAGGTCGAGAACGCCGGCTAGCCGGTCCAGGGCTTGCCGCCCAGCCGCCGGATCGTCCACAGCCGCATCCGCCAGCCGATCAGGAAGAGCGCGACCAGGGCGAGCGGGATCGCCCCATGCGGCGGCGCGGGAATGGCCATGGTCAGCACGAGGAACAACGGCGGGGTGAGCACGATGAGCAGCAGCAGGAACCAGCGCAGGGCGCCGCCGACCTCGGGCGAAACCAGCTTGGCGATGAGGGCCGCATAGCCCCACATCACGCCCAGGGCCGCACCGATCGAGACGACCAGGACGCCATAGACCAGCCGCGCGATGGGGTAGGGCGAGTAGACGCTGATCAGCCGCGTCGCCGTCGGAAGCAGGGCGATCAGGCCCAGGACCACCAGGGTGAGAACCGTGACCGGCGCGTCGACGGTGAGGATCATGGCCATGAACCGGCGGTGGGCGAGCCAGAAAATGCTGATCACCAGAAAGCTCATCGCATAGGCGTCGAGCTGTGGGGCCAGGCCCGACCAGAGGCTCGCCCAGTCCCCGGTCCATCCGACCGGCTTGGCGACTTCGGCGGCGAGAAAGGTGATGGCGATGGCGAAGACGCCGTCCGCCAGCATCATCAGCCGGTCGTACCAATGGCGGTGGCGGCGGCGTTGCAGCCCTTCGTCGCTGTCCAGGGATTCCGGCTGGCCGGCCATGCACGCCCCGAAAGGAGGATTCGCCGCGAGAATAGGGCCGCGCGGCGCGCTCGCGAAGGCGCAAACGCGCCGGCCGGACCGGTCGCGAGCTAAGCGATAAGTCGGTGGAGCGCCCGGCTGAGGTCGCCGGTCACGAACGGCTTCTTCAGCACCGGCGCGGTGGCGAAGCCTTCGATCACCGACTTGGAGCCATAGCCGGTGGCGAAGAGAAACGGGACGCCGCGCGCCTCCAGGGCCCGGGCGACAGGCTCAGAGAGCACCCCTTGCCCAAGATTCATGTCCAGGATGGCGCAATCGACACGCTCTTCTCGCGCGAGCTGCAGGGCGACCTCCAGGGTCATGGCCGGACCGACCACCTCGTGCCCAAGGTCATGGACCATGTCCTCGACGAGCATGGCGACCATCATCTCGTCCTCGACGATCAGCACCCGTCGGGGGTGGGCCGGCGTCACCGCTCGCGCCTAGAGGGCCGGACCCAGGGGAACGTCGATCCGGCACCTCGCCCCCTCCGGGGGAAAGGAGAGCTCCGCCTCGCCGCCCAGTTCGCCGGCCAGGCCCCATTCGATCAGCCGGGCGCCGAAGCCCTTGTGGGTGGGGGCGGTCACGGGCTCGCCGCCTGATTCGCGCCATTCGAGCCGCAGATGCGCACCGCCATCATGGATCTCGCGCCGCCAGGCCACGGAAACACGCCCCTGATCGTTGGCCAGGGCGCCGTATCTGAGGGCGTTGGCGCCCAGTTCGTGCAGGGCCATGGCCAGGGCGAGCGCGGCCTTGGGGGTGAGCCGCACATCCGGGCCGTCGAGATCCAGGCGCTCGATGTCGGCGCAGTGCGCCATCAGGGACGAGCGCACGACGTCGCGGATGCCGGCGCCGCGCCAGCTCTCCTGCGTCAACACGTCATGGGCGCGGGCGATCGCGATCAGCCGTTCGTCCACCGCCTCGCGCGCGGATTGCAGATCGTCGGCGCGGCGAAGGGTCTGGGCGACGATCGCCTGGACGTTGGCGAGCGAGTTCTTCACCCGATGGTTGAGTTCGTTGATGAGCAGGCGCTGGCGCCCTTCGGCCTCCTTGTGGGAGCTGATATCGACCAGCATGTTGACCGCTCCGGTGAGGGCGCCCGAGGCGTCATGCAGGGGAGTGGGGTAGGGAACGAAGGGAATCCGGGCGCCATCGGGCCGCTCGGCGACCGCCTCGACATTGCGAATGCTGCGGTCCTCCTTCAGGGCGATGGCCATCGGGCATTGGTCGTGCGGCAGGGGGGCGCCGTCGGCGGTGAACAGCCGCCACGAGCCGCACCACTCGCTTTCGCCCAGGGTCGGCCGATGGCCCCAGAATTGGACCGCCGCTTCGTTGAAGAAGGTGATCCGGCCGGCCGCGTCGGTGGTGTAGACCGCCGTCGGGAGGGCCTCGAGCAGTTCGCGCCAGCGGCTCTCACTGTCGCGCAGCCGATCTTCCGAGGCCTTTCGGCCAGTGATGTCCTGCAGGCAGTTGATCGCGCCCTCGACCTTCCCCTCGGCATCGAGCAACGGCTCGATATTGGCCAGGGTGGTGATCCGACCGCCGTCGGGACGCTCGATGACCACCTCGATGTCGCGGGCCGGCTCGCCGGTGCGCAGCACGGCGGCCATCGGGCACTGGTCGTGCGGCAGGGACCGCCCGTCCAGATGGTAGAGGCGGAAGGCTCCGCAGAAACGTTCGTCGGTGTCCCCCGGGCGCGGCCTTCGCCCCCAGAACTCCGCGGCGCGCCGGTTGTAGCGCACCACCCGGCCGTCGGCCGCGCAGATGTAGACGGCGGCTGGCAGGGCGTCCAAGGCGGACTGATCCAGACCCGCGAGGGCGCGAAAATCGGAGGCCGCCGATGCGGGCCCGGGCGCCAAAGCCACGTCAGCCATCCCTGTCCCCCGCGGTCACAGGCCACACCGGACCTGAACCCCCAAACTCCGCAGACGCGCTCTCGTTCCCGCGCCGGCGCGACCAATGTGCGGCGCGAGATGGCGAACCGGTCCGGCCCGCAAACGCCGCGGCGCGCCGATGTGTCCACCCAAGAGGCTGGCGGATAATAAAACGATGTATTCGATCGCTGGCGGATCGAATTGCGGTTTCGCAAGTTATGGCTGGGAGCGCCGGGCAAATCGGTTGTGGGCTCTCAAAATCTGCACATCCGGGAAACTCGGGCGCCAAAAGTTCTTTGCACCATGCCGGATTACGCTGGGGAATAATCGATGACCGCCGCCAAGAACTTCCAGACCCTGGACCTCTCCCGCCGCGGACTGCTGCGCGGCGCCGCCCTGGCGGCGGGCGGCGGCGTGCTTTTCACAAGCGCGGTATCGGCGGCGCCGGCGAAACTCTCCCAGAAGGTCGCCGCCTATCAACCGACCCCGAAGGGCAAGCAACGCTGCGACAACTGCATCCAATGGCTGCCGCCGGCCTCATGCAAGGTGGTTGAAGGCCCGATCAGTCCCGCTGGATGGTGCAACCTCTACGCCCCCAAGGCCTAGGCGCGACCGCGGTGTCGGCGGCGTCGGCACGCGCCTGGACGAGGAGGCTCGCCCGCGCGTGCCTGCTCGCTCTCGCCACCTGCACACTCACCGCGAGCGGCGCGGCGGCGGTGCCGAGCTTCGCGGTGCAGACCGGTCAGCCGTGCAACGCCTGCCATGTCGGCGGCTTTGGGCCGCAGCTCACGCCTTTTGGCCGTGACTTCAAGATGCGCGGCTACACGACCCGAACCGTCGCCTTCAACGTTCCCCTCTCGGCGATGGCCGTAGCCTCCTACGTGCGCACCGGGCAGGACCAGCCCAGCCCTCCCGCGCCTGGCTTCGGCGTCAACGACAATCTGGCGCTCGATCAGGTGAGCCTCTTCCTGGCCGGGGGCGTGGGCTCGCACCTCGGGGCGTTCGTCCAATCCACCTATGACGGCGTCGCCAAGGCCTTCCACTGGGACAATCTCGACGTTCGCGCCACGACCACCGCCAAGCTCGGCGGAGCGAACATGGTTCTTGGCCTCAGCCTGAACAACGCTCCCACCGTCCAGGACGCCTTCAACACACTGCCGGCGTGGGGTTATCCCTACACAAGCTCGAGCCTGGCGCCCCACCCGGCGGCCGCGCCCCTTGTCGGGAGCCTCGCGCAGGACACCCTGGGTCTCACCGCCTACGCCTGGATCAATTCGCAGTTCTACCTCGAGGCCGGGGGATATCGCTCGCCGAGCGCCGACTTCCTCACCCACGCCGGCGTCGATCCCTTCGCGCCAGGCAATATCTCGGGCGTCGCTCCCTATGTGCGGGTCGCCTACCAGAAGAACCTGGGCGACCGGAACTTCGAGGTGGGCGCCTTCGGGATGGCCGCGGACCTCTATCCGGGGCGCGATGCGAGCACAGGTCTCACCGACCACTACGCCGACCTGGGCGTGGACGGCTCCTATCAGCTTTCGGCGGCGAGGAAGGACGTGTTCACCCTCAACGCCCGCTACACCTACGAGCACCAGCGGCTCGACGCCTCACGGGTCCTGGGCCTGGCGAGCAATAGCGCGGACAGCCTTCAGGATATCCGGCTGGACGCCTCATACTACTGGCGCAACAAGATCGGCCTGACCATCGGGGCGTTCGACACCTGGGGAAGCCGCGACGATCTGCTCTACGCGGCCAACCGGACCGTTCGACCCGACAGTTCGGGCCTCACCCTGCAGCTCGACGGCACGCCCTATGGCGCGGGCGGATCGCCGCTGGGCCCACGTTTCAACATGCGGATCGGCATCCAGTACGCCGCCTATCTGCGCTTCGACGGCGCGAGCCGGAACTACGATGGCCTGGGTCGCAACGCGGCGGACAACAACACCATCAGGGTGTTCACCTGGATCGCCTACTAGCGGGACTCGCCGCGCCGCCGGTCTTTCGCGGCGGCTGCTATCTCAAGACCGAAGCCGGCTTGGAAGCCGCCAGCACCGGCTCGGCCAGGAGCGCCGCCTCGAAGGCTGGGTGAAGGCCGCCGCCGCTGGGGGCCGCGAAGCCCGCCATCGCCGCCACGAATCGCTGATGAAGGGCCGCACTCTCCAGGGCCGGGGCCGGCGCGCTCAACATCCTGCCATTGCTGACATCGATCGTGACCAGGGTCGGGCCGCTCGAGGCTGCGCCGTCGCTGGCTATGTAGCTGAAGGTGTCGGTCCCGCTGAAACCGCCAAAGCCGCTGTTCAGGATATAGCTGAACGAGCCGTCCGGATTGAGCGTCACCGAGCCGTAGACCGGCGCGCCGCCCGGGGCGAGCGCGGCGGTCAGAGCGCGCCCGTTGGGGTCGCTGTCGTTGGCGAGCACGCCGTGGCTGGCGTCGACATTGAGCGTCTGGTTGGCGATCGCCGAATAGGTGTCCGGATTGGTGTGCGGCGGGGCGGCGGCCACGTTCACCGTGACCAGGGTCGCCGGCCCGGAAGCCACGCCATCGCTGGCGATGTAGGAAAAGTTGTCGGCGCCGACGAAGCCCTTGGTCGGGTTGTAGGTGAACGAGCCATCGGAATTGAGCGTCAAGGTTCCGTGCGCGGGACCCCCTCCAGGCGCCAGGGAGGCGCTGAGCGGCAGGCCGTTGGGGTCGCTGTCGTTGGCCAGGACGCCGTTGGCGGCGGTGGTCGTCAGGGTGTGGCCGGCCGCGTCGGAATAGGTGTCGGGATTGGAGATCGGGGCTCCGCCGGTGACGGTGATGGTGACGGCGGTCGCCGGTCCGGAGGCCAGACCGTCGCTCGCCACATAGGAGAAGGCGTCGACCCCGGAAAAGCCCGCGTTGGGCGTGTAGGTGAAGGAGCCATCGGCGTTCAGGGTCAGGCGCCCGTGCGCCGGTCCGCCCCCAGCGGCCAGGGAGGCGCTGAGCGGAAGTCCGTTTGGATCGCTGTCGTTGGCCAGGACCCCGTTGGCGGCGGTGGTCGAGAGCGTCTGGCCGGCGATGTCGGAGTAGTTGTCGGGGTTGGAGGTCGGCGAGCTCGCGTTGACCGTGAGGGTCACCAGGGTGGCCGGGCCGGAAGCGAGGCCGTCGCTGGCGATGTAGGAGAAGCTGTCGGTCCCGGCGAAGCCGAGGTTCGGCGTATAGCTGAAGGACCCGTCGGAATTGAGCTTCAGCGCGCCATGGGCCGGCCCGCCTCGCGGCGCCAGCGCCGCGGTGAGTGTGAGGCCATTGGGGTCGCTGTCGTTGGCCAGGACGCCGTTCGCGGCGGTGGTCGCCAGACGTCGGCCGGCGTGATCGTTGTAGCTGTCGGGGCTCGACGTCGGGGTGCTGGCTCCGACGGTGAGGGTGACTAGCGTCGCCGGTCCCGAAGCCAGACCGTCGCTGGCGATGTAGGAGAAGGTATCGGTCCCAGCGAAGCCGAGAGTCGGGGTGTAGGTGAAGGAGCCATCGGCGTTCAGCGTCAATGCGCCATGGGCCGGACCGCCGCCGGGCGCCAATGCCGCGGTGAGTGTGAGGCCATTGGGATCGCTGTCGTTGGCCAGGACTCCGTTGGCGGCGGTGGTCGTGAGGTGGCGTCCGGCGTGGTCCTTGTAGCTGTCGGGATTGGAGGTCGGCGGGCTCGCCGTCACCGTGAGGGTGACCAGGGTGGCCGGCCCGGAAGTCAGGCCGTCGCTGGCGATGTAGGAGAAGGTGTCCGTCCCGGCGAAGCCGAGGGTCGGGGTATAGGTGAAGGAGCCGTCGGCGTTCAGCGTCAGCGTTCCGTGCGAGGGGCCGCCTCCGCGCGCCAGCGCCGCGGTGAGCGTGCGCCCATTGGGATCGCTGTCGTTGGCCAGGACCCCATTGGCCGCGTTTGTCGTAAGCGCCTGTCCGGCGCCGTCGCCATAGAAGTCGGGGTTGGAGACCGGGGGACTGGCCTTGACGGTGAGGGTGACGGTGGCCGGGGAGGATGAGTCCAGGCCGTCGCCGGCGGTATAGGAAAAGGTGTCGGTTCCGGTGAATCCGGCCGAGGGGGTGTAGGTGAAGGAGCCGTCGGGGTTGAGGCTGAGGGTCCCGTGCGTCGGGCCGCCCCCGACCACCAGGGCGGCGGTGAGCGCAAGGCCGTTGGGATCGACGTCGTTGGCCAGAACTCCGTTCTTGGCGGTCGTGGTCAGACTGCCTCCCAGCCCCACCTTGTAGGCGTCGGGACGGGCGAGCGGCGCGTTGAAGCTGAGCTCGACGTTCGTTCCGCCCGCGCCGTCGGAGAAGGCGACGAAGGTCGAGAAGGCGTAGTCGCCGATCAGGGTGATATTGGCGGTGTGAGTCCCGTCGGTGACGACGAGGGTTCCGCGCGCTCGGTTTCCGCTGAAGGTGGCTTCGTTGGAGCCCACGAAGGCGATGTCCCTCAGGTCCAGGACGTCGCCGCCTTCTCCGTGAGTGGAAAAGCCGAAGATCGGGCCGCTGTAGCTCTGCGATTGGGCCAACCGCAGCGAGCCGTAGAACCCGGCGAAGCGCGCTCTTTCGTTGAAGCTCGAGGTGAAAGTCAGGGTCCCCTGATCGATCAGGACTGAACCGCCGCCGGTGACCGCGCCGTTTTCGGTGAAGTTGGCGTTGTAGACCTCCAGAATCCCGGTGTTGTCGATGTTGTCCTGGATCGTCAACGCGCCGCCGCTGGTGGCTTCGATCAGGCCGGCGTTGACGATTGTCGAGCCCCCGGCGTTGATCACCAGCCCGTTGTAGCCGTTGGCGTCGATGACCCCTTTGCGGCGGTTGACGAGGGTCAGCTGGCCGTCACCGAGTTGGCCGGCGCCGGAGATGGTGTTGTCGATGTTGGTCAAGGTGGCGGCCGAGGTCGCCCCGATGATGGCGTTGTTGCTGTCGTTGGTGAGGGTGAGCTGACCGCCGCCGCTCAAGGTGAGGCCGGCGGCCCCGACCACCAGGCGAGTGTCGTTGCCGATGCTGAGCAGCGAGATCACGCCGCTGTTGGCGATGGCGCCCTGCATCGTCAGATAGGCGTTGTTGGTGATGTCCAGGGCGCCGGTGACGCT
>DATCBS010000010.1:0-46270 GCA_036511715.1 Caulobacteraceae bacterium
TGGTGGTGTGGATCGCGGGGGTCGCCGTCGCGCAGCGGTTCGGACAATGGGTGGATACGATCACCAGTCTGGCGCTGGTGGCCTTCGGTGGATGGATCGCGATCTCGGCGCTGCGCGAGATCCATCGAGCCGGCGGCGGCCACGGCCATTCCCACGCCCATGGTCACAGCCACGCAGCGCTTGGCCGCCAGGAAGAGGTTCATGGTCCCGAACTTCAGCGGCTCGAAACCGCCTTCGGGACGGTCGAGCTCTCGATCCACGAGGCCGGCGCGCCCCCACGATTCAGACTCTCCGGCGGCGAGTTCAATCGGGCGACGGTCGTCACCACGCGTGGCGATGACTCGCGGCAGAGTTTTGCCTTCGCGAAGCGCGGCGGCTTCTGGGAGTCGGTGGACGAGATCCCCGAGCCGCACGAATTCACCCTGACCCTCGAGATCGGCCGCGGCGAGGATGAGCATCAGTACGCGACGGCGTTCACCGAACACGAGCACGGCAATGATCATGCCCACCACCATCACGCGCCGGGTCCGCGGACGAGCTCACGCACCGCGCTTTTGTTGATCCTCGGGTCCTCGCCGATGGTCGAAGGAATCCCCGCCTTCTTCGCCGCCGGTCGATACGGCGCGGGGCTGATCGTCCTGATGTCGCTGGTCTTTGCCCTGGCGACGATCGTGACCTATGTGATCCTGTGCGTCGCCTCGGTCGCCAGCCTTCAGCGGGTCAGCCTCGGGCCGCTCGAACGCTACGGGGAGGTTCTCAGCGGCGCGTTCATCGCCCTGGTCGGCCTCGTCTTCTGGCTGCTTCCGCTCTTCTGAGGCGGCAGGCCGCGTCAGGACGGCGAACGGATGCTCGTGATCTCGGCCGCCATGCCGACAGCCTTCATGTCGAAGGCGATCGTCTGACCGACGCTCATTGCCGACAAGAGCGCCGTCGGATTGGCCCTGAAGGTCATGGTCATCGCCGGCCAGCCCGCCGAGGGTATGGGACCGTGCTTGATCGTCACGGTTCCGGCGGCCTTGTCGATCGCCATGACGACGCCGATTCCATGACCGGTCTTGGCGCCACTGTCACTCGAGGACATCGACATTCCGGCCATGGCGGCGCCGTTCTGGGCGACAGCGCCGCCCGCTGCTGCGAGAATGAGGATCATCAGCGGCAGGTGCGGTCTCACGAGCGACTCCTTCGGCTGGCGGCTGCGGATTGGCCGACCGCCGCAGTCCATCTATCCATCACACTACGCGCGAGTCGGCCCAAGCCCTCTGGCGAGCGCGAGGGGGCCGACGCGGTGTCGGGCCCGTAGTTGCTTTGACAATCGATTGGCGATGGCGACCATTCGAGCACGGTCGATTTTCGGGGGATAACATGCGCGGAGCATTCTCTGCACTCTTTCTGGCCGTGGCGTCGGCCGGTTCGGCGATGGCCGGAGCGCCGAGTGTCAGCGAACAGGCCGGCGCCATCGAATATCGCGACGGCGCCGGCGTCGCGCGATCCTTGGCGCGGGGCGCGGAGTTCAGCGAGCCGGTCCTGTCGCCGGATGGACGCACCGTGGCCTTCATCCGCGCCGACAGCGCCGCCGCCTCCGACGAAAACCCGCCGACATCGCTCTGGCTGGCGGATGGACCGAGCGGCAAACTGCGGCGTCTGCTCGCCTCGCGCCGTTCCGACGACGTGAAGGCGAATCTGGCGTCCTTCCATCACCCGCTGTTCTCTCTGGATGGTCACTTCATCTACGTCTCGGCCGACGCCTGGGCGACCTCGCCGGCCGTCCACCAAGTGAACGTCGCGACGGGGGCCGAGAGGTTCGTGATCGACGGCGGCGTGGTCGCCCTGATTCGCACCGGACCTCTGCGCGGCTACCTGCTGGTGCGCCGCCACAAGTATCATCCCGCGCCCCGCTACGGCTCCTACGATCCGATCTACGTCGTGCGGCCGGACGCCAAGGAGATGCTCGTCGTGCCCGGAACTGATCTGGACGATGACAAGGACCACCTGGCCCCTTGGCTGCAGGCGAAGGGGTGGCGCGCCTGGTGATCACCTGGTGTTGTCGGCCGCGATCTCTTGGCGTTCGGTTCCGTTGCCGAATCCTGGTCGGAACTCTACACACCGTTACGCAGACGGGCTTTCCAGGCGATGCGCGCCTTCGCTTGGATTGCGGATGACCGACGCGGCCGGAGGGCGAGGGGGATGATGACCTCAAAGGGCATCACTTGGCCGAGCGCGCGCGTGTGGCCGGCCCTGGCCGCGGCGCTTTCAATCGCCGGCCATGCGTGGTCGACGACCACCGGGGGCTGGGTCGATGCGGGCCTCGCGCTGCAGCATCGCCTTGGCGTAAAGACTGCGGCGCTTACCGCCGAGCGGAGCAGGAGCGAAGTCGACGCCTTCGCCAAGGTGCTCGATCCCGGCCCGCTGGCGCAGCTCGATTCCGACCTGATGACCGCCGTGGCCGCGGCGGCGGCGTCCAGCGCCGAGGCGAAGAGGTCCCAGGCGCTCAACGCGGCGGGGGGGCTGATCGCGCTCAAGGACACCCAGGCGGCGGTGGCGGCGGCGCGATCGGACGCGATCCATGTGGCCTTCCTGCGTCGGCGCCTGGGGCAGGAGTGGGGGCCGGGAATAGCCAGGCTCTCGGACGCCCAGAGGGCGCGGCTCGTCAAGGCGCTCTCAGTCGGATCAGCGGCGCTGGTGCATGTCGACACGCCCTCCAACGCGGGCCAGGAAGGCGCGCGGACAGTCAAGATCGACATCGGCGAGGACAGCCACGCCTCGGGGATCGTGCTCGGCCCGGCGCGCACCTCGGAGCCGCGACTGCAGTCCTCCGGCCTGATCGTCGAGGTCACCGGACCGATGGCCATACTGCTGTCGATCGGCCTCACCCAGAGCGCCCACATCCCGACCGGCAGCCCTCAGGCGGGCGTCATTCTCAAGCGCGACGCGCTCATCCGCTATCGAGGCGCCACCTGGGCCTATGTGATGCACGGCGCCAGGTTCGAGCGGCGCCTGGTCGAAAAGGGAGTACCGCAAGAGGCGGGGATGTTCGTCCCCGCCGGCTTCTCACCGGGCGAACAGGTGGTGGTCGAGGGCGCCGCTGGCCTTTTCGCGGCGGAACTCGCCCAGGCTTCGGGTGCGGTGAGGTAAGGAGTGCTCTCAGCGATCATCCGCGGGTCGCTGCGTTTCTCGCGACGGGTCGCCGCGGCTTGCGTGGTGTTCATCGTCTACGGCGTCTTGATGGTGCGCGGCGAAAAACTGGCGTCGTTCCCGAGCCTCGCGCCCGCCCAGGCCTCGATCGAGACCGATGCGCCCGGCATGGTCGCCGAGCAGGTCGAGCAGCTCGTCACCCGTCCTATCGAGAACGCCCTGATCGGCGCGCGCGGGATCGCCGCCGTGCATTCGCAGTCCATCCAGGGGCTTTCGGTGATTGGCGTGGACTTCCAGGCCGGCGTGGACCCAAACCGGGTTCGCCAGGCGATCTCCGAGAGCATGGTCCAGGCCGCCGGCGCGCTGCCGAGCGGCGTTGGCGCGCCGCGGCTCTCTCCGCTGACCTCCAGCACCGATGAGATCCTGAAGGTCGGCTTCACCAGCGACCGCGTCACTCCGATGGCGCTTCGCGAGATCGTTCAGTGGACGGTGCGGCCGCGCCTGCTGTCGATTCCCGGGGTCGCCAACGTCAAGGTGTTCGGCGGCGAGGTCAGGCGGTTCGAAGTCAAGGCGCGCAGCGGCGATCTTTCGGACAGCGATCTGGGCTACGCCGATATCTACAATGCCGTCCGCGCGGCGACGAGCGTCACCGGCGCCGGGTTCATCGACACGCCGCAGCAGCGCGTTGCGATCGAGCCGCACGGCCAGGCTCTCACCAAGGAAGACATCGCCGCCGGACAGATCCAGATCGTCGGCTCCGCGCCGGTCCGGATCAGCGACGTGGCCGATGTCGTCGAAGCGCCCGCCCCGGCGTTCGGTGACGCCATGATCATGGGCAAACCCGCCGTGGTGATCAGCATTGTCGGGCAGTTCGGCGGAAACACGCTCGACACGACCCGCGCTGTCGAACGGACCTTCGCGACGCTGACGCCCGCGCTCGAGCGGCAGGGAGTAACCGTCCACGGCGATCTGGACCGTCCAGCCAACTTCATCAGCACCTCACTGCGGCAGATCGCCTGGGACCTTGTCGTCGGCGCCTTGCTGATCACGATCCTCCTGATCCTCTTCCTGCGGGACTGGCGGGCTGCCCTGATCTCCCTGGTGAGCATCCCGCTTTCCATCCTCGCGACGGTGGTCGTGCTCGAAGCGCTGGGCTGGACCCTCAACACAATGACGTTGGGGGGCATGGCGGTGGCGCTCGGCCTGATCGTTGACGACGCGGTGATCGACGTCGAAAATGTCCTTCGGCATCTGCGCGACGCCGAAATTCATCACACCTCCCGGGCGCACGGGGTGCTGATGGCTTCCCTCGAGGTCCGGGCGCCGGTGATCTACGCCACGCTGGTCATCGCCGTGGGACTACTGCCGGTCGTGCTCATGGGCGGCGTCCAGGGCGCATTCCTGCGACCGCTGGCGGTCTCGATCATCGTGGCCTCCCTGGCTTCGGTGGTGGTCGCGATCAGCGTCACCCCGGCCCTGGCGCTGATCTTCCTTCAGCACATCAAGCCGACCGCCGACCCGCCGATCCTGCACCGCCTGAAGACCGGCTACGACGGGCTGCTGGCGCGGATCGGCGCCGCGCCGGGGCTGGTGCTCGCCGGATCGGTACTGGCGGTGGTGCTCGCGGTGGCCGTGTTCACCACCTTCAAGACCCAGTTCCTGCCGAAATTCCATGACGGCCATCTGACCGCGGAGATCGATGCGCCGGCGGCGACCTCGATGGCCGCGATGCGCGATTTCGGGGCGCGGATCAGCCGTGATCTGATGGCCAATCCCAACATCGCCGAGGTCTCCCAACAGATCGGCCGCGCCGATGGCGGCGTCGAGGCGACCGGACCGGATCACGCGCAGTTCGACATCGTCCTCAAGCGGGGACTCGCCTCCGGAGCGCAGGAGAGCGTCGAGCGGCAAGTGCAGGCGAAGATCGCGGCCTACCCTGGCCTGCACGCCAGCGTCTTTTCGAGTCTGGCCGTGCCGGCGCTGAGACCAACCGAAAACGACCGGATGCTGGTGCGGGTCTATGGCGACGATCTCGACGCCATCGACCAGACCGCCGCAAAGGTGGCGTCGGTCCTGCGCTCCATGGGCGGTGTGCGCGGGGTGACGGCCGGGGCCTCGCCGGTGGCGCCGGTGATGCGCGCCGACCTGAACTTCCAGCGCCTCGCCATCTATGGCCTCTCCGCCGCCGATGTCCTCAACATCATCCAGACGGCCTTCGAAGGCAGGCCGGCGGCGAAAATCTATGAGAACGGCCGCGCCGTCGATGTCGCGGTCACCGCCGAGGCGGGCTTGCGGCAGGATCCCGAAGGGGTGGGCGATCTTCTTCTGCGTTCCAGTTCAGGAGTTTCGGCGCCCCTGAAAACGGTCGCCAACGTCTATCTGACCGATGGCCGGACCGATATCGAACATGACGGCGGCCTGCGCCGTCAGGTGGTCTACGCCAACCCCTCCGGCGAGGTCGACGAATTCATTCACCGCGCGCAAGCGAAAGTCGCCAAGGCAGTCGCCTTGCCGCCCGGCGCCTATCTGGAATTCGTGAACCTCGATCAGGGCGGCGACGCCCGGTTCAAGGTGCTCGTCAATGTCGCGCTCGCGGGATGCGGCATCTTCGCGGTACTGCTCGTTGCGTTCGGCAATGTGCGCGCCAGCGCGATCATCCTGATTTCCACGGTGTTCGCGTTTTTCGGCGGGGTGGCGGCGGTGGCGCTGACGGGCGGGGTGCTCTCGCTCGGCGCTTTCATCGGCTTCATCACCCTTCTCGGACTCTCGACCCGGCATGCAATCCTGCTGCTCTCCAGGGTCGAGGATCTGATCTTGGAGAAACATCGGCCATGGTCCGCCGCGACAGTTCGCCTGGCCGCGCGCCAGCGGCTGTGGCCGATCGTGGTCAGCGCCCTGCTGATCGCAGCCGGGCTGGCGCCGCTGGCCATCCAGGCCGGCCAACCGGGGCACGAGATCCTTGGGCCGATGGTGTTCGTCATTCTGGGCGGGCTGCTGACCTCGACCTTGGTCGGGTTGTTCGTTTCCCCCAGCCTGGTGACCCATTTCTGGCGACCGAGGGCCGTTCCAGAATAGGGCCCATCGACCCACGGCTTCACTTTTCCCCTACTGCCACCACGTCGCCGCGATTCCACCAGCCGCCGCCAAGGGACTGGAACAGGGCGACGGTATCGGAGTAGCGAGCCGCCTGGGCCTGGACAAGAGCGGCGACCGCGAGCTGGTTGGTCTGTTCAGCATTCAGCATGGCCAAGGAATTGAGCTCGCCCATCTGGAATTCCTGGCGGGCGATGGCCAGGCTCCTGGCCGCCGCCTCCTGCGCCTGGGCCGAGACCCGGAGCGCCTTGGCGTCGATATCCAAAGCCTGCAGGGTGTCGGCGACGTTCTGCAGCGCGACATGGACCGTGCTGCGGTACTGGGCGGCGGCCTGATCGTAGGCCGCTATCGCGCCGCGCTCCCTGTGCAACAGGGAACCGCCTGCAAAGACCGGCTGTGACACCCCCGCCGCCACGGTCCAGAAGCTGTTGTCGGTGGACAGCAGCCCAGGGATGTCGGGCGATTGACTTCCCAGCGCCGCCGTCAGGGGAAAGCTGGGCAGACGGTTCGCCTTGGCGACGCCGATGAGGGCGCTGGCGGCGTGCAGATTGGCTTCGGCGGCGCGCACGTCGGGCCGCTGTTCGACGAGTTTGGACGGCAGGCTGAGCGGAAGGTCGGTGGGCAGCCGCAGGCCTTCCATGCGTATCGAATCGGCGGGCGTCTCGCTCGGAACGCCCCCAGTCAGCGCGGCCAGCAAATCCTGTTGCTGGGCCAGTTGTTTCTGCAATGGGGGCAGGAGCACCCGCGCCTGGGCGAGCGCGGCCTGCTGGGTGACGACATCGCCGAGGGCGGCCTGGCCGAACCGCCGCTCACGTTCGAAACCGGCGACGATCTCCTCGTCGATCGCGATCGACCTCTCGGTCGCGCTGATCTGTCCGCGCAGCGAGGCCTCCTGCAGCGCCGCGACGACTACGTTGGTGGTCAAGGTGAGATAGGCGGCCTCGAGCTGGTAGCGCTGATCGTCTTCGAGAGCGGAGGCGTTTTCGATCTGACGGCGGACGGCGCCGAACACGTCGGGCGTATAGCTGACGCTCACCTGCGCCGTGCTCAGGCCGTAGTACTCCGCGTTGGAAGCGAGCGGCGGGGCGACGGCCGCTGAATTCTTGTTGCGACTGGTGGTGAGACCCGCCGTCACCTGCGGGTAGAGCGCGCCGCGTTGGGCCAGGAAATTCTCTCGCGCGACCCTCAGGGCGGCCTGGGCAGTCTGGAGGTCAGGATTTGCCCTCAGCGCGCGCTCGACCAGAGCGTCGATCTGCGGCGAGCCGAAAAGCTCCCACCACCGGCCAGGCACGTCGGCGCCGGGGACGAACCTTTGCGCCTGGCCGCCGGCGACCGGGGTCGCGACGGTGCTGCGAGGCATTTCCTGCCGCGTGTAGCGCGTAACAGTGGGCGCCGGCGGCGGGCGGAAATTCGGGCCGACGACGCAGCCGGCGAGCAGCGAGCAGGCGGCCGGGCCCAGGAACCGTCTACGCCAAGCCCGAGGTAGAGCGCACCTTGGTCTCGGTCGGCGCCGACCGCGGCGCATCATCAACTCCTAAGTCGCATCTTCTACAGCGGCGGCGGTCGATCCTGTCCGAGCGCCGCTTGCCCCGATCATGACGCCATCATTGGGATGCTGTTTGCGCCGGAGTCCCGGACTGCCACATCGGCTCGCCCGGGTCCATCGCCCCAAGGATGGCGACCATCAGGATCACGACAGCAGCCAGAACCTGCTCCAGAAGGATGTGCCGCTTCAGAAGATGCAGCGCGCCCGCGCGCGTGCTCTCGGTGTCGAGTTTAGGGACGTCGTGATAGTGGTTGAGACAGGCAAGGCCGAACATGCCAAGGAAGGCCGCCAGCTTCAGGTCGAGCAGAATGCCGTACCGCGTCGTGATCAGACGGGACGGAATTTGCACCAGGAGATAGGTGTTGATGAGACCGCTGGCGACAAGAGCGGCGACGGCGAACATTCCGACAGAGCCAAAACGTACGAGCGCGGACTCGGTCTCCGGCGAGTGGGAATCGTGTCCGACCATCCATCCCAGGCCGGCCAGGCCGCCGAGCCACACGGCCGCGCCCAGGAGGTGAAGCGCGTCGGCGATTACGTGCACGAGGCGCGTCACACCCTCCTCGGTCTGGGTGTGGCCGGTGCCCGCGATGCTGAGCGCCAGAAGCGTGGCGAACACCGCGAACGCCCGACCGCCGCCGAAGAAAGGGACCGCAAGGAGCAGTAGGGCGTTCAGCACCAGCCGTATGGCCCACAGCTTGCCGAAATCCGTGCCGGTGATGACCGATCTTATCGCGTCGACGCTGAACGCGGCGGCCGGGTCGTCGTTCATGGTCGCAGCGGTGAGGGCCAGCCACAAGACGCCGCCGATCAACGACAGCAGGGTGGCGAGCAGGAGGAGGCGGTCGTGGGAGCGCCGATACCCCGGCGGCCAGGTTTCGCCCTTGCGGAAGGTGTAGAAGGGAAACCAGGCGGCTCCGGCCAACACCAACACCGCCGCGTAATGCAAGAGCCTGGCGCCGGAAAGTGCGAGGGCGATGTTCATTTGACGATGAACTCGTAAGCGCCGGCGGCGCGATGGGTGTCCTCCGAGACAACGCGCCATTTCACCTTGTACCGGCCGGGCGCCAGCACGGCCTTGACCGAGACGCTCAGGACCTTGTGGTCCGGGCTCAGCACGACGGGGCCCATCGGAACGGGGCGGCCGCCAGGACTGCTGAGTTCGATGCGACAGAGTTTGCCGACCAGGCCCTCGCCGAACTTCAGGCGAATTTCAGTTGGCGCGCGCCCAGCGCTGTGAGCGGCAGGCTTCGCGGATTCCAGCTCGCTGTGGGCGGCAGCCGGGGCGGCCAGGCTCAAGCTGAGGCCCGCTGCGCCCAATAGGGCGATCGTGAGTCGCTCTTTCATTCCCTGTCCTCGATCAACGATGCAGGGGGCGTTCATCTGCTCGACCGGACCCGACAATCCACCGGCGAGACCCCATGGTCCACGACTCTCCGGCTCGTCCTGGTCACGGTAGCCATTGCCGCAGCCATGGTGATCATACTCCCCCGGGCGGGATCATGAAGCAGGAGCAGCCTATTGTATAGCCGGCGGGGCGCGTTCACCGCGGCGCTTCGCGCCGACAGCAGTGTCTGCCCGACGCCCTTTCGGGACAACATCGCCGGCGCATCGGCGTCGGACGTTTGGCCACATGGTCAGGCGCAGTGCGCACCGGTCGATCACAACCCCCAAGCGAACGCCCGGGGCCGGAGCCGCTTGGTCGGAATTTCACTTCTTCCCGCCGCCACCGACGCTCATATCCATTGCAGGCATCGTGTCGGCGTGGCGCATCATTTCGTCATGGTCCTCAGGGGCGGTCTTCACGATCGCTTGGTACTGAACCGGCGTCAGCGAGTGGAGCGTCTGAAGAAACGCGACCATGTCCCATATCAAGGTGTCGTTGTGGGTGCGGCCCCAGGCCGGCATGGCCGACAGCTTGACGCCATGCTTGATGACCCAGAATTCCTCGGTCGGAGTATGGTCGACGCCACGGGCGAGTTCGGGAGCCGGCGGGTAGAGACCCTGGCTCATCTCGGATTTCGCCATGCCAGGCGCCAGGTGGCAGCCGGTGCACATTTCCGCATAGAGGCCCGCGCCCGCGGCGATGCGTTTTGGATCACGGAGATCCCGCGGCGCGATGATCCCCCGCGCGCGAATGGCGATGGAGCGGTCGCGGAGCTCCTCCAGCATCATATAGACGGGCGTCGTGTGGGGGGCGTCGGCCCCGATGTTGTACACCCCCGCGAAGATGAAAATGCCCGCGAAGCCAGCAAGGATGAGCGCGGCCACCGCCACGAAGGCCGCGCTTGGCAGGTGGCGACGAAGATCAAGGAATCTGTCGCCCCTCACTTGAACCCCACCCCTGTCAGCCGGCTGTCCGCCACCCTTCCGGAATACGCGCCCCGCCCTCCCAACCCTCGCAAGAGGGTTTGGCGAGATTTGCGCGTAACTATAGCGATCACCCCAAGAAGGGGACGGAGGGCGCCATGGCCGACTTCGATTTCAAGCTCGGCTCGAGAGGTTCGGAGGAACGATCCCTCGCCGGGCTCGAAGCCGACGTCTGGAAGGCCGTGGATCGGCGGGCCCGGTCCGAGCGCCGACTTGTCACCGTCGGAGCGCTTCAGACCGGGACTCTGGCGCTCGCCCTGATGGCCGGCCTCTCATGGGGCGTCATGAAGGCGCAGAACTCGGTGGACGCGGCCGGCCTGGGAGTTTTTTCACCACAGATGGCTCTGGCGCCCTCGACCCGGCTCGCGGGGGAGCCCCGGTGAGTCGATGGATCGGCCTGACGGTCGGAATTCTGCTCCTGACCATTCTCGCCGGCGCCTTTGGCGGGTGGATCGGGGTGCACTACGGCCTGAGGGAGCGGCAGGCTGGTCCCGGCCTCGATCAAGTGCTGCACCGGGACCTCGACCTCACGACCGAACAGCACCGCCGGATCGCCAGGTTGGAGGCCGATTTTGCGGTTCGCCACCGCTCGCTGGAGACCGAGATGCGCGCCGCCAACCGTGATCTCGCTTCGGCCATCGGCACGGAACACGCTTACGGTCCGGCCGCCGAACGCGCGGTCGAAAGATTCCATGCGGCGATGGGGGAACTCCAGAAGCAGACGATCATCCACGTCATGACCATGCGCGCCGTGCTCGATCCGGCGCAGGCCGCGCGGTTCGACCAGACCGTCGAGCAATCGCTGGCGCCGGATGACCATCGACGGTGAACCTGACGGCGGGCTCGCACGGCTCGCGAAGCTGGGTGATCGAGCAGCTTTCGAGAAGCTCATGCGGGCTCACAAGGCCCAGATCTACCGGCTTGCCCGCCGATATGCCGGCGATTCCGACGATGCCTATGACCTCACCCAGGAAACCTTCATCTCAGCCTGGCGCGCCATCGGCAGGTTTGATCCCGATCGCTCGTTCGCAACCTGGATCAAGGCCATCGCCATCAACAAGTGCCGGGATTTCTCCCGCCGGGCCTCGACACGCAGGTTTTTTCTGCGCGCCTTCGCCGCCGAGCCGGTCCAACCCAGCGCTCCCGAATTTCAGGACCGTGGCGACCGCCTCGATCTGGCCATCGCCAAATTGCCGCCGAAGTACAAGGAGCCGCTGCTTCTCACCACGGTCGGCGGCCTTAGCCATCAGGAGGCGGCGTGGGCGCTTCACCTCAGTCCCAAGGCGGTGGAGATGCGGCTCCATAGGGCCAGGAAACGTCTCTCCGAATTCATCGGCGAGGGCGGCGGCGAGGGGTAGACGCCCATCGCGCGTATCTCCACGACAGGCGGTCCGCCTCGCCGCAATCTCCCCCGCTCTTGGTCCCGATGTGATGTCGTTAGTTCGTCCCGATCTGTTTGCGCGCGAGCAGAGCGCCGCGACCTCGCGCCGGCGTTTTGTTCAGGGCCTCGCTGGCGTCGGCGCGGCGACCGCCATCGGGGCGCCGGTCTGGGCCTGGCCTCAAGGCGCCGGAAGGAGTCCGACCAGGCTCAGCGGCGACAGGTTCAGTCTCGCCGTCGCCGCGCGGCCGATCAACATCACCGGGCGGTCACGAATGGCGACGGCGGTGAACGGCTCGGTTCCTGGCCCGACCTTGCGATTCCGCCAGGGCGATGCGGTGAGGATCGACGTCACCAATCATCTCACCGAGCCGACATCGATCCACTGGCATGGATTCAGGATCCCCAACGCCATGGATGGGACGCCGGGGCTCACCTTCAAAGGCATCATGCCGGGCGAGACCTTCACCTACCGCTTCCCGATCGTCCAGAGCGGAACCTATTGGTATCACAGCCACTCGGGGATGCAGCTACAGACCGGGCTCTTCGGCGCGATCATCATAGATCCGAACAATCAAGCTCCCTACGCCTACGACCGCGAATACGTTGTCCTGTTATCTGACTGGACCGACGAAGACCCGATGACGGTCATCGGCAATCTGAAAGAACAAGGCGAATATTACAATTTTCATCAGCGTACCCTGGGGACCTTCGCCGACGACGTGAAACACAAGGGCTTCGCCGCCACCTGGGCCGACTGGAGCATGTGGGCCAAGATGCGGATGAGCCCGACCGACATCATGGACGTGACCGGCGCGACCTACAGCTTCCTGGTCAACGGTCAGTCTCCGGCGGCCAACTGGACCGGGCTGTTCACACCCGGCGAGCGCATCCGGCTGCGCTTCATCAACGGCTCCTCGATGTCGACGTTCGATGTCCGGATCCCGGGTCTGTTTCTCAACGTGGTGGCGGCGGACGGAAGCGATGTCGATCCGGTGATGGTCGAGGAGTTCCGCATCGGCGTCGCGGAAACCTATGACATCATCGTCGAACCCAAGGCGGAACGCGCCTACACGATCTTCGTCCAAGCGGAGGATCGCACCGGTTATGCGCGGGCGACCCTCACGCCACGCCTGGGTCTCACCGCCGCTGTTCCTCCGATGGACCCCAGACCGATGCGGACGATGACCGACATGGGGATGGCGGGAATGGCGGGGATGAACAGTGGCGGCGGCGCACAGTCCATGGCCGCGATGCCCGGGATGGACACGAAGGGCGCCAATCCCGGGGCCGCCGCGCCCATGGCCGCGGCCAAGACGCCGGCGGCGAACAACGCCGACGGGGTGGATCCCAAGACCCTGGCCGGCAAACCCAACGTCGACAACGTGGCCATGGCGACCAAGGGTCGGCAGGGCGAAGCCGGCGCCGGACTGGACGCCAGCGACCGCCGAGTCCTGGTCTACACCGACCTGGCGGCTCTCTCGCCGGATCCAGTCACAAATCCCGTCACTCGTGAGCTCGAGTTCCACCTGACCGGCAACATGGAGCGTTACACCTGGGGATTCGATGGCAAGAAATTTTCTCAGGCTTCAGCGATCGAGGTGAAGCTCGGCGAGCGGGTTCGGTTCGTTCTGATCAACGACACGATGATGGAACATCCGATCCACCTGCATGGATTTCTGTTTTCCCTGGAAAATGGCCAGACCGGCCGACTGCCGCTCAAACACACGGTCAATGTTAAGCCGGGCGAGCGGGTCGGCTTTGTTTTCACCGCCGACACGCCCGGGCGCTGGGCGTTCCACTGCCATCTGCTCTACCACATGGAGAGTGGGATGTTCCGCACGGTGCACGTGGCGTGAGCAGTGGCGGACCCAAAGGCCTCGCGGTGGTCGCCATCGTGTCTGTCGCTCTGTTTGCCGGGACGGCATCGGCCCAGGCGGTCGCGGCCGCGACCGACAATCCCGCCCCTTTCGGTTCTCCGATTGGTAATGAACATGTGTGGATTCATGGTCTTCTCGACCAATTCGAAGGTCGTTTCGCAGATAGCGGCGACTCTTCCCTGCGTTGGGATGGCGAAGCCTGGGCGGGACCAGACGAGTGGCGACTGTGGCTCAAGAGCGAGGGCGAGGTCTCGCACGGCCGGGTCAGCGACGGCCAGACCGAGCTCTATGTCAGCAAGCCGATCTCGACTTATTTCGACGTCCAGGCGGGTGCCCGGTACGATCTCGATTCCCTTCCTGGCCGAGGGTGGGCGGCGCTCGGTATCGAAGGCCTCGCGCCACGGTTCATCAAGGTCTCGGCCACCGCCTACGCCGCCGATCGCGGCCGGTTCGCGACGAAGCTCATGGCCTCCTATGACCAGCTCCTGACCAACCGGCTGATCCTGCAGCCCGAGGCGGAGGTGAACCTCTATTCCAAGGACGATCCGGCCCGGCTTGTCGGCTCGGGACTTTCCGATCTCGATGCGGGGCTGCGCCTGCGTTACGAGATCGTCCGCAAATTCGCGCCCTATATCGGCTTCACCTATGAGCAGAAGTTCGGGCGTACGGCCGACTTCGCCAGGAGCGCGCGCGAGAATGCGTCCCAGGTCCGATTCACGGCGGGCGTCCGCACCTGGTTCTAGCGGCCCTTGGCCGCTCAACGTCTCGAAGCGGCCTACGGACAGGTTCTGTCAATGCAAACCTAGCCCCGTAGTACGGAACGTCGCATTCGGTTACCGCCCGACCGAGAAGGTGAAGTCGCCCTTCGTCGCGTGGCTATCGGCGGACACCACCTTCCAGCGAACATGGTATTTTCCCGGCGCGAGAGCGGCGGGGATGGGCAGCACCAATTGTTGCTGGTCCGGCCCCTCGACCCGCATGGTCCCCTCGTGCATCGGCTGGTCGGCCGCACCTGAGATCGTGACGCTGGTGAACCTGGGCTCCAGTTTTTCGCTGAACCACATACGCACTTCGGATGGCGATGCGGCCACCTGCGAACCCACACGCGGGTTCGCCTTCAGCATGAAGGCGTGCGCGCTCGCCCCCGAAGCGCCGCCAACCGCTATGGCTACACCGCCCAGGAAGGCGATGAGACGAAGGGCTGCATGGGTCACCATATTGGCTTTCCGATCGAGTGTGGGAGCAGGTCGTCCAGGAAGAAGTCTAGACTGGCGACGCCGCCGACGCCCTTGCCGCTGACTCTGTTGATTGGCACGATGGCCTCCACCCCGACCTGGAAATGCTGCCCTGTCCAGATCACGCCCGGGTTCACTGTTCCGGTGGTGGGCGCGCCCTGAGCGTTGGTCACGGGAGTATTGAGGGCGACCTCGACCAGGGGAATGAGATGTTTGAAGAAGTCAGGCCAGTCAGTGTCGCGGACGTGCTGGGTCAGGTAGGGAAGACTGTACTGGACGGTGAAGCCTGAGCGCAGAATGCGCGAACCGTCCCCCTTCGTCGGAATCGCGTAGGCGACGACGCCGGTGACGGCGAGCGGGCGCGCCCATGACGCGCTCTCCGGCAAGTCGCCCAGGCCTTTGCCGAAATAGATTGTCGGCGTCACTGTCGTGATTTTATCGGCGCCGACGGCTGAGGATCCCGTCCCGCCCCACTCCACATGCAGTCCAGCGGAGACGATCGCCTCGTGTTCTTCGCTGGTCACGAACTGATATTTGAGCCCTGTGTCGAAGTTCTGGAAGCCGCTTTGGGGGGGGCCGTCGGGCTCGCTCAGGTGGGTCCAGGTTTCACCTACCGAGATATGAAACTGCTTGGTGATCCGCTTGTCGAATTCGCCGGAGATGTCGGTCTCGGTCGCCGCCGGATCATCTCCGGTGGGGAAGACCGCGACCGACGGAAGCGTCAGCTCATCGCCGACAGCCGGGTCGTCGATAGCGAGGGTGGCGGGAAACAGCCGGTTGCCCGCGACGCCATGGGCGCCGGCGGGGGCCGCAAAGAGCAACGAGGCCCCTGCAAGCGCTGTCGCGCACGCGATCGCTCTCCGAGGCCCAGACCATAGACCCGCCATCGGCCCCGAATAGAAAACACCCACGGCTTCCCCCGCTTGCCGAAGCGATATCATCGCGATCCCCGACTCGCACTTCGCACGAAAGCCGCCAGCTTTCAACACGCAGCGGGGTCTCGGTCGACGGCGCATGTATGCTTCTTTCCTGGCTTGCGCGCTTGCAAGCGTGTCTCCTGGGGACGCCATGAGCGGCGAAGACCATCATTCATCTCAGGCCCCAAGGGGCAAGGTCCTGGATCCGGTGTGCGGCATGCAGGTGGATCCGACCTCCTCGCCGCACTCCGCAGTTCATGAAGGCCAAGTCTTTCACTTCTGCTCGGCCGGCTGCCGAGCGAAGTTCGCAGCCGATCCGCAGCGGTATCTGCACAAGGAGGAACCGCCGCCGGCCGCTCCGCCGGATGCGATCTACACCTGTCCCATGCACCCGCAGATCCGCCAGGTCGGTCCAGGCGCCTGCCCGATCTGCGGCATGGCGCTCGAGCCGGTGACGGTGAGCGCCCAGGTGGGTCCCAACCGCGAACTGGCTGACATGAGCCGGCGCTTCTGGGTCGGCGCGGCGCTCACGGCGCCGGTCTTTGCCTTGGAGATGGGCGGCCACTTCCCCGGACTGGCTCTGCACCGTCTCGTACCGCCGGCGTTGGTGGGATGGATCGAGTTCGCCCTGGCGAGCCCTGTCGTGCTCTGGGCGGGTCTGCCGTTCTTTAAGCGCGGCTGGGCCTCGGTGGTGAACCGCAGGCTGAACATGTTCAGCCTGATCGCATTGGGAACCGGCGCCGCCTACCTCTACAGTCTCGTCGCCCTGTTCGCCCCAGCGGTCTTCCCGGCCGGGTTTCGCGGCATGGGCGGAACCGTCGCGGTCTATTTCGAACCGGCGGCGGTGATCACCGTCCTGGTGCTGTTCGGCCAGGTGCTCGAGCTGAGGGCGCGCGAGCAGACCGGCGGGGCGTTGCGCGCCCTGCTCAACCTCGCCCCCAAGACCGCCCGGCGACTGGTGGAGGGCGGGGACGACGATGAGGTCGCACTCGAACAGCTCCGCATCGGCGATCGCCTCAGGGTGCGGCCCGGCGACGGGGTGCCGGTGGATGGCGCGGTGCTGGAGGGAACGAGCGCGGTCGATGAATCCATGGTCACCGGCGAATCCATGCCCGTTGTCAAGGCGAGCGGCGACAAACTGATCGGCGGCACGGTCAATGGCGTCGGAGCGCTCGTCATGCGCGCCGACACGGTCGGCGCCGGGACGGTGCTGGCGCGGATCGTCGCCATGGTCGCCGAGGCGCAGCGCAGCCGCGCGCCGATCCAGCGGATGGCGGACCTCGCCGCCGGCTGGTTCGTGCCAGGCGTGCTGGCGGTCGCCGCCATCGCCTTCGCCGCATGGGCGATCTGGGGCCCGCCGCCGGCTCTGGCCTATGGCCTGATCGCCGCGGTTTCGGTGCTGATCATCGCCTGCCCCTGCGCGCTCGGCCTGGCGACGCCGATGAGCATCGGCGTCGCGGTGGGCAAGGGGGCGGGCGCCGGGGTGCTGATCAAATCGGCCGAGGCGCTGGAGCGGCTGGAGAAGGTCGACACCCTGGTCATCGACAAGACCGGGACGCTCACCGAAGGGCGGCCGAAAGTGACTTTGATCATCCCCGCGGCAGACCTGCCAGAGGACGAAGCGTTGCGGCTCGCCGCCGGCCTCGAGCGATCCAGCGAACATCCGCTCGCCGCCGCCATCCTCGCCGCGGCGAAGGAGCGGGCGCTCGCCGTCGAGGAAGCCATTGGTTTCCAGTCGCTCACCGGTGAGGGCGTCACCGGCCGGGTCGGCGGCCGGGAAGTGGCGCTCGGCAATGCGAAGCTCATGGACGGGCTCGGAATCGATATCTCGACCGTGGCGGCCAAGGCGAATGTCGCGCGCCAAGACGGCGCGACGGCGCTCTTCCTGGCGGTCGACGGCTTGGCGGGCGCGGTGATCGCGATCGCCGATCCGATCAAGGCGAGCACGGGGCCGGCGCTCAAGAAGCTTCGCGCGGACCGGGTGAGGATCGTGATGCTCACCGGCGATCACGCGGCGACTGCCAAGGTCGTGGGCGACCGTCTCGGGATCGACGAGGTCCACGCCGAGGTGCTGCCGCAGGACAAGCAGCGCATCGTCCAGACGCTGAAAGGCGAGGGGCGGATCGTCGCCATGGCCGGGGACGGGGTCAACGACGCGCCGGCGCTGGCGGCGGCCGACGTCGGCATCGCGATGGGAACCGGCACGGAGGTGGCCATCCAGAGCGCCGGGATCACCCTGCTCAAGGGCGACCTCGCCGGCATCGCCCGGGCCCGGACCCTGAGCCGAATGACGATGCGGAACATCAGACAGAACCTGATCTTCGCCTTCGCCTACAACACCATCGGCGTGCCCATCGCCGCCGGCGTGCTCTACCCGGCGTTCGGCATTCTGCTCAGCCCGATGATCGCCGCCCTGGCGATGTCGCTCAGCTCGGTGTCGGTGATCGCCAACGCCCTGCGGCTGCGCACGGCGCAGCTGTAGGCGCCATCGCGGCCGGCGCTCCGGCCTATTCGGCGATGCGGATCAGCATCTTGCCGGCGTTGCGGCCCTCGAAGAGGCCGATCAGGCCCTCTGGAGCGCGTTCGAAACCATCGAGGATCGTTTCCTGATATTTGATCCGGCCGTCCTTCAGCCAGGAGGTCATGTCGGCGACGAAGGCCTCCCGCAGGTGAGGGAAATCGCCGCCGACGAAGCCCTGCATGGTCACCCTGCGGTAGATCAGGTTGAAGAGGCCGCTCACGCTCTCACCGCCGCCGTTGTAGGTGGAGATCATCCCGCACACCGGAATCCGCCCGTTGACATTCATTCGTGTCAGGGCCGCGTCGAGATGCGCGCCGCCGACATTCTCGAAATAGACGTCGATCCCCTTGGGCGTCGCCGCGGTCAGGGCAGCTCGCAGCGGCTGGGTCTTGTAGTTGATCACCGCGTCGAGCTTCGCCTCGTCGCGCAGCCAGGCCGCCTTGGCGTCTGACCCGGTCGAGCCGACCACGGTGCATCCCTTTATCTTGGCGATCTGCGCCGCGACCGAGCCCACCGCGCCGGCGGCGGTGGAGACGAACACCTGCTCCCCCTCCGCCAGCCTGCCAACTTCCAGCAGGCCGCCGTAAGCGGTCATCCCGGTCCCGCCGAGCGCATGCATGTAGACCGTGAGGGGCAGGGTGGGATCGGGCTTCAGCACCGAGACGCCCGTCCCGTCGCTGACGAACAGTTCCCGCATCCCCGCGCCGTGGCGAACGAGATCGCCATCCCTGAACTTCACGTTTCGCGACTGGACGACCCGGCCGATCCCGCCGCCGATCATCGCCTCGTTCATCGCCTGGTCGGCGTTGAGCCTGGGGCGCATGTAGGGGTCCACCGACATGATGAGGTTGCGGACCTGGATCTCGCCGTCCCCCGCGTCGGCGGTTACGACTTCGACCACGGTGAAGTCATCCGGCTCAGGAACGCCGAGTGGGCGCTTGATCAGGTGGATTTCGCGACTGGCGGTCATGTGTTGGACTCTTTGTGGCGCGATGGCGCCGCCTCGCCAGCCACCGTGACTGTGGGAAAGGCGCAATCGCCGTCGCATTCCTCAATGCCTACCGAAACCCTCGATCACAAGAGCGCGCCGGCGGCGGCCCAGCCAGTCGGGATCGCCGAACCGCTAGGCGATCGTCGCGCCATCTCCTAGGTTCGCCCAACCGGAGCCGGGACGATCGTCGGCGGCGTGCGAATAACCGGGGCGCGGCCGGCGGCCCGCGCCGAGGATCTGGAGCGGGTGGGTGAAACCGGTCCGTAACGTCGTTCTGGTCCTGCTCGACAGCCTCAACAGGCACATGCTCGGCTGCTATGGCGGCGCGGAGTTCCAGACGCCGAATATCGATCGGCTGGCGTCGCGGTCGGTGCGCTTTTCGCGGCACTACGTCGGCTCCTTGCCCTGCATGCCGGCGCGGCACGACATCCTCTGCGGCGCTCTCGACTTTCTGTGGCGGCCCTGGGGTTCGGTGGAGATCTGGGAGGACGCGATCACCACCCACCTGCGAGCCGCGGGCGTCGTCAGCCAACTGATCACCGACCATCCTCACCTGTTCGAGACCGGCGGCGAGAACTACCACGTGGACTTCACCGCCTGGGACTATCAGCGCGGGCATGAGAGCGACCCATGGAAGACCAGGCCCGATCCCTCCTGGGCCGGCGCTCCGGACTTCGGCCGTGGGCGCACCGCCTATGACGATTCGCGCGGCTGGTTTCGCGGCGAGGCCGATTTTCCCGGCCCGCGCACCCTGGCGGCGGCGGCGCGGTGGCTGGAGGAAAACGCCGGCGCCCACGAACGCTTTTTCCTCATGGTCGACGAGTTCGATCCCCACGAACCATTCGACACCCCCGAGCCTTTCGCCAGCCTCTATGACTCCGGCTGGCCAGAGCCGCATCTGATCTGGCCGCCATACGCGGTCGGCGCCGTGCGCAAGGGTGTTCTCAGCGAGCGCGAGGGCAGGCAGATCCGCGCCAGCTATGGGGGCAAGCTCACCATGATCGACAAGTGGCTGGGCGGCCTGCTCGACGTTCTCGACGACCGGGGACTTTGGGAAGACACATTGGTGATCCTGTGCAGCGATCACGGCCACTATCTGGGTGAAAAGGACATCTGGGGAAAACCAGGCGCCCCGCTCTACGAGCCTATCGCCCACATCCCGATGCTGATCGCCGCGCCCGGCGTCGCGCCGACGGTCTGCGATGCCCTGACCACAAGTGTGGATCTGTTCGCCACCCTTTGCGAGGTGTTCGCCGTGACGGGCGCGCGCCAGCCCATTCACGGTCGCTCACTGGCGCCGCTGCTGCGCGGAGAGGCGGCGCAGATCCGTGACTTCGTGCTCGCCGGCGTCTGGGGCCGGGAAGTCCAACTGATCGAGCGCGACCGAAAGTATGTCCGGGCCCCGCCGGACGCCAATGCTCCCCTGGCGATGTATTCCAATCGCTGGTCGACCATGCCGACGCATGTGCTCTCGCGAAGCCAGGAGCTTCCCCTGCCCGACGAGCGTGCGGTGCTGGACAGGATGCCGGGAAGTCCGGTCCCGGTGCTGCGCCAGGTCTGGGAAGCCGGCGACGCGGTTCCCTACTGGGCGGCCAGCCGATTTCTCGGCAACCAAATGTTCGACCTCGGCGATGATCCCCTCGAAGAGACCAATCTCGCCGGCGGGGAAGAAGAGGCGCGCGCGGCGGCGCGGCTCACCGCGGCGCTGAATTCGATCCAGACGCCGGCCTCGCAGTTCCAGCGCCTGGGCCTCCTGCGCGACGGCTAGCCGGCCGCGGCGCGGCTTGCGGCCCCGGGGCAGATGAACTCTAGATGACCCAGACCTAGGAAGGTGGACGTGATGAAATCGCCGATCTGCAAGATGCTGGGGATAGACTTTCCTTTGCTTGCCTTCAGCCATTGCCGCGACGTGGTCGCGGCGGTGAGCAGGGCAGGGGGCTTCGGGGTCCTGGGGGCCACCGGCCATTCTCCTGAATCGGTGCGCCGGGAACTGAAATGGATCGACGAGCACGTCGATGGCAAACCCTATGGGCTGGACGTCCTCATCCCAGAGAACATGGCCACCGCCGGCGAGACCGGCGTAACCTACAACAGTCTAAAAGCCCGGGTGCCCGAGCGCCATCGCGCCTTCGCCCGGGATTTGGTGGAAGGTTTCGGCGTCGCCATCACGGCTCCGGCCGTCGCCGACGACCAGCCGCAACCCTTCGATCCAGAGCGCGCCATCCGCGTCCTCGAGGCCGCCTTCGAACACCCGATCAAGCTGATCGCCAACGCTCTGGGCGTGCCGCCGCCGGTGATGATCGAAATGGGCCGCGCTCACGGCGTGCCGGTCGCCGCCCTGGTCGGCGCCAAGGAGCACGCCATTCGCCAGGTGAACGCCGGGGTGGATATGCTGGTGGTTCAGGGGACCGAAGCTGGAGGCCACTGCGGAGAGGTCACCACCATGGTTCTGGTCCCGGAGGTCCTGGCCGCCATCAAGCCGATCCGAGAGGTTCCGGTGCTGGCGGCGGGAGGGATCATGAACGGGCGGCAGATGGCCGCCTGCATGGCGATGGGCGCCGCGGGCGTGTGGACCGGTTCGGTCTGGCTGGCGACGGTGGAGAGCGAGACCACAGAGATCTTCCGTGAGAAGCTGATCGAGGCGAGCTCGCGAGACGCGGTGCGTTCGAAGAGTCGCACCGGAAAGCCGGCGCGCCAGCTACGCTCGGCATGGACCGAAGCCTGGGACCGCAATCCCGATAGCCCCGGCGCCCTGCCCATGCCCATGCAGAGCCTAGTGAGCGAAGCGGCGCTGCGCTCTGCCGACCGAGCGGCGGCGGCTGGCAATCTCAAGGCGCGTGAGCTGGTCACCTATTTTGTCGGTCAGGGGGTCGGCCTGATCGAGAGCGTGCGGTCAGCTGGCGCGGTGGTCCAGGACTTCAAGAGCGAATTCCTGGACGCGGTCGAGCACATGAACAGCCTGCTGGAGGAGTGAGGCGAGGCCAGGCTGATCGACGCGACCTCGCCTCAGGGCGCGGACGGACGCCCGAGGCTGGCGGTGGCGCGGTCGGGCACGGTGAGCCGGCTATAGCCGTAGCTGCCGCGCTTGAGGTCGGAAGCAAGGGTGATTGCAGCGCTGCCGCCGTTGAGGCGGGCGCGATAGACCTGCGTCGCCTCCAGGACGCGCATCACGTAGTCCCGGGTCTGGGAGAACGGGATGCACTCGATGAAGTCGACGGGATTGACCGAGGAACTCCGCGGATCGCCGCAGGTGACCGACCATTCGTTCGGCCGGCCGGGTCCGGCGTTGTAGGCGGCCGAGGCCATGACATAGGAGCCGCTGAACTCGTCCACCAACTGGCCCAGATAGGCCGTGCCGAGCCGCATGTTGTAATCCGGATCCTCCAGGTCGCCCGCGGCGTATTCCATGCCGAGCCGCCGCGCGATCGCCGCGGCTGTCGCCGGCATCAGCTGCATCATGCCGCGGGCGCCAGCGCCGGAGCGAGCGTGGGAGTCGAAGCCGCTTTCCTGACGCATGATGCCGAGCACAAAGGGCGCTTCTGGCCCGCCGTAGGTGCGGGGCATCGAGTGGACTGGGTAACCGCGTTCAGGCAGGATCAGATTGCGCTTGGCGGCATTGCGGACGACCCGCATCGAGATTTCCTGATCCCCCAGCCCGCGGGCCAGATCGACCAGCATCGCCTCGTCGGCGGCGGTGGGCAGAAGCTCGGAGAGGCCGGCGACGAAACCCTTGAAGGTGTCCTTGGCCCCGATCGCGGCGAGCAGCCGCGCCGCCTTGATGGCGTCCATCGCCTCGAACCGCGCCCGGTCGGCGCCGGAAATCAAGGGGTCGCGGCCAAGGGTCAAGACCGCGGCGCCGCCCTTGGTGGAGGCCAGCTGGCCATAGAAGGTCGTGGTATAGCGGGCCGCCTGGCCATAGTAGAGTTGGGCGCCCACCTGATCGCCCAGGGTTTCCGCCACCCGGCCGCGCCAATAGAGGGCTCGGCTCTGGGTGAGCGGCGATGTTCCGGTGGCCAGCAGCTTCTCGAAGTGTTTGTCGGCGAGTTGCGGGTTCCGAAGACGGGTGAGCGCGATCCACCCGGCGTCGAACTCCGCCTCGGCGGCGTCGGCGCCGGAGACCAGACCGGAGTGCGCCGCGGCCGCGTACGCTGCGCTCTGGTTGCCGACCTTGAGGGCCGCGGAAACGAGCGCGCCGTGTTTCCACAGGTGCTCCGCGGCCGAACTCAACGGGTTTTCGTCTGGCAGGTTGCCCACGATCGACAGGGCCGCGCCGGTGTCGCCTCGGGACTGGAAGGCCGACACCTGCTCAAACGCAAGACCAGGCGAGCGGCGCAGATCGTAGGGCAGGGCGTCGATCAGGCTCGGGGCCTGAGGCGATCCTCGGCGCACCGCCATTCGCGCCCTCGCCAACGCCTGCTGGTCGGGCGGCAGCAGGCGCAGCATGTCCTCGGCCGCCGTTCCTTGAGCGCCGTAAAGCAGCAAATCCTCTCGCGCCACGTGGTCGGCGGGTCTCAGCACCGCGCCAAACCGAGCGAGCATGACCTCCTGGGTATCCTCGTCGAAGATCTCGCTTCTCCAGGTCCGGCGTATGAGCTCCGCCGCGGCGGCGGCCTGGCCGGTCGCCTGAAGCGCGGAAGCAAGCGCCATGGCGCCGCGGGCGGTGACGGGCTGAGCGCCAGCGAACCACGCGACGACTTCGCGCGGCGAGAGGCCGGAGGTTTCGAGGGCATTTTCCGCGGCCATCTGGCGGCGCACCGGCCGCGGCCATCCGGCAAGTTGGCGCCGGGCGGTGTCGGCCTCCAGGAAGGTCATGGAGTTGGGCGCCGCGTCGGCCAGGGCCCAGAGCGCGATCTTGCGGGAGGTGGGATCATAGAGAGAGGCCATGGCGGAACGCAGTCTCGACCCGTCGCCCGCCTTGGCGGCGAGGAGAACGTCGGTCAGGCTCTGCGTGCTCGAGCCGTAGGACTGTCCGGAACTTCCATAGCCGCCGTACGCGCCGTAGGTGGGCGAGGACGGCGGAATCGTCGTCCCGGGACTGAGTGGTTGGGCCGCCGCCAATCCCGCGGCCAGGACGACGGCGCCGGCCAAGAGAGGCGTGGTGCGAAGCCTGGAAGCCAAACCTTCCTCCGTGTGTCGTCGGAACGACCTCGCGCCGACCCATACGCCGCCCGCGTCGCAAAAGATATCAATCGCTTGACGTCGCGAGCGGACGTGGCGAGGCGGCGGCGCCTGCGTTTGATTCGCCATGCCGCCCGACATACTGTCAAAGGCTGTATGCAAGCCGCAAGCGATGGCGGCGACATCACGGCCTTTTGCGACCTTCGATGCCCAGCCTCCCATTTCAGGGCGCGATAACCGCGCTCGTCACCCCCTTTGCCGACGGGGGCGTGGACGAGGCGGCGTTCGTCGCCCTCGTCGAGCGTCAGATCGTCGCGGGGGTCCACGGCCTCGTGCCGGTTGGCACCACGGGCGAGACCGCGACCCTGTCGCAGCTCGAACACCGCCGAGTGGTGGAGTTGTGCGTCGAGGCCGCCGCCGGCCGGGCGCCGGTGATCGCCGGGGCAGGATCGAACTCGACCGCCGAGGCGATCGATCTGGTCCGCCACGCCCGGGAAGTGGGCGCTCAAGGCGCGCTGGTGGTGACGCCCTACTATAACCGGCCCAGCCAGGAGGGTCTCTATCGTCACTACGCCGCGATCGACGATGCCGTCGATCTGCCGGTGATCGTCTACAATGTTCCCTCCCGCACCAGTGTCGACATTTCGAACGAGACCCTCGCCCGGTTGGCGAAACTGCCCCACATCGCCGGCGTCAAGGACGCCACCGGCGATGTCGTGCGCGCCAGCCTTCAACGGCGGCTGTGCGGCCCGGATTGGATCCTGCTCTCCGGCGACGACGCCAGCGCCCTGGGCTATCTGGCGCATGGCGGGCGGGGCTGCATTTCGGTGACCGCCAATGTTGCGCCAGGGCCGTGCGCCGCCTTCCATGACGCCTGCCTCCGTGGAGACTGGCCAGCGGCGCTCGCCCTTCAGGATCGTTTGGTGCGCCTGCACAAGGCGCTGTTCCTCGACGCCTCGCCGGCGCCCGCCAAGTTCGCAATGGCGCAGCTGGGTTTGTGCCGCGAGGAGTGCCGCCTGCCGATCGCACCGTGCGCCGACGTGGCGAAACCCGAGATTCTGGCCGCCATGGCCGAAGCCGGACTGCTCTGAAGAAATGGCCGGCAGACTCATCGCCGAAAACCGCCGGGCTCGGTTCGATTACTTCCTCGAGGAGACCTTCGAGGCCGGTCTCTGCCTCACCGGTTCGGAGGTAAAATCTCTGCGCCTTGGCAAGGCGAACATCGCCGAGGCCTATGCCGCGGTCGAAGGCCGCAAGATCGTACTCGTGAACGCGAACATACCGCCCTACGGCCCCGCCAACCGCTTCAACCATGAGCCGCGGCGTCCCCGGCCCCTGTTGCTCCATCGCCGGCAGATCGACCGGCTTCTCGGCGCTGTTCAACGCGAGGGCCGGACGATCATTCCGACCCGGCTCTACTGGAGCGACCGGGGCTTGGCCAAGCTGGAGCTTGCCCTCGCGAAAGGAAAATCCGCTCCCGACAAACGCGCCACCGAGGCCGCTCGCGACTGGAAGCGCGAACAGGGCAGGCTGATGAGGGAGCGGGGCTGACGGCTGTCATTCCAGCAGCTCGCGGGCTCTGGCGAACACCGCCTCGAACATCGCCGCGGTGAGCCTTCCCGTATTGGTGTTCAGACGCGAGCAGTGATAGCTGTTGATCAGGCTGAAGGGCCCGGCGCGACATTCACCGGCATGTCCCCCGGCCCCGGACGATCCAGGAAAGCCAAGCGCCTTCATGACGTTGCGCCTGGCAACTTCGCCCAAGGTCACAATTACCTTCAGACTGGGCAGGGCGGCGATCCGCGCGGCCAGAAATGGCCGGCAGGCGGCCTCCTCGACTGGCGCCGGCCGATTACCGGGTGGCGCGCAACGAACGGCATTGGTGATCATGCAGTCGACGAGCGCAAGACCGTCGTCCGCGCGCGCTTCGTATCGGCCGCGAGTGAACCCGGTCTTGCGAAGCGTTTCATAGAGCAGCACCCCGGCGTGATCTCCGGTGAATGGCCGGCCGGTTCGATTGGCGCCCTGCCGGCCGGGCGCCAGCCCGACGATGAGCAGTCGCGCCTCCGGATCGCCGAACGAAGGCGCCGGAGCGTTGAACCAATTTGGGTGCGCCGCGCGGTTCTCGCCGCGATAGAAAACAAGCCGCGGACAGATTGGGCAGTCGAGCGGCGGTTCGGCGCTATAACGATTCATGGCTCCCGATCTCGACCATGCGGTGATCATCGCCCTGGGGTCCAATCTCCAGGGTCGCTTCGATTCTCGCCAGCTATTGCTGGAGGCCGCCCTGGAGCGGTTGTCCTCAGCGGGATTGACGATCCGGGCGAGGTCGTCGTGGTGGCGCTCGGCCGCCTGGCCGGACGCGCGGCAGCCCTACTATCTCAATGGCGTCGCCCTGGTCGAAACCAGCCTTCCGCCGCGCTCGACGATGGCGTTCCTGATCGGCCTGGAAGCTTCGTTCGGCCGGATAAGGGCGGCGCCGAACGCGCCGCGAACCCTCGATCTCGACCTCATCGCCCATGGCCGCCAGCTCATCGATGCGCCCGGGCTCGCGCTGCCACATCCGCGCGCGCCGCAGCGAGGCTTCGTCATGGGCCCACTCGCCGAAATCGCACCGCTTTGGCGCCATCCACTCACGGGCGGCACGGCCCGCGAACTCGCCGTACGCGCCCTCATCGGCGCCGATGCCTGCCCGCAGCCGATCAGTGGAACCTGAACTGAAGCTCCATGCCATAGGTCCGGGGCGCCGTGAGGCTGATGTATTTGTCATTGATCGTCGGGTTCTGGCCCGGCGGGCTGACAATCTGACCGCTGGTCCCGTCGGTTCCAATCGTGTTGAAGACGTTGTCGGCGAATACGCTCAGGCTGTAGCGGTTCGACGTATCGGTCCAGGTTGCGCGCAGGTTCACCTGTGAATAGGGCGAGGCGTAATTGTAGGAACGATTGAAGATGCTCGAATATTCCCCGCCCTTCCAGATGTAGGTGCCGGACAGGGTCAGGGAACCGGGCTGGAAATTGATCCGATAAAGCCCGTTGAACGAGACCTTGTTGTGCGCCGCCTGCGGCAGGTTCTCGCCGGTCGTGTTCTGCCCTTGGCTCCCGCCTGGAGCCGCGACGGGACAGCCGCTGATGTTGGCGCCCGGCTGGGTGGCCTGCGGATCATTGGTGTCTTCGAAACAGATCCCGCCGGTGTTGGCGACTTTGGCGCTGAGATAGGCGTAGTTCAGGCTCAGGGTCAGTGGATCGATCGGCCGCCAGATCGTCTCGAGTTCGGCGCCATAGGTGTGCACGGTGGGAACATTGAAGACGAAAGTCGTCGGCGGACCGGCCGCCCCCTGGACGTTCAGCGGAACCTGGTCGTTCTGGTAGTCGTAGTAGAAGAGGGCGATGTTAGCCTGGAACCGGCCACCGAAAGTCTTCTTCAGCCCCGCCTCATACGCATCGACAAACTCGGGCTGGGTTTCCGGCGCGGCGGCGATGATCCCGGAATTGAACCCCCCAGTCTTGTAGCCGCGGCTGTATTTCAGATAGGCCAGGGTCTCGGTGTCGGGCTGCCATTCGATGCCGGCCGTGCCCGTCACCCCACTCCAGTGAGCGTCGAGGCTACGCACCACCTTGCCGGTCGTTGCGTTCAGGACGCCCACTCCGGTCCCCGGGAACGGACTTCCGTTGGGCATCGCCGAGACGGCGAGCACCGGGGTCAGGTCCACCGCCGGCGTGCCGGCTCCGAAGTTGAAGCCGGGAAGGGCGAACTCCACGGCGCGGAACTGCTCGAAGCCGAATTTGTGATCGGCGGTGTAGCGCACCCCGCCGGTCAGCTTCACCGTCGGCAGGATGTGCCAGTCCGCCTGGACGAAGCCGGCGTAGGAGTCTTCGCTCAGCTGGGTGTCCTCGGAATAGGCCGAGTGGCTTGGATCCGGCGGCGCCGGGACGAACATGCCGGCGAACAAAGGAAATAGCTCTAGCGGCGTCGTGTACTGCGGCTGGAAGGGTTGCAAAACATCGATCGGCTGGTCGTAATGCTCATGATACCAGTAAATACCAGCGATCCATTGTAATGGTCCATTCGATGTGGACGATATGTTCAATTCATGACTGAAGAAATACTCGTTCTCGATGAACCTGAGGTCCGATCCCTTGGGAATGATCGTAAGCGGTGAAGCGGGATCGATCTGGAACGACTCGACACCCGTCACTGGTCCGAGGTTCGCGGAGAAGGGGAAGTTCAGGTCGTAGTAGAATTTCTGATAGCCACCGAGATACTTCACGTCGAAGCTCGGCGCATGCCAGACCAGAGAGCCGGCAAGGATTATATTCTGCGTCTCCTTTGAGCTCGACTTGAAGTCGGCATCGAAAGTCCGCAGATTGCCATTGGCCGGGTTTGTCGCCGTCGTGTTGGGAAGGGTGACGACGCTGCCCGGGATGATCGTGTCGGGGCTGCCGGCGCAGCCGAGACCGCCGGCGCCGCCGGGAAGCGCGCACAGACCGAAGAAGGCGCTCGGGAACAGCGCTCCGGTGGGAAATTCCGATTGTCCGTAAGGACCCACCAGGGTCTGGGTATGAAAGGTCGTGTCGAAATCGCTGGTGGCGACCTTGCCCCATGCCTGGAAGTGCTCGCCGAGGTCGGCCTCGAGTTGCGCCTCGACATGATAGCTCCAGCCGCTGCCGCCCTGGGTGATGCTCCCGCCCTCGGGTTGGCCGTTCTGGTTGTTGAAATAGCCTCCGGTCTCGTCGGTGTAATTACCCCCTATACGCAGCCTCAGGCCATTGGCGATCGGGCCGCCGACGGCCCCTTCGACCCAGTATTTGTCGTAGTTGTCGACTCCGCCACGCACCTCGGCCTCGAACTGGTGAGGCGGGCGCACGGTGATGTAGTTGATCGCGCCGCCATCGGCGTTGCGGCCGTAGAGCGTGCTCTGCGGTCCACGCAGCACCTCGATCCGGTCGACGAACAGGGAATCGGATTGCAGGAGGATCGAGGCGTTGGCGCCGTAATAGACCCCATCGTAATAGATCGCGACGCCGGACTCGGTCGCGAGATTGTCGGTGTTGCGGCCAATGCCGCGAATGTAGGGCCGATCGGTCAAGGAATTGAAGGCGAGGCCTGGGGCGAAGTCGCTGAGGTCCTGAACCGAGGCGATACCGACAAGATCACGCTGCTGGGCGGTGAACGCGGACACCGCGACCGGCACGGTCTCGATGTTCTGCTCACGCTTCTCGGCGGTGATCACCAGCTCGCCGACGGTGGTCCCCTGTCCACTGGTCGCCGACGCCGCCGACGCGTCGGCCGCCAGCGAGGGCGACGACCAGAAGCCTACCAGAGCGGTAAGGGCGATCGCGGACGCACCGCAATAGAGCTTGTTGTTCATGCTGCCAGCCTCCCCCAGGCGATCGCCCCCGCTCTGCAGTCGGCGGGAGGTCGATCTTGTCGTTACGGAAGGTGAGGCTGCGCCCACCAAGCCCAAGCTGTCAACGCCGATCCTCTCGCCCGATCTTGGCGGTTCCCGGCGCGCGCGGCGCGCCGTTGCGCAAACGACCTTCGCTCGCTACCTTAAGGGCTCGATCCCCAGCAATTTTCGCAAGAAGAATTCATGGCCCGCGTCACTGTCGAGGACTGCGTCGAGAAAGTCCCCAACCGCTTCAACCTGGTCTTGCTGGCCGCCAATCGCGCCCGCGCCATCGCCGCGGGCAGCGCGCTCACCATTGATCGGGACAACGACAAGAACCCAGTTGTCGCGTTGCGCGAGATCGCCGAAGACATGGTCGACGCCGACGGTCTGCGCGAGACACTGATCGGCAGCCTGCAGAGGGTCGACGAGCATTCCGAGGCGGAAGAGGAGGCCGAGACCCTCGCCCTGCTTTCCGATCCCACCCACGTGCAGATGAGCGAGCAGGAACTGGTGCGGGCGCTGCAGAGCGACCGCGACGGCGGGCAGGAGGAGCGCTACTGAGCCTGGAAGGCGCCGCAACCTCCGCTCCCGCGGCCCCGCTCGCCGCCAAGGGACCCATTGCGCCGGCGGCCAAGCCGAAAGCCGAACCGCGCAAGCTCCTTCGCCAATACGAACTGATCGAGCGAGTGCGCGCCTACGATCCCAGCGCCGACGAGGCGCTGATCAATCGCGCCTACGTCTACGCGATGCGGATGCACGGGTCACAGAAGCGCGCCTCCGGCGATCCCTATTTCGCTCATCCGATCGAGGTGGCCGGGATCCTCACCGACTACCACCTCGACACCGCCACCATCGTCACCGGTCTGTTGCACGATGTGATCGAGGATACCGAGGTCACCCGCGCGGAGGTCGAACGCCTGTTCGGCGAGGAGGTGGGCGAACTGGTCGAGGGCGTGACCAAGCTGTCGCGCCTCGAGACCACCGCGGACTACAAGCGGCAGGCCGAGAATCTCCGCAAATTCATCCTCGCGGTGTCCAAGGATGTACGCGTGCTCATGGTGAAGCTCGCCGACCGTCTGCACAACATGCGCACCCTCCAGTTCATCGGAAGCGCGGCCAAGCGAGAGCGAATCGCTCGCGAGACGTTGGACATCTACGCTCCTCTGGCCCGGTCCATCGGTTGCCACCGGATCTGCTCGGAATTGGAGGAGCTCGCCTTCATCCATCTTCATCCGGTCGCCCGCGACGCCATCATTCGCCGGCTCGAGGGCCTTCGGTCCGGGCAGGGCAGGGCGATCGCCGTGGCCAGCGAGGAGATTCTCGCCAAGCTCGAGCAGGCGGGAATCGCCGCGCGCGTGGTTGGCCGGGAGAAGGGCGCATTCTCGATCTGGCGTAAACTCCAGAGAAAATCCATCGGGTTCGCCCAGCTTTCCGACATCTACGCGTTCCGGGTCATTGTCGATTCGGAGGACGACTGCTATCGCGCCCTGGGCGTTGTCCATCGCGCCTGGCCCAGCGTGCCAGAACGGTTCAAGGACTTCATCTCCACACCAAAGCGCAACAACTATCGCTCCATTCACACCACGGTCGTCGGCCCGCGGGCGATGCGTATCGAGATGCAGATCCGCACCCAGGCCATGGATCGGGTGGCGGAGCAGGGGGTAGCCGCCCACTGGCGCTACAAGAACGAGAGCTACGCCTTCGATCCGGAGGCGGCCGCCGCCGCGGGTGGCAGCGATCCCCTCGTTAATCTGCGCCAGCTGGTCCAGGTGCTGGAGCAGGGGGGCGATGCTGAGGATCTGCTCGAGCATGCCAAACTGGAAATGTTCCTCGATCAGGTGTTCGTGTTCACGCCCAAAGGCAAGCTCATCAGCCTTCCGACCGGGGCCATGCCGCTGGATTTCGCCTACGCCGTCCACAGTAACGTCGGCGATAGCTGCATCGGAGTGAAGATCAACGGCGAGCTTCGCCCACTCAGGACGGTCCTGCAGAATGGCGACGTTGTGGAAGTCGTCCGCGGCGGGAATACCGCCGCCCCCGCGGACTGGAAGAGTCTCACTGTCACCGGCCGGGCGCGCTCCGCGATCCGCCGCCACATCCGCCAGTCCGAGCGGGAGGAATTCCTTCGCCTCGGCCGCGCCTCCCTCGAGCAGATCTTCGAACGCGCGGGGAAGAAGATGTCGGAAGTCTCTCTGCGCTCGGCGCTCGAACGGTTCGCGAGCGTCAACGAAGGCGAATTATTGATCGCGGTCGGCAGAGGCCAGATTTCGCCAGCCCAGGTGCTCGAGGTCGTCTTTCCTGGCCTCAAGGAGACCGAGAAGGCGGCGGCCTCGGCCCGGCGGCGAATCGAGGACGGGAAGGCGGCGCGCTTCTACGTTCGCGGCGGCGGCCTTACGGCAGGCGTCTCCCTGCATTTCGCGCCGTGCTGCAACCCTATGCCCGGCGATCGCATCGTCGGCATCGCTGAGCGACCCAAGGAGTTGACGATTCACGCAATCGACTGCGCGAACCTCGCCTCATACGAGGACCGCGAAGACCTGTGGCGCGATCTGCAGTGGACCCCCGAGGCCGAGCGCAACACCCTATCGGACGCGCGGCTGCACGCGACCGTGCGCGATGCGCCGGGAGTCATGGGCCAGACCTGCACGATCATCGGGGAAGCAGGCGGCAATATAGTGGGCGTCAACATGCGCCACCGTCACTCCGATTTCTTCGATGTGGATTTCGACGTCGAGGTGAAGGACGCCCGTCATCTCACGCACATCGCCGCGGCTCTGCGCGCCTGCCCGAGTGTCGAGACGGTAGAGCGAGCGCGAGGTTAGCTCGGAACTTCCACGCGAAAGTGGGCATCACACCGCGCGTGTGCCGGTCAGCATGAATCTCAATGACGCGCATTCGAGCGAACCGCGCGATCGGCGCCAAGACAATGCCGCCCTTCGCGGTGTAAGCACGCCTCCATGACCAACGACGAAGTACTTGGCGAATTCCGCGCGTCCGGCGCCCTGCGGGAAGGTCATTTCATCCTCTCATCGGGCCTTCACAGCTCCATATTTCTGCAGAAGAATCTCGTCTTCATGCATCCAGAACGCTGCGAACGGCTCTGTCGCGCCCTGGCGAACGAAATCACCGCGCGAATCGGGCCCGTGGACCTCTGTGTTTCCCCCGCGGTAGGCGGAATCATTCCCGGGTACGAAACGGCGAGACATCTCGGCGTGCCCTCTGTCTACGTTGAGCGCGAAGATGGGCGTCTGCGCTTCCGTCGCGCTTTCAGCGTGCCAAAGGGCGCACGCGTCGCGATGGTCGAGGACATCGTCACCACAGGGGTTTCTTCCAAAGAGTGTGTCCAGGCGATCCTGGATGCTGGCGGCGATGTCGTGTGCGCCGCCTGCATCGTCGACCGTTCAGGTGGGCGGGCCGATCCCGGCGCTCCGATGGTCGCGCTGGCGACGCTTGACGCCCCCGTCTACGACGCCGCGTCGCTGCCAGGCGAGCTGGCGGCGATCCCGACCGAGGATCCCGGGAGCCGGAGGCTCAGCGCATGAAGCGCATCCGTCTGGGCGTGAACATCGATCATGTGGCGACCATCCGCAATGCGCGGGGCGAAGCCTATCCTGATCCGGTCCGAGCCGCCGAGGTGGCGATCCTGGCCGGCGCGGACGGCATCACCGCCCATTTGCGGGAAGACCGCAGGCATATCTCCGATGACGACATCGTCGCCCTGTCGGCCCTCACCCGCCGCCGCGGGCGCCCGCTCAATTTCGAGATGGCGGTCACGCCGGAAATGGAAAGCATCGCGCTCACCCACCGTCCCCCGGCCGCCTGCCTCGTCCCCGAGCGGCGCGAAGAGGTGACGACCGAGGGTGGCCTGGATGTCGCCCGACAGCACAACCGGATCGCCCCGGTCGTGGCCAATCTCAAAGCCGCCGGCGTGCGCGTTTCCCTTTTCGTTGAGCCGATCGCCAGTCAGATCGCCGCCGCTCAGGCGGTCGGTGCGCAAGTCGTTGAACTTCACGCCGGAGCCTACTGCCTCGCGGTTCGCGAAGGCCGGATTGCAGCACCCGGGCTGTTGCGCGCGCTCGCGCAGGCGGCGGCCCAGGCTCAATCCTTGGGGCTCGAAGTGCACGCGGGACACGGCATCGACTACGAAACCGTGGGGGCGATCGCCGCCATTGCACAACTCGCCGAACTGAACATCGGCCACTTTCTGGTCGGTGAGGCGATTTTCACCGGCCTGGCGGCGTCGATCGCAAGGATGCGCGCCATGATGGACGAGGCGCGACCCGATGCACGGGGCGAGGCGGCGGCTTGATCATCGGCATCGGATCGGATCTCACGGACATCAGGCGGATCGAAAGGACGCTCGCGCGCTTCGGCGACCGGTTCATCCAGCGGATATTCACTGACGCGGAACAGACGAAGTCGGACCGGCGGGTGGACCGCGGCGCCAGCTACGCCAAGCGATTCGCCGCCAAGGAAGCCTGCGCCAAGGCGCTCGGGACGGGCATGCGAAGGGGCGTGTTCTGGAAAGACATGGGCGTGGTCAACGCCCGCTCGGGCCAGCCTTCCATGGTGTTGTGCGGAGGCGCGGCGGAACGTCTGCAATCGATGACCCCGACTGGCGCCCTCGCAGTCATCCACATTTCGCTCACCGACGATCATCCGTACGCCCAGGCTTTCGTCATCATCGAGGCGGTAAGCGCATCGCAGGCCGCGCTTGCTCCCGACGCGCCGAGCGTCTAGCAACCCCCGTCCTTCAGATCGTCCTAGGCTTCCTCCTCCATGACCAAAACGTCTTCCGGCGAACCAACAACCGAAAGGAAGTCGGGGGCGTTCAGCGAAACCGTGGAGATCGTCAAGACCGTCGTATACGCACTCCTAATCGCCCTGTTTATTCGAGTCTTGCTTTTCCAACCTTATACGATTCCATCGGCGTCAATGGAACCGAATCTATACCAGGGCGATTACATCATTGTTTCGAAATGGTCATATGGATATAGTCGTCATTCCATTATCTTTAGTCCGCCAATCTTCAAGGGTCGAATCTTTTTCCAGGCTCCCACACGCGGCGACATAGTTGTCTTCAAGCTTCCACGTGACGGGCACACCGATTACATCAAGCGCCTGATCGGGCTGCCCGGAGACCGGCTCCAGATGCGCGGCGGGTCGCTTTTCATCAATGACAAGCTCGTCGACGAGCGCCAGGTCAGAATCGCCACGGCCCATGACCGCGGTTTTCCCGAGCAGGTCGCGTGGCTTCGCGAAGCCAACCCAGAGGGCCGCAGCTATCTGATCCAGGATCATGGGCGTAACGAAGCCGCCGACAATACCGGCGTCTATGTCGTGCCGCCGCACTGCTACTTCATGATGGGAGACAACCGGGACAACTCCGCAGACAGCCGATTTGACCCCGGTCTCGCGCCGGAGGATCCGAAACTCGGCGGCTGCGGCTGGGACAGCCGACTGGACGCCCCCTTGAATTACGACACCGGGGTCGGCTTCGTTCCGGAAGTCAATTTGGTGGGCAAGGCCCAGATCATCGTCCTGTCCTGGAAGGAAACCGCATCGATCTTCAAGCCCTGGACCTGGATCACCGACCTGCGTCCCGACCGGTTTTTCCGCCTGTTGAAATGAGCGGCGCGGCCGATGAATAGCCGGGCCGCGGCCATGACCGCGCTCCAGGATCGCATCGGTTACGCCTTCGGTGATCGAGACCTGCTGGAGCGCGCCCTGACCCACGCCAGCGCGGCGCGTCCTGGGTCGAGAGCTGTTGATAACGAGATTCTGGAGTTTCTTGGCGACCGGGTGCTCGGTCTGCTCGCCGCCGAAGCCCTGGTAGAGACGAATCCCAGCTGGAGGGAAGGCGAGCTGAGCCGGCGTCACGCCGCGCTGGTGAGCGGCAAGAGCTGCGCGACAATAGCCCGGGCCTTGAAGCTGGGTCCGGCGCTCCGCCTCGCCGGCGGGACCTCGCGGCAAGGGGGCCGTGACAACGACCGCATTCTCGGCGATGCAATGGAAGCGCTGATGGCCGCGGTTTATCTGGATGGGGGTCAGGAAGCCGCAAGGGTCCTCTTCACCTCGGCGTGGCGCGACGTGATGCGCGAGGCCCTGGGCGAGCAGCCCAAGGACGCCAAGACGGACCTTCAGGAATGGGCCATGGCTCAGGGCTTGGCGTTGCCGGTGTACACAGTCGTCACACGCTCCGGCGCTCCGCACGACCCGGTATTCACGGTGTCGGTAGAAATCGCCGGCTATCCAGCCGCAAGCGGCGTTGGCCCGTCGTTGAGGTCGGCTCAGACCGCCGCCGCCCAAGCTCTTCTTCAGCGGGAACGGCCGAGCGCGTGACGAAGGCGGGCTTCGCGGCGGTTATTGGAGCTCCCAACGCCGGCAAATCGACCCTTGTGAATCGCCTTGTCGGTTCGAAAGTCTCGATCGTTACCCAAAAGGCGCAGACGACACGCTTCGCGATCCGCGGCGTGGCCGTGGAAGGTGACAGCCAGATCGTGCTCGTGGACACCCCGGGAATTTTCAAACCTCGGCGTCGTCTCGATCGAGCGATGGTTGGAGCAGCCTGGGGCCCCACTAGGGACGCCGACGTGGTGGTGCATCTTGTCGACGCCAGCAGCGAGAGAGCCGGCGAGTTGGAACCAGGGTTCTTCGAGGGTCTCCAGAAGACCTCGGCCGCCGTGCTGTTGGCTCTGAACAAGATCGACCTCATTCGGCGCGATCAGTTGCTGGGCTTGGCGGAGGGGTTGTCCAAGGACCAGGCGTACGCCGAGGTGTTCATGATCTCGGCGCTCGATGGGGCAGGGGTCGTCCAGCTCAAGAGCCGGCTGGCCGCGCTCATGCCGGCGTCTCTCTGGTTGTATCCCGCCGACCAGTGTGGGGACCTCTCGGCTCGCCTCCTCGCCGCAGAGATCACTCGCGAGAAGCTCTATCTCCGCGTGCACGATGAGTTGCCTTACGCCGCGGCCGTGGAAACCACGGCATTCGACGAACGGCCCGACGGCTCAGCTAGGATCGAGCAGGAGATCTATGTCGAGCGGGAAGGACAGCGGGCAATCCTCATCGGCAAAGGCGGTCAGACCCTGAAATGGATCGGGCAGGCCTCGAGGCGCGAACTGGCGGAACTTCTCGAACGCCCGGTGCATCTTTTCCTGCACGTCAAGGTCAAGGCGAACTGGACCGAAGACCGCGGTCACTATCGATCCCTCGGCCTGGACTTCGATGCTTGAGATTCGGCTCTGAATGGAATTCGCCGACGATGCCTATGTTCTCACCGCCCGGACGCACGGCGAAACGGGCGCGATCGTCGAGGTTCTGACCGCGCGACACGGGAAGTACGCGGCGCACGTGGCCGGCGGCGCCTCGCGGCGAATGCAGCCTTTCCTTCAGACGGGAGCAAGGGTAGTCGCGCACTATCGCGCTCGGGTCCCGGATCAGCTGGGCGCGGCGCGCCTCGAGCCGGTCGGAGAGGGCCCCTCGGCGCTTTTCGACGAGCCCCTAGCACTCGCCGGACTGGCGGCGGCGGCGTCGGTGGCGGCCGGCGCGCTGCCTGAGCGGGAGTCGCACCCCGGCGCATTTGCCGCCTTCGAGCAGCTGACGAGCGTTCTTCTCGACCGCGACGTCTGGCCGGCGGTCTATGTTCGCTTCGAGGCTGGACTGCTGGAGGACCTGGGGTTCGGACTGGATCTTTCGAAATGCACAGTCACCGGATCGACGGACGATCTCATCTATGTGAGCCCGCGCACCGGCCGGGCGGTGAGCGCGCAGGCGGGGGAGGCTTACAAGGACCGGCTCCTCGCTCTGCCGTCCTTTCTGCTTTCGGCCCAGGGTCGGCTCCGGCCCGGCGACATCGCGGCGGGCCTTGCGCTGACCGGACTCTTCCTGGAACGATTCGTCTTCGCCCCTTTGAACCGGCCGCTGCCTCCCGCTCGGGTCTGGCTCGCCGAGCGGCTCGCCGGCGAGCAGCGCCTCTGAGGGCTTTCCGACTCGAAGAAGGCCGGCGGTTCTGGGTGGCCTTTTCCATCCTTCAATGAGAAGAGGATTCAGGGAAGCGAAGGGCCGGGCTCCACGATGTTCATCCATGCTCCGATTGCGCGCTCACGTTCGGCCACCAAGGCCATTACTTGGCGGGTGTTCGGGAGTCTGGACACAGCGGTTCTCAGCTTCCTCGTCCCATTTCTCTTTCACGTTCCCTGGAAGCAGAGTGCCGGGATCGCCCTTACCATCGCTGCCTTCGAAACGGTTACCAAGATTGTTCTCTTCTACCTTCACGAGCGAATGTGGGCTCGGGTGCCCTGGGGTCGCGCAGACAAGGTCGTGGAGGAAGTGGCGGCCAAGCCAGCCGACGACACCAGCGCCTAGGCCTGAACGAAGGCGGTCGCCGGCCTGGCAGATTGCTGGACAGGACGGTGGAGTCAGGATTGAACCGGGCCGATGAACAAGCCGGTCCCGCCGCCCGGAGAGGGGGGCCGAATCCTCGATGAGCCGCTCGGCGAGGCGCTCTCGAGACGCTACCTCGCCTACGCGCTGTCGACCATCACCCAGCGAGCGCTACCGGATGTCCGCGACGGACTGAAACCGGTGCACCGCCGGCTGCTCTACGCCATGCGCCTGTTGCGTCTGGATCCCCAGTCACCCTCGAAGAAATCCGCGAGGGTGGTGGGCGACGTCATCGGCAAATACCATCCGCATGGCGATGTCGCCGTGTACGACGCCCTGGTGCGGCTGGCCCAGGATTTTGCGCAGCGGTATCGGCTGATCGAGGGCCAGGGCAACTTCGGCAACATCGACGGCGATAACGCCGCGGCGATGCGTTACACCGAATGTCGGCTCACCCAGGCGGCCCAGCTTCTCATCGAGGGGATCGACGAAGACGCGGTCGATTTTCGAGCCACGTATGATGGGGAGGAGGAAGAACCGGTAGTCCTGCCCGCGGGGTTTCCGAACCTCCTGGCTAACGGTTCGTCCGGGATCGCCGTGGGGATGGCGACTTCGATCCCTCCACACAATGCAGCGGAAATCATCGATGCCTGCCTGCTTATTCTCGATCGGCCGTTGGCGACCACCGCCGATCTGATGCAGCGCGTTCATGGGCCGGACTTCCCCACCGGAGGCGTCATCGTCGAGGGGCGCGACTCCCTTGCAGAGACCTACGAGACCGGTCGAGGAGGGGTGCGAACGCGCGCGCGTTGGCAGCGAGAGGATATCGGCCGAGGAGGGTGGCGGATCGTGGTCACTGAGATCCCCTATCAGGTGAAGAAGGCCGATCTCGTGGAGCAACTGGCCTCTCTCATCGAGGCCAAGAGGGCGCCGCTGCTGGGCGACATTCGCGATGAATCCGCTGAGGACGTGCGCCTGATCATCGAGCCCCGATCGAGGGCGTCATCGCCCGAGGCCCTGATGGAGAGCCTTTTCAGACTTTCCGACCTCGAAACACGCTTTCCGGTCAACATCAACGTGCTCGACGCCCACGGCGCGCCAGTGGTCATGGGTCTCAAGGGCGCGCTCAGAGCGTTCCTGGACCATCGGCGCAGCGTCCTCGTGCGCCGGGCAAATTTTCGCCTCTCGAAGATAGAACAGCGCCTGCATGTGCTGGACGGCCTTTTGGTGGTGTTCCTGGACCTCGATGAGGTGATCAGGATCGTACGCTTTGAAAATGATCCCGAAGCGGCTCTGATTGCGGCCTTCGCCCTTACGCACATCCAGGCCGAGGCGATCCTCAACACCCGCCTGCGTCAGCTCGCCAAACTCGAGGAGATGGAGCTGAGGCGCGAGCACGCGCTGCTGGCAGAGGAGAAAGACGGCATCCAGGCGTTGCTCGCCTCCGAGAAGGAGCAATGGAGGTTGGTCGCCGTCGGCCTGAGGGAAGTGCGAAAGGTGCTTGGACCGGCGACTGCGGAGGGCAAGCGACGCTCGACCTTCGCCGAACCGCCGAACATCGCGGCCCTCGAAACCATGGACGCATTCGTCTCCCGGGAGCCCATCACCGTGATCCTGTCGGAGCGGGGATGGATTCGCGCTGTGCGCGGCAGGGTAGAGGATGTTGGCAGTCTCACCTTCAAGGAGGACGACAAACTCCGCTTCTGTGTCGCCGCCGACACGACGGACAAGCTCGTGATCTTCGCCTCGGACGGCCGGTTCTTTACGCTGGCGTGCGACAAACTGCCCTCCGGGCGCGGCCACGGCGAGCCGCTACGGTTGATGATCGAGCTCGACGATCGGGTGGAACTCGTTGCGGTCTTTGTCCATCAGCCGGGCCGTCGCAGAATTCTCGCTTCAAGAGCAGGCTACGGCTTCGTCTTCCTGGAAGATGACGCCGTCGCGCTACGCAGGGCGGGCAAGCAAGTCCTCACGGTTGATGTACGAGGCGCGGCGCTGTGTTTGGACGCGCAGGGCGACCATCTCGCCGTGATCGGCGACACAGGGAAGCTGCTGATCTTTCCCATCTCTGAGCTGCCTTTGCTGGCGAGAGGGAAGGGTGTGAAGCTGCAGAATTATCGTTCGGGCGGCCTGCGAGACGGTCTCGTCTTTTCAGCCGAGAAAGGCGCCGCGTGGACCGACTCTGCCGGCCGCACCCGGCCGTGGGCGGATTGGCGGACATGGCTCGGAAAGCGCGCGTCGGCGGGTCGAATTGCGCCGAGGGGCTTCCCGGCAAGCAAAAGGTTTCGCCCTCTCTAGAGGGAGCCGGACGTTCTGCCGGTCGCGCCTCGCTGGCGCCGAGACGGGCGTCTCACTATTTTGCATCCAGTTCGTCGGGGAACACGCGGATGCTGCTCATACCGATCCTCATTCTGGTCGTGGTCGTCGCCCTGGTCGCCATGCTGATCGGAACATACAACAGGCTGGTGGGGCTGCGGCAGAACGCCAATGGGGCCTTTGCCGACATCGATGTTCAACTCAAGCAACGCCTGGATCTCGTCCCCAATCTGGTCGAGACGGTCAAAGGCTATGCGAGCCATGAGAGCGGCACGCTCGAGGCGGTGACCGCGGCCCGTGCGGCGGCCACTTCCGCCACCGGCGTCGAAGGCAAGGTGCAGGCCGAAAACGCGCTCACCGGCGCGCTGGGTCGACTCATGGCGGTGGCGGAAGCCTATCCCGACTTGAAGGCGAACCAGAGTTTCATCCAGCTCCAGTCCGCCCTGTCGGACATAGAAAACAAGCTCGCCGCCGCCCGCCGCTATTTCAATAATGCGGTCGGCGAATTCAACGCCTCGATCCAGCGATTTCCAGCTGTCCTGTTCGCTCCGGCTCTCGGCTTCACCGCACGCGATTTCTTCGATCTCGGGGAGGCGAGAGCGTCGGCGGCCATCGCCCCGCAAGTCAAGTTCTAGTCTCGGAGGTGCGCGCCAATGCAGGCCGTTGGTCTGCAGACCTACATCTGGAACAACAATCTCCGCTCCGCTTTCCTGCTGGCCGGTTTTCCCGTGTTGCTGCTCGGGATCGTATTCGCGCTCACCGTGGGAATGATCTGGGGTGGGCTGCTCCCATCCGCTGGCACATGGGCTGGCGACATCGCCTACGCCGCCGAGCTCATGGCGGTCTCGGCGCCGGTGGCGATCGCTGTGGCGCTCGTCTGGTTCGCGATCGCCTATGTCTTCAACCAGTCGATTATCGACCTGGCCACCGGAGCGCGAAGAGTCGAGCCGGCGGAGGAGCCCGATCTCTCCAAACTCCTGGAAAACCTCTGCATTTCGCGCGGAATGAAGACCCCCAGCGCGCGCGTCATCGAGACCGATGGAATGAACGCCTTCGCCAGCGGCGTCCACGAAGGTCGGTTCTCGGTGACCGTCACCCGCGGGCTCTTGCAGAACTTGGATCCCGACGAGCTCGAGGCCGTGCTGGCGCACGAACTCACCCACATCATCAATCGCGATGTGCGCACCATGGTTATCGCCTCGATCTTCGCCGGCATCATTACCTTGATCTGCCAGATCCTCTTTCGTTCGGTGTTCTGGAGCGGACGCGGGCGGGCCAGGGGAACATGGGTCTTCTGGCTCGTCGCGATGGCCGCGGCGGCCATCGGTTCGCTTCTGGCGGTGGTCATCCGCATGGCGATCTCACGCACCCGAGAGTACGTCGCCGACGCCGGCTCCGTGGAGCTGACCAAAAATCCGGACGCCATGATCTCGGCCCTGCGGAAGGTCGCGGGCCATGCCCATCTCGACGCCCCGCAATCCATGCGCGCAATGTTCCTCGAAGAGGACGACGATGGCGTCTTTGGCCTGTTCGCCACTCATCCGCCGGTGGAAAAACGGATCGCCGCGCTTGAGCACTACGCCGGCGGCCGCATCGTCGAGCATCCAGACCCGGCGGTGATTCTGGACCGGCCCTCGCAGATCGTGAGCAGTGGGAAGGGCCCATGGGCCACCGCTCCAGCCGATGCTCCGGCGTCTTCGGGCAAGGCGGGTCCTTGGGGTTGATCTGGCGAGGCCCGCGCAACGGCTTTGCCAAGTCCCTCCAGGTCGAACGAGTTTTCGTTCAGCCGGTCGCCCAAAGATGCTGAGCCGCGTAGGCGCGCCAGGGCCGCCATCGCTCGGCTCGGGCGAGGAGCTCCGACGCTGAAGGGCGGCGGCCGTCTTCGTCCGCGAGCGCGCGCATCAGGCCGATGTCGGTGGCCGGGAAGGCGTCGGGCAGGCGCAGCTGCCGCAGGGCGATATATTCCGCCGTCCATTCGCCGACGCCTTTGATCGCGCGCAAGCGCACAATCGCCTCTTCGAGGCCGCGGTCGGCGGTGAAGAGGCTGGGATCGGCCTCCACCGCGGCGGCAACGGCCGACAGGGCGGCGACCCGGCTGCGCGGCATGGGCAGGAGCGCGAGGTCCGCTCTCGCCAGGATTTCGGGGCGGGGGAAGAGGTGGCTGAGTCGGTGCTGTGGGCTCCGCAGCTTCTCACCAAGCTCGGCGACCAGCCGGCCGGCAAGGCGAGTGGCGGCCGCGACGCTGATCTGCTGGCCCAGGACGGCGCGGATGGCCAATTCGAAACCGTCCCAGGCGCCGGGCACCCTGAGGCCCGGCCGGGCAGCGACCAGCGGCGAAAGAGCTGGATCACGGGCGAGGTGGGCGGTGATCGGCAGGGGATCGGCCGCCAGGTCGAACACCCGCCTAAGCCTGGCGATGATCGCGGGCAGGGCGGAGAGCTTCGGGAACCGCACCACGGCACGCAGGGCGTCGCCCTCTGCGGGCGAGACTTTCACGGTGCCCTGCGCGTCGCCGATCTGGATCGTGCGAGCATAAGCCTCCGGGGTCACCTCTTCGACACCCTCGATCGCCCGCAGGCGCAGGAACTCGATCATCGAGGCCCAGTCGTAGGGCGGTTGGTAGCGAAGCCGCAGGCTGATCTCGCCGGCCGGCCCTGCCGAAATCTCCGGTCCGCTCGCGCGCCGCAACGCCCCGGGCGAACGGCCAAACAGTGTCTGGAACGTCTCGTTGAAGCGCCGGATGCTTCCGAAGCCGGCGGCGAACGCCACCTCCGTCATCGGCAGCCGGGTCTCATGGATGAGCTGCTTGGCCAGCAGCACCCGGCGCGTCTGGGCCACGGCTACTGGCGAGGCGCCCAGGTGCTGGCGAAAGAGACGGCGCAGTTGCCGTTCGCCGACACCAAGCCGTGCTGCGAGGGCGTCCAGGTCGGCTTCATCGAGGGCGCCCATTTCGATCAGGGCGAGGCCGCGCGAAACGGTGTTCGAAGTGCCTCGCCAGGCACCCAAATCCGGCGCGGTCTCTGGTCGGCATCGCAGACACGGCCGAAAGCCCGCCTCCTGCGCCGCCGCCGCCGTGGGAAAGAAAACGACGTTCTCGGGCCTTGGCGTACGCGCCGGGCAGATAGGGCGGCAATAGATGCCGGTGGTCTTGACGCCAGTGAAGAACCGTCCGTCGAATCGCGAGTCGCGGTGGCTGATGGCGCGGTAGCAGGCCTCGTGATCCATATCCATGCCGCGCTTAAGAACCTTCGCGCTGCCGTCGTCCAGCGGTTTTCGGACTCGGACATCGGAACCTGTTCGTCGCACGATCGCGTCCGAAAAGCGCCAGTGACGCTGTCGCAAATCGGCGATCGTCGTCCGTCGCATCGAGGAGGACACGAACTTGGCCGCGCAACAGACCTTTTTCGAGGAGCGCTTTCTCACGCCCACGGGCGAGATGCGCATTCTCACCGACGATGGGGGGCGCCTTCGCGCCGCCGACTGGGACAATCATGGCGATCGCCAGCTCGCTCGCCACTACGGCGAGAACGGGTTCCGGATCGTAGAGTCCGGCCCGAAGACAAAATCGAGGGAACGTCTCGAAGCCTATTTCGCCGGCGATATCGGCGCCATCGAAGCGATCGAAACACGGACCGGCGGCACCGAGTTCCAGAAGGCAGTTTGGTCGGCTCTGCGCAGGATACCGGCCGGCCAGACGATCAGCTACGCCGGCCTTGCCGCAAACATCGGCCACGCGGCCGCGGTTCGCGCCGTGGGCCTCGCCAATGGCGCCAATCCGATCGTGATTGTCGTTCCCTGCCACCGGGTCATCGGCGCCGACGGTACGCTCACCGGCTATGGCGGGGGCCTGGATCGCAAGCGCTGGCTGCTCGACCACGAACGGGCCGCGGAGGAGGGCCACCGCGAGGCGGCGCTCCGCAGGGCCTGAACACCTTGCTCAGCCACATCTCACTGGGCGTGACCGATATGGAGCGCTCCATCGCGTTCTACGACGCGACCATGGCGACCCTGGGCTACAGCAGAGTCTGGACCTCGGTCACGGGCGTAGGCTACGGGCCGCCCGGGGAAGGGGACAAGCTCGCCCTGTTCCCGCAGTCCACGCCTGTGACGGCGCCCGGCCCAGGCTTCCACCTCGCCTTCGAGGCGAAGACGCCAGTCGCGGTCGACCGCTTCCACGAGGCCGCCGTTGAACACGGCGGCAAGGATCTGGGCCAATCGGGACTTCGACCCCATTACGGCAAAAGCTACTACGCCGCCTTCGTCGCCGATCCAGACGGCCACAAGCTCGAGGCTGTGTGCCAGTAGCCACCGAGCCGCCGAGCAAGGGATCGACAGGTGTTCGCGCGGGCGCGTAGCTCGGAGCTCCCGCCTCGCAATGGCAGCCGACGAGCACTACGCGCCCCAGGCGCTTGGGGATCCTGCCCGTCTTTCGCTCCTGACCCGGCTCAGCGACGGCGGAACGCATTCGATCGGCAATCTTTCGGAAAATGCGAGGCTTACGAGGCAAGGGGTCACCAAGCACCTTCATGTCCTAGAAAACGCGGGCCTGGTGACCGCCAGACGCGTCGGCCGCGAAAGGCGCTTCGTCTACCAGCAACATCCGGTCGCCTAGGCGAGATCGTACATCGACTCGATGTCGGCTCATTGGGACGCCGTCTTGTCCCGTCTGCGTTCGCTCGTGGAGACGTGACCGGGCGAGCGCGCCGCGTCAACGCGCCATATCTGGTGTCTACGCCGGATAGAGAAGTCACGATCTCTCACCGTTAGCGGTGACACGGCGTTTGGGGCCAGGCGGCCCCGGCAGAGAAAAAATGCCTCTTGACCTGGCCCCTGGGACAAACTCGAAACACGATTGGGTCGAAGACAGGTATTGTTCGTGAGCCAACCGCCACGTTTCTTCAGCCCGGCCGAGACCGCACGCCGGCTTAAGGTAAGCACCAAGGCTTTGCGTCTCTACGAGACGCTTGGATTGGTAAAGCCAGTGCGCACCAGCGCGGGATGGCGCACCTACGGACCCCACCAGATGGCCCGTCTTCACCAGGTGCTCGCCTTGAAATACCTCGGCCTGCCGCTCAGGCGGGTAGGGGAGCTGCTCGGCGACCAGCTGGCCGACCTCGATGCGGTCTTGCTGCTGCAGGAAACAGCCCTTCGCGCCCGCATCGCGGACGACGCGGACCGATTGGAGTTGCTGGTCGCCGTGCGGCGGCGGTTGGCAGGCGGCGAAACCTTGTCGGTCGACGACCTCATCCACCTCACACGAGAGACTGTCATGCCCGACCTCCCGGAACTGCCCAACCATTACGAAGGCAAGGTGCGGGACAACTACGATTTGCCTGACGGACGCCGGGTGATCGTGGCGAGTGACCGCCTGAGCGCCTTCGATCTCAACCTGGGCGCCGTGCCCTACAAGGGTCAGGTGCTGACCCAGACGGCGCGCTACTGGTTCGATGTCACCGGCGACATCTGCCCCAACCATGTGATCGCCTATCCCGACCCCAACGTGCTGGTGTGCCGGCGCCTCGAGATGTTGCCGGTGGAGATGGTGGTGCGGGGCTATCTGGCCGGGACCACCTCGACCTCGATCCTGACCCTCTACCGGGCCGGCCAGCGCGAGATGTACGGGGTGCGGCTGCCGGACGGGATGCGGCCCAACCAAGCGCTGCCAGCGCCGATCCTGACGCCCACCAGCAAGGCTGCGCACGGCGACCACGACGCGCCCCTGTCGCCGGCGCAGATCCTGGAGCAGGGCCTGCTGAGGGCGGATCAGTGGGATGAGCTCAGCGCCATAGCGTTGGCCCTGTATGCCCGCGGTTGCGAGCTCGCCGCCACGCGCGGCCTGGTCCTGGCCGACACCAAGTACGAGTTCGGCCTGGACACGGGCGGCCGCATCGTCCTGGCCGATGAAATCCACACCCCTGACTCCAGCCGGTTCTGGCGCTCGGCAACTTACGAGGACCGCTTCGTGAAGGGCGAGCGCCCCGACAGTTTCGACAAGGATTTC
>DATCBS010000011.1:0-46118 GCA_036511715.1 Caulobacteraceae bacterium
CGAGCCCTTGCCGGCGGCGCGCATGACCGCGCTGGCGTGCTTGATGGCCAGGAAAGGGCCGATCAGATTGATCCGCAGGATGTCCATCCAGAACGCGGCGTCGACCTCCTCCATGGGCGTCCAGCCGCCGCTCACCCCGGCGTTGGCGAAGACGGCGTCGAGGCCGCCGAACGCCGCCACCGCGCCGTCGATGGCCCGCTTCACATCGCCCTCGTCGCCGGCGTCGCCGCGCAAGGCGACCGCAACGCCGCCGGCGCGCTTGATCATCGCGTCGGTATCTTCCACCGCCTCGGCGCGGTCGAAGCAGACGACGCGGGCGCCCTGGCTGGCAAAGAGCAGGGCGCTGGCGCGGCCGATCCCGCTCGCGGCCCCGGTCACCACCGTCGAGCGTCCCTCCAGCCGGCCCACGCTCAGGACGCCGCCGCGGGGGAGGGGGCCAGGGCGGGACGGGCCAGCGCATAGAACTTGCCGCTCATCGCCGGGAGGGCCTCCGAGAGGATGGTTTCGATGGTCCAGCCCTCCGGCCTGCTCACTGTCTCGATGGCGCGCGGCTGGCTATAGAGGATCAGGTTCTCGCCGCTCGCCCCAAAGATTTGGCCGCTGACGTTTTTGGCGGCGTCGGAAATCAGCGCCACCGAGAAGCGGGCCGGCTGGTCGGGGCGGATGGTCTCGGCGATCTGCTTGCGGCGGGCCGCGGAGGCCTCGTCGCGCACCGGCACCGACTGGGTCATGCGGGTCCAGGCCACGGGCGCAATGCAGTTGCAGCGCACGTTCTTGGCCGCGCCCTCCATGGCGATGATCCGCGAGAGGCCGGCGATGCCCATCTTCGCGGCGCCGTAATTGGTCTGGCCGATGTTGCCGATGATGCCGGAAGTGGAAGTGTAGAGGACATAGGCGCCGTCCTCCTGATTGCGGAAGTGCTCGATGGTGGCGCGGCAGACGTTGAACGAGCCGCGCAGGTGGACCTCGATGACCTTGTCCCAGTCCGCTTCGCTCATCTTGTGGAACATGCCGTCACGCAGGATGCCGGCAGGGTTGATCACCGCGTGGAGCCCGCCGAAGGCGTCGAGCGCCTGCTCGAGCATTCCCTGGCAAGCCTTCAGGGAGGTAACGCTCTCCGAATTCGAGACCGCCTCGCCGCCGGCGTCGCGGATCTCCCGCGCGACGGTCTCAGCCGGGCCCGCCGATCCCTCGTCTCCGCCCGTGAGACTGCCGCCCAGATCGTTCACAACCACCTTGGCGCCTTCCCGGGCCGCGATCAGGGCGCAGTCGCGGCCGATGCCGTTGCCTCCGCCGGTGACCAGAACGACCTTGCCGGTGAGGATGCCCATGGCTCTCGGTCTCCATTCAGGATGTTTCGCGCTCGTCGCTTATTCGAGACGATCCGCCTTGCGCAAGGCGGGAAACAGTTTCGCCCAGGCGCCGGTCACGATCAATGCGCCCACCCCGCCGAAAATGGCCGCCCCGATGGGGCCGAGGAATCTCGCGACGACGCCACTCTCGAATTCGCCCAGCTCGTTGGAGGCGCCGATGAACAAAGTGGAGACGGCGCCGACGCGGCCACGCATGGGATCGGGGGTGACGAGCTGAACCAGGGTTTGGCGGACGAAGACGCTGAGCATGTCCGCCCCGCCCAGAACGGCGAGGGCGGCCACTGAGAGCCACAGGGACTTCGAAAGCGCGAAGACCACGGTCGCGGCCCCGAACACCGCGACGCCGGCGAACATTCGCAGTCCCGCCTTGGTTCTGATTGGATGGCCGGCGAGATAGAGCGCGACCAGCGTCGCGCCCAGGGCGGGCCCGGCCCGCAGGATTCCAAAGCCCCTCGCGCCGACATGCAGCACGTCCTTGGCGAAGGCAGGAAGCAGGGCGGTGGCGCCGCCCAGAATGACCGCCGCCAGATCCAGGGAGATGGCGCCGAACACCACCCGATTGGTCCAGACGTAGTGGAGCCCCTCGCTGACGAGCGCCAAGCGAGAGCCGGGTTGCGCTTGCGGCGTGGTGTTGCCGCGGATGGTCAGCAGGGCAGCGCCGGCCGCAATGTAGAGAACGAAAGTGGTCGGGTAGGCGAACCCTGGAGAAATGGCGATCAGAAGGCCCGCGGCGGCCGGTCCGGCGATCGACGCCGACTGCCAGGCCAGGGAATTCCAGGCGATGGCGCGAGGCAACAGCGCGCGCGGCACGAGCATTGGCCCCAAGGCGGTCGTCGCCGGAGAGAAGAATGAGCGCGACGCGCCGAAAAGCAGGGCGACGGCAAGCAGGACCGGAACGGTGGCGATGTGCCTCAACGTCACGACGGCGAGAATGGCGACGGCCGCGATCTCGCCGCAGTAGCACAGCAGCAGGACCCGCCGGCGATCATAGCGGTCGGCTGTTTCGCCCGCGGGCAGGGCGAGGAAGAACAGCGGGGCGAAGGTGATGAGGCCGATCAGGCTGACGTTGAACGCCGACTGACCGACGCTCAGGGTCCGCCGCGAGATTTCATACACCTGCCAGCCCATGGCCACGCTCTGGATCTGAGAGCCGAGACTGCCCAGGAATCGCGAGGCCCAGAACCGGATGTAGTCCCGCTCCCCCAACAGGGCGCGAGCCGGCGCGAGGGTGCTGGCGGGATCGGACATGGGCGGGCATAGCCTGGGGCGACTCGCCTTCGCAACGATACGAACGTTGACGCCCACCCCGGCGCGCCGTAACCGCGCCGCTCCATGCCCCACGCCGCGCTCGAGCTTCCATGGTCACTTGTCCGCATGCGGGCGGCCGACCTTCCCGGCGTCGAGGCCCTTGTCGCACGCGCCTTCGGGCCCGGTCGCTACGCCAAGGCCGCCGAACGGTTGCGGGAGGGGAATCAGCCGCTATGCGAGCTTTCGATCGTCGCCTGCGCGGCCGGAAGGATCATTGGTTGTGCGCGCCAGTGGCCGGTGCGGATCGGCGCGACCCCCTCGGTCCTGCTCGGGCCGTTCGCCGTCGAGGCGGACTTCCGCGGCCGCGGTGTGGGCGCTGCCCTGATCCGCGCCGCTTGCGAAGCCGCCGCATCGGCCGGGAAGGGCTTGGTGCTGCTGGTGGGCGACGAAGCCTATTTCGCGCCACTCGGATTTTCGGCCGCTCCGATGCGCCGAGTTGTCATGCCCGGGCCGGTGGATCAGAGAAGGGTCTTGGCGTGTGCGCTCAATCCCGGGGCGGCGGATAGTCTCAGCGGGCCGGTCCGCGTCGAGGTTCTGAACCCAGCTTCGAGATGAAATCGATTGGCGGGAGGTGAAATGATCCGCACTTTGGTCGCCTGCGCCGCCCTTCTTGGGATGGCTCCGTCACTCGCCTGCGCGGCGGCGGACGATCCCTACGCGCCGCTCAAACTCTATGAGGGCGATTGGCTCGTCACCTCCACCGGATCAGCCAAGCCGATGAGGGTGGAAAACCATTGTGCGCGAACCGGCCTCTTCTTCGCTTGTGAACAGGTGGTGGACGGCAAGAGCGCGGCCCTGGTGGTGTTCCTGCCGGAGGGGCGATCAGCGGCTGGGGAGAGCTATCGCACCCAGGCTCTACGCGCCGACGCCGCCACTCCAGGGCCTTGGTACACCCTCACGATCGATGGTGAGCGCTGGGTCTATGCCCAGGGAACCCAATCGGGCGGCAGGGCCGTCCACAAGCGAACCGTGAACCAGTTCTCGGGGCCAGACCATATCAGTTTCGAAGTCCAGAGTTCCACTGACGGCAGGAATTGGACGACCACAATGAACGGCGAAGAGCGCCGCACTCAGTGACGCAATGGCCGGTTGAGCCGCTCGTCGCGCGCGCCTACCTCTAGGGGATGAGCCAGGACGCTGGAGAATTGGGGACCATCGTGGCGGCCGCGCGTCCGCAGGCGCCCGGTCGTGGTCTGCCGCCCGTGCACCTTTGGAATCCGGCGCACTGCGGCGAAATCGACATCGTCATCCAACGCAACGGTCGATGGCTCCACGAGGGGGCTCCGATCGGCCGGCCCGCCCTGGTGCGGCTGTTCTCCACCGTCCTGCGGCGTGATCCGGACGGATTTCATCTTGTCACCCCGGTGGAGAAATTGAGAATCCAGGTGGAAGACGCCCCCTTCGTCGCGGTCGGGCTGGAGGCGACCACCGACTTGGCGGGCGAGGCGGTGCTCACCTTCACGACCAACGTCGGCGACCAGATCGAGGCTGGACCCGACAACCAGATTCGGGTCGAGACCGACCCGGTGACCGGCGAGCCTCGCCCTTATGTCCATGTCCGACGCGGCCTGGAGGCCCTGATCGACCGATCGGTCTTCTATGATCTTGTCGAAATGGCGAGCGAACGGGACCTCGGCGACGGGCCGTTCCTGGGCGTTTCTTCTGGAGGGGTCTGGTTTCCCCTGGGGGCCGCGGCGCCTCTGGCTTGATGGACCGACTCCCGAATCCTGATCTCCGCGACTGGATCGCCAGCCATCTCGATCCGCTGGAGATCGCCGCCGGCGAGACCGAGAGCCACCGTTCGGATTTCGATCTCGACCCGGCCCATGCGCCAGCGCAGCCGGGCGAGTTGACGGCGGCGGCGGTGCTCGTGGGGCTGGTCGAGCGCGAGGCCGGTCTGTCGGTGATCCTGACCCGGAGAGCCGACACCCTGCGCCGTCACACCGGCCAGATCGCCCTGCCCGGCGGGCGGTGCGACGACGGCGAAACGCCGTGGGGGGCAGCCTTGCGCGAGGCCGAGGAGGAGATCGGACTGGAGCCGGCTCGGGTGTCGCTGGCGGGCCTTTCCACGCCCTATCGGACCGGCACCGGATTTCACATCACTCCGGTGGTGGGATTCATCGTCCCTCCCATAGACCTGACCGCCAATCCCGACGAGGTTGCCGACATTTTCGAGACGCCGTTCGGATTCTTGATGGATCCCGCGAACCATGAGCAACACAGTCGCAAGACTCCCGACGGCCAGCGCCGTCGCTTCTATGCGATGACCTGGGAGGATCGCTTCATCTGGGGCGCCACCGCGGGCATCCTGCGAGCGCTCTACGACCGACTCTACGGTGCAGCCGTTGCTTAGGGTCGCCCTATTCCGTGCGCTGATGTTCATCCTTCCGTTCGCGGTCTGGTTCAGCTGGCGTGAAATCGCGCGACGTAGGGGAAGGGAGATGGCTTCGACTCCCTGGCCCTGGTTGGTGGCCTGCGGCGCGCTTCTGGCGGCCGCCTCGCTCCTGGGTTCGGTGGTTTTCCCTTCCGGCCGGAATACCGGAACCTATGTCCCCGCCGAGGTCCGGGCGGACGGCAGCGTCGCTCCCGGCCGGTTCGTCGCCTCCCATTCCGGATCCGCGACAAAGGCGAACCCGTGACTGAAAATCTTGGCCGTCAGCCTTGGATGGGCCGTGACGACACCGCGGCCGTCATGGGCGCCCTCAGCCGGGCCGGCGGAGACGACTGCGCCCGCTTTGTCGGCGGTTGCGTGCGCAATGCGATGATGGGACGGGAAGTGCGTGACATCGACATCGCCACGACCCTGGCGCCGGACGAGGTCACCGGCGCCCTGACCGCAGCCGGACTGAAGGCCGTTCCCACCGGCGTCGCGCACGGCACGATCACCGCGGTGGCGGGCGGGCGGCCCTTCGAGATCACCACCCTGCGCCGCGACGTCGAAACCGACGGGCGCCATGCGCGAGTAGAGTTCACCGACGATTGGGCCGCTGACGCGGGGCGGCGCGACTTCCGATTGAACGCCTTGTACGCCGATCCGACCGGCAGGGTGTTCGATCCCACCGGCGCGGGCATCGAGGACGTTCGCGCAGGGCGGATCATATTCGTCGGCAATGCGGCGAGCCGGATAAGGGAGGACGCTCTTCGCATCCTCCGCTTTTTCCGCTTCACCGCCTGGTATGGGAGGGACGAGCCCGACGCTGCCGGCTTGGCGGCCTGCACAGAGCTGCGCGATCTGGTGACCGGCCTTTCGGCGGAGCGGATCGGCAAGGAGTTTCTCACCCTGCTGGCCGCCGAGGATCCGCGCCCGGCCATCGGCCTGATGGCCAGGACCGGGGTGCTTTGCCTCGTGCTGCCCGACATCCGCGGCTTGGCCAGATTCGAGACCCTCGTGGAGATCGAGTCCGCCATGCTCTTCAGCGAAGACCCGTTGCTCCGGCTCGCCGCCCTGCTCGCGGGCGAACCGGCGGAGGTGCAAGCGACGGCCGAGCGGCTGCGTCTGTCCAACGCGGAGCGGGGCCGTCTGGCAAACGCGCTCGGCGCCGAACCGGTCCTCACCTCGTGGATGAGTCCCAGAGAGATGCGTCGGCACGTCTATCGTCTGGGGACGGAAGTCTTCTGCGATCGTGTGACCCTGGCCTGGGCCGCTTGCGCGCGGCCCGCGGCCGCAATTCAATGGCGTGCGCTGTTGCCCATGGCGCGCACTTGGCGACCGCCGAAATTTCCGCTCACCGGAGAAGAGGTCGTTGCCGCCGGCGTGCCGCGCGGACCGATGGTCGGCGCTGTGCTGCGGGACGTCGAATCCTGGTGGGTGGAGAACGACTTTCTGACCGATAAACTGTCGGTGGTCGAACGTCTGAAGGCAGTTGCGCAGGGGATGGTCTATTGAGGGTCGGGATCCTGGAGACCGGCGCTCCGCCTCGCGATCTCCAACCACGCTTCGGGCGCTATGCGACGATGTTCAAATCGTTGCTGAGCGAAGGGCGGTACGACTGGCGGGTCTACGATGTCCGGGCCGGCGAACTGCCGGCTCGGGCGGAGGATTGCGCGGCCTACATCGTCACCGGTTCGGCCGCCGGCGCCTATGATCTCGACCCGTGGATCGTCCGCACCCAGGAATTCCTGCAAGACGCCAAGGGCCGGGCGGCTCTGGTCGGAGTCTGTTTCGGCCATCAGCTCATGGCCCAGGCGTTCGGCGGCCGGGTCATAAAGTCGCCCAAGGGGTGGGGCATCGGCATGCATCACTACCAAGTTTTCGATCGCCGACCGTGGATGGACGAGGCCTCGGTCATCGCCTCGCCAGCCTCTCACCAGGATCAGGTCGTCGATGCGCCGCCCAACACCACGGTCCTGGCGGGCTGCGATTTCACGCCGATGGGGATGCTCGCCTACGACGACCAGCCGGCAATTTCCATTCAGCTTCACCCCGAGTTCGAACCGACGTTCGCAGTCGCCTTGATCGAAGCGCGGCGAGAATCCCGCTTCGGCGACGACCAGGCGACAAAGGCCGTTGAATCGCTCTCCGGCCGCGACGACCGCCTCCGCCTCGGACGGTGGATCGAAGCCTTCCTTGAGCGCCACGATGGGGCGCCTTGAATCCGCGCCGAGGCTCGTTCAGGGCCACTTCACCACCGGCGGCATGGAGGAGAGGATCGATTCGATGTTGCCGCCGGTCTTGAGGCCGAACATGGTCCCTCGGTCGTAGAGAAGGTTGAACTCCACGTAGCGACCGCGGCGGATCAACTGCTCTTCGCGCTCGGCATCGGTCCAGGGCTCGGTCATCCGATGGCGCGCTATCTTGGGCCAGACCTCGAGCACGGCTTCGCCCACCGACCGAGTGAAAGCGAAATCACGTTCCCAGTCCCCGCAATCGTGGCGGTCATAGAAAATCCCGCCGACCCCGCGCGGTTCATCGCGATGCGGGAGGAAGAAGTAGCGATCGCATTCCTCCTTGAACCTCGGATACCAGGCGCCGTCGTGGACGTCGCACGCCCGTTTCAGGGCGGCATGGAACAGGACCGCGTCCGGCGCCGACTGAACGCGCTGCTCCTCCACCAGCGGCGTGAGATCCGCCCCGCCGCCGAACCATCCTCGTGTCGTGGCCAGGTACCGGGTGTTCATGTGGACCGCGGGCACGCGGGGGCTTCTCATGTGGGCGATGAGGCTCACGCCGGTGGCGGTGAAGCGACGATCAGCGCCGTCGCCGGGCATGGTTGCAGCCATCTCTGGCGAAAGGACGCCACGGACCTCGGTGGTGTGCAGGCCGCACTTTTCGAAGAAGCGACCGCGAAGGAAGCCCATGACCCCTCCACCGCCCTCTTTTCGCACCCACGGCTTTCGTTCAAATCGGCCCGCGCGACCGGGGTAGAGCTCTGAGGGCGCTTCGTCCTCCAGCAACTCGAAGGCGGCGGCGATACGGTCACGCAGCGACTCGAACCAGGCGAGGGCGCGTGTGGTCCGCTCTTGCGCGAGGGTGTCGGTCGGGCGCATGGGCCGCCTTCTTAAAGGGCAGACGGCCATTTGAGAAACCGCGAAAGGACTGGCGAAAGACCGTGGCAAACCTGATCGAGGAGCGCGTGGAACTCGCCCGCCTCGGGCGCAATCCTTACGTGATCGCGCGGATGGACTCCGGCTGGCTCGTGATCGGAGATGTCCAGCCACTCCCCGGCTATTGTCTGCTCCTCGCCGATCCGGTGGTGGAAAGTCTCAACGTCCTCAGCCAGGAAATGCGAGCGCGATACTGCCTCGATGTCGCTCGGGCGGGTGACGCCCTGCTCGAGGTGACGAGAGCCTACCGGATCAACTACGAAATCTGGGGTAATCTCGAACCCGCGCTGCATACCCACATCGTCCCCCGTTTCCGCGACGAACCGGAGCCTCAGCGCTTGAAGCCGGCGTGCATGGCCTATGAGTGGGCCGATGCCCGCAGGTTCGATCCGAAGGTCGACACGCCGTTCATGGAACGCTTGCGCGCGACCCTCGCGGACGCGGCGTAACCGGTTTTACCAATGAAGGCCCGAGCGTTCGCCGAATGTCCGGTTGAAAAAGCCCCGGCTGCGCTCTAAGCGAACCGCTAGGCAGGCTGCGGCGGCGGGCGATTTGGACCCCGGCGCGCGGACGAGAGGTTGATTACAAAGGTGGCGGAGAGCGCGACTCAAGCCGTTCCGGGTGTGGCGGATGGCCCCGCCGAACCCGGCCGGCGTGACTTCATTCACATCGCCGCCGCGGCGGCGGCGGTGGGCGGGGCCGCGGCGGTGGCGTGGCCGCTGATCGATCAGCTCAACCCGGCCGCCGACACCCTGGCCCTGGCTTCGATCGAATACGACCTTTCCAAGGTGGCGCTCGGCCAGGAGGTGACCATCGCCTGGCGCAAGCAGCCGGTCTTCATCCGTCACCGCACCCCAAGGGAAATCGCCGCCGCGGTGGCTGACGACCACGCCTCCATGAAGGACCCCGAGACCGACGCCCAGCGCACCAAGCCGGGACACCAGGAGTGGCTCATCGTCCTGGCCAGTTGCACTCACCTGGGCTGTGTGCCGACCTTCGCCCAGGGCGAATATGGCGGCTGGCTGTGTCCGTGCCACGGCTCGGTCTACGACACCGCCGCCAGGATTCGCAAAGGACCGGCTCCGAAGAACCTCTACCTGCCTGACTACACCTTCATTTCAGACACCAAAGTGAAGATCGGCTAGCGCCGGAATGAGCGGACATTCGAACTACGAGCCGAACACACGGATCGAACGGTGGCTGGACACCCGCCTGCCGGTGATCCGCTTCGGAGCCGATCTGCTCACCTACCCGACACCTAGAAACCTCAACTACTGGTGGACCTTCGGAGGAATTCTATCCTTCTGCCTTGCGGTGCAGATCGTCACCGGCATCGTCCTTGCGATGCACTACGACCCCAGCGGCGCTGGCGCCTTCATCAGCGTCGAGCAGCACATCATGCGCGACGTGAACTATGGTTGGCTGATCCGCGACCTGCACGCCACCGGCGCGTCGATGTTCTTCGTCGCGGCCTATATCCACATTCTCCGCGGCATCTACTACGGCTCGTTCAAGCCGCCGCGCGAGGTGCTGTGGCTGCTCGGCTGCAGCATCTATGTGCTGATGATGGCCACAGCCTTCATGGGCTACGTTCTGCCGTGGGGACAGATGAGCTTCTGGGGCGCCAAGGTGATCACCAACCTGTTGGGCGCCTTTCCTATCGTCGGCAAGCCGATCACCACGCTGTTGTGGGGCGGCTATTCGGTGGACGACCCGACGCTCAACCGCTTCTTCTCACTGCACTACCTGCTGCCGTTTGTCATCGCGGCGGTTGTCGCCCTGCACATCTGGGCCCTTCACGTCCCGGGTAACAACAATCCCACGGGAATCAATGTGAAGAGCAAGGCCGACACGGTCGCCTTTCACCCCTATTACACCGTCAAGGATGGTTTCGCGGTCGCCCTGTTCATGATCATGTTCGCGGTGTTCGTGTTCTACTTTCCCGACGCGCTGAGCAAGGTGGACAACAACATCCCGGCGAACCCGCTGGTGACGCCCGCCCACATCGTGCCGGAGTGGTATCTGCTGCCGTTCTACGCGATCCTGCGCGCCATTCCCGACAAGCTTTCCGGAGTCCTGGCGCTCGCCGGCGCGATCGGCATGCTGTTCGCCTTGCCGTGGCTGGACACCGCCAAGGTGCGCTCGATGCGCTACCGGCCCAAGGCGCGGCTGTTCTTTTTCGTCTGGATCGCCGCGGTCCTGGCCCTGGGCTGGTGCGGCTCCCAGGAACCGGTCGGCCAGGTGATTCCCGGTTTCACCGGGCCGATGCTGATCGACTACGACCTCAACAGCGTGACCTGGCTCAGCCGGATCGCGACCCTCTATTACTTTGTCTACTTTCTCGCCATCACGCCGCTCGTCGGCTGGCGGGAAGCACCTCTGCCAACGCCTGATTCCCTCTACACGCCCGTGCTTGCGCAGCACGAAGCGGGCTGAATGGCGCCGCGGCGAATCTTCCTTGCCCTGTCGCTGTTGGCGGGCCTCGCCCTGCAGGCGCCCCTCGCGCGGGCGGCGAGCAACGAGGCGCCGCCAAAGGACGTCCACTGGTCGTTCGAGGGACCCTTCGGGAGCTACGACCAGGAGCAGCTTCAACGCGGCTACAAGGTCTATCGCGAGGTCTGCGCCTCGTGCCATTCGATGGACATGATCGCCTTCCGCAATCTCGGCGATCGCGGCGGCCCTTTCTGGAATCCCAGGTTCCCGAACTCAAACGAGAACCCGGTCGTCAAGGCGATCGCGAAGGACTACCAGATCGCCGACATCGACGGCGATACCGGCGAATTCATCAAGCGGCCGGGCACGAGCGCCGACTACTTCCCAGCCCCCTTCGCCAATCCCGCGGCGGCGCGCGCCAGCAACGGCGGCGCCCTGCCGCCGGACATGTCGCTGCTCGCCAAGGCGCGCGAGGGCGGAGCAGCCTACATCTACTCGATTTTGACGGGCGACAGCCCCACCGCTCCGCATGGGCTCAGCGTGCCGGCCGGCAAATACTACGATCGCTTCATCGCCGGCGACATGAGTTCATATTGGAAGGGCGATCCAAGGAAGATCCCCGAAGGCGGCTTCATCGCCATGCCTCCGCCGCTCACGCCCGGAAAAGTGACTTTCGACGACAAGACCCCTTCCACCATCAGTCAGGAAGCCAAGGATGTCGCCGCCTTCCTCGAGTGGGCCGCGGACCCGAAGATGGAGGAGCGAAAGCAGATGGGCCTTTCGGTGATGATCTTTCTGCTGATCTTCGCGGGCCTGCTCTATGCGAGCTACCGCGCGGTTTGGCGCGAGGTAGGACACTAGCGGAGCCGCGTTCGTCGGCCGAATGCGGCCCGCCGGGGTTCCACCGAATCACGGCCCGGCGACCAGGGATCGGCTCGGGGAGAGGCGATTGATGGCCGGCTGGGTGGTGGGCGTGATCGGCGGCTCGGGACTCTACGAAATCGAAGGCCTTCAGGGCGCTTCCTGGGAGAAGGTCGAAAGCAGTTTCGGCGAGCCCTCGGACGCGGTTCTCACTGGCCGATTGGGCCATGTGCGGCTGGTGTTCCTGCCGCGCCACGGCCGTGGCCATCACCTGCCTCCCACGGCGGTGAACGCCCGAGCCAACATCGAGGTCCTGAAGCGTTCGGGCTGCACCGACATCGTGTCGCTCTCCGCAGTGGGCTCGCTGCGGGAGTCGCTGTCGCCAGGTGACTTCGTGGTCGTGGACCAGTTCATCGACCGGACTTTCGCTCGCGAGAACAGCTTCTTCGGGCCAGGCTTGGCCGCGCACGTGTCGATGGCCGAACCGGTCTGTCCGCGGATCTCAGCGCTCGCCGCCCAGGCGGCGCGGACAACGGGGGCACGGGTGGTGGAGGGAGGCTGCTACCTGGCCATGGAGGGCCCGCAGTTCTCAACCAAGGCGGAGAGCGCCCTCTACAGGTCCTGGGGTTGCGATGTTGTCGGCATGACCAACATGCCCGAGGCCAAGCTCGCAAGGGAAGCGGAACTGCCCTACGCCTCCGTCGCCATGGTCACCGACTATGATTGCTGGCACGAGGAGTTCTCTCACGTGGAGGTCAGCCAAATCCTTGCTGTGCTGGGCGCCAACGCCGCCAAAGCGCGCGCGCTGGTGGTTGAGCTCGCGCGCAGTCTGCCGCCCTTGCGGCCGCCCTCGCCCATCGACACCTGCCTGGATGGGGCCTTGATAACCGCGCCGCCCGCCCGCGACCCGGCGCTCATGGCCAAGCTCGCGGTGATCGCTGGGCGCGCGCTCGGCGCCGTTCAAATCGGGTGAAGCTGGATGAACCTCGCCGACTGCATCCGGACCATTCCCGACTATCCCAAGGCCGGCATCCTGTTCCGGGACATCACCACTCTGCTTGGCGACGCGCGCGCCTTCCGGCAGGCGGTCGATGATCTGGTCGAGCCCTATGGCGCCATGGAGATCGGCAAGGTCGCGGGGATCGAAGCCCGCGGCTTCATCCTCGGCGGCGCCGTGGCTCACCGGCTCGGCGCGGGCTTCGTACCGTTGCGCAAGCGGGGCAAACTCCCCCACCTGACGCGGGCGGTGGAATACGCCCTGGAATACGGCGCCGATGTCCTGGAGATGCACCTGGACGCGATCCTCGAAGGCGAGCGGGTCATGCTTATCGACGACCTCATCGCCACCGGCGGCACGGCCCTGGCGGCGGTCTCACTCCTCGAGCAGGCAAAGGCGACGATCGTCGCCGCCGGTTTCGTCATCGACCTGCCTGACCTCGGCGGCGCCCAGCGTCTGCGTGAGCGCGGAATTCGCGTCCAGACTTTGACGTCGTTCAAGGGGCATTAGCGCCTTCCCCTCGCCGCAACGGGGCGCCAGGGTCCGCGTTGATGGCCTTCAGCCCCGCCTGGCGAATGTTCCGCCGCATGCAGGACAGCACCTTCGCGGCCGCCGTTCTGCTCTACGCGATTGCCGCTCTCAACGCCTGGCGGGTGCTTCCAGGCGCGCGCCATCTCAAGGTCCAGAGGATTCTCGTGCTGCCCGGCCTGTTCCTGATCGCCGCCGCAACCGGAATTCTCGTCATTCCGATGCTGCGATCGGCGCTCTCTCGCCACCTCTGGATCAGTTTCCGGACCGGATTTGGCCAGAGCGTGATCTCGGTCCTGGCCGGAGTGGGCGTTCTGGCGGCGGCGGCGACGTTCGTCTTCTGGCAGACCTGGGCCGCGGCCCACGGCGGCCGATACCCCGCGGGGGCCTTCTCGGGCTACGCGGCCGGCGTCGGCCTCCTGCTTGCTCAGACGATCCTGGCGCGCCGCCTCGAGCGTGACCCGACCCTTCGCTCGCAGATAGAGGAGCCCTGAGCGGGCAAGCCTCAGAAATCTCCGCGGCCGCCGCCGTTCATGGCGAACAGCTGGAGGGTCCGCAGGCGGGCCAGGCGGGCGGCGTCCGGCTGGCGGTCCGCTTCACGGTCGGAGGCAAAGCCGTGGCCGGCGTCGTAGAGATAGATCGGCACGTCCGGATGGGCGCGGGCGATCGCCTCGACAGCCTCTGGAGGAATGGCTGGATCCCAGCGCCCGAAATGCAGGGTGACCGGGCGCCGAGGACTCTCATCGATGAGTTCGGCGATTCGCCGGCCATAGTAGCTTGCGACCGCCGCGACGCCCTGGCAGCGGCATGCCGCCAGCCACGCCGCGCTGCCCCCCCAGCAATAGCCGGCGACGAACACCGGCGGCTCGAGGGTGGCGATGGCGCCCGCAAGGTCCAGCGCAACCTGATCCCAGGAGGCTGAGAGCGAAAATCGCCGCCCTTTTTCCACGCCCGCGGCGTCGTGGCCGCCGGCAAAGCCCTCTTCGAAACGGTCGAACAGCGAGGGCGCCAGGGTCTCATAACCGTCGGCGGCAAAGTCGTCGGCCAGCGAACGGATGTGCCCGGTGAGCCCGAAGATCTCATGAATCAGCACCACACCGCCTCGGCGGGCGTCCTCCGGCGCCGCCCGGTAGCCGCCGAGGCGAAAGCCATCGCCGGGACTGGTGAATGTCGTCGGCGCGCCCACGACGCCTATTGGCTGAAGAGCGCGAGCGTCCGGCTCCGGGCGAGATCGGCGCTGGTCTTGTCGTGCCGCGCCGGATCGTCGTTGTTGAACCCGTGGCCGGCGTCATCGTAGACGAACACCGGAACCTCGGGATTGGCGCTCTGGACGGCCGCCTTGACCGCGTCAGCGGGGATGCCGCCGTCCAGTCTGCCGAGATGAACGATGGTCGGACATCTGGGCTTCAGCTCGGAGTTCGCCTGGACCATGCTGCCGTAATAGCTCGACGCCGCGGAGAATCCGTCGAGCTTGCCGGCGGCGAGCCAGGTCAGGGAACCCCCATAGCAATAGCCGACGATGAACACCTTGCCGCGCTGGGCGAGGTCGTCGCGGCAGGCGGCGATGTCGCTGAGCGCCTGATCCAGAGGGGTCGCGCGGGCATGGGCGATTCCAGCCGCCATTCCGGCCGGGTCATGGCCGGAGACGAACCCGGCCTCGCGGCGGTCGTAAAGCGAAGGCGCCAGGGCCTCGAAACCCAGTGAGGCCCACCGGTCCACATCGCGCCGCACGTGCTCGTCGAGCCCGAAGATTTCCTGGACGACCACCACCCCGCCTTTGCGCTCTGTGACCGGCGTGGCGCGGTAGGCCGCAAATTCAAAGCCGTCGGCCGCATCGCTCTTGACTGTGACCATCTCGCCCATGGCGCGCCTTGCTCTTCCAGCGTGATCGACTTCAGCCCAGCGCACCTAGCTCCGATGAAGAGCGTCGTCCAGGGTTGAGAACCAACCAAAACCAGTTTACACTGCAAACCAGTTGATAGCTTTTCACAGTCCGAGTCGTCAGGAACCCCAATCCAGATGAGGAGACCAGCGAGATGAGCGCCCAGAGCCATACCGCCCAGGACGATCTTTCCTTCATGCGGGGGTTGGTGGAGGCGGGAGACAACGCTTCGCGGACTTTCGGCGAGATTTATCTGGCCGCGGGACTCATCTACGGCGCGCAGATGCTCCTCCATGCCGGTCAGCTTCTGGGGCTGCTCAGCGTCCGACCGCTGGCGGCGCTCGCCATCGGGCTTGGTCCGACCGTAATCTTCCTGGCCGTGCTCACGTGGCTTCTCTGGCGCCGCCGAAGGGTGCGGCCAGCGCCGGTCGTCGAGCGTGCGGTGGCGGCGGTCTTCCAGAGCGTCGGCCTGGCCAATCTTGCGCTCGTCGCGGTCATCGGCGCAGTGGCGTGGCGCCACCACAGCCTGGCGATCTGGCTCATCTATCCCTGCTCCGTCTTCGTCCTGCAGGGCGTGGCCTGGATGGTCGCCTTCGCCCTTCGCCGGCGCGCCTGGCTGGCTTGGGTCGGCTTGGGCTGGATGGCGGCCGGCGTCGCCATGGGTCTGGCCGTCGATTCCCTAGCGTACTTCATCCTGATCGGCGGGGTCGCGTTTCTCCTTCTCATGGTGGCGCCCGGGGCGACAATGATCCGGCTCGCCCGAACAGCGGCCTAGGGGCGGCCGACAATGGCCGAGTTCGACATCGGCGGCATCGATGATGTCATCCATGGGCGAATTCGCCTCGGCGTGATGGCCTACCTCGCCAACGCCGAGGTGGCCGACTTCAATGAGCTCAAGTCTGTCCTCCAGGCGACCCAGGGCAATCTGTCGGTTCACCTGCGCAAACTGGAAGCGGCCGGTCACATCGCCATCGAGAAGAACTTCCTGGGCAGAAAGCCCCATACCCAGATCAGGCTCACCGCGCCCGGCCGCGCCGCGTTTCGCGCCTATCTCGCCGCCATGGACGGACTGATCGGGACCACGCGCCGCTAGAAGGTCATTCAGACGTTGAAGCGGAAGTTCATCACGTCGCCATCCTGCACGACATAGTCCTTGCCCTCCGAACGCATCTTCCCGGCCTCCCGCGCTCCGGCTTCGCCGCCGAGGCGGACATAGTCGTAGAAGGCTATGGTCTCGGCGCGGATGAAGCCCTTCTCGAAGTCGGTGTGGATGACCCCGGCCGCCTGAGGTCCGGTGGCGCCGATCGGAATGGTCCAGGCGCGGGTCTCCTTGGGGCCGGCGGTGAAATAGGTGTGGAGTCCGAGCAGGCCGTAGGCCTCGCGTATCAGCCGGTCCAGACCGGGCTCGGCCAGACCCATCGAGTGCAGGAACTCCCCCCGCTCGGACCGGTCCAGCACCGCGATCTCGCTCTCGATCTTGGCCGAAATCACAACGGCCTTTGCCCCGTCTCGCGCCGCGCGCTCGGCGACTCGCCGGGCCAGGGCGTTGCCCGTCGCAGCCGACGCCTCATCGACATTGCACACATAGAGCGCCGGCTTGGCGGTCAGCAGCTGCAGCATCCGCCAGCCCTTCAGATCGTCGGCGGCGATCCTGGCGGCCCGCGCCGGGCGGCCCGCCTCGAGTTCGCCCATGGCGAGCCTGGCGAGACGCAACTGCGCCACGGACTCCTTATCGGCGCCCCTGGCGCGCTTTTCCAGCGCCGCGGTTCGCTTCTCGAGACTCTCGAGGTCGGCCAGCATGAGTTCGGTGTCGATGATGTCGAGGTCCAGGAGTGGATCGACGCGGCCTTCGACGTGGGCGACATCGGCGTCGACGAAGCATCGCGCCACCAGCGCGATGGCGTCGCAGTCGCGAATATGGGCGAGAAACCTGTTGCCCAGGCCCTCGCCCGTCGATGCGCCGCGAACCAGGCCCGCGACGTCGACGAAGGTGATCCGCGCCGGGATGATCTCCTTGGACGCGGCGATCGCCGCGAGCCTCTCCAACCGCGGCTCCGGTACGCCGACCTCCCCGACGTTGGGATCTATGGTGCAGAAAGGATAGTTCGCCGCCTGGGCCGCGGCCGTCTCGGTAAGGGCGTTGAACAGGGTCGACTTGCCGACGTTCGGCAGGCCGACGATGGCGACCTTCAGGGCCATGTCTCACCAGACTGCGTCTCGGAAAGGGCGCGCGCCGCCAGTTCGCGCCACGCTCGACGCTCATTGCGGCACCGAGGGGTCAATCGATCGCCCGCGCCGACGCCCTCGGGTCCAGCTTGGGCGCCGGCGCGAGACGCAGGACCTCGGCCTGATACCGCTCGTCCTCGCCGGCGGCGAGGAGGGGCGCGGCTTTCGCGCAGGCGTCGATAAGTGCGGCGAGCCAAGGAGCGTCGGCCTTGCGGAAGTCGGAAAGAACGTAGTCCTGGACCAGATCCTTGTGGCCGGGATGCCCGGTCCCCATCCTCGCGCGGCGGAAATCGGGTCCCAGGCGCGCGGCGATCGAGCGGATGCCGTTGTTGCCTGCCGCGCCGCCGCCGACCTTCATGCGGAATCGCCCCAGCGCCAAGTCGATCTCGTCGTAGAAGATGATCGCCGAACCGGGATCGGCCTTGAAGAATCGCACCGCCTCGGCCACCGCCCGGCCGCTTTCGTTGTAGAACGTCTGCGGTTTCATGATCAGCGCCCTCACCGTGCCGGTCGCGGTCTCGATCGCGCCTTCCCGCACCAGACTGGAGAACCGCGAGCGTTGGGAAGAGAAGCCCCATTCGCGGGCGATGGCGTCCACAGTCACCGCGCCGATGTTGTGACGGTTGCGGGCGTATTGTGGTCCGGGATTGCCAAGGCCGGCCAGGATGATCATGTCGCCTCGCCCGATAGAGGCGTGGTCGCCGTGGCTTCAGCTCTCCGCTTCGGCTTCCACGACCACGGGCTCGGCCTCCTCCGCGCTCTCCTCCTCTTCCGCTTGCAGCGCCGAGGATGTGGCGATCGAGGCGACGGTGCTGTCGCGATGATAGGCGGTCACCTCCACCCGATCGGGAAGGGACAGGTCGGAGGCGCGAACCGCATCGCCGATATCAAGGCCGGTCAGATCTATCACGATCTCTTCCGGAATCTGGTCGGCCGGCGCCATCACCTCGAGTTCGTGGAGGTTGACGTTGAGGGCGCCTCCGCGCTTGAGGCCGGGGGAGGCTTCATGATTGCGGAAATGCACTGGGACGGAAATCCGGATCGACTGATGCGCATCGACACGGAACAGATCGAAATGGACCGGGACATCGGTGACCGGGTGGAACTGGACGTCCTTGGCGATGACCGGCTGACTCTCCTTGCCGTACTTCAGGGTCACCAGGTGCCCGAGCAGCTTTCCGGTATGCAGGGCCTTGACGAACTCGCCGGATTTCACCGAGATGGACACCGGCGCCTTGGCCGCTCCGTAAAGAATTCCAGGAACCAGGCCAGCCCGCCGCGCCGCGCGCGCTCCGCCGCCGCCGCTTCGCTCGCGCACCTCCACGTTGAGGACGATTTCGGCCATGGGCTTGCCTCTGAAAATGCAGACGCCGCGCGAGGCGATCCGCGCACGGCGTGGATTTCAAGCTGACGGGCGCGGCTCAATACACGCCCGCGTCCGTCAGCGCAACTTCGCCTTCAACCCCTTCTGCGGACCGAAGGGTGGGTGGTCGCCCGGACCGGCGGCGCAGGGGTGGCGGCGAGTGGAGGCGCTTCCATCGGCATCGCCACACCCGCGTTCTTGGCGAGGCAAGCGCCAGTGTCCTGCATGATGTGCTGGCCCACACAGAAGATATCCTCATAGTGGGGCTTAGAGACCGCCAGACACTGGAACAGATTGAGCTTGGCCATGCTCAAGCAGGCCTCGGTGTTGTTTTCGTCGGTCAGATAGGTCAGACGGTCGTAGGCATCATCGCCGGCCTCGCCGATCGCCGCGACTGCGGCCAACTGGAGGGCGCGGGCGACCAGGGGCGTGTAAGGCGGCGGCGCCGGCCCGGAGCTTATCGCCATCGGCGCCGCCCCGCTCGCGGCCTGCCGAAGCACGGCGACCTGTTCCATGGCGGGATCGCTGGGTCGCGCCGACAAGGCCTTCGCGGCCGCCAAGCGGCCCGTTCGATCCACGATTTCGTCTCTCGACCACGCCTGATGCTGGACGTCATAGGCGGACTGCTTGACCGCCTTGCCAGCCGCGTAGAGGTGCAGAGCCGGTGCGCCGAGCGCCTGCTCGGCGAGCCCGGCGGCGGTGTCGGAGCCCTTGAAGACGAACACATAGGCGGCGTTGCCGATGAGATCGTTGACCATTTGCCGCCGAGCTTCGGGCGTGGCGCCGGCGGCGCGAAGATCGGCGACGAAGGCGGGCGCCTGGAGCGCGGCGACCGCGCCGTATGTCACTGCTCCCCTGATCAGGGACTTTGGTTCATAGGCCACGCCGACGCTCAGGGCCTGGGCTACCGACGCTCCGTTCTGGAATCCGGGCGAAATCGAGGACGCCCGCAGCAGATACGCCTCATAGGCCGCGGCGTCGGCCAGCAAGCGGTCCGGCAACACCACCGGTCCGGGCGGCGGTGGGGGTGGCGGGACGATGACCTCCGGGGGCGGCTTCTTCGACCGCGCCGAGGATTCTATCGCCGGGAAGGCGACCGCGGCGGCGATGATGGCCACGCCAAGGCATGCCCGGATGGGGCCGACCCAATTCATTTCTCCCAGTCCTCCTGGACGCCGGTCACCGGAGCCGTGCGCTACCGAATCGGCGAGAATGTGACGCCAGACTCCTCTCGCGAGAGCCGAAATCCTAATCGAAGAGCTTTGAAACCGACTCCTCGTTGGCGATGCGGCGAATGGCCTCGCCGACTATGCGTGCGCAGCTGACCACGCGTATCTTTCCCTTGGGACCGACGCGTGGATCGGCCTCGATGGTGTCGGTGACCACCAGTTCCTTGAGCACCGAGGCGTTCACCCGCTCGATCGCCTCGCCCAGCAACACTCCGTGGGTGATGTAGGCGGAAACTTCAGCGGCTCCGGCATCGTGCAGGGCCTGGGCGGCGCCGCAAAGCGTGCTGGCCGAATCGACAATGTCGTCGACGATGATCAGCCGGCGTCCGGCGACGTCACCGATGATATTGGCGACCTCGGTGATTCCCGGTCCCTTTCTGCGCTTGTCGACGATCGCCAGTTCGGCGTTGAGCCGGCTCGCAAGGGTGAGGGCCCGCACCACGCCCCCGACGTCGGGCGAGACAATCAACAGCTCGTCGGTCTTGGCGTAGCGCAGCTCAATGTCGGCGGCCATGGTGGGCGCCGCCTGCAGGTTGTCTGTCGGGATGTCGAAGAACCCCTGAATCTGACCGGAGTGGAGGTCCATGGTGAGGACGCGATCGGCGCCCGCCCGCGTGATCAGATTCGCCACCAGCTTGGCGGAGATGGGCGTGCGGCCCTCGGTCTTTCGATCCTGCCTTGCATATCCGAAATACGGCGTCACCGCAGTGATCCGCTTGGCTGAAGCGCGCTTGAGCGCATCGATGCAGACCAACAGCTCCATCAGGTTGTCGTTGGCCGGATAGCTGGTGGACTGGATGATGAATACGTCCTCGCCGCGGACGTTCTCGTCGATCGTAACCCGGGCCTCGTTGTCGGCGAACCGCTTCACCTGAGCGCGCGTGAGAGAAGTTCCCAAGGATCGGGCGATCGCCTCGGCGAGCGGGCGGTTGGAGTTCCCGGCCAGCAGCTTCATCAGGGCCCCCGCGCCGTCCCGGCGAACACGCTACCACGGACGTCCTTTGAGGCTTCTATCAGCGCTCACTCCTGGGGCAAGTGCCGGTTCTGGCCCAGCCGTGGCACGTTCCTGCTCTCGGTGCGTTAGCACTGATTGCTTAGGATCGTCGCAGGAGAGGCGCATGTTTCGCACATTGACCATGGCCGGTTTGGTAGCCGCCGCCGCTGTCGGAACCGCCGCGGCCGAGAGTTCGGCGGTGAGCGCAGCGTTCGGCAATACGATTGTCTCGACCTATCCGGATGGGCGCACCGCCGAGATCTGGCTCAAGCCAAGCGGGACGTACACCGGCGAGGGCCGCCGCCACGATGCCTCGAGCGGCAAATGGGACCTGAAGGGGGGCAAAATCTGCTTCCACCAGCACCGGCCGATTCCCATCGGCTCATTCTGCACCAGCATCCCTTCGGCGGGCATGGGCGGAAGCTGGAAAGGCAAGGCGCCCACCGGCGAGCCGACCACCATACGTCTGGTTACAGGCATAGTTCACGGGGGGTAGGTCGCGGAACCCAACCCCGGAGTCCAGCCGAATGTCAGGCTTCCGGCGCCAACTTCGCGAAATCCTCGCCTGCGGCCGGACCGCAGACCTGGTCTCTCGCCCGCCTGCGCTTCGCCACGATCACGCTCGCCCTGCCCTTGCCGAAGACCAGCAGGCGCGTCCCGGCGTAGTTGATGAGATAGGCCGCCAAGGATCCGGCGACGATGGCGAAGTACGGATTTGAAAAAGGCGAATGGTGCAACGAGATCAGGGTCACAAAAATCCAGTAATTGCACAGATTTCCAAATCCGTTGGTAGCCATGTATCCAGCCCACTGGGCCAAGAGTCGTTTTCGCGTGAGACAGTGAAAGACCTGAAGTCCGTTGATCGCGAAGGTGGCTTGCATCGCGACGAACAGCGAGACGGCCCGGGCCACGGCGGCATGCAAGCCCAGTCCCATGCCCAGGCGCAGCAAGGCGGCGTCGATCACGAACCCGATGAGACCCACCGCGGCGAACTTGAGTGCCAAGCCGGCCTCGACGCCGGCCGTCCGCCGATCGGTGTCAGTCAGGGGATGCAAACTCAGCCTCCGTCAGCCAAGCGACTAACGCCCCGCCGGGCCTAATGTTGCGTGAATGCTCAGACTGGCGGATCAATCGCAATGGCGGAGAGAAGTCGACCATAGTCAGCCTCTCCGCGCAGTTGGGCCCGGCGGTTGGAGAAGAACTCGCCTTCCTCCGAAGCGGTGTCGCGGCGGAGGCTCTCCACCTGCGTAACGCCGCTCTGGGCAAGACGGGCCGCCACGAAAGCCGCGAGGTCGAACTGGCGCTTCGACCGACTGTCGCCAGGAGCGAAGAATCTGCCCGTTCCGCGATCTTCGGCTTGGAACCTGGCAAGGAACTCGAGCCCGACTTCATAGGATGGCTGGGCGATGCACGGTCCAATCGCCGCCACCATCCGCGAAGGGCGGGCGCCAAGTCCCGCCATTGCGGCCACCGCGGCGGCGATGACTCCCGACAGCGCGCCGCGCCAGCCCGCATGGACGGCGCAGACGACGCCGGCATCGCCCTCGGCGATGAGCACCGGCGCGCAGTCCGCCGCCATGGCGCCGCAGATCAGCCCCGGCTGGCGGCTGACCACCGCATCTGCCCTGGGACGGCTCGCTCCCCACGCCGCGTCGGCCACGACGGCGATGTTGGAGTGGATTTGATAGGCGGTGATCAGGGCGCTCTCGCCCAGCCCGAACACCGCCGCCGCCCGCCGTCTGTTCTCGGTGACGCGCGAGGTTTCGTCCCCCGAACCGTAGCCCGTGTTCAGGCTCTCGTAGAGGCCGACCGAGACCCCGCCGCGCCGGGTGAAAAAGGCGTGGCGGACGCGGGGAACCTCCGCCAGCGTCGAAGCGCGCAGGAAAGGTGGGTTCAAACGGCGCTCTCGAATCCTGGCGGGGCGAGCCCGATCGAATGGACGCAGACTGCCTTGAACAGGTCGCCCATCTGATCTGGAGCGATCAGGCGGCGAACCTGACGGCCGATCACAGCGGCTCGATCCGGACGGCTCCGCTGAAGAGTGGCGGCGCGGGCTTCGATCCCGAGCCTCTCGAGGAATTCGGCCTGACTCAGGAGCGAAGTAGTCAACGCGCCTGCGGCCCTGGCAGCGCGAAGAAAGGGCCCGAACTGCACACGCGCGGTCAAATCCGCCTCGCCGGGATGGGCAAGGGGGTCTTCCCTGGAGTGGGCGCGAACCGCCTGCAGGGTGTCGCCGGGGGTGGTGGAGTCTTCATCGCCGTAGTCGAGAAAGAGCGCCGCCCCGGTCACATCGGCGAGCAGCGCTCCTAGGGCCGCCCCCAATTCCCGCGCCGCCGGCGACCATTCGCGCACAATCCCAAATGGAGCGCGAAGGCACTCATCGGCGCAATTGATCGGCTCGCGCGCCGAGGAGGTGAAGTGCAGGCGTCCCAGGACGTCCAACCCGACGCGCCGACCCTCCCAGCCCACCTTTGTCCGAACCGCCTGTTCGACTGGCAGGCAGTCGAGGAATTCGTTGGCGAGCAGGATTATCGGCGCATCGCCGGCGAGCTCCTCGAAGCGCTCGATCCATACGGCCCCCCGCGCGGATTCGCGCACGGCGCGCGCCTGCAGGGCCTTCAGCGGGGCGCTGGTCTCGAGAAGCACGATCTCGCAGGCATCGACGAAGTCGGGCGCCGCGGTGCTCGCCGCGCGGAGGACATCGACCATCATCGCGCCGTCGCCAGGCCCGAGCTCAACCAGGCGCACTCTGCTCGGCCGACCCAGCGCCGAGAACACCTCGCATGCCCAAAGGCCCAAGAGTTCGCCGAAAATTTGCGAGACTTGCGGCGCGGTGATGAAGTCGCCGTCGGGCCCGAGCCGCGGCCGGATCGAATAGTATCCGAAGTCCGGGTCGTGGAGACAGAGATCCATGTATCGGGCGATCGAGATTGGTCCGTCCGCGGCGATGACTCGCGCCAGGCGCCGGGCCATGCTCACGAAGCGTCGGCGAGCGTGGCGGTGGTCGGCGTCTCCGCCAGCCCCCGCCAGATGAGCCACACGCCCACCAGAACCATCGGGACCGAAAGGATCATTCCCACGGTCAATCCCCAAGGAAGGTTGCGCAGGCCCTCGTCGGGCATCCTGACGTGCTCGAGGCTGATGCGGAAAAGGCCGTAGCCGAGCAGGAAGAGACCGGTGACCGCGCCGCGCTTCCGCAGCCAGCCGGCGCGATGCGTGGCCCAGCGCAACAGCAGGAAAAGTACAATTCCCTCGAGGGCCGCTTCGTAGAGTTGGCTGGGATGGCGCGGCGAGTAGCCCGCAACGCATCGGCCGTAGTCGTCGGTGCGGATGGTGGGGCCACAGAACACCATCCCCCACGGCAGGCGGGTCGGTCGGCCCCAGAGTTCGCCGTTGATGAAGTTGGCGATCCGGCCGAAGAAGAGCCCGATCGGGGTGCAGGCCGCGACGATGTCGGCCAGGCCCAGGACCGGGATTTTCTGACGCCAGGCGAAGAGGAAAAGGGCGAGCACGACGCCGATCGCCCCGCCGTGGAAGCTCATCCCGCCATGCCAGACGCGAACGGCTTCCAACGGATCGCCGAACAGGGTCGCGCGAGAGTCGGCGAGCGGAAGCATGTAGAAGAGGATGTAGCCGACTCTCCCGCCGACGATCACACCCATGGTGACCCACAGAATGAGGTCGTCGATCTGCATGGCGTTGGTGGTGGACGGGCGTCCGCCCCAGAGACGCGCTGTCTTCACCAGGCGCACCGCGTAGCGCCAGCCCAGGAGGATGCCGGCGATGTAGGCCAGCGCGTACCAGCGGACGGAGAAGGGACCCAGGCTGACACTTCCCAGATGAAAGGCCGGCACGGTGAAGAGATCCGGCCGGATGCCGGGGAAGGGAAGGGACATGGCGTTCTCTTATCGCACAATCGCGCGCGATGAATCACCCAAGGATATCGCCTCGGTCGCGGGTTTGCCCTAAAGGAGGCCGATGCAAACCCAAAATCCATTCCTCGACGAAATGGCCAAGCTCACCCAGGCCGCCATGGGCCTCGCCCAGGCCGCCGGCGAGGAAGCCAAGAGCGCTTTCCGCGCCCAGACCGACAGGCTGGCCGCCGATCTCGATCTCATCCGCCGCGATGAGTTCGAGGCCTTGAAAGCCGAGGTCGCCGCGTTGCGCTCTCAGCTCGTGGACTTGAAAGGTGGACTTCGCCCTTGAGACGAAGCCGCTGTGGCGGTCGGCGCGAAGCAGACTAGATTCGAACCGACGACTATCCTTCGGGAGGCTCGGCCCTCCCGCGGGTTCCCGCCTTGGAGAATTCGGAAACCTTTGATGGACATACCCCACCCCGAGGAAGACGACGTTCTGATCACCCTCGATCCGCTGGAGGTGGTCGAGCGCGTTCTCAACGCGGAGAACCTCGCCTTCGACCGGACCGAGGACGGGGATCTCGCCTTCGCGCTCACCGGCGACTGGAAGGACTACGAACTCTGGTTCGCCTGGCGTCCCGAGGCCGACTGCCTCCAACTCTGCCTTTCGATCGATCTGAAGGCGGGCAAGGATCGCCGTGCGCCCGCGCACGAGCTCATCAACCTCATCAATCAGCGGGTGTGGCTCGGCCACTTCGAGATCTGGGCCGATGACGGCGAGGTGGTGTTCCGCCACGCCCTGCCGCTTCCCCAGGCCGAACGCCCGAGCATGGCCCAGACCGCATCGATGATCGACGCGGCGATGGAGGCGGCCGATCGGTTCTACCCGGCCTTCGATTTCCTGATCAACGGGGCGAAGTCGCCGGCCGAGGCGATGGCGGCGTGCATGTTCGAGACGATGGGCCAAGCCTGAAAGGACCGCCGCGATGTCCGGCGTTCCGGCGCCGATCCTGATCGTTGGCGCCGGCCATATGGGCGGCGCTCTCATCGCCGGCTGGCGCCGATCGCGAATCCTTGCGCCGGGCGAGATGATCCTCAGCGATCCCGAACCCGGATCCGAGGCCCTCTCCGCGCACGACGCCGGGGCGGTGCTCAACCCCGCGCCCGAGGTTCTCGCCTCCGCTCAGGTGGTGGTCCTGGCCGTGAAGCCCCAGGCCTGGCGAGGGGTGGTCGAGGCGATCGCCCCGTCTCTGGGACCGCGAGCGGCGGTGATCTCGATCATGGCCGGCGTGGCGGCCGCCCCGATTGCGGCGATGCTGGGCGGCCGGGCGGTGGCCCGGGTCATGCCCAACACCGCTGCGGCGATCTGCCAAGGGGCGGCCGGCGTCTTCTGCGAGGACGCCGACCTTCGCGCGCTCGTCCACAGCCTCTTCGAGCCCTTGGCCAGCGTCGTCGATCTGGGCGAGGAATCCCTGATGGACGTGGCGACGGCGGTCGCGGGTTCCGGGCCGGCCTATCTCTACGCCCTGGTGGAGGCGCTTCAGGGCGCCGGCGCCGCCGCCGGTCTGGAGCCGGCCGCGGCTGCTCGCCTGGCCAGCGCGACGATCACCGGCGCCGCGGCGCTGCTCGCGCAAGGAACGGCGCCGGCGGAGGAGTTGCGGCGGCGGGTGACCTCGCCGGGTGGGACGACCCAGGCCGCCCTCGAGGTGCTGATGGCCCCGGGCGGATTTACCGATCTGCTGCGCCGCGCCGTGGACGCGGCGGTGCGGCGATCGCGTCAACTAGGAGCGCTCGCCTAGATGAGCGCGCGAGAGGACATTCTCGAGCGCGCCGGCGCCGCGCTGCTCGCCCTGGCCGCCGAACGCGAGTGGCGGGAGATCAGCCTTCGCGACATCGCCGAGAAGGCCGGCGTCGGCATGGGCGAGCTCTACCCCCTCGCCGATGGCCGCCTTGCCGTGCTCGCCGCGCTCTCGGCCCGGTTCGACGCCGTGGCGCTCGCCGCTGCGACCGAGACTTCCGCCGATATCCACGATCGTCTCTTTGAGGCGGCGATGGCCAGGATCGAAGCGATGGAGCCGCACCGCGACGCCCTGATCGCGATCGCGCGGTCGGCGGGGCCGCTGATCCTCGCGCCGCACCTACCCAGGACAGCCCGCTCGATCCTCGAGGCCGCTGGGGTCAATGCGACGCCCCCGAGGCTGGCTGCGATGACCGCGGTCTGGGCGCGCGCGGCGCGGGTCTGGCGCGACGACGAGGGGGCGCTCAACCGCACCATGGCCGAGATCGACCTGCGCCTGAAGCAGATGCGCCGGCGACTGAAGATGGTGCGGGCCGGGTTCTAAGCCGGCAGGCGGACGATGGCGCGCAGGCCGCCGATGGGCGAGCGCTCCAGGGTGACCTCGCCGCCGTGGCCGCGGGCCACGTCCCTGGCGATCGCCAGCCCCAGGCCGACGCCCTTGCGGTTCTGGTTGCGGGACTGGTCGAGCCGGCCGAAGGGGGCCAGGACATCCTCGAACCTCTCGGGAGGCACGCCAGGGCCGTCGTCGTCGACGAAAATCTCCACCCCGCCGCCGACGCTCGCCCGGGCCGTCACCTCCACCCGCTCGCCGTGGGCCGCGGCGTTCATCACCAGATTGGCCAGGGCGCGCTTGAGCGCATTGGGCTTGACCCTGGCGCTGAGCCCGCTTTGGCTGACGACCTCGACCCGCGCGCCGGCGCGGACCGCCCCTTCGCTCACCTCCTCGATGAGTTGGCGCAGATCGACGCTCTCCACCGCCTCGCCGCCCTCGCCGCGCGCGAAGGCGAGATACTCGTCGATCATGTGCTCCATCTCGGCCAGATCGGCCTTCATCGCCCTGGTCCTGGCGGTGGGCTTGGAAAGCGCCAGCTCGAGCTTGAGGCGGGTGAGCGGCGTGCGCAGGTCATGGCTCACCGAGGCCAGGAGGGCGGTGCGCTGGACGATATGCCGCTGGATGCGGGCTTTCATGGCGATGAAGGCGGCGGCCGCCTGCCTGACCTCCCTGGCGCCGTGCGGCTGGAATTCCACCTCGGCGCCCTTGCCGAAGGCCTCGGCCGCCGCCGCGAGGCGTTCGATCGAGCGAACCTGGTTCCTGATGAACGCTATCGCCACCGCGGTCAGCAGGAGCGTCGCCAGGGTGAGCCAGATGATGAAGACGTAGCCCTGGGTGGCGAACACCCGGTCCTTCGGCGCAATGATCCGGATGACGCCGCCGGCGACTTTCACCCGCACGTCGACGTAGGCGGGGTAGCGTTCGGTATCGAACCAGAACGGCGCGTCGATCCGCATCGCCAGCGCGCGCCGCAAGGAGCGGTCCACTGAAACGATCAGCGGCGGGCGCCGGCCGCCGGGAAGAATGGCGCCCTCCTGCAGCGCGACCGACAGGCCCACAGTCTGTTGCGCGCGGTCGGAGAGACGCTTCACCGCCGCGGCGCTGGGGTCCTCCTGATAGCTCTGCAGGATGAGCGCGACGTCGCCGGCGAGGCCCTCGCTGAGATGGCTGTTCACCGTCTGCCAATGGGCGTCGAAAAAGGCGTAGGTCACGGCGATCTGCATCACCGCCACCGGCAGGACGATGATCAACAGGCTGCGGCCGAACAGCGAGGCGGGAACGCGCCGCTTGAGCATCCGCCAGAAGAAACGCGGCCAGGGTCTTCGCGGCAGTCGCATCTAGTCCGGCGTCAGCATGTAGCCGATCCCACGGACCGTCTGCAGATATCGGGGATTGGCAGGGTCGGATTCGAGCTTGCGGCGCAGACGCGTGACCTGGATGTCGACCGAGCGGCCGGCGGCGTCGGCGCCGGACGCCGAGAGTTCGAGCCGGTCCACCGCGGCGTTGGCGGCGCCGGCCAGCTGGCGAAGCAGCCGGGTCTCGGCCTGGGTCAGCCGGACGGGGGTCTCGCCGCGGCTCAAGGTCCCGCGCGCGAGGTCGAAACTGCACCCGCCCAGGCTGATCGGGCCGGCACCCGCCGGCTCGCGCACCGCGCGGCGCAGGATCGCCTCGATGCGCAACAGCAGTTCACGCGGCTCGAAGGGCTTGGCCAGATAGTCGTCCGCGCCGAGCCCCAGGCCCTCGATGCGGTCGTCCGGCAATCCGCGCGCGGTGAGAATGAGGATCGGGGTCGCCCCTGGCGCTCCGGCTCGGTTTCGCAACCACCGAGTGAGCGAGAACCCGTCTTCGCCGGGCATCATGATGTCGAACACCACCAGGTCGAACTGAATGCTCGCCAGCAGCCTTCGCGCCGAGGCAGCGTCGGGAGCGACTGTCACCCGGAAGCCGGCCCGGGCGAGGTGCTGGGCGATCAGATCGCGAATGCGATCGTCGTCGTCCACAACGAGAAGGTGCCGCTGGACCGCATCGCGCGCTGTCGCCATGGGCGCCTTTCTAGCGCTCTTTGGGTTGGCGCCGGAAGCGAGACTCCGACCAGGCGGCGAGCGCGAACTCTGGAAAAGACGCCCATCGGGCCGCCCGCGGCCATTGACGGGCGGCGCGGCGATGCGGCTTAAGGGCGCGGCTCAAACCTGATCGGAGGCCCTGGGGCTCGCGAGATGGCGCTCGTTCCGTTCGACGATCGTGACGGCTGGATCTGGTTCGACGGCGCCTTCGTACCCTGGCGCGAGGCGAGGATTCACGTGCTCACCCACGGTCTCCACTATGGCTCGGCGGTGTTCGAGGGAGAGCGGATGTACGGCGGAATCATCTTCCGCCTGCGCGAGCACACCCAGCGCCTGTTCGACTCGGCGAAGATCCTGGACTTCGAGATTCCGTTCAGCGTCGATCAGATTGATCAAGCCTCGGTCGAGACCTGCCAGCGCAACGCACTGGACGACTGTTACGTGCGGCCGATCGCCTGGCGCGGCTCCGAGATGATCGGGGTCTCCGCCCAGGAAAGCTCGATCCACGTCGCGATCGCGGCCTGGCGCTGGCCGAGCTACTTCAACGCCGAGGAAAAGGCCCGGGGGATCGCCTTGACCTGGGCCAGATATCGACGGCCATCGCCGGCGACCGCGCCTACCGCCTCGAAGGCCGCCGGCCTCTACATGATCTGCACGATCTCCAAGCACGCCGCCGAGCGCGAGGGCTTCGCCGACGCCATGATGCTGGACTGGCGCGGCTATGTCGCCGAGGCCACCGGCGCCAATGTGTTCTTCATCCGCGACGGGGTTCTGCACACGCCGCTCGCCGATTGTTTCCTCGATGGCATCACCCGCCGCTCGGTGATGGCGCTCGCCGAACAGAAGGGCTTCGAGGTGGTTGAGCGCCATATCACGCCGGACGAACTGGCCGGGTTCTCGGAGTGCTTCATCGTAGGAACCGCCGCGGAGGTGACGCCGGTCTCGCAGATCGGCGACTACCGGTTCTCGCCGGGCAACATCTCGCTGTCGCTGATGGCGGACTACGCGAGCCTGGTGCGCCCAAGGTCGACGACGACGTGAACGCCGAGCCGCCGGCCTCAGACCATCCAGGATTCCGGGGTCGGATAGGGTTCGTTGCGGAGCAGGCGGCTCAGGCCCAGGGCGCAGCGGACGATGAACCAGACGATCGCGGCCACCACCAGGGGGATGCCGACGACGACGACGATCAGCACGCAGGCGGCGGCGAAGTAGAGCAGGCCGATCCAGAAGGTGCGGATCTGGAAGGTGTAGTGGCTCTTCAGCCATTCGGGGGCCCCGTCGCGGTTCACATAGGCCAGCACCAGCCCGACGATGGCGGTCAGTCCCAGGGCGAAGGACGCCAGGTAGAGAACATAGATGATGAGCGCCATCTGCCGCTCGTCGGAGGCGGCCTGGACGGGCGGTCCGGGGGGCGGGAGCGGAGCGGCGGGCGGCGTGGCGGTTGTTTCGGTCATGATCTCTTCTCCCCCCGTGACAGAGCCGCGAGCTTAGCCGCGCACGGCGGTGATCTCCACTCCCGCGGCGGCGGCGTGCGGGGCCAGGGCCAGCGGCTTTTCCACCCGGACCTTGGCCTTGAGCACGCGCGGGTCGGCGAAGCAGGCCCTGGCCAGACGCTCGGCGAAGGACTCGACGACGGCGATGTGTCCCGAGGCGGCGATCCTCCGGGCGTGGGCGGCGATCGTCTCGTAGTTGACGGTCTGCGCCAGAGCCCGCCACCCGGCCGCGGCGATGTCCAGCTCCACATCGACGATCAGCGGCTGGCGGCGGCCCTTCTCGTGAGCATGGACGCCGATCTCGGCGTCGACCTCGAGGGCGCGCACGAAGACCTTGGTGATGAGGACCCTGGCGGCGCGCGCGGCGGCGGCCGAGGCCGCCTTGGCTTGGGGCATGTTCAACCGCCGATGACGTCGGGCGTTCGCCACGCGAGGTGCTGGCCGCCGTCCACGGCGATCATCTGGCCGGTCACCGAAGGGGCGTCAATGAGATAGCGCAAGGCCTGGCCGATCTCCTCGGGGTGCGGACCGCGGCCCAAGGGGACGGCCGAGGCCTCGGCGGCGAACTCCTCGGGCTTCTGGTGGCTGGAGGCCAGGGTGGGTCCGGGACCGATCGCGTTGACCCGCACCCTCGGCGCCAGGGCCTGCGCCAGGGTCTGGGTCGCCGTCCACAGCGCCGCCTTGGTGAGAGTGTAGCTGAAATGGCGCGGCGTGAGCCGCCACACCCTCTGGTCCGCGATATTGACGATCAGCCCGTCCCGGCCCGGCGGCAGGGCGGCCGCGAACGCCTGGCTCAGCAGCACCGGCGCGCGCAGATTGACCGCCCAGTGCGCATCGAGGCTCTCCGCGGTGAGGGTCTGGATCGTGTCGTCCCCGAAGATCGAGGCGCAGTTGACGAGCAGGGTCAGCGGCCCACCGGAATGGCCGATCAGGTCCGACGCCGCGCCTGGGTCGGAAAGATCGGCGGCCAGGATGAGTCCCTCGCGGCCGCTGTCGCGCACGAGTCTCAGGGTTTCTGCGGCGTCGCCCGGCGCGCCGCGATGGTGGATGAGGAGGTGGTAGCCAGCCTGCGCCGCCGCGATCGCCAAGGTTCGCCCCAGGCGCCGCCCCGCCCCGGTGACGAGCGCCCAGGCGCCGTCGCGCCCCCGAGGCGTCAGTCGAGGCGTCCGAACTCTCGGAAGTTCAGCGCGCCCATGACGATGACGAAGATCAGGATGACGGCTATGGCGACCATGGCCCATTCAGGTAGCCCACCAAGGCGAGGCGCCGCAAGCGCCGCCTATTTTGCTTTCGCCCCTTTTGTGGATGAACCTCGATCACTAAGATGAGACCCAACGAGGCCGGCGCCGCAGTGCCGTCGGCCCGCCGTGGGAGCGCCTGAGGAGAGACGAATGCGCGAATACATGAAATTCTACATCGACGGCCAATGGGTGGATCCGATCACCCCCAAGAGCCTCGATGTCATCAATCCGGCCAACGAAGAGGTCTGCGGGCACATTTCCGCAGGCTCGGCCGGCGATGTCGACAAGGCGGTGAAGGCGGCGCGCAAGGCGTTCGAGACCTTTTCGCAGACGAGTCGCGAAGAACGCCTGGACCTGCTGCAACGGATTCTGGCGGAATACCAGAAGCGCTTCGGCGACATCGCCAACGCGATCACCGAAGAAATGGGCGCGCCGGCGAGCCTCGCCCAGCGCGCCCAGGCGCCGATCGGCATGGCGCATCTGGCTACCGGGATCGAGGTGCTCAAGAACTTCAAGTTCGAGGAAGATCGCGGCGCGACCCACCTGGTGAAGGAGCCGATCGGGGTCTGCGGAATGATCACGCCCTGGAACTGGCCGATCAACCAGATCGCCTGCAAGGTGGTCCCGGCCCTCGCCACCGGCTGCACGATGATCCTCAAGCCGTCGGAGGAGGCGCCCTTCTCGGCCTACATCTGGACGGAGATCATGCACGCCGCGGGTGTTCCCGCCGGCGTCTACAACATGATCAATGGCACCGGCCCGGAGGTCGGAGCGGCGATTTCGAGCCATCCGGGGATCGACATGGTCTCCTTCACCGGCTCGACGCGAGCGGGGATCGAGGTGGCCAGGGCCGCGGCTCCTAGCGTCAAGCGCGTGGCCCAGGAACTCGGCGGCAAGAGCCCCAACATCATCCTCGAGGACGCCGACATGGCCAGCGCCGTCGGCGGCGGGGTCAAGCACGTGATGCAGAACTCCGGCCAGTCCTGCAACGCCCCGACGCGGATGCTGGTCCCGAAGGTGAAGATGGGCGAGGCGATCGCCATCGCCAAGGAAGCCGCGGAGTCGACCACCGTGGGCGATCCCAACGGCAACGCCCAGATCGGGCCGGTGGTCAACCGGACTCAGTGGGAGAAGATCCAGCGTCTGATCAAGGCCGGGATCGACGAGGGCGCGACGCTGGTCACCGGCGGCGCCGGCCGGCCGGAGGGGCTGGACAAGGGCTTTTATGTGAAGCCGACGGTGTTCGCCAACGTCACAAACGACATGACCGTGGCGAAGGAGGAGATCTTCGGTCCAGTGGTTTCGATCCTCGGCTACGAGACCGTCGCCGAGGCGGTGAAGATCGGCAACGACACCGAATATGGTCTGGCCGCCTATGTATCGGGGACGGATATGACCAAGGTCAGGGAGGTCGCCTCGCATCTGCGCGCCGGCCAGGTGGCGATCAACGGCGGCGACATGGACATGACCGCGCCGTTCGGCGGCTACAAGATGAGCGGCAACGGACGAGAGTGGGGCGACCACGGCTTCGCCGAATATCTGGAGACCAAGGCCGTCCTCGGCTACGCTCCCAAGCAGGCGGCGGAGTAGGCTGAACTCTCTCCGCTTGGGAGAGGCGTTCATGAGCGTCGCCGATATCGCCCGGGATCAGGCGCGCATTCGGCCGGGTGAGGTCGCCCTGTGGTTCGAGGGCCGGGCCACGACCTATGGCGAGCTGGATGCGCTTTCTTCGCGGTGCGCCAATGCGCTCGTCGCCAGCGGGGTCGCGCCGGGCGATCGCGTCGCCGTCCTCGCCAAGGGGTGCGACGATTTCTTCATCCTGTGGCTCGGCGCCCTGAAGGCCAGAGCTTGCCTGACACCGGTGAACTGGCGCCTGGCCACGCCGGAGATCGCCTTCATCCTCGAGGACGCCGAAGCCCGGGTCTGCGTTGTCGGCGAGGTGTTCGCCGAGACGCTGGGCGGGATCGCGGTGGATTGTCCCGCGATCGCCGAGGTCATCCAATTCGAAGCCAGCCACCCGCGGTGGCGCGATTTCCGCGGCTGGATCGCCGACTTTCCCGACCACGATCCACGCCTGGCGCACAGCGGCGACGATGACGTCATTCAGCTCTACACCTCGGGGACCACCGGACTTCCCAAGGGCGTGCAGCTCACCAACGCCAACTACGAGGCGCTGTTCGCCTCGGCGACCTCGCAGTGGGCGAAGTTCGATCCGGGCGATGCGGTGCTGGTCGCCATGCCGCTCTTCCACGTCGCCGGCGCGAACATGGGCATGGTCGCTCTCTACCAGGGCGCGCGGGCGATCGTGCTGCGGGAGGCCGATCCCGCGGTCATTCTGCGCACGGTTCAGGAGCATGCGATCCGCCAGGCTTTTCTGGTCCCGGCCCTGATCAACATGATCCTGCAGCACCCGGCGCTGGAGGGCGCCGATCTCACCTGCCTCGAAAAGGTCTACTACGGCGCCTCGCCGATATCCGAAGCGGTCCTGGTCCGGGCCCAGGAGCGTTTCGGCGCGAGCTTCACCCAGCTCTACGGCCTCACCGAGACGATCGGGCTGGGGACCTATCTGCCGCCCGAGGCGCACGCGGCCGGCCAGCTGCGCTCCTGCGGCCTGCCCTCGCCGGGGGTCGATGTCAGGGTGCGGACCGAGGGGCGCTCGGCCGAGCCGATGGAGGTCGGCGAGATCGAGATCCGCTCGAGCGGGGTGATGAAGGGCTACTGGAAGAAGGCGGAGGCGACCGCCGAGGCGATCGACGCCGACGGCTGGTTCCGCTCCGGCGATGCCGGCTACTTCGACGCCGACGGCTATCTCTACATCCACGACCGGCTGAAGGACATGATCGTGTCGGGCGGCGAGAATGTCTATCCGGCCGAGGTCGAGAACGCCCTCTTCAGCCACCCCGACGTCGCCGACGCGGCGGTGGTCGGGGTTCCGGACGAGCGCTGGGGAGAGGCGGTCAAGGCGATCGTGGTCCCGCGCGCCGGGGCGGCGCCCGACGCCGCCTCGATCATTGCCCACTGCCGCGCGCGCATCGCCGCCTACAAGTGCCCCAAATCGATCGATTTCGCCGATCACCTGCCGCGCAATCCTTCGGGTAAGGTGTTGCGCCGCGAGCTGCGTGAGCCCTACTGGCGGGGACACCAACGCCGGGTAGGCTGACGAAGGCGGATAGGCGAGGCGTTTGAGATGATGCTCGATCCGAACTTCAAGATCATGCTGGAGGAGCAGGCCGCCGCCACCCAGGACGTGCCGCCGCTCGAAACCATTCCCCCGGAGGTGATCCGCGCCGGCTACCAGGCGCTGCGCGTTTCGCAGAATACCCGGACCTCGCCGGTCGAGGTGGAGACCCGCGAACTCCTTGTGGACGGCGCCTCCGAAAAAACTCCGGCGCGGCTCTACATTCCCGACGAGGCCGAAACCCCCGGACCGTGCCTGGTGTATTTCCACGGCGGCGGTTTCGTGATCGGCGATCTGGAGACGCACGACGCCCATTGCCGGCGCCTGTCGGTGTGGTCGGCGGTGCGGCTCCTTGCGGTGGACTACCGCCTCGCTCCGGAGTGGCCATTTCCCGCCAGCCACGACGACGCCCTGGCGGCCACCCGCTGGGTCTTCGATCACGCCGCGGAGATCGATGTCGATCCGACGCGGATCGGCATCGGCGGGGATTCCGCCGGTGGCAACCTCGCCGCCTCCGTGGCGATCGACTTTCGCGAGGACGCGGAGCGCAACCTCAAGTTCCAGCTTCTGCTCTATCCGGCCCTGTGGCCCGAAGAGGAGACGGCCTCCCGGCAGGAACGCGATGGGCCGGTGCTCACCAAGGCCGCCATCGCATTTTTCGAGAAGGCGCTGGGGGCGATGGACCATCCCGAGGGCCTGCGCGCCGCGCCGGCTCAGGTGCGCGATCTCTCGTGCCTGCCGCCTGCCTTCATCGCCACCGCCGGTTTCGATCCCCTGGAGCACGAGGGCCGGGACTACGCCGCCGCCCTGCAGATGGCCGGGGTCGAGGCGCGGCACGTCAACTATCCCACCCTGATCCACGACTTCTATGTCATGGGCGATGTCTCTCCCGCCGTGATCGGAGCGGCCAGGGAAGCGGCCGAGGCGATCCGGGAGGCGCTCTAAGGGCTGGTCGGGCGACGCCGACCATTCGTCCACGGATGATTACGTAAGGAATTTCGACCGCGCCGCGACCGAGGCGCTTGCCTGAAGCAAGAAGGGGTCGATACTCACCCCGATGACCCCGTCCCTGCCGATCCCCGGCGGCTGTAATTGCGGCCAGGTCCGCTACCGCATCACGGCCGCGCCCCTGACGGCCTACATCTGCCATTGCCACCTATGCCAGAAACGCACCGGCAGCGCCTTCAGCCTGCAGCTCGTCCTGCCGGCCGAGGGCCTGGAGATCGTCAGCGGCGAGCCCATGGTGAACGACAGGGTGCTGCCGAATGGCCAGAGGCACACCACCTGGCTCTGCGCGGCATGCCATTCGCGCATTTCGACGCGGCGCGAGGGAACGCCGCGCGCCATCCTGCGCGCCGGCACGCTGGACGACACCGCCTGGCTGCGGCCGGTGGCCCAGATCTGGACGGCGAGCGCGCTCCCCTGGGCGCTCCTTGGCGACGACGTCCTTTCCTACACCGGACAGCCCGCTGATCATGCGCCGATGATCGCCGCCTGGCGCGCGAGGGACCAGGGCCGCGGCCCATAGCCGACCCGGTCCTGAGGCCGCCGCCGCCCGGGCAGGGCTCAGCCTGGCGCGTTTTCCCGGAACGGCCGCATCTGCGCCTCCAGCGCGCGGGCGAACGCCGGGCGTCCTTCACATCGGCGCCGATAGGCGTCCAGGACCGGAAACCGCGCCAGCGCGCCGCAGTCGACCAGTTCCCGCAGCACCGTGGCCATGATCAGGTCGCCGGCGGTGAAGGCGCCTTCCAGATAACCCTTGCCCTCGAGCCAGGCGCTCAGCGCCGCCAGCCGCGCGTCCAGCAACGCTGCGAGCCGCGCGCGGCGCTCCTTCACCCCCGCCCCGCCGGCGTGGCCTTCGAAGTGGATCAGGTTCTGGGCGTGCGGCTCGATCGAGTTCAGCGCCGCGATCACCCAGGTGGTCACCCGCGCCCGCCCCGCCGGATCACTTGGGGCCAGGGCCGGCGACCTGGCCGCGATGTGCAGCACGATGGCTCCGGACTCGAACATCTCGACCTCATCGTCCCTGTAGGCGGGGACCTGTCCGAACGGCTGCCAGCGGCGATAGCTCTGGGAGCCCTGCACCTCGGCGTCGATGAGCTTCACCTGGTAGGCGAGGCCCGCTTCCTCCAGCGCCCAGCGCACCCGAAGGTCGCGCACATAGCCCTGGGCGAACGGCGGGACCCAGCGGAAGGCAGTGACTTCGATCGTCATGACTTCTCCTTTCGAATGGGATCGGCGCGGATCGGCGCGACGGCGCCGAGGGGAAGAGTTTGGCCGCACGGGATCACTGCCGGGGGTCTTCGGGGCGGGCGGCGCGCAACGCCTGGGCGCGGGCGAGAACGGCTGCGCCGGTCAGGGTGGCCAGGAGCGATCCGGCGATCACCCCCAGGCGCAACTGGTCCTGACCGAGGCGGCCAGCGCCATGGAAGGCGAGGCCGCCGATGAAGAGGCTGACGGTGAACCCGACCCCACACACCAGGGAAACGCCGAAGAGCTCCAGCCAGGTCCCGCCCGCCGGCTTTCGGGCCACGCGAGTGGCCGTGGCGGCGAGGGAAAAGCCGAACACCCCAACCGGCTTGCCGATCAGCAGCGCCAGCGCCAGACCCAGGGGGACGGGGGAAAGGATCTCGCGGGCGCCAAGTCCGCCAAGAGAAAAGCCGGCGGCGGTGAACGCGAACAGAGGCAGGATCGCGTAGGCGACATAGGGATGGAGGCTGTCCATGAAGAACTTCAGGACGCTGTCCTGGCCGGCCCTGCGGGCGCCGACGGGCACGGTCATGGCGCAGGCGATTCCGGCAATGGAGGTGTTGAGGCCCGACTGCAGGGTGAAGCCCCACACCACGACGAAGCCGACGGCATAGAATAGGAAGGGCGCACGCCGCCAGCGCGACAGCGCCGCCAGCGCGGCCAGGGCGAGGCCGACCCCGGCGGTGGCCGCGGGATCGAGCTTGGCGGTGTAGAGCAGGGCGATCAGCGCCACCGCCCCGACATCGTCGGCGATGGCGAGGGTGAGCAGGAAGACCCGCAGCGCGCTCGGAAGCCTGGGGGCGACGATCGCCAGGGCGGCGAGGGCGAAGGCGATGTCGGTGGCGGTCGCCGCCGGCCAGCCGCTTGGAACCCCGCGCGGGCCGAGGTTCACGGCCATATAGACGAGCGCCGGAACCACCATCCCTCCCAGGGCCGCCAGGACCGGCAGGGCGAGGCGGCGCGGGCTGGAGAGCTCGCCGCGCAGAACCTCGAACTTGATCTCCATGCCGACGACCAGGAAGAAGATCGCCATCAGGCCGTCGGCGACCCAGCCGGAGAGGCTGCGGGTCTGGGCGAAGTCGCCGAGGCGAACGGCGATCGGGGTCGCCACCAGGGCGAAATAGCGGTCCGCCCAGGGCGAATTGGCCCAGGCGACGGCGGCCGCCGCGGCCAGGGCCAGCAGAAGGCCGGCGCCAGACTCCGTCTTCAGGAAATCAAGCGTGAGGCGCCGCGCCATGGGCCAGGGCGGTAGCACGCTCCAGCGCCGTGGGAGAAGCGAAACCGGGACTTGCTGGGGGGCTTTGCTAGGGCGCATCTGGCGCCGATGCCGCCATCAGCCGCCTATCGTCCCGACCAGCGCTTCGCGACCCTGGGTGCGGAGTTCGCCGACCCGGTGCGCCCAGCAAGCTTCCCGGCGGCGAGGATCAGGTTCCGCAACGCGCGCGCCGCCGCAACGGTCGGCCTGGATGGCCTCACCGAAGAGGAATGGCTCGCCCACTTCGCCCGCTTCGAGGCGCTGCCCGGCAACCAAAGCCAGCCTCTGGCGATGCGCTACCACGGCCACCAGTTCCGCGTTTACAACCCGGACCTCGGCGACGGCCGGGGGTTCCTCTACGCCCAGCTTCGGGAGAGGGGGAGCGGACGGCTTCTCGATCTGGGGACCAAGGGCTCCGGCCAGACGCCTTACTCGCGAGCGGGCGATGGGCGCCTGACGCTGAAAGGCGGCGTGCGCGAGGTGTTGGCCACGGCCATGCTCGAGGCGCTGGGCGTCCCGACCTCCAGATCCTTCTCGCTGATCGAGACCGGCGAAGAACTCTACCGGTCGGACGAGCCGAGCCCCACTCGCTCGGCGGTGCTCACTCGGCTCTCGCACAGCCACATCCGCTTCGGGACCTTCCAGCGCCACGCGGCGCTGGACCGCAATGACCTTATCGAGACCCTCATCGACCATGTGGTCGAGACCTACTATCCGGAGCTTGCGAACGCCGGGAACCGGGCCGCGGCGCTGCTGGCGGCGGTTGTGGAGCGGTCGGCGAGCCTGGCGGCGCGATGGATGGCGGCCGGCTTCGTCCACGGGGTGCTCAACACCGACAACATGAACATCACCGGCGAGAGCTTCGACTACGGGCCATATCGGTTCCTGCCGAGGAACGACCCCAATTTCGTCGCCGCCTATTTCGATTCCTCGGGCCTCTACAGCTTCGGCCGCCAGCCCGAGGCGGTGTTCTGGAACCTGCGCCAGCTCGCCGGCGCCTTGACCGTGGTGACCGCGAGCGAGCCGCTCGTCGAGGCGCTGAACCGCTTTTCAGGATTGTACCGCGACTTCCTGCGCGAGGCGGTGCTCCAGCGCCTGGGCCTGGCCGCCCGCTCGGCCGATGCGGACATCGATCTGGTCAACGCCGCCTTCGCCGTCCTGGCGAGCGGCGGCGAGGCGCTGCGCTGGGAACCCTTCTTCTTCGACTGGTTCGGCGGCCTGGCGAGCGAAGCCCGCGCCCTGGCCGGCCCGCGCGCGGCCCTCTACCAGGGCGAGGCGTTCGACATCTTCCGCGCCTGCCTGGCCGGCTATGGCGAGGCGCGGCCCGGGCGGATCGAGAACGGCTACTTCGCGAGATCCGAACCCGAAGAGCTGCTCTACGACCAGATCGAGGCGTTGTGGTCCGCCATCGTCGAGCGCGACGACTGGGCGCCCTTCGAGGCCAAGCTCGCGGCGATCGAAACGGCGCGGCTGGGGTGGGGACTGGGCGAGACGAGCGCCGCCGGCCGTTTTCCGCAAGGCGCGGCCCAGCTCACCGCCCGGTGAACACCGGCGGGCGCTTTTCGAGGAAGCTTGCGACGCCCTCGCGGTGATCCTGGGTGGCGAACAGCCGGTGGATGGTCGCGATCGCCCAGGCGCCGATCTCGCGCTCGTCGGCGTGGGCGGCGCGGCGCAGCCCTTGTTTCATCGCGGCGAGCGCCAAGGGCGCATTGGCGGCGATGCGGGAAGCGAGAGCGCGGGCGGCGACCATGAGTTCGTCGTGGTCGGTGACCTGGCTCACCAGACCGATCCGCAGCGCCTCGTCGGCGTCGATCGCATCGCCGGTGAACAGTAGTTCGGCGGCCTTGGCCGGGCCGACGATGGCCGGCAGGCGGGTCAGGCCGCCGACATCGCACACCAGGCCGCGCTTGATGAACAGCTCGGCGAAGGACGCGCGCGACGAGGCCAGGCGGATGTCGGCGTAGAGGGCGAGCTCCATCCCCCAGCCCACCGCGGCGCCGTTGACCGCGGCGATCACCGGCTTGTCGCATTCGAGAACCGCCATCGCCGCGGGCGTGGGTTCGAAGGCGCCGGAGGTCGGCGGCAAGGCCGCGCGCGCCTCGCCGGTCATCATCTCCTTGACGTCCTCGCCCGAGCAGAAGGCCGGATCGACCCCGGTGACGATGATGCACCGGACCTCATCTTCGGTGGCGGCGTGGCGGAAGGCGGCCTCCAGTTCGGCGTAGGCGCGGCGGTTCAGCGCGTTGCGCCGCTCCGGCCGGTTGAGCGCGATGGTCGCGATGTGGTCGTGAAGCTCGAAGCGGACGCAAGTGAAGTCGGCGGGCGCGATCATTTGGCCTTTCCCGGTCTGGCGGGCGATAGTGAGCCGATCATGGACGATCCAAAAGCCCCCCGCCCAGATCAGCCGAGCCTGGGCGAAGTGCGCGCCAACCACCGATTCGACGTCGGCGCGCTCGCGGCATGGCTGGAGGGTCATGTGGAGGGGTTCGCCGGCCCGATCGCGGTGCGCCAGTTCACCCGCGGCGCCTCCAACCCGACGTTCCTGATCACCGCCGGGTCGCGCGGCGCGGTGCTGCGCAAGAAGCCGCCTGGCAGGCTCCTGGCCAGCGCCCATCAGATCGACCGCGAATTCCGGGTGATGAAGGCGCTGGGCGAAGCGGGCTTTCCGGTGCCGGCGATGCGGGCGCTATGCGAGGACGAGAGCGTCATCGGCGCGACGTTCTTCGTCATGGATTTCATGGAGGGGCGGATCTTCCGCGACGCAAGGATGCCGGGGCTGGAGGCGGCCGAACGGCGGGCCCTGTACGATGATCTCAACGCCACCCTCGCCAGGTTGCACCAGATCGACTTCGCCGCCATCGGCCTGGCCGACTACGGCCGGCCCGGAAACTATTTCGAACGCCAGATTGGCCGCTGGACCAGGCAGTATCGCGGGGCCCAGACCGAGGTCATCGAGGAGATGGAGCGGCTCATCGAGACCCTGCCCGACCGGGCGCCGGCCGACGACGCGCTCGCCATCACCCATGGCGACTACCGGCCGGAAAACGTGATGTTCCACGCCACCCAGCCGAGGATCGTCGCGGTCCTCGACTGGGAGCTCTCGACCCTGGGCCACCCCCTGGCCGACCTGGCCTACAACTGCATTCTCTATCATTCGACATCCGAGAGTTGGGGGAGCCTGGCCGGCGTCGATCTTGGCGCCGCGGGCATTCCTGGCCAGGACGACTACGTCGCCGACTATTGCCGGCGGACCGGGCGCGAGCGGATCGAGGACTTCGACTTCTACCTGGCTTTTTCGATCTTCCGCCTCGCCTCGATCGGCCAGGGGGTGTTCCGCCGGAACCTGGACGGTATCGGGACCTCGGACCCCTCGGCGGACAACTCCGGGACGGTGCAGCTGGCCAGGACGGCGTGGGCGATCCTCAGCCGGTAAGAAAGGTTCGTGCCATCCCGCTCCGGGATTGCCGTCGAGGCGTCGTCGATGATATCGCAGGCGGAACAAAACTTCGGAGGGGCGATCGTGAACGATTTCTTCAAGACCACAGTTGCGTCGAGTGAACGCCGAGAGGGCGCCCCGTGGCGGTCGCTCACGGCCGTGCTGGCGATGGCTGCGATGGCCCTTGCGGCGCCGGTCGCCTCGGCGTCCGCCGCCGGATCCTCGGCTCAGGCGGCGAGCGGCGGCTCGGGCGCGGCGCGCGGCTGGAAGCCGATGTATGTCACCATTCCGCACGCGCCGCTCGACATCGACATGCTCAGCCGCCAGGCCAACGCCGGGACGACCATCCCGTTCTGGACCACCACGGTGACCTCGCCGCTCGACGGCAATACCTACCGGACCTCGATGGTCGGCAGCAGCCCCTATGCGCCGACCAAGCGCAACACCTCGATCGTCTATGTGCCGATCGTCGCGAGAATCCACTTTGCCAACGGGGTGGTGCTGGACGCCAACAAGTCGGGCAACTGCGACCCGCAGCGGGTCTCGACGCGCTTCTTCAATTCACCGCTGTTCCAGCCGACGACCTTCATCTCCAACGGCGTGGACACGAGCGTCGGCGCGACCGGAGGCACGCAGTTCGTCTCGGCGTTCCAGCGGGCCAATTTCTGGAACTCCGTAGGCGGGACGAACTACGGCATCACCTTGACCACGACCGCGGCCCCGATCGTCGTCGATGTCACCGCGCCGGCGACCGGCCAGACCCTCTCGCTCACCGCGACATGCAGGACCGGCAACAAGACCGTGAACCTCGGCATGATGGACATCAACGACTACGACGCCATCGTCAACAACCTGGTCGCCACCTATGCGACGCCGACCCAGCTCCCGATCATTCTGACCTACAACTTCGTGATGTTCATCGGTAATTCGAACAATTGCTGCGTTCTTGGCTATCACAACGCGGTTCCGCTCGGTACGGCGACGCAGACCTATGCGGTCGGCTCGGTCATCGACCCGGGGATTTTCACCGGCGTGGAGGACATGTCGGTGTGGACCCATGAGATCGGCGAGTGGCTGGACGATCCGTTCGTGCAGGCGAGCGTCAAGGGCGGCCACGCCGACGACGTGACGCCCGCCTGGGGACACACCGGCCAGGTTTCCGGCTGCCAGAACAACCTCGAAGTGGGCGATCCGCTCAGTGGGATCTCATTCCCGGTGGCCGGTGTCGCCGGCTACCACTACCACTACCAGGATCTGGCGTTCCAGGACTGGTTCTACAGGACTCCGTCGCAGGCGACGGGCGGCCGATATTCCATGCACGGCACGTTCAGGACCGTCCAGGGGGCCTGCAGCTAGGGCGCGCGGCGCGGTCGGTCCGGCCATAGCGCCTGAGCCGACTGTCCCGGGCCGTCCGAGGCGAAGCTCGCCTTACGGACCTGACGGCGCGGGGTAACTCACGGCCATGCCGGCGCGCACATCCTGCTGCACGCCATACTGCGGGAAGGGATAGCGAAAACCGTTGCCGGCGAGCGCCTTCATGCCCTCGACGGCCTTGACGAAATATTCCGGCGGGGCGGCCATCAGCATCTCCTCGTCGAGCACCCCGCCGTAGCGGCGCTCGGCGAAACAGGGGATCGACAGGCTGGGCAGGCGGGTGGTGAGCGCCCGGCCCCAGGAATCGGCGCAGGCCGATTCGCCGACCACGCTCCAGTCGAACCTCTGGTAGCCGCTCCATTGCAGGCCATTGATGAAATACATCATCGCCCCGGGTGAGGCGTAGAAGAGGGCGATGTCCGGCGCCTCGAGCTTGCCGGCGCCCAGCGGCCCCACCGCGAGGGCCTCGTAGCGCCCGTCGGGGACGCAGTGCATGGCCTCCTGGTGCGCCGCGGCGTCCTCCCCGGTTGAAAACCACACCCCCGTCATGTGTTCGCCGGAACGCCACTCATCAGTCTTGGCGGCGCCGAGCCCGACCACCGCCCGGCATTGCGCGCCGACCAGATCCTCGGCGGTGATCCCCACCGTCCAGCCGAGCCGGGACGCCTGGCCGACGATCTGGTCGAGGGTGTGCACCGCCTTGGGGCGGCGGATGCGGGCGATCGCCTCCATATCGGCGCGGCGCTCGAAGAGTTTCATCGCGAAGACGATGGTGCGCAGCTTGAGCCGCTGCTCGAGCTCGGCGACCAGCGCCGGCAGGTCGTCGGTCATCGACATGCTCCCAGGCAATGGAGCGCCGGGGCCGTCGTCTTCGGCTCAGGAAGGGCCCGCCGGTCCCTTCTTGCGGGCGCCGCCGCGCGCCGACCGCGCCGGTCCCGCGGCCTTCCTTCCACCCGAGCCCAGGCCGATGCTCTTGGCCATGGCCGATCGCTTGGCGCTGTAGGTGGGCGAAGTGGTCGGATAATTGCTCGGCAGGCCCCACTTTGACTTGTACTCGGCCACGGTCATTCCGCGCGTCGTCAGGTGCCGCTTGAGAGTCTTGTAGCCCTTGCCGTCCTCGAAGCTGATCAGGGCGTCGGGAGTGATGCTCTTTCTGATCTGCCCCGGGGTGAGCCGGATCGCCGCCGGCGCCGCGGGCTCGGGGGCGCCAAGGCCGCCGAGGGCCGAGCTGACCGCGGCGATCAGCGCCGGAATATCGCCCGCGGCGAGCTTGTGGGTGGCCAGGAACGCGCCGACTACATCCACCGTCGGCCGCAACAGGCTGCTTTGACCATCTTCCATCGGGTAAACTTCTCATCAATCGAAGGGGTGAAGGCGCCACTATAGGGCGCTTCAGGCAGACTTGCTTTAGGTTTTATTCGTTTCCGAGTTTTTCGAAGTCGCGGGTTCATTTGCCGGTTTGCGTGGCGGCGCGGGTCCTGGCGTTCTGTAGTCGCGGGCGGTCCGCGGCCGCGAGGATCCCCTTGCGGTCCATGTCTTCGAACTGATCGCGGACCTGCGCCCAGGTGACGCCCGAGCCGGCGACCGCGGCGAGCCGCTCCAGGGCCGCGGCGATGTCTTTCTGAAGCGCGGCGTTGCTGGGGTCGGCCGCGGCCAGGCGCCGGTCGATGGCGAGGCTCTCGGCGAGAGCGGCCTTCGCTCCGGCGGTGTCCCCCTGCGCGTTCAGCACCGCACCGACTCTGCCCAGGCTCGCGGCGATGTCCCGGCGCAGGACGGTGTTGGTCGCATCGGACACCGCGAGTCGGCGCTGAAGTTGCAGGCTTTCCTCGTAGGCCGCGCGCGCCCCGGCAAAGCCGGCCGTTCCACCCTGGGCGGTGAGCACATCGCCCAGGTCGGTCAGGGCGTCGGCGAGGTCGCGACGCAGGGAGGCGTCGGTGGCGTCGGCGGCGGCGAGGCGACGGACCACCGCGACCTCCTCCTCGCGGGCGGCGCGGGCGGCGATGAGCTCCCCCTGGGCGGTGAGCACATCGCCGATCTTCTCCAGGGCGACGACGATGTCGCGTTGATAGGCGGCGTTGCCGGGGTCGGCGGCGGCCAGACGACGGAAGATGGCGAGGGCCTGCTCATAGTCCTTGCGCGCGTTGCCCAGGGCGCCCTGGGCGATCAGCACGTCGCCGGCCCGCTCGAGGGCCACCGAAGCGTCGCGCTGAAAGCCGGTGTTGGCGGGATCGGCGGTGGCGAGGCGCTCGAGGATGGCGAGCGCCTCCTCGTCGTTCTTCCCGGCGCCGGCGAGCTGGCCCTCGGCGAGCAGCACGTCGCCGACCTCGAGCAGGCTGACGGCCACGGCGCGGCCCAGCACCGCGTTGCCGGGGTCGGCGGCGGCCAGAGGCCGGGCGGTTGCGAGCGAGCCTTCATAGGATGCGCCCGCCCCGGCGAGGTCGCCCTGGGCTCTCAAGGTGTTGCCGATTCTCTCCAGGCTCAGGCCAATCTCGCGCTGAAGGCCGGGGTCGGCCGCAGCGCCGGCGGCGAGCCGGCGGTTGAGTACAAGGCTCTCCTCGAAGGCCTTGCGGGCGCCGGGCAGGTCGCCCTGGGTGGTGAGGATGTCGCCGAGCTCGATACGGGCCACGGCGAGCTCGCGGTCGCCCCTGGAGACCTTGCCGGCGGTCTCGGCGGCCTGCCGTGCGGCGGCGACCTTGCCGGCGTCCTCGTAGAGCTTGTCCAGTTCCACCCAGTCGGCCGAGACCCCCGGGTCGAGCTTCACCACTTCCTGGTAGCGGTCGATGACCTGGGCGGTGGTCTGCTTGCCCCGGGTGCGCGCCTCCAGGGCCAGCTGGGCGATCCGCCGTCCCTCGGCGGCGCTTTCGATGTCGGCGCGCTTCTGG
>DATCBS010000012.1:0-343605 GCA_036511715.1 Caulobacteraceae bacterium
CGATCCACACCACCAGGGCGATGGCGAGCGTCGAGAGCACGTGGCCAGTGCCCGCGACCAGCGCCGCGCGAGCCGTCGCCGCCCGCGACCACCCTCTCTGCCGGGCGATGAGAGTAATCGGGACCCAATGGTCGGGGACCATGGTGTGCAGCACGCCCACGCCCGCCACCGCGCCGACGAGCAGGAGTTGGGGAGTGAAGGCGATCATCGTCCGTTCCCCTTCAGAGGTATTTCGTCAGCGCCTTGAGTTCTTCGAGCGCCGCGTTGGCCTCGCCATCGGGGCCAGCCGATGCCTGCAGGCAGTTCTCGATGTGGTCGTGGATCAGTTCGCGTTTCGCGGCCCCGACGGCGGCCTCGACCGCGTGAAGCTGCTGGGCGAGTTCACGGCAGCTCCTCTGCACCTCGATCATCGCGATGACGGACGCCAGATGGCCGTGCGCCCGTCTCAACCGTTGAAGAATTGCCGGATGGCTGAGGTGTTTGTGAACGTCACCCATCCCGCCTGATATCCTCCCTGGGAGGATGGAACAAGACACCACTCTCGATGGCACGGGTCGTGCTGCGAGCGCCGCGCCGTCCCGATTCCGATCGAATCCCATTCGCCATGCCGCAGAACCTGAAAGCCCTCACCAGCCTGCGCTTCTTCGCGGCGGGATGGGTCGTGCTCTTCAGATATTGGCCGAGCCTGGGCGTGGCGAGCCCGCTCGTCATCGCCAAGGGCTATCTCGGGGTTGAGCTCTTCTTCGTCCTTTCCGGCTTCATTCTCTGCCACGTCTACCTGGAGAAGTTCGGCGAGCGGCGCTTCAGCTATCGCGAATTCCTGTGGGTCCGGCTGGCGCGCATCTATCCGGTCCATCTGGCGACCCTCGCCGGCCTGGGGCTGCTGATCGCCGCGGCCACTCTGGCTGGGCTCAAGGCGGGCGACAAGCTTGTGGTCTGGTCCTCCCTTCCCGCCCAGATCACCCTCACCCAGGCCTGGGGCTTGGCGCCGCTCGGCGGCTGGAACCACCCCTCGTGGTCGATCTCAGCGGAGTGGTTCGCCTATCTGGCGTTCCCGATTTTCGCCTGGACGGCGTGGCGGCTGCGCTCGCGGCCCGGACTGGCGGTCGTCCTGGCCCTCGGACTGATCGCGTGGCTCTATCCGCTGTTCGAGCGGCTCGCCGGCTTTCCGCTCACCGAGGCCACCACGGCATGGGGCGCGCTGCGGATCGTCCCGTGCTTCGCCCTGGGCTGCGCTGTCTATCTTCTCTGGCGCGCGCGGCCGCTGGCCAAGGGCCCGTCGGCGGCGATCGCGGCGGTCGCATGCCTGCTGGCGATCCTGGCCGCGGCGCGGTTCAGCGCGCCCGAGGCGCTGTACGTGGCTCTGTTCGGCGGGCTCATCTATAGCTTGGCGGGCCTGGCGAGCGCCGGCTCGAGCCTACTGACCGCGCCCGTGTTCGTCTATCTTGGCGAGGTCAGCTACTCGATCTACATGGTCTGCGTTCCCTGGCAGCTCGCCTTCGAGAACGCCGCCCACAAGCTGTTCGGCCTCAGCGGTCAGGGCTTGCCCCTGGCGCTCTGGCTGGTCCTCATCGTCGGCATCATCCCCGCCGCGATGGCCGTGCATCATCTGATCGAACGGCCGGCCCGCGTGGCGATGAGGCGTCACCGCTGGTGGCTCGGCCGGCGCGGAGCCTCTACCGGCGCGCCCACACCGCAGTTAGTGTCGTCGCCCGCGCCTCGATGATCGGCCGCAGGCTGATCAAGCGGCGGACGTGGCTCAGTTTGAAATTTGACCCCGTTGATGAGGATGGCGCCGCTGCATGCGTCCTCCTACCATTGGGGCATGGCTTGGTATGTCATTAAGACGATCCGTCGAGATCCAGACGCGTCAAGCCCTGGGCGTAGAATGGACGAGGCGGCGTTTGAGGCGCCAGACGATGGCGCTGCCAAGGCTGAGGCCCAACGGCGAGCAAACCACCTGTCGCCGCTGCACTTTGTTACGCTCCTGAACGAGGCTGGCAACATGATCTGGGCGACGGAGCCCGCCAATTCCTAAAGGCACACGCGGAGAGAAGCGCCCGAAGGGCTTACAGGAAGCGGGCGGCGTGAAGGTCCTCATTCCGATCGTTTCGTCGCTTTTCGTCGGAGCCTACGCCGGGTTCATTCGCGCCGGCTTCCTCGCGTCCCTAGGTGGTGCGCTCATCCTTGGTGCTATCGGGCTGTTCGAAAATCGTGACTTGCTCAAGCGGTCCCGCGACGAACATTTCGGTGCTGGGGCGCGGTTCACCGTCGCCCAGATTCCAGGCGTCGCGCTGATCTACCTGGCCCTCGCGCTGATTGCCTTGGCGTTGGAGGGCATCACCTATTGGTTAGCCGCGCTGCTGCATCCAATTTCGAACTGAGGCACCACCCCAGCGCCCATTGACTTGGCGGCAAGGACTCATCGGGCATAAGCTTGGCTCGATGCGCGCTCTGCTCGTCCTCCTGGCCCTTCTGGCATACCCGGCCACGGCCGCGGCGGCGCAGGCCGACTGCGCGCGCCTGTCCCCCCCGGCGAGCGCCCAGGCGACCATGGCGGGAATGGCCCAAGGCCCCTGCTGCCCGCACCCTGGCGCCGCCGAGACCGCGAAGACGAACTGCGCGGGGGCGTGCGCCGCGATGTGCAGCGCCGTTTTCATTTCACCAGCGCAAGGCGTCGGCCGCGCCCTGGCGTCCCAGCCGGCCGACCTGGTCGGCCAGCCTGACTCCCTCAAGCGCCCCTTCGCGTTCGCCGCCCTCGATCCACCGCCTCGATCGTTCGGCTGATCGGTGGGGCCAAAGCGCCCGCACCGACCCTCCCCACTCCGCCCCTCACTCCGCTACCGCACTTGGGAGCCGACGATGCGTGTCGAGAGCACGCGTTGACTCTCCGGCCGGTGTGTTGCATTATGCAATGACACGGCCAATCCCATGCGGGCCGCCCAGGGGAGCATTTTCGACAATGAAGGCGCTGGAACTAAAAGCTTCCGCTAAAACAAATACTTATCGCATTCCAGGTCCCTGACGGAACCGCCAAAGACCGCCAAAACATGCCATCCGACCGCCATTTGACGCCTTGGAGACCGCCATTCAACCGCCATCAGACCGCCAAATCATGCCCCTAAGCCGCCAAAAGACGCCCACGGACCGCCAAATGCCGCCATCGGAGCCGGCGCCGGCCTTAGCGGCTGTCGACGAGCGCCACGTCGGCGGGGGCCGCGCCATTGAGGTTGGTCGAGTTTTGAACCCGCAACGGCGGCGTGCCGACCAAATCTGCGCCGGGTCAACGAATCCGTGAATCGAAACCTTGAGGATTCGATCCGAAAACATTGAAAAATAAGGACGGACTTGCCTCGCTCATCCCGCCGAGAATCGTTTGACGCCCCAAGGATTTACGTCTGGAACCTCACGCGAAGGGCGCGCACTGCGTTGAAACGGCGGCGCGAAATGGTCCGCCGGCCATTCCTCCTAAAAGAGCACGCCGGTCTCTATGAGGCCGCGGGTCTGGGAGCGGTCGTTGCCGAACCTGCCGAAGGCGAAGCCGGCGGTCGCGCCAGAGGCGTCGACGTAGGACAGCTCGGCGCGGATGAAGTAGATCTTGAACTGGTAGGTCGGGGTGATTGTGACCGACCAGGCGTTGCTGCCGGGCCCGTAGAGCAGGTTCGGAGTCCCGTCCGTGGCGTTCCCGCTGCTCGAGATATATTCGACGCGGACCGGGAGACTGAGCCCCCGCAGTTTGGACTTCGCGTCGAAGCTGTAGTTGACGAACAGGGCGGCGCCCAAGGTCGACGCGTCATGGGGAATGCCCAGGCCGGGCAGGCTGGGGACATGGGTGTACTGGATATAGGGCTCGATGATCCACGGTCCTTGGGTGTGGATGTACATGATGTTGTAGATCTGTTCGTTGTTGAGGAGCAGTGGCGTCGCGAACGTGGAAATGTTCGTCCGCTCTGTGTTGCCGCCACCCACGAACTCGATGTTGTTGGCGCTATTGAAGGTCCAGGTCGCCGAGCCCCACACCCAGCTGTAGTGATTGGAGTAGAATCCGTCGTTGAACGAAAGCGAAAGCGCGAGTTTGCCTTTGGTGTAGTTGACCTGGACTCCGCGATTGACCGCGTTCTCCTGGTTCCAGAGAAGACCGCGCTCGATGTTCATATCTTCGACCGAGAAGGTGTACTCGGCGCCCATGAGCGTCGGCAGTTTGCCGACCTCGATCGACCAGCTGCTGTTGGGGACGATCTTCAGGAAGCCTTGCGGCACCGGGCCAAACGTTTCTTTCGTGAGGGTCGCGGAGCGAACGTAGGGCGTGCCTATGTCCGGCAGGGAATAGACTCCAATCTGAAGAAAATACTGGATGACACCGTCGCTCTTGTTGATGAAAACCTGGCCGTTACTGATGTCCGCCTGCCCTTCATGGTCACCGGGGGCAGGGTGGTTCTGCCATTGAGCAAGGCCAGTGATCGCGCCGTTGACGGTGACCTTGTGGCCGAGCAATCCCAGATCGAAGGTCGGCGGCGTGGCGTCGGCGGCGAGCGGCCCGGTCATCGACGGCGTGGATGGCGCGGTCGGCGCCGCCGGAGGGGCGGCGGCGGGTGGCGTGGAGGGCGGCGGCGTCTGGTCGTCGGCCAGGGCCGCGCCCGCCGCCAAGGTCGCAGCGGCCCCGGTCGCCAGGAGTGCAATGATCCGACTAGCCATCGAAGATCCCCTCCAGGCCGATGAAGTCCAATCCTCCGATGACGGCCTCTGGGACCGCGGCATAGTCGCCGCGAGCCGATGTTCGCGCCTACACAAAGACTGGCTACGGATTGGCCTAGGGATCCTCGCCGGCGCCTAGTTTTTGAGCGTTCGCCCTGGCCGTGGAACTCGGGCTTCTGAACCCCCCCTACCTCGGAATCCTGCCCGCCGAGCCCCTAAGCGATCGAGCCCGATCCCCGGCCGGGACCGTCAGGGCTACGTAAGGGCGGGCGCCCCAGGCGCCGACCTGCGCGCCGCCAGCACCGGTCCCGCTGCGGTCGCGACGAGCCCGCCTTCGAGCCCGAACGCTGTACGCAGCACCGTGGGGCTCAGGGCCTCTTCCGGGGCCGCAAGGGAGAGCACGCGCCCTCCGCCGAGGACCGCCAGGCGGTCGCAGGTCCCCGCGGCGAGGGTCAGGTCGTGGAGCGTGACCAGGACCGCCGCGCCCTCCCCCGCCGCCGCGCGCAGCAGCTCCATGATCAGGCGCTGGGCGTCGGGGTCGAGGCCGGCGTCCGGTTCGTCGGCGACGAAGAGCGGCGCTCTCGTGACCAGCAGGCGCGCCAGCAGGACGCGAGCCCGCTCGCCGCCGGACATCTCCAGCACCCCGCGTTCGGCGAGGCCGGCCATCCCGACCTTCTTCAGCGCGCCGAGAGCGGCCGCCCTGGCCTGCATCGGCCCGGCACTCGGCGCGCCCAGGGCGGCGATCCGCCATGCTGGCAGGCTCCAGCCGACGCGCCGGTCCTGCGGGAGATAGGCGGCCAGGGCGGCGCGCTTGTGATTGGAGAGCGTCCGCACCGCAAACCCGCCCAGCCATGCCTCGCCGGCTGTCAGGGGCGCAAGGCCCAGCGAGGCGCGGACCAGGGTGGTCTTCCCCGAGCCATTGGCCCCGACCACCCCGAGCACCTCGCCGGCGGCGAGAGCGAGACTCACATCCTGCAGCACCGCCCTTCCCGCCTTCTCAGCGCCGACCGCCCGCAGTTCGAGCGCCGGGCTCACGCGCGCCAGCTCCGCGACGCGCGCCACGCAACCAGGGCGAAGAGCGGCGCGCCAAAGAGGGCCGTGACGACCCCGAGCTTCAGTTCCTGATCGGTGGGGATGAGCCGCGCGGCGAGGTCGGCGAGGACCAGGAGGATCGCTCCGGCCAGGGCCGATGGGGCCAGGGTCGCGGCCGGATCGTCGGCGACGGCGCCGCGGGTCAGATGCGGGGCGGCCAGGCCCACAAAGCCGATCACCCCGGCCAGGGCCACCGCGGCGCCGGTGAGCAGGGCGGCGCCCGCCACCGCCGCCGCGCGCAGCCTGGCCATGGGAAGGCCGGACATCGCGGCGGTCTCCTCGCCAAGAGTCAGCATCCGAAGGCCGCGCGCCGCGTAGGCGCAGAGCCCGGCTCCTAGGAGGCCCGGAACCAGCATCGCCGCATCGTCGCCCCAGTCGCGGTTGGCGACGCTGCCAAGGAGCCATGAGAGGACTTCGTTGGCAGCGATCGGTGAGGGAGAGAGGTTGAAAATCAGAGCGGTCGCCGCGCCGCCGAGAGCCGAAAGGGCGACCCCGAACAGGACCAGGGTCTCGGGAGTCTCGAACCTGTTGGCCAGAATGACGAGCAGGGCGCCGGCGCCGAACGCTCCGGCCAGGGCCGCCGCCTCGATGGCCCCGGAGACACCGGCCAGGCCGAAGGCGATCACCACCGCCGCCCCCAGGGCCGAAGTCGCCGAGACCCCGAGCACGGCGGGATCGGCAAGCGGGTTGCGCAGCAGGCCCTGCATCACCGCTCCGGCCAGGCCGAGCGCCGCCCCGACCAGCGCCGCCGCCACCGCCCGTGGTGCGCGGATCGACCACAGGATCTCGCCCGGACCGCTCGCCGGATCGGCGAGGCCCCGAATATACTGGTTCTCCGAGAGCGATGTTTCCCCGATCGCCACGGCTATGGCGAGCGCAACCGCGAGCGCCAGTGCAAGCGCGATCAGCAGGCGCATGGTCGGACGCCCCGGCGACTGTGCGCGCTCACCGTCTCGCCCTGGCGATGGCGGCGGGCGCCTCGGCGGCGAACCACGCTGGGCAGCCGAGGATCGAAGCCGGCAGGGTCACGATCGTCCGCTTGACCATCATCCGCCCAAGCACCCGTCCTCGGCCAAGGCTCCAGTGCTGCAGGCCGCTGGAAAAGGCGTCGAAGAACCCCGCGACGATCGCCCGGGGCGGATCGAGCACCAGGCGCTCGAGCGGGACGGCGTGAAACCCTTCGCCGCCGGCGAGGTTCGTCAGCCCCGCCGCACCCAGCATGGCGTCCACGAGCGTCCCGCGTCCAGCGGTCTGGCCGCCGGAGGTCAGATAGAGGGCCCCGACCCCGCCCCAGGCGCCTCGGCTGGCGTCGAGCCTTGCCTGCATGGTCCCCACGAGCCGTTCGCCCGCCCCCCGCTCGCCGAGCGCGGCGGCGACCTTGCGCACCTCGCCGGCGACGGCCGGGAACGTGGCGGCGTCCTTGATGGTCACGACGGTGATTCCCCGCCGCTCCAGCGCCTGGGTCATCCGCGCCTCGCCGCCCCAATAGCGGACCACCACCTTGGGCCGCGCGGCGAGCACCGATTCCACCGTCGCGCGGCGCTGGGGTAATCCGCTGGCGGCGGCTGCGAAATAGGAATCGGCGTTTGTCGCCCGCCGCGAAAGGCCGACGATCGCCGAGCGAGGCGAAAGCGCCAGGACATACTGGTCGGCGCACTGATCGAGGGAGAAGACGGTCGGCGGAGGAGCGGCGGGAAGCAAGTCCCTAGTCGGCGACCAGGCCGTGGAGCAGGCCATCGATCATGACCTGCATGAAGGTTTCGCTCGGCGGCCACTCGAAGCTGGGCCTGGTGATCACCAGCGCGACCATCCCGTGACACGCCGCCCACAGGACCTGGGCGACGGTCGCGGTGTCCCCGGTCTTCAGCCGGCCCTCGGCGGCGATCTCCCGGACAACGCCGGAAAACCGCGCGAAGCACTCTTCGCCGATCCGCTTGGTGGCGCTCTGGCGGTGCGGCGAGCGGGCCAGGGCCGCCGAACAGAACACGAGCCGGTAGGCGTTGGGATTTTCGAGGGCGAAACGGACATAGGCTTCCAGCATCATCCGCACCCGGCTGACCGCCGCGATCGGCCGGGCGGAGATTTCGCTGTTGATCGCCAGCAGCTCCTCCATGGCGCGGGTGCAGATCTCGGTCAGGATCTGATCCTTGTCGGAGAAGTGCATGTAGAGGGCGGTGGAGGAGACGCCGACCTCCTCGGCGATCTTGCGGATGGTCGCGCCTTCGTAGCCCTCGGCGACGAAGATCACCTCGGCGGCCTTCAGGATCTCGGCGCGGCGAAGGTGGCCGTCGCCCTTGGCCTTGCGCGCCGACCGGAGAAACTTGCTGGTGACTAGGTTCACAGCGCGAAACGCCCCCCGTGGTTGCCGCGCCGCCAGTAGAGGGTAAAGCCTCCCCCGGGGCAAGCCGATTGGACCACCGGCCGAGCAGAAGGGATTCGCGTGGTAGAGCACGCGCTATGCCGAATTTGGCCGACGCTCCCACCCTGATGCGCACCGCCGGATGGGTGGACTACGCGCTGATCGACAGCGGCGGCGGACGCAAGCTCGAGCGGTTCGGTTCGGTGCGGGTGATCCGACCCGAACCCCAGTGCCTCTGGCGTCCGGCCCTGGCGCCCGAAGTCTGGGCCGCCGCGGAGGCGGTGTTCGAGGCGAGCGACGAGGAGGAAGCTGGTCGCTGGCGGTTCGCCCGGCCGCTACCCGACGCCTGGCCGATGGCCTGGCGGGATGTCCGTTTCCTCGCCCGGCCCACCGCCTTCCGCCATCTGGGTCTCTTCCCCGAGCATGCGTCGAACTGGGGGTGGATCGTCGAGCGTCTGACTTCAGGGTCACCGACCAAAATATTGAATCTGTTTGGCTACACTGGGATCGCAAGTCTCGTCGCCGCCGCCCGCGGCGCCATGGTCACCCACGTCGACGCCTCGAAAAAAGCGATCGCCTGGGGGAAGGAGAACGCCGACGCCAGCGGCCTTGCCCAGGCGCCGGTCCGCTGGATCTGCGAGGACGCCCGCAAATGGGTGGAGCGCGAGGCGCGGCGCGGCGCCCGCTACCACGCAATCATCCTGGATCCGCCGAAGTATGGCCGAGGGCCGGCCGGAGAGGTCTGGCGACTATACGAGGATCTTCCCGGCCTCGTCGCGGGCTGCGCGGGACTTCTCGAAGGCGGCGCCGGCTTTCTCCTGCTCAACGCCTATTCCGAGCGTCTCTCGAGCCTCGCCCTCGCCGGCCTGGTCGCGGAGGCGACCGTCTCCCTGGGCGGGCGGATCGAGTTCGGCGAGTTGGGCTTGATGGAACAGCATGGCGAGCGCGGGATCGGACTTTCATTCTTCGCCCGCTGGAGTGGCGCGAAGTGAGCCGCCGAAGGATCACCTCCCTGACCAATTCCACGGTCAAGGCGGTGCGCGCCCTGCATATGCGCAAGACGCGCGAGCAGAGTGGGTTCTTTCTCGCCGAGGGCTTGAAGATCGTTGCCGAGGCGGTGGCTCATGGGCGCCGACCTCGGTTCCTGCTCCATGGGCCAGACGCGGCGGGCCATCCGCTGCTCGAGAACGCCGCGGCGATTGCCGGCGATACCCTCGAGGTCAGCCCGGAGATCCTGGCCAAGGTTTCACGTCGGGAAAATCCGCAGACGGTGCTGGGGGTGTTCGACCAGGCGTTCGCCCCGCTGGACGACCTCGAACCCAGCGCCGCCCGGGGGTGGGTCGCTCTGCACGCGGTGCGCGATCCCGGAAACCTCGGCAGCATAGTGCGCACCGCCGACGCCGCGGGGCTCGGCGCGGTCATTCTGGTCGGCGACTGCTGCGATCCTTTCTCGGTGGAGGCGGTGCGCGCAACCATGGGCTCGATCTTCGCTGTCAAGATCGCGCGCGCCAGCGAGACAGCCTTCGCCGCGTGGCGGCGCGAGTGGCCCGGTGGTGTCGTCGGGACCCTGCTCACCGCGACGAGTGATTTTCGTGCGGCCCGCGTCGCGCCGCCGATCCTGATCCTGATGGGCGGAGAGCAGGCCGGGCTCTCGCCGGAGATGGCCGCCCTCTGCGACCTCACGGTCAAGATCCCGATGCGCGGCCGGGCCGACAGCCTCAATCTGGCGGTAGCGACCGGGATCATGATCTACGCGCTCGTCGGGCCTGGCCCCGCCACAGGCTGACAGGCCCTCTCGGCCATGATAGCAGGTGTCTTCGAGGGTCGGGCCTAAGGGCGCTTTGGCCCGCGACAGACGGAGTATCAGGGATGCCCGATAAAGAAACCGACAAGCCGGCGGCCGTGAAGCCCGAAGAGAAGCCGAAATATCCCACCGCCAAAATCCACCAGAAGGACGAGGGCCATATCGCCGGCACCGCCTTCGGCGAAGGCATCGACGGCAAGATCGCCGACATCGCCGACGGAGACTGAGCCTCCCGCCGGTTCTTGGCGAGCTGCTCACCGCATGAGCGCCCGCGCCTCAACGGCAGCGGCTTCGGCAAGCACCTCGTCGGTGTGCCTGCCGATCGGCGGAGGATCACGGCGGATACCGACCGGGGTCTTGGAAAACCGCAGCCCGGGGCGCATGGCGCGGTAGGTCCCCTCCCCTTCGAGCTGGCGTTCTTCGAAGAGTGTCTCCCTGAGCTGGGGATCGTCGAAGATTTCGGCTGCGCGATTGGCGCGCATCGCGGGAATGGAATTGGCGGCGCACAGATCCATCCACTCCGCTGTCGTGTGCGCGGCGGCCGCGTCATCCATCATCGCGTAGTATTCGGCGACCCGCTCCGCCCCGCTCGCCTTCGACGCAAAGCGCTCGCTCTCATAGGCGCCTGGAAGGCCGCCCAGCTCCATGAATCTGGCCGCCGCCTTGGGGCCCACCGGCAGCACCACCAGCCAGCCGTCCTTCGTCCGATAGGGGCGCCGGTGCGGGGTGATCGTGGTGGTGTGGCCGAAGTGGCCCGTGGGGGGAATGAAGGTCTCGCCGTAGAGGTGCTCGGCCATGATGAAGCCGGTGAAGGTCTCCAGCATCGGCACCGCGACGTACTGGCCCTCACCGCTGAGATCCCGATGGCGCAGGGCGGCGAGAGTGGCGATCACCGCGAAGAGGCCACAGGTCTTGTCGGCGATGATCGAGGGCATGGGCCGCAACGGCGCCGAAGCCTCGACCAGCTCGCCAAGCCCGCAGGCGCCGCTCGCCGCCTGGATCAGATCGTCGAAGGCCTGGCGCCCGGCATAGGGGCCGGCCGGGTCATAGCCCATCGCCTCGACGTAGATGATGTCGGCCTTCAGGCCCGCGACCTCGGCGTAGGAGAAACCCAGGCGCGCCACCGCTTCTGGCCGCATGTTGTGGATGAAGACGTCCGCGCGGGCGACGAGCCGCCGCAAGGCCCGGCGACCGGGCTCGGTCTTGAGATCCAGGGCCACCGACCGCTTGTTGCGGTTGAGGGCGACGTAAAGCGGCCCCATGGTCGGCGAGTTCGGCGCCTTGCCCGAGCGCCGCTGGCGGTCGCCCGACGGCTCCTCGATCTTGATCACGTCCGCGCCCAGATCGCCCAGGGTCTGGGTCGCATAGGGCCCCAGCACAAATTGGGTGAGGTCGATCACCCGGACACCGGCGAGAGGGCCAGAGGGCCTCGCGTTCGCAGCCATGGTCATCGCTCTTTGTCTCCGAAGCCCTCATTCGCCTCGACGGGTAGGCGAGGAACGCGCCATGGTCCAGCGGTGCGGCGGTCGGAGAGGGCGATGATCAGAGTCGGACTGTCGGCGGCGGCGATTGCGCTCGCCGTTTCAGGCTTGCCGGCGCGCGCGGCGGTGGAGCGGGTCGAGATAACCGAACGCACCGTCTTCGCCCCCGGGGTGAGCTTCGGCGAGGTGGGGCCTTACGAGAAGATCCGCGGGATCGCCACTTTCGCGCTCGACCCCGACGCGCCGGCCAACGCGGCGATCGTCGATCTGAAGCTCGCGCCCCGCGACGGCCGCGGGCGGGTCATGTTCCAGAGCGAATTCGTCATGCTGCGGCCGATCAGGGCCCGCTCGTCCATCCTGCTCTACGACGTCAACAACCGCGGCGGCATGGCCATCCTCGGTCAGATGAACGGGAGAAGTCCGGCGAACAACGATCCGACGACCGCCGCCGACGCCGGGGACGGCTTCCTGATGCGCCACGGCTTCACCCTGCTGTCCTCGGCCTGGACCTGGGACGTCGCGCCGCAGCCGGCGGGCGCGAAGCCGCTGGTCTTCACCCCACCAGTCGCCAAGGGACCCTACGGCGCCGCGATCACCGGCCCGGTCGAGAACGAATTCAGGGTCGACGCGCCGGCGAGGCTCACCACCTACGCCGGGATGCGCGGCCTCACCTACGAGCCGGCGACGCCGAACGATCCCTCGGCGGTGCTGACCACGCGCACACGGCCCGACGATCCGCGCACCCCGATCCGGCGCGACCGCTGGCGCTTCGTGGCGCCGGAGCAGCCCGGCGGGCCGGGACGGGTGGAGATGGACGGCGGGTTCGCGCCCGGGACGATCTACGAACTCACCTACCGGGCCAAAGATCCTTTTGTGACCGGCGCGGGCCTGGCCGGCATCCGCGATCTCCTGGCCTTTTTCCGAGATCACCCGTTCGCCGGGGCGCCGGCGTCTCGGCGGGTGCTGATCTTCGGCATCAGCCAGTCGGCGCGGCTCATCGGCCGGATGCTGCACGATGGCCTCGATGTCGACGAGACCGGCCGGCTGGCCTTCGACGGCGCGTTCATGGAAGTACCGGGCGCGGGCGGCTCGGCCGGCTTCAACAGCCGCTTCGCCCAGCCCACGCGCCACCCCTCGATGCTCGAGGAGCATGACTATCCCTCCGACGCCTTCCCGTTCACCACCGCGCCGACCCGCGATCCGGCGACCGGAGCGGCCGCGTCGCTCCTCGACAACGCCCGCGACGCGGCTGGGCGGACTCCGAAGCTGCTCATTGCCAACACCTCGACCGAGTTCTGGAACCGCGACGCTTCGCTGATCGCCACGACGCCGGACGGCGCCAGGGACGTGGCGCCTGCCGCCGGCGTGCGGATCTACGCCTTCATGGGCGCCCAGCACTACGTCGGCCGCTCGCGGACGCGCCTGCCATACGTGAACTGCGTCTCGACCACCGACCACTACCTCGCCGTGCGCGCCCTGATCGTGGCGCTCGACCGCTGGGTGGGTTCTGGCGAGCGGCCGCCGGCCAGCGCCTATCCCAGCTTGAGCGATGGCACGCTGGTCGCCGTTGGCGCCTACCGCGCCGCCTTTCCCAGGGCGATCGGCCTGACGCCGCCCTGGCAGAGTCTCGCCGAGTCGCGCCTGGACTTCGGTCCGCGCTTTGCGGGCGAGGGGATCGCCGACCGGGTCCCACCGGGGCACGGGGTCCCGTTCGCGACCCGCGTCCCGGCCCCGGATGGCGACGGCAACGACAAGGGCGGAGTGCGCCTCGTCGAACTCCGCGCGCCGCTCGGGACCCACACCGGCTGGAACCAACGCGCTCCACAGACCGGCTTTGCCTGGGCGACGGCGCGCTTCGACGGCAGCTTCCTGCCGTTCGCTCGCACCGAGGCGGAACGTCTGGCCGCCGGCGATCCGCGCCCGAGTCTCGCCGAACGCTACCCCACCCGCGCGGCCTTCGAGGCGAAGGCGCGCGAAGCCGCCGCCCGCCAGGTCGCCGCCGGCTTTCTGCTGCCAGAGGACGTCGGCCGCGCCGTCGCCGAGAACCTCGGCCTCTATGACCGCATCCTCGCCCACGATCCGGGCGACCGGAGTTGCGGGTATCTGTTCCCAGGCTGATCGGGCGTTGGTCGGGTTTGCATGACGCCATGAAAATCGCGGGCAATCGCTGGCTCACGCCCCACGTCGAGGCGCGAGCCTCGCCCATCCAGGGCTTGGGCCTCTTCGCCACCGCGCCAATCCTTGCCGGAGAGACGGTGATCCGCCTGGGCGGCGAGGTCATGGACCGGGCAAGGCTGGCGGGCCGTGGCTCGCGATCGGGTTATAAGGAGCCGCCGTCATACTCTTGTGAGGAGCCCAGCCCGCATGACCTGGTCCATTCTCGCCTGCGATCAGGCGACCGGCGCTTTCGCCGCGGCGGTCGCCACCAAGGCCTTCGCCAGCGGCGCTTTCGTGCCGTTCGTGCGCTCGGGGGTGGGCGCCGTGGGCACCCAGTCTGTCACCAACCGCTACCTCGGCCCCGCCGTGCTCGACAGCTTGGCGCGCGGTCTTTCGCCCGCTCTGGCAATCGAGGCGGCCCTGGCGGGCGACGAGGGCCGCGATATCCGCCAGCTCCACGCGGTCGACCGGCATGGGCGGATCGGCGCCTGGACCGGACGCCACTGCGTGGAATGGTGCGGGAGCTTCGGCGAGAGCGGAGCGAGCGTCGCCGGCAACATGCTCAGCAACGACAAGGTCGCCGCCGCGACCCTGGCCGGCTTCAAGGCCGACCCGGCGCTTGCCCTACCCGAGCGGATGATGGCGGCGCTGGAAGGCGGCGAGAGCGCCGGCGGCGATCGGCGTGGGCGGCAATCGGCGGCAATGGTCATGGTCACGAGCGAGGACTTCCCGGACCTCAGCCTGCGCGTCGACGACCACGCCGCGCCTTTGCCCGAACTTTGCCGTCTGCTCGGGGTGTGGCGCGCCGAGCGCGCGCCCTATCTGGCCAATTCGCCATCCAAGGCCAATCCGGCGGGCGTCCATGACCTCGACGTGATCGAGGCCGGCTGGATCGCGCGCGGCCTCGACATTCGCTTTCGCCGCTGAGCCAGAGCCGCGGCGCCACCTTTCCCTTGCCCACCGCCGCGCCGGCTCGATAAGTCTCTGGTGATGACGACGCCTGCGATCATCGATGGGCCGAGGGTCCCGCCGGCCGCCGGCGGCGCGGCGACCTCGCTGGTGATCCTCCTGCACGGCTATGGCTCGAACGGCGCCGACCTTATCGGGCTTGCGCCCTATTGGCGCGGCGCGCTTCCCCATACGGCGTTCCTCGCTCCCAACGCCCCCGAGCCGTGCCCAGGGGCGCCCGGCGGCTTTCAGTGGTGGGGCCTTTCGAGCCTGGATCGGGGCGCCCGGGCGGCGGGCGCGGCGCGGGCCGCTCCGGTGGTCGACGCCTTCATCGACGCCGAACTCGCCCGCAACGGCCTAGGCGAAGACCGCCTCGCCCTGGTCGGCTTCAGCCAGGGCACGATGATGGCGCTTACCGTTGGACCGCGCCGGGAGCGGCGCCTTGCCGGGATCATCGGATATTCGGGGATGCTCGCCGACGAGGCGAGCCTGGCCGCGGAGGTCCGAAGCAAGCCACCGATCCTTCTCGTGCACGGCGACGCCGACCCGATGATCCCCATCGCCGCCTTCCACCAGGCGAAGGAGGCGCTGAGCCGGCTTGGCTTCGCGGTCGAGGGTCACGTCTCGCGCGGCCTCACCCACTCGATCGACGCCCCCGGCTTGAATCTCGGCGGCGCGTTCCTCGGCCGGGTGCTAGGCCAAGCCCAACCTGGCGGTTGAGCCGTGATCCTCGCCATCCACGCCCACCCGGACGACATCGAGAACCTCTGCGCTGGAACTCTGGCCCTGCTGGCCAAGGCCGGCCACGCGGTGACCATCGCCACCCTCACCGCCGGTGACTGCGGCTCGGACGAGCACAGTCGTGGGGACACCTCGCGCATCCGCCAGGGAGAGGCGGCGCGGGCGGCGGCGATGATCGGGGCGGACTACCGCTGCCTGGGTTTCGCGGACCTCTGCGTCTTCAATGACGACGCCTCGCGCCGACGCGTCACCGAGTTCATCCGCGCGGCCGCGCCACGGATGGTGATCGCCGCCTCGCCGGCCGACTATCACCCGGACCACGAGGCGGCGAGCGCCCTTGCCCGTGACGCCTGTTTCGCCGCCTCGGTCGGAAATTACGCGACTGGGCCGGCCGCGCCGCTCTCCGGCGTGCCTCACCTCTATTTCATGGACCCGATCAGCGGCCGCGACCGGAAAGGCCGGCGGGTCGTCGCGGACTTCGCGGTCGATATCGCCAGCGTGTTCGAGATCAAGAAAGCGATGCTGGCCGCGCACGAGAGCCAGGTCGCCTGGATCGAAAGGCAGCATGGCGTCGCCGATCCGCTCCTGGCCATGGAGGCCTGGTCGCGACGCCGCGGCGGCGACTTCGGCGTCGACTTGGCCGAGGGTTTCCGCCACTACCGGGGCGAACCGTTTCCGCGCGCGCCGCTGCTGCAGGAGATGGCGGGAGGTGCGTTGCTGACGGGCCCCGGTGACCCTTCTCTCTCCGGGAGAGAAGTGTAGTGCGGTCACCCATTGCTTCTGTAATGGACAACACATGCGCCCTGCCCTGCCCCTCGTCCTCGCCGTCGTCCTGATCGTCGCCCCCGGCGGCCTCCTCGCCCAAGCGAGCGTGGGGGGTCCCGACAGCGGAATGACCGTCCAGGCAAAGGACGAGCCGGGACGCTCGGTTCGGTCGCGTGGTGATCACACCCTCGCTCGATCGCCCGACGAGCCCGGACGCATTGAATCCGGGCGCGGCGCCGGTTCCTCGCCGGGAGAGGGCGGGCGTGCGGACAGCGACTGCGCGACCCAACCCCGCGCCCAGCGCGACGAGGGCCCGGGCGGCGGCCCCGCGGCCGGTGCGCCGTCCAAGGTGGACGCCCGCGCTGATCGCGCGCGCTGCCGCAAGCTGACCGACGCCGACATCGCCACCGCGCCGATCGTCGAGGTCGCCAGTGTGACCCGCCACCAGGGGGTGATCGGCGGCCGCTCCATGGCCTACACCGCGACCGCTGGAACCCTCACCCTGCGCGACGACGAGGGCAAGCCGACCGCGAGCATGTTCTATGTCGCCTACACCGCGGGCGATCCGCGACGGCCGGTGACCTTCCTCTACAACGGCGGTCCTGGTTCCTCGACGGTGTGGCTGCACATGGGTTCGATCGGCCCGGTGCGGGTGGCGACCGACAGTCCCTCGGCCACCCACAACGCTCCCTTCGACCTGGTGAACAACGCCGACAGCCTCCTCGACAAGTCCGACCTGGTGTTCCTCGACGCGATCGGCGCCGGTTTCTCGCGCCCGCTCGGCGACACCAGGCTCGCCGCGTTTTGGGGCACCGACCCCGACATCGACGCCTTCGCCCGCGGCATCGAGCGCTATCTGACGATTCACCACCGCTGGAACTCGCCCAAGTTCATCTTCGGCGAGTCCTACGGGACGACCCGCTCGGCCGGGCTCTCCTACCGCCTGCAATCGGACGGCGTGCAGCTCAACGGGGTGATCCTGCTCTCCTCGATCCTCAACTACGGCCGGCGCGACCCCGGGTTCGACCAGGAGCTGATCAACTATCTGCCGAGCTACGCCGCCGCCGCCGCCTATCACAATCGCCTTGCCTCGCCGCCTGCCGATCTGCCGGCCTTCCTTGGCGAGGTGCGTGACTGGGCGCGCGGGCCCTATGCGGTGGCCCTGGCCAAGGGCCAGGACCTCGGCGAGGCCGAACGGAGGGAGGTGGCGCACCGGCTCGCCGCCTACACCGGCCTTTCGCCGGCCTACGTCCTTTCGAGCGACCTGCGCGTGACCCCGGGCCGATTCCGCAAGGAGTTGCTGCGCGACCAGGGCCTGACTCTCGGCCGCTACGACGACCGCTTCACCGGGATGGACGTCGACGAGGCCGGCGAGTCGCCCGAGTTCGACCCCTCCGACACCGGGATCACCGGCGCCTTCGTCGCCGCGTTCCACGACTATCTTGCCCGCGGCCTCGATTTTCGGACCGAGCTTTCCTATCGCCCGACCTATTATTCGGCCGGGCTGCAGTGGGACTTCCGCCACAAGCCGCCGGGCCGGCGCGGCGATGGCGACACCAACGAGGCGGATGTCGCCCTCGACCTCTCGGCGGCGATGCGGGAGAACCCGCACCTGCTGCTCTATTCCCTCAACGGCGTCTATGACCTGGCGACGCCATTCTTCGGCACCGAGTACGACCTGGGCCACATGCAGCTCTCTCCGCAGGTCCGCGGCAATGTCCGCTTCGCCTACTACCCCTCCGGACACATGGTCTATCTGAACCCGCAGGCGCTGAAATCGATGAAGGCTGACCTCGCCCGCTTCTACGACGAGGCCGCCCCGCCACGGTGAGCGCTTATCCGTTTTCCCCGCCGGGGCGCCGTGTTAGCGGGAGTGCTGTTTGGCCAAGGAGAAGAGCCATGGCGCGGCGCAACAGTCGGGACGCGGAGCTTCGGGCGCGGGCCGAGGCGGTGATCCCGGGGGGGATGTACGGCCACCAGTCGGCGCGGCTGCTGCCGGATGACTATCCGCAGTTCTTCTCCCGCGCCAAGGGGACGAGGCTGTGGGACGCCGACGGCGCCGAACTCATCGACCTGATGTGCGCCTATGGGCCCAATCTGATGGGCTATGGCGATCCGCAGATCGACGCCGCCTTCGTCGCCCAACTCGCGGTCGGCGACACCATGACCGGGCCTACCGGCCTGATCGTCGAGCTCGCCGAGGCGATGACCGCGATGGTCGGTCACGCCGCGTGGGCGATCTTCTGCAAGAACGGCACCGACGCGACCACCATCGCCCTGATGACCGCCCGGGCGCACACTAGGCGCAGGACCGTGGTCCGCGCCAAAGGCGCCTACCATGGCGCCGCGCCGTGGTGCAATGCGCGCAGCGCGGGGACGATTCCCGAGGACAAGTCGCATCAGATCCTCTGTGATTACAACGATGTCGCCAGCCTCGAGGAGGCGGTGGCCAAGGCCGGAGACGACCTCGCCGCGGTGTTCGCGGCGCCCTTGAAGCACGATGCCTTCATCGACCAGGAACAGCCGCTCGCCGCCTATGCAAGGCGCGCGCGGGAGCTGTGCGACGACACCGGCGCCCTGCTCATCGTCGACGACGTGCGCGCGGGGCTGCGGATCGCGCGCGACTGCAGTTGGTCGGTGGTCGGAGTCGAGCCGGATCTCTCCACCTGGGGCAAGTGCCTGGCCAACGGCCACGCCCTTTCCGCGGTCCTCGGTTCGGAAAAGGCGCGGCGGGCGGCGGCGGCGATCTTCACCACCGGCTCGTTCTGGTTCCAGGCCGCGCCGATGGCGGCCGCCCTGGCGACCATCAGGCGGGTGCGCGAGACCAATTATCTCGAGACCATGCAGACGCTGGGCCTGCAGTTGCGCGAGGGTCTCGCCGAGCGCGCCGCCGGGCACGGCCTGGAGTTGCGCCAGACCGGCCCTGTGACCATGCCGCTGTTCCTGTTCGACGAGGACCCGGACATGCGAAAGGGGTTCTTCTTCGGCGCCGAGATGCTCAAGCGCGGCGTCTACGTCCACCCCTGGCACAACATGTTTCTCAACGCCGCCATGACGAAGTCCGACATCGACCTGGTTCTCGCCGCCGCCGACGCCTCCTTCGCCGCCCTCGCGACCGCCCGACCGACCCTCGCCCCGGTCGAGAAGATGGCCTTCCTGGCGGCGTGATCGGCGGACCACCGCCTCAAGCCGCATTCCGCGCGAAGCCGCGTTCGCCGCCTAATCGCCGCGGTGGGGCAGTTCCATCGGCGCGGCCTCATGGCCCGCGACCGCATCGCCTTTGCCGAGTTTGGAATTCCACATTCCGTAGATGAAATAGACCACGATCCCGCCTGCCAGATAGATGAGGAAGAAGTTGCGGGTCGCCCGGCCGGCCATGAGGCTCATCAGCAGGACGATGCACATGATCGCCCCCAGAATCGGGGTGACGGGAAAGAATGGCGTCTTGAACGGCCGCTTCAGGTCTGGGCTGGAAAAACGAAGATAAATCACAGTGATGCAGACTAGAGTGAACGCGGCGAGGGAGCCGACGTTGGTGAGGTCGGCCAGGGCCGAGAGCGACATGAAGCCCGCCGCGCCGCAGGCGGCGATACCGACGATGATGGTGTTGATCCAGGGGGTCTTGAATCTCTTGTGCACCAGGGCGAGCGACGCGGGCAGCAGGCCGTCCCGCGACATGGTGTAAAAGATGCGGGTCTGGCCGTAGAGCAGCACCAGCATCACGCTGGAGAGCCCGGCGATGGCGCCGATCTTCACCAGGATCGCAAACCACGGCAGGCCGATCTGGTTGACGGCGGTGGCGATGGGCGCCGGATTATCCAGGGACGTATACGGGACGATCCCGACCAGCACCGCCGAGGTAGCGATGAAGAGCACGGTGCAGATGATCAGCGCGCCGAGAATCCCGATCGGCATGTCACGGGCCGGATTGCGGGATTCCGCCCCAGCCGTGGAGACCGCCTCGAAGCCGAGATAGGCGAAAAAGATCACCGCCGCGCCGTGAATGACGCCGCCGACGCCATAGCGAGAATGGCTGTTGCCGGTGACGACTTCCCACAGCGCCCGTCCGATCTGGTGTCCCACGTCCATCGGCGTACCCGGCGGCGGTGCGGGAACCTGGGCTGGTACGAGCGGCGACCAATGGGCGGGATTCACATATTGTGAGCCGATGCCGATAAAGGCGATGACCACCGTCAGTTTGATGGCGACGATGATGTTGTTGGCGGTCGCCGACTCCGAAACCCCCACCACCAGCAAGGTGATGACCGCGATGATGATCCCCACCGCCGGCAGATTGATGATCCCTGTTGCGATCACCGCCCCGGCGTGATCACGCACCAGCACCCCCGGCGCGGCGGTCAGCGCCGGCGGGATCATGATGTGCATGTCCTGCGCGAGGCTGACGAAATACCCCGACCAGCCCACCGCCACGACCGAGGCGGCCAAACCGTATTCCAGCAGCAGCAACAGCCCCATGACCCAGGCGGCGCCTTCGCCCATCGAGGCATAGGTGTAGGAATAGGCGGAGCCGGATACCGGCAGCGCCGAGGCCAGCTCGGCGTAGCAGAGGGCAACCAGAGCGCAGAGCACGCCGGTGATCACGAACGAGATCATGATCGCCGGACCGGCGTATTGCGCCGCCGCCTGGCCGGTGAGCACGAAGATGCCGGTGCCGATGATGCAGCCTATCCCGAGCAGCACGAGGTTGAGCGCGCCCAGCGAACGCTTCAGTTCGCCATGCTCGAGTTCGCTCTGGATCTGGCCGACCGACTTGCGTTGGAAAATGCGGCCAAGGCCGGGGCGGACGCCGATTGTTGCCATGCTCTCGCCCCGACCTTCGCTACCCGGGCCAGCGCCCGAGTCCTTGGAAGCTACCGGTCCGCCGCCGATCCGGCAACGGCGATGCAGTTCAGTGTTTCAGGCGGGACATTCCCTCGCCACAGCGCGAGACGAACCTTCGCGCCATGGCGCCCGATGAGATGAGCGCGACCCCTGTGGCCACCGAGCGGGTCCTGGTCGTGGACGATGATCCGGGGATCCGCGTCCTGATCTCCGACTTCCTCGCCCGCCACGGCTTTTTGGTCGAGACCGCCGCCGACGCCGCGGAGATGGATCGCGCCCTCGCCCGCCGCTCGCCCGATCTCATCGTCCTTGACCTGATGCTGCCCGGCGAGGACGGCCTCTCGGTGTGCCGACGGGTCGGCGGACGCGGCGGGCCGGCGATCATCATGCTCTCCGCCATGGGCGAGGAGACCGACCGGATCGTCGGTCTGGAGGTCGGCGCCGACGACTATGTCGCCAAGCCATGCAATCCGCGCGAGCTGCTGGCGCGGGTGCGCGCGGTGCTGCGCCGCCGCCGCGAAGCGCCGACCCCCGCCGAGGCCCTGGGGGCGGGTTGCGAGTTCGCCGGCTGGCGGCTCGATCTGGTCAGGCGGGAGCTGCGCTCGCCGGCCGGGGTGGCGGTCAATCTCTCCAGCGGCGAGTTCTCCCTGCTGCGCGCCTTCGTCGAGCATCCCCAGCGCGTGCTCACTCGCGACCAGCTTCTCGACTATGCGCGCGGTCCCCAGTCGGACGCCTTCGACCGGGCGATCGATGTCCAGATCAGCCGCCTTCGCCGCAAGCTCGAGGACGGCGGCGACGCCCAGAGCCTGATCCAGACGATCCGCAACGAGGGCTATCTCTTCAGCCCCAGGGTTTCGCGCGCGCCATGAACAGGCTGCCCGCGACGCCGCTCTTCATCCAGACCCTGGGCCTGGTGATCGCGACCCTCCTGGCCGCCCAGGTGGCCGCATTGGTGGTGATCCTGAGCCTGCCGACCCCGCAGCCGGAGATCTATACGGTGAGCGACGTCGCCGCCGCGATCCGCCACGCCGGGGCGCCGGCGACGCCGGAAGGCCGCGCCCTCACCATCAGGGTCGAGAACCACCCGCCGGGAGGCGGCACCGAGGGTCGCCGCCGGCTGGAGTTTCGCGCCGCCCTGGCCGCGGCGCTCGGCGTCGATCCGGCGCGCCTGGTCGTCGCCCAGCCGGGGCTGCGCATCCTTGCCTTCAAGGGCGGCTCATCGCCGCCGATCAGGAGCGAACAGCCCCTGCTGTTCGGAGGTTTTCTCGTCGGCATGGAGCGCGCCGACGGCCGGTGGACGATCATCCGGCCCGCCGGAGTCATCGGGCTCGATCCCTGGCGCCAGCGGGTGCTGCTGGCCCTCGTCCTCGCCGTCCTCGCCGTCTCCCCGCTGGCGTGGCTGTTCGCGCGTCGCCTCGCCGCCCCCATGGCCGCCTTCGCCGCCGGCGCCGAGCGCCTCGGCCGCGACCCCCGGGCCGCCCCGCTCGACATCGCCGGATCGCCGGAGGTCGCCTCGGCGGTGCGCTCGTTCAATGTGATGCAGGAGCGCCTGGCCCGCTACGTGGAGGACCGCACCGCGATGGTCGGGGCGATCGCCCACGATCTGCGCACGCCGCTGACCCGCCTGCGGTTCCGGATCGAGGCCGCGCCCGAGGCCCTGCGCGGCGAACTCGCCGCCGACATCGAGGAGATGGACCAGATGATCTCGGCGACCCTCGCCTTCGTGCGCGGCGCCGCCAGGCCCTCGCCGCATGGTCCGGTGGACCTCGCCTCGGTGGTCGAGACGGTGATCGACGAGGCGGCGCTCACCGGCGCGCGGACCTTCGTCGAACGCGCCGAGCGGGTGGTGGTCGATGGCGACACCCTTGGCCTGAAGCGGCTCTTCGCCAATCTCGTCAACAACGCCGTCAGCTTCGGCCGGGAAGCGACCGCCAAGGTGTTCGCCGACGAGGGCATGGCCGTGGTCGAGATCGACGACGCGGGCCCGGGCATGCCCGAGACCGAGATGGAAACCGCCTTCGAGCCCTTCCGGCGACTCGAGGCTTCACGGAGCCGAAACACCGGCGGGATCGGCCTGGGCCTAGCGGTCGTTCGCGCCATCGCCCGCGCCCACGGCGGGGAAGTCACCCTTTCCAACCGCCCCGCCGGCGGCCTGCGCGCCCGCGTCACCCTGCCCCTGGCGCTGTGAGTTCCACGGCCGCTGAGCCGCCCGCTCCGGTCATCACGGGGCTTGTTCCGGTGATCCATGAAGCCTGGCTAGCCAGGATTGTCGGGAGGCTCGCGCGCGGCGTGGCGCAAGGCGTGGATGATGAGCTCCTCGTCCGTGGCTTCGTAGAAAATGAGGTACGGGTACGGCGTCGCCATCATTCGCCGAATAGTCGGGTCGTCGGTCGGCGCGCCGGCTCGCGGATACCTCGAGAGCAGACGGGTGATCGCCAGAATTCGACCGTGAATTCGGGCCGCTCCCGCCGGGGAGCGTTCGGCGATGTAGTCGAGAATGGCGGCGAGATCGGCGAGCGCGGGAGGGGTGTAGCGCAGCCTCATAGGCCATGCTTGGCCCACACGACCCTTACATGCTCGTCGGTCGCGAAGTCCCCACGACCCGCGGAGGCCTTGGAGCGGGCGATCGCTTCGCGTTCGTCGCGCGAAAGGGTAGCGGGCGCGGGCGGGTCCAGGCCAGCAAGTTGCAGGATCACGCCCGCGATTTCGTCCTGATCGTCCGGCGGCAGGACGCGCACGGCCTCCAAGGCTTGATCGAGCAGCTTCGTCATGGTCGCCAGGATACGGCCGGCAGGGATCGAAGTCGACGGCCGGTCGATGATCCATCGTTGTCGCGCAAGGCGCCGCCCGGCGCTGCGTCATCGCGGGCGGAGAATGAGCGCTCCCGCCTCACCTCGCCATGATCGCGCCCGAGAGATCGAGGACGGTGATCGTGCGCCACGCCTCGTTCGGGCCGCAACCGACGCCGGCGAACTTGAGCAGCGGATTGAACAGGTCCGCGCGGTGCATCCGGGTGGGATTGCCCTCGTCGATGATGAGTTGGCGAACGACGCCCCCCGCGCTTGCCTGACCCAGGGAGAGATCCTCCGCTAGGATCATGGTGAAGACCCCCGCGCCCTGGACCCGGTCCCTGGGGCTCGATCCGTCGCTTCCGGTGTGCCCCGGGACCTTGCTCGGCTCCTGGTCGGCGGCATGCCGCGCCGCCGCCGCGTCGAGCATGGCGTTGTCGGTGAGGGCCGGGAGCGGCGTCTGGCGTTCCAGAAACGCGATGGCCTCGGCCGTGGCGGCGGTCTGGGCGCGCCCTCGCAGGGTCTTGGCGTAGCCCGCAGGATCGGTCCGCGCGGCGTTGATCTCGACCAGCACCGCTCCGCCGAGACAGCCGCCACGAACGGCTGAAGAAGCCGTGGAAGGCGGCGGACAGGGGACGCGGACGAAGTCTCGCCCAGGAACCTCTGGAAACCCTTCTGCTCCGGGCACGGTTGGGCTGCTTGCCCGGTCAGGATTGAGCGGATCAAGCGTCGCCCTGGGCGGCAGGCAATCGACAGGCTTTCCCGTCTTGGCGTTTATCCAGCACATGCGCGGCGCTGGCGACATCGATTGCGCATGGGTGACGTCCGGGATCACGCCGACCAGGAGGAACACAGCCAGCATTCCCCATGCACGGACGCAAAGCGTACGGGCGTGGCCAAGACAATACCTCACGAATCGCGCTCTCGCGCTCCGATCGGACATCTCCGGAGTCTCGTGCACGACCCAATCCCTCTCAATGCCCGATCAGCCCGGAGAGGATGTTGATCCCCAGGGCGAGGACGGCGGTGTTGTAGAAGAAGGAGGTGACGGCGTGGCCGGTCACCAGGTTGCGCAGGCGGGTGGTGCAGACCGAGGGGTCGGAAATCTGCGCCGTGGCCCCGATGCAGATCGAAAGATAGGCGAAGTCGAGATAGGTCCTGGGCGGATCGCCCGGAAACAGGAATCCGCCGCCGGGCCCGTGCTCGGCGAGGTCCTCGAAGTGACGGTGGGCGTAGTGGACCACGAACACCGACTGCAGGACCACCCATGAGCTGACCAGGGTCAGGGCGGCAAGGGAGGTGACCAGGCCCCGCGCCGCGGCGCTGTGGCCCTTCACCAGAATCAGGGAATCGATGATCGCCCCCAGGGAGGCGAGGATCGCGACCACCACCAGCAGGGTGAGAACGCCCCTGCCCTCGTCCTGCCGGCCGGCGCGCGCCCGGACCTTTTCCTCCGTGGCGGTGAGGAAGAGGCGCCACATCACCGCGGCGTAGGCCGCCGCGCCGATATTCCAGCCGATCAGGGCCCGCGCCGGCCCCGGTGCGCCGAAAGCGGTCGCCAGGCCGAAGCCGGCGAGCCCGACGATCACCGCCAGAACCAGCCGCCAGTGGAACGCGATCATCGGCGACGACTCCCCAAGCAAGCGCTTCGCTGCGCCGCGCCCTGGCGCTTTTGACGGCCAAGGGCGGCAACTTGAGCGCGTCTTGGCGGTTTAGGAAGGGTCGCAAGGGAAATCACGCGAGCGATTCCAAGCCTCCTGCCGTCAGTCACCCGCCAAGTGCTCGCCAAGAGAGGATTTTCGAGAGATGCAGACCCCCCACAACGACACCCGACGCGCGAGCCGGCGCGGCTTCGCGGCGATGGACCCGGAACGCCGGCGCGAGATCGCGCGCCGCGGCGGCGCCAGCGTCCCCAGCGAAAAGCGCAGCTTCGCCCAGAACCGCGACCTCGCCGCCGATGCCGGCCGCAAGGGCGGCACGGCCTCGCGGGGCGGCGGACGGCGGCCCGGCGCGAGCTGAGCCCGGGCGCAGGGCGGTAAGGCCGCGGGGGCCGAGGCTCAAGTCCGCGCTCGCAGCAGGAAGACGGCGAACCTCGGCGGGGGGCTCGTCCAGCATTGCGCGACATTCCAGCCGGCCCTGGCGGCCAGGGCGGCGAAACCCTCCTTGGTGAACTTGTAGGAGTTCTCGGTATGGATGGTCTCGCCGGCGACGAAGGCGGTCTCCAGCCCCGCCGCGCGCACCCGATGACTCCGTCGCGCCCGCAGGTGCATTTCTATCCGCCCCTCGGCCGCGTTCCACACCGTGAGATGCGCAAAGTTCTGCGGATCGAAGTCCCCACCCAGTTCGCGGTTGATCCGCTCGAGCAGATTGAGGTTGAACCGCGCGGTGACCCCCTGAGGATCGTCGTAGGCGGCGATGAGGCTCGCCTCGTCCTTGGCGAGGTCGACGCCGACGATGAAGAGGCTCCCCTCCCCCAGCCAGCGGCGGACCCGGGCGAGCAATGCCACTGCCTCGTCGGGGGCGAAATTGCCGATGGTCGAGCCGGGGAAGAAGCCGACCGGAATCCCGCCTTCGCGGGCCACTGGAAGCTCAGTCGCGGTCGCGAAGTCGCCTAGCAGCGGCGTCACCTTCAGCCGCGGATAGTCCTTGCCGATCGCGGCCGCCGCGGCGTCCAGGGCCGAGGCGCTGATGTCGATCGGGGTGTAGCCCTCGATCTGGGCGGCGGCGTCCAGAAGCAGCCTGATCTTGACGCTGGCGCCGCTTCCCAGCTCCACCAGCCGCGCGCCCGCCGGGATCAGGGCGGCGATTTCCGGCGCGGCCTGCTCCAGGACGGCGCTCTCCTGGCGAGTCGGGTAGTAGTCGGGAAGCCGGCAGATTTCCTCGAAGAGCTCCGAGCCGCGCGCATCGTAGAACCATTTGGCGGGGATGGCCTTGCGCGCCGCGGAGAGCCCGGCGCGGACATCGGCGCGGAACGCTTCGGCGCCGGTGAACTCGCCGGCGTCCTGCGCCAGGCGCACGCCGGCGAACATCCACCGCTGATGGGGATAGAAGAAGTTGCGGTAGGACGGCCGAACATGGCCCTTGGGCGTGACGCACGCGCCGCCCTTCAGCACCATCTGGCCGACCATGAACTTGGCGTTGTATTCGCCCACCGCTCCGGCCGCCGGGTGGAAGCCGGGATGGGGCGAATAGGCGCTGGTGGTCCACTGCCACACCTCGTCGGCAAGCTGTTCGAGGTCGGCCGGCGTGGAACAGGCCGCGTGCTCCCACTCCGCTTCGGTGGGCAGGCGCTTGCCGGCAAAGGCGGCGAAGGCGGCCGCCTCGTAGAAACTCACGTGGACTACCGGCGCCTCGGGGTCCACGAGGCCCGGTCCGGCGAGGCTCATCGAGCGCCAGAGATCGCCCTCGCGCTCCCAGTAGAGCGGGGCCTCCCAGCCCTCGGCCTTGACCCGCGCCCAGCCATCGGAGAGCCAGAACTCGGGCCGGGCGTAGCCGCCGGCGGCCATGAACTCCAGCCACTCGCCGTTGGTGACCAAGCGACTGGCCAGGCAATAGGGCTGCAGGAGAACCTCGTGGCGCGGTCCCTCGTTGTCGAAGGCGAAGGGGGCCTCGGCGCGCCCGATCTCCACCCGGCCGGCCCGGATCGGGACGAAGCGCAGCGGCGCGCGGGCCGCCGCCGGGGCAGGCCCATCCTTGGCGTAGCAGGGCCGCAGCGGCGAGATGGCGAAGAGATTGAGGATGTCCATCAGGATCAGTTCCTGATGCTGCTCTTCATGAGCGAGGCCCAGGATGACCAGATCCTCGACTTCGCCAGGGACCGGGCCCTCCAGAAGCCGTCCCATCGCCGCATCGACGTGGCCGCGATAGGCGAGGATCTCGCTGAGCGAGGGGCGGGTCAGCAGGCCCCGCTGCGGCCTTGGGTGACGCTCGCCGAGCGCCTCATAATAGGAGTTGAAGAGAAAGGCGAAGGCGGGATCGAACGCCCGGTAGCCGGGCGCATGCGGCGCCAGGACGAAGGTCTCGAAGAACCAGGCGGTATGCGCCAGATGCCATTTGGTCGGGCTGGAGTCGGCCGTCGACTGGGCGCCCTGGTCCTCCGCGGTGAGCGGCGCGGCCAGGGCCACGCTCGCGCGGCGAATCGCCTGGAAACGCCCGCGAAGCTCGCCCGTCGCAGCCTCCACGGCCGGCGTCGCCGCCATGGCCGGGGCGTCATCCGATGGACTCATGGCTGACCGCTCCCGACTGGCGCCCGCCGCATAACGCCTCTCCTCAGCCGAAGTTGCCTCTCCATGCCCCCTGCCCGAATGCGCCTAGGGAATGAGCACGACCCGCCCGACGGCCTGGCGGCTTTCGATATAGGCGTGCGCCTCGGCGGCCCGCGACAACGGGAAAGTGCGGTCGACGAGCACCTTCAGCTCGCCGCGCGCCGCCTCCTCGATCATGCGCTGGATATTGTCATGGACCCGGTCCGAGCCGATCTCGGCCCCGAGGAAGACGCCGTTGAGCGAGCGGTTGCCGCCCATCAGGCTCGAGACATCGACCCGCATCGGCTCGCGCCCGGCCGCCCCGACCATCGAGACCCGGCCCCGGTAGCCCAGCGACAGGATGGATGACTGCAGGGTCGAACCGCCCACCGGGTCGACCACCAGGTCGGCGCCCTTGCCGCCGGTGAGGCGCATGACCTCCGCCTCGACCTGCTGTTCCTTGTAATTGATCCCGTGGTCCAGGCCGATCGCCTTCAGGCGCTCCAGCCGCTCGTCGCTCGAGGCGGTCGCCAGCACCGTCGCCCCGGCCCGCTTGGCGAGCTGGATCGCCGCGACCCCCACGCCGCTGGCGCCGGCCTGCACCAGCACGGTCTCGCCCGCTTTCAGCCGGCCGAATTCGAAGAGGCAATCGTGGGCGGTGCCGAAGGTCACCGGCATCACCGAGGCGAGTTTGACATCGAACCCTGCTGGGATCGCCCAGGCATTGCGCGCCGGAATCGCGCGCAGCTCGGCGTGCGAGCCGTAGGCGTTGGTGGTCGCGACCTTCTGGCCGACCTTCAGGGTGGTGACTTCGCCGCCGACTTCGACGACTTCCCCGGCGGCCTGATAGCCGACGACATGCGGCTTCGAATGCAGGGCGCCGCGCCAGCGGTTGAGGACATCGCCGCCCTCGATGCTGACCGCTTCGACCCTGATGACGACGCCCTTGGGGTGACATTGGGGATCGGGTAGGTCCTCATACTTGAAGACACCGGGATCGCCATTCTCGTAGTAGACAGCCGCTTTCATCCCGCCAGCCTTTCGCGCCTCGAACCACCGTCGCGCGTTCTCATGCCGCCAGGCGCGACGAAAGGGAAGCGGCGACGCGATTTTGGGGGAGAGGAAACATGACGACACCGGCTCCCATGGCTCAGGCGCGCTTCGTCGGCCTCGCCTCGCCCACGGCGCGGCGCGCCGGCGCGGGCGGCCATCCCTGTCAGGGCCTCTACTGGACCACCGGCGATGCGCGCCCTTCGGTGGCGGTCATCGCCACCCACTACAACGTCGATTTCGCCGAACACTATCTGGCGCCGCATCTCGCCGCGCGGGGCGTGGGGTTCCTGGGCTGGAACACCCGCTACCGGGGCGCCGAGGATCTCTTCATCCTCGAACACGCCCTGATCGACATTGGCGTTGGGGTGCGCTGGCTGAAGGACGAGGCGGGAGCGCGGGCGGTGGTCCTGCTTGGAAACTCCGGCGGCGGCTCTCTGATGGCCGCCTACCAGGGCGCCGCGTCGGGCCAGCGTTTCTGGGGCGACCTGGGCGCGCGGGCTGGCGATGCGCTGGCGCAACTGACGCCCGCCGACCTCTACATCTCGTTGAACGCCCATCCGGGCCGACCGGAGGTCCTGACCGCCTGGATGGACCCCTCGGTGGTCGACGAGAGCGACCCCACCTTGACCGACCCGGCGCTCGACGCCTTCGATCCGCGCAACGCGCCGCCCTATCCGCAAGGCTTCATCGATCGATATCGAGCGGCGCAGACGGCGCGAAACCAGCGCATCACCGACTGGGCCAAGGCTGAGCTGTCGAGGCTGCAGGCCGCCGGCGTTCCCGACCGCATCTTCCCGCTCTTTCGCGTGTGGGCGGACCTGCGGTTCATGGACGGCGCCATCGATCCCTCCGACCGGCCCTCGCCAGGCTGCTACGCCGGCGACCCGGCGACCGCGAACCGGGGTCCGCTCGGCATCGGCAGGGCCAACACCCTGAAGACCTGGCTCTCGATGTGGAGCCTCGAGACCTCACCCTGCCGGGGCGCCGAGCGCCTCGCCGGCGTCGCCACGCCGTCGCTGGTGGTCCAGAGCCTTGGCGACCAGGGCGTTTTCCCAAGCGACGCGCGGGCGATCTTCGCGGCGTTGGCGGCGGCGGACAAGAGCCTCGAACTGGTCCCTGGGGCGCACTATTTCGAGGATCTCCCAGCGCATCGCGAACGCGCCGCCGACCTCCTCACCGACTGGATCCGCGCCCGGCTCTGACGCGCGGCGCTCGCTACGGCGCGATGATTTCGAACCAGAAATCGAACCGGTCCAGCAGGCAGAGGAAGTCGGCGAACGCCCCGCCCTCGCCCTCAATAGACACCGAACCGTCGGCGAGCGCCGGCTGCAATGACGTCTCGCCGAACACCAGAGCGATGAGCGTCGCGCGGGTGAGGCGGACCTTCGCGGCTCCCTCGCTCACGCCTCGCCGGTGATTGAGCACGCCGTTCTCGACCCTGACGGCGAAGGTCTCGCCGGTGTCGGTGAAGGAGATCTCGAGCGCCAGGCGTGACGCGCCAGCCTTGACGCCATCGAGCCGCACCGAGAGCGAATCCAGGAGCTTGTCGGCGGGCAGGGCGCGCAACTGTCCGCCGCCCACCTGGCGCGGGGCGCCCGAAGCGGGCCGCGGATGGCGAAGCTCCATCGCGCCGGTGAGATAGAAGGCGCGCCACGGCCCGGATTCCGACTGGTAGCCGAGCTGCTCCAGGGCGTCGGCCTGAAGCTCGCGGGCCTCGCGGTTGAGGGGGTCGGCGAACACCAGGTGGTTCACCAGTTCGCCGACCCATCGGTAGTTTCCCGCTTCGAAAGCGGCGCGGGCTTGGGCAAGGAGCGGCGCAGCGCCCCCGGCGAGGGCGACGTAGGCCTCTGCCGCCTCCACCGGCGGTAGGCGGTGGAGGTTGGCGGGGTTGCCGTCGAACCAGCCCAGGTAACGCTGATAGACCGCCTTGGCGTTGTGGTTGAGCGTCCCATAGAGGCCGCGGGTGTGCCACTCCGCGGCCAGGGTGGGCGGCAGTTCCAGCGTTTCGGCGATCTCCGCCGCGGTGAGGCCGTGGTTGGCCAGGCGCAGGGTCTGGTCATGGACGAATTTGTAGAGATCGCGTTGCTGTTCGAGGAAGGCGCGGGCCCGTTCCCTTCCCCACCGGGGCCAGTGGTGGCTGGCGAACAATACCTCGGTGCGGTCGATGAACAGCTCGATCGCCTCGTCGATGTAGCGGCTCCAGGCCTTGGCGTCGCGCACCTGCGCGCCCCTGGGGGTGTAGATGTTGTGCAGATGGCAGGTGCAGTTCTCCGCCATGCACAGCGCGCCGGATTTCGGAAAGAGGAAGTTCATCTCCGCCGGCGCTTCGGTGTCCGGAGTGAGCTGGAAGAGGATCTCCACCCCGTCCACCAACAGCCTGGTTCCGGTCCTGGAGATACTCTCAGTCGGCGGGATGAGGCTGACCTCGCCCATCGAGACCGTCTTGCCCAGGCCCGCGTCGACGTGGCCGGTGGGGTTCTTCGGCAGGAGGGACCCGTACATGTAGGTCGCGCGGCGGTTCATGGCGTTGCCGAGCAGGACGTTCTCGCTCACCGCCGCCTCGACGAAACCCTCCGGGGCGATGATCGGGACCCCGCCGGCGATCTCCGCCTCGCCGATCACGCCGCGCACCCCGCCGTAGTGATCGACATGGCTGTGGGTGTAGATGACGGCGGTCACCGGGCGCGCGCCGCGATGTTCGAAGAGCAGCTTCAGAGCCGCGGCGGCGTTCTGCGAGGAGATCAGCGGATCGACGACGATCCAGCCCTTTTCGCCCTCGATGAAGGTGATGTTGGAGAGGTCGAAGTTTCTGACCTGATAGATACCCCGGGCGACCTCGAAGAGGCCGTGGATCGAATTGAGTTGGGCCTGGCGCCAAAGGCCCGGGTGCACCGTGTCCGGGACCGGACCGTCGCCAGCTTCAAAGGCGAACGCGCTCATGTCCCAAAAGACGCGTCCCGCCTCGTCGACAATCTTTCCATCGGGGATGGTGCCAATGAATCCGCGGCGCGCATCGGCGAAGTCGGCGTCGCTCCCCTCCGGCAGCCCCGCGGACGCAGTCGCCTGAACCTGTCGGGTCGCCGCTGTGGCGGGTTTGGGCTCCATGGGTCTTCCCTCGCCTGAGGCGCGTTCTTAGAGCAGATCCGTGCCTGTTCCGAGAGAGGCGCGCGAGGGGTCCCGGCCGGCGCGAACGAGCAAGCGGGCGCCGCGGCCATAGGTGAACCAGGCCCACGACCAATTGACGTAGACCGTCAGCCGGCTGCGGAAATCGACCAGCAGCATCAGGTGGACCAATGACCAGGTGAGCCACGCGGCAAAGCCGGTCAGGCGCAGCCAGCCAAAATCAGCGACCGCGCTGGACCTGCCGATGACAGCCATCGTCCCCAGGTCGCGATAACGGAACGGCGGCGGTTCGACCTTGCCGGCGACACGCGCCGCAAGGAGCCGGCCGACATAGGCGCCCTGCTGCTTGGCCACCGCGGCCAGACCGGGCAGGTTCGCCCCGCCGCCGGCGGCGAAGCTCGACACATCGCCGATCGCGAAGATGTTGGGATGACCAGGAACCGCGCAGTCGGCGCCGACCCTCACCGCCGCGTTGCCCGCGGCCCCGGCCCCGAGCCATTCGGCGGCCGGACGCGCCGCCGTCCCGGCGCACCACAGGATATTGTTCGTCTCTATCCGCTCGGTTCCCGCGGTGAGGCCGGCGGCGTCGATTTCGTTCACCGCCGTCCCGATCCGCACCTGCACGCCAAGCTTTTCGAGCGCCGTCCGAGCATAGTCCGACAAGGGTCGGGGAAACGCCGAAAGCAAGCGTGGACCGGCTTCGCAGAGGATGATCCGCGCCGACGCCGGGTCGATGCGCCGAAAGTCGCGGGCGAGCGTCGACCTCGCCAGTTCGATGATCGTGCCGGCCAGCTCGACCCCGGTGGGACCGCCGCCGACGACCACGAAGGTCAGCATCCGGCTGATCTCACGCTGGTCGGCATGGCTCTCCGCCCATTCGAAGGCGCCCAGTAAGCGCTCGCGGATCGCCACAGCGTCGGCCAGGGATTTGAGGACCGCGGCGTGCGCGGCCCATTCGTCCCTTCCGAAAAAGCTGTAGGCGGCCCCGGTCGCGAGCACCAGGAAGTCGAACGGAACGTCGGGCGCGTCCGTGACCCTGACAAGGCCCGCTCGAGTATCGACACCGCTCACTTCGCCCAGGATGACCGTGACGTTCTTCTGCCGGCGCAGCAGCGCGCGGCTCGCCGCGCCGATATCGGCCGGTGAGAGCGCCGCCGTGGCGACCTGATAGAGCAGCGGCTGGAAGAGGTGGTGGTTGGTGCGATCTATCAGGGTCAGCTCGGCGTCGGCGCGCTTGAGCGCCTTGACCGCCGCCATGCCGCCGAAGCCGCCCCCGACGATCACGATCCGTTTCTTCGCCACCCGCCCGCCTGTTCGACCCGCTGCCTCGACCGCGTGGAAGGCCTCGCCGTCGCCGCGGAGAGGAGCCAACGGCCGTCCTTCTCCTCAAAGTGTCGCGACGAGATTTTGCGCCAGATACAGGAAGAGCGCGCAGCCCAGGGCGACGAGGAGCGACGCCAGGGCGACGTCGATCCGCGAACCGGCGCCCAGCTTGACCTCGGGACTGTCGATGTCCTTGGCGGTCTTCAGGAACCGATGGGTCGCCAGACTCATGAGCACCGCGCCCAAGGCGATCAGGGCCAGGCCCGCGACCCCGGCGAACCTCTGGTGAAGCTGAGCCGGCATGTGGAGGCCAGTGGAGGCGCCCGCGAATTTCAGAAACAAATCAAACTTCTCTATCAGAAATCCGAAAGCCATGATCGCGATGGCGGTGCGCACCCAGGCCAGGAATGTTCTCTCGTTGGCCGCGTGATCCGAAAAGCTCTTGATCATTGTCTACCTCGATGGCCGCCGTGGACCGCACCGGCGCCGAGGTTCACCCCGTGGATGGCGCGTGGCCGACCAGTCGCTCCAGATGAGCACGCACCGCTTCGTAGCACTCGCAGGCGTAGGCCTCCAGTCGCGGTCGGTCGAGTATCTGGATGCGCCGCCGGCCCTGGGCGATCAGTCCTTCCTGGGTGAGCTCGCGCAGGGCCTGGGTGATGGTGGTCCGCTGCACGCCGACCATGGCGGCCAGATACTGCTGCGTGAGTTCAATGACATCGCTGGCGGTCCGGTCCTGCGACATCAGGAGCCAGCGGCAGAGCTTCTGGTTGACTCCATGCAGGGCGTTGCACGCCACCGACTGGTGCGCCTGCGCGAGATTGGCCTGGGAATGGCGGATCAGGAGCTTTCGCAGGTCCGCGCTTTGGTCCGCCTGCCGACGCAATGCAGAGGAGGAAATCCTGAGCGCGATTCCAGGAATTTGCGTGAATGTCCGGTTGATCGAGATCGATGTGCCCAGGGCGGCGAGCACCCCGACCACGCTTTCGTAGCCGATGGTGTCGCTCTCCACGGTGCGGCCGTCGGCCATGAGAGTCACCACGGAGAGGACCGCGGTATTGGGGAACCATACCCAGTCCACGGGATAGTCAGGCTCGTAGAGAACCTCGCCCGATGCGAGCCGAACCTCCTGCATCTGCGGCTCGAGGGCCACGAGGTCGGCCTTCCCCAATGCCTGGAGAACACAGTTTCGAGCCTTCACGCCCCCCTCCAGGCGGCGTTTAGCCGCCGCGCGCGAGTTCATCGACAGCGCCGACACCGACGCTCCGGCGAGCCAAACGGCAAAGCCGGCGGCAAGTCTGTCGTCTAGACGACAATTGTTCATGCTCGCGCCGCAGATAGCGCCGATAGGCCCCGACCATCACCCCAGAACCGCCTGGCGTTCTCGACCCGAGATGTGGTCGAGACGCTCTTAGGTCGGCCGGCGTGAGAAGCGCGGGATGACTAAGAGTTGGTCGGGTCGTAAATCGCCATGACCTCGCCAAGGAGCCGAAGCGCGGCCGCCTTGGGGCGCTGAAAAGAATTGCGCCCGATAATCGAGCCGAACCCGCCGCCCTCGTCGATCGCCTTGATCTCTTCCAGCAGTTCCTGATCGGAAACCGCCGCTCCCCCGGAGAAGATTACGATCCGCCTGCCCGCGAAGGCGCAGTCCACCATGTGCCGCACTCGGTCGGCGGCGGTCGAAACGGGAATCTTCTGCGCTTCGAACACCTTTCTTGCGGCGTCCTGTTCGATGTGGGCGCTGGGAAGCTTCACCTTGATGACGTGGGCGCCCAGTTGGGCGGCGATCTGGACCGCATAGCCAATGACGTCGATCGCGGTCTCGCCGGCCTTGCTGAGGCCGGACCCCCGAGGATAGGACCAGACAACAACCGCTAAACCGTTGGCCTTCGCCTCTTCGGCGCAGGCTCGCAGCTGGCCGTACATCTCCAGCTCATGCGCCGATCCCGGATAGATTGTGAAGCCGACCGCGCAACAGCCGAGCCGCAGCGCGTCGGCCACGCTCGAGGTCAAAGCCTGGCTGGGATCAGCATCGTCACGCAGGACGTCGCTGTCGTTGGTCTTGAGGATAAGGGGAATCTCCCCCGCGAACTCGCGGGCGCCGGCTTCCAGGAAACCCAGAGGCGCCGCGTAGGCGTTGCAGCCGGCCTCGATCGCCAGCTCGAAATGGTAGTGAGGATTGTAGGCGGGGGGATTGGGCGCGAACGAGCGAGCCGGACCGTGCTCGAAACCCTGGTCGACGGGAAGAATCACCAGTTTGCCGGTTCCGCCGAGCAACCCGTGATTGAGCAGCCGGGCAAGGTTGGTCAGGGTCCCCGGATTATCGGCGCCGTACCAACTCAGGATTTCTCGGACCCTCGGGGTCATCAATCAGTCTCCCTTGTTCGCCTTGGGCAGAATGAACCTTTCCACCGCCTTGGCGAAGCCGTCGTGATCATTGCCCTTTGTCACGACGCTCGCCTGCGCCTTCACCTCGTCGGATGCGTTGCCCATGGCGATGGAAAATCCCCCCGCGGCGAACATCAGCATATCGTTGGGCATATCCCCGATGGTCGCGATGGCCCCGACCGGAATCCCCAGTCGCCGCGATAGGGTGGTCACAACGGCGCCCTTGTTGGCCAACGGATGGGTGACATCGAGGTAATAGGGTTGCGATCGCGCCGCGCTGGCGCCGGCGCCCAAGGTCTTCCGGGCGGCGGCTTCGCAGGCGACGACCTTGGCCAGGTCGTCCGAAACGCCGACGATCTTCACCGTCTGCGCCAGGTGCTCCTTGGTGAACGCCTTCACGACCTTCGCGTCGAACTTTACGGTCCACGCCTCGCGCGCCACGTGCGGGGCTTCCCCGTCGCGGATCAGCCATTCGTCCGGGGTGTAGACCCACGCGTCCAAGCCCTGCCCGAGGATCAGGTCAAGGGCCGTCTGCGCCACGGCTGGATCCAGGGCATGGCTTTCAATCACCGTGAGACTTGGGTTCACCAGCACGCCGCCATTGAAACCGGCGATCGGCGTGTCCAGGGCCAGGGGCTCGATGAGCATGCCCATGCCCCGCGGCGGGCGGCCACTGGTGATCGCCAGCGCGATCCCGGCGCGGCGCAGATCTTTCGCCGCCGCGACGGTCGCCGGCGTGAGCACCTTTTCCTGCGTCACCAGCGTGCCGTCGACATCGGCGAGCAGCAATCTGATCGCGCGCGCCGCGACGATCTGATCGGCCGATCTCTGCCTCGCAGACTCTTGCATGGCCATTTCGACTCCCAAGCCGTACGGGCGAGACGCCTAGGCAATCACCCCGTGGGCCAACACCGCCAGCAGGAGCAAGGCGACGATGTTGGTGATCTTGATCATCGGATTGACGGCCGGTCCCGCGGTGTCCTTGTAGGGGTCGCCGACCGTGTCGCCGGTCACCGCCGCCTTGTGCGCCTCCGATCCCTTGCCGCCGTGATGGCCCTCCTCGATCAGTTTTTTCGCGTTGTCCCAGGCCCCGCCGCCGCTTGTCATGGAGATGGCGACGAACAGCCCGGTCACGATCACACCCATGAGCATCGCGCCCAGGGCCGAGAAAGCCTCGGACTTACCGGCTACGGCGCGGATGACAAAGAAAAGGAGAATCGGCGAGCCCACCGGCAGCAACGAGGGAACGATCATCTCCTTGATCGCCGCGCGGGTGAGAATATCCACGGCGCGACCGTATTCAGGCTTGACCTCGAAGGTCATGATTCCAGGGTTATCCTTGAACTGCCTTCGCACCTCGGCCACCACCGATTCGGCGGCGCGCCCGACCGCGGTCATCGAGAGGCCGCCGAAAAGGAACGGCAGAAGGCCTCCGAACAGCAGTCCCACGACCACGTAGGGGTTGGATAGATCGAACGCGACCGCGCCCATGCCCGCGAAAAACGGGAACTGGTCTGAGTTGGCGGCGAAGTATTTCAGATCCTGGGTGTAGGCCGCGAAGAGCACGAGGGCGCCCAGTCCGGCCGATCCGATCGCATAGCCCTTGGTCACGGCCTTGGTGGTGTTGCCCACCGCATCCAGGGCGTCAGTGGCCACGCGCACTTCGCCCGGCAAGCCAGCCATTTCGGCGATCCCTCCGGCGTTGTCGGTCACCGGCCCGAAGGCGTCCAGGGCGACGATGAACCCCGCCAGCGAGAGCATGGTCGTGGTGGCGATTGCGACCCCGAAGAGGCCGGCGAACTGAAAGGTGAGGACGATGCCGACGATGATCACCACCGCCGGGGCGGCGGTCGATTCGAGCGACATCGCCAAACCCTGGATGACGTTCGTGCCGTGACCGGACACCGAAGCCTTGGCGATGGACTTGACCGGACGAAAGCCGGTTCCCGTATAGTATTCGGTGATCACGACGATCGCCGCGGTCACCGCCAGGCCGACAAGGCCACAGTAGAAGAGGGCGTTGGCGCTGACCGCCTTGCCGAGAACCGAGACCCCGGCAGCCGGCACAAGGTCGTGGATCACCCACCAGACCGCGCCGACCGAGAGAACGCCGGTCACCATCAGCCCCTGGTAGAGAGCGCCCATGATGTTGTTGTTCCTGCCCAGGCGCACGGCGAAGGCGCCGATGATCGAGGTGAGGATGCACACCCCGCAGATCGCCAGCGGCAGGAGCATCATGTTGGCGACCACCGGCAGGCCACGGAAGAAGATCGCCGCCAGGACCATGGTCGCCACCGTGGTGACCGCATAGGTCTCGAAGAGGTCGGCCGCCATGCCGGCGCAGTCGCCGACATTGTCGCCGACGTTGTCGGCGATGGTGGCGGCGTTGCGCGGATCGTCTTCCGGTATCCCGGCCTCGACCTTGCCGACCATGTCGCCACCGACGTCGGCGCCCTTGGTGAAGATGCCGCCGCCCAGCCGCGCGAAAATCGAGATCAGCGAGGCGCCGAAACCCAGGGAAACAAGGGAGTCGACGACGTCGCGGCTGGTGTTCGGCAGTCCCATCGCCACGGTGAGGATGGCGTAGTAGCCCGCCACCCCCAGGAGCGCGAACCCGGCGACCAGCATCCCGGTCACCGCTCCGGAGCGGAAGGCGAGGGACAGGCCCCTGGCGAGGCTCTGCGATGCGGCCTGGGCCGTGCGCACATTCGCGCGGACCGAAATCAGCATGCCTGCGAAACCGGCGAGGCCCGAAAGGACGGCGCCGATGAAGAAACCCAACGCCTCCCTCCAACCGAGCAGGAACAGGATCGCGAGCAGGATGACGACCCCGACCGCCGCGATGGTCGCGTACTGCCGCCGCAGATAGGCCTGGGCGCCTTCCTGAATCGCCGCCGCGATCTCCTGCATCCTGGCGTTTCCCGCCGACGCCCTCAGCAGAGATGCGGCTTGCACGGCGCCGTAGAGGACCGCGATCAGGCCGGCGATGATGACCAGGCTAAGCACGAGACTCATGGTGAAGGCGCCCCTCGGCTGTCATTACGCAACCAACCGCGACCGTCGGCGACGGCGCGGCTCGGCGCGATTTCCTTGCCTATATCGAATGTGCGGGAGAGCTCGACAGCCCGGCCCCGCGGAATGCGGCGAGAAAGTGCCAAAACCCCCCGCCTGACGCAAGCGGCGCGTGATCAATTCGGGAACCGGCGCCCCTTGCGCGGCCTTCTGGACGCAAAGAGTCGCTCGCGAACGCGCCTTGAGCGCAAGTCCGAGGTGAAAAAGTGACCAATCCGCTTCTGGGCCCCTTCACCAAGCCGCCCGCCGGCCCCTCGACGCCCGCGCCGCCGCTCCCATCCGTCTCCGACACGGTGCACGGCCTGATGTACGGCGGAGTCCCCGCCTGGGAGAAACTGTTCGATTCCGCGGCGCACTTGGCGATCAACCTGGTCATCGCGGCGTCCATCTTCTTCTTTACCCTGTGGGCCGCGCGTTCGGCTTCGCGATTGGCGAGCAAGGCCACCGGACGCCTGCACCGGGGCGCCCATCCCGACACCATTCTGCAGAGCTTTGTCGGCTCGCTGGCGCGCTACGGGGTGATGGTCATCGGCATCATCGCTGTCCTGCAACAGCTGGGCGTGCGCACGACGTCGGTCATCGCGGTCCTGGGCGCGGCCTCTCTCGCGATCGGTCTGGCCTTGCAGGGAGGTCTCAGCAATGTCGCCGCCGGCGTGATGCTCCTCCTGCTTCGGCCCTACCGCGTCGGCGACCGGGTGGAGATCGCCGGCAGGGTCGGGCGCGTGCGCGGCCTCGACCTTTTCATGACCCGGCTCACCGACCTCGACAACCTCCTGGTCTTCATCCCCAACGGCAAGGCCTTCGGCGACATCATCGTCAACTACACCATGCCGGAAAACCGCCGGATCGTGATGGAGTTCAAGATCGACTTCGAGGACGATCTGGACTTCGCGCTCGAACTTCTCATCCGCTGCGCAAAGGCCGACCCTCGCATCGTCGCCGACCCGGCGCCCTGGGCGAAGGTGACGTCCATCAACGACAGCACGGTGACCGTTACACTGCGCGCCTGGACCGATCCTCACGGCTACATCGACACCCGATTTGATCTCATCAAAACGATCAAACAGGCGTTCGACCACGAAGGGCTCACCTTCGCCTATCCTCACCAGGTGGCCGTCGAGACGAGACCTTGGACGCGCCCGTCCACCGCTCGCCAGCAGCGCAACCAGAAGAAGATCGAAGAGAACGCCGAGCCCGGCGCGGCGCCGCCCACCGACGGCGAAGCGCTCGGATCGGACGACGCGCGATCAAGACAGGAACGGCGGCGAACGACGCTCGCTTCATCGGGGGACGAGCGGCCAGAAGTGGGCGATGAGGGGGGCGCCCAAGGCAATCACGATGACGGATAAAGGCGCTCCGAGCCTCGGGTAGTCGCTGAAACGATACCCGCCCGGGCGCATCACCAGGGTGTTGCACTGATGGCCGATGGGGGTGAGGAAGTCGCAGCCGGCCCCGGTCGCCACCGCCATCAGGAACGCGTCCGGGCTGAGGCCGAGCTGGCGCGCGAGTCCGACCGCCACCGGGCCCAGGATGAGGACCGTCGGAGCATTGTGGAGAAATGGCGAGGCGAGCATCGCCGCCAGCATGATCAGCGCCAGGGCGAGCACCGACGGGATGTCGGAAAAAGCCTGCGACAGCAGATGAGCGACGAGGGCGGTGCCGCCTGTGCGTTGCACCGCTTCGCTCACTGGAATCAGGGCCGCGACGAGGACGAGGACTTGGCCGTCCAGCGATTGATAGACCTGCCGCATGGAAAGAGCGCCGATGGCGATCATCGCCACGGCGGCGCCGAAAAAGGCCACGGCCACCGGCGCGATCTTCAACGCGGCGAGGATCATGGCGGCGCTCAGGATCATCAGCGCCGGGACGCCCGTGCGGCTGAGCCCAAGTCGCGGCTCGCGCTGGGCGATGGGCTGGACGCCCAGCTGCGCCAGGGTCGCCGGGAGGGCGCGCTCGCTCGCCTGCAGCACGAGCACATCGCCGGCGCGAAGCGCCAGGGCGCGGAGCTGACCGGTGATTCTTCCGTGGGCTCGACCCACCGCCAGCAGATTGACGCCGAAATTGCGGTGCAAGCCGATGCTTCCCACCGATGCTCCGATGAGGGCCGAGTCCGGCGCCACGACGGCCTCCATCTCCCTGACCTCCTCCTTGGCGTCTTGCGGGGTCACCACCCGCCTGGCCGGAACCACCTTGAGACGGGTGGCGGCGATCAGTTGCTCGAGCGCCACCTGGTCGCCTTCGAGCATCAGGATGTCTCCCGCCTTCAGTCGGGTCGTGAGCGTCGGGGAGGCATTGGAGCGGTCTCCCCGCATGTGCATCGTGACCTTCACCTCCCCTCGCGCCCGTGCCTGAAGATCGGCGATCGTGGTCGTCCTGGCGGTGTCCCAGTCCTCGGGAACGGACACTTCCGCGGCGTAGCTCGCGGCGGCAGCCTTGGCGTCGACCTCGCCGCCGCCTGGACGCGTCTTCGGCAGCAGGCGGTAGGCGAAGGATAGATAGACCAGACAGATGAGCGAAAGGCTGAGGCCCACCGGCGCGAAATCGAACATCTGGAACGGTCGACCGATCTCGTGTTCGCGAATCTGCGAGACAATGATGTTGGTGGAGGTTCCGACAAGCGTGACCAGTCCACCGACCAGTGCGCCGAAGGACATCGGCATGAGCAATCGGCCCGGAGATGTCTTGGTCCGGGCGGCGACCTGAAGCGCCGAGGGCATGAGGATAGCCAGGGCGCCGACGTTCTTTGTCATCATCGACAGCAGGATCGACGCGCCGGTGAGCACCGGCCCCTGGGTTTGCTCGGTGTTCAATCGCGAAAGGACAGGACGCGTCGCCGCCTCGATGATGCCCGACCTCGCGATCGCGGCCGAAACGATCAGCGCGCACGCAATGATGACGACGACATCGTTCTTGAAGCCGTCGAAGGCGGTCTTGGCGGGGATGACGCCGATCATCAGCCCGACCAGGAGAGCTAGAAGGGCGACGAGATCGTAGCGCAGCCGGCCCCATACGAAGCCCACCATCGTGGCCGCGACGAGAAGGAAAGCCAGGGCCTGCTGCAAGGTCATGAGTGAGCCTACCCGGGCGTTGAGGCTCAATGAACGCGCGAAGCGGTGATCGGCGCCGCGGTCAGCGGTGCCGCCATCCGCCGCGCAGCGGGTTCATTGGTCGATCGCCGCGGACGACCTGGATGTCAGTGTCGGACGTGAACCGCCCGGCCGTGGCGACTAGGACCCCCGCGGCGCGGACAGCTTCTGCGAATTCGCCCTCCAGCTTGGGATCGACCGCGCAGGCCAGGGCGTAGTCATCGCCGCCGCTCGCCAGGATCAGCCGGGCGGCTGCGTCGTCCTTCTGCGCCGAAAGCCACGAGGCGGCCCGCGGCGAGATCGGCATGGCGCCGACGTCGATGAGAACTCCAAGGCCGCTCGCCTCGGCCACGTGCGCTGCGTCGGCCAGAAGTCCGTCGGAAACGTCCGCCGCCGCCCGGACATGGCTGTCGAGCGCCGCGCGCAACGAGAGCAGCGGTGTCGGCAGCCGGTAGTGGCCGGCGAGCGAGCCGTCTGGATCGGCGATCTCGCCCTTTGCCGCCTTCAGTCCGAGCCACCCGTCGCCGATCGCGCCACAGACCATCAGCAGATCGCCGGTTCTCGCCGTCGAGCGTTTGACCATCCGGCCGCGACGAACCCATCCGAGCACGGTCGCGCTCACGACGAGCGGCCCGGCGGTGGCGACCGTGTCACCGCCCAGAAGCGCAACGCGGTAGAGCGCCCCATCGTCGGCCAGACCCTCGGCGAACGCCGCCTGCCAATCGCGATCATGGTCCGCCGGCCAGGCGGTCATCAACAGGTAGCCGAATGGTTCGGCCGCCTTGGCCGCCAGATCCGAAAGGCTCGTGCGCAGAAGCCGGCGCGCGATGACGCCGGGGGTCTCGCCGACCAGGGTGTGAACGCCGCCGACCATGGCGTCCTTGGAGATGACCAGATCGAAGCCCGGTCTGGAGGGTATCACCGCGGCGTCGTCGGCAAGGCCGAGCGCCCGTCGATCACCCCGCGTCAGGGGGGCGAGCGACTTGATCCATTCGAACTCGTCAGGCGGCTCGCTCATCGCGCGCGATCGCGTCCAGGGTTGCGTTGACGAAGCCCGACTCCGGGCCCCCGAAGAACGATTTGGCGACTTCCACATATTCGTCGATGGCCACCTCGCGGGGGACGTCGGCCAGGTGGATGATTTCGAAGGCGCCGGCGCGCAGGATCGCGCGCACCGTGGCGTCGATGCGGCTGAGACGCCAGCCTTTGGCGAGACGGCGGGCGATCGCCCGGTCAATCTGGCCCTGGGCGTCGACCACTCCATTGACCAGGGCCGCGAAGAAGGCCTCGTCGGCCGCGGCGAGGCGAACGCCATCGACTTCCCGGCCTAAGCGGTGGTCGGTGAATTCTCGCACCACGGCTTGGCACCCCGCCCCGGTGACCTCCATCTGGTAGAGCGCCTGCACCGCCGTCAGCCGGGCGACACTCCGGGCCTTGCGCGCGGGGCCTCTCGCCATCAGCGTGACGCCAGCGTGCGTTTGACCGAAATCATCCGCAGGCAGGCGCGTGCGGCGGCGCCGGCCTTGTCGCCTTCGCCGACGCGCGCGCGGGCCCAGGCCTGCGCTTCGTTTTCGACGGTCAGGATGCCATTGCCGATCGCGAGGGAGAGCCTGACCGAAATGTCCATCAGCGCCCGCGCGGATTGTTCAGCGACGATCTCGAAATGCCAGGTCTCCCCGCGGATGACGCAGCCCAGCGCCACATAGCCGTCGAAGCTCGCCCCGCCCGCCTGCGCCATGGCGATCACCGCCGGAATTTCCAGCGCTCCTGGCACGGTGACGACTTCGTGGTGAGCGCCGGCGAGAGCCAACGCCCGCTTGGCGCCTTGAAGCATTTCGTCGGCGAGTTGCTCGTAGAAGCGGGCTTCCACAATCAGAACGCGCGGGGCGAGATCAGCCATCGTCGTCCTGGCTTTTGGCGACCACCGGGCGCCAGCCGACGATCCTCAGTCCATAGCCGTCGAGCGCCGCCGGGCGAACCGCCCGACTGGCGAGCAGGATCATTTCCCTCACCCCCAGGTCGAGGAGAATCTGCGCCCCCAGTCCGTAGTCGCGCAGAGCGTTGTCGCGGTGCTCGTCCGGCGCCATGCCGCCATAGCGCGCCGACAGCCAGGACGGATTGGGATCGCGCAGGAACACGGCCACTCCGGCCCCCTCGTGAGCGGCCAGCGCCCGCAGCGCCGCGGGGACGAAATCGCGCCGCGCCTCGGTATGGCCGAGCATGTCCGCGGCGAAGTCCACCCGATGCATGCGCACCAGGGTCGGCGTGTCGGGATCGATCTTGCCCTTGGTCAGCACCACGTGTTCGGCGCCATCGATGCTGTTGCGATAGATCACCATCCGGAAGTGACCGCCGTAGGTTGAATCGAACGGCGTCTCCAGGACGCGTTCGACCTGGCGCTCGGTGCGCCGGCGATAGGAGATCAGATCGGCGATCGTCCCGATCTTGATCCCGTGCAGCTGGGCGAAGGCCACCAGATCCGGCAGACGGGCCATGGTCCCGTCGTCGTTCATGATTTCGCAGATCACCCCGGCGGGGTTCAGCCCCGCCAGCCGCGCAATGTCGACCGCCGCTTCGGTGTGGCCGGCGCGGGCGAGCACCCCTCCCTCCTTGGCGACCAGCGGGAAGACGTGCCCCGGAGAGACGATGTCCTCGGGGCCCTTGCTGGGATCGATGGCGACCGCCACGGTGTGGGCGCGATCGTGGGCCGAGATGCCGGTGGTGACGCCTTCCCTGGCTTCGATCGAAACGGTGAAGGCCGTGCCGTGAAGGGCGGAATTCTCGATGGCCATCGGCGCCAGCCGCAACTGGCGCGCGCGTTCGAGGGTAATTGAGAGGCAGATCAAGCCGCGCGCGTGCTTGGCCATGAAGTTGATCTGGTCGGGCGTCGCGAATTGCGCGGGAATGATGAGATCGCCCTCGTTTTCGCGATCGGCGGCATCGACCAGGATGTAGGGGCGGCCCTGGCGGGCATCCTCGAGAATATCCTCGATGGCGCTGATGGGCGTGTCGTGGTTCATTTCGCGCAGGTCTCCCGCCAGCGGGCGAGGTATCTGGCCAGCATGTCGATCTCGAGGTTCACCCGCGCTCCGCGCTTCAGCCCGCCGAGCGTGGTGACATCCCAGGTGTGCGGGATGATGTTCACGGCAAACTCGTCGCCCTCGACATCGTTGACCGTGAGCGACACCCCCTCGATCGTGATCGAGCCCTTGGCCGCGATGAAGCGGTGCAAAGGCGCCGGCGCGCGCACCCTCAGACGGTGTGAGCCACCCACGGCAGCGGTCTCCAGGACCTCTCCGACTCCATCGACATGACCCGAGACGATATGCCCGCCAAGCTCATCGCCCACCTTGGCCGCCCGTTCCAGATTGACCCGACGTCCGGCCGACCAATCGGCCAAGGTGCTCACAGCCAGGGTTTCCCTGGAAACTTCCACCGCAAACCAGCCTTCGCCCTTGTCGATGACGGTCAGGCAACAGCCGGCATGATTTATCGAGGCGCCGATGGGAATCGTCTTGGTGTCGAAGGCGGTGTCGATCTCGAAGCGGCGGTCTCGATTGGTGTCGCGAACGGCGCGCACCCTGCCGATGTCGGTGACGATCCCGGTGAACATCAGGCTCTCTCGTAGCGCTCCCAGAGGTCCTCACCAACCGGCTCGGCCGAGATCCTCCGCAGGCGCGGGGCCCTGGCCAGATCCTTGAGGACGATAGCGCCCACCGCGGGCCTGCCCTCGTCACCCAGAATGACCGGGGCGCGGAACCACTCCACCGCGTCCACCAGATCGGCGCTCAGGAAACTCGCCGCCACCTGGCCGCCGCCCTCGATCATTACCGCCCACACACCCATCGCCTCCAGAGCCTCGAGGCCCGCCCGCGGATCGACGCGCCCATCGCTCGTCGCTACCCGGATCACCGCTACCCCTGCGTCAGTCAAACGCTTGTTCGATTGCCTTGTGGTGAGCACGACCGTGCGGTTTCGCTTCGCTGTCTGAACGAGCTTGCACGAGGTGGGAATCCGCAGCCGGCTATCCATCACGACCCGGAAGGGCTGCCACCCGAAATAGGCCGGCAGGCGCACGGTGAGTTCGGGATCGTCGGCTATCACCGTCTCCACCCCCACCAGGATCGCGCGGTGCACCGCGCGGAGCTTGTGAACCTGCTCGCGCGCGGCGGCCCCGGTGATCCAGCGACTCTCGCCCGAGGCGGTTGCGATCCTGCCGTCCAACGAGGTGGCCAGCTTGAGCGTAACCTTCATGCCTCCGGCTCGTCGGCCAGACCCTCATCGCTCAGGAACTTGGCGAAGTCTTCGGTTTCCCGGAAATCGCGATACACGGAGGCATAGCGAACGTAGGCGACATCATCCAAGGATTTCAGCGCCTTCATCACCATCTCTCCGATGATGTGGGAGGCGAGTTCGCTCTCCCCCATGCTCTCGAGCTGGCGGACGATTCCGTTGATCATCCGCTCGATGCGTTCGGGATCGACCGGACGCTTGCGCATGGCGATGGAGACGGATCGGACCAGTTTTTCACGGTCGAACGGGGCCCGGCGGCCCGAACGCTTGAGGATGGTGAGTTCGCGCAGCTGCACCCGCTCGAAGGTCGTGAACCGGCCCCCACAGGCAGGACACAGACGCCGGCGCCGGATCGCCGCGCCGTCCTCGGAGGGGCGGCTGTCCTTCACCTGACTTTCCAATTCGCCGCAGAACGGGCAGCGCATGGTCGTCTAAACCCCTCGCCCCAGGCCGCGAGTTCGCGGCGCTCAGCCGTAGATGGGGAATCTCGCGGTCAAAGCGAGGACTTCGGCGCGCACCTCCCCTTCCACCGCCGCGTTGTGTTCCTCGCCGTTGGCCGCCAGACCGTCGACGACCTTGGCGATGAGTTTGCCGATGCGGCGGAACTCGCCTGGACCGAAACCCCGCGTCGTGCCCGCCGGGCTCCCCAGGCGCAGACCAGACGTGATCGCCGGTGGCGCCGGATCGAAGGGGATCCCGTTCTTGTTGCAGGTGATGTCGGCGCGCTCGAGACTCGCCTCCGCGGCCTTTCCGGTAACCCCCTTGGGCCGCAGGTCGACGAGCATCAGATGGCTGTCGGTGCCGCCCGAGACGATCGCGAGGCCCGATGCCGCCAGTGCGTCAGCCAGGGCCTTGGCGTTGTCGATGACCCTGCGCGCGTAGAGCTTGAACTCGGGAGTCAAGGCTTCGCCGAACGCCACGGCCTTGGCGGCGATCACGTGCATCAGTGGTCCGCCCTGCAGGCCCGGAAAGACGGCCGAGTCGATCTTCTTGGCGATCTTGCGGTCGTTGGCGAGAATCATCCCGCCCCGCGGGCCGCGCAGGGTCTTGTGGGTGGTGGTGGTGACCGCGTGGGCGTGGGGAATGGGACTTGGAAACAGGCCAGCGGCGACGAGGCCGGCGAAATGGGCCATGTCCACCATCAGATAGGCCCCGACGCTGTCGGCGACGGCGCGGAAGCGGGCGAAATCGATGGTCCGGCTATAGGCCGAGCCGCCGGCGATGATCAGCTTGGGTCGGCATTCCAGGGCGATTTCGGCCAGGGAGTCGTAGTCGATGATCTGATCCTGAGCACGCACGCCATAGGCAACGGGATGGAACCACTTTCCGGACTGATTGACCGACTTGCCGTGGGTCAGATGACCGCCGGCGGCGAGGTCCATCCCCATGAAGGTGTCGCCCGGCTTCATCAGGGCCATGAACACCGCTTGATTGGCCTGAGAGCCGGAGTGCGGCTGGACGTTGGCGAAGGCGCAGGAAAAGAGGGCCTTCGCCCGCTCGATCGCCAGCACCTCGACCTCGTCCACATATTCGCAGCCGCCATAGTAGCGCCGCCCCGGGTAGCCTTCGGCGTATTTGTTGGTGAGCACCGAGCCCTGGGCTTCGAGGACGGCGCGCGAGACGATGTTCTCCGAAGCGATGAGTTCGATCTGCCGTTGCTGACGGAGCAGTTCGCGCTCCATGGCTTCGAACAGCGGCCGGTCGGCGGTCGCCAGGGGCGCGGCGAAGAACGATCCGGCTGTGTCGTTCGACGCCTGTGCGGTGAGAGCCATGAACCTGCCTTCCGTGCCGATCCGAATCCGAGGTGGCCAGACGCCCTTCTTTAGCGGCGCCGACGGTGCGATCAACCGCGGCGCGTGGCCGAGCCTTGAACAAGTCGCGGCGATCGTCCTTCCTCCCCCTCGCGGGGCTAGCGGGTACACAGAACGTCGGCGGCCAAGCCGCGAGACCCTCGCCCGGAGGGCGAGGGTTTCTTGGGGCGATCCGGAGAGACGTGTGAATGCCATAGCCCTCGCAGGAAGGGTGGACCGCGAAGCGGGACGGGTGGGTTGGGACTGGGTGTTCGAGGACGGCGATGCGGCCGCCGATCACGCGGCGTAGCCGCCCATGCGCTTGACGTTGCAGCGGGTCCACAGGGCCCCGAGGGCCTCGACGAGGTCATCCATCATCGCGTCGGTGTGGAAGGGCGTGGGCGTGAAGCGCAGACGTTCGGTTCCCCGCGGCACCGTCGGATAGTTGATCGGCTGGACATAGATGCCGTGGTCGACGAGCAGCAGGTCGGAGACCAGCTTGCAGTGGACAGGGTCTCCCACCAGAACCGGAACGATGTGACTGGCGGAATTCATTACCGGCAATCCGGCCGCGGCCATCCGCGCCTTGAGCGCCGCGGCGCGTTCCTGATGACGAACGCGGACCTCGTCGTGCGTCTTGAGCCAGCGGATGCTCGCCAGGGCGCCTGCGGTCAGCGCCGGGGGAAGCGAGGTCGTGAAAATGAACCCGCCGGCGAAGGAGCGGATCGCGTCGACCAGGCTCGCGTCGGCGGCGATGTACCCGCCCATGACCCCGAAGGCTTTTCCCAGGGTGCCTTCGATGATGTCGATCTCCGCGGCGACACCTTCTCGCTCGCTCACCCCGCCGCCGGTCGGGCCGTAGAGTCCGACCGCGTGGACCTCGTCGAGGTACGTCAGCGCGCCGTAGCGTTTGGCCAGGGCCGCGGTGGCGGCGACGTCGGCGATATCGCCGTCCATCGAATAGACGCTCTCGAAGGCCACCAGCTTGGGCGCATCGGCGGGCGCTTCGGCCAGCAGGGTCTCGAGGTGCTCCAGGTCATTGTGCCTGAAGACCTTTCGCGGGCCGCCGCCGTGGCGGATGCCGGCGATCATCGAGGCGTGGTTCAGGGCGTCGGAAAAGATGATCAGTCCGGGAAGGATCTTCTGAAGGGTGGCCAGGGCTGCTTCATTCGAAACGTAGCCGGAGGTGAAGAGAAGGGCGGCTTCCTTGCCGTGCAGCTTCGCCAGCTCGACCTCGAGTTCGACGTGATAGCTCGTGGTGCCGGAGATGTTGCGCGTTCCGCCCGACCCCGACCCGGCCTCGTCGATCGCCTGGTGCATGGCCGCCAGCACGACAGGGTTCTGTCCCTGGCCGAGATAGTCGTTGGAACACCAGACGAGCACTTCGCGCGGTTCACCGCCGGGGGGAGTCCAGACCGCATAGGGAAAATCGCCGCGCCGGCGCTTGAGGTCGGCGAACACCCGGTAGCGCCCCTCGCCGCGCACCTGTTCGACCGCATTGCGGAAGGCGGCCTTGTAGTCGATCACGTCGTCATCTCCGAAACCTGCGATCGCCGAGCGTTCAGCTGTTTCGCACGAATTGACCCCCGCTGTCACGATCAGGGGCCATTTCGCCAGACTCTCAGCTCAAGTCATTGAAGATGCGTGAGCTTGCCGCGGATGAGCTGCAGCAGGGCCGAGAAGTCCTTGCCGCCATAGCCCAGGCCATCGAACAGCGCATAGAGCGCCGCGGCCTGCGCGCCAAGCGGGGTGGCCGCTCCGGACTTCGCGGCGGCGTCCTGCGAGAGCTTCAGGTCCTTGAGCATCAGGCGGGTGAGGAATCCGCCCTCGTAGCCATGGTTCGACGGCGCCGAAGGAACGGGCCCCGGCCAGGGACAGTAGGTGGTGAGCGACCAGCACTGGCCGGAGGACTTGGCGGCGATGTCGAAGAACCGCTGTGCGTCCAGGCCAAGCTTCTCGGCGAGGGCGAAGGCTTCGCACACCCCGGCCATGGAGATTCCCAGGAGCATGTTGTTGCAGATCTTGGCCGCCTGGCCGGCGCCCGCGTCCCCGGCCCAGATGACCACCCTCGCCATCGGCGCGAGCGCGGCTTCGACCTTTGCGAACAGCGGCTCGGCACAGCCGACCATGAAGGCGAGCGTGCCCGCGTCCGCGGCCATCACCCCCCCGGAGACCGGCGCGTCGGCGACCGCGAAGCCGGCCTTCGCGGCCAGATCGGCCACGGCTTTGGCGGCCTCCACCTCGATGGTCGAGCAGTCGATGAGCAGCGATCCGGCCTTTGCGTTGGGGATGATGTCCCTGCTCCAGACCTCGCGGACGTGGGCGCCGGCCGGGAGCATGGTGATCACGACCTGGGCCCCGCTCACCGCATCGGCCGCGGAGGCCGAGGCCCGGCAGCCGGCGGCGGCGGCCTTGTCGAGGGCAGCGGAGGAAAGGTCGAAGGCATGGACCTCGTGGCCGGCCTTGGCCTGGTTGGCCGCCATGCCCGCGCCCATGGCGCCAAGGCCGATGAACGCGATCTTCGACATCTCCGGCGTATCCGAACCTCAGGGCTTGCGGAACATGTAGACGAACTGGTCGGTGTGCCCGCGGATCGCCGGGTCGAAGACCCGCGCGGTGTGGGCGTCGGCCGGGTTGCGCAGGACCTCGGTCTGCTTGACGAACCTGAACCCGGCGGCGGCGACCTCCTTCTTGACGACGGCGGGGTCAATCCGGTGCAGGGTGTTGGTGTCACGCACGCCCGATCCCGCGGCCGCCGCGTGGTCGAGGATGACGAATACCCCGCCGGGCTTGAGAGCCTTGAACACCGCCGCGTCGAACACCGCCATGTCCGCCGGTCCCATGAACGGATCGTGCAGGTCGTGGTAGTTCTGCGCCGTCCAGACGATATCCACCGGCTCGGGAGTGGCGAACTTGTCGACCGGCGCAACCAGGGCGATGACGTTGGGATGGGCGGGGTCGATCGCCATACCATTTGGCGGCAGGGGGTTTTTCGACATCTTGGCGACTTCAGTGGGAATGAAGGCGTACACCTTGCCCCTTGCGCCGACGGCGCTCGCGAACATCGGCGTGAAGTACCCCTTGGGGCCGGGCATGAAGTCGACGACCTTCTGGCCGGGTTTGATGCCCATGAAGATCAGCATCTCGGCCGGCTTGCGCGCGGCGTCCCGGTCCCTCTCGGCCTGCGGCCGGGCGGGGTCGGCCACGGCGGCGGCGATGAAGCCAGGGACGGCGCCCGTCGCGGCGCTCGCCTGGGTCGCCAGGGCGGCGGTCGCCAGGACCAGGGTCCCAGCGAGAAGTGAAAGAACCTTGCGCCGCATCCCATCCTCCCGGAAATCGAGCGTCTTCGCGCGGCCGTTCTTAGCGCGGCGCTGGGCCGATGGGTAGGAGGACGCAGCCATGAACCTCGACGCCGAGCACATCCTGTGAGCCGCGCGCCCCTCGCCGCCTACCCGGCCCTGCGCCTGCGCCGCCTGCGCCAGGCGCAGTGGACGCGGCGCATGGTGCGCGAAAGCGTGCTCACCGCCCACGATCTGATCTGGGCGGTGATCATCCACGAGGGCGAAGGGCGCGTTCCGGTGGCTTCGATGCCGGGGGTGGAGCGGCTATCGGTCGACGAGGCCGTCAAGGCGGCCCGCGAGGCCAGCGCCCTGGGCATTCCGGCGATCGCCGTCTTTCCCCACATCGACGGGGCGCGGAAGGATCCCGCCGGCCTGCTGTCGGCCGATCCCGACGGCCTGGTCGCCCGCGCGGTCAAGGCGATGAAATCGGCCGTCCCCGAGGTCGGGATCATGTGCGACGTCGCGCTCGATCCGTTCACCGATCACGGCCACGATGGGGTGATCGAAGGCGGCAAGATCGCCAACGACGCGACGATCGAGCGGCTGGTGGCGCAGGCCTTGATGCAGGCCAGGGCCGGCTGCGACATCCTCGCCCCCTCCGACATGATGGATGGCCGGGTCGGCGCCCTGCGCTCGGCCCTGGAGTCCGAAGGACTCGCCGAGACGCTGATCATGTCCTATGCGGCCAAGTACGCCTCGGCCTTCTACGGGCCCTATCGCGAGGCCATCGGCTCGGGAAAGCTGGGAAGCGGGGCGACGCCAAATCCCCCCGACAAGACGACCTATCAGATGGACCCGGCCAACGGCGAGGAGGCCCTGCGGGAGGTGGCCCTCGATATCGCCGAGGGCGCGGACATGGTGATGGTCAAGCCCGGAATGCCCTACCTCGACGTCGTGCGCCGGGTGGTCGAGGCTTTCGCCGTGCCCACCTTCGCCTTCCAGGTCTCGGGGGAATACGCGATGATCATGGCCGCGGCGGCGAACGGCTGGCTGGACGGCGACCGGGCCATCCTCGAAAGCCTCGGCGCCTTCAAGCGCGCGGGCTGCGCCGGGGTGATCACCTATTTCGCGCCCACGGCGGCGAAGCTGCTCAGCCGTTAGGTTTCCGGCCTTCTCGGCATGAGCCGGGCCGCCAGGCTGGAGGTATCCCAGCGACGGCCGCCCATGGCCTGGACCTCGGCGTAGAACTGATCGATGAGGGCGGTGACCTCGACCCTCGCGCCGCTGGCGCGGGCCTGGTCGAGAACCAGCCCCAGATCCTTGCGCATCCAGTCGACCGCGAAGCCGAAGTCGAACCGCCCCTGCGTCATGCTTCGCCAGCGATTGTCCATCTGCCACGACTGGGCGGCGCCCTTGGAGACCGCCTGGTAGGCGAGGTCGAGATCGAGACCCGCCAGCCGCCCGAACGCCACCGCCTCGGCAAGACCCTGGACGATGCCGGCGATGCAGATCTGATTGACCATCTTGGTGAGTTGGCCGTCGCCGGAAGGACCCATCAGCCGGCAGGATCTGGCGTAGGCGGCCAGCACCGGCGCCATGCGCGCGAAGGCCCCCGCATCGCCACCCGCCATCACCGAGAGCGTTCCCATCCGAGCCCCGGTCTCGCCGCCGGACACAGGCGCGTCGAGGAAGGCGCAGCCGCGCGCCACCGCCGAGGCGCTCATTTCCCGGGCGAGACGGGCCGAGGTGGTGGTGTGATCGACGATGACGGCGCCGGCGGCGAGAGCGGGCAAGGCCGCCGTGACGGCCCCGCGCACGTCGCTATCGTCGCCGACGCAAAGGATGATCGCCTCGCGGTCCTCCGCCGCCTGCGCCACCGACGCGGCGGCGCGGCCGCCGTGTTCGGCGCTCCAGCGCTGAGCCTTGGAGGCGGTGCGGTTGTAGACGACCATGTCGTGTCCGGCGCGCGCGAGGTGCGCCGCCATGGGCCCGCCCATGACCCCGATGCCGACGAAAGCGAGCTTCATCCCAGCGGCTCCTCAACAAAGCCCAGAGTATCTTGCGTCGCGGGCGCCGATGCACCCTAATCGGCGCAGAGAGAATCCAACGCGGACGACCGCCTCAGGTGACCCAGCACGTTCCCACCCGCCGGTTGCGATTTTTCCTGACCGCGCCCTCGCCATGCCCCTACCTGCCGGGCCGCGACGAGCGGAAGGTCTTCGCCCACCTGCCGATGCTCGATGGGGCGCTGGTCAACGATTCCCTTACCCAAGGCGGTTTTCGACGCTCGCAGAACATCGCCTATCGCCCGGCCTGCGAGAACTGCCAAGCCTGCGTCTCCGCTCGGTTGCCGGTGGGGGATTACGTCTTCTCGCGGTCGGAGCGCAGGGTTCTGGCGCGCAATGACCCCCTGACCCGGCACGTCGTCGAATCGGAAGCCACCTGCGAACAGTTCGACCTTCTGCGCCGCTATCTGCTCTCCCGTCACGCCGACGGCGGAATGGCCGACATGACCTGGCCCGACTATGTGGCGATGGTCGAGGACACCGCGGTGCGCACCCATCTGGTGGAGTATCGAACCGGGCCGGTCGACCGCGGTCCGGGCGACCTCGTCGCCTGCGCCCTGGTCGACCAGCTCTGCGACGGCCTCTCCCTGGTCTACAGCTTCTTCGATCCGAGGCTGTCGCGGGCCAGTCCGGGATCGTTCATCATCCTCGACCACGTGGTCCAGGCCAGCCTCATGGGGCTGCCCTATCTCTACCTCGGCTACTGGGTGCGCGGCAGCGAGAAGATGGACTACAAGGCCCGCTTCTCACCGATCGAGATTCTCTCGCCAGACGGCTGGCGCCTGATGTCGGCGCGCGACCGGATGCTCGAGCGCCGCTGAGGGCGAAGCCGAGCGGTTTGGCCTGTCACCCATGCCGCCGGTTTGGACCGAAGAAAACCCTCTCCCTCCGGGCGAGGCATTCACGCCCGTCACCCCTCACCTTCCCACGCCTGCGGCGCGGGCCCCTTCCTCTCCCCTCCGGGAGAGGTGTCCGGGGCGGTCCAAACCGGCGACATGGGCCCCAACAAACCCTCTCCATGAGGGAGAGGGAGGGGCCCGTTGCGCAGCAATGGGAGGGTGAGGGGTTACGCCCCAGCGGTCCGAAGCGCCGCCAATATCTCCAAGCCCACGCCCTCGATGTTCTCGATCACTTCGTTGTTCCAGACGCGCGGGACCCGCCATCCGCAGGCTTCAGCACCGTCGTTCGTCTTGCGTCAAACTCGGCGTTGTCCCGGTGTTGGCTTCCGTCCAGCTCGACAATCAGCCGGGCGTCGAAGCAGGCGAAGTCGGCGAAGTAGCGGTCGATGGGAACCTGGCGGCGGAACTTGAAGCCTTCGAGCTGGCGTCCGCGCAAGGCGCCCCAGAGCTTGCGTTCGACATCGGTGGGGTCGGAGCGCAGTGCCCTCGCCCGGGCGGTGCGAGGCTTTGTCTTCCGCGCCTTCATTGCCGGCAGACTATGCGACCGCCTTTGCGGCGTAACCCCTCACCCTCCCACCGCTCCGGCCATCGCCGGATCGGCGGGCCCCTCCCTCTCCCTCCGGGCGAGGCATTCACGCCCGTCACCCCTCACCTTCCCACGCCTGCGGCGCGGGCCCCTTCCTCTCCCCACCGGGAGAGGGGATTCCCAACCCTGGCGGGGGTTCGCGGGTGCGCCGGCGCCTCACCCAGCGCCGGGCGAGAAGGCCGGCGGCGATGAGCAGGAGGGCGGCCAGGATGGCCACAACCACCGCCCAAGGGCCAGCGCCGTGCAGCGCCCTGAGCGTCGAGCCTCCCGCGAAGGCGGTGAGGACGATCTTGGGGATGATGCCGATCCCCGTGCCGGCGAGGAAATCGACCACCGCCATCGGGGTCACCCCGGCCGCCATGTTGATCAGCACGAAGGGCGCGAAGGGGGCCAACCTGACCAGAAGGCTGGCGACGAATCCGTTCTTGCCCAGTGAGGCCATGAAGCGTTTGACCCGGGGACCCTGGGTCGGGGAGACGACCTTCAGCCCGAACACCCGCCCGAAGGCGAAGCCGAGCGAAGCCGAGACCATGGTTCCGATCCAGCTGTAGAGCGCGCCGCGTTCGGGGCCCAGGATCACCACGGCCGCGGCGATCAGGGCGATCTGCGGCACGCCGATGAAGGCCAGGCCCGCGAAGGCGATCACCACCGCCGGCAGGGCCCAGGGACCACGGGCGGCCGCCATCAACCGCTCGATCGCCTCGGCGTTTCGCAGGCCCAGCGCCGGCGCCGCCACGACCAAGATCAGACCGACGCCGCCGAACAGCAGGAAGGAGAGCAGCGGTCCTTTCCAGGCGCCGATGCCGCTCCCGAAACGAAACCCTGGGCGGCGCATGCCGCGGTTTTCAGAAGCCGAAGCCAGGCCCGCGCCGGCCGTGTATCGCCAGCGGCGGCCGGCCGGTCACCGCAGCGGCGCAAACCGCACCTTTCTGGCTCGCCTGCGTCATTTCACGCAGGTCAGCGGCGCGGCGGAGGCCAGGGCCTGGACGCTGGGGAAGCTGTAGGCGCCGCCCTGGGCGCGGGAGGGCGTCTGGCGCTCGAACCACGGCAGCAGGGCTTCGTTCTGCAGGGTGAATGTCCTGGCGTCGCCGCCCGAGCCGACGGTCTGCTCCCAGAGCTGCACATCGGCCGGCGCGTTCTCGATGGCGTCGCCGACCTCGATGGTGCGCTGGAAGCAGCGGTTCTTGGCGAACGCATCACCCCAGAGCAGCGTCACGCTGGTGATCAAGGGATCGTGGACGACCTCGGCGATCTCGTGGGCCAGGGTGGCGGCGTCCGGCGAAGGAACCGAGAAGAGATCATCCACCCCTTCCAGCCAGGACGTGTAGGTATAGACGATCGCCTGAGATTTCTTCTGGCCATAGACGAAGGCGTGATAGCCGAATGCGTCGTGTTCCAGCGCGTTATAGGTCACGAATACAACATAGGACTGCGGCGAGAACTGAGCCAGCGCCTTGTAGATCGCCGAATCGATCACGAGATCGTCCCTGACGATGCCCAGCAACTTCCCCGATTTCGCGCGGTACACCCGCACCGAATGGGCGGGCGCGACGATGTCGAGCGTCGGTCCCACCGAAGGTGAAAACAGGGTGTGCCAGGCGCCTGGCGCCAAGGGGAACTCGGCACGCAGCATGGCGTCGGAGAACTGCAGATCGCCGCTGCTGTAGGGCGAAGTCTGAAAGATCGGACTGCCGAGAACCGAATTCAGGACCTTGGTCCCGTCCAGGACCAGGGGCGTCTTTCCATTCACCGAATAGTCGGAAACCGTCAGCCGGATCGGCACGATGACCGTCGGGATCACCGTGGCGCGCGCCGTGAGGGGACCGGTCCCCACGAGAGCGGCGCTGTAGGTCTTGCCGGAAATGGTGAAGGTCCGGGTCCAGGTCGGCAGGGTGTCCAGGCTCCCAGCGGCGAGCGCCTGCGCTCGCGCCGCGCGCGCCGGCTCGTAGACGATTTCCGGGTCGAGCGGATGATGGTAGCCGGGGTTCAACAGGCTGTCCGACGAAGTGGGGCCGCCAGGCTGGTTCCGGCCCTGCGCCCAGGCGCCGGACACACCAAAGAGGACCGCGGCCGCGACCGCCAGCTGGGTTTTCAATCTCACGGCAGACCCCCCAGAAACCAACGAAGACGAAGACAGCCTAGCCTGACCGGGGCGCCGGAGAAAGCGGCCAGCCGCGTTGCGCGCCAGGCGGTCAGGCCCTACAGAGCGACCCGTTCCCCGCCTCCCCCCGAGTCGCGAGCGATGTTCGTCGAGTCCGTCAACCTGCGCCGGGTCAAGGCCTCGCCGACGGCGGCGGCCGCGGCCAGGGCGCGGGCCTTGCGCGCCGCCGGCGCCGACGTCATTTCGCTCGACGCCGGCGAGCCGGACATCGACACGCCGGAGAACATCAAGGCGGCGGCCATCCGGGCCATTCGTGACGGCAGGACCAAATACACCGACATCGACGGCGTGCCGGAACTGAAGCAGGCGGTCTGCGGGAAATTCGCGCGCGAGAACGGGCTTTCCTTTTCGCCCTCGCAGATCAACGTCTCGCCCGGCGCCAAGGCGGTGGTGTTCAACGCCCTCGCCGCGAGCCTCGATCCCGGCGACGAAGTCGTCATCCCCGCCCCCTATTGGGTGAGCTACCCCGACATGGTGCTGCTGGCGGGCGGCGCGCCGGTGTTCGCGCCAACCCGGGCGGAAGACGGGTTGAAGCTGCGGCCCGCGCAACTCGAGGCGGCGATCGGCCCAAGGACACGGTGGCTGATCCTCAACTCGCCGTCCAATCCAAGCGGCGCGGCCTACACCAGGGACGAGCTGCGCGGGCTTGCCGAAGTGCTCATGCAGCATCCGAAGGTCTGGGTGCTCACCGATGATATCTATGAGCATCTGGTCTATGGCGACTTTCAGTTCAGCACCATAGCCCAGGTGGAACCCGCCCTGAAGGAGCGGACCCTGACGGTGAACGGGGTCTCCAAGGCCTACGCCATGACCGGCTGGCGCATAGGCTACGCCGGCGGCCCCGAGCCGCTGATCGGCGCGATGCGCAAGGTGATGAGCCAGACGACATCCAACCCCGCCTCGATCTCGCAGTGGGCGGCGGTGGAGGCCCTGAACGGCCCCCAGGACTTCATCGCACCCAACGCCAGGATGTTCGAGGCCCGGCGCGACCTGGTGGTCTCGATGCTCAACCAGGCCCGGGAGCTGCGCTGCGCGACGCCCCAGGGCGCCTTCTATGTCTATCCCTCGTGCGAAGGCGCGATCGGCCGGCGCGCGCCGAGCGGCAGGACGATCGGCTGCGACGCCGACTTCGCCTCCGAGCTCCTCGAAGCGGAGGGGGTGTCGGTGGTCTTCGGCGCCGCCTTTGGCCTGTCTCCGCACTTCCGCCTGAGCTACGCGACCTCCGATGCGCTGCTGGAGGACGCCTGCGGGCGCATCCAACGCTTCTGCGGGGCCTTGAGCTAGAGCCGGCACAACTCAATCGCCCCCCTGCTCTGCCGCTCGGCCGCGACGGTCACGAGGGCGTCTTTTGGCGGCGAATGGCGGTTTGTGGCGGGCGGCGGGCATGCCGATGGCGTGCGCCGGGCGGTTTCGTGGCTTCTCGGGGGCGGTATTTTGGGCATGTTTTGGCATGAAATGGCATGAAATGGCGGTCGGCCGATCCGCGCCGGTTCGCCATGAAACCCTTTCAGGGCAAGAACTTCGTGAGGTTCTGCATGTGCGGCGAAAAGCGATCGTTGACGCGCGCGCGCTCGGTTTCGAGCTGGACGTTCCAGGCTTCCAGTATGGTCAGCCGCGCCTCCTTGATGGCGGCGGCGGTCTTCAGTTCCTCGCCCGCCTTGGCCATCCGGATGAGGGCGGCGATCACGCTCGCCGGATTGACCGTCTCCTCCTCGGCCCGCGCCGCCTTGATCTCGGCGATGCGCTCGGCGATCGCGCGCGTCGTGGCCAGGCGGCTGGCGTGGGCGTTGCCCGGCGTATAGCCGGCGTCCTCATAGGCATCCTCCAGCCGCGCCCCCCTGGCGCGCGCCTGGGCGAAGGCTTCGTGGCGGGAGTCTTGCAGAATGGGCATGGCGGTGGACCTCATTGGCGTGGTCGGCATGCATTGTGCAATATTCCAGCGATGTTGTCAATATGCAAAGCCGCGGCTCCAGAGCCGCCACCGCGCTTGAGCGCCGTCCAGAAATGCAGGATCAGGCGACCTCGATCAGATCATTTGGACCGAAGGGGTCGACGTGAACCGAAAAGCGGCGCGCCAGCGAGATCGGCGCGCGTCGCTTGCCGTCGCTCTTAAAGGCGACCAGGCCGGCGGCCTCCAGCTTGCCCAGAGTGCGGGCAAGATTGGGCTCGGCGCGATGCGCCAGGCGGGCCAAGGCCGCGACGGACGCAGGCTGCTCGTCGCGAATGATCCTCAGCAATTCGCGGTTCTCGGGCGTGAGCAACCGCATCAAGGTTTCAACGCTCTCCACAGCGAGTCCGCCCGCGCCTTCAGGGGCTCGGCCGCCTTTCGCCGCGGCCAGCAGGCCTCTCTTGAACGCCGCCCAGCTTTGCACCCTTGTCCTAGCTCCCGGCATCGGTCTGGCCCTTCTCCTCAATCATCACCGCCGAGACACCACGCTCTCTTAGGAACCGCTCCACTTCATTCAGGAAATCCTGAACGAGCTGAAGGGCAGACCGGAACTCGTAGGGCCTGCCCTTGTCTTTCTCGGTTCGATGCCAGTGATCGTGCGTAGCGGGTCTGGCCTTGTGGCGGCCGCCCAGCGGAGGCGCGCCGTGGGCATTGTCGAAACCCAGCAGCCGAACCCCTTCTGGGTTGTGAAGGGTGAGGCTGTAGGAAAGACCGTGCGGCCGTCGCGAGGTGGGCGTCGTGCGCTTCACCTCGATCTTGACCCAGTAGCCCTCGTCGAAGAGGTATCTGGCGCCGTCGAAGTCCAGGAGATACGCGATTTCATGCTCGGGAGGCGACTCCATCTTATCCTATCCTGTGAGGATAATAATTGACAGAGCATCGGATTTCAAGGCGACCGCGCTGGCTGGCTGATCCGCACATAGTCGGAGCGATAACTCGGGCGGGGGTTGTCGCAAGAACTCGCCTGATTAAGAGTATGAACCATGGACTTAGACCAACTCCCTGACCCCTGGCACCTCGCAAATGATGGCGTGATCCGCGACGAGAACGGTCTCGCCGTCCTTGCCGAGGAACTGGCGATCGAAAAACGGGTCGAATACCGGGACTACGAGAACCGCTACGCCTGCCGCTGCGGGATCCGTTGGGCAGGGATCTGGTGCGCCGCGCGCGATGGCGATTGTCCCAAGTGCGGAACTTCCTGTTCGCCCGTCAGCAGTAAGGTCGTCGACACCGTCTTCTTCAAGGAGGGCGAGGCGTGCCCGAGTTGTGGTGCTGCGCATTAGTTTAGTGGTCGCCAGTGACGCCTCAAGAACTTGAGAGCCGGATTTCTGGCGTGCAGCTCGGATTGGAGCCCTCCGAGCGGTTCTTGAGCCTGTTCGCCACCCATCTTCGTTCACCTATCTGGTATCAGTCGGTCGGGAGACACATAGGCTTCCGCTACACAGCGCCGGACGCCCGGCACTTCTGCTTATTGAAGGGCGTCCGTGCAGTGAGCGGCATGAACGCATGCGTTGAACTCGCCCGTGGCGGCTACACTCAGGAGATAGCCGTAATTGTCCGAACGATCTGGGAATGCACGTCGCTCATCAATTGGGTAAAGCTGACCGCCGAACCAGACGGCTCTCTCCGCTCGGACCCTCAACTGACCTATGTGAAGACATATTTCGAAGACTACCGGCGGGACCAGCCGGGACAGTCGCTCAAGCTGAGCGTGCGGCAGGCGCATATTCACCGCGACGTGGGCGCATGGCTGGATGAGGGCGCGGAAAGAGTTGGCGTCGAGATAGGCTCAGGCGCACGCCGTATGTCGAACGTCTATCAGGCGAACTCCAGCTACGTCCATGCTCGTTATCCCGAAGTCATGGACCTCTTTGGCGGCCGGCCCGGCGTATTCCACCTGCATGGGATGCGGGGCACACCGAAGGACGCGGAGAACACCAAGATCATCGAGACCTATGCCACAACGGTTGACCAAGCGATTGTAAGCATCGCGCGCCATTTCAAGCCGCCGTTCTTGGAAGGGGACGCGATGTTCAATGCATGGATTTCAGTGCTTTGATAGGGTCCGCCATCCATCACGCCGCCGCCTTGAACAGCTCGAAACGTCCGGCCAGTCTTTCGCGATCCGGCCGGTCTGTCTCGCGCGTCGGCCGGCCCAGCACCGCGCCGTGCAGGGTCTTCATCGCCGCCAGGCTGGGTCCGTCCGTCAGGGACATCAATCGGTCCGAGACGTGGATGCGGTAGTCGGGGTCTATGCCGATCAGGTGCGCGTCGAAGGCGGCGTGATGAGTTTTGGAAAGCGGAAGCCCGTTCTGCACGATTGGCTGGCCCAGCAGTTCGTGGGCGTCGGCCATGATGTGCGCGGCATCGAGCAACATCGGCTCGGGGAGTCCCGAGAGAGCGCAACGCCCACGGTAGGCGGTGATCACGGCTTCGCGGAACGAGGCTTGATGCAGTCTCTGCTTGACGGCCCGCAGAGCGTACCGCCGCTCGATGGGCGTCGACGGCGCCTCTGGGGACGACTGGTCGGGCAGAGCGAAGGCGATCCGGGCGCGCAATCCAGCCCGATCGATGTCTGCCACGAAGACAGGAGCCACGATCTGGTAGAGAGCCGGGCTGATCCCAAGGAAATAGATCAGCGGTATCTGAAGCTCGCAGGCCTCCCTGAGGCGGCGGTTGTCCGCGGCCTCGGGATCGGTGCCCATGAATGAATAGTCGACGAGTTCGTCGCCTTCGTAGATCTGGCGGTGGACTTCACGCTGATCGTCGTACCAAACGCGGTTGCCGCGCTTTGGAAACACAGTCTTGATCGAGAGAAGGAACCGCATCTCCTTCGGTTTGAAGATGCCGCGCCGTGGGTTGTAGAGTGGGTATCGGGCGCCATCAAAGACGAACCCCGGATCAATGTCGGTGGCTCGCGCCAAACCCCGCGCTTGGGTCAATTCGCCCACACGCTGGAAAGCCGCCATGCGCATGAGGGTGTCACGCTGGTCCGTGAGGGCGAGACGTAGCCAGCCGGCGTCCTCAGCCTCCGCTCCGCGAAAAGCCGCTGGGGCTTCGGCAAACCCTTGAGGCATCGGCGTTCGAACCTCCGGGTCATGGGGACAGGAACACCAGTCCCCTATGTGTGATGCATGCGAGGAACCTTGGCGCTACTCGGTAGAGGCCGCGCAGCGCCACCCCGTGCGCCGGCGACTAACCACTGAGTTCTCGTCGAAGCGCAGCCCCGTACTGGCGCGAGCCAACAGTTGTTGCGTCAACACTGTACCCTGCCCGTCACCTGGTGGAGCGCATGCAAGATTCGAGAGATTATGATTAGTCCGACGAAGCTGCAGGTAAGCTTCATTCGTCAGATTGTTATCTACTCGGATAAATTTTGTACGGTCACGAGATATAGTAAGGAATGACACTCTATGTTCTTGATCATTCAGCATAGATTTTGCCAAGGTGCCGTCTCGTAACCTTATATACACAGCTCTATTGTTTACACACGCTCTCGATTCATCGATGGTGAAAGACGTGTCTTGAGCATCTGGAATTGGATTTTGTGAAAGATCTGGGGCAAGCGTGCAAGCATAGTGGGTCGAGACCAAGCTATTCCCTGCGGTCGCCGCCGCAGTTTGTGGTTCATCCGCCGCAGCCTGCGCCGCAGCCGCCGAAGCGTCCGCCGAAGCAGCCGCAGCAGAAGCGTCACTGGCCGCTGCTTCATCCCTTGCCTGTTGCGATTGCCCGGACACCGCATCCGAAGCAGGAACGGAGGCCAGACTCGGCGGAGTCTGGTGAGTTGCCGCCGCAGTTTGCGCGTCGAGCGCCGCCGCGGCGCGCGCATCGAGTGCCGTTGCCTGGGCAGACGCAGCGGCTGCTGCGATAGCCGCATCTTTTTTTTCGGCTAGGTTGTAGGCAAGTGCCGCTGCACACACCACAAGCACTACGCAGCCAAGCCCGAGAAGCAAATCGGTCGGAATTCCTAGGACTGACCGGCGAGGTGCGCCAGCCAATCGATCTGGATGCCCCCCGGCGGCATCGACTTGTCGACTGGAATTTTCAGGAGTGGGTACTCCACTTATGGCGGAAACCGCGCCATCAAACCGAACGCCGCAGTTTCGGCAGAATCGAGCTTCAGCGCGGTTTTCCGCCCCACAGGCTCCGCATGCCTTCGCGCCGATCGTGTTGCCATCGCTGACACTCACGACGGCGCCTCACCCGGAACCGTCTCTGGGCCGCGAGCATGTCCGCAATTCGTACAAAAGCGCGCGGCTGTGTCCCAAATCGTTCCGCAAACATCACACCTGGGCGAGGTCGTCTGGCGAGCCGGCAGGCCGCCAAGGATGGTCGGGGTGCTGATCGGCGATTCCGCGACAACCACCCTTTGAGGATCTCGCGCCAGTGAAGCGCGTCTCTGATCGTACTCGCTCGTGTCGTATCCGGCGCGCCTCAGCTTGTCCCCAGCAATCGGCGCCAAACGCCCGCCGGGGTAGCGGATTAGGTATTCCCGCAATAGATCGGGGTCGTCCTTTGACCGCATCGAGTCCCAGAACAGGAGATCATCGCTTGCGTTCTGTGAGCTTTCGCCTTGAGCAAGCGCGCTAAGGGACCCTAAATTGCTGAGCAGCGCAGACCGCGACCCTGGACGAAGATTCAACAATGAAATCCCAGATGCGGTTGCAAGACAGACGAGAACCAAGTAGTAACCGTAGCGTGTTTCAATCGTAAATAACCCATCGGCAGCGTGAGCGAAGGGACCAGCGCCGTTTGATGCTATCGCTTTCCTACCTAATTCACGCGAAAGTGGTACTCCGACGACGATAAGCACCATAGCTAAAATAGACATTGCCAAGATATGTCGCGATGTCTGATCTGACTTCCGGGACTGGCCCAGGAAAGCCCCGACTACTATTAAGAAAATAGATAATGCCAAAAAAGGGTTGAATGGGACGTGCCGCGTTTCCGCCAATCCACTCGATGGATCGTGCAGTGTTAGGTGGCCTAGCGTGAGATCCATCCCCGTCGCCGTTCCCAGCGTGTGGCCTGAACAGGACACAGCGAGCCAGGGCAGGAAAAAGCATACAATAGCGGCGATTTTGGCGGCGCGCGCCGCCGACACGAAATGCACCCCGAGCCCCCTAAGTCCCCTATGGCACGCTACTGATGTGAGACCATCATGTCTACTGTTCCGCGCGGCGGTTCACGCTACCAAAATTAGCCATTGTTGACTTATAAAACTCTGCGAGCGGATTGAATTAAATGGGGATTCCCAAGTGCCGCTTGCGGTGGCTTCAGCCTTTGGGCGCGTCTCTCAACAGAGATTATCCCGCCGAATAAGGCTGGAGAGACACTATGCCCCAGACGCAGAAGTCCGACCACTAGGGCCGAACTCCCACCTCCGCCAAATCGCGCGACACTCTGCCGAAAAGCTGGACCGCCCGGCCCATCTGGTAGAGTGCCGCCGCGATCTGCAGCCAATGTCTTGAGAAACCTCCAATGAAGCATCGCTTCACCCTCTGCGCCGCGATCGCCGCGGCGTTCTGCATCGGCGCCGCCGCCCACGCCGGCCCCGTCGGCGAGCGGCGCATCGTGACGACCGATGCGACGGCGGCGCTGCGCGACGCCGAGCACCGGCCGCTCCTGCGCGTGACCATCTGGTATCCGGCGGCGGCGGGGGCCGTGGAGGAGCGGATCGACATCGGGCCGCCGGGCCATCCGCTGTTCACGGTGGGCGCTGTCGCGGCGGACGCGGCGTTCGCCGATGCGCGGCGCCGGCCGGTGATCCTCTTCTCGCACGGCTTTGGCGGCACGGCCCGGATCATGGCCTGGTTCGGCACGGCTCTGGCCCAGGCGGGCTACATCGTGGTGGCGCCGTGACTATCGGGGTCGAAATAACCCCGTAGCCGAACGTCAGACCGCGCATGTTCGGGGGCTGGGCCGAGGGTGGCGGATCGATCGGGAAGAGTGTCGACCCTCACCGGTCAATGGTCTCGGGCCGCCGCGATGCGATTGACAATGGCGCTGGCGTCTTCGGTCGATGTATCGGCTTCGACATCGAAGGCGCCAACGGGCTGTCTGGCGGTCATCCCCCGCGCGAGGCCTTGAAACAGCGGCGCCCGATCGGCCTTCTCGCGGGCTTCCAGAACGGCGGGCGGAGCGCTCAGCTTCACCCAGCAGACGCGAATGCCGCGCAGTGACCGCGACCAATCCCGCCAATCGTCATCGTCGTGGACGATCGTCTCGCAGATGACGTTCACACCGGATTTCACGACGGCCGCGACCGAACGGTGAAACGCCGCCAGGACGCGCCGTCCGTCGGGGCCGAGGTTAAGCTCGAGGCGCCCGTCGGTCGCGCGCTCGTAGGCAAACCCCCGCGCGGCATGGCGACCTCGATGCTCGCCCAGCGACATCCAGTCGCGCGGCGTGGAACGGCCAAAGGCGTCGAGCTCGATCAAGAGCCAAAGCTCGCCCGCGCCGGCGAACCGCGCCTGCAGCGCTTTGGCGACGGTCGTTTTGCCAGCGGCCGCCGGCCCGGTGACCACGATCAGCTCACCCTTCGTCATCGAGCGTCCATTCGATCAACCCCTTGCGGCCCTCCCGCGATCCTCACCTGGGACTGGGCCGGCGACCTGGCGGCGGCGCTGACGGCGGCGAAGGCCGATCCGAGGCTCCGCGCCGTCATGAGCGGCTCACCTTTCCCGGAATTCGGCTTCATCAGGCCAGATCCGCGCCCCGTGAATGACGCGCAGAACGCGGACCATATCGGCGGTCACCTGGTACGCGGCGACATAAGGGGTGCGGTGGATCACAAGTTCGCGCGTGCCCGCGACCCGTCCTGGTCGCCCGCTGTCGGGGAAGTCCGCCAGTCGTCCGACGGCGGCTTCGATGCGTTCGTCGGTCATGACGGCCGCGCTAGGATCATCGATCTCGATGTAGGCATAGATGGCGCGCCGGTCTTCCAGCGCGATCCGCGCCCATGTGAGTCTCAAGCCTCACCAAGCTTGCGCAACGTCGTTGCTCGCCTCGCTGAGAATTCACCATCGACATCGGCTTGCGAGACGTCCGGACGGCCGTCCGCCAGCGCTTCGGCGACCTTGGCCCTGAACCAAGCGTCGTGGACCTCGCCTCCCGCGAGCAACAAGAAAGGCGGCGCGCCTTCGCGGGCGGTCCGCGTGAGCATGATGCGCACGGCGTCGGAGACGGTGAGCCCAACGGCTTCCAGAATCTCCGTCGCCCGGGCTTTCACCTGCGGATCGATGCGCGTCTGAATGAGGGCGTTGGCGGTCATTGGCAGGCTCCTGAATGTGTCTGTTGTACTTCATGTGCATGACAAAAGAAAGGCCGCGTTGCCTCGCCCGCCAATGCTCATAGTCTCCCGCCATGACCCCCTCCCTCCGCACCCTTGCGCTCGCCGCCGCCCTGGCCGGCCTCGCCACCGCCGCCCTCGCCGCCCCTGTAGGCGAGCGGCACCTCACAACGACCGACGCGACGGCGGCGCTGCGCGACGCGCAACACCGGCCGCTGGTGCGCGTGACCGTCTGGTATCCGGCGGCGGCGGGCGCCGCGGAGGAGCCGATCGACATCGGGCCGCCCGGCCGCCCGCTGTTCAGGGTGGGCGCGGCCGCTCCGGACGCGGCGTTCCCCGATGGCAAGGCCCGGCCGGTGATCCTCTTCTCGCACGGCTTTGGCGGCACGGCGCGGATGATGGCCTGGTTCGGGACGGCCCTGGCGCGGGCGGGCTACATCGTCGCAGCGCCGGACCATCCGGGCAACAACGGCGCGGACAAGATGACCGCGGCCGGCGCGATCCTCACCTGGGACCGGGCCGGCGACCTGGCAGCGGCGCTGGCGGCGGCGAAGGCCGACCCGGCCATCGGACCGCACCTCGATCCTGGCCGCATCGGCGTGGCGGGCTTTTCGGCGGGCGGGTTCACGGCCCTGGTCGCCGTCGGGGCCAAGGTGGACATGAACCGGTTCGTCGCCTTCTGCCGGGCGAACCCCACCGACGGGGTGTGCGCGCCGCAGAAGGAGTTCGCCCTGACCCAGGAGGACGCGCGGCGCGCGCTGGCCGCGCCGGAAATGGCCGCCGAGGCGGCTCACGCCGGCGACCACCACGCGATCGTCGGCGTCCGCGCCGCCTTCGCCATCGCGCCGGCCATCGTCCAGGGGCTCACCCCCGAGGGCCTGGCGAAGATCAGCGCGCCGGTGGCGATCATCCTGGGCGACGCCGATCCGCTGGCGACGCCGGCGACCAACGGGCTGGCGGCGGCCAGGGCGATCCCGGGGGCGGAGCTGAAGGTGCTGCCGGGGGTGGGGCACTATGATTTCATCGCCGACTGCACGCCGGCGGGCGTGGCGGCCGTGCCGGTGTGCAACGCCAAGGTTCCGCAGGAGGCGACGCACCGGGCGGCGATCGCCATGGCGCTGGAGTTTTTCGGGCGGACGCTGGGGGGGCCTTGAGAAACCCGCTCCCTCCCCTCGCGGGGAGGGTGGACCGCGAAGCGGGACGGGTGGGGTCGTTCCCAAGCCCCTACCGTCTCGGCGCGGATCGCGCCGAGCCACCTCCCCCAGGACGGGGGAGGAGGAATGGTCACCTCCTCCCTCCCCCCGCGTTGCGGGTGAGGATCACACTCGAGGCGCCCGGGTTCGCTTAGTTCTTTGACAAAGGTCGGATAAGTCGTATTTTACGACCAATACTAGGGCGCGCCCGAGGCGCATGCGCGCCTGCCAGGACTGAGCTTGGGTCTCACATGACAGCGGCGGCGCAGCAGAACCGAATCCAAACGGTCACGTCCAAGGAAGCTTTGCGGCATTGGAAGGAGGTCACGGACAAGGCCCTTCGCGAACCGGTGGTGATCACGGCGCACGGGCGGCCCCGTCACGTGCTGTTGGCCTACCAGGACTATGAGCGGCTTCGCGATCAGGAGCGTCAGGTCCACCGCACCTCGGACCTTCCGGCCGATGTGGCCAGCGCCATGCTCGAGGACCTGGAGAGACTCCGCGCTCCTCGCGGGGCCACGGACGATGGCGACACCATCATCTGAGCCGCGCGCGCCCGCACGGGGCGATGTGATCGAATTCTCGTTTCTCTGGAAACACGAGCGCGAGATGGGCCTGCTGGAGGGCGTCAAGGATCGCCGGTGCGTCATCGCCGCGATTCTAGAGGGCGGCCGACGCGTGGTCGTCGCCCCGATCACCGGGACGGAGCCCGATCACGCCCACAAGATCCCCCTTGCCGCCGGCGCGTTCGGGCTCGCGCGCCGCAGCTGGATCGTGACCTCGGAGCTCAACATCACCGTCTGGCCTGGCCATGACCTTCGGCCCGCGCGCGAGCCGAGCCGCACGGTGTGGCGGCCGAAGCGGGAGAGAGGAACGTCCTCGACCTCGCGCGCGCCGCCAGATCCGAACTCCACCAACTTGCCGGCGCCGGCAAAATGGTTTGCCGGTTCGTGCTCCGAGGCGGCATTGGCGTAGCCAAGAAGTTGCTGGAGGTCGCGGTCGAGCACGGCCATGAGGCGACGCGTGTCAGGCTGGATCGGCGCGGACCAGGCCGGGCAAGCCGTCGATCGAGAGGGTGTTGGCGGCGTACCGGCGTTCGGCCCACTCTTCATAGGACCTGGCTTCCACCCAGCGGCGAAGCTGGTCGCGCTCACCCTTGTAGTCGAAGAAGGGCACGCCCCAGCCGCAACTCTCCGCGACCCGCGTGATGTGCATGGTGACGATTGCCCGCGCCCGCGCGAAAGCCGGAAACAGCGCCAGCTTCCCGGCAAAGCCGGGCTCGTCGAAGGTTACGCTCTCACCGCGGCCATGGAGGCGCAGGATGTTGGCCGGTCCCTCGAAGGCGCAGAACATCAAGGTGAGGCGAGCGTTCTGGCGAAGGTGGGCGTGGGTTTCGATCCCGGAGCCCCCCAGGTCCACGTAAGCGACCGTGCCGCGATCGATGATCGCCAGGCTGTCATAGCCCTTGGGCGAGAGGTTGACGCCGCCGTCGGCGGCAAGCGGGGCGGTCGCCACGAAGAACAGCTTCTGGCGGCCAATGAACTCGATGGCCTTGTCGTCCAGGCGCGCGATGACCTTGCCCATGGTGGCTCCCCGCCCTCGATCCTGGAGGCTCCCATGACACGAGCGGCGCACAGCGTCGATGTGCGCCTCGACCCCAAGCAGCGTAACCCCTCGCCCTCCTATTGTCGCGCAATGGGCGGTGGCGGCCTCTCCCTCATGGAGAGGGGTTAAGAACCCTCGCCCGGAGGGAGAGGGTTTCCTGGGGCGCGTCAGCGGTCGTTGGCCAGGGGGAAGAATTTGAGGAAGGGCCGCGCCTCGGCGAGCACGCGCGCCACGCTGGGCCGGGCCTTCAGGCGTTCGAGCCATGCAGCCAGCTCCGGCCAGGGGGCGAGGGAGACCGCATAGTCGGCGTAGTGGAGCGCCGGAAGCGCCGCGCAATCGGCGAGGGTGAAGGTCTCGCCCGTCGCCCAGGGGCCGGCGATCATCGGGGCCACCAGGTCGTAGCCCTGGCGAAGGGCGCCGCGGGTCAGATCGGCGCCGAACGGATCGCGCCGGCCTTCCGGGCGCAACCGCTCACCGACGATCTGCTGCAGAGGCAGGTGGATGTAGTTGTCGATCAACCGGTCCAGCAAACGGACCTGCCTGGCGAGATCGCGGTCAGCCGGGACCAGGGCCGCCGCGGCCGGATAATACCGCGCCAGATAGTCGATGATGATCGTCGATTCCGGCACGGTGCGCCCCCGCGCCTCGTCGCGCAGGACCGGAAACTTCGCCAGGGGCCAGACCGCCTGGAACGCCGCGCGCTCCCCTGGATCGCCCAGATCGACCACCTTGGGCTCGAAGGGAACGCCGGCGTCATAGAGGGCGATCAGCACCTTCCAGCAGTACGACGACAGCGGGTGGTAATAGAGGGTCAGCGACATGGCGACAGGCTCAATCGAAGATCTGGCGCGCCGCGGCCGCCGCAGGCGATGCGGCGAGGCTCGCGCCGGCGGCTCGCAGCGGCTCGGCCTTTGCCGCCGACCGGTTCCAGACCACCAGGGGATAGCCGGCCCGCTTCAGGTTCGCGGCCATGTCGAGGCCCATCTTGCCCAGGCCGAGGAAAGCGATGGGCGGCCCGTCGGGTGAAGGCGTCGTCATCGGCGGTTGGTCCTTGGTCTATTCGCCCCGGATAATCCGACAAATCCTCGGAAGTCGCCACTCGTGTTCCGGGGCCGAGCACGCGCCATCGCGAGCCCGGACCATGTCATTGTAAGATTGGGAAGATAGCCTCCCATGGATCGGTCCGGCCATGGCCCTGGGCGAGACCGCCCATGAGGCATCGCGGATTTCGGTCGCCGGCCAGTCGCTTTGTCCAACCTCTCCCTAGTGAGGCGAAGCTGCCGAGAAGGGACCTTTTTGGGTGGAAAGGGGTCATTGACGCGCAGACCTCACCCGCCCCAGTCTTGTCTGATGGCTCACCGAGAGGTCGATCTCGACGAGCGAGGGCTGGCCTATGTCCTCGAACACCTGCGCGGCGTGAACATTCTGTGCGAAGGGCTGGCACGCGCCGTGGAAGCCAGCCGCGGCCGGGTGTTCACCCTCATACCAGCCCAATCCGACGTCACCGCTGTCTACGACTTCGGCAGGGGCGGCCTTCTCGCCGAAAACTTCGAGTTCTCCCGAGCCGTTTCCCTTGGCCCCGGTCAAGGTTCTCTCATGCCCGTCGCGTCCTTGCTGAATTTGAGAGCAAGCATGACGCTGGAAGCTCTCACGGCACATCGGGGGGCCGTATGCCTGTGCGACGATTTTAACCCTAAGTGGCCGGAGGAAGCGGACCTGGCAAGCACGACCGTCTTTGGGGTGGGCAAGGAAACGTATCACTTGCTGACCGCGCAGAGCGGCTTCGACACAATCGCTGACACGCTCGGTTGGACCGACACCGTATGGCACGGCGTGGCGGCGATCTGCACAAAGGCCTTGAACATGCCTCCATGCCGCGAAGTGACCGAGGCTGATCTGCTGGCATGCGCCTCCTCGGTCACTGAGATGAGTTGCACGGCCTATGATCGTGAGGGCTTCGTCGTCTGGCGGCTGAGTGACCGCTGACAGTCAAGACGGGACTAGGCCTTAGGACCGCAACGGGTGGGGGTTGTGTGCGAACGCGGCTCAGGGAATGGCCATGCCACTAGGATTGCTGTTGGCCGCAGCTATCGCTGCTTCCCCTCCGCAGGGTGGCGTGCTGCCCGATGAGAGAAGAACGTACGACGCGATGCTGGCCGCCCAGGTGCGCGCGGCGAACAACACGTTCACCGGTTCGGCCTGTGACACGGCCAAGGTCGAGGTTGTCTCCATCACACCGTGGAAGATCACGGATCACCCCGAGTGGATCGTTTGGCGCGAGAGGGTACGCGTGACCGGTTGCGGTCACAGCTCCATCGAAAACGTCAATATGGGGCGCATGGGGGGCACGCCTCTCTGGCGAATGACAACCGGCTTACCCGGTGAGAGCCTTGCGGACATGCCCCTGCAGGAATCCACTTACCCGGCGGCCGGTGCCGAGGCCCGAGATGACCTGCCACCCGACTGCCAAGGAGTGACATTGAACGATGTCTACGTCGCCGCGCGTGCCGGCGGCGTTGACCTTTTGCTACCCGGCGTCCCACTTCCCGGGGTCCGCACTGGCCGACCAGCCGTGGGGCTGCCGGAGACCGCTAGGCCCTTCCTCGACAAGCTGGCCTTGTCCGACGCCTGGATGGAAGTCTGGCCCTTCGAGGTTTGCGGTCATGACCGCACCCTCGGCGTCGTTTTCATCCCATTGAAAGATCAGTCGGCGACCGTTCATCTGTTTCTGCCGATCTGGCAGCACGGCCCAGGAGCGCGACCTCACCCCGCACCGGCGGCTGAGTGAGCCGGGCGAACGGGGACCATAGCCCCCAATGGCGCGGCATCGGAGCCCTTCGCCCCTTGCGGGAGAAGGTGTCGCCGCAGGCGACGGATGAGGGATCTTGCCGATGATTGCCAAGCGATGTCAGCCACTTTACCCGAAACGTTCATCGACCCCTCATCCGAGCCGCTTTCGCGACCCACCTTCTCCCGCAAGGGGAGAAGGGTCGTTTGCTGTTCGACCCCTGGCGCTAATCCGACGTCCGCTCTTGGCGCAAGCTCGCCGGCGCGACGCAGGTTGAGCCATCCGGCGCTCGCGGGCAGAATAGTCATGAAGGGAGAATGGTGATGGATCGGGTGAGGACCTGCCTCTGGTTTGGACGAGATGGAGAGTCAGCGGTGCGCCTCTATGTCTCCCTCGTTGCAAATTCGAAGATTGAACACGTTCAGCGTTCCCCCGCGTCGTGGCCCGGAGGCGAACAGGGCGATGTCATCGTGATCGACTTCACCCTCGCTGGTCAGCGGTTTCAAGCTCTGAACGGTGGTGCGCCAGTCGACTACGGAACGGCCGCCTCGGTGTCGGTGGAGTGTGCCGATCAGGCGGAAGTCGACCGCCTGTGGGCGGCGCTCACCGCCGATGGCGGGTCGGAGATCATGTGCGGCTGGCTGCGGGACCGCTGGGGCGTGCCCTGGCAAATCGTTCCCGAGGCGCTCCCGCGCCTGTTGGCCGATCCCGATCCGGCGGTCGCCGCGCGCGTCTTCGCCGCCATGCAAACGATGGTGAAGCTGGACTCGGCTGCGCTCGAGCGCGCCGCGGATGCTGTTTGAGCGAACGGGACCGCCGCGGTCGCCCATCCGAACTTCTTCATTCCGGCGCAACGCCAACAGTGGCGACTGGCCCCCCCGCGGCGAGCAGACGCCGTCGCCTCAGTTCACGCGGGCGAGCGCTTCCGATGCGGACAGCCGGGCCAGCAGCAAGGCCGTCGCTTCCCTTCTCTGAGCTCTGTACGCGTCCGCTCCACATGATTGCGTCGCGTCTCGGGCTTCTTCACGGACTCGACCCAGCATATCCATTCGTTGCGCGCGAGCGGCGTTATATCCTCCCATTTGGCGAGCGCCGCCTTGTCGGAAAGAAGCACCGCTCGGAGGTCGGTCGGAACCTCGTGCACCACGCCAGCACTCATGCGCATTTTGGTCATGCGACAGCGACCTCCAACCCACCCCGAGACACGTGGAAGCTAGCGGTCCAGATCCCGCTCGCGCAATGTCGGAAGCCGACGCGAATGTCCGCTTCCCGCTACGACGCGAGCCGCCGTCAGGCTCGCTCGGGTTTTCGGAGGTCGGCGACGTTTTTCTTGCCCGCCGCTCTGCGGCCTCGATAGGGTTCGGGCGGCGACAAGGGGCCGGCGCATCCATGAGCGACGTTTTCATCTCCTACGCCCGCGCGACGGCGGATCAGGCGCAAAGGATCGCCGAGGCTCTGCAGGCGCTGGGCTGCGGCGTCTGGCGCGACGACGATCTGCCGGCGCACCGGGACTATTCGGAGGTGATCGAGGAGCGGCTTCGGGCCGCGAAGGCGGTGGTGGTCGTCTGGTCGGCGGAAGCGGTGAAGAGCCAGTGGGTCCGTGCCGAAGCCGACCTCGCCCGCGAGGCCGGGACGCTGGTCCAGCTGACGCTGGACGGTGCGCCGCTGCCCATGCCCTTCAACCGCATCCAGTGCGCCGACCTTTGCGGCTGGCGGGGCGATACGGCGGCCGCGGCGTGGAAGAAGGTGGCCGAGAGCGTCGTCGAGCTGCTGGGAGGTCCGGCCCCGACCCGAGACGCCGGCCCGCCGCGCGCCTCCTCGACGCCGCCAACCACTCCCGACAGGTTCCCGATCGCCCTTGCGCCCTTCGCCGACCCAGCCGGCGGCGCCTGCGGCGACGACTTCGCCGACGGGTTGGTCGCCGAGATCGCCACCGCGCTCGCCCGCTTTCCGATCCTGCTGGTCGGGGACGCCAATCGAGCTTCGGCGGCGCGCTATCGGCTGGAGGGGAGCGTCCGGCGCTTCGGGCCGCGCGTGCGCATCAACGTCCAGCTTCGCGACGCGGCATGGGGCGAGCGGGTGTGGGCCGAAGGGTTCGACGGCACGCTCGACGATCCGTTCGCCTTCCAGGACGACGTGGCGATCATTGTGGCGAGCCGCGTCGAGGCGGCCATCCTGGCGCACGAGACCCGCCGCATCGCCTCCCGCCCCGTCGAGAACCTGTCGGCGCACGAGCTGTGGCTGCGCGCCAGGGAGACGATACGCCGAGGCGGACTCGAACAGGTGGACGAAATCGAGGCGCTCAGCGAGCGCGCCCTGGCTCTCGAGCCTGGGCATGCGTTCTCCCATGCGCTCCTGGCGTGCGCCCTCGGATTCCGCATCGCCTACGCCGGCGCCGGCGCGGACGTGGCGGCGCTCGGCGCCCGACTGCAGAAAACGATCGACCGGGCGATGGTGGCCGGCGCGGACGATCCGGAGGTGCTGACCTTCGTCGCCGAGGCGCTGCTGCTCGCGGAGAAGGACATGGTGCTCGCCAGAGCGCTCGTCGAGCGGGCGCTGAAGATGAATCCGGGGCTGGTCCTGGCCTGGGACATTTCGGCCAACATCCTGATGCAGGCCGGCGAGTATGAGGAGGCGCTTGCCCGCTACGAGCGCTTCCTGCATCTCGACCCGAAGTCGCCGTGGCGGACCTGGGTGTTGCCGAGCATGGGCGGATGCCTGGTCGCCATGGGACGGTTCGACGAGGCGATCGTGCTCGCCAAGGAGGGCTTGCAGATCGCCCCGAACAATCCCTGGGGCGCCGCCGACCTGATCGCGGCCCTGGCTCATTCCGGGCGCATCGACGAGGCGCGCGAGGTTCTCGCCCAGTTCGATCCACGGCAGGCCCGGGTCTTCAGAAGCAGCCAGTTCGGACCCAAGCTGTCGCGCCTCATCGACGAGGCCCTGAAGCTCGCCGGCTGGACCGGATGGGCCCAGTCCTAGAGCGCGCTTGCCGAACGGCGCGCCCGTTCCGCCCAGGGTCGTTCCACGCCCTTCGGCGGGCGTCGGGTAGGTCCGCCGCGGCGGCGCGAAGCAGCCAATTGGCGCCTTTTGGAATATGGCGAACGGCAGCTGATGGCGCACGGGGACCTCACCCGCTTCGTCACGGCATTGGAAACTCTCTCCCTCCGTTCAGACGACTTGCCGTCAAGGCCCGGGGTTCAATCGCTCAGAGCCCCGCGGCGAAGAGATCCGCCTTGCCGATCCGCACGCCTCTGGCGCGGAGGATGTCGTAGGCGGTGGAGAGGTGGAAGTAGAGGTTGGTGGTGGCGAAGATCGTGAGCCAACGGCCTCCCGGCAGGGTCGGGGTGATGCCCGTGCCGAGCGTATGGGTCAGCGGAAGCTCGTCGCGACCTTCGAACTGCTCGGGCTTTAGAGTGGCGAGGTAGGCCTTCGCCTCGGCGATGGCGTTGCGGAAGCCGGCAAGGTCGAGGTCCGCGCTCACCTCCTTCGGAACCGGCAGGCCCGCGACCCGCGCCGGCCATTGGCGCGAGAAGTTGCACACCACCATCAGCTGGAAGGAGAGAGGCTGCATGTCCTCGATGAGCCGCCAGCCGAGCAGTTCCGATTCGCCGACGCCGTTGGCCGAGGCGTATTCCGCGCCCTTGGCGAGAAGGTGCGCGGCCGTATCCAGCGCATGGGAAAACATTCGGACAAAGCTGTAGGCGTTCACGGCCATCCATGGTCTCCGGCAAGGGGGTGGGCGGCCGTGGTAGATGACGGGTGGTGATTTCGCCATAGGCCCCCTTTGATCGCGAGCTCCCCATGCCCCTGACCGCCGAAGATCGCCAGAAGCTGCGCGAGCGCTGTGCGGTGGTGCTGCCGGGGTTCCGCACGCCGCCGCCTGCCGAGGAATTCCGCCTGCTGGCCGAGTGGTGCCTGGCCAACGGCGTGGCCCACGACGTCTATGGCGAGGGCGCGCTGATCGAGGACTTCGAGGCCAGGATCGCGGCGCTGACCGGCAAGGCCGCCGCCGCCTTCATGCCCAGCGGGGTGATGGCCCAGCTGATCGCGCTGAAGATCTGGACCGGGCGCGCTGGCCTGCCGCGCTTCGGCCTGCACCCGACCTCGCACCTGATCCTGCATGAGCGCGAGGCTTATCAAGCCGTGTTCCGCCTTCACGGGGCGGTGGTGGGCGACCGGCTGCGTCCGATGACGGCGGCGGACCTTAAGGACGAACATCAACCGCTCGCGTGCCTGGTGGTCGAGCTGCCGATCCGCGAGGCCGGCGGCCAGTTGCCCGCTTGGGATGAGCTCGAGGCGCTGAAGGCGCTGGCGCGGGAGCGAAAGATCGCCCTGCACATGGATGGCGCGCGGCTTTGGGAGTGCCGGGCCTTCTATGGCCGGTCCTACGCCGAGATCGCCGAGGGTTTCGCCTCGGTCTATGTCTCGCTCTACAAGGGCCTGGGCGGGATCGCCGGCGCGGTTCTGGCCGGCGAGGCGGACTTCGTCGCCGAGGCGCGGCTGTGGCGACGGCGGATGGGCGGGACCCTGATCCACCAGAGCCCGATGATCGCCTCGACCGCCATGCGCCTGGAGGCGCGCCTGGCGCAGATGGACGCCTGTTTTACGCGGGCCCTGGCCCTCGCGCAGGCCCTGGCGGGCGCCGCCGGCCTGCGGGTCAATCCGGCGAGGCCGCAGACCAACATGATGCATCTCTACATCGCCGCCCCGGCCGAAAGGGTCCTGGAACGGCGCGATGAGATCGCCGAGCGCGACGGCGTCTGGCTCATCGGCGGCGCCCGGCCCGCCGAGATCCCCGGTTGGTGCGTCACCGAGATCTACGTCGGCGACACCCTGGTCGAGCAAGGCGACGATCAGGTCGTGGCGTGGATGCGCGAGCTTTTGGGATAGGTCTTCAGCCCGATAGTCAACTTCGGCGTGTCGAGGGTTGAGGCCTTTCGTAGGCGAAACCGAGCCGCCATGGGATGATGCTCCAATCAATGCGCTGATTGTCGAGGTTCATCGGAGCCGCCTTCACCCGCCTCGCTTTACGTATGGGTATGCCCACGCTGGCGGATATCAGAAGGCTTACGCGGAACTGGGACTATGCCCAGGCTAACGATCAGTCGGTGCTGGACAACGATCCGCAAAAGGATCGAGTGACCGAGGCTGTCGAATTGCTCGATGCCGATCCGCACGCCGCGTTTCGCATCTTGCTCGACCTGGCCGAGCAAGGATCGGTCTGGAGCATGCTGAAGGTTGGTGAGTGCTACCGGCGCGGACGCGGCGTCCCAGCCGATGCCTCCTTGGCCGAGGATTGGATCCGGCGGGCATACGAAGGAGGCTCTCAACGCGCTCTGCTCATCTACGGCGACTTGCTGGCCTCGCGCGGAGACCTTGACGGCTCTGAATCGGTGTTCAGCGCCGGGACTGACTGCGATTGGGCCCCCGCCTTCTATTGGCTGGCTCGCCGGCGGCTCGATCGTGGCAACACGCGTGGCACGCTCTTGCAGGTGCGGCCGTTGCTCGAACGGGCGGCTGAGTTGGGTAGCCCCCAGGCCAAGTGGGTGCTCGCACGCAACATGTTGTGGGGACGTTTCGGCCTGCGTGAAATACCGCGCGGCCATAACCTCATGCGGGAGTTCTCGCGCGGTATGCTTGCCGAGACCAGAGTGGTATCTCCGCGAGACGTCTCCTCGACTGGTCGACAACCCCGTTGAAGCCTTGGGCGACGTCTGCGGTTCTCTCGCCACTCAGCAAAATTTCCATGTCGGAAATCAGCCAAATGGCTGCGAGGAGACCCCCTCAGCGTGAGATCGACAATCTGATGACCCAGTACCCCGCGCCAAGGAACACCACAGCCCGGACAGCGATGTTTCCCCAAAAATAGGACGGGTGTTCTTTCCGGGTTGCGACCACACATCCATGCGTAAACCACAACACAAAATTGACGTTGACCGTGCGCCCGAGAGTGAGTGAGACCACCAGGAAGCCGCCGGCCACCATCGCCGCGGAGAAGTCACCGGACGGAGAGGGACCGCCATGCCGTCAGGTAGCGAGCCGCCCGCTCCCCACGAGGGCAAGATCGTCTTTGGCAGACGGATCGTGAGCGAGTTCCGGCGTCAGCGTGAAGCCGAGGGCCGCGTCTGGGCGGCGGGCTATACGCAAGGAGAACTCGACGCGGCGCAGGAGAAATTCGGTCTCGTCTTCCCGCCCGACCTCGTGGCCTCCTTTCGGGAGCGGCGACCGGTCCGCGGCTGGGACTGGCGATCGGACGAGGCGGACATCCGGGCGATGCTCAGCTGGCCACTCGAAGGCCTGCTGTTCGACGTCGAGAACGATGATTTGTGGTGGCCCGAGTGGGGCGAGCGACCGACACGCGCCGAGGACCGGGCGGCGGTGTTGCGCTGGGTCGTCGACCTAGCCCCGAAGCTGATCCCGCTCATCTCCCACCGATATCTGCCGGTCGAACCACACGAGGCCGGCAACCCGGTGTTCTCGATCTACCAATCCGACGTCATCTACTACGGAGCGGACTTGGCGGATTATTTCGAGCGCGAACTTGGAGACGGCGGACGCCCGGTTCGCACGCCCGTCAAGCGCATTCGCTTTTGGTCCGAACTTGTGGACCGCGAGAGGCAAAGTCTTCCGACGTCATGACGCGTTGCCTATGGCCGCTCTGAGCAGTCTGCAGACCTAGTGCCTTGCATCGGAGAGCGGCGGCGTTCTTGTGCAGATCGCCACGTCTTCGCAACTGTAATGTGAACAGCCGTAGCCGACAAAGCGTTTCAGAAGACCGAGACTATTCATAGCGTCGACGTGAGCAGAGATTTCGCACGAAAACCCGGCCACCTCGTTCGCGCACCTGTGCGAGTAGTCCGCCACTTTGAGTATCATGTCCTGCGTGGTGTCGGGGAGCGTGCGCTCGAAATCGTCCAGGAATTCATCCCAGCAACCATCGCAAGTCCACTCCAAATGATGTCTCGGGCAACTCTGCTTCACGGCCGCCTCCCAGTCCGACATGTCCGCCGCAAGGCTCCCGGTGGACGAGAAACCGACGACGACGAGAGAGATGCAAGCGGCTCGGAACATCGCCTATTTACTTGCGCACCGCTTCACGAAGGAGGCGATAAGCTTGTGGTCCTGCGGGCCAATTTCGATCAGGCCGGTCATGCCGGTCGTCATGAGCGACACTGCCGTCGCCTTCGAAAGTCCAAGGAAGGCGGGGTCGGACTTTGAGATTTCGATGGTCAGATCCCAACCTCTAACGGCGTTGGGGTGCACTGTCGCCGATACGAGGTGCGGATCGCCGCGGCCGACATAAAGCGCCATATTCGCAGCGGCCGAAGGGATTGTGGAATTGCGGTCGTCACCGACGATCTTGCCGGTGCCTGTGTCGACCATCTTCGTAACCCCAGTCTCCGTGATGGTCACGCGATCGCGTTTGCAATCCAGCGTTGCCGTTGTGCCCTCTCCGGCTGGCGGCGGGAAGTTCAGCCGGAAAGGCGGTGCATCCGGCAAACCCTCAACACGCCAGCCAGCCGGGCTTGGTTCGGTAAGGACGCTGCTTGAAAGGGAGAGGAAAGTTATCGCGACAATCAGTTGTTTCACTCGATGCATTCCTCCCCGCTCCAAGTTGGACCTCGCTCGCCCAACGAGCAAGGATGGGGAGCCGCCTTCGGAGGGTGGCCGCCAAGCCCTGAAACATTGCGCGCGCCGGTAGATATCGGGTCTCGAGCGGGATTCGACCAGGTTGACGCACCTGTTGCGTTTTCCCTACGCCGGCTACTGCATTGGGATGATGGTCAGGCCGAACTCTGCCGGAGCGAGCCAGGGCGATCACACACCGCACCACTCCACCGCAACGAGCTCCTTGGTCGGTCAGCTGGCATCGCTGGCAGCGGGTCGCCGGGGCCGGTTTGAAGGTAGCCCCACCTGATCAGGAGTCTCGTCGGGCAACACGACCTTGCCATCGTAGAGCGGCTGCAGGGCCTGCAGATCGACGACTTGCCCGTCACCCTCACGCCGCCACACCAGCGAGTGTGCGGCATACTCGGGTGGGTATCGCAGGATCTCGAAGAACCATTGCTCCCAGGTGTCCCAGCCAGGCTCCCAGTTGCCGTCGCCTGTCGCCTCGTCGTAGACGAACGACCATCCGCGTACTGCGTCCCGGGGACCATGCTCTGGGTCACGACAGATCCAGAAGCTGCGTTTTGGGGGACCCTCGTCGTGGGCGACGAAGACGACGTCGGACGTTTCAGCCATGACGCGCTCCGATGTTGATCGGAAGACCATTTCAGGCCCGACGGCCCGGCAGCGGGCCACATGAGCCTGGGGCATCGTAGCTCCTTGAGCGGGCTGCAGCCAACGTCCGCTCAAGGTGCGGAGCGCATCGCGTCACCGAAACCCACATTCGCCCCTGCCCCCCTCACCTCGGCCGGCGCGCCTTGCCGTCGTGCGGCCCGAGGGGATGGGCGGGCGCATCGGTCCAGCGGTCGTTTCGGGTCGCCTCGTGGGCGGGATTGAGCGGATAGCGGATCTTGTTGTCGGGCTTGTTGGCCTCGCCGACGACGAGCAGGCGGACCTCCTGGTCGGTGTTGTTGAGGAAGGTGTGACAGACGCCCGTGCCGGCGGGCATGCCGACCGCGTCGCCGGACGCCAGGGCGTGCAGATGGCCGTCGATCCAGGCGTCCGGCCGGCCCTCGATGACGAAGACGAACTCCTCCTCTGAGCTCTCGGCATGGGGATAAGATGTCCGCCGGCCAGGGGCGAGGCGCTCGTGGTGGATGCCGATCTTGGTGAGGCCGAGCTTGCGCCCGAGCGGCGCGCCGATGGACATCAGCTCGGCATCGCCCGGGTAGTGCGAATTATCGGCGCTTTCCAGGTCGGTCCAGTGGGCGATGAAGTCGGGGCGATCGGGCATGGCGGGGCTCCGTGAGTCGAGGCCGGGAGAGCGGGGATGAGGCGCGCATCCTAAAGGCCTATCCGCTCCGAGGGAATCGGGCCTTGCCCCGCCCCTACCGTCTCGGCGCGGATCGCGCCGAGCCACCTCCCCCATGAAGGGGGAGGAGGTATTGTCGCCGCCTCAGTTCATCTTTTGCCAGCGGTCCTTGGCGGCGTCGCGGGTGAGGTTGAGGTGGACCTTTTCGTCGACGCGCTCGACCCAGGACATGGGGATCTTGTGATGGTGGCCGCCGGCCTGGAGGTCCATCTTGGCCAGTTCGATCTCGGTTCCCAGCACGTGGTCGACCTTACCGACGTGATGGTCGTCGGAGCTGACGACTTCCATGTGCTCGCGGATCTGGCCGGTATCGATCATGGGATCTCTCCTTAGGTGGATTTGAGGCGCTAAAGGGCGCCCGCCGGCTGAATCAACGATCAACACGGTGTAAGGGTTTCAGAGGATCGGGAGGCGAAATGCGATTGTTGGTGATGATGCTGATGGGGCTGGCGCTGGGCGCCGGCGGCGCCGCGGCGCGGCCGGGACTGGACGCCAGTCTCGGCGCGGACGGGGTGACGGTGCTCGAGGACGGCAAGCCGGTGTTGTTCTATCGGACGCGCTCGGCCAATCCCGGCGCTCAGCCCGGACGGCTCAACTACATCCATCCGCTCTACGCTCCCGACGGGACGGTGCTCACCGAGGACGCGCCGGCCGACCACCCCAACCAGCGGGGCCTCTTCTGGGCCTGGGATCGGGTTCTGGTGAAGGGCAGGCCGGTGGCGGACGGCTGGTTCATGCAGGGCCTGACCTTCCTGGTGCGCAAGACCCGCTTCGAGGGGCTCGCCGACGGCTCGGCGGTGCTCACCATCGACGCCGACTGGATCGGCCATTCGGGGCCCGAGCTGCTGTTCCTGGCGGCCGAGGAGACGAAGGTCCACGTCTTCAAGCTTTCCGGAACCCTGCGCCGGCTGGATTTCGACACGACGATCACGCCCAAGGTCGATGGCCTCGCCCTCGCCGGCAGTCCCGACTTCAAGGGCTATGGCGGCTTCACCATGCGCCTGATCGATCCGCAGGCATTGTCCTTCGCCTCGGATGGCCGGGCGGTCAGGCCCGCCGCCGGCCCGGTCTCGGCCGGAAGCTCCATGGGCTTCGCCTGGTCGAAGGAGGGTCCGGCCTGGGGGGTGGGACTTTCCTGCAAGGCCAACGGCGCGCCGCTCACCAGGTGGATCCTGCGCCGGGAAGCCTCGATGCAGAACTGCGTCTTTCCCGGCGCGCGGCCCTACCCTCTCGTCAAGGAAACGCCCCTTCGCCTGCAGGCGTCGCTGGTGATCGAGCCGACGCGGCGATGAGCGAGCTGGTCAATCTGCGCGGAGCCCGAAAAACCCGGGCGCGGAGAGCCGCGGAATCGGCGGCGGCCGAGAACCGCGCGAAGTTCGGAAGATCGCGGGCGCAGAAGGCGGCCGAGGCGGCGGCGGCGGCGCAGGCGGCGCGCGCCCTGGATCAGGCCCGGCGGGAGACTTGAGCAAAGCGTCCCGCTCCCTTCGCAAGCGATCGCTCACCCTGGCCGGTCACGCCACCTCGCTGGCCCTGGAGCCGGAGTTCTGGAGGGTCCTCGAGGCGATGGCCGAAAGCCGCTGCGTCAGCCTGGCCGCCTTGATCGCCGGCCTCGATCTGGGGCGAGGAGGACGGCCCCTGGCCTCGGCCTGCCGCCTCGCCGCCCTGGAGCACGCCAAGCTGCGGTAGCGGCGTGCGCCGTGCTAGCTATGTTCCTCTCCGCCAAACCTCACAAAGACCCCTCGTGCCCGATCTCCCCGCGCCTCGCATCTCCGATCTGGCCCGCGTCTCGGGTCCCGACTATCTCGCCGGGCTGAACGAAGCGCAGCGCCAGGCGGTGGAGGCGATCGAGGGTCCGGTGCTGGTGCTCGCCGGGGCCGGCACCGGCAAGACGCGGGTCCTGACCACGCGCCTCGCCCACATCCTGGCCACCGGCCGGGCCAGGCCGTGGGAGCTGCTGGCGGTCACCTTCACCAACAAGGCGGCGCGGGAGATGCGCACCCGCATCAACGCGATCATCGGCCCCTCGGCGGAGGGCCTGCGATGGCTGGGCACCTTCCACTCGATCGCCGCCCAGATCCTGCGCCGCCACGCCGAGCTGGTCGGGCTGAAGTCGAGCTACACGATCATCGACGTCGACGACCAGGAGCGCCTGATCAAGCAGCTCCTGGAGGCGGAGAACATCGACGCCAAGCGCTGGACCCCCCGGCACATGGCGGGGCTGATCGACCATTGGAAGAACCGCGGCTGGACGCCGGAGAAACTGCCGCCGGCGGAGGGGGCGCATTTCGCCAACAACCGCGGCGGCGCGCTCTACCGGCTCTATCAGGAGCGCCTGAGGGTGCTGAACGCCTGCGATTTCGGCGACCTGCTGCTGCACAACCTGACCCTGTTCACCGACCATCCCGACGTTCTGGCCGACTATCACGAGCGGTTTCGCTATCTGCTGGTCGACGAGTACCAGGACACCAATGTCGCCCAGTACCTGTGGCTGCGGCTGCTGGCGCAGAAGCGACGCAACCTCTGCTGCGTCGGTGACGACGACCAGTCGATCTACGGCTGGCGCGGCGCCGAGGTGGACAACATCCTGCGCTTCGAACGCGATTTTCCCGGCGCCCAGGTGGTGCGGCTGGAGTGCAACTACCGCTCGACCGAGCACATACTGGCGGCGGCCTCCGGCCTCATCGCCGCCAACAAGGGCAGACTGGGCAAGACGCTGTGGACCCAGGCCCAGGGGGGCCGGAAGGTGCAGGTCCGCGGGGTGTGGGACGGCGAGGCGGAATCGCGCCTGGTGGCCGCCGAGATCGAAGGGTGGAAGAAGGGCCGGCGCTACGACGAGATGGCGATCCTGGTCCGGGCCTCGTTCCAGATGCGCGCCTTCGAGGAACGCTTCATCCTGCTGCAGATTCCCTATGTGGTCATCGGCGGCCCGCGGTTCTTCGAGCGGGCGGAAATCCGCGACGCGCACGCCTATCTGCGGCTGGTGCAGTCGCAGGACGACGATCTCGCCTTCGAGCGGATCGTCAACACGCCCAGGCGCGGCATAGGCGAGACCACCGTGCAAAGACTGCTGAAGCTCGCGCGCGGCCAGGGGATGTCGGCGGGCGCCGCGGCGCGGGATCTGGTGCGAACCGACGATCTGCCGGCAAGGACGCGAACCGCGCTGGGCAATTTCCTGCGCGATCTCGACCGCTGGCGCGGCCAGAAGCAGAGCCTGCCCCATCCACGGCTCACCGAGACCATTCTGGAGGAGAGCGGCTATGTCGACGCCCTGCGTCTGGACAAGGGGCCCACGGCCCAGACCCGCCTGGAGAATCTCAAGGAGCTGGTCCAGTCGATGGGCGCGTTCGACACCCTCGAGGCCTACCTCGAACACGTCTCCCTGGTCATGGATCTCGACCGGGGCGCGGGCGAGGACGCCGTGCAGATCATGACCCTGCATTCGGCCAAGGGCCTCGAGTTTCCCCTGGTCTTCCTGCCGGGGTGGGAAGAAGGGGTGTTTCCCAGCCAGAGAAGCATGGACGAGAACGGCGAGAAGGGCCTGGAGGAGGAGCGGCGCCTCGCCTACGTCGGCCTCACCAGGGCCCGGGAGGAGGCGCGGATCTCCTTCGCGGCGAATCGCCAGGTCTACGGCCGGTGGACCAGCCAGCTGCCCAGCCGATTCGTCGACGAGCTGCCGCTGGCCAGCGTCGAGGCGGCGTCGGAGACCGGCTACTACGGCGGCGGGCCGGGGATGCGCGAGGCCGGGTCGCGCTGGGAAGAAGCCAACTATGGCGCCGGCTACGAGAGCCCTGGCTGGAAGCGCGCCCAGGCCAGGGGCTACGCCGGAGGGCCCCCGGGCCGCACCCAGGTCATCGAGGGCGAGGGCCGGCTGGTCGCGATCTCCGATCCGGCGGCCGCCAGTCCCTACGCCCGCGGAATGCGCGTGTTCCACCAGAAATTCGGCTATGGCGAAGTCACCGCCGTGGAAGGCAACAAGCTCACCGTGGCGTTCGAGAAGGCCGGCGAGAAACGGGTGATCGACAGCTTCGTGGAACGGAGTTGATCGAGGTCCGCGAGGCGCTCGGCCCCGGCCGCCGCCAATGGCTGGCGAAACTCGTCGAAGCCTGGGGCGATCCGATCATCGCCGGGGGCGAGGCCTACCGGCTGGACGAGTGCACCCTGTTCGTCGCCGGCCGCGGCGAGGGGCTGGCGGCCATCGACCGCCGCTCCGCGCCGATCGCCGAACTGGTGGCCATCAACGCCTTCGTCGCCAGGCAAGGGATCGGCACGGCGCTGATCGAGCACGTCTCGGCCGAATTGCGGGCGGGTGGTTTCCGCCAACTCAGGCTGACGACCACCAACGACAATCTCGACGCCCTGCGATTCTATCAACGCCGCGGATTCCGCCTGACGGCGCTCCGCCCGGGCGCCGTCGACGAGGCGCGACGACGCAAGCCCTCGATCCCCCTCGTCGGCGACCATGGCGTGCCGATCCGCGACGAGATCGATCTGGTGCGCGACCTCTGAGCGATCGGGGGCTTCGTCGGCAGGCCGCACCCCGGTAGTCGAGGACAAGGGAATTCACACAGCGCGACGGATCGCCCCAAGAAACCTTCTCCATGAGGGAGAGGTGTCCGGGGCGGTCCAAACCGGCGACATGGGTAACAGGTCCGGCCGGCCTCGTCGGAACGACGCCCTAGTTTTCGGCCCCAACCCAAGGATTGAACGTCGGGCCGGCCCACGCGGCAAAGTCCTTCACGTTGCGCGTCGCCAGGGTGAGGCCATGGACCTCGGCCGTCGCGGCGATCAATGCATCTATCGGTGGCATCGTGCACTTCGCCGCCTTGGCGGCGGCGCGGATCGTTGCCCACGCGTTGGCAACGCGCAGATCGATGGGCAACACCCGGCGGCCAACGAGACGGACGAGTTCGTCGCGCCACGCCTGTAACCGCTCCCGCTTCGAACCATCCGGGAGTTGAGCGATGCCGAACTCGATTTCTCCTACCGTGACCACGCTCAGGTGGATTGAGCCCATCGGCTGGGCGTCGATCCAAACCACGACTTCGGCAGCGGGACTGGCCGCCATGGCTTCCGAGACAACGTTGGTGTCCAGCAGAAAACTCAAAATTCGATCGTCCGCTCGGGCCCGCCATCGCGGGCGAACAACGCGCCGATCTCCTCATCGGTCAGCAAGCCGCGAACGGAGGGGTCGAACAGAACCTCGCTGAATGGCCTCGGTCTCGCCGAGGCGCGACGCCATTCGGCTTCGGGCAGCACGACCACCGCCAAGCGCCCGTGGCGGGTGATGTGCTGTGGCCCCTCACGCAGGGCTCGATCCACGACCTCGCTGAACTTGGCCTTCGCCTCGGCGAGACTCCAGGTTCCGTCGGCCATATCGCCCTCCCTGACCAGTTTGACTAGTCTAGTCAGAATCGCCGGAGGACGCAACCACCCTCAGGCGTCGAGATCCTCCGCCAGGATGGCCATTTCGAACAGGAACGAGCCGGCCTCGTCCTCGTCCTCGTAGATGACGCCGATGAACTCGCCCTTCAGCTCCACCTCGGCGGAGTCCTTCTGCTTGACCCTCGCCTTCACCGCGATGTGCGGGTTGCCGAAGGTGCGCTTCAGGTGGGCCTGGACCTTTTCGATATCTTTCTGATCCACGTGAATGCTCCTCGAGGGACCGATGGCGGGCGGACCCTAGCGGCGTTCACATCGACCGCAAGCCTTTAGATGACGTAGTCGTAGACCGCGTCGGCCAGGGTGTGGTCCATCGTCTTGGAGGGCTCGTCGCAGGTCGTGCAATTGATCAGGCGCGCCGGAACGCCGGCGGCCGTGCAGTGCGCGGGCACCGGCTTGAGCACCACCGAACCCGAAGCGATCTTGGCGTAGTCGCCGATCCGGATGTTGCCCAGGACCTTGGCGCCGGCCCCGAGCAGAACCCCCACCCCGACTTTCGGGTGGCGATCGCCGCGCTCGGCGCCGGTTCCTCCGAGGGTCACTTCATGGAGCATCGAAACATCGTCGCCGACGACCGCCGTTTCACCGATCACGATGCCGGTGCCGTGGTCGAGAAAGGCGCCCTTGCCGATCACCGCCGCCGGATGGATGTCGACCTGGAAGAGCTCGGAGACCCGGCTCTGCAGGTAGAAGGCCAGACCCTCGCGGCCTCCCCGCCACAGCCAATGCGCCACCCGATGGCTTTCGAGGGCCAGAAAGCCCTTGAAGTAGAGGAGCGGCTGGACATAGCCCTTGCACGATGGGTCGCGCTCGAAGAAGGCGCGCAGATCCGCCTCGGCCTTGCTGACGATGGAGGGATCGGCCTCAAAGGCCTCCTGGGCGACCTCGCGCAGGCTGAGCGCGCGCAATTCCTGATCGCCGAGCTTGCGCGCCAATTGGTAGGAAAGCGCTTCGCGAAGATCGGCGTGGCGCAGGATCACGGCGTTCAGCACCGACGCGAGATTCGGCTCGGTCCTCGCCAGATGTTCGGCTTCGTTACGCAGGGCCGCCCAAACCGGCGCGGCGCCGGCGCCATCGACGACTTCCAGACGCTGGGCCATGCTCTGCTCTCCCTCGCCAGCCGCTCTCTTCGCCGCCACTCGACCGGCTCTGCCTGGAACGCCATATGGGGCACGCGCAAGTCCCGCGCCAGCATCGCGGCGGCCCAGAAAAACTAACGCTCCTCGCAGGAGGCCTTGGTCACTATATCCCCATGATGGCGAAGAACGACACCGCCGGCGCGGCGACGGTCAGCGAACCACCTACGCGGCCGGAGTTCGGGGAGCCCCTCCCGGTGCAGGCGTCGCCGCAGACGCTCGCCTTTCTCGCTCGGCGCCGGTCGGCGGCGGCGCTCACCCTGGGCGAGCCGGGGCCTTCGGCGGAGGAACTGTCGCGGCTGCTCGCCCTGGCCGTCCGGGTTCCCGACCACGGCAAGCTCGCGCCATGGCGGTTCGTCGTCCTCAAAGGCGGCGCCAAGGCGGCGTTCGTTCGCGGCCTGGAAAAGGTCGCGACGGCTCGCGCCGATGCACAAAAGGCCCTCGCCAAGCTGGCCAAGATCAAGGCGCCGCCGCTCACCATCGCGGTGTTGTCCAGATGCGTCGAGGCGGACATTCCCGAATGGGAGCAGCAGCTGTCGGCGGGGGCGGTATGCATGCTCCTGCTGATCGCGGCGCAGGCAATGGGCTACGGCGCCAACTGGATCACCGACTGGTACGCCTACGACGATGACGCCGGCCGTCTTCTGGGGCTCGGCGAAGGCGAACGCATCGCCGGTTTCGTGCACGTCGGGACCCCCGCGGAAGCCCCGCTGGAACGCGTCCGACCCGACCTCGAGAGGCTCGTCAGCGACTGGCGCCCCTAGCGCCCGCGATAGGCCGGCACCCCCTGATCGGGGAGCCACAGACCCGGCGGCGGCGGGCCGCTCTGCCAGAAGACGTCGATCGGTATCCCGCCTCTGGGATACCAGTAGCCGCCGATGCGCAGCCACAGCGGGCCCGCCACCTGGAAGATTCGCTTGCCGATGGCGAGGGTGCAGTCCTCGTGAAACGCGCCGTGGTCGCGGAACGACGCCAGGTAGAGCTTCAGCGACTTCGACTCGATGAGCCAGGCGTCGGGGGCGTAGTCGATGACGAGATGGGCGAAATCCGGCTGGCCGGTCCGCGGACACAGCGCGGTGAACTCCGGGGCGGTGAACCTGGCGAGATAGAGCGAGCCGGCATGGGGATTGGCGACGCGCTCCAGGGGCGCCTCGGCGGGGCTCTGCGCCCGGCGGGCGGAGCGGCCGGGCTGAGTGCGACGCATCTGGTCCATGGCCCCGCCTTAGCGCGGAACAGGCCGCAGGTGAACGGCGCGGCCGGCGAAGCGATCGGATAGACTTGGACTGTCGTCCATTTGGACCGACCCGACGCAGTCCGCTAATGGGGTCGCCAGACCTCGGAGGGCAGAGCGGTGATGGCTGGCAGGGATTTCGCGGACTGGGTGGTCGTTGTCACCGGCGCCTCCACCGGACTTGGCCGGGCGATCGCGGTGGAGACCGCCGCGCGGGGCGCCAGGGCGGTCGTGGTCAACTATGCATCCAGCCTGGCCGAGGCCGAGGAGACCGTGCGGCTGGTCACCGCGGCCGGCGCCCAGGGCATTGTCGTCCAGGGCGATGTGGCCAGGGACGAGGACTGCAAGAGGATCGCCGCCGCCGCGGGTCCGTATTCCCGGATCGACGCCTTGTTCAACAATGCGGGGGTGACGAAGTTCGCCGCCAATCACGCCGATCTCGACGCGGTTTCGGCGGAGGACTTCCAGAGGCTCTATGCGGTGAATGTCGTTGGCGCCTATCAGATGATCCGCGCCGCCCGCTCGTTGCTGGAAGCTGCCCCCCAGGCCGGAGCGGTGGTCAACACCGCCTCGGTGGCCGGGGTGATGGGGATCGGCTCCTCGGTGCCCTACGCCGCTTCCAAGGGGGCGCTGATCACCATGACCATCTCCCTGGCCAGGGCGCTGGCCCCGGCGGTCCGGGTCAACGCCATCTGCCCCGGCTTCATCGATACGCCGTGGTTCGGCCGGGCCATGTCCGCCGACGCCCTCGGCCGGTTGCGCAAGGGGGTCGAGGGTTCGACCCCCCTCAAGGTCGTCTCGAGCGCAGAGGACATCGCCGGCGCCGCGGTGTTCCTGGCCTCGCCGGCGGCTCGCCACATCACCGGCGAAACCCTCATGGTCGACGCCGGCACGCATCTGGGCTACGCGCCGCTCACCATGAGATGACCAGCCCGGCTCTGGAGGCCCATCCATGAAAATCAGCACATCCGAAAAGCGCCGCGCCTTTCGAAAACTGCACGAGGGGGACTGTTTCCTGATGCCCAATCCCTGGGACGTCGGCTCGGCGGTGGCGCTCGAACGGCTCGGCTTCGCCGCGGTCGCCTCGACCAGCGCCGGCATGGCCTGGTCCCTGGGCAGGGCCGACAACAGCACTCCGCTGGCCGAGGTGGTCGCCCATCTCGCAGCTCTCGCCTCCGCGGTGGACATTCCGCTCAACGCCGACTTCGAGAACGGGTTCGCCGATGAGCCCAAGCAGGTCGGCGAGAATGTCGCCCTGGCCGTGGACGCGGGTGTCGCGGGCCTCTCGATCGAGGACTCCACCGGCGAGCCGGATGCGCCGCTGTATGACTTCGCCCTGGCGGTCGAGCGGGTGGCCGCCGCGCGCCGGGCGATCGATGCGGCCGACGCCGAGGTGGTGCTCACGGCGCGCTCCGAAGGTTTCATCGCCGGCCGCCCCGATCTCGAGGAGACCCTGCGCCGCCTGCGCGCCTACGCCGAGGCAGGGGCCGACTGTCTCTACGCCCCGGGCCTGCGCGAAGAGGCGCAGATCGCGGGGGTTGTGGGCGCCCTGGCCCCCCGGCCGGTCAATGTGCTCACCCTGGGGCTTCCGGTGACGAGACTGGCCGCCCTGGGCGTTCGCCGGATCAGCGTCGGCGGATCCCTGGCCCGGGCGGCGTGGGGCGAGTTCTTTCGCGCCGCCCGCGAAATGGCCGACGAGGGCGGCTTCGCGAGCTTCTCGCGGGCGACCGCGGGCCGGGAACTCAACCAGCTGTTCGCCTCGCGCTCCTAGACGGCGACGCATCATCGCCTCGCGCGGAGGCGGATCGCGCCGAGAGGAGGCGGCAATGGTTCGACTGCTGATCCTGCTGCCGACCAATCTGTTCGCGCCGAAGATCGTGGACATGTGCATTGCGGCCAGCGACGAACTCCATGCGCTGGGCAACTCGACGCGCAGGTCGTTGTGGCTGTGGGGGCGGTTTCGAAAATACGAGACCATCCGATTTTTCGCCGGGGATGAGGTCAATCCGCTCGCGATCGAGCGCCTCAAGGCGATGTGCGCCAGCAAGGCGATCGACATGGTCGCGCCGATCGATCTCGACGGCGCCGCGTTTCTCGCCGCAGCGCGGAGTCACATTCCGCGCATCCGGTGCTTCCCGTTCAGTTCCCCCGAGGTGCTGAGGTTGCTTGCCGACAAGTGGTCGTGTGGCGCGCTCGCCAAGGAAGCTCACGTGGAAGCGCCAACGAGCTTTCTGTTGCGCGCCGCCAAGGATCTGGAAGCCCAGTGGGTCGACGATCTCGCCTATCCGGTGGTCGTCAAACCGGCCCGGCTCGAAGGCGGACGCGGCGTCGTTCGTATCGGGACGCGCAAGCAACTCGAGGCTCACGTCCTGGGCGGACGGAGATACAGTCGGCCGCCGCTGATCGTCCAACAATTCATCCACGGCAGGGACGCCGACGTCGATCTGCTCGCCGACAATGGAAAAATCGTCTTCCAGGTCTGTCGAGAGCGCGGCGCGGATGGAACCTTCCGCTACTTCCGGGACCCGGACCTCGAGCGGGCCGCCGCCGCGCTCGTCGCCCGTTCCGGCTATACCGGCATCGCCAACCTGGATTTCGTTCGCGAGGTCGGGACCGGGACCTATATCTTCCTCGAGTTCAATCCCCGCGCCTGGAGCAATATCTGGCTGAGCGAACTGGCGGGCATGAACTTCATCCGCTTGGGAATGGAGTTGGCGCTCGGCGCCAAGACGCCCCGTGAATTTTCTCAGCCGCCGCTCAAGGTGTTCAACATCCGCGGCGCCTGCCGGGCGTTCCTTCAAGGCCGCGGCTTCGAGGTGAGCGAAGCCAACCGGCTGGCGATCGGCGCGCAACTCCGGCGGCCGGACTTCATCGTCTCGAACAAGATCGCCGCGAGATTCAAGTCGGTGACGGACGCCCTGACACCCGTCTCGCCCTCCAAGCTGTTCGCAATGCGCGCGTCCTTCAATCCTCCAGGCTGAGCAGGCTCGCGTTGCCTCCCGCCGAGGTGGTGTCGACGGTCACTGTCCGCTCGACCGCGAACCGCTGCAGATAGTGCGGGCCGCCGGCCTTGGGCCCGGTCCCGGAAAGTCCCTCGCCGCCGAACGGCTGCACGCCGACCACCGCGCCGATCATCGAGCGGTTCACGTAGAGATTGCCCACCCGCGCCCGCGCACGTACGGCGGTCGCGGCGGCGCCGATCCGGCTGTGCACCCCCAGGGTGAGCCCGTATCCCGAGGCCATGATGGCCTCGACGGTCTGCTCGAGCCGGCCGCTCTTCCAGGTCGTGACGTGCAGAACCGGGCCGAACACCTCGGCCTGCAGATCCTCGATCCTGTCGAGCGAGATCAGCGTCGGGGCGACGAAGCAGCCACGGTCCAGACCGGCAGGCAGGGGGGAACGGTGGAGAATCCTTGCGGCGCTGCGTGACAGGTGCGCCTCGATCGAGGCTTTCGCCGCGGCGTCGATCAGGGGGCCGACGTCGGTCTCCACCACGCGCGGATCGCCGACACGGAGCAGTTCCATCGCGCCGGTGAGCATCCGCAAGGTCTCATTCGCCACCTCCTCCTGCACGCAGAGCAGGCGTAGCGCCGAGCACCGCTGGCCGGCGCTCAGGAAGGCGGAGGCGATGACATCGGCTACCACCTGTTCGGTCAGGGCGGTGGAATCGACGATCATGGCGTTGATTCCGCCGGTCTCGGCGATCAGCGGGACCAGGGGCCGCCGGTCGTCCGCGAGCAGGCTCACCGCGATGCGTCGCGCGCTCGCCGTCGAGCCGGTGAAGGCGACGCCGGCGACCCTTCGGTCCGCGACCAGGGCGGCGCCGATCATGGGCCCGCCGAGCAGCAGGTGCAGGACCTCGGGCGGGACGCCGGCCTCCAGCGCCAGACGCACGGCGGCCGCGGCGATCAGGGGCGTCTGAGGGGCGGGTTTGGCGACGACCGAGTTGCCCGAAACCAGGGCGGCGGCGATCTGGCCGGTGAAGATCGCCAGGGGAAAGTTCCACGGACTGATGCAGGCGAACACGCCCCGGCCGCTGAGGGTCAGGTCGTTGGTTTCCCCTGTCGGGCCGGGCATGCGCAGCGGCGCGAAGGCGCGCCGGGCCTGCGCGGCATAGTAGCGGCAGAAGTCGGTCGCCTCGCGCACTTCGCCGAGCGCGTCGGCGATGGTCTTGCCGGCCTCGCCGATCGCCAGGGCCATCAATTTGGCGCGGTCGCGCTCGATGAGATCGGCCAGGCGCTCCACGATCGCCGCGCGACCATCGACGGCGCGGGCGTTCCATGTCCCCTGGCCGGCCGCGGCGATGGCCAGGGCGCGGTCGATGTCGGCGACGCCTGCCTCGACGACCTCGCCCACGACGCGCGCGCTGTCGGCCGGATCGAGCACCGGGCGGGAGGATCCCTTGACTCCGACGCCGCCGACGATGGGCGCGGCGTGAGCTGGCGCAGCCAGAGCGGCGCCGATTTCGCCGAGGAGCCGCTCGACAACCCCCGGATCGGAGAGATCCAGGCCGGCGGAATTGCGCCTCTCCGATCCGAAGAGGTTCAGGGGCCCGGCTATGGCCGGGTGGCTGGCGAGGCCGCGCCGTTCAGCTTCGGCCACCGGATCGGCCAGCAGTTCCTCGTCGGAGCGGCGGCGGTCGGTGATCTGGTGGACGAAACTCGAGTTCGCGCCGTTCTCCAGCAGTCGCCGCACGAGATAGGCGAGGAGATCCCGATAGCCGCCCACGGGCGCATAGACCCGCACCGGCACGCCGAGCGTCGCCATCATGTCCTCGTAGAGCCCTTCACCCATCCCGTGCAGGCGCTGGAACTCGAAGGCCCGCTCAGGTCCGGCCCATTGGAGCAAGGTCGCCACGGTGAGCGCGTTATGGGTCGCGAACGCCGGATAGAGTGTTTCCTCGGCCAGCATCGCCCTGGCGCAGGCGAGGTAGCTGACGTCGGTGTAGGCCTTGCGCGTGAACACCGGAAAATCTGCCAACCCGCGCTCCTGCGCGCGCTTGATCTCGGTGTCCCAATAGGCGCCCTTCACCAACCGAACCATCAGCCTGCGCCCGGTGGACCTGGCCAGGGCGCCGGCCCAGGCGACGACCGCCGGCGCCCGGCGCTGGTAGGCCTGAACCGCCAGGCCGAACCCATCCCAGCCGGCCAGCTGGGGGTCGCGCGCGGCGCCTTCGATGATGCTCAAGGACATCTCGAGCCGCTCGCTCTCCTCGGCGTCCACCGTCAGACCGACGCCGGCGGTCTTGGCCAGACGCGCCAGCTCGATCAGCCGCCCGGTGAGCGCCGGCACGGCCGAGGCGGCGTGGAAAGGTTCGTACCTGGGATGGAGCGCAGAGAGCTTCACCGAGACGCCGTCACGGCCGAAGACATCCTGGGTGTCGTCGGCCGTTTGTCCGACCGCCACGATCGCGTCTTTGTAGGCCTGCAGATAGGCTTCGGCGTCCTTCGCCGTCCGGGCGGCCTCCCCGAGCATATCGAACGAATAGCGGAAGTCGCGATTCGCCCGCCGGTCGGCGCGGCGCAGGGCTTCGCCGATGTCGCGCCCGAGCACGAAGGCCTCGCCCATGGTCTGCATCGCCGCGGCCACCGCGGCGCGCACCGCCGGTTCACCGAGCCTGGCCACCGCCGAGCGGAGTGTCCCGGCGCGCTGCGAGGCCTCACCCAGCGCCTGGCCCAGGATGAGGCCAAGGGTGGCGCTGTTGACGAGCAGAGAATCCGCCGAACCGAGATGGGCGCGCCAGTCGCCCTTGCCGAGTTTATCCCGGATCAGGGCGTCGGCGCCGGCGGCGTCGGGCACCCTGAGATAGGCCTCGGCGAGGCCCAGAAGCGCCGCGCCCTCGTCGCTCGAAAGGCTGTATTCCCGCAGAAAACGGTCGGCCCAGCCCGCACGCCCCGGCGCGCGCAGTTCGGCCAGCAGTCCCGCGGCCTGACGGAGGACCTCGCGCCTTTCCTCCGGCGTCAGTCGGGCGGTCTCCACCAGAGGCGCCAGGGCCCGCGGTTCGGCGATCCGATAGAGAGGCGCGATGGCGCGCCTGGCGTGGGCAAGCGCCGGATCATCGCCCGGGTCTGCGGTATCCAGGGCCATGGTGGACATTTGCGCCATCTCGAAGCCGAACGCATCGGGTTAAATCGCGACGGCGCGCCTGAGCCGTTTTCTGGACGACGGTCTGGACGAGATGGCCGTCAGCGCCGGCAAGGGCCTGGCGCACGGTCTTGTGACCGCCGCCGCGCGTCGGGCTGACCGGCGAAGAACTTGACCTCTCGACGCAATTGCGCCTCGCTAGCGGCGCAGCCTGATCGCGCAGTGAGCTTCGGGAAGGGTTCAAGGATGTTCCGCCCAAGCACGATCGTCTTGGCGTCGTTTCTTTGCATCGCCTCCGCCGCGCGCGGCCAGGAGGCGATTTCCACCGCCTCGGGCGGGCCTCACGGTGGCGCGCCCGGCTCATCTGCTCCTCCGCCGCCGCCCCTGGATGCCGCCGACCATGATCGGCTTGCCGACGCGGTGCGCGAATTTGGTCCGTGCGGGCCGCTGCGACACAAGCCCGACGGGACGATCGCCGGCGCGGCCCACCAGGCGCATGGCGAGGTCACCGCCGCGGTCGGCACGAGCGGCTATCGCGAGGTGAGCGGGATCGTCTGCCAGCCGATCGGAGACAGTGGCGCCGTCACCCTCGGCGTCGACGTGGCCAGATGGCGCTTCAGTGGATGGCGTTGAGGGTGAATTCCGGGAGCCGGCGCGGCGTCCCCCGCCCTGCCCGCGAAGTCGCAGCCTAACGGTCCAGCGCGCTGAGCAGCAGCTCCAGACCCTTGCCGGCGAAAGCCAGCATGTTGCCGGGACGATCCGCCAGACCCGTCTCGATCGTAAGGGCGGTCTCCACCGGTCCGCTTATCGCCAGGCAGCTGTGGCCGGCGGCGTCGCCGTAGGGGTTGCCGGTGGGACCGGCCGCGCCGGTCTCCGACAGGCCCCAGGTGGCGCCGAGGTTTTCGCGCACCGTCCTGGCCAGGAGCAGGGCATAGGGTTCGCTGGCCGAACGCATCCCCGCCACGGTCTCGCGCGACAATCCCAGGAGCGTCATTCTCGCCTTGCCGGTGTAGATCACCGATCCGCCGAGGAAATAGGCGCTGGCGCCGGCCAGCGAGAGCAGCGCCGCGGAGATAAGTCCGCCGGACGAGGATTCAGCCACCGCGACGGTCTCTCCGCGGCGGCGCAGATGCTGGCCCACGGCCTCGACGAGCGGTTCGAGAGACTCCAGCACCTGGCGATAGTCCTTTGCGGCGGGTCCAAGCCGGGCCGGCGACGGGCAATAGAGGCGAACGAGGGGGCCGCGACAATCGGTGATCTGTGCCGCGCGCCGCGAAGTTCGTATTTTGTGCGCGACAGTCCTTCGGAGGCGGCGTGGACGCTCGGACGACATCGCTCAGCGAGACCCGATTCCGACCCGAAGTGTTCTTCCTGGGCCGCACCGAGGGCGCCGGCATTGTCAGGGATCCCCTGGGCCGGGTGACGCGGCGATGCGAGATCATCACCGAAGGCTCGAGCCATCCCGCCTATGAGGCGATCCACTTCGACGAGACCTTCACCTATGACGACGGCGAGGTCGACGTCTGGCGCTGGGCGATGACCCGTGGCGCCGACGATCAGTACCTGGCGGCCGAGGCCACCGCCGGTTCACGCATCGTAGGACGGCGAATCGGCGACGACTACGCTCTTTCCTTTCACCGGGATTTCGGCCGCGCCCGCGGAATCGCGGCGCCCAGATTCTTCACGCGATTCACCCTGCTCCAGCCTGACCTCGCTCTGAAGTCGGTCCGCATGAGCGTCCTTGGTCTGCCAGTGGGCTTCATGACGGCCGTTCATCGGCGGCTTGACCGCTAGGGCCGCATCTCCACCGGGATCCGTGCGGAGATGCGAGCGAGGGCATGTGGGGACATTGTCTCCCCATCGACCCTCGCAGCATAGGCGCCGCCGGCCCCTTGCTCGATGTGAACGGCGAGGCGCAGCGCCGCGCCGTTGGCGTTCAAGGTCCCCAGCCATGGATCGCGGCCGACTCCGCTCCGGGCTTGACCTCGAGACCGTTCCCCGCGACCACTGGCTTTGCCATGTCCCAGGCGCTTCGAAACCCTCAGACCACACCGGCCGAACTGGCGGAACTGCGTCACTCGATCGACAATATCGACGCCGCGATCCTGCACCTGCTCGCCGAGCGTTTCAAATGCACCCGCAAGGTCGGCAAGCTCAAGGCGCGGCTGGACCTCCCGCCGGCGGACCCATTGCGCGAGACCCAGCAAATCGCCCGACTGCGATCGCTGGCGATCACCGCCGATCTCGACCCGGAGCTCGCCGAGAAGTTTCTCAACTTCCTCGTGCGCGAGGTGATCCGACACCATGAAGTCATCCGCGCCGACAGTCGGTGACCTCTGGCGCCGGCACCCTGGTGGCTCGCCGACCTCGACGATGTCCGTCACCGCCTCCGGCAGGGGATTCGGCGCCGAGATCGGCGGCGTGGATCTCGGCGCGGCCCTGCAATGGCGGACCTTGGACGCGGTCAAGGCCGCCTTCGCCGAGCACGGCGTGATTGCGTTTCCCGACCAGCCAATGAGCCACGATCAGCTCGAGGCCTTCACCCTGCAGTTCGGAGACCTCGGCGTCGATCCCAAGTCGCCCCCCTGGCTGGGCATCCCCACGTCCTCGAGGTGCGCCGCGAACGAGACGAGACGGCCAGTCCGTTCGGGAGCGCCTGGCGCTCCGACAGGAGCTTCCAGGAGAGGCCGCCCGCGATCATGACAAGCGAGGTCTTCGTCATCGCCACCGATTGCGCGCCGACATGCTCGTCATGTGCGACAATCGCCGTCTGCCGCACATCGCCACCGGCGGCTACGACGGCCACCGCCGGGTGATGCACTGCACAACCGTGGCTGGAGATAGACCCCTATGACGCGACCCGCGCGCCGCGCATCGCCCAAGGCGTCGGTCGCCGTCGTCGGGGCCGGCGATTTCATCGGCGCGGCCATCGCCGAGCGGTTCGCCGCCGGGGGTTATCGGGTGTTCGGCGGCCGCCGCGATGGCGAGCGGCTGGCGTCCCTGCAGGCGAAGATCGAAGCGGCCGGCGGCGCCTTCGAGGGCCGCGGCCTCGATGCGCGCCAGGAGGACCAGGTTGGGGCTTTCCTGGGGGAGGCCGACGCCGACCAGCCGCTGGAGGTCGTGGTGTTCAACATCGGCGCCAACGTCAACTTCCCGATCACCGAAACGACCTCGAGAGTGTTCCGCAAGGTGTGGGAGATGGCGTGCGAAGCCGGTTTCCTCACCGGCCGCGAGGCGGCGCGCAGGATGCTGGAGCGCGGCGGCGGCTCGATCTTCTTCACCGGCGCCACCGCCTCGTTGCGTGGCGGCGTCGGCTACGCGGCCTTCGCCAGCGCCAAGGCGGGACTTCGCGCCGTCGCCCAGGCCATGGCCCGCGAACTGGGACCCAGGAACATCCATGTCGCGCACCTCATCATCGACGCCGGAGTCGACACCGCCTTCGTGCGCCAGCGCATCGCCGCCGCTCGCGGTGACGCGGCGCTGGCCGATCTTCCGCCCGACACCCTGATGGAGCCATCCTCGATCGCCCGGGCCTATTGGGATCTGCACCAGCAGAGCCGCGATGCGTGGACCTTCGAACTCGATCTTCGCCCCTTTGCGGAACGGTGGTGATGGCAAGCGCGAACCCAGAGTTCCTTTTCGATTTCGGCAGTCCCAACGCCTATCTCGCCCACAAGGTGATCCCGGCCATCGAAGCACGGACCGGCGCGCGCTTTGTCTATATTCCCGTTCTGCTCGGAGGCGTGTTCAAGGCCACCGGCAACCGCTCGCCGATGGAGGCGTTCGCCGCCATCCCGAGCAAACTGGCCTACGAAGGCGTGGAGACGCGCCGCTTCGTGGCCCTCCACGGACTCTCCCGCTACCGGCCCAACCCGCACTTTCCGGTCAACACCTTGATGATCATGCGCGGCGCGGTCGCCGCCGAGACCCTGGGCCTGTTCGCCACTTACGTGGAAACAGTCTTCGCCGCGATGTGGGAGCACGGCCGCAAGATGGACGATCCGGCCGTGGTCGCCGAAACCCTCGCCGCCGCCGGCCTGCCCTCGCGGCGCCTGATCGAACTGACGCGGGAGCAGACGGTGAAGGATCGCCTCATCGCCACCACCACCGACGCCATCGCGCGCGGCGTCTTCGGCAGCCCGAGCTTCTTCGTCGGCGACGAGTTGTTCTTCGGCAAAGACCGGTTGGCGCAGGTGGAGGCCGAAATCGTCGGCGGCTAGTCGAGGGGTTCGGGTCGGGCCGCGTGAAGCAGCGAAGATGAACAACCCCACCTGGGCTTTCCTTCCGGGTCCCGGCCGGCGATCACTCAGCGCTGGGCGTCGAAGAATTCGTCGGCGCTTTCCACCTCGATCAGTCGACCCTTGCGGATTTCCATGAACCGAGTGGCGGCCGTGCGGGTGAAGTAGCGATCGTGCGAGACGAAGATGCAGGACACCTCGGTCTCTTCGAGCTGCGCCTCGAGATCCTCCTGGCCTTCGATGTCGAGGTGGCTGGTAGGCTCGTCCAATAGATAAACATTCGGCCTCAATAGCTTCATCTTGAGGAATATGAGGCGCGCCCGCTCTCCATGGCTGAGGAGCGCGATGGGCTCGGCGATACGGGTGAAGGCGAAGCCCGCCTGGGCCAGAAGGCGCGTGGCGTCCTTCCGCGTCGCCCCTTGGGCGTCGATCAGATATTCGAGCGGGCTGATCTGCAGCGGCAGATCGGTCATCGACTGTTCGAACCGCACCAGCTTGCAGGCCGGATTGAAACGCACAGCGGCCTTGCCGTCGTAGTGCTCGGCCATCGGATCGTAGGCGGCGGCAAGGGTGGAAAGGAGGGTCGACTTGCCGGCGCCGTTCGCTCCAAGGACCGCGACCCGATCCCCCGCGGCGATAGCGAGCCGATCGATGGTGACGAGCCTTCGCCCGGCCGGGGTCTCCACCCCGAGATCCTCGATGCGCAGGGCGACCTTTGCCTCGATCTCCGCATCGCTGAGTTCCAGGCGCCGATCACGCGCGGCCCAGACCTGAGTCTTGGCCGCCTCGATGTGCCGGATGCGCGTCTCGGTCGCCTTCTGGCGCTTGTGGAAGGCCGGGTTCTTGATCCCCCAGACGTGATAGCGGGCGGCGACCTTTTCCAGGCGCTTGACTTCCTTCGCCTCCAGCCTGCGCCGCGACGCAGCGGCGAGATCGCGGCGGATCAGCGCCTCGCGGGCGACCGCGAAGGGCGCCTTGAAGGCGTGAATTCCATCGGAGCGCAGAAAGAGGGTGCGGCTGGTGACGTGATTGAGGAATTCGCGATCGTGCGAGACGATCAGCATCGGCAGGGCGATGTCCTCGCAGAGCCAGCGCTCGAGGGTGTTGATGTTGGCCACGTCCAGATGGTTGGTGGGTTCGTCGAGGATCAGGATGTCCGGATCTTCCAGCCGCGCCGCCGCCGCGATCAGGACGAGGCGGCGCCAGCCCCCGGAAAGGGCGCCGAACAGTCCGCCGGCGGCCACCGGGTCCAGGCCGATCTCGCCCAGAAGAATATCGATCCGCCAATCGTCCCCGGAAGAACCCGCCCGCTCGAGCGATCGTCGCAGTATGTCGCGGACCCCCAGCGCGTCGAGCTGCGCGGGGACCTCCTGCGGCACAGAGGCGATGCGCAGACCGCGGGAGCGGATGAGTTTGCCCGCATTCAGCTCCAGCTCTCCGGTCAGACATTTGAGCAGGGTCGACTTGCCGGCCCCATTCTCCCCGACCAGGGCGGTCCTGGCGGCATCCAGAAGAAATGAGACATGGTCGAACACTCGGCGTGCGCCGTAGTGGAACACCGCGTTGTCCATGCCCAGAACCGCACCTCGCGGCATCTAGGGCTCCAGCCGCACCGTCGCCTGAAGCTCGATGTCCGCCGCCGAGGCGCCGATCAGCAGGTCGTAGGCGCCCGGCTCCGCCACCCACGTCTTCTTCGCCGGGTCGTAGAATGAAAAGGCGCGGGCATCGAGGGTGAGGGTGATCCGGCGGTCCTCGCCGGGCCCGAGCGCAACCTTGATGAAGCCCTTCAGCTCCTTCACCGGCCGTTCGAGCGACGGCCCGCGCGGCCGGACATAGAGCTGGGCGGTCTCCTTGCCGCTCCTCTGGCCAACATTGGTCAGGGTGAAGCTGACCTCGACATGATCGCCGGCCCTCGCCTCTTCGGAGGCGGCGACATCCGAATAGACGAAGCGGGTGTAGGAAAGGCCGAAGCCGAAAGGAAACATCGGAGCTTCCGCGGCGCGGTCGAAGTGCCTATAGCCGACGAACAGGCCCTCGCCGTAGTAAGCCTCGGCGCCCCCGGGGTAGTAGGCGTGGGCGGGAGAATCTTCGATCCGCCGGGGAAAACTCACCGGCAGCCGGCCGGAGGGCTCGGCCTTGCCGAAAAGAATCCGGGCGACCGCGTCCGGTCCCTCCTCGCCGCCAAGCCAGGCCTCCACCACCGCGGGCGCATGGTCGATCCACGGCAAGGCGTAGGGCGCGCCATTGGTCATCACGACCACCGTCCGCGGATTGGCGGCCAGCACTGCCTCCACCAGGGCGTTCTGGTCGCCCGGAAGGTCGAGGCTGTCGCGGTCGTATCCCTCTGCTTCGCTCGCCGAAGAGGCGCCGATCACGACGATGGCGGCATCCGCCCCAGCCGCAAGCGCGGCCGCCTCAGCGACGCTTCCGGTTGGCTGGCGCAACCCCACGCCGATGAATTCCCAGCGAAGCTCGGCGGTGTCGGGGGGTCTGACGTATTCTATCGTGATCGGGTAACCCTTGCGCCCCGCGAGGCGGACCGCGGCGATCTTGCGAACCGCCGTCTGGCCGGCGACATCCATCGTGTCCGCCCGACCGGGGGTGGCTGCGTCGATGAGAACCTCTCCGTCCAGCACCAATCGCGCCTCGCCCGGCGCCCGCAGCGAAAACTCATGGCGCCCGTCGCGCTGCGGCCAGAACCATCCGCTCCAGCGCAACGCGCCCAGGCCCTCGCCCATCCCGGTGGCCGACACCGTGGAGACCAGCTTGCCGATCTGTCGTTCCGGCCGCGATCGATAGGGGGCCCGAGAAAATCCCCGATCGGCGAAGTATTCACAAGTCAGGCCTTGCTCGGAACGCGCCTCGTCCGGACTGAAAAGCGCCGGGCGCGCCGTGGGCGGCACGGGCTCGTTGTCGCCGCCTTCGCCGTGGAGCACCTCGCATGCGCCACCGACCAGCTCGCCGATCGCCTGAAGTATCGAGGTCTGGCGGCCGGCGCGCACCTGGGAAGAGCCGCCGCCCTGGATCCGCCGCGCCGCCGCGTTCGGCCCGATCACGGCCAGGGATCGCAGCGCCTTCGCATCGAGCGGCAACAGCTCGCCCACGTTCTTCAGCAGGACCACCGCCTCCTCCGCCGCCCTGGCTGCGATCTCGCGATGGCGGCGGGAGCGCAGCTCACCCCTCCTGGCCGGTCGGCCGTCCAGCACGCCGGTGCGAAGAATCAAGCGCAGCATCCGCCGCGCCGACTCGTCGATCCGCCACCGCGGGACCTCCCCGGCGCGCACCGCCGCCACCAACCGCTCGCCGAACCACAGGGCCGGTCCGGGCATCTCGAGGTCGCATCCGGCGTTGGCGGCGTCGGCGGTGGAATGAACCGCGCCCCAATCGGACACCACCACGCCATCGAAACCCCACTCTTGCTTGAGGATGTCGGTCAGGAGGCGTGCGTTCTCTGTGGCGTAGGTTCCGTTGATCCTGTTGTACGAGGCCATGACGGTCCATGGCCGCGCCCGCTTCACCGCCAACTCGAACCCAGCCAGGTAGATTTCGCGCAGGGTCCGCTCGTCGAGCTCCGCGCTCACCGTCATTCGGCCGACCTCCTGGTTGTTGACCGCATAGTGCTTGAGCGAGGCGCCGACGCCTTCGCTCTGCAGACCTTCGATCGAGGCGGCGCCAAGCGTTCCGGCCAGAAACGGGTCTTCGGAATAGGTCTCGAAGTTGCGGCCCCAAAGGGGGGTGCGGACGATGTTGATGGTCGGCGCGAGGACCACGTGATCGTCGAGCGCCAGGGCCTCGCGGGCGATCGCCGCTCCCACCTCGCGGACGAGTTCGGGATTCCATGTGGCCGCCATGGCGACGCCAACCGGAAAGACCGTGGCGGCCTCCCCCTCGTTCGAGCGCACGCCCGTCGGCCCGTCGGTGACCCGCACCGGTGGAATCCCCAGTCGGTCGATCGGCGCCAGGGTGAAGGAGCTGGACCCCGCCATCAGCGAGACCTTCTCCTCCAGAGTCAGTCGGCCGAGGAGATCCTCGACCCGCGCCTCCAACGGCCGGGCCGGATCGCGGAAAGCCTCGCCGGCGGAGCCGGCGTCCGAAGAGGTGTTCATTGCGCGCTCCGCCTGTGGCCGACCCTACGTCCGAGGTCGGGGCGCGGGCAAGGCGCGGACCTTCAACGCGTCCGGCTCGAATCGATGGATCGGTTGGCGACCGCCGGCGAGGCGGGGCGCCTCATCTCGCGCCGGTATCCTTCCGCCGGACGCGGTCGAGTTCGAGATAGGCGCCCGCGAGGTTCTCGCAGGCGACGCGAAGGATCGCCCCCTGGGCGTCGGCCAGCTTCTCGTCGGTCTCGCGAAGCACGACGCCGCGCCACTCGCCGGGACGGCCAAGGACCACATCCGGTTCGCAGAGTGCGGTGAGCAGGCGCGCGCTGGCGGCGCCGCACAGGCGAAGCGCCGCCTCGATCCTTGTCCCCGCCCGCAGGCGCGCATCGGCGAAAGCGGTCGGACTGCGCGCTTCGTCCACCCGGGGTCGCCAATCCGAGGCGCCGCCGCGGGTGCGGTGGAGAATGGCGATGTCGGCCTGAAGGCGCCTGACCGCGTCATGGGCACTCCCGCTCAGCTTGCCGCGACCATGAAGCAGCGCGAAGACGTCGTTCCGACGCACCCTGACAAGCCGGCCCGCGAGGTCGGCGGAAGCCTCGACCGCGTCATTTGCGGCCAGAGCGAGCGTCTCGACGCCCACGCCCCAGCTAGCCGGATCACGTTCGCGATCCCGCTCGGCGGCGCGAAGACGGGCCGCTTCCATCGGGTCGGTGGGTTTCGCGCCCTTTCGTCTGCGCGCCATGACTCAGCCCCATAGGGCGCGAAGGTCGCGCTCGAGGCTGTCGGCCGGTGGGGCGCCGTGGTCCCGGACCGCCGCCAGATGCATCGGGCAGTAGGTTCGCCGCCCGCTTGGACTGCAACACGCGACCAGCCTCCAGCCCTCGCCGCCAACAGGAAAAGCGCATTCGCCGCGCCTCCGCTCGAGCCAATGCCTCGGACGGGCCGGAACGGAAGGCTGTGGTTTAAACAGGCGACGCTTGGGCTCGGTCATGCCCGAACAATTGCATAGTGCAATCTGACGCGCAAGCCAGAAAATTGCATTCCGCGTCACGACGACTCGTCCGTTGCTTTGCATAATGCACTGATGACCAGGACACCAGAAGCCAACCACCTGCGGGCGTGGCGCGAGTTTCGCGGCATGACCCAGGCCAAGCTCGCCGAGGCGATCGGCACCACCGGGGCGGTGATCAGCCTGCTCGAATCCGGCGACCGGGGCCTTTCCGACAAGTGGCTGCGCCGGATCGCCCCTGTCCTGAAGACCCGGCCCGGCCACCTTCTGGAGCTCGATCCGGCCCAGGCCGGCGACGACATCTTCGATATCTGGGCCGATATCCCCGAAGATCGGCGCGACCAGGCCAGGGACGTGCTCCGGACCTTCCGGCGCAAGTCCGAACTCTGAGGCGACACCCGTCCACGGGCGGCGTCCTTTCTAGAACAGGCCGGCGAAGCCGAGCGCGGCGGCGATAGCCAGGCACCACAGCGGATTGACCCTGGTGAAGACGGCCGCCAAGCCGGTGGCGGCGGTGACCAGCGCGAGGCACCATCCGTGATCGGCGGCCCTGGCGAGCAGCCAGGCGCTGGCGCTCACCAGGCCGACGGTGACCGGGGCGAGGCCCGCGCCAAGAGCGATCCGCCAGGGCGTCTGCCGGTAGCGATCCCAGACCTTCGCGACCCAGTAGGTCAGCACGCATGAGGGAGCGCACATCGCGGCCGTGGCGACAAGCGCCCCGGCAAGGCCGGCGGCCTTCCACCCGACCAGGGTCGAGATCAGGAAGTTCGGCCCGGGCGCGGCCTGGGCCAGGGCGAAGAGGGCGGCGAAGTCCCGGTCGCTCATCCAGTGGTGGACGCTCACCGATTGGCGGTGAATCTCCGGCACGACAGCGTTCGCCCCTCCAAAGGCGAGCAGGGAGAGACCCGCGAATTGGAGAAAGAGGGTCCCCAGGGCGCCAGAAATCGGCTTCACGGGCGCGACCTCCACGCCACGGCCACGCTCAGCGGGGCGAGCCCGGCCAGAACCCAGGGCAGCGGCAGGCGAAGCAGACCGACGGCGATGAAGGCGGCCAGGATGAACGGGGCGGCGCCCAAGGGCCGGCGTCTCACCAGGGGCCGCGCCATCTTGGCCGCCATGGTCGCAACCAGGCCGGCGGCGGCGGCGCCCAGTCCGTTGATCGCTCCGGGAATCCGCCCCACGTCTCCGAACCGGTCATACAGGGCCCCCAGGGCGATCACGATCGCCACCGGGACAAGCGTCAGGCCAGCAAACGCCGCCAGGGCTCCGACGGCCCCTGCGAACCGCGACCCGACGACAATAGAGAGATTGACGACGTTCGGTCCGGGCAGGGTCTGACAAAGGGCCAGGGTCTCGTTGAAGGAATCTTCGTCGAGCCAGGCCCTGCGTTCAACGAGCACGCGCCTGGCCCAGGGAAGCACCCCGCCGAAGCCGGAAAGGGCGATCTGCAGGAAGGCGAGGAGGATCCGTCCCGGACCGGGTGCCTCAGCCTCGGCGCTCGATATCCCCGGCGTCATCGTTCGCTCATGCAGCCAGGAGAGCAGCCTGTTCAAGGCCCCGATGGCTTGAGCGTAATCGCCATGCTGGCCCGCCTGGAATCTCTCCAATTGCAAAAAGCAATATCCGCACTTGATCAAAAAATTTCATTATGCGATGATGGACGGTGACTGGAATCGACCGAATGACCCTCTCTGCGGATCTGCGTGGCCGTCGGCTGCACGCCTACGACGGACACGCGGCGACCTTCATTCAGGAGTGCGGCCGCCGCGCCCCGGCCGGGCGCGCCATTGCGGCGGCCGACCTGGAGCTGCTGATGCAGCTGTCGCGAAGGCTCGGGGCCGACGCGCGAGCCTGGAGCGCCCTGCTCTCTCGACTCGACCTCGCCGCCGCCGGCGGGTTGGATCCGCTCAGGTCGGCCGACATCGTTCTCGAGACGGTGTTCGAGGAGAGTCTCGAGCCTTCGGCGTGGCGCGTGCTCGCCGCGGGCGTGGCGCTGGACGCCGGTTAGGCCGCCAGCCGCGCGTCGAGAGCATCGAACCTGGCCAGGAAGCCGCGACCTGGACCTTCGCCCAAAGCGGCGAGAACGCGCGGCTCGAGGTTCGCGCGGCTGCGGGCGGCGGCGAGTTCCCGCTCGGTCCTGCCGTGCCATTCCACCATGCGCTCCCAGACCGGATCGAGGATCGTCTTGCCGGGAACGGCGGTCCCGTCAGCCCCTTTCCAGGTGAAGCTGCGCATCTCGCTGATCACCACCTGGAGGTAACCGACGTGGATCTGCTCGTCGGCGCGGATGCGCTCGACCAGGGTTGCGGCCATTTCCGCTTCCGCGCGGCGGGCGGTGAACAGTTCGGGATTACGGAACAGGGCGCAGCAGAGGGCGAAGAAGGACTCGGCGCGGATCTCGATCATCAGGACGTTCATCAGGAACTTGATGAATTGTTCGAACCCCTCGGGAAGCTGCGGCATCTCGCGTCCTTCGACCTCGCGCGAAATGCTCGCCGGGGCTTCGGGTACAGGCCACGCGCCCGCACCGAAGACGAGGTCGCGGGCGGCGAACCACATGGCGTCGTGCGCTCCCTCGCCGGGCCGCGCCGGATCGCCGCCCTCGTCCGCGCCATGGGCGTAGAGCAGGCCCAGATCGAGATGGCCGGTGGCCGTCTCGACGAGTGGTTCGGCGACAAGAGCCGCGAAGGGCGGCGCGGCGATGGTGCAGAGGCCCTGGCCACGGCCCTCGATGATGCCGGTGATCGAAAGCGAATCCCACAGGTTCTGACCGAGCCCGGCCCGCAGAAGCATCTCGTGCTGGGCGAGGCTCGGATAGCCATCACGCGCCAGCAGGGCGCCGGTGGCGTCGATCAGCGGCCAGCCGCGCCGCTCCAGCGCGTCGCCCCAGGCGCGAACCGCCGGGGTCCGCACCAGGGTCCGCGGCGAGACATAGGCGCCGTCGGCGGTGAATCCGCCGTGCAGCCGGTAGCCGGCTGCTTCGTTCGGTCGCGCGTAGGGGTGGCTCTGCATCAGATCATCGCGGCTGAAGCGAAGGCGGGCGTCCATGGCAGGTCCTTCCGAGGTCGACATTCAGTCAGCTTATCAGTGATCACGCGCTCTTCGTAAGGGAGATCGCCGCCGACCAGCCTGGCGGGCCCGGCCGTGCAGCTCGTCGCCCGCGTCCTGGGGGAGTGGAAGAAAGAACAGCAGAGGGACGAGCGCCACTACGCCGATGACAATGAACGCCGGGGCGATGATCGGCGCGGTCAGGTGACGCACATGGGCGTGGGCGAGGGAGAGGTGGAGCAGAACCGCGGCCAGGCCGATGCCGATGCTCTGCGAGAGCTGCTGGCCCATGGTCGACATGGTGGAAGCCCGGCTCATCTGGACATGGTCGATGTCGGCGAAGGCCAGGCCGTTCAGGGAGGTGAACTGCAGCGAGCGAAAGAAGCCGCCGCCCAGCAGGACCGCGTAGATCAGCCAGTGCGGCGTATCGGGACGGAACAGCGCGTAGGCCATGAAGAACACCGCCACGACCACGGCGTTGACGCTGAGCGTGGTCCGGAAACCGAAGCGGGCGAGGATTGGCGGCGCGCACGTCTTCATCACCAGGGCCGCGGCCGCGCTCGCGAAGGTCATCATCCCGGCCTGGAACGCCGAAAGGCCGAAGGCGATCTGCAGCAGCAGGGCGAGCATGAACGGGGTGGCGCCCATTCCCATCCGCATGAAAGCTCCGCCGACCACCGAGGCGGCGAAGGTGCGGATTTTCAGAAGTTTCAGATCGAGTATGGCGTGTTCGGTGCGCGCCGCGTGCCACGCGTAGATCGCCAGAAGCACCGCGCCGCCAGCCATCAGGGTTGCCACCGCCCAGGGCGGCAGCGGACCGCGGCCGATATTCTCGAAGCCGTAGACGACCGCGGCCATCCCCAGGCCGGTGAGGATGAGCCCTGGCCAGTCCAGCGGCGGCGGGTTGTGTTCGCGAACGTCCTGGATGAACCTCAGCACCAGGGCCACGCCCACCGCGGCGATCGGCAGGTTGAAGAAGAAGATCCACCGCCACGAACCATAGGTCACGATCGCGCCGCCAATCGGTGGCCCGATCACCGGTCCGAGCAGCGCGGGCATGACCAGAACAGACATGGCCCGGACGAGATTGTGCTTCGGCGTCGAACGCAGCAGCACGAGCCGACCCACGGGGCCCATCATCGCGCCGGCTGCGCCTTCGAGAAAGCGGGCGCCGAGCAGTTGCGGCAAGGACTGGGCGATGCCGCAACCGGCGCAGGCGGCGGCATAGGCGACGATGGCGAAGACGAAGATCCGCCTCGCGCCGAAGCGGTCGGCCGCCCAGCCGCTCACCGGCAGGAAGATCGCCGAAGCGAGCAGATAGACGGTGATCGCCGTATTCAGATGCACCGGGTCTTCGTGGAAGGATCTGGCCATGGTCGGCAGGGCGTTGGCGAGCACGGTGGCGTTGAGGGTCTGCATCAGCAGAGCCGAACCGATGATCGCCGGGACCACGGACGAGAACGGCGCCTGCGCCTCCCCTGCGGAGTTGCGAGCTTCGGCCGCGATCTCCCGCGCCGGCGCCTCGATGTAGGACGAGGCGCCGAGCGCCTCTCCGGGCGCCTGGACGAGCCTGTCGGCCACCGTCTTGTCGATCACCGGTCTCCCGCCAGGAGGCGCAGTGGGCCGGCGGCGGCGGCGAGCGCGGCGCGTCCTTCCTCGTTCAGAGCGGCGAGACGGATCGCCAGCCAGTCGTTCCGGCGTCGGCGAATGGCCTCGAGCGCCTTCTCCCCGAGCCCAGTCAGTCTCAGCCCGACGCGGCGCCCGTCACTGCGGACTACCTCGTCCCGCGCCACCCAGCCCGCGGCCTCCAGGCGCTTGACGTGGCTGCTCATCGAAGGGCGCGTCATCTGCTCGCCCTGCGCGAGCTCGGCGACCCCCGCCCCAGGGCTCTTGCGCAGCGCGTTGAGGAGCTGGGCGTCAAGGGCCGACGCCCCCGCCTTCTGCGCCTCCCGGCGCAGCTGGCGGGACGCGCGCAGAAGCGCGGGCCGAAGCTCCTCCGCGAGGGCGAGAACGTCCGTTGAAGGCGGGGCGCAGGCCAATGAAGTCCGCTCGACTCGAAATAGATAGTTAGGTTGACTAACTATCTATTTCGCAAGGCCCGCGTCAAGTCGCGCCTCTACCGGATCAGCGGAGGCCCTGGTAAGGCATCGCCGGCGATGATCAGACCGCTTACCGAACGATCGGCGCCGCCGGTGCGCATCGTCCTTTCACCCTACGATCCGGCGTGGCCGAAGCTCTTCGAGGCGCAGGCTGCGAGGATTCGCGGGGCGCTGGGTGAATGCGCGCTCTTTGTTCATCACGTCGGGTCGACCTCCGTGCCTGGACTCGCCGCCAAACCGGTGATCGACATCATCCTGGTGGTGCGAGACAGCGCCGCGGAGGCCGAATACGCGGCCGCGCTCGCGGGCGCCGATTACACCCTGCGCATCCGCGAGCCGACCTGGTTCGAACACCGGCTCCTCAAGAGCGAGACTCCGGCGGTGAATCTGCATGTGTTTTCCCAAGGATGCCCGGAGATCGGCCGCACCCTCGCCTTCCGCGACCGTTTGCGTCAGGACGAACCCGACCGCCGGCTCTACGAAGCGACCAAGCGCGAACTTGCCCAACGGACGTGGAACCATACCCAGGACTACGCCGACGCGAAGGGTCCGGTGGTGGAAGCGATTCTGGCCCGAGCCCTCGGCTGAGCCGCTAACGGCTCCTATGCTCCACCCATAGACGCCGCGGGAGCGGCGGGGCCTCGGGGTCGGGCCTGGAAAGGTCGTGGTAGGTCTTGAACCGGACCCCGACATGGTTCTTCCTGGCGCCATGCGGTGCTGACCTCGAAGGCCAAGCCATGGGTCAGGTCGACGAGGAACTTGGGATCGCCGATCGGAACGGCGGCGGCGAGGCGCAGCCGCGCGGATGCTCTTCGCCCGCGTCGGTGTCGGCAGGATTGATGTCCGGGCCATTCCAGGTGCGATCCACACCGGTTTTGACCAGCTCCCGATGCCATCGCCGGGTCAATTTTGCGTCGATCGCTTACTGGCGCGTGAAACGTCTCGCCCTTAGTTCGAAGGCTTGACCTGGCGCACGCCGTGGTCTGCAAGGCTCAGGTGACGCCGCCTGCTCACCGAGAAGCTCCCCCTGTCTTGGCCGAACCGTCGATCCCCTTGGCTGACATATTCGCTCCCGCCAGCAGAGCGGACTGGATGGCCCTGGTCGATCGGACCCTCGATGGGGCGCCGCTGGAGAGCCTCGGATCGCGCACCGCCGACGCCATTGAGATCGAGCCTCTCTACGGCCCGGACAAGGTCGGACCGACGACCGCCTTCGACCGCGCGGCGCGTGGCGCGGGGTCTGGCTGGGACATTCGCGCGCCGGTGCGCCAAGCCGATTGCGCGCGGGCCAACGCCGAGATCAGAGAGGCCCTGGACGGCGGCGCGACTTCGATCCTCGCCGTTGTCGATCCTTCCGGCGCGCGCGGGGTGGCGATCGGGGCGGCGGCGGACCTGGAGAGGCTCCTGGAAGGAGCGCCATTGGAGCTGGCGCCGCTAGCCCTTGATGCGGGATTCCATGGTCGGATCGCCGCGGAGTGGCTGGCCTCGGCCGCCAAGGCCTCGCCGACCGTGCGCCTCTGCTTTCATCTCGACCCCCTGGGCGCGTTCGCCGTGGCCGGATCGAGCCCCGGACCGATCGAAGCGCACATGGGCGCTTGCGCCTCACTCGCCGCGCGCCTCGCCGCTCCCTACCCGCAGGCGAGTCTGTTTCTTGCTTCCGGGGTCTCACTGCATGAGGCCGGCGCGAGCGAGGCCTGCGAGGTCGCCTTCGCCGCCGCCTGCGCTCTGGCCTACGCCCGCGCGCTCGAGCCCGCCGGCTTGTCGCCGGCACAGGCGTTTGGGCGCATCGTCCTTGGCATGGCCACGGACGGCGATTGCCTGGTATCGATCGCGAAGCTTCGGGCGACGCGGATGGTCTGGCGGCGGATCACAAGCGCCTGCGGCGCCACCGCGACCGCGAAAATCGAGGCGCGATCCTCCCGGCGCATGCTCACCAGGATCGATCCCTGGACCAATCTTGTGCGGGTGACCGCGGCCGGATTCGCCGCCGCGGCGGGCGGCGCGGACGCTATTGTCCTGGGCGCGTTCACCGATGCGCTGGGACCGCCCGCGGCCCTGGCCCGCCGCCTGGCGCGAAACACCGGCCTCATCCTCGTGGAAGAGGCCCACATCGGCCGGGTCATCGATCCTGCCGGTGGAAGCTGGGCGTTCGAGGCCCTGTCGACCGCCATAGCCAGGGCTGCGTGGACCAGGCTCCAGAAAATCGAAGCGGCGGGCGGCGCGGCGCGCGCCCTGGGCAGCGGCCTCATCGAATCCTGGACCATCGAGGGCCGAGAAGACCTTCAAAGGCGTCTACGGGCTGGCGAGTCGAAGATCGTCGGCGTCACGGTCTTCAGGCGCGGAGCGCCTCAACCGGTGGAAATCGAGACGGCTCGCCCGATCCCGGTCGCTGCGCCCGATCCCAGTCTTCCCGGATCCGATAGCCGCTGCCCGCCGCTGGCCCCGGTCGCGCTCGAGGAGCTCGCGGCGTGACTTCCATTCCGGACTTCGCAACCCTGACTCTCGACGCGCCGGAGCTGGCCGAGTCGCCGATCTCCGAGGGCGCCGGCGAGCCGTGGATGACGGCCGAAGGCATCGCCGTGAAGCGTGAATACCGGCCCGCCGATATCGCGAGCCTGGACTTCATCGGCGGTTGGCCGGGGATCGCGCCGTTCGTGCGCGGACCCTATCCCACCATGTATCTGACCAATCCTTGGACCATCCGCCAATACGCCGGATTTTCGACCGCGGAGGATTCCAACGCCTTCTACGCGCGTAACCTCGCCGCTGGGCAGAAGGGCCTGTCCGTAGCCTTCGACCTCGCCACCCACCGCGGCTACGATTCCGACCATCCCAGGGTGAGGGGCGATGTCGGAATGGCCGGTGTCGCCATCGATTCGATCCTGGACATGCGGACGCTTTTTTCGGGCATCCCGCTGGAGAAGATGACCGTCTCGATGACCATGAACGGCGCGGTCCTGCCGGTGCTGGCGCTCTACATCGTGGCGGCGGAGGAACAGGGAGTGGCCCACGCGGCCCTCGCCGGCACGATCCAGAACGACATCCTCAAGGAGTTCATGGTTCGCAACACCTACATCTATCCGCCCGGACCATCGATGCGGATAGTTTCAGATATATTTTCCTATACTTCCAAGGAAATGCCGAAGTTCAACAGCATTTCGATCAGCGGCTACCACATGCAGGAGGCCGGCGCCTCTCTCGACCTGGAACTCGGCTACACCCTCGCCGATGGGCTCGACTATGTGCGCGCCGGCCTCGCCGCTGGAATGAGTGTCGACGCCTTCGCTCCGCGCCTGTCGTTCTTCTGGAACGCCGGAATGAACGTGTTTCTCGAGATCGCCAAGCAGCGCGCCGCCCGCCTGCTGTGGGCCAGGCTGATGCGCGAGCGTTTCGCTCCAGGCGATCCCCGGTCGCTCTGCCTGCGCGCCCACACCCAGACCAGCGGCTGGAGCCTCGCCGCCGCCGACGTGTTCAACAACGTCGCGCGCACGACGCTGGAAGCGATGGCGGCGGTGTCCGGCCAAACCCAGAGCCTTCACACCAATTCACTGGATGAAGCCCTCGCGCTGCCTACGGACTTCTCCGCCAGGATCGCGCGCGACACCCAGCTGTTTCTGCAGGTCGAGAGCGGCCTCACCCGGACAATCGATCCCTGGGGCGGGAGCTGGTGCGTCGAGCGCCTCACCCATGATCTCGCGGCGCGGGCGCTGCGCCACATCGCCGAGGTGGACGCCCTTGGCGGAATGGCGCAGGCCATCGAAGTGGGCCTGCCCAAGCGGCGGATCGAAGAAGCCGCCGCCCGCACCCAGGGGCGGATCGACAGCGGTCGGCAAAGTCTGGTCGGGGTCAATCGCCATGTTTCCGACGTCCATTCGGAGATTCCGATCCTGGCGGTCGACAACGCCGCTGTCCTCGCCAGTCAGATCGACAAGCTGCGGCGTCTGAGGGCGGACCGCGACGAGCCGAAGGTTTCGCAAGCCTTGACTGCCTTGGAAAACGGCGCTCGAGGCAAGGCCAATCTCCTTTCGCTCTCGGTGGAGGCGGCGCGCGCCAAGGCCACGGTGGGCGAGATCAGCATGGCCCTAGAGCGCGCGTTCGGTCGGCATCAGGCCAGGCCCGAGGTGGTCAAGGGCGTCTATGCCGCGGAGGCGGCAGGCGACGGCAGGCTGCAGCGCGCGAAATCGATGGTCACGGCCTTCGCCGAGGCCGACGGGCGGCCGCCATCGATTCTGGTCGCGAAGATGGGCCAGGACGGCCATGACCGCGGCCAGAAGGTCATCGCCACCGGCTTCGACGACCTCGGCTTTCAGGTCGAGGTCGGTCCCCTCTTCGCTACCCCCGCGGAGACCGCCATGGCGGCGGTCGAGCGCCGGGTCCATGTCGTCGGCGCAAGCTCGCTCGCCGCGGGCCACCTGACCCTGGTACCCGAACTCGCCGCGGAACTGGCGAAGCTGGGCCGTCCCGACATCATGGTCGTGGTCGGAGGCGTCGTGCCAGCGGCCGACTTCGCGGCCCTGAAGGCCGCGGGCGCACGGCTGATCTTCCCGCCGGGAACGGTGATCGCCGAGGCCGCCAGCGCGATCATCGAGGAACTCAACCGCGACCTCGGCTACGCCCAGGACGGGTAGACCTGGGACTCAGGCCTTGGGGCCATCGCCGGAAACCCTGACCTCGCCGCTCGGCGCCGGTTCGATGTCGACATCGAAGGTCTCGAGGAACCGCGAGACGAGCATATAATATCCGACCGTGATCGTGAGCTCCTGCAGCGCCTTGTAGCCCAGGCGCCGCTCGAGGGGCTGGAAGGTCGCGTCCCCGGCCCGGACGTTGGCGACCAGGTCGTCGGTAAACTCCATGACCTCGCGCCGGGCCTCGTCGAGGCCCGCTGCCCCCGGTCCTTCATGGATCGCTGCGATGAGCCCGTCCGACATTCCCAGACGCCGGCCGATCCGCTCATGCTGATAGACTTCGTACCCCGCCTTGGAGAGCACGCCGACCCGGATAATGGCGATCTCGCGGAGGATCGGATCGAGACTTGTGAAGTTGAGGATCTGGGTTCCGAGCTTGGTGAAGCCATCGATGAGTTCGCCGGCATGACCCATCATCCGAAAGATATTGAGCGGCGGCAGCTTTTCGTAGGCCCTCGCGGCGCGTCCCGTGGCCGTTGCAGTGTCGAAATACGGTATCCGGGCCATGCGCCGCGTTCCTCTTCTACATTCAGGCAAACCTAGCCGCCGCCGCGATCGACGCCAACAGGCGATCATCTCGACGTCGCCTGGACGGAACAGCCGCGCGGGGCGGCGCGTTGGCGAGGTCTGAGCGTCGCAGGGAATTTGAACGACCGTGGCGAGGGACATGCTCGATGAGGCGGCCGAGGACCACGGCCTCGCCTACGTGCATGACCACGATCCGGGCATCCGCCGCATCGACACGCGCCACGGCCCGGATTTCCAGGGCCCGGACGGCGGGCGGATACGCGATCGGCGGACATTGGAGCGGATCCACGCCCTGGTCATACCGCCCGCCTGGACGCAGGTATGGATCTCTCCGAACAGCAGGGGCCACATCCAGGCTGTCGGACGCGACGCGCGCGGACGCAAGCAGTACCTCTATCACCGGCAGTGGCGGGCCTTTCGCGACGAAGCCAAGTACGAGCGCGTGGTGGCCTTCGGCCGCGCCCTGCCCCGACTTCGGGCGCGCACGCGGGCCGATCTGCGCCGCCGCGGCCTGCCGAGGGACAAGGTCCTCGCCGCCGTTGTCCGGCTCCTTGAAGTGACCCTGATCCGGGTCGGCAACGACGAATACGCCAAGTCCAACAAGAGCTACGGCCTGACGACGCTGCGCAAGCGGCACATCAGCCTCTCCGGCGCCGGAGCGGTGTTCGAGTTCAAGGGCAAGAGCGGCGTCGCCCACAAGACCAGCTTTCATGACACACGCCTGGTTCGCATCCTGCGGCGTTGCGAGTCCCTGCCAGGCCAGCGTCTTTTCCAATTTGTCGATCACGATGGCGTCCGCCACGCGGTGGGAAGCGCCGAGGTGAACGCCTATCTCCGCGCGGCCATGGGTGCGGATTTCAGCGCGAAGGATGTGCGGACCTGGGCCGGCGCCCTGTGGGCGGCCCGTGCGCTCGCCAGTCAGCCGACCCCCGCCAGCGCCGCGGAAACCAAGCGGGCCGAAACAGAATGTGTCAAAGCCGTCGCCGCGCTGCTGGGGAATACGCCGAGCGTCTGCCGGGCCTGCTATATCCACCCTGCGGTGTTCGCCGGCTTTGAAGTGGGGCGGTTGCCGCGAACTCTCCTCGGCCACGGGCGCCGGGCCGAACTCGCCCTGTTGCAATTGCTCTCCCAAGTCCAGGGCGACGCACCCTAGCGGGGCGAAAGAGGAACGGGCTAAACTTGTCTCTCGGCCGGGGCTGCAGCGATCCTCGGCGGCGCGGGAAGGGTTCTCGAGATGCGGGCGGTCATCCGGCGCGACGGCGCCTTGGTGGTGGACGAGATGACCGCTCCGGCGCCGGACGCCGGGCAGGTGCTGGTGCGGACGCTCGCCTGCGGCATCTGCGGCTCCGACCTGCACGCGTTGGACCACTACGACAAGATGATCGACCTCACCGAGAGTCTCGGCGGGTTCAGCCAGATGAAGAAGGGCGCCGACACCGTGTTCGGCCACGAATTCTGCTGCGAAGTGCTGGAGAACGGACCCCAGACCATGGGCCGCTTCCGGGCCGGCGCCCGGGTGGTTTCGATCCCTGGCCTGTTGACCGGGGAAGGATTCGAGACTCTCGGCTACTCGAGCCGCGTTCCGGGAGGCTTCGCCCAGACCATGGTGCTCAGCGAAGCGCTGATGCACGAGGTCCCCAACGGACTTTCCGCGGAACGCGCGGCCCTCACCGAACCCCTGGCGGTGGGCGAGCGCGCAGTGGCGAAAGCCGAGCCGCAGGGCGATCATGTGTTCATGGTCGTGGGGTGCGGCCCGGTGGGTCTGGCGGTGATAGCCTCGCTGAAGGCCAGGGGCCTGGGCCCGGTCGTCGCCAGCGACTTTTCCGCCGAGCGACGGGCGGCGGCCGCGCTGATGGGCGCCGACAAGCTGGTCGACCCCTCGCAAATTTCGCCGCACGCGTCCTGGGCCGAACTGGGTGTTCCCGGCACCCGCGCCCAGGCGCTGATGGCTCAGATGCAAGGGCAGGCGGTGAAGAGGCCGATCATCTTCGAATGCGTCGGCACGCCAGGGGTCGTCCAGGCGCTGGCCCAGGCGGCGCCGGTCGGCGCGCGGATCGTCGTCGCCGGGGTGTGCATGGAGACCGATCGGATCGAACCGCTCGTGTTCATCACCAAGGAGATCGAGCTTCGGTACGTCCTCGGTTACAGCCCCGAGGAGTTCGCCGCCAGCCTGCGCAACCTCGCCGAAGGCGCCACCCGCTATGGGGAAATCGTGACCGGAGTTGTCGGGCTCGAGGAGACGCCGGCAGCCTTTTCCCGCCTGCAGACCGACAAGAGTCAGATCAAGATCCTGGTGGCGCCGGGCCGATGAAGCGCGTTGCGATCATCGCGGTTTCGCGCTGGGCGAGTTTCGGCCTCGCCATGACCATCGCCGGCGCGGTCGCCGCTGGAGCCATAGCGCCGCCGGGGCCCGCAACCCCCGTCGCGGCGCCGACATACGGCGCGGGCGATGTCTGCCGCGCGGTTAGCCGTCCTGGCGCCGCCGCGAAGTCGCTGCGTTGTCTGGCCTATCCAAGGCGCATTTCCTGGCATGCCCGCTCCTGCCGTTGGGTGGAAGAACGCTCCGTACGGGGTCCGCGGGATTTCGAGATTTGCCGCGATCGCGATGGCCTTTGGCGTGCGAGCGGTCGCGGTTGAACTGGTCAGCGAGAGCGCGATGAAAGCGCCAATGTCCTTCGTCGCGACAGAAACCCCCTTCGCCAGCCTCGGCTGGAAAGGCCGCGCCCTGTTGTTGGTCATCGGTTTGGCGAGCGCCCCGATTGCCGCCGGCGCACAGCAGGGCCCGCCCTTCGACCCTTACGCTCCGCCCTCTCGACCGCAATATCGCGGCTACGAGCGGCCGCCCCCTCCCCCGCCCTGGGCCTACTTTGGTTACGATCGCCCCCAGCACCCGCCCCGGACCTATTTTGGCTACGATCGCGCCGGACCCCCACCGCGGGCCTACTTTGGCTACGATCGCGGTGGGCCGCCACCCTGGGCCTACGACAGCTATGACAGCGGCGGACCTCGTCCGCCGCCTGCGCCGCCGCCGCGCTACTACGACAATGGCGGATATCGCGAAAATTACGGAAGGAGCTTCGACCGGCCCGTGCCCCAGGGTCTCTCCCCCCGGCCACCGCCCGTGCCATCCCCGCAGGCCGCTGATGAGTCGATACGGCCCAATCCGCCAGCGCTGGCCGACATCCCGCCGCGAACGGACACCCAGGTTCAGCCGGGGCCGGTAACTCCGCCGACCGTGGAGCAGGCGCCGCCGCGGCCCGCGGCGCCCCAGGTCGACGAACGCAGCCTGCAGGAGGGCGCCGACCCACCGCCCTACGCCGACGCGCCGCCGCCAATCTAGAGCCGGGAGGCGCGGGCGCGAACTCAGCCGTTCAGTTATCGACGAACAGCTTGCGCAGCTCCGCCTTGACGATCTTGCCGTTGGCGTTGCGGGGCAGGGTTTCCGGCCAGAAGATGATCTTCTTGGGGACTTTGAACGCGGCGAGGCGCTCGGCCACGAAAGCGCGCAGATCATCCTCGGTGGCCGAGGCCCGAGGCTTCAGCGTCACCACCGCTCCGGGCTCTTCACCCAGGGTCTTGTGGGGGATGCCGACCAGGGCTGCGTCCATGACCGCCGGATGATCGTAGAGGACGTTCTCCACCTCGATGCAGTAGATGTTTTCGCCGCCCCGGATCAGCATATCCTTGGCGCGGTCGATGATGAAGCAGAACCCTTCATCGTCCAGACGGGCGAGGTCGCCTGTCTTGACCCAGCCTTCGCGAAAGGTCTGGGCGGTGGCTTCGGGCTTGTTCCAGTAGCCCTTCACCACCTGGGGACCCTTGCACCACAATTCGCCTACCTCGCCGACGGGAAGTTCCTCCTCGCCCTCGACGCTCATGATCTTCAGATCGGTGACCGGGACCGGCGGTCCGCAGGAATCGGGACGGTGCTCATAGTCCTCGGCCCCGTGGCTGGTCGCCGTCGCCGAGGTTTCGGTCATCCCCCAGCCATTGCCCGGCGCCGACTTGGGAAATGTCTCGCGGATCTTGCGGACCAGTTCGGGGGCCGACGGAGCTCCGCCATAGGCCACGCTCTCCAGCGACGAGAGGTCGTAGTTGTCGCGCAGGGGATGCTCGATCAGCTGCCAGGCGATGGTCGGCACCCCGCCGGCGGAGGAGATGCGTTCGCGCTCGATGAGTTCGAACGCGCGGACCGGATCCCACCGCCGCATCATCACCAGCTTGGCGCCGCCCGCCAGGCTCGGGTTCAAAATCGCGAAACAGCCCGTGGCGTGAAAGAATGGCACCGAGAGCAGGGTCGCGCGCTGGGCGTCCGGATCAGGCGCCGGCGGGGTTTCGCCTCGTCGCAGGAATGATCGCGCCGCCGAGCAGGCGCCGGCCATGATGTTGGAGTTGACATTGCGGTTTGTGGCCAGCGCCCCCTTGGGCTTGCCGGTGGTGCCCGAGGTGTAGAAGATCGTTGCGTCGTCCTCTGGGCCGACCTCCGCTGGCGGCAGGGCCCGGTCCGGAAGCGCCGCCCACGTCCGCGGCCCGCCAATGACCGCCTCGAGCTTGACCACCAGCGGATTGGCGATCTCCTCGGCGGAGCGGGACACATAGACCCTCTCGAGATCGGGACAGTTGCCGAGGTGTTCGTTGATCCGCTCCAGTCGCTCCGCGTCGACGACCGCGACCTTTGTTCCGGAGTCGCTCAGGCCGTATTCCAGCTCCTGGCCGGTCCACCAGGCGTTGAGCGGCGCGACGATCGCCCCCAATGCCTGGGCGGCGTAGAACGCCACCGGCCATTCGGGGAGATTTCGCATGACGATCGCGACGCGGTCACCCTTACGCACTCCTTGATCGGCGAGTTCCTGGGCGAAGGTGGAAACCGCGCGGAAGAAAGCCTCGAAGGTGACCCTCTCATCCTCATGGACCAGGAAGATTCGTTCGCCGTAAGCTCTCCCGAGTTCAACGACCGCGCGCAGCGAGGGCGGAGCATTCTTCCACACCCTGGTCGTCACTCCGCGAATTTGCACTTCCTCCATCTCGCAAGGCGACCCCGGGGCGGTGAGAATGGCATGGGCCTGCACGATGGACATGGCGGGCCACGACGGTTGGCCGTCTGCTTCGTCGCTCATTTTACCTTCTTCGGTGCAATCACTTGGCGGGCGCGCGCGGCGCGGCATCGGCGCTAAGAACATGGCGGGCGGGCGGCTGTAAACCGCCTAGGCGAGCAGGCTCAGCCGATCCCTGGCCGCCTCCAGCCTGGCCTTGGCATCCATGGCGCCGGCGAGACGCTCCCGGTTCTCCTCCACGACCTCGGCCGGCGCCTTGGCCACGAAACCCTGGTTGGCGAGCTTGCGTTGCGTTCGCTCGATGTCAGCGTCGTGTGTCGCGATCTCCCGGGCGAGGCGCGCGGTCTCACCGGCGAGATCGAGGTGGGCCGCGACCGCTAGACCGACGGTGGTCTGGCCGGCGACCAGCACCACCGAGCCCGGGGGCGCGGCGCCGACCTCGCCCAATTCGCCCAGCCGCGCGAGGCTGACGATGAGATCGTGATGGCGCTCAGCGAACGCCCGGACCCGATCCGGCGGCGCGATGAGATCGAGCCTCGGCCGCGCCGATGGCGGCAGATTCAGTTCGGCGCGCGTCTGTCGGACCTCGGTCACCAGGGCGACCAGCCAGCCGATCTCCTCGGCCGCCGCGGCGTCTATCCAGGTCGACGGCAAATCCGGCCACGACGCGCTGATCAGGAGGCATCCCCGCGTCTGACCCACCGGCGCGGTCTTTGCCCACAACTCCTCGGTCAGGAATGGCATCACCGGGTGGAGGAGTTTGAGCACCGTTTCAAGCACGAAGGCCGCCATGGCCCGCGTTTCCGCCTTGGCCCCGGCGTCCGCGCCCGCGAGGATCGGTTTTACCAGTTCCAGATACCAGTCGCAGAACACGTTCCAGACGAAGCGATAGAGTTCGCCCGCAGCTTCATCGAAGGCGCAGGCGTCCAGAGCCGCGGTCACCGTCGCGCTCGACCTCTGCAGTTCGCCGACGATCCACCGACTGACCGTTCCCGCCGCCCCTCCCGGGTCGAAGTCGGCGTGAGAGATGGCGCCATTCATCTGGCAGAAGCGCGCGGCGTTCCAAAGCTTGGTGCCAAAATTCCTATAACCTTCGATGCGTTGCCGCGAGAGCTTGATGTCTCGGGCCTGGCCCGACATCGCCGTGAGGGTGAAGCGAAGGGCGTCCGCCCCATAGGCGTCGACGATCTCGAGGGGATCGAGGACGTTACCCTTGGACTTCGACATCTTTGTCCCGCCTTCGTCGCGGACCAGGGCGTTGAACACCACCCGGCGGAACGGCGGCACGCCGGTGAGATGAAGGCCCATCATCATCATCCTGGCTACCCAGTAGAAGATGATGTCGAAGCCGGTGACCAGGGTGTCGGTGGGATAGAACCGTTTCAAATCGGCTGTCCGCTCCGGCCAGCCGAGGGTCGAGAATGGCCACAGGGCGGAGGAGAACCAGGTGTCGAGCACATCATCGTCCTGGCGTAGCGGCTCGGGACGCCCATAGTGTTCAAGGGCGGCCGCGGCGGCTCCTTCCGCGGTCTCCGCCACGAAGATCAGACCATCGGGTCCGTACCACGCCGGAATGCGGTGCCCCCACCACAACTGCCGGGAGATGCACCAAGGCTCGATGTTGCGCATCCACTCGAAATAGGTCTTCTCCCAGTTCCTGGGGACGAAAACGGTGCGGCCGTCCTCCACCGCCGCGATCGCCGGACCGGCCAGAACCTTGGCGTCCACCCACCATTGGTCGGTGAGATAGGGTTCGAGCACCGCCCCGGAGCGATCGCCATGGGGAACGAAATGGCGCATCGGCTCGACACCGCGCAGCAGGCCGAGCGAGTCGAACTGCGCGACCACCCTGCGTCGCGCCTCGAACCGGTCGAGGCCGCGGAACGGCGCCGGCGCGTTTTCATTGAGGCGCGCGAAGGCATCGAGAATATTGATGATCGGCAGCCGATGTCTTTGCCCGACCTTGAAATCGTTGAAGTCATGGGCCGGAGTGATCTTCACCGCGCCCGAACCCTTCTCAGGGTCGGCATAGGCGTCGGCGATGATCGGGATCGGCCGGCCGACTATCGGCAGGCGCACGCAGCGACCCACGAGCGCCGCGTATCGTCCGTCCGAGGGATGAACCGCCACCGCGGTGTCGGCGAGCATGGTCTCGGGCCTGGTGGTCGCCACGACGATTTCGCCGGAACCGTCTTCGAGGGGATAGGCGAGACTCCAAAGCGCGCCGTCGATTTCCCTTTGTTCCACCTCGAGGTCGGAAATCGCCGTCTGGAGCTGCGGGTCCCAGTTCACCAGCCGCTTGTCGCGATAGATCAATTTTTCTTTGTACAGCTTCACAAAAACCTGGCGAACCGCTCGCGAGAGGCCGTCGTCGAGCGTGAACCGTTCGCGTGTCCAGTCGCAGGAAGCCCCCAGCCGCCTGAGCTGTTCGGCGATCAGCCGGCCGGACGCCGATTTCCAGCTCCAGACTCGCTCCACGAAGGCGTCGCGGCCCATGTCGCGGCGGCCGATGTTGCCCTCGGCCGCGAGTTGCCGCTCGACCACCATCTGGGTCGCGATGCCGGCGTGGTCGGAACCTGGAACCCACAGCGCCGCCCGTCCGCGCATCCGCGCGAAACGGATGAGCACGTCTTGCAAGGTGTTGTTGAGGGCATGGCCAATGTGCAGCGCACCGGTGACATTGGGCGGCGGGATCACCATCGAGAATGGCGTGGCGGCCGGGTCGTCGGTCGGCGAAAAGGCGCCCGACGCCTCCCATTGAGCATAGAGGCGCGGTTCGGCGGTCTTGGGATCGAAGGTCCTGTCGAGCATTGGTGCTATCGAGACGGCGGCGCCTTGTCGACGCGAACGTGGCGGTCCGCCAGGGAGTTTGTGTTCGAAGGGCGGCGGGCCAGGGCGCAAGCCCCGGCCGGATCTCCGCCCTAGCGTACTTGGCGGCGCGCGATGCGCTCGACCTCCTCGTCAACCCGGGCCTGGACGATCCGTGGAAGGTTCTGGTCGAGCCAGTCCTTCAGTAGCGGCCTCAGGACCTCCCGCGCCACATCCTCCAACGTCCGCCCGTCGGGTCGCGGCGCGGGCGCCGGCATCGGTTCGGGTTTGGTCAGGGCCGCGGTGAGCCGTCCGAAGGCCGATGCGGACTGTTGCGCCGCCTCCGGGGCGACCAGGCTCTCGGGGGCGGGCGGCGCGAACGGTGGGGGCGAGGCGGTGGCCGAGGCGGGAGGCTCCGCCGGCTCGGGCTCCGTCATGGGCTCTGCCATGGGCTCACTGTGCCCGGCGTCGTCCCTGGAATAGACCTCGACGTCGCCATGGGTTTCGGCCGGTGAAGCCGGTCCAGAAGTGACTCGTTCGGTCAGCTCCAGAACCTCGTCCTCGAGATCGCGCTCGTCAGTCGCGAGCGTCTGCCGCTCGGTCGCCGGTGGCGGCGGGCGCCACTGGCTATCGTCGGCCTTGGCGTCGTCGGCGCCCGGAGCGTCGTCCTCGGAAATGATCCGGCGGATCGAAGCCAGAATTTCTTCCATGGTGGGTTCGGGGGCGGCCTGGTCCGACATCTGATTTTGAACCCGTGTTTTCAGGGGTGGAGAATCCGTCGGCCATAGCTACGCGCGAAACGCCGATCCTGCAATTTGCCTCTTTGACCTCTGGGCAGAAATTCCCGAGCCGAAGTAGCCTCAACGGCCGATGGGGGCTGGCGGCGGAGGCGGCTCGACCGAAGGCGCGCCCACGCTGTCGACCGCCGCCACGGCGTGCTCCCACGGCGCCCACGGATAGGAGTGGCGGACCTTGTCGAAATTCGTCTTCGGGTCGTAGACGGGCGTCCCACTGGCCAGGTCCTGGGCGTACAGCGCACCCATCGCCACCAGCAGCGCCGCGGCGGCGACGTATTCGTCGTGGCGAGCCCCCACCAGAGCCAGCTCGGCGTTGCTGAGATTCTGTTCGGTGATCAGGACGTCCAGGGTGGTGCGCAGGCCGACCTGGGCTTCCTGGCGAGTGCCCTCGAAGGCGATGTTGGCCGCCCGCACCTGAACCTCGTTGGACTTGAGCCCCGCCCGGGCCCCCAGGAGCTGGTTCCAGGCCTGCGCCACCGCCAGCACCACCTGACGGCGCGTGGTTTCGATGGCAATGCGATCGGCGTTGTCGTTTTCGGCGGCCTCGCGGATCTGCGACGAGGTCAGGCCGCCAGTGAACAGAGGGATGGTGAGGACCGCCGAAGCGGTGAGGTCGTAGCTGTAGTTGGCGAAGGGCGTGCCGACGAGGTTGCCGCCGGTGTAGCCGGCGGATCCGCGCAGATCCACGGTCGGCCTGGTGTGCGCCTTGGCCTCGGCAACCTTGGCCGCGCTCGACTGTTCCTTGTAGTCGGCTTGGCGGAGCTGCGGATTGTTGCGCTGAGCCAGATCGAGAGCCTGATCGATGCTGGAGGGCAAGAGCCTGTCCAGCGGCGGTTCGGGCGCCAGATTTCGTGGATTCTGACCGACCACCGCGGCGTAGGCGGCGCGGTCGCTGGCGAGCTGGGCCTGGGCCGCGGAGAGTTGCGCCTCCGAGGCGGCAACCTGGGCTTCGGTCTCCGCGACGTCGGTGCGGGTGATCTCCCCCACCTCGAAACGGGCCCTGGTTTCGGCGAGTTCGCGATTGAGGACCGTGACGTCCGATTGGGAGATCGCCAGGCTCTCCTGATCCTTCCTGACATTGACGTAGGCGCCGATGACGTTTTGCAGGACGGTTTCCTCCACCTGCCGCAGACCCTCGCGCCCCGCCAGGACCCCTGCCTCGGCGGCGGTCACCTGGCTGGCGACCAAGCCACCGGTGTAGATCGGCTGGGTGACGGTGAGCGTCGCCATCGAGGTCTGGAGATCTGGCGGCGTGAACACCTGCTGCGGGCTCGTCATCGCCTGGTTGTTCTTGTCGGTGGTCACCGTCGCCTGGATCGAAGCGCTGGGCCGGTAGCCGGCCTGGGCCTGGACAAAGCTTTCGTCCAGGGCGCGTTGCGACGCCCGCTGGCCCTGCAAGGTCGGATTGCTCTGGTAGGCCAGGGCCACCGCGTCCGCCAAGGTCTCGGCCTGCAACGAGGCGGGAATCGCCAGGCCCGCGCCGCAAAGGGCGGTGATGACACGCACCGTCCGACTGATCGACATCGCCATCCCCGACCCGCGACTGCAAAGAAAAGGCGCGCCGCCCGTCTGAACAAACGAGGATGGCTATAGGATGAGCCGGCCACGGGCCGCTAGTCCAAAGCCGATTAAGCTTTCGTCACGCGTCGCCTGGCCAGGGGCGCGGCCACTACAAGGCGAAGCGATGTTCGGCTTCGAAGCCGGCCAGGACCGGCGGCGTGGAATCAAAGAGGATCCGTCTCCCAACCCCGGCGCCGGAGCGCAGATAGAGCAACGCGTGGCCCACCGGGCCGTTTCGCTCGACCACGCCTAGTCTGCCGCCTATCGCCAGGGAGGCGAGCCAAGCGGCGGGGGTGCTGCTCACCGCTCCTTCGCACACGACGACGTCGAAATCGCCTACCACCGCATGCAGGTCGCCATGCGAAAGAGCCGTGACGGCCAGCCCGATAGCCTCGAGAACCGAGGCCGCATATGGGGCCGCGACAGCGAGCGCCTTCTCGCCGCGCCGCGGGCGCAGCGCCTGCAGAAGCTTGCCGACATCGCGGGGCCGGAGCATCCAACGGCCCGGAGCGTATTCGATCTCCGCGTCGGCGTAGGCCAGGTAGGTCTTGCCATCCGGGACGAGCGTCTCGCGCCGGATCCTGCGCATGGCCTCGATCACCGCAAGATCGGTGACGTCCTGGGTGCGCACCTGGCAGTCGACCATGTTCGTCCGCGCGGAGGCGAGATCGGCGCTCATCGAGACCTTGGAGGGATGGCGATGGGAGGCGGTTATAGGGCCCTCCTTAACCCCTCCGCAATCGCTGAGCAGGCATGGATTGCCGCCGTCGGACCCTTCTGTTAGCGGTTCGGCGCGAACCCTGATCAGGGCCTGGTGGCGGAGTGGTGACGCAGCGGACTGCAAATCCGCGCACCCGAGTTCGATTCTCGGCCAGGCCTCCAGAGCTTTACAGGGCTACGTCGAGCCGTCCGCCCTTGGAACCGACGCCTCTTGAGTTGGGGCGATGTGCGCGGGCCGACCGACACACACTCTGCCGCCAGCGCGGGAACCAATGCAGAGCGCCCGGCTTATCCGCACGGGAGAACGCCATGACGCACGTCGCCCGCCTGGACGCCTTCACCAACGCCTTCAGCGTGATCGTCGTCGACGGCGAGATCCTGATCAGTTCCGACCAGGCAGCCGTGGAACTCGCGTTCACGGCCGAATCGGCGGCCGACACCGCCCAAAGGCTCATGGCCGCCGCCGAACAGGTGCGCAGAGAGAGGGCGGCGAAGGAAGCCTAGGTCGCGGGCAACCTTGTCTGTGATCTAGCTCAGAGGACCGAGCGCCATCGATCAGCTAGGCGCCGCATGCCTGCCTTTTGATCGTTCGACCAGGCCCACGTCGCGCTCGCCTTCCGAGATCGAGATCATCTCGATTTCGGGGTCTTGTTTCAACCGGGTGGCGGCGAATTCCCGCGCCCTGCGGTCGTCGCGAAGCTCAGCGGTGAGAATGGAAGTCCGCTCGAACCGACGATGGTAGATCGTGAGAATGAAGGTGCGCATCGACCGCTGACAGGCAGGTGGATCAAGCTTAGCCAAAGTGCGGGCGGCGGATGGTCGGCCAGCCGACCTTCCGGTTTCTTTCCCGATGATATGAGGCCCTGCGCGCAAGGGACGCCTAGGAGCGCCCAGCCCTCAGGGCTGATCTCCTCGGTCGTGGGCGCTCAGCCCGAAACGCCCATCGGGCGGATCGGCCCCTGGCCCCGCGGCCGGGGGCCCTTCTCCCGCCCGGGAGAAGCGGGGGCGGCGCGGAATTGGACCGTGGAGCGAGCCGCTGTTCGCCTCAAGTCCGCGGCGAGGTCGTCGGCGCGGGCGCCGCCGGGGCCATCAACGGTTCGCCGGGCTGCGCGCCGTGGGCGGCGTGCATGCTCAGCCGCGCGGCCTTGCAATCGGCGGATAGCTCGTCTTTGTGCTGGCGCATGCACTGCCCGCGGTCTGGCCCCGGCTGAGTTGCGGCGCAGAATTTCGCGATGTCCGCCTGGCAGGCTTTGTGCACGGCGGCGCCGGGCGCGGGCTGGCCGTGGGCCGAGCCGGCGATCGCCAGGGCGGCGCCGGCGAGAATCCAATATTTCATCAGGCGTTCCTTCTGTGGTCGCCGGAATAGTCCAAGGCCCCCCGGCTCAGTGTCAGCCCAGCGAGATTGGCCTCGCCAGGTGACGAAAATGCGTCGATCGTCGGCTCGCCGGGACCGTCGCTCGACGAGGACCAGGATCCCGGCCGCCCAGCATACAGATCGCGCCTCGGCATGGTCCAAGTAGTCGATCGAGGTGAACCACCGGGCAAGCATACCCTTTCACCTTCATTTAAATCGTTCCGATCAGATTGGCGTCGAATTGCGCTGACGAGGAGAGACAAAGATGGCGAAACTAATAGCCCGTTTCGCGCGGGACGAGTCCGGCGCGACGGCCATAGAGTACGGCCTGATCGTCGCCTTGATCGCCGTGGTGATCATCGGCGCGGTGACCACGGTCGGCACGAATCTCAGCTCCACCTTCACCAACGTCGGGAACTCCGTGGGCTCCGCCTGATAGAGTCCGAGGCGAGAGTCGGCCCACCGTGCGATAACTCCCTCGCGGCGCCCACCTGAGGCCCTTGGCGACCGCCCAACCCTGCATCGAATTGCTGAAGGCGCTGCTTTGTCCGCCGTTGCACGTCGCGCGAAACCACCCCCCTTGGCGCCTATGGGGTTGGGCCTGGCGACCAGGCGTGCGACGAGGGTTCCCACGAAAGTCCGCGGCGTGAACCTCGGACTTGAACCCGCCGAGCGCGATGGCCCCCGCCAGGAATCGCCGCAACCTGTTCGTTCTGGTCATCGCCGCCGCAGCCGTCCTGGCGGTGACCCTGGCGATGAGCAGCGGCCTGGGATGGGGGCCGGCGATCACCGCCGCTCTGGCTGCCGCAGTGTTCGCAGCTACGCTCGTTGTGGCGCGGATCATCTCGGCGCCACGGGCGCGCACGGAGGATGCGCCGCCCGCAACCCAGGCTGCGCCCCCGCATACCCCCTTTGCGGCCATGCTCGAGGGCCTGACCGATCCGGTCCTGCTCGTGACTGGCGAAGACGCCGACGACCCTTCCGGCCATCGGTTCTTGTTCGCCAACGCTGCGGCGCGCGCGGTCCTGCCCATCCAGCGCGGCGAAGGCGCCCTGACCACCGCGGTCCGCGCGCCCGAGGTCTTGAGGGCCGTCGAGGCCGCCCTGTTCGGCGAGGGCGTCGGCGAAGCCTCGTTTCAGTCGGGCGGCGTTCAGCCCAGGGTCTGGCGGGTGCGCGCCGCACGCCTGGCGGAGGCTGACACGGGCGATGGGCGCCTGGCCGTCCTGATCTTGAGAGACGAAACCGAAATCCTGGCGAGCGTCCGCAGCCGCGCGGATTTCCTCGCCAACGCCAGCCACGAGCTGCGCACCCCGCTGGCCTCGCTCACTGGATTCATCGAGACCCTGAGCGGGCACGCGCGCGACGATGTCGCGGCTCGCGAGCGCTTCCTGCCGATCATGCTGACCCAGGCCAATCGGATGCGGCGATTGATCGAAAACCTGATGAGCCTTTCCAGCATCGAGCAAGGCGAGCACCTGGCCCCATCCACCCAGGTCGATCTGGCCGGCGCGGCGAGCGACGTGGTCGATGCGCTCGGCCCTCAGGCACGCGCCAAGGGCGTGCATTTCGAGAAGGCGCTCGCCATGCCGGCTCTGGTCGTCGGCGACCGCGACCAGATCCTGCAGGTGGTTCAAAATCTCACCGAGAACGCCTTGAAATTCGCGCCCGCCGGCGGTGTGGTGAGCCTCGAATTGACTGCGGACTTCGATCTCGAGGACCCCTTGCGACCCGTAAGGCCTGGTCGGGCGTCCCACTCATTGCTCACTCCCGCAGCGGCGAGCGGCGCCCGCTATATGGCTCTCAGGGTTTCCGACGGCGGAGCTGGGATCGCGCGCACGAACCTGCCGAGACTCACCGAACGGTTCTACCGCGTGGAGGGGCAGAAGAGCGGCGAGCACTCCGGAACTGGTCTGGGTCTGGCGATCGTCAAGCACATCGTGAACCGGCACCGCGGCGGGCTGATCGTCGAGAGCGCCGAAGGCGAGGGCTCGACCTTTACCGCTTACTTTCCTGCCGGTCCCAGCTGACCGCGCTGGCCCGCGCGGGTCCGCGGGGCCATCCGGGCGACTACGCTAGAATGGGTAGTACCGCAGGCTGGTGAAAATCATGTGGTCCTGGGCGACTGGCGCACCGCCAACGCCCGGGAAGGCATGACGTTCGGTGTAGGAGTACTGGACGCCCCATTGGAACTTGCCGAACGGGCCGGCGTAGGGCCTGTGCCAGAACCCCAAAGTGAACTGGTCGATGTATTGGCTGTTGCCGACACAGGAGCCACCCTCGGTGTCGCAACCGGAGTTGTTGTAGAGGAGATTGCCGACCCCGTTCAATATCTTGCCGTTGGTGAAGGCGGTCTGTTCCTGGCGCTCCTCGCCAGCATAGCCGTAGACGTCGAGCCTGGTTCCCGCATGCACGATACCGCCGGCGAGCAACGCCCATTCGCGGATCGGGTGCAACGAGCCATCGACGCTGAGGGTGGCGTCCGGTAGCTGCGCGGCCCCGTACCGGCCGACGCCGTGACCCCAGATGCCCGATATCTGCAGGTCGAGAACCTTTGGCACGATCCCCAGGATCGCGCCGCCGCCCACGCCGCCCCCCGAAACGCTCTGGTTACCGACGGCCCCGCCGCTGGTCAGGCGGGCATAGAAGTCCCGGTAGACGCCGAATCCTTCCAAGTGCAGGGGGTGACCGGCGAGGTCTTCCTGCAGCGCCACCTTGCCGATGACGTCTGGGACCTTGTTGATCGACAGCGTGTTGACCGAGTTGAAGCCTGAACCCGCCGGTCCGTTTGTCAGCACACTGACGCCCGGATTGAACTGGCCGTTGTTGAAGTAGGTGGTCTGCGGATTCTCGAGCGAGACGGCGAGCCACAATTGCTTGTGGAAGTCGGCGGCCAGACGCAGCTGAGGCTGGCGGGCGAACACGAAACCGGGAACGTACTGGGCGTCGATGGTCAACGGCGGATCCTCCGCTCGGGGGGTCAGGCCGTTGGTGTAGAGCGTCGCCAGCGACCAGTTCTGGCCGGCCAGCAGGTGCAGCCCGCCGAATTCCCGCTTCAAGTCGATGGTGGTGTAGAAGACCCGCATCCGCGGCGTGTACGAGTTGGTCTCGTTGGAATTGGCGGTCTGGGCGGCGCCCAGGAAGTCGACCTCGGCGTAGCCGGCCAGGTGGATGTCCGGGGTCGCATCGCCTTCCACCAGGCCCGAGATCCGGCTCTGCCGGGCCGAGAAACGGAACTCGTTGGTGTGGCCCAAGGCGTTGTTGGTATAGGGGATCCCCGAAAAGCTGGAGGCGATGTCCGCCTCTTCGTTGCGACTGCGGAAGACCGACTCCGCCGCCACGAAGCCGCCGAGCGTCAGCGAGACGCCTTTGATGTAGAGCTTGTCGGTCTTAGGCGCCGCCTCGGCGACCGCCGTCCTCACATCGGAAGGAATGGTCTGGATCTGCGCCTCGACTCGCGTTTCAGCGGCCTGGGCCCGGGCCTGAGAGTCGGCGAGCTGGCCACGCACCTCGGCCAGCTGAGCCTGGGTCTGGGCGGCCGTGGCCGCCTGGGTGTCGCGCCAGGACTGCAAAGCGTCCACCCGCGCCTTGAGCTCGCGAACCTCGTCCTCGAGCGCGGCGTCCTTGACCGCCGGTGCGGCGTGCGGCCGGCGGTGGTGCACCAGATTGGCTTGGGCGACGCCGCCGACCGCGAGCGCCAGCATCACGCCGGCGGCCGCGCCGGCGAACAGCGAGGTTCTGTTTGTCATGCTCGAAGTGTCCCCCTGGCCTGTTATCGCCCCATCCCGGTGGGGTCAGGCCCGGCTACCAGGGTTTTGTGACACCTGTGTGTAGGCACGGTGGCCGCGCGGGGTCGGGCGGCGGCCGGCTGTCGCAAACCCGTTACATGTTCTTTCTAAAGAGGGCGTCGGGCCGGCTCGAAGGGCGGCCACCCTGGCGGGCTCGCGGGCGACGAGGCTTCGGCTCCCCCTGCCCCGAGACTTGGAGAATAAGGGATGCTGATGCGAATCGCGACCAGGGCGGCGGCGGCGCTGGTCTCCTGCACCGTGCTGGCGGCCAACGCCCAGGCGGCAGATATCACGGGCGCGGGATCGACCTTCGTCTATCCCGTGCTCTCGCAGTGGTCGAGCGACTACAGCCGCATCGCCGGGGATCGCGTCAACTACCAGTCGATCGGATCGGGCGGCGGGATCGCCCAGATCAGGGCCGCCACCGTCGATTTCGGCGCCTCGGACATGCCCCTCTCGCCAACCGATCTCGACAAGGCCGGCCTGGCGCAATTTCCGATCGTGATCGGCGGGATCCTTCCGGTTGTGCATATCCAGGGAGTGCGCGCCGGCCAGATGCATTTCACCGGACCGCTGCTTGCGGCCATCTATCTGGGCGCGATCAAGAAGTGGAACGACCCGATCATCGCCAAGACCAATCCCGGGGTGAAACTGCCCGATGCGGCGATCACCGTCGTTCACCGCTCCGACGGTTCGGGAACGACCTACAACTGGGCCCACTACCTGGGTCAGGTGAGCCCGATCTGGAAGGCGCAGGTCGGCGAAGGCACTTCGGTGAAGTGGCCGGTCGGCGTCGGGGGTAAGGGCAATGAAGGCGTCGCCGCCTACGTCAACCAGATCCCCAATTCGATCGGCTATGTCGAATATGCCTATGTGATCCAGAACAAGATGGCGTGGGGTTCGGTCTTGAACCGCGCCGGCCGGTTCATCGGACCCTCGATCCCGGCGTTCCAGGCCGCGGCGGCGACCGCCGACTGGGCCCACGCCACGGACTTCGACCTGGTGATGACCAACGCGCCCGGGCCCAACGCCTATCCGGTGACGGCGACCTCATTCGCCATCATGTACCGACACCCCAAGAACGCCCAGCGAAGCGCGACCGCGCTGAAATTCTTCCGTTGGGCGATGGAAAAGGGCCAGCCGCAGGCCACGCGGCTCGACTACGTTTCCCTGCCGCCGGCGCTGGTGAAACGAATCGAGGCCTACTGGGCGGCACAGATCAAATAGCGCGGCGCCTCTTGCGACTGGCCCGGCCATGGCATTGATGGCCCTGGTCCGGGCCTGTTGAATTCACCGAGGACGAGCATGTCGGCGGCGGACAACGTTCGACCCTTGCGGCGCGGCCTGGCCGGGGCCGGCGCCATCCGCGAGCGGCGCCTGCAGTCGGGCGGGGCCGGCGACCGGATTTTTAAGCTCCTGACCGGCGCCATGGCCTGGCTCGTGCTCATCCTCCTCGCCGGCGCGGCTTTCTCGATGTTCTGGGGCGGCCGCCTCGCCTTCCAGACTTTCGGCTGGAAGTTTCTCTACTCGGCGAACTGGGACCCGGTCGGGCGGCAGTTCGGCGCGCTCGTTCCGATCTACGGCACGGTCGTCAGCTCGCTGATCGCCATCATCCTGGCGGTGCCGATGAGCTTCGGGATCGCGATCTTCCTCACCGAGGTCGCACCGAAGTGGCTTCGCGGCCCGGTGGGCGCGGCGATCGAACTTCTGGCGGCGATTCCGAGCATCATCTACGGCATGTGGGGCCTGTTCGTGTTCGTGCCGTTCATGTCGCTGCACGTCGAGCCGTGGCTCAACGACAACCTCGGCCCAGCGCCGATCATCGGGGCGCTGTTCACTGGACCGCCGATCGGCATCGGCATGCTCACCGCGGGAATAATCCTGGGGATCATGATCATTCCCTTCATCACCGCGGTGATGCGCGATGTCTTCATGGCGGTGCCCGACGCGCTGAGGGAAGCGGCGGTCTCCCTGGGAGCCACGACCTGGGAGACGGTCGGCCGGGTGAGCCTGCCCTACACGCGCTCCGCCGTCGTCGGCGCGATCTTCCTGGGTCTGGGACGGGCGTTGGGCGAGACCATGGCGGTGACCTTTGTCCTGGGCAACGCGCACGAATTCACCAAGTCGCTGCTGATGCCGGGTAATTCCATCGCCGCGGCGATCGCCAACGAGTTCACCGAAGCCGACTCGAAGATCTATCTCTCGTCGCTGATCGCGCTTGGCTTTCTGCTCTTCGTGGTGACCTTCATCGTCCTGGCCGCCGCGAAGTTCCTGCTGTTGCGGATCGGGCGGCTCGAGGGCGCGCGGGCATGAGCGAACCGTCATGAATCCCATCGTTCTTCGCCGCCGGGCATCCAACGCGGTCGCGCTCGGTCTTTCGACTTTGGCCACCCTGTTCGGGCTCTTCTGGCTCGCCTGGATCATGTGGACCACGGTCAGCAGGGGCGCGGCGGCCCTGGGACCGCGTCTCTTCACCCAGATGACCCCGCCGCCCGGCTCGGACGGCGGCCTTCTCAACGCCTTCTACGGCAGCTTCATGATGATCAGCCTGGCGGTGGCCATCGCCACGCCGGTTGGGGTTCTGGCGGCGATCTACCTTGCCGAATTCGCGCGCGGAAACCGCGTCGGCGCGCTGATCCGCTTCGTCAACGACATCCTCCTGAGCGCGCCCTCGATTGTCCTGGGCCTCTTCGCCTATGTCCTCATCGTGCGGCCTGAGGGGCATTTCTCCGGCTATGCCGGCGCGGCCGCCCTGGCCCTCATCCTGCTGCCGGTAATCGTGCGGACCAGCGACGAGGCCTTGCAGCTCGTCCCCGGCACGACGCGCGAAGCGGGCCTCGCCCTGGGCCTTCCCCACTGGAAAGTCACGACCAAGGTTCTGCTGCGCGCCGCGACGACCGGGATCGTCACCGGGCTTCTGCTCGGGACAGCGCGCATCAGCGGCGAGACCGCGCCGCTTCTGTTCACCGCGCTGAACAATCAATACTGGTCCGCCGACCTGAAGACGCCCCTGGCCAACGTCCCGGTGGTCATCTTCCAGTATGCCCTGAGTCCCTACGACCGGTGGCATTCCCTGGCCTGGGCGGGCGCCTTTGTGGTCACCATGTTCGTCCTCCTGCTGGGGATACTGGCGCGCCTTCTCTTTCGGCAGAGGTCCACCCGATGAATCTCTCGAGCGCCACCGATCTTCGCGCCGGCGGCGCCGTGGACGCAGCGGCCGCCCTGAACCCCAAGATCCGGATCAGAAACCTCGATTTCCACTACGGGAGAAATCACGCCCTGAAGGACGTGACCGTGGATTTCGACGCCGCGGTCATCACCGCGATCATCGGCCCGTCCGGGTGCGGCAAGTCGACCCTGCTGCGCGCCATGAACCGCATCTACGCCCTCTATCCGGGACAGACGGCGACCGGAGAGATCCTGCTCGACGGCCAGGACATCCTCGCCAAATCCTACCCCCTCGGCAGGCTTCGCACCCAGGTCGGGATGGTGTTCCAGAAGGCGACGCCGTTCGTCCTGTCGATCTTCGAGAACGTCGCCTTTCCCCTTCGCCACTACGAGAAACTCTCGAGGGCGCAACAGGCCGAGCGGGTCGAGAGGGCTCTGCGCCAGGCGGCCCTTTGGGACGAGGTGAAGGACAAGCTCCAGCAGAGCGCCCTGGCGCTCTCCGGCGGTCAGCAGCAGCGGCTGTGCATCGCCCGCACCCTGGCGGTGAGCCCGGAGGTCCTGCTCCTGGACGAGCCGACCTCCGCCCTCGACCCGATCTCCACCGCCAAGATCGAGGAACTGCTCTCGCGGCTCGCCAAGGACTACAAGGTGATCATCGTCACCCACAACCTGCAGCAGGCAGCCCGGGTGGCCAAGCAGGTCGTCTTCATGTTCGAGGGCGAGATGATCGAGGCTGGGTCGCACGAACAGATCTTCGTCAATCCCCGCGAGCAGAAAACCTCGGACTACGTCACCGGCCGGTTCGGCTGAACACCGCCGGTGTCGCGGTATGGCCTGTCACAATCGCCTCGTAGAATCGCTTCAACCAAATAAGGTCATGTCGAGCATGGTGAGATGACGGAACACACGGTCAGGGCCTACGACGAGGAACTCGACGCCATCACCGCGCAGCTGGCGCGCATGGGGGGCCTGGCCGAGGCGGAGGTCGCCGATTGCATCCGCGCCATCGCCAAGCGCGACCTGACCCTCGCCGAACAGGTGATCACCGGCGACATGATCCTCGACGCCGCCGAACTCGAAATCGAACGCAGAGCCATCCGCCTGATCGCCCTTCGCCAGCCGGTCGCCGACGACCTGCGCCGGATCGTGGCGGCGATGAAGATCAGCTCCAATCTCGAACGTTGCGGCGACCTGGCCAAGAACATCGCCAAGCGGGCGATGGTCATCGCCGAGGCCGAGTCGGTGACGCCTCTGACCGGCTCCATCGAGAGGATGGGTGAGCTGGTCATCGGCCGGCTCAAGGATGTCCTTGACGCCCTGGCCTCGCGCGAGGTCGATCGCGCCATCGCGGTCTGGCGCCAGGACGACGAGGTCGACGAGCATTACGACGCGATCTTCCGCGAGCTGCTCACCTACATGATGGCCGATCCACGGACGATCACCGCCTGCGCCCATCTGCTGTTCGTCGCCAAGAACCTGGAGCGCATCGGCGATCACGCCACCAACATCGCCGAGATCCTCCACTATGAGATCACCGGCGCGGAGCTGACCCAAGGCCGGCCCAAGTCCGACCTGCTCGATCCGGCTGGCCGGTGAGCGCGGCCACGGCGATGGCCGCATCGATTCTCGTGGTCGAGGACGAGGATTCCCTGGCCACCCTGCTGCACTACAACCTCGGCAAGGAAGGCTATGACGTCAGCCTCAGCGGCGATGGCGAAGAGGCCCTGCTACTCATCGACGAGCGCCAGCCGGACCTGGTGGTGCTCGACTGGATGCTGCCCTCGCTCTCCGGCATCGAGGTCTGCCGCAGGCTTCGTCAGCGCGGCGCGACCCGCAACCTGCCGATCGTGATGCTCACCGCCCGGGCCGAGGAGAGCGATCGGATCCGCGGCCTGGACACCGGGGCCGACGACTATCTCGTCAAGCCGTTCTCGATGGTCGAGCTTTGCGCCCGCATCCGCGCGGTGCTGCGCCGCATTCGCCCGGGCCTGACCGAAGACAAGGTGAGTCACGGCGACATCGCCATCGATCGTATCGCCCACAAGGTGAATCGCCGCGGCCGCGAGCTGCGCATGGGCCCAACGGAGTTCCGCCTTCTCGACTTCCTGCTCCAGCGCCCGGGCCGGGTCTTCTCCCGCGAACAGCTGCTCGACGCGGTCTGGGGCTCCAGCGTCGAGATCGAGACGCGCACGGTGGATGTCCATATCGGGCGCCTGCGCCGCGCCCTCGGCGCCGCCGGGCCGCCCGATCCGATCCGCACCGTCCGCTCCGCCGGCTACGCGTTGGACGGCGCCTGAATGCAAGGCGCCCGGCCGCCAGCGGCGACTGCGCGGCCATATGCTCGTTGGACCAGCCGTCGGATGACTTCGCCTGCCAAGATATCCAGGTTGCTTGCAGGCGCCCGCGTTCCTAATTCGCCAACGCCCGCGCCACGGCGTCTGGCTCTCTTTCGATTACCCTGAGCAAAACGCTCGCCGCAATATCCACCCGACGGCCCTGCTCCCAACCCTCGAGCGTCCGGGCGGGCACGCCGAAACGGCGTTCAAATTCCTTTGGGCTTGTGGCGACGCCTTTGCGGATTGCACGAACCCGGGCGGCCGGCATGGGCTCAACGATGCGGGTTTCAAGGCCAATCTCACCTCTTTTGTACGCCACGAGCTCCCGCAAGCCAGCCTCGATTTCGCGCCCGATCTTCGTCCTCTTAGTCATCTGAAAGGTCCTCTATTAGCGCCAGGAATTGGCGCACTTCAGCTGCGGTCACATCAATCTTGTCCGCCTTGGCGTACGCGGTGATGAGGCCGATGAGTTCCCCTGAAAAAAGATAGTAAATAGTCCGGCCGCCGCCACGCTTGCCTAGCCGGCCGTAGCCGAACCGCATCTTTCGAAGGCCACCCGCGCCTTGGTCGCTCTCCGGCGTCGGGGCTCAGGGCGATGGCGTCTTCCATTTTCGCGATCTCCGCCGCCGATGCGCCGAGCTTTCCCAGTCTCTTGATGGCTTTTTTGTAGGTCTGGGTCCGAACAAGCCTCATGCGGTGATGATACGCTAACTGCGTATCAGATCAAGTGTAAAGACCTCCGTGGGCGGGCAATCGCCCGACGCCATTCTGGTCATCAACGACAGCGCAGCAGCCGGGGTCGCTGGCCGCGGCGGACGCGGTAAGTCGGCGATGGCGAGCCATTGGCGGTCGCCACGGTGAAGATCACGGTGTCGGCGATCGCGGTCCCCACGTACCGCACCACTTGGCCGCCACCCTCCTGGGCCCGGGAGACGCCGCCCGCGACGGCCGGAATGTGGCCGCCGACGGAGAACCGGCCGTCGGCCGCGACGCGCACCGGCTCGTCGATCGTCCCGGCGCCGCAGTCGAACTCCACCCTCCCGCCGCCGGGTCCCAGATCCAGGGCGACGTGGTCGCCGCCGAAGCTTCCCGTCACCAGGGCCACGGCCAGGGACGCCGCCGGGCCAACCCACGCGCCGCGCGCCGCCATCACCACGCCCCGAACCTTGTAAGCACGTTGCGAGTGATCGCCTCGATGAACGGATCGCCGGCCCTGAGGCCGTGCGCCCACTCGGTCGTCCCGCCGTTGAACACCTCGCCGCGCCCACGTGTGAACGAGGCCATCACCGCGTGGCCGCGCAGCAGCCGCGCGCGCGCCGCAGGGCTGTCGTCCCCGAAGACCTCCGCGCCGATGGCCGCCAGGTTCTCCGGGGGGATCAGCGGCGCATAGCCGCTTTCCGCCGCTTCGCCGAACGCCGCCGGAGCGGTGGCGATGATCTCGAGGTTTTCGGGCACGCCGAGCATCGCCACCGCCCGCAGCCGCCCCGCCTCGTCATAGCGCAGGCGGCAGCCGTCGTTCTCGTAGCCGATGAGGGGTAGTTCGGCGCCGATCACGTCGCCCCAGAAGAGGTCGGCGCCGGCGAGCGCCCAATGGCCCTCGTCGCACACCGTATAGCCCCCCTGCCCCCGCGCCACGCACAGCCCCAGCCGGTGATAGCCGCCGAACAGGAATGAAAGGCCGGTGATCCGCGCCTCGGGCCGGGCGAACGCCTTGTGCGACCAGAGGTGGGTCGCCTCGGCGGGGTTCTCTCGCGCCGCAGGGTCGGCTTCGAACCCCCGCCACTTGTGGCAGACGAAGCGCGCCCCGCCCTCCTCGAACCGCACCTTCCAGAAGCAGGTGTTGCCCGAGAAGATCGCCAGCTTGCCGCCGCCGTCGACGAACGCCTCGATCGCGTCGCGCTCGCCCGCCGTCCAGTATTCGCTGTGGCCGACGACGATCGCGACCTTGTAGGCCTCGAGCACTCCGGGCTCGGTCTCCAGATCGCGGTCGGTGAAGGTGTCCAGCGCCAGCCCCGCCCCTTCGGCCCAGGCGACGAAGGCGTGCTCCCATTTGTTGAGGAACCCCGCGGCGCTGTCATAGGGGCTCAGCTCCCGGCGCCTGGGCCAGTCGCGGTCGCCTGCCCAGGGCCGCTCGCCAAAGCCGCGGGCGCGCAGGTTGACCAGCCGCGGGACATCCGCCGGCGGGGCGATGAGCATCTGGGGGAACGGCCGCCGCGTCGAGAGCACCCCGATCGCGCCCGTCATCGCCGTGGCGAGATCGGCGCGTCCGCTCATCAGGGCGGCGACGTCGCAATAGGCGTTGGCCCCGCCGAAGTGGTTGTAGGCGTGCCAGGTGTTGGTCGAAAGGATGAGCGCCGCCCTGGCCCCCGAGCCCCCCGCCGGCGGCTTGACGACCACGAAGTGGTGCGCCGTCTCGCCGGCGGCGTCGGTGAGGGCGATATCGTGATAGCCACTGGCCCAGTCCGCGCCGCAGGTGATCTGCGCGCAGGCCGGCCAGCCGCAGCCCTCCACGTCCGCTCCGGCCGGGACCGCGTGCGCGCCTGGGTCGATCTCCATCTCCAACACCACCCGCCGCGCCGCGCCGATCCGGGTGATGCTCAGCCGGCATGGTCCGCTGGCGGCGCTGGCGTGGACGCCGAACGCCTCGGGCGCCCGCACGCTGCAGCGATCGGTGTAGAGCGCCGGCGCCGACCCTCGCGGCACGCCGGACCTTCGGCCCTCAGGCTTGGAGGCGGGCGGCGCCAGTCAGGGGCTGGCCGGGTGGTCGTTGTTGCTCGAGGTCGCCTCCAGGGCGATCAGCCCCGCGGCGACGCCGCCCAGAACCAGGGCGCCGGTGGTGAAATAGGCGCCCTCGCGCGGCCTGTCGGCCAGGCAGTGCTGCATGAACTGGGTGCGGGTCTGGTTCCCGGTTGTTCCGGCCGCCACCATGTCGCGCCACTGCGCGTTGCAATAGGGCCGCGTTCCCGGGCCGTCTCCGCCGCTCGGCTGCGCCAGGGCGGCGCCCTGACCTCCCGCGGCCAGCAATCCGGCGAGAACGGCGGCGGCGATCTTTTTCATGTCCGAACCCCTTCACGCCATACGGCGATGAATCACTGAACGCTAGCGCAACTGGTCGCTCGTTTCAACGCGCGAAACGGCGACTCCGGTCCTTCTGATGACGCCCACCGAAATGGCGCCGCCGAAACTATCGCCGGCGAGGTTAATCGCTCAACGTCACGGTCTTCCAGGTCAAGGACCTCACCATCGAGAAGATCGAGGTCGACGCGAGCGGGCAGATTCTTCTGCCGCTCATCGGCGCGGTGACGGCCCAGGGCAAGACCACGAGCGAGCTCTCGGCCGAGATCGCCTCCCGCCTCGCCGCCAAATACCTGCAGAACCCTCAGGTCTCGGTGGTGGTGGACGAGGCGGTCAGCCAGAAGGTCAGCGTCGAAGGCGCGGTCGTCGAGTCCGGGGTCTTTCAGCTCAAGGGCCGCACCAGCCTGCTGGAGGCCGTGGCCATGGCCAAGGGCGCGGCCAAGGATGCGAACCTTCGCAGGGTGAGCATCATCCGCACGGTCAACGGCCAGCCCAGAGCCGCGACTTTCGATCTCGAAGCGATCCGGATGGGAACCGCGCGCAATCCGGAAATATTCGGCAACGATGTGGTGGTGGTGGGCAGTTCGCGGGGAAAGCGCTTCTGGCATAGCGTCATCGAAGCCCTCCCGGGCCTGATCATCTTCTCGTACATCTAAAGACGCCGGCTGATGACCCTTCCCTCAGGCGACGGCGAGTCCGGGCATCACTCCACGCTTCCCGTGGCGATGCAGGGCGGGCGGCTTCGCCCTCACCTGCAGCTGCTCACGCCTCTGGGCCAGGATTCGTCGTTTCCCGGCCAGGAGGAGGGCGAGCGCGTCGACCTGCTCGCCTACTGGCGAACCCTTCTCAAGCACCGCTGGACGATCCTGGCGTGCGTCGTGGTCGCCCTCGCCGCCGGCCTGGGCGCGAGCCTTTTGATGCGACCGATGTTCACCGCCGCTTCCACTCTCCAGATCGATCGGGAGGGAACCAAGGTTCTCGACAAGCAGGACGGGGCGCCGATCGACAACATGGTCGAGGGCGAGGAGTTCTTCCGAACCCAATATGGCCTGCTGCGCAGCCGTTCCCTCGACATCAGGGTCGCCGAGAGCCTGGGTCTGACGCGCAACGACGACTTCATAAGACAGATGGCCGCCCACCCGCGCGCCGCCGCCCAGCCCGATCCGGATTCGGCCCGGCCGGTTCGGCGCGAACAGGTCATAACCCTGCTGCGCAAGCATCTCGGCGTCCAGCCCAACCGGGGCTCGCGCCTGGTGGCCATCACCTTCAGCAGTCCAGACCGGGCTCTTTCGGCGAGGATCGCCAACGCCTTCGCCGAGAACTTCATCGCCGCGGCGCTGGACCGTCGCTACGAGTCCTCGTCCTACGCCCGTGACTTCCTGGAAAAGCGCCTGGCCGAGGTGAAGGCCCGGCTCGAGGACACCGAACGCCAACTGGTCGCCTACGCCGCCAGCCAGCAGATCATCCAGCTCAACGACGCCGGCCAAGGAGCCAGCCCGGGCGTTCAACAATCCCTGGCGGCGGCAAACCTGCAATCTCTGAGCGCCGCCCTCTCGGCGGCCAAGGCCACCCGCGTCCAGGCCGAAGCGCGGTGGCGCGAAGCGCAGCGGACGCCCGGCATGGGCCTCAGCGAACTGTTGGAAAATCCGACGGTCCAGCAGATCAGCCAGGACCGCGCCAAGCTGCTGGCGCAGTATCAGCAGAACCTCAGCATCTTCAAACCGGACTATCCGGACATGCGCCAGCTGAAGGCGCAGATCGCCGAGACCGATCGCCAGCTCGCCCTGCAGGCGGCGGACATCCGCAAGTCGATCGAGGTTCAGTACGAAGCGGCGGTGGACAATGAACGGGCCTTGACCGCGCAGGTCAACGGACTGAAGGGCGATGTGCTCGACCTCTCCAAGCGCAGCATCCAGTACACGATCCTGCAACGCGAGGTGGACACCAACCGCACCCTCTATGACGGCCTGCTTCAGCGCTACAAGGAGGTGGGGGTCGCCGGCGGGGTCACCACCAACAACATCTCCATCGTCGATCGCGCCGAGCCGCCCTTCCTGCCCTCCAGTCCCAAGCTGGGGCTGAACATGCTTCTGGCCGGCGGCGCGGGCATTCTCCTGGGCGTCGCCTTCGCCTTTCTGCGCGAGGCGCTGGACCAGGCCATTCGCACGCCGGCCGACGTGGAATCCAAGCTCGGCCTGCCGCTGCTGGGGTCGATCCCGATCCTGAAAGCCGGGATCCAGCCGGCGGAGGCGCTGGCGGACCTCAGATCGGGACTATCGGAGGCCTATCAGTCCCTGCGCTCGGCGCTGCAGTTTTCGACCAATGACGGTTTTCCCAAGACCCTGCTGGTCACCAGCCCAAGGCCCGGCGACGGCAAGTCGACCACCGCGCTCGCCCTGGCGCAGAACGTCGCCCGCCTGGGCTTCCGCACCCTGCTGGTCGACGCGGACCTGCGCAATTCTTCCCTGCACAAGCTCATCGGCGCCGATAACCGCACCGGCCTGAGCAACGTGCTCACCGGCGCCGCCACCCTGGCGGTGGCCATCCAGAGCGGCAAGGCGCCGAACCTGTTCGTGATCACCTCCGGCCCCTTGCCGCCGAACCCCGCCGAACTCCTCGCCGGCGGGCGGCTGCGCAAGTTCGTCGGCGAGGCGGCCGGCGTGTTCGACATGGTGATCTTCGATGGCCCGCCGATCATGGGTCTCGCCGACTCCCCGCTGGTCAGCGCGGTCGTGGCCGGAACGATCCTGGTGATCGAGGCCGGTCAGACGGGCCGCTCCCAGGCCAGGGCCGCCCTTGGCCGCCTGGCCATGGCCCGGGCGCATCTCCTGGGCGTAGTGCTCAGCAAGTTCAACGCCCGCCAGGCCTCCTATGGCTACGGCTACGGCTATCAATACGACTACGACTATGGCCGCGGCGCCACCCCGGCGCAGAGCGCCGGCCAGCGCATCCGGGCGATGTGGAGGGCCCCCCGCCGCCTCGCCGGCAGGTAGCCGGGCGGCAGGCTCGGTAGCCAACACGGGCGTTCGCCGACCACCTTCATGCCTTCTCCCGTGAGGAGAAGGAGGGGCCTGCTCGCGGAGCGAGGGGGACGATGAGGGCGCACGCTCCGGGCGGCGGATCCCCTCACCCGCCCACCGCCGCGGCTTTCGCCGCATCGGCGGGCCCCTCCCTCTCCCTCCGGGCAAGGTGACTCCAGCCATGCCCTTTGGGACGCATGAATCAGCCGTCGCTGTCCGGCGTCGCCCGACGCCGCGAGGATCGCGGCGCCTCGAGCGGGCGCATATGCCATGATCGCCGCGTCGGTCGCGTCGCCCGTCTTCATGCCTTCTCCCGTGGGGAGAAGGAGGGGCCTGCTCGCGGAGCGAGTGGGAGGATGAGGGCGTAGGCTGCCGGCGGCGAAACCCCTCACCCTCCCACCGCGGCTCGGCCAGAGAGTTGCGGGGCGGGCGCCGGCGGATCGTTGATGGTCGTTCACGCCGCCGGGCGGGCCGGCTATGGTCGATCATCGAAGAGTGCGGGCGGGGTGGGGCGTTCAAATGACCAGCGTGGAGGCAGGTTCGATCGGCGCCGCCGCGCCACGCGCGCCACTCGTCGCCGCCTTTCGCCCGCTGATCCCCGCCACCGCCGCCCTGCGCGAGCTCACTGTTGTCCCCCTCATCGTCGGCATGCTGCTGGGGATCGCCTTTGGGGCGTCCTCGCTCTACCTCGTCCTGAAGGTCGGGCTGACGGTCAGCGCCTCGATCCCGGTTGCGGTCATCTCGATCACCCTCTTCCGCCTGCTCGGCCGACTGGGGATCCGCTCGGCCAGCGTGCTCGAGCACAACATCGTCCAGACCGCCGGCTCGGCGGGCGAGAGCATCGCCTTTGGCATTGGCGTAACCATGCCGGCGATCATGATCCTCGGCTTCGACCTGCAGATCGGCCGGGTGATGCTGGTGGCGATCCTGGGGGCCCTTCTGGGGATACTGATGATGATCCCCCTGCGCCGGGCGCTGATCGTCCAGCAGCACGGGATGTTGAAATACCCCGAGGGAACGGCCTGCGCCGAGGTGCTCAAGGCCGGGGCGACGGCGCAGGAGCACGCCCTGGGCCGCGCCGGCGCCGACGCCCCGCAGGACCTGGAAGCCGCGCGCAGCGGCGCGGGGGCCATCTTCGCCGGCTTCGGCGCCGGGGTGATCTACAAGCTGGCGATGGAGGCGTTCAAACTGTGGAAGGACATCCCCGAGAAGGTGTTCGGCGCGCCGCTGGCCGCCGGCTCGCTCTCGGCGGAGATCTCTCCGGAGCTGCTGGGCGTCGGCTACATCATCGGGCCGAAGATCGCCTCGACCATGGCGGCCGGAGGGGTGCTCGCCTACCTCGTGCTCATCCCGGCGATCCGCTTCTTCGGCGCCGCCGCCGTCGGGCCGATCGCGCCGGGAACGACGCCGATCGCCACCATGGCGCCGGACGATATCCGCGGCGCCTATGTCCTCTACATCGGGGCCGGGGCGGTGGCCGTCGGCGGGATCATCAGCCTCTTCCGCTCCCTGCCGATGATCGCCCGCGGCATCGCCGGCGGGGTCGCCGACTGGCGGACGCGGCGCGGCGAGGCGGCGGGAAGCCGGGCGGCGACGCCGCGCACCGACCTGGACCTTTCGCCGCGCTTCGTCGTCCTTGGCCTTGTCGCCCTGATGGCGGCGATCATGCTCTTCCGCACCCTGCACATGAACCTCGCCGGGGCGGTGCTGATCGTCGTCTTCGCCTTTCTGTTCGTCACTGTCTCCTCGCGGCTCACCGGCGAGATCGGCTCCTCCTCCAATCCCATTTCCGGGATGACCGTCGCGACCCTGCTGCTGACGTGCCTGGCCTTCCTCGCCGCCGGCTGGACCGGCCCGGCCTATTATGTCACCGCGCTTTCGGTGGGCGGCATCGTCTGCGTCGCCGCCTCCAATGGCGGCACGACCTCCCAGGACCTGAAGACCGGGTTTCTCATCGGTTCGACCCCCAGGAGCCAGCAGATCGCCATCCTCTGCGGCGCGGTGGCCTCGGCGCTCGTCCTGGGGCCGATCCTGCTCGCCCTCAACGACGCCTCCACCGTCTATGTGCCGCTTCGCGGCGCCGCGGCGCCGGCGTGGCGCGCGCCGGCCGCCGCGCTCCCCACCCTGCCCACCGACCGGATCAAGGGGCCCCAGGCGCCGAGCGATCCTCGAAACTACAGGGTGTGGCAGAAAACCGACGCGGTGGGCGGCCCTCCGGGACGCTACCTGGTCGATGCGGCCGGCGCGCCCGTGTGGCTCGTGGACCCGGGCATCAACGGAACCCACCGCACCCGGCCAGACGGGACCAGCGTCAACAAGTTCGCCGCGCCCAAGGCGACACTGATGAGCTACATCATCAAGGGGATCCTCAACCGCCAGCTTCCCTGGACCCTCGTCATCCTCGGCGGGGTGATCGCCGGGGTGCTGGAGATGTGCGGCATCGCCTCCCTGGCCTTCGCCGTCGGGGTCTATCTGCCGCTCTCCTCCTCCTCGCCGGTGTTCATCGGCGGGATGGTCCGCTGGTTCGTCGACCGGCATCTGAAGCGGCGCTTCGCCGGGGCGAGGCTCACGACCGCCGAGATGGTCGCCGAGACCGACAAGAGTCCAGGCGTGCTTGTCGCCTCCGGCTACATCGCCGGCGGGGCCATCGCCGGCATCGGCATCGCTTTCATGGCCGGGGCGATGACCGGGTTCAACCAGCAGGTCACCGACCTCATGACCGCGCAGAACCCATTCTTTTCTGGGCCTTGGGCCGACCTCCTCGCCCTGATCCCCTTCGCCGGCCTGGTCGCCGGCCTGTATCTGGCCGGGCGGCTGGCGAAGGCGGCGAGGTAGGGCGGCGGGATGGATCGCCGCGCCGCCCTCGCCGCGATGATCGCCAAGGCGCGGGCGGTTGTGGTCTTCAGCGGGGCGGGGATCTCCACCGAGTCGGGCGTGCCGGACTTCCGCGGTCCGGGCGGCGTCTGGAGCCGGATGCAGCCGATCTACTTCCAGGATTTCGTGGCCAGCGAAGAGAAGCGCCGCGAAGCCTGGAGGCGGGCCTTTTCCGGCGCCGCCGGCTGGACCGGCGCCAAGCCCAACGCCGGCCATCTCGCGGTCCGCCGCCTGGTGGACGATGGCCGATGCATCGCGGTGATCACCCAGAACGTCGACAACCTGCACCAGGATTCCGGCGTTCCGCCCGACAAGGTGATCGAGCTCCACGGCAACGCCAGCTACGCCGCCTGCCTGGGGTGCCAGTTGCGCCATGAACTGGCGGAGCTGAAGGCCCCGTTCGTCGAGCGCGGCGACCTGCCCGTCTGCCGCGCCTGCGGCGGGATCGTCAAGACCGCGACGATCTCCTTCGGCCAGCCGATGCCGGAGGCGGCGATGGCGCGGGCCGAAGCGGCGAGCCTCGCCTGCGACCTGTTCCTCGTCCTGGGCTCCTCGCTCGTGGTCTATCCCGCCGCCGGCCTGCCGCTGACCGCGAAGCAAAATGGCGCGAGGCTCGCCATCGTCAACCGCGAGGCCACCGATCAGGACGCCTTCGCCGACCTCGTGGTCCACGATGAGATCGGCCCGGCGATGAGCGCCGCCACCGCGAGCCTCTGACGCCGATCACCGCGCCGCGAGAGAAGGGTCGCGAAAAGCCGTTGCACATTTGCATAAGCCGTGGCTTATTTGTTTGATGCAACAGGCCGACGTCTTTCGCGTTCTCGCCGATCCCACGCGCCGGGCGGTGTTCGAGCGCCTGGCGGATGGCGAGTTGTCGGTCTCGAAGCTCAAGGCGGGGTTCGATGTCTCGCAGCCGGCAATCTCGCAGCACCTGGCCGCCCTGCGTGGCGCCGGTCTGGTGCGCGAGCGGCGGGAGGGGCGGTTCGCCTATTATCGGATGGACGGCGCGGGCCTCGCCGAACTCGCCGCCTGGGTGGATCGCTATCGCACCTTCTGGCCGCGGCGGATCGAGAAGCTGAAGGCGGTGCTCGAGGAGATGGACCCATGACGAAAGACGCCGAGGAAGTGGTCGTCGAAGCTGATCTGCAGAGCGCGCCGGAAAAGGTCTGGCGGGCGCTCAGCGAGCCGGAACTGGTGGCGAGGTGGCTCCTGCCGGGCGACATCCGCCCCGAGCCAGGGGCGCGATTCGCCTTCGACGACGACGGCCGGCGGATCGAATGCGAGGTGCTGGAGGCCCTGCCGCAGCGTTGTCTGCGCTATCGCTGGCGCGAGGCGGGCGCCGCGGTGGAGAGCGAAGTGAGCTTTGTCCTCACCCCGCTGGCCGACGGCGGCACGCATCTGCGGGTGGCGCACCGGCCCTTCGTTGTCAGCCTGGCCGACGAGCGCGCCCGGCGCGCCGCGCGGCGCACCATCTCCCGGTCAGCCTTCGACTTGCGCATGGCCGCCTGATGAACCTGGTCCCCATGGTCGTCGAGGAGTCGAGCCGCGGCGAGCGCGCCTTCGACATCTTCTCGCGGCTGTTGCGCGAACGGATCATCTTCTTGAACGGGCCGGTGGAGGACGGCATGGCCGCCCTCGTCTGCGCCCAGATGCTCTACCTCGAGGCGGAAAACCCGAAGAAGGAGATATCGCTCTACATCAACTCTCCAGGCGGGGTGGTGACCGCCGGCTTCGCCATCTACGACACCATGCAGTACATCAAGAGCCCGGTGGCGACCTTCTGCATGGGCTTCGCCGCCTCCATGGGTTCGTTCCTGCTGATGGCGGGCGAACCGGGGCGGCGGATCTCGATGCCCAACGCGCGGATCCTGGTCCACGAGCCCTCCGGCGGCTTCCAGGGCAAGGCCTCGGACATCGAGCGCCACGCCGAGGACATTCTCAAGACCAGGCGGCGGATCAACGAGCTCTACGCCCATCACTGCGGCCGCTCCCTGGCGGAGATCGAGCGCGCCCTGGACAGGGACAACTTCATGAGCGCCGAGGAGGCCAGGGCCTTCGGCCTGGTCGACGAGGTCTCCGCCTCCCGCGCCGCGGCCGCGTAGAGGAATTCTCGCCGCTCCCTCCCCCGCCCGCAGGCTTGCAAATGCAGACATATCGCACGGATGGTTGAAAAACAGGCGTTGGCTGCATCGATACGACCCTTCTCCCCTTGCGGGAGAAGGTGGGCCGCGAGAGCGGGTCGGATGAGGGGTCGACGAACGCTTCGGGTCAGGTGGCTGACATCACTTGGCAATCGTCGGCGAGGCCCCTCATCCGTCGGCTTCGCCGCCACCTTCTCCCGCAAGGGGAGAAGGGGGGAGGAGACGTCGTCTGCCTTCAGGTCTCGACGAAGGCGCGTTCGAGGACGAAGTCGCCGGGGCTGGCGACCGAGCCCTCTTCGTAGCCGCGTTCCAGGACCAGGGCCTTGAGGTCGGCGAGGACCGAGGGGCCGCCGCATAGCATCAGCCGGTCGCGGGCCGGGTCGAGGCTCGGCAGGCCGATGTCCGCAAAGAGCCTGCCCGAGGCGATGAGGTCGGTGATCCGCCCCTGGGTCGGGAAGGCCTCGCGGGTCACGGTCGGGTAGTAGATGAGCTTGGGCGCGACCATCTCGCCGAGGTCGGGATCGCCCGGAAGCTCACGCGACAGCAGGTCGCGATAGTTGAGATCGGCGATTTCGCGCACCGTATGGGTGATCACCACTTTTTCGAACCGCTCATAGACCTCCGGATCGCGGGCGAGGCTGAGGAAGGGCGCGAGGCCCGTCCCCGTGCCGAGCAGATAGAGATTGCGCCCGGGGCGAAGGCCATCGAGCACCAACGTGCCGGTGGGCTTCTTGCCGATGAGGATCTCGTCACCCTCGCGCACCGATTGCAGGCGCGAGGTCAGGGGGCCGTCGGGAACCTTGATCGAATAGAACTCGAGCTCGTCGGCCCAGTTGGGACTGGCGATGGAATAGGCCCGCAGCAGCGGCTTTCCCGCGACCTCGAGCCCGAGCATCACGAACTGGCCATTGGCGAAGCGCAGCGCCGGGTCGCGGGTGGTGCGGAAGGAGAACAGCGACGCCGTCCAGTGGCGGACGAAGGTCACCTTCTCGACGTAGAAGGCCCCGCGGCTCCTGGTCGGCGGCTCGATGATCGCGGCGTCCTGCATGCTCTGGCGGCGCTCCGCTTGCCCTAGATGTCGCCGCCGACGAACGGCGCGGCGCCCGGCGCGCGGGCGGTGTGTATCCCGCATTCGGTTTTCTGCGAACCCACCCAGCGGCCGGCGCGGACATCGGCGCCGTCCTCCACCGGCTCGGTGCAGGGCCAGCAACCGATCGAGGGGAAGCCCTGGGCGACCAGCGGGTGGGCCGGCAGGTCGAAGGCCGCGGCGTAGGCCTCGAGCTCGTCCCGGCTCCAGTTAGCCAGGGGATTGAACTTCAGCCTGTCCCCGGACTGCTCCACCACCGGCATGCGGATGCGCAGGCCCCCATGGAAGCGCTTGCGGCCGGTGATCCAGGCATCGAAACCCTCGAGCGCCGCGTCCAGGGGAATCACCTTGCGGATATGGCAGCAGGAATCGGTGTCGCTCTTCCACAGATCGGCATTGGGATCTCTGGTCGCCAAATGCTCGAACCTCGGACGCAGGTCACGAACATCGGTGAGGCCCAGTCTCGCGGCGATCTGGCGGCGATAGTCGAGGGTCTGGGCGAACAGCATGCCGGTGTCGAGGAACAGCACCGGGATGTCCGGATTCACCTGCGCCGCCAGGTGCAGCAGCACCGCCGATTCCGCGCCGAAGGACGAGACCAGGGCCAGGGCGTCGCCGAACCGCTCCGCCGCCCGGGCGATGATCGCCGCAGGATGGGCCTCGCGCAGCTCGCGATCGAGGCGCCGCGCGTCGTCCGGCGGACGCTCGAGCTGGTCGTAGGCCACGCTCATCGCGCCGCCCGCTCGGCGAAGGCGGGAGCGAGGTCATCGGCGGCGCGCTGGTAGACGTGGCGGAAACGGCGGGTGGCGGCGGTCCACTCATCGGCGCCGGCGCCGTCGGCGGGCTCGAAGGCGGTGAAGCCGCAGCGGACCATGAACTTGGCCTGTTCCAGGAGCACGTCGCCCACCGCCCTCACCTCGCCCACATAACCCAGCCGCTCGCGCAGGACGGTCGCGGCGCTGAAGGCGCGGCCGTCGCGGAACTTCGGAAACTCCAGCGCGACGACCGCAATGCGCGGAAGGGCGCCGGCGAGACCCTCGACCGCCTCGTCGGGCCGCACCCGGACGCCCACCTGGCGGCACTGGCCCAGCAGGCGCTCGCCTTCCGACTGGAACCGCGCGAGCGAAATGATCACATCGCCTTGCGGGATCACCTGATCGTCGTCGATGCTGGTGAACGGATCCTCGCCGGCTTCGGCGCGGCCGTCACGCCACCTGATGAGCGTCGGCATAGACGGCCTCCTTGAAGGGGGTGAGGCCGGTGCGGCGGAAGGTGTCGAGGAAGCGCTCGGGCCCCTCGCGCTCGCGCAGATAGACTTCGACCAGCTGATCCACCGCCTCGCCGACGCGGCCCGCCGGGAGGGCGGGGCCCAGAGACTGGCCGATGGAGGCGTCGTCGTCTCCCGAGCCGCCCAGGGTCAGCTGGTAGAATTCCTCGCCCTTCTTATCGACCCCGAGGATGCCGATGTTGCCGACATGGTGATGGCCGCAGGCGTTGATGCAGCCCGAGATCTTGATCTTCAGCTCCCCGACCCTCTCGGCCAGTTCGGGGTCGGCGAAGCGGCGGGCGATGTCCTGGGCGATCGGGATCGCCCGGGCGTTCGCCAGGGCGCAGTAGTCGAGGCCGGGACAGGCGATGATATCGCTCACCAGCCCGATGTTGGGGGTCGCAAGGCCCGCGCCGGCGAGCGCGCGCCACAGCGCCGGGACATCGTCGAGCTTGACGTGCGGCAGCAGCAGATTCTGCTCGTAGGTGTTGCGCACCTCGTCCTGCGAGTAGCGCTGCGCCAGATCGGCGATCAGGTCCATCTGATCGGCCGAGCAATCCCCCGGGGTCTCGCCCGGCTCCTTCAGGGAGATGTCCACCAGGGCGTATCCGGGAATCTTGTGCGGCTTGACGTTGTTCCTGGCGAAGCGGGCGAAGGCGCGGTCCTCGCTTCTGGCGGCTTCGAAAATGCTCGACACCGCCGGCAGGGAGGCGAACGCGCGCGGGGCGAAGGCGGCGCGGATGCGCGCCAGCTCGGTGTCGGGCAGGTCGACGCCGGCCTTGTCGCTCGCCTCCCATTCCGCCTCGACCTGGCGGGCGAATTCCTCCGCTCCCAGAGCGGCGACGAGAACCTTGATCCGCGCCTTCCAGATGTTGTCGCGGCGGCCGTGCCGGTTGAAGACGCGCAGGATCGCCTGCAGATAGGAGAGCAGGTGCCGGACCGGCAGATGCTCGCGGATCGTGGGGCCCAGGTAGGGCGTGCGCCCCAGGCCCCCGCCGACCAGAACCTCGAACGAAAGCTCGCCCTCCTCGGTGCGGTGCAGGCGAAGGCCGATGTCATAGACCTTGACCGCGGCCCGGTCCTTGGCCGCGGCGGTCACCGCGATCTTGAACTTGCGCGGCAGGAACGAGAATTCCGGATGGAAGGTCGACCACTGGCGGATCGCCTCGGCCCAGACGCGCGGATCGTCGACCTCGTCGGCGGTGGCCCCGGCGTGCGGGTCGGCGGTGATGTTGCGGATGCAGTTGCCCGAGGTCTGGATGGTGTGCAGCCCGACCTGCGCCAGCTCATCGAGGATGTCAGGCGCGTCGCGAAGCTTGATCCAGTGGAGCTGCAGATTGGTGCGCGTGGTGAAGTGGCCGTAGCCGCGGTCGTAGGTCCGCGCGATGTGGGCCAGCTTGCGCAGCTTGGCGGCGTCGAGCGTCCCATAGGGGATCGCGATGCGCAGCATGTAGGCGTGCAACTGCAGATAAAGCCCGTTCATCAGCCGGATCGGCTTGAACTGGTCCTCGGTGATCTCGCCGGCCAGGCGCCTGGCGCATTGGGCGCGGAACTCGGCGGCGCGGTCCGCCAGCATCTCGCGATCGATCTCGTCGTAGCGGTACATGGCTCTGGTGATCCCTTGGCCTCAGCCGCTCGCCGCGGTGGCGCGCTTGATCAGGTTCACCCGACCGGTGGAGCGAGCCGCGCCATGCGCCTGGTTCAGAATGTCCATCTCCGCGCCGCCCAGCGCCTGCTTGCCATGGTCGAGCTTGTTGGTGGGGCCAAGGGCCCGCAGCCGCTCGCGATAGCTCACCGGTGCAAAGCCGCCCGCCACCGGCTCGACATCGATCAGATAGGGCTCGACCAGCATGGTCACCTGCGCCTTGGCCCGCGCCTCGGCCCCCTCGGCCACGGCTTCGTCGGCGAAAAGCTCTGCCTCGCCGAACCGCTCGACCCAGACGGCGGCGTTCCAGAAGACGACCTCGCCGTCGGCCAGGCGGTTGGCGGTCAGGGCCTTCACGCCGCCCCCCGCTTTTCGTCGTGCTCGAGGACCGAGGGAACCGCCAGGGCCATGGCCTCGCCGATCATCAGCACGGCCGGACCGGCGAGGTCGGCGGCCATCGCGGCCATTTCGCCAAGACATGTGGTGAGCCTGCGCTCATCCGGCAGGCTGGCGTTCTCGACGATCACCGCGGGGGTCGCCGCGTCGCGTCCGGCCGCCATCAGCCGTTTCGCGACTGCCGGGGCGGTCGCCAGGCCCATGTAGACCACGACGGTCTGGTTAGCCTTGGCCAGGCTCGCCCAGTCCAGGTCCGGGGTCTCGCCGCTCGCCGCGTGGCCGGTGACGAAGGTGACGGCCTGGGCGGCGCCGCGCATGGTGAGCGGCGCGCCGGCGCCGGCGGCGGCGGCGAGGGCCGCGGTGACGCCCGGCACCACCTCGCAGCGCACCCCCGCGGCGCGGCAGGTCTCGAGTTCCTCTCCGCCGCGGCCGAACATGAACGGATCGCCGCCCTTCAGGCGCACCACTCTGAGACCTTGTCGCGCCAATCCGACCAGAAGCGCGGAGATGTCATCCTGGGCCAGGGTGTGGCGCGCCCTGCGCTTGGCGGCGGAGATCCGTTTGGCCCGCGATGGGGCCAGGTCGAGGATCGCGTCGGGGACCAGGCCGTCGTGGACCACGACATCGGCGCCTTTCAGGACCCGCAGCGCCTTGAGCGTCATCAATTCCGGATCGCCAGGGCCGGCGCCCACGAGCCAGACCGCGCCGCCGGGGCGTGGCGTTCCCAGCGGGACCAATCGTCCCGCCCCTTCCCCGGCCGGTGAGCGGCGCTTCATGGCGATTTCGGCCTTTGTTAGGAACTCTAAAGATTGCGCAGCGCTGGGAAGTTGAAACTTGGGCGCCCAACGCCCATCTCGCAACCCGAGGAGTTCTTGGCGGGGTATCAGGAAATCTATGGATACGCGGCGCCGACTGCCTCCCCTCAACGCCCTGCGCGCCTTCGAGGCCGCCGCCCGCCACCTGAATTTCAGCCGCGCCGCCGATGAACTGTCGGTGACGCCCGGCGCGGTCTCGCAGCAGATCCAGAACCTCGAAGACTATGTGGGCGCCGCCCTCTTCAAGCGCACGCCCCGGGGCCTGCTGCTCACCGACGCGGCGCAGACCGCCCTGCCCGCTCTGCGCGAGGCGTTCGACCGCCTGGCCGAAGCCGCCTCCCTGCTCACCGCCGCCGTCGACGGCCGGCGCCTGACCCTCACCGCCGCCCCGTCCTTCGCCGCCAAGTGGCTGGTTCCCCGGCTCGGCCGCTTCGAAGCCGCCCACCCCCAGGTGGACGTCTGGCTCTCCGCCGACATGGACCTGGTGGATTTCGCCACCGGGGAGGTCGACCTGGCCGTTCGCTATGGCGCCGGGCCCTACGTCGGCCTCGAGGCGATCCGCCTGATGCAGGAGACGGTGATCCCGGTGATGGCGCCGGAGCTGATGGCGGCCAATCCCCTGAACGCCCCGGTGGACCTCGGCCGCCACGTCCTGCTCCACGACGGCTCGCCGGACGCCGACGACAGCTGCCCCGACTGGCTGATGTGGCTGGCGGCGCGCGGGGTGAAGGGCGTGGATGGCACCCGCGGTCCGCGCTTCAATCAATCGAGCCTGGTGATCGAGGCGGCCGTCGGCGGCCGCGGCGTGGCGCTCGCCAAGCGGACCCTGGCGCAGGACGACCTCGACGCCGGCCGCCTCGTGGTCCCGATGCAGATCGCGACCTCGGTGGATTTCGCCTACTACGTGGTCCATCCCAAGGCCAAGGGACGCCTGCCGCAGGTCAAGGCCTTCGTCGCCTGGATCACCGCCGAGGCGGCGGCGCACGAAGCGGCGCTGGCGGTGATGGACAACGGCGCGGGGATCTAGGGTGCCTTCGCTCCGGGCGCCGGCCGGCGCAGGGAATCGAGGGCGCGTTCGTGGGCGTAGGCGGCGATGTCGGCCAGGGCGTCGTCGAGGGCGTCGCGCACCGCCGGCAAGCCGGAAACGCCCTTGGCCTCGGCCCAGGCGCAGGCCTCGCCGAGCGCGAACGCCCCGACCCCGCGCGCCGCGCCCTTGATGGTGTGCACCGCGTCGCGCCAGGCGGCCTGGCCGGGATCGAGCAGCCGCGCCCAGATCGCCGCCTGTTCGCGAAACAAGGCCAGCACCTCGTCGATGACCGCGCCATCGCCGGCGGCGAAGTCCTCGAGATAGCCGAAGTCCACCACCCCCTTGATGTTCCGCCTCGCCATGGTTCGCTCTCCCCGCCGCCGTCGAGGCTCGACGCTCGAGCCGGGCGCCGCCCGCCTTGTCATCCGGCCTTATTGCAGTAAGGTCCACGCCCTTTCGCGCCCGCGCCTGCGAGCGCTGGGGGTGCATAGCTCAGTTGGTAGAGCAGCTGACTCTTAATCAGCGGGTCGTAGGTTCGAGCCCTACTGCACCCACCACTTTTTCAACGACTTAGGGGGCGCTCGTCGGCGACCGGTTGACGCCGGACGCCGTCACTGTGGCGATCGTCACCCCCCGGCGATGTGTCAAACGCGGCGGTCGACTCAAAGCGGAACTCGGGCCGCTAGGGCGGCGCGTCACGAAGCGAGGAGCTCAACCAATGCGGCATTGATGAAAGCGCCGTCCTCGGCGTTGATCCCGCCTCCCGCCGCATGACCCCAGATGGATGGAATGCGTCGGCAAGATGCGCCAGAAATGTAAGCCGCCTCCGCTTCGTTGTCTTCGGGCCGGAAGTAGAGGTCGGTCTCGCACGGCAGCGCAAGTGTCTTGGCTTTGATTGACCGGAGCGCCGCCGCCAAGTCGCCGCCGTGGCGCTCGGCCGAGATGTCCCCGCGCTGCCAGGTCAAGAGCTTGGCGAGCAGGTCATTGGCGTCCCAAGCGCCGAAATAGGGCTCTGCGAAACCGGCCAGGAAAGCCTCCGGAGTGTCGAAGCCAAAGGCGGCGAACAGTCGTTCGCGGTAGAAGGCCTGAGAGAATAGCCAGCCTGCGTAGACGCGTGCGAACGCCGCCAGGCCGCGAGACGGCGGCGCTGCATAGTCGCCGTCCCGGAAGTCGTTCGACGCTGTCAGGGCCGCTTTCACCCCCGCCAGCATGACATAGTTGTGCGGCGAGACGCGCGCTGCGCCGCAGATCGGCGCGAGGCGCTCGACCACGTCGGGGAAGGCGCAGGCCCACTCGTAGGCCTGCAGCGCGCCCATCGAGTAGCCGACCGCCAACGCAAGGCGCCGAACGCCCAGGCTCGTCACCAGGCGGTGCTGACAGCGGATATTGTCGGCGATGGTCACGGGCGGGAATCGGGGTCCGCTCTGGTCGGGGGCGGCTCGACTCGGAGAAGTGGAGAGCCCGTTGCCGAACATGTTCGGCACGATCACGAAATAACGACGCGGATCGAGCGCCATACCCTCGGCGATGAGCCATTCGTTGCTGTCGTGGCGGCCGGTGTAGTAGGTCGGAAATACGACGGCGTTGTCGCCAGCCGCATTCAGTTCCCCGTGGGTTGTGTATGTGATCTGCGCCGACCTCAGGGTCGCACCGGACTGAAGCTTCACATCCCCGAGGTAGAAGGTAGCTGGATCGGCCATTGTCGTCTCCCGCGCGCGCTGAGAGCGTCATTCAACAAGCTTGAGCTTAGGTCGGCAATCCTATAGGGCTCGCCCCGAGCGCCTATCTTCCGGCAGGCGCCCAGTGTCGATTTCCAACCCATCTTCACCGTCGGCCCGCTTCTCGGCGCCACCCGCCCAGCGTCGGCTATCGGGATGGGCGCCAATGCGGGAGTTCGACCCTTCTGAGATATGCGGAACGTCCGTCGGTTCGAGCCCTACTGCGCCCACCATTTTCCGCGCACCTCTTCGGCGGATGTGGCGAAGATCTCGGGACCGGCGTGGCCGGGCCGACTGATCGCGATCGGCCCCAAGCCTACGGCAAACCCGCGCCGGGAACCTCCACCCCTATCGCCTCGATCCGGCCGGTGCGCAGGGCCTGGCACTTCTCCGGGTCCGAGCCTTGCGCGGTCAGAAGAAAGAGCGTGCGCCTGTCCTCGCCGCCCAGCATGCAGGCGAACGCCCCCCGATCGGTCTTGACCCGCCTGGTGACTTCGCCGCCCTCGCGCACCCGAAGCGCCTCGTTGGTCATGGGTGACGCGATCCAGATGGCGCCCTCGGCGTCCAGACAGATGCCGTCCGGCACGGCGCCGCCCTCGAGTCTCGCCCATTCCCGGCGGTTCGAGAGCGCGCCGTCGGCCCCGACATCGAAGGCGGTCAGCCGCCCGGCGAAGCTCTCGGCGACGACGAGCGTGCGGCCATCGGGGGTGATCACCGTGCCATTGGGGAACATCAGGCCATCGGCGGCCTCACGGACCGAACCGTCGGGATCGGCCCTGGCCAGCCGCGCCGCCTTCGGCTCGCCGCCGGGATAGACGAAACCGAAGTTGCCGACAAAGGCCCGCCCGTGAGCGTCGACGACCATGTCGTTGGCGTTGTGCGCGGCGATGCCCGAAACGTCGGCGTGCACGCTCGCCCGACCGTCCGCCTCCAGGCGCAGCAAACGCCGGTCGGCCATGGAGACGATGAGCATCCGGCCGTCCGGCAGCCAGCCCAGGCCGGAGACCGGTCCGTCGTGGCGAAATACGGTCCGCCGCTCTCCGGCGGGCGTCATCGCCAGCACTTCGTGGGCGTGCATGTCGGAGAAGAAGAGCTCGCCGGCCCGCCACCTGGGTCCCTCGGGGAAGGCCAGGCCATCCAGGAGAGTGCGCAGAGTCTCGGACATTTCCATTTCCTCCTCGAGGTCGTGGAGACGCATTCAGACATAATCACAGTCCAGCCCACGAGGAAGGGACGACTGCCAGCGGCGGCTCGTCGGGAATGAACGACGGCCCCTGCTGCGCGTTCACAAGGGGTTCATGCCGGCGCGGCTAGACGACCGGCCGACCTCAAAATCTGCAACCCACGGAGTTTTGCGCCATGAAGCGCCTTCTGCTTTCCGCATCGGCCTTCGCGCTGTTCGCCCTGCCGGCGATCGCTTCGGCGCAAACCGACGACCCACAATTCCAGCAACCCGTCTATCAAGGCGCCCCCTCGCAGGCCCAGCCGGGCTATCGCGCCTCGCAGGGCCAGGGCTACGGCCAGCAGGGCGGATATCGCTATCGCCAGAGCCAGGCTGGTCCAGATTCGCAAGGCGCCCAGGGCGCCTACGGACCTTCGCGCGCCGCCGGCCAAGGCGCCTACGGCTATCAGCAGCGCCAATGGGCGCAACAGCCTGGCGGCCAGGGGTACGGCCAGCAAGGCGGATATCGTTATCGCCAGGGCCAGACCGGTGGCCAAGACGGATACGGACCCCGCCCGGCCGGCGGCCAGGGCCAGTACGGCAATCAAAATCGCCAATGGGCCCAGCAGCCCGGCGGCCAGGGGTACGGCCAGCAAGGCGGATATCGCTATCGCCAGGGCCAGGCCGGCGCGCAGGACGGATACGGACCCCGTCCGGCCGGCGGCCAGGGTCAGTACAGCTACCAAAATCGTCAATGGGCCCAAGGAGGCAGCCAGAACTACGGTCCGCAAGCCAATGGCCGGTACCGTCAGGCGCAGGCCGGCGTCCAAGGTTGGCAGCCTCCCCGCGGCTACCGCGCCTATGCGGGTGAACGCGCCGGCGAGGATGTCAGTCGTCCAGCCGAAGCTCGCGGGTATCAAGCCGGCGCGCCGGGCCGGTACGTGAACGCCCGGGCCCAGCCCGCGTCCGCTTTGCGGCGCCCGGCCGCGGGCTACTACCGGCCCCGCCCCTACTACGCGGCGTACTACCGGCCGCGGCCCCGCTTCGCCGCCTACTACGCCCCGCGGCGCGCCTATGGAGGCTACGTCCGGCCGGTCAGGGTTTTCGCACCCTACCGCTTCCGCGTCCGCTACGTCGCGCCGCCCTACCGCTATCGCGTCGCGCCATACGGCTATGGCCGGCCGTGGATCGGCCCGCGCTTCCACCGGGGGTTCTATTATCGCCGCGGCGGCCGCTTCACCCGCTACGGCTAGGAGCGTTTCCTGACGGCGGCGCCCCGGCGATCAGCCTGCGGGGGGCCGCCGTGCGGGACGGTCAGGCGGCGCAGACCCTCGGCGCGAGCAGCAGGGTCGCAGCCGACCGGAGGACCGGCGTGCATCTCGTCGCGCCGGCCGCGGTGAGCCCGCCGCCGCTCTGACGGGCGCTCGGTTCACGACCACAAGCCACCGACGCCTCGCCCCAGGGCGAGGCCCGCCGAGGGCGTCAAACGCCTCGCGGGCGCCTAGGCCATCGCCTTTCCCGCGCGGCGCGGCGTCCCGCCGCTCCCGCCAGGCGAGCGCCGGTTTTGGCCTAAACGCCCCAATCCGGCTATTGATCGCATCGCACGGCGCCAGAAAGCAGCCCGATGGACGACGGCGGAAGAGCCCTGGCTATCGACCCTGGCGCAGCGGCGCTGGCGTTTCTGTTGCAGCTTCTGGGCGTGCCCGCCGACCCGGCGGAGATCCTTCACTACAGCGGCAAGGCCAATCTCGACGAAGCCGATGTGCTGCGGGCGGCGCGACGTTTCCCGGTCAAGGCGCGGCTGATCGAGGCTGGCGTCGAGCGGCTGGAGGGCCTGCCGCTGCCGGCCCTCGCATCGCTGCGCGATGGCGGCTGGCTGGTGATCGGCAAGGCCGCCGAAGGCAAGCTGCTGGTGCAGAGCCCTCTCGCCGCAGCGGCGGAGATCATCACCCGCGAGGCCTTCGCCGAACGCTGGTCGGGCCGGATCGTGCTGATGACGCGCCGGGCGAGCCTCAGCGATCCGTATCGGCGGTTCGGGATCGCCTGGTTCGTCGATGCGGTGAAGAAGTACCGCGCGCCCCTGAGCGAGGTGCTCGTCGGATCGTTCTTCCTGCAGATCTTCGGACTGCTCGCTCCGCTGTTCTTCCAAGTGATCATCGACAAGGTCTTCGTTCACCGCGGCCTTTCCACCCTGGAGATTCTCGCCCTGGGCCTAGGCATTCTCTCGGTGTTCGAGGTCATACTGGGGGGGCTTCGCACCTATCTCTTCGCCCACACCTCCAACCGCATCGACGTCGAGCTTGGGGCGCGGCTGTTCCGCCACCTCCTGGCGCTGCCCATGGCCTATTTCCAGGCCCGGCGGGTCGGCGACACGGTGGCGCGGGTGCGCGAGCTGGACACCATCCGCCAGTTCCTCACCTCCTCGGCCATCACCCTGGCTCTGGACCTGTTCTTCTCGATCATCTTCCTGGTGGTGCTGTTCATCTACAGCCCGCTGCTCACCCTGGTGGTCGCAGGCGCCCTGCCCCTCTACGTCATCCTCAGCCTGGGGATGACGCCGATCTTCCGCGAACGGCTCAACGAGCGGTTCCGGCGCGGAGCGGAGAACCAGGCCTTCCTCGTCGAGACCGTTTCGGGCGTGGAGACGGTCAAGTCCATGGCCCTGGAGCCGGTGATGCAACGGCGCTGGGAGGAGCAGGTCGCCGCCTATGTGATGAGCGCCTTTCGGGTCGTCACGGTCGGCGCGGTGGCCACCCAGACCACCACCTTGATCAACAAGGTGACGATGGTGCTGATCCTGTTCCTCGGCGCCGGACTCGTCATCCACAACAAGCTGACCGTGGGCGAGCTTGTCGCCTTCAACATGATCTCCTCGCAACTGGCCGCGCCGGTCCTGCGCCTCGCCCAGCTGTGGCAGGACTTCCAGCAGGTGCGGATCTCCATCGACCGGCTGGGCGACATCCTCAACACGACGCCCGAGCCCGGTCAGAGCGGCCAGGCGAGCCTGCCGGCCATCCGTGGCGACATCGCCCTGGAAGCGGTGAACTTCCGCTACCGGATCGACGGCCAGCCGGTGCTGCGCGAGGTCTCCCTTGCCGTGCCCGCCGGCCAGGTCCTGGGCATCGTCGGACCTTCGGGCTCGGGAAAGAGCACCCTGGCCAGGCTGATACAGCGGCTCTACGTCCCGGAGACCGGGCGGGTGCTCATCGACGGCATCGATCTCTCGCTCGCCGATCCGGCGTGGCTTCGCCGGCAGATCGGCGTCGTCCTGCAGGAAAACGTCCTTTTCAACCGCACGGCGCGCGAGAATATCGCTCTGGGCGATCCGGGAATGAGCATGGACCGGGTGATCGCGGCCGCCGAGCTCGCCGGCGCCCACGAGTTCATTCTCGGTCTGCCGGAGGGGTATGGAACGATCATCGGCGAGCGCGGCGCCTCGCTCTCCGGGGGCCAGCGGCAGAGAATCGCCATCGCCCGGGCTCTGGTGGGAAACCCGCGCATCCTGATCTTCGACGAGGCCACCTCGGCGCTCGACTACGAAAGCGAGGCGGCGATTCAGGCCAACATGGTCCGGATCACCCAAGGCCGCACGGTGATCGTCATCGCCCACCGGCTCTCGACCCTGCGCAACGCCGACCGGATCGTCACCGTCGAGAAGGGCCGGATCGTCGAGGACGGAACCCACGCCAGCCTGCTGCACGCCCAGGGCCGATACGCCCAGCTCTGGCGTCTTCAGGCCGGTGAGTTGAACCCGGCGGCGAGCGGCGCATGAGCATCGGCGGCGTCGCCAGGGCGTTCACCGGCATTCTGCGCCGCGGCGTCGAGAGCTTCGAGACGCGAAGCGAGCGCGAATTCCTTCCCGCCGCCCTGGAGGTGCTCGAGACGCCGCCATCCCCGGCCGGCAGGGCGCTGGCGATGATCATCGGCCTCTTTTTCCTGATCGCGGTCGCCTGGGCGTTCCTGGGCAAGGTCGACATCTCGGCCACGGCGCCGGGGCGGATCGTGCCCGCCGGAATGATCAAGGTTCTCCAGCCCCTGGACCCGGGCGTCGTGCGCGCGATCGATGTCCAGGACGGCGATCATGTTCGCGCCGGTCAGGTGCTGATCGAACTCGATCCGACGGTGGCCGGCGCGGACCGCGAAAAGCTCGTCCAGGACCTGGCCTCGGCGCGGCTCGATGTGGCCCGGCTTCGGGCGCTGAAGCTGATCGCGCAGAGCGGCGCGGCGCCTGGACTTCTCGTCGCGCCCGCCGGCGCCGATCCGGCCGAAGTCGAACAGGCCAGGGCGTCGCTTCGCGCCCGGGCGGACGAGCGGGCGGCCAAGCTCGCCGATCTCGATCAGCAGATCAGCGAGAAGCGGGCCGAGGCCGGGGAGGTCGCGGCGGAGATCGCCAAGCTCAACGCGAGCCTTCCGATGCTGGTGGAGAAGGCCCGCCTGCACCAGAAACTCCACGATCAAGGCTATGGCACGAGCTTCGCCTACCTCGACTCCCAGCAGCAGCTCAGCGAAGCGCGCCACGACCTGAGCGTCCAGGCGCAGCGGGGCGCGCAGGCGACCGCGGCCGGTCGAGCCCTGGCTCGCCAGCGCGATGAAGCCGCCTCGCAGTTCGCCGCCGGCGTCCTGGACGATCTGGCCAAGGCCGAGGAGAAAGCGAACGAACTCACCCAGGAGCTGGTGAAGGCCGAGCGAAAATCGACCCAGACCGAGCTTCGCTCGCCCACCAACGGGGTGGTCGAGCAGCTGGCGGTCCACACCGTGGGCGGCGTCGTGACCCCGGCGCAGAGGCTTCTGGTGGTGGTGCCGGACAACGAGCGGCTGGTGGTGGAGGCGCAGCTGGCCAACCGCGACGTCGGTTTCGTCCATCCGGGCCAGGCCGCCGCGGTGAAGGTCGAGACCTTCAATTTCACGCGCTACGGCGAACTCAAGGGCACGGTGATGGAGGTCAGCCGCGACGCGGTGTCGCCCGCCGATCGGCGGATGGCGGAGACCGGATCAGCGGACGCCTCCGGCGGCGCGACCGGCGCAGTGGCGACCTATGTCGCGCGCATCCGGGTCGATCGCCCCTACATGGTCGTCGATGGCGCTCGCCGGCCGCTGGTGCCGGGGATGTCGGTCACCGCCGAGATCCGCACCGGCCGGCGCACGATCATCGACTATCTGCTCTCTCCCCTGGCGCGAAAGACGCAGGAGAGCCTCCACGAGCGTTGAGCCGCGGGCGTCCCAGCCCGCCGCGCGAATCTACGTCCCCAGCTTCTTCTTCGGCGGCGGCGGCGGCGCGGGCTTGGGCTTCGGTGGAGGCGGGCGTGGCGCCGCCGGCCTCGGCGCCGTGGCTGGACGCACCGCCGGGTGCGTCCCAGCGGCGGCGCCGGCAGCATTTGGCGGCCGAGTTCCGCCGGCGGGTCTGCCGACGCCGCTTGGCCGGCCAGGTCCCGCCCCGGGGGTTCCGGTGGGCCCTGTCCTGACAGTCCGTCCGCCGGCGGGATTGCCCGCGGCGCCGGGCTTGCTGGGCGTCCCGGTCGGGCCGGTCCTGGTCCCGGGGCCGCCCGGGGGGCGGCCGCCGACGCTCGATTTTCCGGTCCCCGCGCCCGGAGGCTTGCCTCCGACGCCAGGGCGGCCAGGCGTTGTTCCCGGCGTTCCGGGTTTCCCCGCGGTTCCGGGTTTGCCCGCAGTTCCGGGCTTTGCCCCCGTCCCGGGTTTTCCCGCGGTCCCGGGCTTGCCCGCAGTTCCGGGTTTCCCCGCCGTCCCAGGCTTGCCAGCGGTTCCGGGTTTGCCCGCCGTTCCGGGCCTTCCCAGGTTTCCCGGGCGACCGGGCCGGAAGGGGGCGGCGGCCTTGGCCCCGACGACGCCTGGACCCCGCACCAGTCCCGGCCGCACCGTGGCCGCGACCTGGGGCCTGCCAAAGTTGACGTTCGTGTGGTTCGCCTGGACTGTCTGGGCGACCTGCGCCTGATAGACCTGCGACCGGGTCGGACCGAGGTGGGCTACGCTCGCCGCCGCAGCCTGGTCTGGCGTCGGCGCGGCGCTCACTCCGCCGTCGCCGCCGTTGTAGCTGGGGTTGTCGATGCCGGGGATGTTGGCCAACACCTGGTTGAAGACCGTACCGATGTTGGCGCCCGCCAGGTTGTTCGCCGACTGATTGTAGTATAGCTGGCCATTCTGCCAGTAGGCGCCGGTGTAGCCTTCGCCGGAGTAGCCGTAACCGTAGTCTATGCCGCCGTAGAAACCAACGGTGGAATCCCAATATCCGGCTGTGTATGCGTAGCCTCCGCTGTCAGCGGCGCTCCAGTAGGGGGGCGTCCACAGGACGTTGATTTGCGGTGGGACTACCCAGGTGCCGGGCACCCAGTAGTAGTCGTCGGCCTGGTCATCCCAAGCCCAATAGCCCGGGGTCCAGATATAGCCGTATGCCGGCATGGCGGGCTGGTCGTAGACCGGCAGCGCCGGCGGAGCGACCGTGACGCTCGCGGCCGCGGCGTTCTGGGCGTGGCCGACGGCCGGCGCCCCCGCGAAGGCGAACGCCCCCAGACCGAGCAGCAGGGCCATCGAGGCAGTGGCCGATGCGAATTTACGCATGAGATCTCCATCCGGCTTGGTATCGAACGTCCAGATCACCGATCAGCGAGCGTGACCACTTCTCCTGGCGCGAAAATGCGAGCGGGGTGAAATGAACGAGTTCGCTGTCCAGCCGCGGTTCGGACGCAGTCTTGTGCATCGAACAGACGATCGAACCTCAGATCAGCCCCCCGAAGACCGCGGTCAAATTCCGCTTCGGCCTTCAAACCACGCATCCTTGACGCGCCGTGGGCAAACGTTTGACGCAAAGTCGCCTTAGTTGCAACGGTCAACAGGCAAATGGGCGTTCAAGTCGCCTTCAGGCGCGCAGCGCCAGGACTGACGCTCGATCAGGACGGCGAGTCCGCTTCTCGGCCGCGACCATCCGCAGGAAGCTGGCGAAAATCGCGACCGCCTCGCTTCGCCAGGCAAGGGTCGGCGTGAACCGCTCCAGGGATCCTTCGAGCGCTGCGGCGCGGGCCCGTTGCGTCGACCCGCGACCGGCCCGCCCGACAAGTCGCAGCGCGCGTTCGAGACGGCGTGGAAAATACGCTTGCGGGACCGGCGGCGGCGCCTGCGCGCCACGCATCCACCGCCCCAGATCGCGCTTGTATTCCCTCAGCAGACTGTCCGCGTCGTACTCCGGATGGCCCTGGAGAAAAAGCATGAGCCCGGCGCGCCGCCTGGCGAACAGGTCCACCCCGCCATGCGGCGATCGGGTGAGGATGCGGTAGCCCTTGGCGAGAAGTTCATCCTCGCGAAGATCGTTGTATCGGGAGTGCGGGGTTGCGCCTCGCAGCGGGAGACCGGCAAGCGCCGGCTCATCGCCGACCCGCTCCCAGGCGAAGACGCCGGTGCGTTTGGATTCTAACCGGTGGCGGCCGACACCGTCCATGGCGAGCACCGCCGCGTGCGCCGCCAGGCACGACCACAGCGACGGCGTTCCCGCCGCGGCGACCCATTCCACCAGCCTCGCGAAGGCCGGCCAATAGGGTTCCTCACAAAGGTCATCCGCGCGCGGTTCGGCCCCGGTGACGATCACCGCGTCGAGACCGGCTGCCGGCAGGCGCCCGACATCGGCGTAACGCCCACGCAACTGGGACAGCGCAAGCTCGCCGCGTTCGACGCCTGGGATATGGAAGAGGTGAAGGCGAATATCGAAGTCGCCCGCCGCGGCCGAGAGAAGTCCGCGGAACTGGCGCTCGGCCGCGTTCAGAGCCGCATCGGGCATGTTGTTGACCAGACCTATATCGAGCCGCGTCAAAAGCGGCGCCGCCTGCGGCTGCCGACCTTGCCTGGTCAGCGGCGCGCTCACGAGGCGCGCAGCATCCTCGTGGACGCCTCCGCGTCGGCGACGGCCGTTCCGCTGCCGATCGCCCCGAGCGCCTGGTCCAGATCCTCGATGATGTCGTCGATGTGCTCGATGCCGACGCTCAGGCGGATGGTCTCCGGCCGGACCCCGGCGCTTTCACGCTCGGCTGGCGACATCTGCCGGTGGGTGGTCGAGGCGGGATGGCAGGCAAGGGACTTGGCGTCGCCGATGTTCACCAGTCGCTTGATCAGCCCGAGGCGGTCGTAGAACGCCTTCGCGGCTTCAAGACCGCCCTTGACGCCGAAAGTGATGAGCGATGGCGCGCGGCCGGCGAGGTATTTGCGGCAGAGGTCGTGATAGGGGCTGTCCGCGAAGCCGGCCCAGTCCACCCACTCGATCCGCCTGTCGGCGCGCAGGAAATGGGCGACGGCGCGCGCGTTCTGCACATGCCGCTCCATGCGCAGAGCCACCGTCTCTATCCCTTGCAGCAGCAAAAAGGCGCTCAACGGCGCCAGGACGGCGCCGGTGGTCCGCTGATAGACGCTGCGGCAGCGGGCGATATAGGCCTCGGCGCCGAAGTGTTCGGTGTAGACGAGCCCGTGATAGGATTCGTCCGGCTCGCTGAACATCGGAAACCGCGCCCTGTGACTCGCCCAGGGGAAGGCGCCGGAATCGACGATCGCGCCGCCCATGGTCGTCCCGTGACCGCCAAGGAACTTGGTGAGGGAATGGACGACGACGTCGGCGCCGAAATCGATGGGCTTGAGGAGGATCGGCGTGGCGACGGTGTTGTCGACGAGAAGCGGGACCCCGGCGGCATGGGCGACTTCGGCCAGGCCCTCGATGTCACAGATGTTTCCGGCCGGATTGCCCACGCTTTCGCAGAAGACCGCGCGGGTCTCCTCGTCGATCAGGCGGGCGATCGCGTCGGGATGATCGCTCTGAGCGAACCGCGTCTTGATCCCCTGGCGCGGGAGGACGTGGGAGAAAAGGGTGTGCGTCGTGCCGTAGAGCTGCGGGCAGCAGACGATATTGCCTCCGTGGTCGGCGAGATTGACCACCGCATAGTGCAGGGCCGCCTGACCGGAGGCGACGCTCAGGGCGGCGACCCCGCCTTCCAGGGCGGCGAGCCTGGCTTCCAGGACGGCGTTGGTCGGGTTGCCGATCCGGCTGTAGCGGAAGCCTTCGGTCTCCAGGTTGAACAGCGCCGCGCCGTGATCGGCGCTGTCGAAGGCGTAGGCCGCGGTCTGATAGATCGGAACGGCGACGGCCCTGGTGGTCGGGTCGGCGTCGAAGCCGGCGTGGATGGCGATCGTCTCGCTGCGCATCGGTGGGCACCCGGCTCGATCCAGGAACGCCATCCCGCTTGGGGTTCGAGATGGTCCTGCCGCCGGCGGGCTGCACGAACCGTGCCGCGGTCGTAAGCGTGGCGTGGCCTCCCCCTTGCAGGCGAGCCGCCAACACCGGGACTTGCCGACTTGGCGTCCCGGCGAGGGTGTGTCATGGAATTGCAAGCCACTCAGCGGCGGACCCTACCGCCAGCGACTGGTGAATCGGCCGCCAAGGGGTGGCTGCGAGCCCTGAAGATGGCGGCCGTGGTCGACGCCGCTCCGCTGCGGACGCTCGCCTGCGTGATCGCCGAGCGGGCGACGCTGACCGGCGAGGCGCCGGCGCTGATCGCCGAGGGCGAGTCCCTCACCTACCGGGCGCTGTCCGAACGCGCTTGCCGCTGGGGGCGCTGGGCCCTGGGCCAGGGTCTGGCCCGCGGCGAGGTGGTCGCCTTGCTGATGCCCAACCGTCCGGAATACCTGGCGATCTGGCTTGGGATCACCAGCGTCGGCGGGGTCGTCGCCCTCATCAACACCAGCCTGCGCGGCGCTTCTCTCGCCCACTGCCTGGATCTGGCGCGGCCCACGCACATCCTCATCGCCGAGGATCTGCTCGATGGCGCGGCCGGCGCCCTCGCGTCGATCGAGGCGGGCGCCGAAGTCTGGGTCTGCGGTCGCGCGGGTCCCAGCCGCCATCGCATCGAAGAGATTCTCGAGGCGGTGGGCGGCGAACCGCTCACCGCGGCCGAGCGGCGGGAAACGTCCCTCTCCGATCTCGCCCTATTGATCTACACATCCGGCACCACCGGCCTGCCGAAGGCGGCCAGGGTCAGCCACCACCGGGTGATGATGTGGAGCCACTGGTTCGCCCGACTGATGGACTGCGGCGCCGACGATAGGCTCTATAACTGTCTGCCGATGCACCACAGCGTAGGCGGAGTGGTCGCGCCGGGCGCCATTCTGGTCGGCGGAGGCTCGGTGGTGATCCGCGAAAGGTTCTCCGCGGCTCGCTTCTGGTCCGATATCGTCCGCTACGACTGCACGGTGTTCCAGTATATCGGCGAGCTCTGTCGCTACCTCCTCAAGGCGCCTCCCGGGGCCGACGAGCGACGCCACCGACTGCGCCTCGCCTGCGGCAACGGGCTCTCCGCCGAGGTCTGGCGGGCGTTCCAGGAACGCTTCGCCGTGCCCCGGATCCTGGAGTTCTATGCCGCCACCGAGGGCGCCTTCTCGCTCTACAACCTGGAGGGCGAACCGGGGGCCCTCGGCCGCGTGCCGGCGTTTCTCGCCCACCGTTTCCCGCTCGCGATCGTCGAGTTCGATCCGGATCGCGGCGAACCCGCCAGGGATGGCGCCGGGTTCTGCATCCGCTGCGCGCCCGGCGTCGCCGGAGAGGCGATCGCCAGGATCGACGGATCGGGCGCGCACGGCGCGGGGCGCTTCGAGGGCTACACCGGCGAGGAAGAGACGCGCCGCAAGGTCCTGCGCGGCGTCTTCGCCGCCGGCGACGCCTGGGTGCGCAGCGGCGATCTCATGCGCCAGGACGAGCGCGGCTTCTTCCGCTTCGTCGACCGCATCGGCGACACCTTCCGCTGGAAGGGCGAGAATGTCGCCACCACCGAGGTCGAGGGCGCCATCGCGGCTTACCCGGGCGTGGACAGCGCCTGCGTCTACGGGGTGAAGCTTGCCGGCGCCGACGGCCGCGCGGGGATGGCGGCGGTGGTGGTCGGCGCCGGCTTCGAGCTGGCAGGGCTGCGCGCCCACCTCGCCTCCCGCCTGCCCGCCTACGCCTTGCCGCTGTTCCTGCGGATCGTCACCGACCTGGAGACCACCCAGACTTTCCGGCCGCAGAAGAGCCGGCTCGCAACCGAGGGGTTCGACCCGGGGAAGATCGCCGATCCCCTGTTCATGCTCGATGATCGCCTGGCGACGTACCTCCGCCTGGACGCCGCCGCCTATGCCGACATCGCCTGCCTCACCTCGCGGCCGACGCCGTCGATGGCGGCGAGCGCATAGGGGATGGCCGAGGCCAGGGCGTAGAAGAAGTGGATCATGCCGCGATGACAGGTCAGCTGGACCTTCACCCCGGCGTCGGCCAGCCGCCGCGCATAGGCCTCGCCCTCGTCGCGGAAGGGATCGAACTCGGCGAGGTGAACGAGGGCCGGTGGCAGGCCGCGAAAATCGCCGGCGCGAAGCGGCGAGAGCCGCGGATCGCAGCGCGCGACGCCTGGCGGGCAATAGAGTTCAAGGTCGCGTTCCAGGGTCTGCTCGTCGAGAAAGTGGCCCCTGGCCAGGCGGCGGCGCGAAGCGCTCCGGGCGGCCACATCGAGGATCGGGCAGAGCAGCAGCTGCAAGGCCAGGGGCGGACGGCCCGCGTCGCGCGCCGCAAGGCACACCGCCGCCGCCAGGGTCCCTCCGGCGGAGTCGCCGGCGACGCCGATCCGGTGCGGATCGATCCCAAGGCTCGCGGCGTTCTCGCCGAGCCATTCCAGTGCGGCCTGGCAGTCGACAAGAGCGGCTGGAAAGGGGTGTTCGGGCGCGAGGCGATATCCGACCGCGATCAGGGTGCAGGCGCACGCCAAGGCGAGCCGGCGGCAAAGCGCATCGTGGCTTTCGAGGCCACCGGCGACCCAGCCCCCGCCATGGAGGAAGAGCAAGGCGGGGCCAGGGCGGTCGCCGGTCGCGAAGGGTTCATAAAGGCGCAGCGGGATGGCGCCGCGCGGACCTTGAATGGCGATCTCGCCGACCCTGACGAGCGCCGGCGGATCGCCCTGGGTAAGGCGGATGAGGTCGTCGAGCGACCGGCGGCGGTCATCGGCGTTCTGGTACGACCCGGCGCCGTCGCCGGCGGCGGCGAGCATTTCGAGAAGACGCCCGGCGCGGCGGTCGATCGGCATGGCGCCGCTAGCGCTGGGCGAGCCTGCGGACCACCGCCTCGATGGCCGAGATCGAGCGGAAGTTGACCGGCGTCATCTCCGACTGGGGAATCTCGATGTCGAACTCCGCTTCGATGGCGAGCATGAGGTTCACCATGTCCAGGGAGGTGAGCCCAGACTTGCGCAGGTCGGCCGAGGCTTCCGGCGAGATCGTGACCTTGCGCTTGGCGAGCAGGCCGCCGACCAGGTGCGAGATCTGGTCCCTGGTCGAGACGATGGACCCATCCGCCATGGCGTTCCGCTCCGCTGATCCCGATGGCCCCCGCACCGCCGGCGGAACACACCCCGTTCAAGGCTTTATTCTGGCCCTACGAGGGTAAAGCTTTGATTGACCGCGGCCCCGGCGCGGCCGGTGTTCGCGGCGCCTAGCAAGACGCCGGGGCGCAGCAAGCCGCCGTGAAACATCGATTGACTCTCTGACACGCATCAGATATTTCTGACACATGAAATCACATATCGGCGCCACGACGGAAGGCGACCAGCTCCTAGCGACCCTGGCCGCCTTGGCGAATCCGCACCGTATGCGGGTCGTCGCGGTGCTTGCCGGCGGCGGTCGCAACTATGTCAGCCAGCTGGCGCGCGAGATCGGCATCAGCCGGCCCCTGCTGCATCTGCATCTACAGAAGCTGCAGGACGCCGGCCTGGTGACCAGCAAGCTGGAGCTGTCCAAGGACGGCAAGGCGCTCAACTATTTCGAAGTCACCGAATTCGCCTTTCACCTCACGCCGGTGGCCGTCGCCGACGCGGCCAAGACACTCACCGCCAAACCCGAGACTAGAGGATCCCAATGACCACAATGCTCTACCTATTGACCCTGGTGCTGCCGTTGGCGACGATCCTGATCGTCTTCGGAGTGCGCTACTACGCGGCCGTCCAGCAGGCGAGGGCGCGGCTGGCCAACGACGGCGCCTATCGCCAGCTCGCGGAAAGCGCCTCGGCGGCTCAGTCGCAGATCGCGGCCAGCCTGGCCGCCATGGAGGCCAACCTGTCGGACGTGCGCACCCGCATGGCCGCCGTCGAGACCATCCTGAAGGCAGTGGAATAGTGGCCGCCCCAGCCTGGCCCCGCGCCGCGATCGACCCCGAAACCGATTTGTCCGCCTTGAAGCAAGTTCCCGTTTGGCGACTCTAGTCCTGAACGTCCGCGCTCGATGCGAGTTCTGTTGACGTGCGACAGCGTGACGAGGGCTGTCACGGCAACGGAAAGGCCCGAAAAGTCCGAAGGCCGAAGCGATTTGACGGCCGGTTCCGCCCGAAGCGGCCTTTGCGAAGGTCAGCTCCTGAGATCGTCTGTGGCCCCGCCCGATGGGTCTGCTCGGCGCCAACAGCAGACAATGGCCCCGTCCGGAAAGCGCACCTTCGACAGGAGCGTCGAACCTAATGGAGCAGCACGAGCGGGTCAGCCGCTGGACGCCGTCGCCGGTCGCGCTGAGCCGTGGCCTGCTGCTGCCATTCTCATCGATCTCGACAATGTTCCTGGGCGCCGTCGTGGGCGCGGTGTGGCTGGCGCGCCAACCCGCCAGGGGCGTTCAGGCCGATCCAGGCCGCAGTGGCCGCGAATTTTTCGTCCTGTCCCCAGGGAGATCCGACCAACTTGCCGTAGGCGCCAAGCGTCTCGCGGCGGCTCGCTTCAGTGCCTGGCAACTGCTCGGCCAGGGTCGGAAGATCTTTCTCTCTTACCATCTTCGTCGCGATTCCGTTCCGCACGGCGGCATCGCGCACGGCCTCGCGATAGAACTCCCTCTCAGCGGCATGCTGCAATCCGTGCGAGGCCAGGATCGCGCGAAGCGGCGGCAGAGGTCTTGCCGGCCCCGTCAAGACGCAGCAGCCTTTTGGCGCGCCATGGCTGCAGATGATTTCCTCCAGCGCGCGGCCCGCGAGGTCTTGTGAGGACTCCCTGCAACGCTCGATGAAGGCCTCGCCCGATTTGAAGTCCATTAGTGCAGCGTGATGGAACGGTTGTTCCGACCCTTCGATCCCGGAATCACACAGCTGCATCCGACCGCGGAAAAGTATGCTCGGCTCTGATATCCGCTCAGCCAACACGACATAGGTCGCCCAGCCACCCTCAACGAGACCGTGCGCAGAGTGGGTGCGTACGCCCAATGAAACGGCGCCACGGTCCCTTGAATGTCCGGTCATGTTGCAGGCTCGGCGCGGGTGCGCGCATCGTGCATCAGTGCGGTGCCGATGTTCAACCTGATTCAGCACCGCTCAGAAGCGACGACGCACATGGAGGGGGATCGATATCACCCACCTTGCCATCTCGCTCATTGAGCGGCGGCTGACGACCACGGACAGCCGGTCAGATCGTCGGGCCTGGTCTTCACCTTGCCTTCGAATCTGATCCGATCGTCGCCGCCCAGCACGCACACACTGGTTCCGCCAGGGAGACGTCCAAACCGACAAAGCTCGTCATGGGTGATCCTCCGGTCAAAGCCGACAGCGGAGGCTGCGAGCGTCGGCGGATCAAGCGCCGGGCGGTCGCCCGCTGTCACCCCATGTCGCTGGCACGCTAATTGAAAGCCTGGCGAGCGTCGCCGATGCAACGCGACGCCAGGGAGCACCCATTCCCATGACCATCGCCCTGAGGAACCCCAACGTCATCGGCTTTCGGCCGGTCGCCGGTGAGATCGCGGCACGGGCCGAGGCGGTCGCCGCGGTCGCCGCGCTTCATGCCGACGAGGTCGATCGCGACGGCCGTTTCCCCATCGAAGCCATCGAGGCGGCGCGCGAACAGGGCCTGATGGGCCTGATGGCGCCCCGGGCCCTCGGCGGCGAGGGCGCGAGCGTCTCGCAGGTCGCGGATGTCTGCTACATCCTCGGCCGGGCCTGCGCCTCGACGGCGATGATCTACGCGATGCACCAGGTGAAGGTCGCCTGCGTGATCCGCCACGGACTTGGCGCCGCGTGGCACGAAGACTTCATCCGCAAGCTCATCACCGAGCAGCTTCTGGTCGCCTCCTCGACCACCGAGGGCCAGGGCGGCGGGAACATCCGCTCCAGCGAAGCGCCGATCGAACGCACCGGCGACAGGATCAGCCTCGAGCGGCTTGCGAGCGTCATCTCCTACGGCGAGGAGGCGGACGCGATCGTCACCACCGCCCGCCGGACGGCGGACGCCGCGGCCTCCGACCAGGTCCTGACCGTCTTCCTCAAAGAGCACTACAGCCTCGAACGCACCCTGGAATGGGACACCCTGGGCATGCGCGGCACCTGCAGCGCCGGCTTCACCTTGCGAGCCAAGGGCGAGGCGGCGCAGATCCTGCCCGAACCCTACGAGACCATCCACGGCCAGACCATGGTCCCCAGCGCCCACCTGATGTGGTCCGGCGCCTGGGCCGGCGTCGCCGCCGGCGCGGTGGAGCGCGCGCGGTCCTATATTCGCAAGGCGGCGCGCGGCGGCGCCGGCGAACTGCCCCCCGGAGCGGCGCACTACACCAAATCCGCGTCGTGCCTTCGCAAACTGCGCGCCCTGATCTGCGCCAGCCTCGACCGTTACGAAGCGATCGCCGGCGACGGCGAAGCGCTGAGCAGCGTCGGCTTCCAGACAGAGATCAGCCTCCTGAAGGTCGAAGCCTCGGAGCTGGCGGTTTCAACAGTACTCCACGCCCTGCGCGCGTGCGGCCTTTCCGGCTATCGCAACGACACCGAGGTGAGCATCGGCCGCTATCTGCGCGACATCCTCTCCTCGCCGATCATGATCAACAACGACCGGATTCTCGCCGGTCTGGGCGCTTCCACCGTGATGAGTGAAGCGCCGGCCACCCTGAGGGGTTGAACCTCCATGAGCCTCGCAGCCCACGCCATCTCTTCGCACGAACCCCTTGACCTCGTTGAAGAAGGCCTTTGCCAATCGATGGGCGCCGACGGCGTCTACGCGCGCGGCGAGACCTATGAACAGGTGGTCCAGGCGCTCACCAGCCTGATTTCCCGCCATCGCCCGCCGGCCAGCGAGATGCTGCGCTTTCCCCCGGTAATGAGCCGCCGCCAGCTCGAGAAATCGGGATATCTGATGAGCTTTCCCAATCTGCTGGGCTGCGTGAGCTGCCTGCATGGCGGCGAGACGGAGATCCGCGGCGCGGTGGAGAGATTCCAGGACGGCGGCTCGTGGACAGCCTCGCTGGCCGCGGCCGACCTCGTGCTCACCCCCGCCGCCTGCTACCCGGTCTATCCCATCGTCGCAGCCCGGGGCCCGGTGCCTTCGACGGGACTATTCTTCGATGTCGCCGCCGATTGCTTTCGCCGCGAGCCTTCGCGCGACATCGATCGCCTCCAGTCGTTCCGGATGCGCGAATTCGTGTGCATCGGCGCTCCGGAGAAGATCCTTGCCTTCCGCGAAACCTGGATGAGGCGCGCGAGCGGCCTGGCGCACGATCTGCGCCTGCCGCACCGCCTCGAGGTCGCCAGCGACCCGTTCTTCGGCCGCGGCGGCCAGATCATGGCCATGAGCCAGGTCGAACAGACCCTGAAGTTCGAACTGGTGATTCCGGTGAAGTCGCAGACCGCCCTCACCGCGTGCATGAGCTTCAACTATCACCAGGATCACTTCGGGGAGACCTGGAAGCTGCGGACGCCGAACGGCGCGACCGTGCACACTGGCTGCGTCGCCTTCGGCATGGACCGCCTGGCCGTCGCCCTCTTCGCCACCCACGGGGTCGAACTCGCCGATTGGCCGGCCGCGGTGAGGCGCTTGCTGGCGGTGTGAGCGGCCGCTCTTTAGCTGAAACAATCCAATGGTTACCCTTCTCCCCCTGCGGGAGAAGGGTCAGGCGGTGGCGCCGGCGTCGATGGTCATCACCGTGCCGGTGATGTTGCGCCCGCCCTCGCCGAGCAGGAACTCCACGGCGGCGGCGACATCCTCGACGCCGGCGAGGCGGCGCAGGGCGCTGCGCCGCACCACCCGCGCGCGCCCCTCCTCGCCCAGGCCCTGGGTCATCTCGGTGTCGAGGAACCCGGGCGCGACGGCGTTGACGGTCACCCCCAGGCCTCCGACCTCCCGCGCCAGGGACCTGGTGAACCCGATCATCGAGGCCTTGGTCGCCGCATAGACCGACAGGCCGCCGTAGCCGGTGTGGGCCATGATCGAGGAGACATTGACGATCCGCCCCTCGCCGGCGGCCATCATCCCGCGGGCGACGAACTTGGTGAGGATGATCGGCGAGAGGGTGTTCACCTGCACCAGGGACTCGATGGCGGCATTGGCCATGTTGGCCAGCAACCCCTCGCCGCCGATGCCGGCGTTGTTGACCAGGCCGAAGAGCGGACCGGACTTCCTTTTGAGTTCGCGCACCAGGGGGGCGATGGCCGCGACGTCGGCGAGATCGAAAGGAATGAAGGCGATCTCGCCATGGCCGGCGGCGCGCGCCTCCTCGATCGCCTCGCTCAGGGGCGCGCCCTGGGAGCGGGCGAGGGCGGTCACCTCGAAGCCGGCGCGCGCCAGCCGCCGGGCGATCGCCAGGCCGACGCCCCGGCTCGCCCCGGTGACGAGCACCCTAGGCATGGAGGCGCGCCACCTTGCCGTTCGCGCCGAGTTCCAGGGCCGGGACAATGCGGATGGCCGCCGGGGTCTTGAACGCCGGGAGGCAGTGGCGGCAGGCGTCGAGGATCGAGGCCCGCAGGCCCGCCTGGTCGGCGCCCGGCGAGGAGGCGTCGGCCGGCACCACCTCGGCGACGACAATGGCGCCGGTGATCGGGCTGCGCCTGCCGCTTACCCGCGACATCGCGACGCCCGGATGGCGGTTGATCACCGCCTCGACCTCCTCGGGACTGACCTTGAGGCCGCCGACATTGATCACCCCGCCGCGCCGGCCGAGAAAATGATAGCGCTCGCCGCGACGCTCGAGGAGGTCGCCGGTGTCGACGAAGCCGTCCTCGCCCGCGAGCGTGGCTCCGCCGCTGCCGACATAGCCGGCGGCGATGCGCCGAGAGCGGACCCGCAGGGTGTCGTCGACGACCGCCAGTTCGACCGCGCCCGCGCCGTGTTCAACCAGGGCGGCGGGAAATCCCTCGAGGCCGTCGGCGACCTCGAAGGCGACGCCGACCTCGGTCGAGGCATAGGCGTGACCGATCGAGGCGCCCGGGAAGGCGTCCCTCAGCGCCGCGAGGACGGCCTGGTCGGCGATCTCGCCCGAGAGGCGCACCACCCGCGGCGAGATCCGCCCGATGTGGCCGCTCATCAGCGCCCGGCGCCAGTGCGACGGCGTGCCCGAAATGTGCGACGCGCGGTGGCGGCCGAGGCGTTCCAGGAATGCCCCGACCGCCTCGCCCTCGTCCGAGAGAACCATCGAGGCGCCGCCGAGGATCGCCCTCAGGAGGATCTGCAGACCGCCGTATCGGCGGATGTCGTAGAACGTTGCCCAGACCACGTCGCCCTCGCCTGGGCGATTATCGCCGATGGCGCCGGTCAGGCTCTGAAGCGTGTGAGCGACCATCTTGGGGACGCCGCTCGTCCCGGAGGTGAACATCGCCCACCTCGTGCGGCGCCCGACCGCGGCGGCGGCGCGCGGGGCCAGTCTGCGCGGATCGAAAGCGATCAGCTCGACGCCCGCAGGAGCGTTCGCCGGCGGTTCGCCGTCGAAGACGATCGCCGTGGCGCCCGCGGCCAAGGCGATCGCCGGGAGGTGTTCGAGCCCCAGGTCGGGCGGCCACAGCACCAGACTTTCGGCCACCCCGTCCAGATCGATCAGCGCCAGGGCGGCGGCGAACTGGCTGCTCGCCTTGAGAATCACCGAGCGCCCGGCGAGCCTCGTCTGCCGGTCGCCCAGGGGACCGCGCCGCGCGAGGTCGGCGAAGGCGATCTCGCCGCAGGGCGCGGACAGCATCGCGCCGGAGCGATGATCGGCCCCCGCCAGGATCGCACGAAGCGAGAGGATCTCGGCCGGGGCGGCGTCCCTAGCGCAGGGCGTTTTCATAGAAGCTCACGAAATCGCCAAAGGTCACGGGAAAATAGACGTCTTCGGCGGTGGTGAAGGGATCGACGCCGAGCTCGTCCTCGAGACGCGAGACGATGATCGCGAAACACAGCGAATCCAGTCCCGATTCGAGAAGGACGGTGTGGTCCTCGAGCGGCGCGCGGATCGGCTTTTGCTGTTCCTCCGCCGTCTTGGCGAATTCGTCGCGGATCGTGGTTCGTAGGGACATTCTGGCGGCTCGAACTTGGCTGGTGTCGCGGGGGCGCGGCGAACACCCATCAAGGGCCGTGCCAGGACGGGGCGCGCACGAATCTTGCTCCATGAGGCTCTGACCAATTCGCGCGCCAGCGCAAGACGAGACGCGAGCCCCCGTTCAGAAAATGCCGAGCGCGCCCCCCGCCCCGATCCGTCGCCGCCAGATCACCGCCGCCGACACCGGTCCGCTCGCCGACCTGCTCTGCGACGGCTTCCCGGACCGGACCCATGAATACTGGGCCCGGGCCCTGGATCTACTCGCCAAGAGAGATGCGCCCGAGGGCTACCCGAGGTTCGGCTATCTGCTCGAGAGTTCCGGCGTCCCGGTAGGGGTGATCCTGCTGATCTTCAGCCGCCCCGGCGCAGGTCCTTCGGCGCCGGTCCGCTGCAATGTCTCGAGTTGGTACGTGAAGGAGGCCTTCCGCGGCTATGCGACCCTGCTCGTGGCCGCGGCCATCGGCCTGAAGGACGTGACCTACATCAACAGCTCTCCGGCGGAATACACCTGGCCGATCCTGGAGGCTCAGGGCTACGCCCGCTATGCGAAGGGCCAGTTCGTCGCCGTCCCCGCCGTCGGGTTGCGCTCCCTGGGCGCCCGGGTGCGCCGGATCGACGCCCGATCGCCGGACCGCCGCCTCGCCGAGTTCGAGCTCCTGGCCGCCCATGCCGCCGCCGGCTGCACCAGCCTGGTGTGCGACACCGCGGAGGGCCCCCTGCCCTTCGTCTTCGTCCGCTGGCGGCTCAGATCGCCGGTGAAGATGATGCGCCTGCTCTGGTGCCGTGACACCGCCGACTTCGTGCGCTGCGCCGGCCCGATCGGCCGCTACCTGCTGCGCCGCGGGATCGCCGCCGTCGCCTGCGACGCGGTCGGCCCGATCACCGGCCTCGCCGGCAGATATTTTCCGGGCGCCGAGCCGAAATATTTCCGCGGGCCGACCCCGCCCCGGCTCAACGACCTCGCCTTCACCGAAACCGTGCTGTTCGGAGTGTAAAGACCGTGCCCGCCCTCGCCCTCGTCCAACCCCTCCCCGCACCTCGCCGCAGCGCCGCCCAGGCCCTGGTCGACCAGCTTGTCGTCCACGGGGTCACCCACGTCTTCTGCGTTCCGGGCGAGAGCTTCCTCGGCGTGCTCGACGCCCTGCACGACTCGCCGATCGCGGTCACCACCTGCCGCAACGAGGGCGGCGCGGCGATGATGGCCGAGGCCAGCGGCAAGGCGACCGGCCGGCCGGGAATCTGTTTCGTGACCCGCGGCCCCGGCGCGGCCAACGCGACACCCGGCATCCATATCGCCGGCCAGGATTCGACGCCGATGATCATGTTCGTCGGCCAGGTCGAACTGGCGGTTCGCGAGCGTGACGCCTTCCAGGAACTCGACTATCGCGCCGTCTTCTCCAGCATGACCAAGTGGACGACCGAGATCGAGGAGGCGAGCCGGGTTCCCGAGATCGTCTCCCGCGCCTTCCACGCGGCCACCGCCGGCAGGCCCGGGCCGGTGGTCGTCGCCCTGCCCCGGGACATCCTTTCGCAGTCCATCGACGCCCCGGACGCGCCGCCTTTCCAGCCCATCGAGGCCTCGCCCGGCGCCGAGGAGCTCGCCCGGCTCGAAACCCTGCTCGGCGAGGCGCAGCGGCCGTTCCTGATCCTCGGCGGCAGCCGCTGGGACGAGACGGCCTGCGCGGCGATCGCCCAGTTCGCAAAGCGCTTCAGCCTGCCGGTCGCGACCAGCTATCGGCGCGCGCCGCTCTTCGACGCCCTGCACCCCTGCTATGCCGGCGATCTGGGGATCGGCGCCAATCCCGAGCTTATCGCGCGGATCAAGCGCGCCGACCTCGTCATCGCCCTGGGCGGCCGGCTCAATGAGATCGCCTCCCAGGGATATTCCCTGTTCGAGATCCCCGGCCCGAAGACCAGGCTCGTCCACATCCATGCCGGCGCCGAGGAACTGGGCCGGGTCTACAGCCCGCACCTGGCGATATTGGCCAGCCCCAGGCGGGCCGCCGCGGCGCTCGCAAAGCTGCGGCCGGCCGCGCCGCCGCCCTGGCGCGACGAAACCGCCGCCGCCCACCTCGGTTATCTGCGGTGGTCGCAGGGGCCCACCCCCCAGGCCGGCGCGGTCAACCTCGGCGAGATCATGGTCTGGCTGCGGGAAAATCTCGCGCCGGAGACCGTCCTCTGCAACGGCGCGGGCAACTACGCCGCCTGGATCCACCGCTTCTATCGGTTTCGCCGTTTCGGGACCCACTTCGCGCCGATCTCCGCCTCCATGGGCTACGGCGTCCCGGCCGCGGTGGCGATCAAGCGGCTCATGCCGGAGAAGGAGGTCGTCTCGATCAGCGGCGACGGCGACTTCCTGATGAACGGCCAGGAATTCGCGATCGCCCGCCAATACCGCCTGCCGATCGTCTTCCTGATCTTCGACAACGCGATGTACGGCACGATCCGCATGCACCAGGAACGCGAGTTTCCCGGCCGGGTCACCGCCACGGACCTCGAGAACCCCGACTTCGCCGCCTACGCCCGCGCCTTCGGCGGCTTCGGGGCGACGGTCGGGAAGACGAGCGACTTCCCCGCCGCTTTCGCGGCCGCCAAGGCCAGTGGCCTTCCGGCCATCGTCCACGTCAAGTTCGACCCCGACGGCATCACGCCGGCGACGAGCCTCAGCCGGATCAGGCGGGAGGCGGAGGGGCGGTTGGGAAAGGACTAAATTCGGTACACGCGAGTTGTTGCCGAGGCGGTGGGCCGCCGGCGGCGGAGACGTGTAGAAGCCGTGCGTGTCTTCTCTTCTCGGCTCTCATGCCGAATATGACGCCGTCGACGCGATGACGGTGGCTCAATTCTAGGAGGATCGGATGGACATTCGGCCACTCCGAACCAAGGAGGACCACGGGGCCGCCCTGCGCGAGATCGACCGTCTGTGGGGCGCCCCGGTCGGCTCGGATGACGGCGACAGGCTGGAGGTGTTCCTGGCTCTGGTCGAACCATATGAGGATGGCCTCTACCCGTCGCCGCCCGCGGACCCCCTCGGCGTCGTCCGCTACGTCATGGACCAGAACGGCTACACCCAGAAGGATCTGGCCGACGTGCTCGGCTCCCGATCGCGCGCTTCGGAGCTGCTCAGTGGCAGGCGAAGCCTGACGCTCGATCAGATTCGCCGCTTGAGCCATCGGTGGCGCATTCCGGCGGCCGCCCTGATCGGCGAGATGGCGACGGCTTGAACGGTGAACAAAAGAGAGAGGCCGCAACAAAAAAGATTGCTCCTGTCACCCTGATCAACAGACCAGATCGGGGAACAGGTGTCGTCTTGCCGAAGGGCCGCCCTAGGCGATCGCGCCATGCGGCCTGGCGAGGACGGGCGCTTGCGCCTCGCTCGCCCAACCGATGTGCGCCGCCGCCGCCGTCTGGGGGGCAAACCCTGCCATGGCGGCGATGAACCGGTGGGGCACGACGGTCGTCGTGGTCGCGCCGGCAGGGGCCAGAGCCACGACGATCACGCCGCCATGGCTGTCGCTGCTCGCCTGGAAGTTCGAGGAAAGATAGTTCCCGGTCAGGTTGATTTGGGCCAGGTGGGTTCCGTCGGTGACGGTGAGGGTCCCGCCGGTGGAGGTCCCGCTGAACGTCGCTTCCCCGGCTTTCACGAAGCCGATGTCGCGAAGGTCGAGGTAGGTCCTGCCGGTGCCCGCAAAACCCGAAATGGTGGCGCCGTACGCCTGCGAACGCGCGAGCACGAGGCCGCCGGCGGCGGCGGAGAAGAGCACGTTCTCATCGAACGCCGCGCCGAAATGCAGGGCGCCGCCGGCGATCGTCGCGCCTCCCGCGCCGGTGACGGCGCCGGTAATGAGCATCGTGCCGGTGGCGACCGAAATCGTTCCGGAATTGGCGACCGCAGTGGCGACCTTCGAGAAGCCCGCTCCGGCGGTCTTTTCGAGCAGGCCCTGGTTGACGAAACTGGCGGCGGCGATGCCTGTATCGCCGGCGAGGTCATAGACGCCGGCCGACTGGTTGATGACCGACGACTTTCCTCGCAGACCCTCGGCCCTCTTCGTTCCCTGCTGTGTCACCGACCCGGAATTGGTCCAGGTCACGCCAGCGCCGAGTGTCACCCCGGCGACTGTGCGATCGAACAAACGGGTGACGCCGCTCGTGACGAGACCGCCGGCGCCCGTCACCGTCGCGCCAAATCCGAATGACACCGGGCCGGTGAGGGCGAAGCTGTAGCCCCCGAGCCTGATCATCGAGGGCGACGACACCACCGCCTCCATCGAAAAGTCACCGGCGTACGTCAGATTTTCACCGAGATGGACGACACCTCCGTTGGCCGCCCAGTGTGCCGTACTGATGGTCGCGCCGCTTTCAAGCGTGGTTTCGCCGCCCTCGGTTTCGAAAAAGCCCCCTGTCAGGGCGCCGGCGACGGTTTCCGTGGTCCCGTAAAACGTTATCCCAGTGTTGACGCCGAGCGTGATGATCGCCCCGCTGGCGACGGTGGCTGAGCCAGAGATGGCTACGCCACCCTTTCCAGAAACCGTGCAGTTGTCGCTGAAAAATGCGGAGCCCGTTACGTCCAGACCCCTCCCGCCCTCAAAGTTGAGGCGCCCGCCGCTTTGGACGAAATCGGCGGCGGTCGCGCTGGTCTGCTTCAAATTCAGCGTCCCGCCGGAGATTGTGAGCGTCTGGCCGAAGCTGGACGAAGGGCTGAAACGGGACGGAGCGGTGAGGGTGAGGGAGCCGCCGGAAACGACGAAGTTGTCGTTGCCGACCGTCAGGCTGTTGATGATGTCCGTGCCGCTGCCATGGGTGACGGTATGCAGGTCGGTGGTGTTGATCGTCACATCGTCGCCGGCGGTCGGCACGCCCAATGGGTTCCAGTCGGCCGCGTCGCTCCAGATCCCGTCGGCGTTTACGGCCCAGGTGGCACTCGGCATGGTGGTCTCCCAGGATTGGCGTCGCGAGCGGAAGATCCGGCCAGCCGTCAATCTTATGGAGGATCAGTGTGAGCCGCAGCTGATCCGTTGACAATCGAAGACGAGACCGCCGCTCAGCCGGTCGCCCGGCGGCGACGTGCAGGCAATGCGCCCTGGGCGTGGGCGAACTCCCAGTAGAGGGCGCGGGCGCGGGTGGCGAGCGGGCCGACCGGCAGGCAGCGGTCCTCGATCCGGGTGATGGGCGCGACCTTGGCGAAATTGCCGCAGGAGAAGATCTCGTCGGCGGCCAGGAAGTCGGCGTGGCTGAGGGTCTCTTCCACGACCTCGCGGCCGTCGTCACGCAGCAGGCCGATCACGCGGCGCCGGGTGATCCCATCGAGGAACGAGCCGTTGGGGATGGGGGTGCGCACCACGCCGTCCTTGACCAGCATGACATTGGCGTTGGCGAGTTCGGCGATATTGCCCAGGGCGTCGCGCAGCAGGCAGTTGTCGAAGCCGCGGCCGTGGGCCTCGATGAGCGCCCTCGCTCCATTGGGGTAGAGGCAGGCGGCCTTGGCGTCGATCGGCGCGCAGTCGAGCGTCGGGCGGCGAAACGGCGAAAGGGTGATCGCCGAGCCCTTGGGCACCGGCAGCGGCGCCTCGTAGAGGCAAAGGCACCAGCGGGTCGATTCGGGATCGAAGCGCACCGCCCCGCCGATGCCGTTGTCGGCCCAGTACATCGGGCGGATGTAGAGCTGCGCGCCCGGGGCGAACCGCTCGACCCCCTCCAGGGCGAGATCCATCCAGGTCTCGACCGGCACCACCGGCTTGAGCAGGAATCGCTCGGCCGAGAGATTGACCCGCTGGCAGTGGGCGAGGAGATCGGGGGCGACGCCATCGAAGGCCCGGGCGCCGTCGAACACTGTCGAGCCAAGCCACGCCCCGTGGGTGCGCGGGCCCATGATCGCGACATTGCCCTCGCGCCACGCGCCTTCGAAGAAGGTCCAGGTGCCGGAGATCGGCGCGTGGGTGGAGACGAGGCCCGGCATCGGGGTTCCTTGAGTGCAGACGCGGCTGGCACTGCATCCTTCGTGCCGGCAAGGGCAACGCCGTTTCGCGGTGGTCCCGGGCTTGCATTTCCCGGCAGGTCACTGGTGGAGCATTCCTGAAATGGCTCGGGCGGAAGCGGAAGCGAATGGCGGCGGCGGCCGCGGCATGGTCCGGAACGGAGCGGCGTTGGGCGCGAGCCTCATGCACGCCCGGTTCGAGCGCAAGGCGGCGGGACCGGCGGAGCTGGTCGCCTTCCCGGTCGCGGCACCCGCCGAGCGAGCCCGCGAGCGGCCCTCGGAGGGCCTGGACGCGGTGTTCGGCGCCGGACCTTTCAGCCACCAGATCGTCCTTCGGCTGGAATGGGTCGCCGGGACCCTCGATCTCCTCGCCCGGACCGTCGCCGACGGCGGCGCGGCCCTGCAGGCGATGAATCTTTCGGAACTCGACGGCGGCTTTTCGGCGAAGATCTGGATCAAGGGGGTGAGCTGCGACGCGGCCCGGCGGCTCTCCGACGCCCTCGCCGCTCTGGCGCCGGTGAGCTACACCCACGTCGAGCACCATCTGGGCCGGTCGGCGGCGTCCTAGGCCGCGAGCCGATTTCGCCCGCTCAGACTAGCGGCTTCACAGAACGTCGGCGGCCAAGCCACAAACCCCTCTCCCAGTCGAGCTTGCGGATTCACATTTCTCGGCAAGTCGGCTCGGACGCCCCGGCAACAGTCCTTCTCCCCTTGCGGGAGAAGGTGGCGCGCCCTTGCGGGCCGGATGAGGGGTCTCGCAGGCGGTTGCCGAGTGATGTCAGCCACTCAACCCGAGCGTTCGTCGACCCCTCATCCGAGCCGCTCTCGCGGCCCACCTTCTCCCGCAAGGGGAGAAGGGTCATCCTCCGGGAGAAGGTTTCTTGGGGAAGACGAAGGGAGGGCTCGCCGTCGGCGCGACCCCTCATCCGGCGCGCGGCGGTAAACGGACTTAAAGGTTTGGGCGGCTAGCTTTGGGCATGGGAACTCCAGCCAGCGATTCGAAAGCCGGTTCCGAGGCGCGTGGGGCGCCGCGGCGGCGGACGCTGCTGGGGGCGACGATCGTCCATGGCGAGGATCTTCTGACCCTGGCCTGCACCGTCCGCGACTGGTCGGACACCGGGGTCAAGATCGAGCTTCCGCCGATGACCGTGCTGCCGGACCGGTTCTGGCTGCTCGATCACCGCACGGCGGTGGCCTATGAGGCGAAGCTCTTGTGGCGGCGGGAAAATCGCGCCGGACTGGAACTCATCGGCCACAGCGCGCTCGATGCGGCGAGCGACCCGCGCCTGCGGATTCTGCGGCGGATCTGGGTCGAGAAGGCCCCCAGGTAGCCGCGGTCACCTGGCCGCCAGCTCGCCGTCCAGGGCCCGCCACAGGGCCAGCTGCGCCTCGAGCCTCTCGTGGAGCGACCGGTAGAGCCCCTGCTGCTGCGCGGTCGGCGGGGTGTCCGCGTCCTCCAGGCCCGAGGCGAAGGCGGCGTACTGCTCGTTGAGCATGCCGGCGAAGGCGAGGTTGGCTTCGGAACCTTTCATGTTCACCTGCATCAGCGCTTCCTCGATCGCCGTGAGCCGGCCCTGAAGCGCCTCGGCCCCCGCCGGGCGGGCGGCGGTCAGCCTGCGCCGCGCCTCGCGGATGGCGTTCACCGCCTTGTGGAGGGTGTCGATGTCGGTGACCGTGGCGATGGCGAGCGCGGTCTTGGCGGCTATGGCCTGGCCGGCGCCGACGACTCTGGGATCGGCGAACACGATCAGGGGCTCGGTCCGGGTCTGACCGGCGAGACTGAGCCGCACCTCGTAGCGCCCCGGGGCGACGATCGGCCCGCGCGGCGCCTGGCCCTCGTAGAAGGCGCCGGGAATCTGCGCCGGATCGTTCATCCGCAGATCCCAGACCAGGCGGTTCATCCCCTCGTGGGCCGGGATGAGATCGCTCGAGACGATCCGGTCGGGCCATTCGGGCGGCTGGGCCTCCTTGTTGGTCGTGGTGCTGGAAAGGTGGCGGACGACCGCGCCGCGATCATCGAGGATATCGACGACGAGCTCGCCGCGCTGCGGGGCCTTCAGGACATAGTCGATGATCGCCCCGGCCGGCGGGTTCTGGCCGACCGGGCGGCGGCTGTCGACCTCGTCGGGATAGTAGAGCCGCACCGCCGGTTCGGGGGCATAGAGCACCAGGTCGTCAGCGGTGGGCGCGGCCTGGCGCAACGGGGTCACATCGTCCAGGACCCAGAACGAGCGGCCGTGGGTGGCGGCGATGAGGTCGTCGCCCTTCACCGCCAGATCGTGGATCGGCGTCGCCGGCATGTTGAGTTTCAGTGGCCGCCAGGCGGCGCCGTCGTCGAAGGAGACGAAGACCCCGAGCTCGGTGCCGGCGTAGAGCAGGCCGCGGCGCACAGGGTCCTCGCGCACGACATGGACGACCGCCCCGGCCGGCAGGCCGCCGGCGATGGCGGTCCAGGTGTGGCCATCGTCGGTGGTCTTGAAGGCGTAGGGGGCGATGTCGTCGAGCTTGTGCCGGTCGACGGCGATATAGGCGCCGGCCGGATCGTAGTGGGACGGCTCGATGAGGCTGATCGTGCTCCAGGGCGGCATGGCCCTGGGGGTGACGTCGCTCCAGTGGCCGCCGTCGTCGTCGGTGAGGTGCACCAGCCCGTCGTCCGAACCGGCCCAGAGCTTGCCCTTCTTCAGGGGGGACTCGGCCAGGGCGAAGATGGTGTCGTAGTATTCGACGCTGGTGATGTCCTTGGTCAGGGGCCCGCCGGAGGCCTGCTGCCTGGAGCGGTCGTTGCGGGTGAGATCGGGGCTGATGATCTTCCAGCTCATGCCGTGATCGGTGGATTTCCACACCGCCTCGGAGGCCGCATAGAGGGCGTCGGGATCGTGCGGCGAAAGCATCAGCGGCGAGGTCCAGTTGAAGCGGTGCGTGAGCTCGCTGGCCGGGTGTCCTGAATTATCGATGGGATCTGGGCTGATGTCCTGCGACTGCCTCGAGTGCATGTCGTAGCGGGCGAACTGGTTTTCGGCATCGCTGTAGATGATGAGGGGATCGCGCGGATCGGGGATCACGAAGCCGGATTCGCCGCCCCCGGCGGGGTACCAGGCGCGCGGGCCGATCACCCCGGAATCGTCGGCGCTGGCCACGGCGAGATTCGAGTTGTCCTGCTGCGCGCCATAGATCCAGTAGGGAAAACGGTTGTCGGTCGCGACGTGGTAGAAGGCCCCGGTGGGTTGGTTCACCTGGGTCGACCAGGTGGCGCCGCCGTCGAGCGAGACGCTCGCGCCGCCGTCGTTGGAGTTGATCAGGGCCCTGGGATTGTTCGGATCGATCCACAGGGCGTGATGATCGCCGTGGGTGGCCGAGACGAGGTTGAAGGTCTTGCCGCCGTCGAGCGAGCGCAGCATGCCGGTGTTCAGGGCGTAGACGGTGTCCACGGCCTTGGGGTCGGCGTAGATCTTGGAGAAGTACCAGGCCCGCTGGCGGATGCGCCCGTCCTGGTTGGTCAGCCGCCAATGCGCGCCGGCGTCGTCGGAGACGAAGAGCCCGCCCTCCTTGGCTTCGATCATCGCATAGACGCGCCGCGAGTCGGCCGGGGAGACGGCGACGTCGATCCGGCCGAGGATGCCTTCGGGCAAGCCGTTTCCGCTGAGCCGCGTCCAGGTGAGGCCGCCGTCGCTCGAGCGATAAAGGCCGCTGCCCGGACCGCCGCTGGAGAGATTCCACGGCTGGCGGCGCACCTGCCAGAGGGCGGCGTAGACGATCCGGGAGTCGTTGGGGTCGAAGGCGACGTCGATCGCGCCGGTGGAATCGTCCTTGTAGAGGACCTTGGTCCAGGTCCTGCCGCCATCGGCGGTGCGGAACACCCCGCGCTCGGCGTTGGGCCCGAAGGCGTGGCCGATGGCGGCGACCAGGACGATGTCCGGGTTGTGCGGATCGACGATGACCGCGCCGATCTGGCGGCTGTCGTCCAGGCCGATGTGGGCCCAGGTCTTGCCGCCGTCGGCGGACCGGTAGACGCCGTCGCCATAGGTGATGTCGCCGCGCAGGGCGCTCTCGCCGGTTCCGACATAGAGAATGTCCGGGTTGCTCGGGGCCACGGCGATCGCGCCGATCGAGGAGATCGGCTGGCTATCGAAGATCGGCTTCCAGGTTCCGCCGGCGTCGGTGGACTTCCACACACCGCCGGCGGCCGCGCCGAAATAGAAGACATTGGGCTGGCCCGGGACGCCCGCGACCGCGTCGGCCCTGCCGCCCCGGTAGGGGCCGATGCCGCGCCATTGCATGGCGTTGAAGGCGGAATCCGGAACCTGGCCGGCGGAGGGCGCGGCCCTGCCCGGGCCGACGAACCCGGCCCCGGCGGCGAGGGCGCCAAGGGCGACGCCGCAGAGGAGCGCCTTCGAGATGCGACGCGTGGCGAAGTTGGACAAAACCCGTGTCTCCTGGAGGTCGTGGGGAACGGCCGCAGCTATAGCCGGAATCAGCGGGCGCGCCACCCGCGCCGGCGGCCGGTCGGGATTGGCCGGAGCGCGGGTCTCAAAGTCTGGATGGAGGTCGAAGGAAACAAGTGCAACGGATTGATTTCATATCGTATCTCGGCGAACTTCAGTCGTCATCGTCGGCGTCGCGGTCGGTGTCGTCGCGTGCCCGAAGCCGGTAGTCCTCCAGCGACAGGCCCATTTGGGCCGGCGCCTGGGCGGTGTAGTGCATCTCGACGTTGATGTGCGTGCCGTTCAGCTCATAGTCTTCCGGCGAGGTCGAGAGGTTCGAGGAGGGGAAGGCGGCGGCGGCGTCGACCAGCGCGTGCTTGAACTCATCGTAGGTGATCTTGAACGCGAACCGCTTGACCCCCCGCCAGGGCGAACCCTGGGTGGGCGCCGAAGTTCGCCGCAAGGTCACATAGCGATTGTCCGGCTGCAGGGCGGCGACGACGACAGTGGAGTGCGAGGGGGCGTCGTAGAGGACGCCGCCGGGCGAGGCGGCGTGATTGTGGAAGAACAGGGTCACCGCATAGGTGAGTTTCGAGCCATCCTTCACATTGGTGAGGACGGTGTCGAAATTGACGTAGGTGTTGCTTGTGCTGGCGTCGCCATCGACGGCGACGGGAATCTGCATGTCCACCGACCCGGTCAGCCGCCCGTCGCGCCTGGCGAAGGGCTTGATGAGGGGCGCGGCGAAGTCGATCGCCGGGAAGATCCCCAGCTTCTGGCCTGGCGAGCCCAGGGGCAGGTCCGCGGAGTTCAACCAGGCGCCCATGACCCGGCCCTGGAGCTGGGCGGCGGTGACGCCGGGGGCATTGGCGAAACCGAGCTGGGCGGCGGCGAGATCGCCGGTGGGGTAGAAACCGCTCCTGTCGCCGACCTTCCAGGTCACCGGAATGTCGAGGCCATCGGGCGTGCGTGGATTGCGCTGCCACTGGACCAGATAGAACGCCCCACGCGGCGGCATGGTCTGGACATAGAGGTGGCCGCCGATTCCGCTCAGAAACGGCTGGCGGAACAGCAGGCCGAGCAGACCCAGGGCGAGGGCGAACATGGGCCATTCTAACAGTGGCGAGCGGACCGCGTGAAGCGGCTGGCGGGGGCGGTGGCGGGCATGGGTGAATTGAGCGACCGCTCCGGTTCTCCGGGGATTGCGCCCGCCATGCCGGTCGCGCCCGAGAGGATCACCGCGTCCCGCCTCAGGACGGCGGTCTATCTCGCTATATTCGTCGTAATGCTCGCGGCCCTGGCGCCGTCGCTTCTTCGCCCGGAAAGCGGAACGAGGCTCTTCTGGACCTGGGCCGGCTGCGCATTCCTCGGCGTGGGCGTGCTGGTGTTCTCCTGGATGCAGGTGCGCCCGCAGGTGATCGGCCTGGACGCGAACGGATTGACCCTCGCCGGAGGACTCGTGCGAACCCCCCTGAAGATCGCGTGGCGCGACATCGAGCCGTTCTTCGTCTTCGACCTGCCGCGCGGCGGCAGCATGGTCGGCTTCAACTACGCGCCTGGGCGGCAGCCCGATTCGCCCCTCGCCGGCTTCGCCAGCGGGTTCGGGGCGGACGGGGCCCTCCCCGGAAGCTGGACCCCTTCCACGAAGGACATGGTCGCCAAACTCAACGACTATCGGCGCCGGGCTCTTGACTTGGCGCCAGGCGTCTAACCCCTCGCACCCGAGCGGGTTGAGGCCACGAGGCGCCGATGGATTCCCTGCTGGACGAAGGGGATGGCGGTCTAGGGGAAGCGATGGGCGTCTATCCGGACGACTACCGTTATCGGTGAGGTGAACGATGTTGGCGACGAAACGCAAGCCGGCGAGCGCCGGCGATATCCTGATCGCGGAGTTCATGGAGCCGATGGGCCTGACGCAAGGCGCGTTGGCGCAGGCGATGGGCGTGCAGCGCAAGCACGTCAACGAGCTGTGCAACGACCGCCGCGAGCGCGAACGGATCGAACGCGCCCGGGGGCTGACAGCCGCCGCCTGAAGGCCGAGGCGAATACTCACAGCGCCCCTGCCTGCCGTCTCGACGAGAACGCCAGTGATATCGGCGATCCGAACTTCATCCGCACCGCACTGCAGCAGGACACGGCCGAAAAGCGGAGGGGTTCGTCCCGGCGGCGACTACGCGGTGAAAGGACTGGCGGAGCCCGGCGGTCCGCAGTAGGTTACATGTAACTAGACTGGAGACGTGTCATGGCCTCGGCGTCAAGCCCCAAGCCCTCGCGCATCAAGGTGCGGGAACATCGTCAGCGCCTGCGCGAGCAGGGCCTGCGCCCGATCCAGATTTGGGCGCCGGCCGTGCGCTCCCCCGCCTTCCGCGCCGAAGCCCATCGTCAGTCAGCCGCAATCGCCGCCAGCGCCCGCGCCGCGGATGATCAAGCGTTCATCGACGCGATATCGGACCGGGGCGATGAATGAGACGAGGCGAAATCTGGACTGTTGCCGGCGGCAAGGGCTACGCGGGCAAGCCGCGTCCCGTCGTCATTGTTCAGGACGACAGCTTCGACGCGACCGACTCCATCACCATCTGCGCCTTCACCACCGACGAGACGGATGCGCCGCTGCTGCGCCTGCCGGTGCAGCCGAACGAGCGCAACGGCCTGAGCGCCGCCTGCCGCCTCATGGTGGACAAGATCACCACCGTGCCAAAGACCAAGGTTGGCGCGCGCCTTGGCAGGCTGGACGACGCGACTATCCTGCTGCTCAACCAGGCCATTCTCGTGTTCCTAGGGCTGGCTGTCTCGCCAAGGACCAAGAAGGAGGCGTGACGCGCAACGGCCCCGCTCGATCCCGATGGAGAAGTCGGACAACCTCCTCGCGGGCCACATCGAGAACCGGTTGCCACGGCCGGACCACCTCGATGCGGCGCTTGCCTCGGTGCTCGACCGCCGCCTCGGGCGTAAAATCGGCAACGCCCGGCGTTCGCAGTTCTGTTCCGAGTTGGCGGTGACGGAGGGATTCGAACCCTCGGTACGGCTTTACACCGTACAACGGTTTAGCAAACCGCCGCCTTCAGCCACTCGGCCACGTCACCCTTGGAGGCGCGGGCTGCGATAGCTGTTTCCCCAGGCGCTGGCAATCGAGGCGGCGAAGGGGTTTTCGCGGCCCAGGACTTGCTGATCGAGGCGGTCATGGGCCTCGCTTTCCGGCAACCTGAATTCGAGGCGTTCCAGGATGGGACGGCGGCGGCGATTGCGCCAGTGGCCGCCGAGCCGTTTTCGCCAATCGGGACGCCCGAGGAGGCCGGCGCCGAGCGCCGCGGGCCCCTGCGGCCCAACGGCCTCGCTCTTTCCCGGCAGCGCCTGCGCCGCTGGACCCTGCGGGCCCTGTTCCGCCTGGCCGACGCCGGGGCCCTGCTCGGAACAGCCTGGCTGGCCGCGGCGATCGCCACCAGCCGCACCCATACGCCGCTGGCCTTTCCGGCGATGGCGCCGTTCCTGGCGGCCTTCGCGATCCTCCTGTGGGCCCTGGGCGCTTTCGACAGCTATGGCCTGGGCGCGGGCGAGCGGCTCGGCCGGCATCTGACGCGGCTTTTCGCCGCCTGCGGCTTGGCCGCGGCGACCCTGGGGCTGGCGGTGGCGGCCTTCGGCGCCGCCGGGAGCATCGAGCCCATGGCCCTGTGGTTCACCCTGAGCCTGGCGGTTCTGGTCTGCCTGCACCTGGCGTGGTGGACGCGCGTCCGCTCCTGGCGCCGCGACGGCCGGCTCACCGCCAACATCATCGTCGTCGGGGCGACCGCCAACGCCGGACTGCTGGTCCGCCGACTGCTGGCGAGCGGCGAGGCGGCGGTGCTGGGCGTTTTCGACGACCGGTTGGGCCGGGCGCCGGGCAATGTCGGCGGGGTGCCGGTTCTTGGCGATACCGACGCCCTGATCGGCCACAAGATCATGCCCTATGTCGACAAGATCGTGATCACCGTTCCCTCCGTGGCCAGAGCGCGGGTCCGCGAGCTGGTCGATCGGCTGGCGGTGCTGCCCAACGACATCATGCTGTTTGTCGACCACGACAGCCAGGCCGGGCGCGAGGCGGCGTTTTCGCGGATCATCGAGGCGCCGCTCGCCCAGGTCTCGGGTCGGCCCAGCGACGAGCGCCGGGCGCTGGTCAAGCGCGTGCAGGACCTGGCCGTCGGGACCCTGGCGCTGATCCTCTGCCTGCCGGTGATGGCGGTGGTGGCCTTCGCCATCCGGCTCGACTCCCCCGGGCCGATCCTTTTCCGCCAGCGCCGCCACGGGTTCAACAACGAGCCGATCCTGGTGTGCAAGTTCCGCTCGATGCGGGCCGAGGCCCTGCCGGGCGCGACCCTGTCCGCCGAGCGCCAGGTGTGCGTCAACGACGAGCGGATCACCCGCGTGGGCAGGCTCATCCGCCGCACCAGCCTGGACGAGCTTCCGCAGATCTTCAATGTGCTGAAGGGCGAGATGTCCCTGGTGGGCCCCAGGCCGCACGCGGTGGGAATGAAGACCGGCGAGACCGAGAGCGCTTTGTTGGTGGCGCGCTACGCCCACCGCCATCGCATGAAGCCGGGGGTCACCGGGTGGGCGGCGATCCACGGCTCGCGCGGGCCGGTCGACACCGCCGAAGCGGTGCGGCGCCGGGTGGCGCTGGATATCGAATACATCGAGCGCCAGTCGTTCTGGCTCGACCTGATGATCATGGCCATGACCATCCCGTGCCTGCTGGGAGACTGCGAAGCGGTCCGATGATTGCGGCGGTGTTGCGGGCGTCGAACCTGGCCGGGTTCACGCGATCGAAACGCGGGGCCGGCCACAGTTCACGGCGAAGCGAGCCTTGGGACCGGTCGTGATGTTCTGGCGCGGTGTGGTCGGCTATCTGCCGGTGAACGTGGTGCAGGGGGTGGTCGGCCTTCTGGCCATCGTCCTTTTCACGCGCGTGCTGAGCCCCCAGCAGTACGGGGTCTACGCCCTCGCTTTCACGGCGATGAACCTCTGCCACACCCTGGTCTTCACCTGGATCGAGGCGGCCATGGCCCGCTTCTATGCCAGGGAGGCAGGCTCGGCGCGCATCGCCGACCATTTCGCGACCCTCTACCGCTGCTGGATCGGCGCCGCATTGGCCTTCACCCTCGCCGTGGTCGGCGCGCTGGCCCTGTGGACGGCGCAAAGCCCGGTCAAGGCGGCCCTGGCGGTGGCCATGGCCTCGGTCCTGGGCCGCAGCCTGGTGAAGATGATCCAGGAGCGCCGGCGCGCCGCCGGCGAGGTGCGCGCCTTCGCCTTTCTCGACATCTTCCTGACCGCGGGAGGCTTCGCCGGCGCCCTGGCGCTCATCGCTGTCGGCCTCGAGGCGGCCGGCGCCGTGGCCGGACCGGGGCTGATCGCGGTCTTTGCCTTGCTGCTGGTCCTGCCGGGCGAACTTCGCCGGATGCGCGGCGGGCGGTTCGAAGCGGCGCGGGCGCGCGCCTACGCCGCCTATGGCGTGCCGATCGCCGCGTCCCTGGTCCTGGTGGCCGCCCTGGCCACCACCGACCGCTTCCTGCTCGCCGCCTATCTGAACGAGACGGCGGTGGGCGTCTATCACGCCGGCTACAGCCTCGCGAACCGGACCTTGGACGTGCTCTTCATCTGGCTGGGCATGGCGAGCGCTCCGGCGCTGATCATGGCCCTGGAGCGCGGCGGCGAGGACGCCCTGCAGGCCGGGGCCCGCCAGCAGGGTTCGGCGATGGTCGCCCTCGCCTTGCCGGCCGCCGTGGGCCTCGCCTTGGTGGCGCGGCCGCTGGCGGAGGTGATGGTCGGCCCGGCCCTGCGCGAAGGCGCCGCCCACGTCACCCCCTGGATCGCGGCGAGCGCCCTCTTCTCGGGCCTGACGATCTATTATCTGAACCCCGCCTTCGCCCTGGCGCGGCGCACGAAGCTGCTCCTGGCGGCGATGGCGATCCCGGCGGTCGCCAACATCGGCCTCAACCTCGCGCTCATTCCAAGGTTCGGCCTGGACGGCGCGATGTGGGCCACCGCGGCCAGCTATGGCCTGGGGATGGCGGCCTCCTTCGTCCTGGGCCGCCGGGCGATCTCGTTGCCGATTCCCATCGAGGCGATGGCGCGGGCGGGCGTGGCCAGCCTGGCGATGGCGCTGGTGGTGATGCGTCTGCCGAGCACCGGCGGCGTCGGTGAACTGCTGTTGAAGGCCGTGTGCGGGGGCCTCACCTATGGCGTCGTGGCGATCGCGCTCGATCTGGGCGGGAGCCGCGCCCGCCTGGCCGGAGCGCTCCGCTCGCGGCGCCTGAGGGTGGCGTCGTGAGCGCCGAGATCAGGGAATGGCGGGTGGAAAACGCCGCCTGGCCGGCGGCGCGGCCGGCGATCTCGATCCTCATCCCCTTCAAGGCGGACGATCCCACCGCCCTCATCGAGATCCTGGGCGGATCGGACCTGGCCGTTGAGGTCATCGTTCTCGACGACGGAACCGGCGATGACGGCCTGGCGCAGAAGGTCACCCGCTCGGCCCTGTCGGCGACCGCCCCCTGCCGGTTCATCCGCCTTTCGGCCAATACCGGCCGGGCGCGGGCGCGCAACCGCCTGGCGCGCGAGGCGCGCGGGCGCCACATCCTGTTCGTGGACGGCGACATGCGCCCCAACCGGGCCGATTTCCTGGCGCGGTGGATCGAGATCGCGCGCGCCGACGATCCGGCGGTCGCCTTCGGCGGCTTCACCCTGGAGCTGACGCCCGGGCGGCGCGAACACGCCCTGCACCGGGTCATGGCGCAGAGGGGCGACTGCATCGACGTCGAGAGGCGCCGGCTCGCCCCGGAGAAGCACGTCTTCACCTCCAATCTGCTGGTCCGACGCGAGGTCTTCGCCACCGAGCCCTTCGACGAAACCTTCGTCGGCTGGGGGTGGGAGGACGTCGAATGGGCGATGCGCATCGCCAGGCGTCACCCGATCGCGCATGTGGACAACAGCGCCAGCCACCTGGGCCTGGACACCGCTGCGGCGATCGCCGTCAAGTTCGAGCAGTCGAGCGCCAATTTCGCGAGGGTCGCGGCGCTACACGGGGAGATCCTCGCCGGATATCCGAGCTTCAGGGCGGCGAAACTGCTCGCCAGGCTCCCCCTGCGGCAACGCTGGCGCGGGCTGCTCAAGGCCGCCGCCCTGGCCGAGGGAGCGCCGCTGCGCCTGCGCGCCCTGGCGATGCGCCTCTATCGCGCCGCCCTCTACGCCGAGGTGATGTGAAGGCGCGGGGGGCTTTGCGCTAGACCGCGGTTCTCAGGAAGGCCGGGGCGTCGAGGTTGGCGCGGTTGAGGAAGAGGCCCGAGCATCGCCCGCCGGCGGCGGTGATCGCGTCGCGCAGACGGCCGGGGGCGCCGATCTCCGGCTGGTCGGCGGCGACCACCAGGATCGTCTCGTCCATGAAGCGCGCGACCGTGACCGAGGCCGCCGAACGCTCGGCCGAAGGGGCGTCGACGACGATCAGGTCGGCGTGGCGGCGCAAGGCCTGCCAGTATTCGCCGGAAGGGACGATCTGCACCGCCTGCGGACCGCGCAGGGCGTCGGCGCGAAACCGCGTGACCCAGAAAGAGGCGGCGCCCACGGCATGGGCGGCGAAATAGCGCGCGTCGGCCCAGGGCCGGCCATCGGGCCGGCGCAGCGGCGGCTGGACGGTGAAGAACACCGCGCCGGTGGGCGAAGCCGCCGACGGCGGACCCAAGGGGCCATAGCGTTCGGCTTCGGCGGCGATCGTCGCGGCCTGGGACGAGCCCATCAGGTCAAGATCGACAAGCCACACGCGGCGCTCGGCGCGGGTCGCGGCGTGGAAGGCGAACTCCCGGGCGATGGTCGAGGCGCCCTCTCGCGGCGTCGCCGAGGCGAACTGGATGAGGCGCGCGCGGCCGGCGGGCTGGGGGTCGAGCGCCCCCCAGAGACCGGCCATTTCCGCGCTGAGGTCCACCGTCATGGAAAAATCGAATCGCCGCCGCAGTCCAAGGACATTTCGAAGGTAGCCGATTCTCGCGGGGCCGGCGCGCCGCCTCGACGCCCGGGGTGACTTCAGGCCTTCATCGCCGCCATGCCCAGGACCGGGAGCTCCAGGGTGCGCGCCGCCGCCGCCGGGGTGGGCAGGCCAGGGCGCAGGAACACCCGCATGAGCCCGGCGCAGACCGCGGCGAAGATGGCGAACAGGAACGCGAGGACGACCATGGGCGCGCGCAGGCTGGCGCCCTGGGTGGGCGGGCTGGCGCGCTCGACGATCCGGATATTGTCGTTGGTGGTCGCGGAAATCTCCTGGGAAGCCTGGCTCTGCTCTTCCTTGACGGTGAAGTCGCGCACATTGGTCTGCAGGACATCGCGATCGCGGCTCAGGGCGTCGAACCTCGGCTCCAGGCTCGCCAGCCGCAGCTGGCGCTGGGTGAGTTCGGCGCTCTGCCGGGTCAGGGCCTGGAGACTCTCCCTCAGGGCGGCGACCTCGGCGACGAGCTGCAGCCTTTCGGTCTGCAGGGTCTGGAAGACCGGGTTGGCGCCGGTCCGCTGGACGCCCTCGCCGCGGGCGCGCCCCGAGGCGATCGCGGACTGCAGCTGGGCGATCTGGGCCTCGATGACCTGGACAGGCTGGGCTGAGGCCCTGAACTTGGCGAGCAGCGCCTCGCGCTGCAGCTTCAGATCGAGCAGCTTGGCCGCGGCGGTGTTGTCGGCGTCGCGGTAGAGTCCGACTTCCGGAGCGACCTGCGAGAGTCCGGAGTCGAGGCCGGCAAGACGGCCAGCGCGCTCCTTGAGCTGGGCGGCGGCGGCATACTGCTGCTGCTCGATCTGCGCCTGGAGCTGGGAAAGCGAGGTCTTCTGCGCCTCGAAGTCGCCGATGCGGTTGCTGGTGAGGAAATCCTGATAGGCGCCGTCGGCCTGGTCCAGCCGGTCCTGGAACGAGCGCTTCTGCTCGTCGAGGGCGGCGGCGGTGGGATCGAGCAGCACCTGGCGGCGGTAGACCAGATAGTCGGAGAGCAGGGTATTGAGCACCAGGGCGGCGAGGACGGGATCGGAGTCGGAATAGGTGACGCGAATCACCGGGGTATCCGGCGCCGTCTCGATCTTCAGGCTACGGCCGATCGCCGCCGCCGCCTGGTCGGTCATCCTGCGTCGCTGCCCGGGCCCAGCCGCGGCGAAGGCCTCCGCCGCCGCCGGATGAAGCCGGCCATAGCCGATGTGCTCCACGACCTCGTGCTTGAGGGCGTCGCTGCCCAGGATGTCCCGTTCCGATTCCAGGACCTGCTGGGCGGCGGGGACAGCGCCGCGCGCCGCATCGCCGGCGAGCGGCTCATAGACGTATTCCTGGCCCAGACGGACCAGGATGCTGGAATGGGCCGGATAGAGCTTCTTCAGACTGAGCGCCATGACCGCTCCGGCGAGGAAGATTCCGAGGAAAACCGCGAGCATCAGGCGCCGTTCGCGCCACAGCAGGTTCGGGAAATCCTGGAGCACATAGCGCGGCCTCGCCGACCAGCCGACGGCCTGCGTCGGCGGCGACGGCGGGGTCGACCAGGCCTCTTGCGACGACATGCTGTTCAAACGATCACTCGAGCCCGCGAAATCGGAGAATCGAAGGCGCGGATTAACACTCCATTACCCATTCTCGCGAACCTTCGAGAGATGTTTCAAGGTCGACCCGCGCGCCTCGCCCTGAGTGGAGTCGGCGCCCTCCTCCTGCTCACCGCGGCGCCCGCCGTGGCCGGGGACCGTCGCGCCGCCGCGAGCGCCGACTTTCCCGACATCGGCTACGCCACCTGGTCGGACCGCGAGCCGGAATACCGCCTCTACCCCGGCGACGAGGTCGACATCAGGGTCCCCTCCGCGCCCGAACTCGACCGGACGGCGGTGGTCCAGCCGGACGGGCGGATCATCCTGCCGCTCATCGCGCCGGTCATGGCCGCCGACCGCTCGGTGGAAGAACTCGCCGACGCGCTCGGCGCCGCCTACGCAGAGGAACTGCTGCATCCCGAGGTCGAGGTCTCGGTGAAGACGGCCGGACCCCTGAAGGTCTTCGTCGGCGGCGAGGTCGACAAGCCCGGGGTCTACGACATGGCCGGCGACACCGACGCCCTGCGCGCGATCATCGAGGCCGGCGGGTTCAAGACCAGCGGCAACCAGACCCGCGTGGTGATCATCCGCCGCGGCCCGGGCGGCCGGGCGATGATGCGCACCGTGGATCTGAAGCGGGCGCTGAAGGCGCGGACCGACGCCGAACTCGTCCCCCTGCGGCGGTTCGATATCGTCTATGTGCCCAGGACCGGGGTGGCGGAAGCCGGCGTCTTCGTCCAGCAGTACTTCCGCGACCTCCTGCCGGGACAGTTCGGCTTCAGCTACACGCTCGGAACCCAGACCCTGGCGACGGCGGTTCCGTAGGCGCGGGCCCATCCGGGACGGATGAGGTGAAGCGCTCGGCGCTCTACCCCGCCAGCCAACGTCGGGCGGCCCTCTGGGCCTCGGCGACGTCAGCGGGGTCCATCTCGCCGCTCAGCTCCTTGCGATAGATCTTGGCCTCGATCGAGCCGCGCATGGCGGCCAGATTGAACAGCATGTGGGCCGAGACGTAGTCGAGGGGCGCCCCGCCCTGACCGGTGGAATACAGAAGCCCCAGGCGAAAGAGCTGATCGCCGGTCGAATCCTGATCCGGCAACGGCAGGCGCAGCTCCGTGTCGGATTGTGCCTCGTCAAGCATTGGCTATCCCCAACCTCCTCGCGGGCGGGATTCCGAGCCCTCGGCTCCCGGCCGGTGTTCTGACTTCGAGAAGGAAAGTCGATAGCCGCTGAATATATGGTTAAGCGACAGGGTCGCATCGCGCGGGCCGGCCCCGCGGCGCGCGGACCGCGACGGCCGGGAGGCAAGCGCCGCCGGGCGGACCTTGGGAGGCGGTCGGCCCGGCGGCGAGAGATGGAGCAAGGCGGAACCGCGGCCGAGGGACCCGCCGCGACCGCCGCGAACGCCTCTTGCCTACATTCTGCCCATGCCGCCCATGCGCGCCGTGCGCCGGCCGCTGTGGCGGGCCTGGGCGCCCGTCATCGCGTCGCGGCACCGACCCGAGAGATCGTCGAGATGCTGGGCCAGGCATTGGCGGATGCCCAGGCCGCCGGGCTGCACGTCGCTGCAGAAGTTCTGTACGTCCGTGCTGCACGGACCGACGTGGCGGGCGTTCATCGCCGCGGCGGTGTTGTTGGCCTGGGCCCCGTTGTCGGCTTCGGCGCCGCCCTTGCCTTCGCTCCCGTTGCCGGCGTCGGTCCCGTTGTTGGCTTCTGTCCCGCCGGTGGCTTCTGTCCCGCCGTTGGCGTCGGGCGCGGCGGCGGTGGCCGGCTTGCCGTAGTCGGCCGCGGCGTTGGCGTCGGCCGCGGCCTGGCTGCCGGTGTCGGCGGCGGTCGCGGGCGCCGTGGCGGGCGCGGCGGCGGTGGCGGTGGCGGGCGGGGTCGTGGCCGCGTGCTTGCCGGGGAACGAGAACTTGCCGCAGGCGGCCCCGGTGAACGCCAGTGCCGCGCAGGCGAAGATCATGTATTTCATGCGGTGCTTTCCTCTTCCATCGCCGCGCGGCCTGACGGCCCCCGGCTGGCCAAAAACCCATCGGGTCAGCGCGCTCCGCGGCGACCGATGCCGTGGACTAGCGCGAGCCCCCTCGTCCTCGCCGCTTTGTTAAACGCCTTCCGGGCGCGTTTCCATCGCCCAGTGGCGAATCACGACCGCAGTCCGCGGAACGCGCGCTCGCCCGCCTTCAGCCCGCCCCCGCCAGCCTGGCGCGGAGGATCGCGTTCACCGCCGCCGGATTGGCCTTGCCCCCGGTCTCGCGCATCACCGCGCCGACGAACCAGCCGATCGCCTGGGGCCTGGCGGCGACCGCCTGGGCCTGAGCGGGGTTGGCCGCGATCAGGGTCTCGATCAGCACCTCCAGGGCGGCGGCATCGCTTACCTGGGTCAATCCATGCTGCTCGACGATCGCCGCGGCCGCGCCCTCGCCGGCCCACATCCGCTCGAAGACCTCCTTGGCGATCCTCGAGGAGATCACGCCCTCCTCGAGCAGGCGCACCAGTTCGGCCAGGGCCTCCGGGGCGATCGGGCTGTCTGCGAGCTCCAGGCCGTCCCTGGAGAGCCGGGTGAGCAATTCGTTGGTGGTGAAGTTCGCGACCAGCTTGGCGTCCCGGCCGCCGGCGGCGCGCTCGAACCAGTCGGCGCGGTCGGCGTCGATCGCCAGAACCCCCGCGTCGTAGGCCGAAAGACCGTACTGCGCGGCGAGGCGCGCCCGCTTGGCGTCGGGCAGTTCGGGCAGGCTGGCGGCGATCTTCGCCACCCAGGCCGGATCGAGCTCCAGGGGCGGCAGGTCCGGGTCTGGGAAGTAGCGGTAGTCGTGGGCCTCCTCCTTCGAGCGCATCGCGCGGGTTTCGCCGCGGACGGGATCGAAGAGCCGCGTCTCCTGGCGGATCGCCCCGCCGTCCTCGAGGATCTCCACCTGGCGGCGGGCCTCGAAGCCGATCGCCTGCTGGATATAGCGGTAGGAATTGACGTTCTTGATCTCGCAGCGCGTTCCCAGGGGCTCGCCGGGCCGGCGGACCGAGACATTGACGTCGGCGCGCAGATTGCCCTTTTCCATGTCGCCGTCGCACGTTCCCAGATAGCGCAGGATCGCGCGCAGCTTCTTGACATAGGCCGCGGCGTCCTCGGCGCTGCGCATGTCCGGACGCGAGACGATCTCCATCAGGGCGCCGCCCGCGCGGTTGAGATCGACCAGGGTGGCGTCGGGATCCAGATCGTGGATCAATTTTGCGGCGTCCTGTTCGAGGTGCAGCCGCTCGATGCCGACGGTGAAGGTCGAGCCGTCGTCCCGCTCGACCTCGATCCGGCCCTCGCCGACGATCGGATCCTTGTACTGGCTGATCTGGTAGCCCTGCGGCAGGTCCGGATAGAAATAGTTCTTGCGGTCGAACCGCGACCAGAGGTTGATCTTGGCCTTCAGCCCAAGGCCGGTGCGCACCGCCTGCTCGACGCAGTGGCGGTTGATCACCGGCAGCATGCCGGGCATGGCGGCGTCGACGAAGCTCACCTGCTCATTGGGCGCGGCGCCAAATCCCACCGCGGCGCCGGAGAACAGCTTCGCCCTGGCGGCGACCTGGGCGTGCACCTCCAGGCCAAGAACGATCTCCCAGGCGCCGGTGCGTCCCTCGATCAGGGCGCCCTCGCGCGGCTTCGAAAGCGTCTCGCTCATGGCGGGGTGATACACCAGGGCCTCGAAGGTTGCGCTGGACAAATCCGCCCGTCCCGGGCCACTTCCGCGGCGAAGCTTATTTCCTTCAAGGAGCGGAACCTCCCATGCGCATCGTCACCATCGGCCTTTTCGGCCTCTCCATAGCCCTGGCGGCGAGCGCCGCGGCGGCCCAGCCGGCGCCGGCGACCGCGGCTTCACCCGCCAAGCCGTCGGTGGAAACCACGACGATCGGCGATCTCCTCGCCGACCCCGCCGCCAAGGCGGTGCTGCAGAGGGACATGCCCGAGCTCATCGCCTATCCCGGCCTCGACCAGATCAAGGCCATGACCTTGCGCGACATCTCCAAATATCCGCAGGCCAAGCTCGACGACACGAAGCTCGCGGCGATCCAGAAGGACTTCGACGCCGCGAAGGGCCACTAGAGCCTTCCTCTCGGCGCGCACCTTCTCCAGTGCGGCCCCGAGGCATCGGTCGTCGAAGCGCGCGACGGCGATGATGGCGCGGCGGCGCGGGCGAGGCCACGCGACGGGCCGCGCCTGGACATGGGCAAGGGCCGCCGCAGGCGCCGCGGAAGGGGGCGTTGAAGAATCGGGGCGACTTTTCTCGGCGTTCCAGGGCCTGACTCCCAGGGTCCGATGGGGAATCCTGCAACGAAATCCGCGCGATGGCGACTCTCGCGCGAGCTGCAAGGTCCGTCCCATTCCTTCAACGCTCTGTCCCGTTTCTTCAACGTTTTGGTCCACTTTTTCGACGCTTCGGTCCATTTTTTCGACGCTTCGGGCCTCTCTTTCGACAATTCGGGCCGGTTCATCGACGTTCCAGCTGACTTTTTCATCGGCGACATGGATGGCTCCCCTCGGCCCGTCGAGCCGTCGAGCCGTCGAGCCGTCGTCGAATATTGCATTTTGTAATGGATCGCGGTCGCGCTGTCAACAGGCGCCGGGCGGGAGTGCAAGGCAGTCAATCTGGCGGTGGCAGCCATGACGACTTCGCCGGCCAAGCCCTCGTCGATCGTTCTCAAACGTGGTATTCGCCAAGCGCCATCCGACATTCTGGCGATGACCGAAGGCGTTACTCCTAGCGGTCGATGAGGAGAGTGCCGTGCCGACGCCGACCATCACCTGGGCCGTGAACGCCGATGGCACGTGGACCACGGCGGCGGACTGGAATCCAGCACGGGTTCCCATCACCAGCGATGATGTCTCCATCAACACTGCCGATTTCCACACCATCACCCACAGTTCCGGAAACGAGGGCGTCAACAGCCTCACCGTTGGCAACGACAATTTCGTCGTCTCCGGTGGTGTTCTGACCATCGCCACCACCGCGAGCTTCGCCAATCAGCTGACGGTTTCGGGAGGCACGCTGGCTATCTCTCTTGGGGGTTCTGCAACGGTGGCGAGCTTCGCCCAGAGCGGCGGGGTAGTGTCCGGCAGGGGCGGTCACCTGACGGTCACAGGACCGGCGGTTTTCACGTCCACCAGCGAGCTGAGTGGTAGCGGGACGACCTTGCTGGAGGGAGCGACGACTCTGGCCAACGGATCGGTTCTCAACCTGGCCAATAGTCGCTCAATCAGTCTGACAGGAGCGGGCTCGACCCTCGCCGGAGCGATCAATGGGACGGGCGGTGTCAACTTCGCAGGCGGCACTCAGACGCTGGACCCTGGCTTTAGTCTCGGGACCTTGAGCTGGGACATCTCCGCGGGAGCGACGACCCTCAATGAGGATCTGTCCTTTGCTGGAGGCTTCCTCCTGACTGGCGGGACCCTGAATGTCGGCGGTTTCACCTTCACCCTTACTGGGAATGTCGCATTGGGATTTCCTGGCGTGGGCTCGACGGGAGTTGTCACCGGAAGCGGCGCACTCACCTTGGTCAATGGCGCCCTCATCGCCGGAGTGACGATCGGCGGAACGGAAACCGTCACCAACAGCGGGACCGCGGTCGAACAGGTCAATCCCCTGCGGCTCGGCGACAGCGCGACGTCGCGGACGACCTTCGTCAACGAGGCGGGCGCCCAATACGATCTCACCGACAACCACGGCATCCACCACGGCTCTCCCCTGCCCCAGATGTTCGACAACGCCGGAACGCTCGCCAAGACGGGTGGCGCCGGGCTGAGCAAGATCGTGGTCAGGGTCGTCAACGACGGCACGGTCTCGGTGGCGACAGGGACCCTGGAGTTCGTCAGGACGGTGACCGGCGCTGGCGCGGCGACCATCGCTGGAGGAACCCTGAAGCTCGACGGCGGCTTCGTGCAGAACGTCGACTTCACCGGATCGAGCGGCGTTCTCGATCTGGCGCAGTCGCAGGGCTATTCGGGAACGGTCGCCGGTTTCTCGACCGGCGGCGCCACGGAGTTCGACCTGCGCGACATCGCCTTCGTCGGCCCAGGGGAAGCGAGCTTCAGCGGCACGGCGAGCGGCGGGACCTTGACCGTCAGCGACGGGACCAACGCCGCCGCAATTCAGCTCGCCGGAAATTATCTCTCCGCGAAGTTCCGCGTCCATGCCGACGGCCACGGCGGGACCATCGTGACCGCCACCACCGGGGCGGCCGCCGCGCCCGCCCTCGGCGCCGCCCACCACCGCTTCATCGCCGCCATGGCCGGCTTCGCGCCCCAGCCGGCCACGGCGAGCTTGGCGGGTGGCGACCATGCGTGGCAGAACCGGTCGATGCTGGCCCTCCCGGGCCGCCACCCCTACGCCTGACCTACGCCCGCCACCATTGCGCGGGCTTGGCCCTGAACGCCGCGGCCTTCTCGAGCGCCGCGCCGAGGGAGAAGATCGTCGCTTCGTCCAGGGCGCGGCCGATCACCTGGAGGCCGAGGGGCAGGCCGGCGGCGTCCAGGCCGCCGGGCACGCTGAGCGCCGGCAGGCCCGCCAGGTTCACCGTCACGGTGAAGATGTCGTTGAGATACATGGCGATCGGATCGGCCCTGGCCTCGCCCAGGCCGAACGCCGCCGACGGGGCGGTCGGGGTGAGCAGGGCGTCCACGCTCTCGAAAGCGGTCTTGAAGTCATCGGCGATCCGCCGGCGCACCTTCAGGGCCTTGAGGTAATAGGCGTCGTAGTAGCCGGCTGAAAGCACATAGGTCCCGATGAGGACGCGGCGCTTGACCTCCTCGCCGAAGCCGGCGGAGCGGGTCTGTTCGTAGACCTCGGTCAGGGAAGGCGCCTCGACGCGCAAGCCGTAGCGAATCCCGTCGTAGCGGGCGAGGTTGGACGAGGCCTCGGCCGGGGCGATGATGTAATAGGCCGGCAGGGCGTAGCGGGTGTGCGGCAGGGAGACCTCGACCACCTCGCAGCCGGCGTCCTTCAGCCATTCGATCCCGCTCGCCCACAGGGCCTCGATCTCGGCGGGCATGTCCTCGACCCGATATTGCCTCGGCACGCCGATGCGAAGACCCTTGACCGAGGCGCCGACGAAGGCCGGGAAATCCGGGACCTCGGCCGGCAGGCTGGTGGAATCCTTCGGATCGTGGCCGCTCATCGAGCGAAGCAGGATCGCCGCGTCCTCGACGGTCTTGGCGAGCGGCCCGGCCTGGTCCAGGGACGAGGCGAAGGCGACGATCCCCCACCGTGAGCATCGCCCGTAGGTAGGCTTGACGCCCACAGTGCCGGTGAGCGAGGCCGGCTGGCGGATCGAGCCGCCGGTGTCGGTGCCGGTCGCGGCCAGGACCAGATCGGCGGCGACCGCGGCGGCCGATCCCCCGGAGGATCCGCCAGGACTGAGCGGCCTGTTCGAAGCGTTCGAGCGCCAGGGATTGACCACGGGGCCAAAGGCGCTGGTCTCGTTGGACGAACCCATGGCGAACTCGTCCATGTTGAGCTTGCCCAGCATTACCGCCCCGTCGGCCCACAGCCTGGCGGTCACCGTCGATTCATAGGGGGGGATGAAGTTTTCCAGGATCCTCGAGCCGGCGGTGGAGCGCACCCCCTGGGTGCAGAAGAGATCCTTGATCCCGATCGGGGCGCCGGTGAGCGGCCCGGCGCTGCCGGCGGCGATCCGCGCGTCGGCCGCGGCAGCCATCGCCATCGCCTTCTCCGGGGTCTCGAGGACGAAGGCGTTCAAGGCCCGGGCGTTCTCGATGGCCGCGATGTGGGCGGCGGTGATCTCCGCCGAGGAGAAGTCGCCGGCGCGCAGGCCGGCCAGCGCCTGGGCGAGGGTGAGGTTCGTGAGCGCGCTCACTCGACCGCCTTGGGGGCGACGAAAAAGCCGCCCCTGGCCTTGGGCGCATTGCCGAGAATGTCGGCGGCGGCTGTCGTTTCGCTGACCACGTCCTCGCGCATGGCCAGCGGCAGCGCCACCGCCGAGGTCATGGGTTCGATGTCCGAGGTGTCGACCTCGGCGAGCTGCTCGATCCAGGCGAGGATTCCGGTGAGTTCGGCGGCCATCGGCGCCAGGCGGTCCTCCGCGATGGCGATCCTGGCGAGGCCGGCGACCTTGCGGACGGTCTGGGCGTCGATCGCCATCTTGCCTCGAGGTTCCTCTCGCTTGTCGGTGGACCGGTGCGGGCTGGGTTAGCCGTCGCCCTGCCGGTTTGACAAGACCGGGCGGCGATGGAAAGCCGCGCCATGGCGATCCTCGCGCTTATCGACCTCGCCGCCACGCTCGCCGCCGGGGCGCCCCTCGTCGGCCTCGACCTGGGCGAGCGGACCATCGGGGTGGCGGTTTCCGACACCTCCAGGATGATCGCCTCGCCGCTGCTCGCCATCGAGCGGACCAAGTTCACCGCCGACGCGCAGAGGCTGTTCGCGCTGATGGCCGAGCGGTCGGCGGGCGGGCTGGTGATCGGCCTGCCGGTCAACATGGACGGCGGCGAGGGGCGGCGCTGCCAGTCGACGCGCGCCTTCGCCAGCAACCTCCTGCGCCTCAGGGCCCTGCCCATCGCCTTCTGGGACGAGAGGCTTTCCACCGCCGCGGTCAACCGCACCCTGATCGGCGAAGGCGACCTCTCGCGCGCGCGGCGGGCGCGGATCGTCGACCGGGCGGCCGCGGCCTGGATCCTCCAGGGGGCGCTCGATCGGTTGCGGGGCGCGGCGCCTGACCCTACAACGGCCCTTTGATGGCAATCACCGCCCCTGGCGCCCCTGGCGCCGACGAGGTCCGCGGCCGGACCTTTCCGTTCCCGCGCCGGCATTTCCTTTCCATCGCCGATCTGGACCCGGTGGAGGCCGGCGATCTGCTGGATCTGGCGCAGGGCTTCGTCGCCCTCAACCGCGAGCGGGCCAAGAAGCTCGACCTGCTCAAGGGCCGGACGCTGATCAACCTGTTCTTCGAGCCGTCGACCCGCACCCAGAGCTCCTTCGAACTGGCCGGCAAACGCCTCGGAGCCGATGTGGTCAACATGAGCCCGCGGGCCTCGGCGGTGTTCAAGGGCGAGACCCTGATCGACACCGCGGTGACCCTGAACGCGATGCAGCCGGATATTCTGGTCCTGCGCCACGAAGCTTCGGGAGCGGCCTCCCTGCTCTCGCAGAAAGTGAGCTGCAGCGTGATCAACGCCGGCGACGGGCGCCACGAGCACCCTTCCCAGGCGCTTCTCGACGCCCTTTCAATGCGCCGCGCCTTCGGCAGGATCGACGGCCTGACGGTCGCCATCTGCGGCGATGTCCTGCATAGCCGGGTCGCGCGCTCCAATGTCGCGCTGCTTTCCATGCTGGGCGCGCGGGTGCGCCTGGTCGGGCCGCCAACCCTGCTGCCCGCGGGGGTGGAACGGTGGGGCGTGGAGACCTGCCACGACCTCGAGCAAGGCATCGCGGGGGCCGACGTGGTGATGATGCTGCGCCTGCAACGGGAGCGGATGCAGGGCGCCTTCGTGCCCTCGACGCGGGAGTACTTCCATTTCTGGGGCCTCGACCGCGCCAAGCTCGCCGGCGCCGCACCGGGAGTGAAGGTCATGCATCCCGGCCCGATGAACCGCGGGGTCGAGATCGACTCCGACGTCGCCGACGATCCCGCCATCAGCCTCATCCAGGACCAGGTGGAGATGGGCGTGGCCGTCAGGATGGCCGTCCTCGCCTCCCTCGCCGCCAGGCTCGACAACCGGTGAACGCGCGCGCCATCGCCTTTGTCGGCGCGAGGCTGATCGATCCGCAGAGCGGATATGACGGCCCTGGGGCCCTGGTGGCGGCGGAGGGGCGGATCGCCGAGGTCATCCATGGCGGCGGCGCCCCCGGTGCGATGTCCTCCGACGTCCGGGTGGTGGACTGCGGCGGGGCCCTGCTCTGCCCCGGCCTCGTCGATCTTCGGGTCAAGACCGGCGAGCCGGGCGCCGAGCCCAAGGAGACGCTGGAGTCCGCCGCCAGGGCCGCCGCTGCCGGCGGGGTCACCACCATCGTCGTCCAGCCGGACACCGATCCGGTGGTCGATGATCCCTCGGTGGTCGACTTCATCCTGCGCCGGGCGCGGGATATCGGCCTGGTGCATGTCTATCCGGCGGGCGCGGCGACCAAGGGCCTCGAGGGCAAGGCGATGGCCGAGATCGGGCTGATGCGCGACGCCGGGTGCGTCTATGTCACCGACGCCGATACTCCGATCGTCGATTCCCGGGTGATGCGCCGGCTCCTCGCCTACGCCTCCGGGCTCGGCGTCCTCGTCGCCCACCGGCCGGCCGACCCGTGGCTGATGGATGGGACGACGGCCACCGAGGGGGAGTTCGCCTCCCGGCTGGGCCTCGTGGCCGGACCGGCCGCGGCCGAGACGATCATGCTCGAGCGGGATATCGCCCTGGTGGGCCTCACCGGGGCGCCGCTGCTCGTCGACCAGGTGAGCGCCGCCGCGGCCCTGGCGAGCCTCGCCCGAGCCAAGGCCGCCGGCCTGCCCATCCTCGCCACGGCCTCGATCAATCACCTGTCGTTCAACGAGCTGGACATCGGCGACTACCGCACCTTCTGCAAGCTGATCCCGCCGCTGCGCAGCGAGGATGACCGCGTGGCCCTGGTGGAAGCCCTGGCCTCCGGCCTGATCGACATGGTGGTTTCGGCCCACGCCCCGGCGCCGCCCGAGGACAAGCGGTTGCCCTTCGACGAGGCGGCGCCCGGATCGGTGGGCCTGGAGACCCTGCTCCCGGCCCTGCTCACCCTGCACCACGAGCGCGCGGTTTCCCTCATCCGGCTCATCGACGCCGTCACCCTCGCGCCGGCGCGCGCGATCGGCCTGAAGGCGGGGCGCCTCGCCGTCGGCGCGCCAGCCGATCTGGTGCTCTGCGACATCGCGGCCCCCCGGCTCATCGACGCGGCGGCGCTGGTGTCGCGATCACGCAACTCGGCCTTCGACGGCCGGCGCCTGCAGGGAGAGGTCAGGATGACGCTGGTCGACGGCCGGGTGGTCCACGAAGCCGCGGGCTTGGGCTAGGGTCGCACGGATGGCGCTCGATCCCCACTCTGCGGCGGCCCTGATCGCCTGCGCCGTCGGCGGCTATCTGCTCGGGTCGATCTCCTTCGGCATGATCGCCATGCGGCTTGCCGGGGCGGGGGACATCCGCAAGGTCGGCTCGGGCAACATCGGGGCGACCAACGTCCTGCGCACCGGCCGGCGCGACCTCGCCCTGATCACCCTCATCGGCGACGCCGCCAAGGGCGCGGCGGCCGTTTTGCTCGCCGCGAAGCTGGTGTCCCCGGTGGGCGCCGCCATCGCCGGCGGCGGCGCCTTCCTTGGCCATCTCTATCCGGTGTGGCTGAAATTCCGCGGCGGCAAGGGGCTGGCGACTGGCGCGGGGATTGTCTTCGCCATCGCCTGGCCGGTGGGCTTGGCGGCGGGAGCGGCGTGGCTCGCCATGGCGGCGCTGTTCCGTTTCTCCTCGCTCGCGTCGCTCACCGCGGCGGTCCTGGCGCCGGCGATGCTGATCGCCATGGGACAATCGACGCCGGCGCGGCTCGCGCTACTCATCGCCATGGCGGTGCTGATCGTGCTGCGCCATCGGCAGAACATCGGCCGGCTGATCAGGGGCGAGGAACCGCGCCTGGGCGCCGGCAAGGTCGCCGCGCCGCCATGACCGTTCGCCCCCTCGACGATGCCGAACGCCGCGACTGGTTGCGGCTGGCGCGCAGCGAAGCGGTCGGCGCGGTGACCTTCACCCATCTGATCGGTCGCTACGGCGAGGCCGGCGCGGCCCTGGCCGCCCTGCCGGAACTGGCGCGGCGCGGCGGACGGGCACGGACGCTCGAAGTCCCCGCCGCCGCTTCGGCCGAGCGCGAACTCAGCGCGGGAGCGGCGCTGGGCGCCCGGCTCATCGCCAGTTGCGAACCGGATTTTCCCCGGCCCCTCGCAGTCCTCGATCCGCCGCCGCCGCTCATTTGGGTGCTGGGTGATGCAGCGCTGCTCGGACGGCGGCTGGTCGCCATCGTCGGCGCAAGGGCCGCGTCGGCGGGCGGCTCGCGGTTCGCCAAGACCCTCGCCGCCGACCTGGGCGCGGCCGGCTACGTAGTCGTCTCCGGAATGGCGCGCGGGATCGACGCGGCGGCCCATGCCGGGGCGCTCGCCACCGGGACCATCGCGGTCATGGCCGGGGGTATCGATGACATCTATCCGCCGGACAACGCCGGACTCTATGCGGCCATCCGCGCCGCCGGCTGCCTGGTTTCCGAGCGGGCCGTTGGCCACGCGGCGCGGGCGGCCGATTTTCCCCGCCGCAACCGGCTGATTTCCGGGCTCTCGATGGGGGTGATCGTGGTCGAAGCGGAGCTGAAGAGCGGATCGCTGATCACCGCCCGGCTGGCCGGCGAGCAGGGTCGCGAGGTGTTCGCCGTCCCCGGATCGCCCCTCGATCCGCGAGCCCGCGGCGCCAACGCCCTTCTGCGTCAGGGAGCGATCCTGGTGGAGGAAGCGGCCGACGTGGTGGAAGTACTGGACGCCCAGGCGAGCCTGGGCGAACCCGAGGCCGGCCCCTATGCGACCCCCGGTCCCCCCGATGCCGAAACGGCCGAGGATCTGCGCGCCGCGGTCTGGGAACTGCTTTCGCCCGCTCCGACGCCCATCGACGAGATCGCCCGCGCCGCCGGGGCGCCGATCTCGGCGGTGCTGGCGGCGCTCATGGAACTCGCCCTGGCGGGCCGCGCCGAGCTGGTCGGCGGCGGATTGGCGGCGCGGACATGACGCCGCTAGAGTGAGGCGCAAACCTGGAGGGTCGCGCGAAATGGGGTCGATCGTGGTGGCCTGCTACAGGCCGAGGCCCGGGGCTGAGCAGGCCTTGCTCGAGCTGGTCCGCAATCATCTGCCGCCGCTGCGCGCCGAAGGGCTGGTCACGCAGCGCGCGCCGATCGTGATGCGCTGCGCCGACGGCGTCATCGTCGAGGTGTTCGAGTGGGTCTCGCAAGAGGCCATCGCCGGCGCCCACAGGAATCCCGCCGTGCTTTCCCTGTGGAAGCAGTTCGAAGCTGTGTGCTGGTACGAGACTCCGGCCAACCTGGCCGAGTTCCAGAACATGTTCTCGCACCTGGAGGCGGTCTGATCGATTCGCCGCCACAGCGCCGCCGCTTCGACGCCAAGGTTTGAACGGGCCCGGCTGGTCCGCCGACCGTCCGTTGACACAGGCGCCCGCGCGCCCCCATTTTCCGCGCCCGTTTCGCGACCCCCTCCCCTTGCGGACCTTAGCGTCAAAATGAACGTCGTCGTCGTCGAGAGTCCGGCCAAGGCCAAGACCATCAACCGCTATCTGGGCGCCGGATACCGCGTCCTGGCCTCCTACGGCCACGTGCGCGACCTGCCGTCCAAGGACGGTTCGGTGCGGCCGGACGAGGATTTCGCAATGGATTGGGAGGTCGACGGCAAGTCGGCCAAGCGCCTCTCCGAGATCGCCCAGGCGCTGAACGGCGCCGAGCGGCTGATCCTGGCCACCGACCCGGACCGCGAGGGCGAGGCGATCAGCTGGCACGTCCTGGAAGACCTCAAGCGGCGCAAGGCGATCAAGGGCGCGGCCGTGGAAAGGGTGGTGTTCAACGCGATCACCCGCTCGGCGGTGAGCCTGGCGATGAAGAAGCCGCGGCAGATCGACATGGAGCTGGTCGAGGCCTACCTCGCCCGGCGCGCCCTCGACTATCTGGTCGGCTTCACCCTTTCGCCGGTTCTCTGGCGCAAGCTTCCCGGAGCGCGCTCTGCCGGTCGCGTCCAGTCGGTGGCCCTGCGCCTGGTCGTCGACCGCGAGATGGAGATCGAGGCGTTCAGGACGCGCGAGTACTGGACCGTGGCCGCCGAGGTCGCCGCCAGCTCCGATCCCTTCACCGCCCGCCTGGTCAAGCACCGGGGCAAACGGCTCGGCAAATTCGACCTGCCCGACTCCGCCGCCGCGCAAGCCGCCAGGGCGGCGGTTCAGGCAGGAGTCTTCAAGGTCGCGTCAGTCGACAAGGCGCCCGCCAGGCGCACGCCGGCGCCTCCGTTCACCACCTCGACGCTCCAGCAGGAGGCCTCCCGAAAACTGGGATTTTCCGCCCAGCGGACCATGCAGGCGGCGCAGCGGCTCTATGAGGGAATCGAGATCGACGGCGAGACGGTCGGGCTCATCACCTACATGCGCACCGACGGCGTCCAGTCCGCGCCCGAGGCGCTGGAGGAAGCAAGGGGAGTGATCGGCACCCTCTATGGCGCCGAATACGTTCCTGAAACACCACGTTATTACAAAGTTAAGGCCAAGAATGCTCAGGAGGCGCACGAGGCGATCCGACCCACCAGCCTCGAGCGCAATCCCGGAAGGCTGCGCCTGGAGAGCGACCTGGGCCGGCTCTATGAGCTGATCTGGAAGCGCATGCTCGCCTCGCAGATGGAGGCTGCCCGGATCGAGCGGACGACCATCGAACTGGAGAGCGCCGACGGCGCCGAGGGGCTGCGCGCCACCGGCCAGGTGGTCCTCTTTGCCGGCTACCTGGCGGTGTACGAAGAAGGGCGCGACGACGATGGCGACGAGGAGGGCGGGCGCCTGCCGCAGGTCGCTGTGGGCGGTGCGGCGAAGGTCCTCGCGGCCAGCGCCGACCAGCATTTCACCGAGCCTCCCCCACGCTATTCGGAAGCGAGCCTGGTGAAGAAGATGGAGGAGCTCGGGATCGGCCGGCCCTCCACCTACGCCTCGATCCTCACTGTCCTGCGCGACCGCGGCTATGTCCGGATGGAGAAGAACCGCTTCGTTCCCGAGGACGCCGGGCGCCTGGTCACCGCCTTTCTGGAGCAGTTCTTTCTTCGCTACGTCGAATACGATTTCACTGCGGCGCTCGAGGAAAAGCTCGATCTGGTCTCCGCCGGCGAGCTGGATTGGAAGGCGTTGCTGCGCGAGTTCTGGAGGGACTTCAGCGCCGCGATCGGCGAGATCGGCGAGCTGCGGATGGGCCAGGTGCTCGACGCGCTCGATCAGGCCCTGGCGCCGCACATCTTCCCCGAAAGGCCCGACGGCGCCGACCCGCGCGCCTGCCCGACCTGCGGCGATGGCCGCCTCTCCCTCAAGGCGGGGCGGTACGGCGCCTTCATCGGCTGCTCGAACTATCCGCAATGCCGATTTACTCGTCCCATCGCCGGCGCCGCCAACGAAGCCGATACCGAGAACGGCGACCGTGAGCTGGGGACCGAGCCCGCCACCGGCGCCAAGGTGTGGCTGAAGTCCGGCCGCTTCGGACCCTATGTCGAGGCGGCCTCCGACACCCCCAGGCGGGCGAGCCTGCCCAAGGACTGGCCGCCGCCGGCGGTGGATCTGGAGAAGGCGCTGCGCCTGCTACGCCTGCCACGGGAGGTGGGAACCCATCCCGGAGACGGTGCGGTGATCCTGGCCGGCATCGGCAGGTACGGCCCCTACGTTCAGCACTCCGGGGCCTACGCCAACCTCGAATCCGCCGAGGAGGTGTTCGACATCGGTCTCAATCGCGCGGTCACGATCCTGGCAGAGAAACGGGCTGGCGGAACGGGCGGGCGCGGCCGAGCCGCTTCCACGGCGCTGCGCGAACTGGGTCTCCACCCGAGGTCCGGCAAGCCGGTGCGCCTGCTCGCGGGCCGCTACGGTCCCTACGTGAAACACGAGGCGGCCAACGCCAACATTCCCAAAGGCGCCGATCCGGCCACCCTCACCCTGGACGAGGCGATCGCCCTGCTCGCGGCGCGCGAGGGCAAGACGGGAGGCAAGCCGAGCAAGTCCGCCGCCCAGAGACGGCCGGCCGCCACGGCTTCCGGGAAACCGGCGGCTCCGACGGCCGCGAGGCGAGTTAAGCCGCGCTCCGCGCGCCGCCGTGGATCGCCGCCCGCTTCGCGGCCCTGACCCGGCATGCCCAGGCTCTGGGTGACGGCTTTGATCGTCGCGACGGTCGCGGTGGCCAGCGCCGCTTCCGCGCTGGCTGTCGAAGTCGGCGCCCCGGCTCTGGGCGCGCTCCACTGGCGTTCGATCGGGCCGTTTCGCGGCGGGCGGGTGTTGGCGGTCTCGGGGGCCTCCGACGACCGGCTGCACTTCTATTTCGGGGCGGTGAACGGCGGGGTGTGGGAGACGCGAGACGCCGGACGCACCTGGCGTCCGGTGTCCGACTCGTTGCCGGTCGGCTCGATCGGCGCGATCGCGCTGGCACCGTCCGACCCACGGGTGCTCTACGTCGGGACCGGAGAGGCCGACATGCGCTCCGACATCGCCCAGGGCCTGGGCGTCTTCAAGTCCACCGACAGCGGAAAGTCCTGGGCGTCCAGCGGCCTGGGAGACACCCAGCAGATCGCGAGAATCCTCGTCGACCCCAAGAACGCCGACGTGGTGCTGGTCGCCGCCCTCGGTCACCCTTATGGACCCAACGCCGAGCGTGGCGTCTTCCGCTCGTCGGACGGCGGTCGCAGCTGGACCCGCACTCTCTATCGCGACGCCGACACCGGCGCGATCGATCTGGCGTTCAAGCCGGGAGACTCCTCCACCGTCTATGCGGCGCTCTGGCAAACGCGGCGTCCGCCATGGAACGTCTATGCGCCTTCCAGCGGTCCGGGCAGCGGGCTCTACAAGTCGATCGATGGCGGGCGCACATGGACCGCGATCAGCGGCCATGGTCTGCCGAGTTCCCCCGGGCGCATCGGGCTGGCGGTCGCCGCGACAGCGCCTGACCGCCTCTACGCACTTGTCGACGCGAAGGACGGCGGACTGTTCCGCTCCGAGGACGCCGGCGCGACCTGGTCGAAGATGAGCGGGGATCCCCGTATCTGGGAACGCGGCTGGTATTTTGGCGGACTGGCGGTCAATCCGCGCAACGCAGACCAGCTTTGGGCGTGCGACACAATCCTCCTGCGCTCCGACGACGGAGGGAGGACGTTCCTTCCGTTGAAGGGTGATCCCACCGGAGATGACTTCCATGCCCTGTGGATCGACCCCGCCGATCCCGACCGGCGCATCCTGGCGGTCGACCAGGGCGCGCTGGTGACTCTGAATGGCGGCGCGACGTGGAGTTCGTGGTTCAACCAGCCCACGGGCCAGTTCTACCACGTCGCCACCGATGGCCGCTTTCCCTACCGGGTCTATGGCGCGCAACAGGACTCCGGCGCGGCCGATGTGCCCAGCCGCACCGGCGGATGGGACGGCGTCGACATCACCAACTTCCACGAACTGACGCCCGGCGGCGAGAGCGACAACATCGCCCCCGATCCTGGCGACCCCGACATCATCTACGGCGGCCGGGTGGCCAGGCTCGACCTACGCTCTGGACAGGTGCGCAGCGTCGATCCGACCCTGGCCTATCCGGACCGGTATCGCCGAACCTGGACCCTGCCCCTGAGTTTTGGAAAAGGCGGCAAGGCGCTCTATTTCGCCAATCAACGCATCTTCCGCACCTTGGACGGCGGCGATCATTGGACGCCGATCAGTCCCGACCTCTCGCGAGCAGATCCGGGCGCGCCGCCGACGCTCGATGCGCCCACGGTGGCGGACAACGAAGACCCCGGTCCGCGCATGGGGGTGGTCTACAGCCTCGGCCCATCGCCCATATCGCAAGGGGACCTTTGGGCGGGAACCGACGACGGCCAGGTCTGGCGGACGCGCGACGGGGGGGCGAACTGGATCAACCTCACGCCGCCCAGGCTCACCGCCTGGTCGAAGGTCGCGGCGATCGAACCGTCTCACTTCGATCCGCAAGTCGCCTACATCGCCATCGACCGTCATCGGCTCGACGACTTCGCGCCGTACATCTGGCGGACGGGCGACGGCGGACGCTCGTGGTCGCCGATCGTCGATGGCCTCGCCACCGGCGGCACGTTCAACGCCGTCAACGTGGTGCGCGAGGATCCGGTGCGGCGCGGCCTGCTCTACGCCGGAACCGAGCGCGGCGCTTTCGTTTCGCTCGACGACGGCAAGGGCTGGACTCCCTTGCAGGTTGGTCTGCCGGCGACCTCGATCCGCGACATCACCGTGCATGGGGATGACCTCGTCATCGCCACCCACGGGCGCGGCTTCTATGTCATGGACGACATCGAGCCGTTGCGCGAGCTGGCGAGGGACGCCAGGGCCGGTTCGCGGCTGTTCGCTCCGGCGGCGGCGGTGCGAGCGCGACCATCGGGTTTCACCGGCACGCCCAAGCCCAAGGATGAACCGATGGCCGCCAACCCGCCGTCGGGCGCCTACATCGACTATACCCTCGCCAACGATGCCCGCACGCCGGTGGAGATAGAAGTCACCGACATGGACGGAAGCCTCGTGCGTCGCTTCAGCAGCGCCGACCCGACGATCGCGCCCGCCCTGGCCAAGATAGCGACCGCTCCGGAATGGATCGTCACGCCGCAGCCGCCCTCGCCGCTCGCCGGTCAGCATCGGTTCGTCTGGGATCTCCACTACGCCTCGCCAGCCGGCCCGCAGGCCGATCCCCGCCTGGCCGGCGTGTGGGCGCCGCCCGGCCGGTACACGGTCTCCCTCAGCGTCGACGGCGTGACCTTGCGCCAGTCTCTCGATGTCCGGCCCGATCCCCGGGTCAAGGCGAGCGCCGACAGCTACCGCCGTGAATTCGCCCTGGCCCGGCGCATCGAGGCGGATCGAGTGCGCGCCTCGGCCATGTTGAAGGATATCGCGAAGGTTCGCGCAGAGCTCACGGGGATAGCCACGTCCGCCGCCCGCGAACGCGACAGCAGAGCCGCGGCGCTGGTGAATCCCAGGTCGCTGACAAGTCTTACGACCTTGGCGGCGAATCTGACCGCGCTCGAGATCGCCGTCGACGGGGCGGACGGCGGACCGAGCGCCGATGCGATTGCGGGGTACGCCAACGCCTCGCGAACTCTCGCCCGGACGATCGCCGACTGGTCGGCTTTGAAGTCGGAGATCACCGCGGCCGGGTCGGCGGGATGATGAAGGCGGGACCTGGCCACCGCCGAGCAATCAAGGCGAAGCAGGCCGTGAGATGAAAAGGGTATCGCCGGGATCTTCGCGACCGCGGGCCGGCCGCGGTTCCAAGGCCGGCGGCAGATCGCGGAAGCGCGACGCGCTCCCTCCCGTCGGCGTCGCCGACGTCGTCGAACGGGATGCCGACGGCGATCTCTATGTACGGCCGACCGGCGCAGAGGAATCGTCGCGGCTGATCCGCCTGGCGCCAGACCGCGCGGAGGCTCAGGCGGGGGCGCCGGGTCTGGGCGACCGGGTTCTCGTCCGCTTCGTCGCCATCGAAACCGGGGAGATCGAGGCGCGGCTCATCAAGCGCCTGGGTCAGAGCGCCCACCGCGTTCTGGGCGTGGTGCGCAAGGACGCGCGCGAGGTTCGCGTCGAACCGGTCGACCGCCGCTCGCGCGAGAGCCTGCTCATTCATCCTGGCGACGCGCGCGAGCTGCGTGATGGGGATCTGGTGCTCGCGCAGGTGTCCGTGTCTCAGGGTCGCGGCCAGGGTCGAAAGAGCGGCAAGGTCCTGGAGACCCTCGGGCGGGTGGACGAGCCGCGCGCTGCGTCCCTCATAGCCATCCATGCCCATGGCTTGCCAACAGGTTTCTCGGCCGAAGCCGAGGCCGAGGCCATGGCCGCCCGCGCGCCCGGCGCCACGGGCCGCGAGGACCTGACCGGCCTGCCGCTGATCACCATCGACCCGGCGGACGCCAGGGACCACGACGACGCCGTCTTCGCCGAACCGGACCAAGATCCGCGCAACCCCGGCGGCTGGATCGTGTGGGTCGCGATCGCCGACGTCGCCGCTTTCGTGCGGCCCCTCTCCGCCCTCGACCGCGCCGCGCGGGAAAAGGGGAACAGCGCCTACTTCCCCGACCGCGTGGAGCCCATGCTTCCCGAGCGGCTTTCGGCGGGTCTCTGTTCTCTCGGCGAGGGCCAGATCCGCGCCTGCCTGGCGGTGCGGATGGTGTTCGACGCCGGCGGCGCCAAGCGTTCGCACCGCTTCCACCGCGGGCTCATGCGGTCTGCCGCGAGCCTCTCCTACGAGGCGGTCCAGGCAGCCATCGACGGAGCGCCGGGTGCGGCCGCCGGGCCATTGCTCGAGAGCGTCCTTCGGCCCCTATGGGCGGCCTGGGCGGTGATGCAAAAGGGCCGGGCGCGTCGCGCGCCGCTGGCGATCGAATCGCCGGAGCGGCGAATTGTCTTAGGCCCCGAAGGCGGCGTCGTCTCGATCACCCCCAGGCTCACGCTCCCGGCGCACCGACTGATCGAGGAGTACATGATCCAGGCCAATGTTTGCGCCGCGCAGACTTTGGAGCAAGCCTGCTCGCCGCTGATCTACCGGGTCCACGAGAGCCCCAGCGAAGAGAAAATGCGCGCCCTTGCCGAGTTCCTCGAGAGCATCGCCATCCCCTGGTCCAAAGGCGAAGCGCCTCGCACCGAGCGCTTCAACCGCCTGCTCGAAGCCGTCCGCGGCGGCCCGCAGGCCGAGATCGTCAACGAGGTCGTGCTGCGCACCCAGATGCAGGCCAACTATTCCACCGACAATATCGGCCACTTCGGGCTAAACCTCGATCGCTACGCCCACTTCACCTCGCCCATCCGCCGCTACGCCGACCTCATCGTGCACCGCGCCCTGATCGGCGCGCTAGGCATGGGTGCGGACGGCCTCTCGGGCGAGGACATCGCGAGGATGGTCCACTCCGCCGAGCACATCACCCTTTGCGAACGGCGCGCCATGGCCGCAGAGCGCGACGCCATCGACCGCTACGTCGCCGCCTTCCTCGAAGACCAGGTCGGGGCTGACTTTCTGGGGCGGATCACCGGAGTGACTCGCTTCGGCCTGTTCGTCCGCCTCGCCGAGACCGGCGCCGACGGCCTGATCCCCGTCTCCACCCTGGGGCGCGAATATTTCGTTCACGACGAGGCAAACCATGTTCTCGTCGGCGAGCGGACAGGTGTGATCTGGCGCCTGGGACGAACCGTCGAGGTTCGGCTTCGGGAGGCCACTCCCATCACCGGTGGACTTCTGCTGGAGATGCTCAGCGATCCCGATCCGGCGGCGCCCGGCGCTCGTCGCCCCCGGCCCAGCAAAGGCCGGCCGCGCCGAGATATCGGGAGGGGCCGGCGAGGGTGAGTCTATTCCTCAGGTCAACCCGATGCCGGAGAGTGCGCCGAAAACGCCAAGCAGGCATGTCGCGCCGGCGACAGCGACGACGACCCACAGATACCAGCCACGCAGGCGGACCTTCCGAGGCAGCGCCTTGGCCGCCAGGGCGATGAGGAATCCCAGCACGACCGGAAGCAGGAGGGCGTTCATCACCTGCACGCCGACATTGAGGGACACGAGATTGGGGGCGACCGCCACCAGCACGCATCCACCGACAACGCTTGCGGCGTACACGAGGTAGAACCATCGCGCTTCGAGCGGATGGTGCTCGAGCGAGTGTCTGTAACCGCTGACCTCGCCAAGTCCCCAAGCGAGCGCCAGCGACGAGACGATCGCCGCCACGAGGCCCGCGCCGATGATCCCCAGGCCGAACACCAGGCGGCCGAATCCGACTCCGAGATAGGGCGTCAGGGCCGCGGAGAGATCGCCCACCGAGGACAGGGTTGTCTTCGCGTGGTGGGGCGCCAGAGTCGCGGCTGCGGCGACAAGTACGGCGGCCATCACCAGTTGGGTCACCACCGCCCCGACCGCCGTGTCCCAGCGCGCCGCCGTGAGGTGAACTGGGCGAAGCTTTTTGTCGGCCACCGCCGACTGCTGGTAGAACACCATCCACGGCATGATCACCGCGCCGATGTTGGCCGCCACAAGGTAAAGGTAGGCCTTGTCGGCAAAGGGAATTTGCATAGCCTCACGGGCCATCGACGCCAGATTCGGCCTCGCGGCCCAGGCGACTCCAAAAAACGCGAATTCGAACAGCCCGACGACGATCGCGATCCGTTCGACCCGCCGGTAGGAACCGGTGAGGACGGTCAGGAGCAACGCGCCCCCGGCCAGGACCAGGCTCGCCCAGCGAGGGACGCCGTAGAGCTCGCCAACTCCGGCGACCCCCGAGAGTTCGGTCAGAAGAGCCCCGCCCGTGGCGACCGCCAGGCCCGCCACCGAGACCCACGCCCAGAAGCGGCCGAACGTCTCCTTGATCAGTTCGCCGTGGCCGCGGCCGGTGAACACCCCGAGGCGGACCGTCAATTCCTGGACCATGTAGAGAATCGGGATGAGGATGAGCTGGAGCAGCAGCAGGCGGTAGCCCCACTGCACTCCGCTCTGGCCGGCGGTGATGATACTGCCGACATCGGTGTCGGCCAGCATCACCACCAGGCCCGGACCTAGAACGGCGATGAACCGCGTGAGTCGGCCAGAGGCGAACGCCCAGCGCGGTGCGGTCTGCGCCTCAGCCACACGAGTTCCTCACGCGAATGAGAATTGTTCTCATAACTTGGCGGTGAGTAGCCGCTCCGTGATTTTTGTCAAATCGCCAAATGCCGCTCGCGGCGCGTTCTGGGGGTCGAGGGCGCGATTTGACTTCCGCGCATCGTTTGCCGTCACCGGCCCGGCGCCGGGCAATCCCGACCGATCGGCCCCACGTCGAACCCGGGTGGAGAAGTCCTACCCCCCGCTCAAAGCGCCGAAGATCAGCACCTCGTCGCCATCGGCGACCGGCCTCTGTATGTCGTTCGCCGCTTCCCCGCCGACGAAGATGCGCATGTGGCGGCGGATCCGGTCCTGCTCATCGACCACCCGGAACCGCAGGCCGGCGAATCGCTGGTCGAGATCGCGCAAGACCAGATCGACGGTCGCGCCGCTGGCCTGCACCCGGCTCACCCCGGCGGAATAAGATTGAAGCTGCGTCGGCAGAAGAACCTGAATCATTGAAGCGGCGCGGCCACCACGGAATAGATTTCAGGCAGATGGCCGCCGATGCTCCGCCACGAGCCCCCCTCGTCGGCGCTCATCCACACCTCGCCGCCGGTGGTGCCCAGATAGAGACCCAACGGAGCGCCCTCGTCGGCACAAAAGGCCTGGCGTTTGACGGTGAACCACGCCTGGTCGGCCGGAAACCCTTTGTCCTGCCGTTCCCAGGATTTTCCCGCGTCACGAGTACGGTAGGCGGCGGGCTTGCCGCCGGGACTGGTGCGCGGCCACACATCGGTGCCATCCATCGGAAAGACCCAGGCGGTGTCCGCGTCGCGCGGATGCGGCACGATGGTGAATCCGATATCGCCGGTCTCAGCGGGCATGGCGCGCCCGATCCGCTCCCAGGTCACGGCAGGCCGGTCGAGGCGATAGATGCCGCAATGGTTCTGTTGCCACAGCCGGTCCGGCAGGGTCGGAGCCAGGGCGATGAAATGCGCATCCTGGCCGTATTCCGGATAGGGGTCGGGCATAAAGTTCGCCTCCACGCCCTTGTTCAACGGCGCCCAGGCGGCGGCCCTGTCGGTGCTCTCGAACACCCCCCCGGTGGACGTCGCGATATACATGTGGCGTGCGTCGCGCGGGTCGATCACGACCTGGTTGAGCAGGGGCCCATCAGGGGTGCCGGCGTCGGCCGGGACCCACTTGTCGTACATGGGATGATCATTGAACCCGGAGACGCTCTCCCAATTGACGCCATCGTCTTCACTCACGAACAGACCCGGCGGCGAGGTCCCGGCCCACCAGACACCCGGCTCGGCCGCATGGCCGGGCTCCAGCCAAAAGGTGTGATCCACCGCGCGCGCACCCGGCTGATCACTCGATTTGGGGAATGCGGGCGGTCGACTGGCCTCGACAAAGGTCTTGCCACCGTCCGTGGAGCGAAAAATCGTCGGGCCCAGGTGGCCGGTGGCGGCGGCCATGAGCATCGTGCCGCCGGTGCGCCGATCGACCACCAGGTGGCTGACGATCTGCCCCAGATGGATCGGACCCTCCGCCGTCCAGTCGCCGCGCGCGCTGTCGCCGCGCCAGATCCATGCCCCCTTTCGGGTGCCGATCAGAAGTCGAACGCCGTTCGTCATATGCAGACCCCCATGCTCTCGCGCCCAGTATAGTCCGCCTGACTGCCGTTACGACAGCCTTTCAAGGCTCGGCGGCGCGGGCCTAATCTGTCCTCATGGACGATGCCGCGTTTGACGACCTGGGCCTCCCACCATCGGATGAACCAGCGACCCTGGGAAGAGCCGTGCGGCCCCGCGACGCGGCGACCTTGATTCTCATTCGCCGCGACGGCGCTGGGCCGCGCGTGCTGATGGGTCGGCGTCACGACGGCCACGACTTCATGCCCGGCAAATGGGTGTTTCCTGGCGGCCGCATCGATCGCAGCGACTTTACCGCCCCCTATGCTGGCGATCTTCGTCCCGCTGTGGCCGCCAGATTGCGAAAGACCACCACGCCGCTGCGGGCGCGCGCCCTCGCCATGGCCGCCATCCGTGAAACCTTCGAGGAAGCCGGCCTGCTTCTCGCCCGGCCCGCGCCTCCCCGCGCCGGCGCCGGTCCGTGGCGCGCGTTCATGGAACAGGGCGCGGTCGCCGACCTCGAGTCGGTCGACTTCATCGCGCGGGCGGTCACGCCGCCGATGTCACCCAAGCGTTTCGACGCGCGGTTCTTCATGGCCGAAGCCGATCGCTTGCTCAGCCTCGAACGTCAGGCCGACTGTGGCGAGCTGGACGAGATCGCCTGGGTGGGGCTCGAGGAGGCCCTGAGCCTCGACTTGCCGAGCGTCACCCGGTTCGTCCTGCGCGAGGTTCCCCTTCGCCTGGCCGATCCCGGCCGCCCCGCCCCCTCCCTCCAGTTCAAGCGCGGCCGCCAGCAGATCGAACACCTGTAGGAGTCCTGCCATGTCGGAGGCTTTCGAGCGGTTCGTTTCCGAGGCTCGAGGAGATCCGCGGGTCCTCGCTCTTTTCGTCTACGGCTCCCAGGCCAAGGGCCGAGCGACGGCCCATTCCGACTACGACTTCGGCTTGATCGTCGTCGACGCCGCGGCGAGCGACTGGACCTCTCGCCTCGAGGCCCTCGACAACAGCCAATTCGACGGGAGGCTGTTCTCCTTCGCCGCCTTCGAAGCTTGGGCCGACTGGAACAGCCCGCAACGTTGGGTCCGTTACGCCATGGACGGCGCCAGGCTCGCCTTCGACCGCACCGGGAAGGTCCAGGGCCTGATCGACGCCAAGGCCAGGATCCCGCCGGCCGAGATCGAAGCCTTCGTCGACCAGTCCCTCGATCACTTCGTCAACCAGGTGTACCGCTGCGCCAAATGCCGCCGCGACGGCGATCTCCGCGCCGCGCGGCTGGAAGCGGTCGAGGCCGTGGCGCCCCTGCTCGACGCCGTCTTCGGTCTCGATGACGGGCGGCTGAGGCCCTATCCGAAGCACCTCGCCTGGGAGCTCGAGGCGCGCCCGCCGGCGGCCATGCCCTTCCCCGCCGAGGCCTTTCTCGCCATGCTCGACCGGCTTTTCGCCGGCGCCGACCTCGAGATGCTTCAAGAGATGCTCGCCGCCCTCGAGCCGATCGGCCGCGCCGCCGGCCACGCGGCGGTTTTCGACGCCTGGGGCGAGGCCCTGCCATGGATGCTGAGTTTCCGGCGCCCGGCCGTCTGAGGCGCCCGATGTCGGGGCCCTGACGCATCATGCAGACCTGCTACGCGCGGAGGAACGAGCCTTCATGGCCAGGGACATCTATGTCGTCGCCCACACCCAATCGCGGCATCACGTCGAGGGGCTGAGCGGCGGCTGGTATGACACCGAGCTCACCGAACTGGGCCGTCGCCAGGCCGAAGCGGTCGCGGGCGGTCTCGTCGGTCTGGTCGGCGAGGCCGGCCCGGTGGAGATCTACGCCTCCGACCTTCTCCGCGCCGCGCAGACCGCCGACCCGATCAGCCGTCGGCTGGGAACGCCCGCGATCCTTTGGAAGGACCTGCGCGAACGCAACTACGGCGAGGCGGGCGGCAAACCCCTGGCCTGGGCCGAGGCGCGCCGCGTTCCCGCGCCCAGTGACGGGACTCGGCTGGACCACCGCGACGGCATCGAAGGCGTTGAATCGATGCGGCGGTTTGTGACGCGCATCTACCGGGCGATGGGCCGCGTTGTGGCAAGCCGGTGCGGGACTCAGATCATTGTCACCCACGGCTTCGCCATGACCTATGTCGTCGCCGCTTGGATCAGGATGCCACTCGAAGCAACCGCCTGGGTCAATTTTCGTTCCAGCCCTGGCGGCATCACCCACCTCCGCGAAGATGATCTCCATCTCAACCGAAACGTGATGCGCCTCAATGACACCGCCCATCTTGCCGGGGCCTGAGACCCGGAAGGCAAGCGTGGAGGGTCTTGTTCCGGGTTACTTGGCCGCTTGGGCGGCGGCGATGGCCGCATCCAGATCGGCAAGCGAGTGAAAGCCCGTCTCCAGCGCCTTGCCATTCACGACGAAGGTCGGGGTGCCCTCGATGTGTTCGTCCTTCCCGTAGTGTTCGGCGCGCTGGTTGAGAGCAGTGAGCGCCTTTTCATCGGTGATGCAGGCGTTGAACGCGGATTCGCTCAGGCCCGCTGATTGGGCGACCCGCAGCAGCGTGCCCCTGGGGTCGTCGAAAAGGCCGGGCTGGCTGAGAAAAATCGCGCCCGTCACGGAGAAGTATTTGTCTCTGCCCGCACAGCGCGCAAGAAGAAACCCAGCAGCCGCTGTCGACACCTCCTCGCCGTTTCCAACCAACATCTCTCTTGCTACATAATGAATCCTGCCGGTATCAATGTATTTGGCTTTGAATGCAGGGTACACCTCTTTGAACCAACGCCCGCAGATTGGACAGGCGACGGATGCATACTCGATCACCGTCACCTTGGCCTTGGGGTTGCCCAGGCTCATGTCGTCCGACGCCACCGTCGTCGCCTTGCTGCATGCGACGACGCTCAGCAACAACATGCCTGCGATGAACAGCCCGCGGTGAAATCGTCGCATGAGAGGCCTCGCATCTGCCTGATCTGAAGCGGATCGGACCGCCCAATATGGATGATTTCGGCGCGGAGCAACGTCGGAGAGCGATTTCACCCGCCTCGAGCCCTTCGGTTCATTCCCTTGCGGCCGCGAAGGATCACCGCTTCAGCGCCCGGTCACCCGCACCCGCGCCTCCACCCGCCGACCATCCCCATCGACGACGCTGATGCGGTAGAACCCCGCTGTAGCGGGCCGCCAAACGGCGCGGCCGCTCGCCGGGTCGACCGCGACCGGTGCGCCGTCGACAAACCAGCTCAGATTCTCGCCGCCGGCCGCGAAGGTAAGGCCGCGTGAGCCGGGACCAAATCCAGGCGATATCACCGTCGAGCCGTTGGGCGGGAAGATCAGGCGGGGACCGTCCTTCACCCGCCCCAGACTTTCGAGCGCCCGCGGGGCGGCTCTGGGCGGGATCGGGCGCGGGGCGGAGGCGGCGGCGCCCACCTCGTCGGCCACGTCAAAGAGCAGCGGCAGCGCCGCGTCGCGACCGGTGAGCCCGCCGCGCGCGCCGCCGTCGGCCCGTCCGGTCCACACCGCGATCGCATAGCCGCCTGCCACGCCGACGGCGACAGCATCGCGAAAACCGTAGGAAGTGCCGGTCTTGAACGCCATCGCTGGTCCGCCTCGGGTGAGGGCGGCCGGCGCGCGGCCCTTCGGCGTGGGACCCTCGCGCAGGATGTCGAGCACCTGGCGGGCGGTCGCGGCGCGCATCAAGCGAACACCGGGCGAGCGTTCTCGGGCTGCGGCCTGCGGTTGCGTCCAGGCCAGCGGCTTGGCGACCCCGCCATCGCCCAGGGCTGCGTAGAGCAGAGCGAGGTTGCGCAGAGTGATCCCCTCGCCCCCCAGGGCCAACGCAAGACCGGCATCGCGAAATGCGGCCTTTGGGCGAACGAGCCGCACGCCGGCCGCATGGATCCTCGCCTCGAACGCCGGGGCGCCAATCTTGTCGAGCAGGGCCACCGCGGGAACGTTCAGCGAATAGACCAGCGCTTCGCGCGCCGTGACCCGACCGTGGAATACCCGGTCGAAGTCCTCCGGCTGATAGTCGGTGAAACGCCGCGGCGCGTCATCGATCTGAGTGTCTGGCGCGGCGAGTCCGTCGTCAAAGGCGAAACCGTAGATCAAGGGCTTGAGAGCCGAGCCCGGCGAGCGCAGCGCTCTGGTCATGTCGATCCAGCCGCCGGGGCGATCCAGGCCCGCCGACCCGACGGCGGCGCGCACCGCCCGCGACGCGGTCTCGACGACCAGGATCGCCACCGCGCCCCGCGCTCCCTGAGCGCGTGCGGTCTGGGCGGCCAGGCCCTCCAGCCGGCGCTGCAGGACCGCGTCGATCGTGGTGACCACCGAGGCTTGGCCCAGCGGCGTTGCGCGGGCCTGCTCTCCGGCGGCGTGCCAAGCCAGAACCGGAAAGGGCCTGCGGTGTGGGATCGGCTCGGCATTGGCCTCCGCCGCCGCCTCGGCGTCGATGAGATCGGCGCGAACCATCCTGGCCAGCACAGCCGCCCGGGCCGCGCGCGCCGCCGCGGGTCGCCGGTCCGGCCGGCGCGACTCCGGCGCTTGCGGCAGGGCGATGAGCATCGCCTGCTCGGCATCGGTCAGGCTCGAAGGCTCATGGCCGAAATAGGCGAGGCTGGCGGCGCGAACCCCCTCCAGGTTACCGCCATAGGGCGCCAGGGTCAGATAGAGGGCCAGGATCTGTCGCTTGGAGAAGTGCGCCTCGAGCTGGATGGCGCGAAGCATCTCGATGAGTTTGGCTGAGAAGGTGCGACGGTGAGGGGTGAGCAGACGGGCGGTCTGCATGGTGAGAGTGGATGCGCCCGATGTGATCCGCCCGTGGATCACCGCGGAGAGGGCCGCGCGCGCCACGGAAAGGGGATCGACCCCAGGATGCCAGGCGAACCGGGCATCCTCGATCCTCGTCAGCCGGGCCAGGAACAGCGGATCGGTGCGCGCCAGATCGGCCCGGATACGCCACCGGCCACTCTCCACCGGCAAGGCGCGCAGCCATGCCCCGCGCCGATCGAGAGCCACCGGCGACGAACGCTCGCCACGGGCCAGATCGGGTGGGAAGGCCGCGTCGAGGGCGACGAGGAGGAGGCCAAGGACCAGCAGACCGATCAGGACCAACGGAATCGATCGAACCCGCGCCGCCTCGCCTCCTTCGCCTTCATGGGGAAGGTGGATCGACGCGCGAGCGCCGAGACGGAAGGGTCGGGGGAAAGGCCCACCCGTTCCGCTTCGCGGTCCACCCTCCCCATGGAGGGGAGGGAGGGTTTCCGATCCGCCTGACACCTCTCGTCACCCCGCGGGCGAGACCACGAGCCGGCCGCTTGCCGTGCGGCCTGAAATGCTTCTGTGATACATGTCGAGGGCCTCGGCCCCGGGAAGGAAGAAGTCGCCCGGGGTAACCGCTCGAGCGACATAGGCGAAAGCGAAGGGTTTGGAGCCGCCAAGGGACAGGGCCGCGACATAGCGGTCGTCCCTGCTTTCCTGAACATCCGCCGTTGTGAGTTCACCCAGGAACTTGAACGGACCGGTCTTGGCATCGTCCGGACCAAGGGTCGTCTCGATTTCCAGGCCGGCCGGAAGGGCGTCGTTCACCGCCAGGGCGAGGGTGCGGCCCTGGGCGGACTGGCCGGAGACCCGCACAATCAGCCGATCACCCTGCTTGAGGCCGGCGAGGTTCACCGAGCCGCCGGTCATGCTGTAGAAGGTCTTGGTCACCGACAGCCCACTGGACGATGCGCCGGGGGCCTGGATGGGCGTTCCGCGCACCGTCACCGTACGCCACAGGGCCCCGGACCCGCGGTTGACGAATTTCGCGCTCGCCAGCCTGCCGACGGACCACCGAGGCGAGCCAGCGGCGGCGGTCAGCGGAACGACGCCGGTGGCGTCGATTCGGATCGCGCCGGCCGCCTTGAACATGAAGTGCGCGGCCTCGAGCAGGCGCGCCTCCTCCTGGGTGTTGAGCCGATCGGGATCGCTGACAGAGCCGTCCAGTCGGGTCTGCAGGCTGCGCGCGAGCTCCAGTTCGCCGGCTTGGTAAGCCAGGGAAATGACGCCCGCGAGATCACGCAACGGGCTCTGATAGGAGTCTTGCTCATCCCGGTAGCCAAGCGCAGCCGCCGCGCGACGCAACGCCGAACGGGCTCGAGCGTGATCGCCCATGAACGCCAGGGCCGCGCCGATCTGCGCCATGGCGAGTGGCGAGGCTTCGTTGGCCATCTGCACATCGTGCCACCAACGCAGGCGCGGAAGGTCGCCCCGGCCGGCCTTGGCCAGGATGTAGAGGGCATAGGCCGAGGCGCGCGAACGCATGCGCCGCGTCACCGCCTTGGAGGCGTCCTTGCCGCCAGCCCACCAGTCGGGATAGTCGAGGCGATAGGCGACCGATGCGAATCCCTCTGGCCGGCTGATCTGACGCATGGCGGTAAGGGCGCGGTCGATGACATCGTCGGAGATCGGCGCGCCTTGCGTCCTGGCCTCTACCAGGAAGTCCGTGGCGTAAGCCCCCAGCCACGGGTCGGCCTCGCCGTCGCCGACCCGCCAAAGACCGAAGGCGCCATCCAGGCTCTGCCGATCGATGAGTTTGCCCACGGCGTCGGCCAGGCCACGGCGGATCCGCGGATCGGTGGAAACCTCGCCGGCGTAGAGCAGCGGATAGCCGGTGGAGACGAGCTGTTCGGTGCAGCCGTAAGGGTAGCGCGACAAGGAAAGCGCGATGGTCGCCGGGTCGAATCCCTTGAACGGGGAGTAACTGATCTGCATTTCGACATCGCCGGCCGCCAGGCCCGAGAGCAGCGACGCGGGCGGGGTGTAGGCCTGGCCAGGAGTTTGCAGTTCAGTGGTCGCGCGCACCAGCGGTCCCCAGCCGAGACGGGTCTGGATGTCATAGTCCTTGGCCGTCGAGAAACCGGGGCCGGTAACCTGGAAGCCGACCTTGCCCAGGCCGGTCCGGGAAGGCGCCGCAAAGGGGATGTGCTGCGCGACCCTCTGGCCGAGCAGGAGGTGGAAGACCTGTTTGAACATCGCCGCGATGCCGCCGGTGGCGAACGTCGACGCGGTGTAGTCGCCGCTCCTGCCTTCCAGATTGTGCAACTCCAGCGTGGCCATGGGCTTGTCGCCAGGCGACAGGAAGCGCGGAAGGTTGAGGTCGGCGACGACCGGCTCGCGCACGGTCATCGGGGTGGCCCCGCTGCCCACCGCCCTTTCGGTCCAGGCCACCGCCATGATTCGGAGTTCGCCGTTGAAATCACCCGCCGGGAGCTTGACCGTCACCCGGCCGTCGGCGCCGGTTTTAACTACTCCCGACCACAGGGCGACCGTCTTGGTGGGGGTCACCGTGAGGCCCTCGCCGCCGAGTTCGTCGCCGCCAAAGTCGACATTGGCCGGCGCCCCCAGGTTGGGATCCATCAGACGGCCGTAGTCGTCACGATAGTCCACGGTGAGGGCGCGCTTGCCGAAGTACCACTTCATCGGATCGGGGCTCTCGAACTTGGTCAGGGCGAGAATCCCTTCGTCGACCGCCGCCACCGTGACATAGGCGCTTTGACCCAGGCCCAGGCCCTTGACCGCGATCGGCACCGTCACCGGCGCCCGCGAGTCGATCTTCGCCGGCGTGCCGATGTCCACCGTCAGCCGCCGACCCTTGGGATCGAGCGGCACATAGACCAGGCCGAGCGCCCGCCGCGGCAGCGGCGTCGCCACTGGATCACGCGGCTGGATGATCGTCACCAGCACATAGGCGCCCCCGCCCCAGGCGGCCGACGTTCTCAGCCGGACGACCCCGCCGCCGGCGCCGATGTGCATGGTCTTGAAATCGATCAGATGATCAGTGGCCACGGCGATCTGCGCTTCGCCTTCGTAGGGGCCCTTGATCGCCACCTCGATCGTGTCCCCCTGGGCGTAGGTCTTGGTGCCAGAGCTGACCCGCACCGTGTCGGGCGCTTCGACATCTTCGGCTGGCGCGCCCCAGCCGGACGAAAAGCGGCGCACGGTCCTCGCCCCCCCCGGCCCCTCGACCTCCAGGCGATAGTCGCCCCAGGCAAGGCGTCGGGTCAGCCGGGCCGGGGCGGTCCCGTTGATGTTGATCTGGCCCTTGGCGACCACCACGTCGCGGCTGGAGCGCCGCCACTGCCACTTCCCGTCCTGCTGGAACCAGTCGTAGTTCCAGTTCTCGGTGATCAGAGTGTAGGTGGCGACCGCAGGCGCGCGGCGGCCAGCGGCGTCGACGGCGATGACGTCGAGGCTGACCGGCGGAGCTCGATCGCCCGAAGCCTCGCCCTCCTCGACCTTGACGCCGAGATAGAGCGGTCGAGGGCGAAGTTTCAGGGTCAGGCCCTCGCGAACCGGCCGTCCACCCGGCTCGAACACCGAGGCCGTCACGGCCGCCGAAAGCGGATCGGCGGTGTCGCCGGCCGCCGCGGTCGCCACGGCGAGCGTGGCGCGCCCCGCCCCGTCGGTCACCGTCGAACCCAGTTCGACGAACTTCTCCGCGAACGGCTTGACCTCGTCGCCCCACCTGTAGTCGAGGTATTGCGGGAACGGATTGGGGTCGAGGCGCACCCTCTCCTCGCCCTGGGTCTGCAGACCAGCTCCCGGCGCGCCGTATAGGAACCGCGCCGTGACATCCACCGCCCGCGTTTCGGCCGCCATCACCGGCGTTTCTGGCCGGCCCTCGGTGGTCACCGCGAGGCGCTGAGGGACGAAATCCTCGACCGAAAAGGACAGGGTCCCCGCGGGGTCGTCATAGCCGTCGATATGCAACTCCGCGGTCCAGTGGCCGCGCGGCGCGCTCTTGGGCAGGTCGACGTCGGCGACGACCGCCCCGCCGGCGGCGTCGCCGAAGACATAGCGCCTGAAGTCCACGCCGGAAGGCCGCTTGACGACAATGTAGCCCTTGCGGTCGTTCACCGCCTTGGAATCGCGATCACGCACCAAGGCGCTCAGATGAATGCGCTCGCCCGGGCGGTAGATGCCGCGGTCGGCGTAGATGTATCCGTCGACCGCGGTCTTGGCTGTCCGGCCGGCGGTGATGTCGGCCGGCGCCCCGGATGGCTCGCGCCCGCCTACGCCCTGTTTCGACAGATCGACTGGCGAACGTTCGAGATCGAGGACCGCGAGATCGCCCTGCGGTCCATAGACCATGACCACCTTGGCCGCGCTGGCGCCCTCGCCGGAGAGCAGGGCGTGGGCGAAGCTGACCCGGCCGGACGCGTCGGAGCGGCCGAGCCCGAGGGTCTCGCCGTCCTTGGCCATCAGGGCGACGTTGAGGCCACCCAAGGTCCTGGCCGTCTTGAGAGATCGGACAACCACGTCCAGCGACTGTGCGCCGCTGTAGGCGATCAGCGCCATGTCGGTGAACATCACCCAACGCCGGGCCTGGGCCGGGCGCGTGTTCTCATCGTTCTTCTGAGCCAGGTCGCGGCCGCCCGAGGCATCCCTGGCCTTGATCACGTAGCCGCCGGGGGCCATTTCCTTGAGCACGGCGCCAAGGGGGAACACCGTGGTCGTCTTGGCGCCGGGGTCGCCCCTGACGGCGATGAACCCCTTCCAGACCACTCGCCCCTCGTCGTCGGGGCTGTCGTCGCCGGAGTCGTCGGCATACTCGCCCTCGGGGGTAGGATCGGGAGCGCTGATCGACTTGCGCACCAGGTTGCGGTCCGCCACCCGCCAAACCTCGATCGCGAGCTTGCCGACGTTGACGGTCTCGATACCGACGCCGTCGGATTCATCGCGGGGAAGGATCACCCCCTGGCCGGCGAAGCCAACATAGGGCGGCTTGTCGCCACTGGTGAAATCGACATCCGCGTTCGCGGCCAGCGTGTCGCCGTCCCGATCGGGCAGGCCCTTGAGCAGGGTGATGTGGCGGCCGGTGAAGCCGATGCCACCCACGCAGAGCTGGTCGTCCTTGGCCGACACCGCGGCAGGGTGGCCGAGGTCCGGCGAAACGAGCACGTAGTCGGAATATGTCTTGGCCGGGTCGAGGGCGCGAGTGAGCTGGATGCAGGCCAGGGGCTGTGCGCCGGAAGTGTCGAGCCGGCTCTTCCATACCGCGAAGCCCTCGGGTTTGGGGACGCCGCGGCGCGGCGCGCCGGCCGCTCGAAGCTTGCCGAAAAGGGACCACAGAGTTCCGCCCTGGGTCGCGCCCGGGCCGAAGCCACGGGGCGCAAACGCGCCATCGAATCCCTTGGCGGCCAGGAAGCCGCCTCCAAAGCCCACAACCAGCGCCGCGATCGCCGCCGCCGCCAAGTTCCGGTTCATGGGAAGGCCCCCACCGGCGAGACCTCGCGCGGCGGGGCATGGAAGCCCAACCCGCGGGCCGGGTCAATCGGCTGTGCGTTCAACTGTGAAGCGGAACGCCCGGGGTCCAACCGCGGTCGAGGATTTGCAGAGTGAAGAGCGACAATGCACGTCGAGTGATTTCGCCGCCGCCCTCGGATCGAAGCCCGTTTCTGTCGACGTCCGCCCGTGCTTCGCAAATCTGGCGGACACTATCGGTCCCATTGCCGCGCATTGCGCAGGCGCACTCCGCTCGCGTGCACCGTGGACCGCCACACCGCATTCAGCGGCGTCAGGTCGTCCAGCAGGCGGAGTTCCACTCCCTCGCCCGCCAATGCGGCGGGCAGATTGGTGATCGTCTCCATCGCCGTCGGCTCGACGGCTCGCCGCGCAACCCACATGCCCGCGTCATCCAAGACCTCGAAATGGCGCGCCGGAAGCTCGTAACGATGGATCGCCGCGGCTTCGACACGCGCGAGCCAGGCGCGCTCCATGTGGGCGACCATGGCGCAGGCGGAGTCACCCCACCAGCGTCGGCGGTCCATCGCCGTCGTCGTCTCGGTCGCCCAGATCAGGATACGCGGGCAGTCGCGCGGGAAAAGATACATGGCCTGGCGTCTCTGCTCGACGGCCCACACCAGCGGCCCGTTGAGCCATGCCCGTCCCGGCGCCCGCTCAGATGGGACCCGGATCGGCCTGGGCTCGAAGACCTTGATCGCCGGGTCATCGCTGAAGTGAAACAGCCTCACCATGTTCGTCCTGGAGCTCGCAGCTCGACCAGCCTCAGAGGCCCCGCCGTCTCATATGCGCCGATCCCGGACATTGACTTGACGCCGCCTCTCCCTATGGTCCGCGCCCTTCCGTCTTTTGACACGCCGTATCTGCCGGCGATGATTGGGCTTGCGCCATGGCAAAACCGGCTTCGATCAAAATCCGCCTCAATTCCTCGGCGGACACGGGGTTCTTCTACGTCACCAAGAAGAACGCCCGGACCATGACCGAGAAAATGGTCGTCAAGAAATACGACCCCGTCGTGCGCAAGCACGTGGAATTCCGGGAGGGCAAGATAAAGTAGGCCGAGGCGCAGCGCCCGGATCGTCCGAAGACTCGCCAGCTCAGGCGGCCCTCGCGATCACCATGTTGCGGCCCGCCGCCTTGGCTTCATAGACTGCCCTGTCGGCCCTTTTGAGCAACGCCCCGGCGCCGTCGCCCGCGCCCAGGGTGGCCGCCACTCCGATCGAAATCGTCACATCGAGCAGATTGTTCTCGGCGCCGACCTTGAACGGCGATCCGGCGACGTGAATGCGGATGCGCTCGGCGATCTTCTCGGCGTCGGCAAGCCGGGTGTCGGGCATGATCACCATGAACTCTTCGCCGCCGTAGCGGCAGGCCAAGTCCATCGCCCGGACGTTCGAGGCCAGCCGAACCGCGAACACCCGCAGCACTTCGTCCCCCGCGTCATGGCCGAAGCTGTCGTTGATATGCTTGAAGTGATCAAGATCGATCATCAGGGCCGCCACCGGCTCCCCACCGCGCACGGCGCGCTCCACCAAGGCTTCGAGCTGGCTCTCCATGTAGCGTCGATTGTGAAGGCCGGTGAGCGGATCGGTGACCGCCAGCTCCAGGCTGTGGTCGAGGTGATTGCGCAGGAGGTCGGCGTATCGTTTGGTCTTGATCTGGCTGCGGACGCGCGCGGCGAGTTCCTGGGGATCGACCGGCCGGGCGATGACGTCGTTGAAGCCGATCTCCAGCGCCTTGACCAAGCGCACTCGGTCGTCGGGATCGACTACCCCCAGGATCGGCAGGTGGCGGGTTGTCTCGTCAGAGCGCACCTGCGCGGCGAAGCGCAGCCCGTCGAAGCCCTTGGCGGTGGCGTTGACAATCACCAGGTCGATAGGACCGCGGGCGCTCAGATGGCCTTTTTCCGGGTCGGATTCCACGATGGGTCGATGCTCCTCCGCCAACTCGGCGGCAATCCGCGTCGCCTGGCGTTCCTGATCGTCGACGATCAGGATTCTGCCGCCGGTCCCGCCGAGCTTGGTGGTCGCCGCAGCGACGCCCAGTCGCCGCCCGGAGGCCTCGCGCTGGCGCAACTCGTCGACCACCATCTTCAGACGGGTGAGGCTCTTGACCCGCGCGAACAGCATCAGATCCGCGATCGGCTTGGTCAGGAACTCGTCGGCCCCCGCCTCGAGGCCGGCGATCCGGTCGGCGCGGCCGTCGAGCGCGGTCACCAGGACCACCGGAATGTGCCTGGTCGCCTCGTCGTGCTTCAGCCGCCGGCAGACCTCGAACCCGTCCATTCCTGGCATCATCACGTCGAGCAGGATGACGTCGGGGCGATCGCGCGCCGCCGCCACCAGGGCGGTCGGACCATCATCCGCCGTGAACACCTGATAGTATTCCGCGGCTAGCTTGGCCTCCAGCAGACGGACGTTCGCGCCGATGTCGTCGACCACCAGAATGCGGGCGGTCATGGACTTACTCCAGCAATCGGCGAATCGTTTCAAGGAAAGGTGCGACGGCGATCGGCTTGGCGAGGTAGGCCTCGCAGCCCCCTTCGCGGATTCTCTCCTCGTCGCCCTTCATGGCGAAGGCGGTGACCGCCACGACCGGAATGTGCGCCAGCGAGTCATCCTCCTTGAGCCACTTGGTGACCTCGAGGCCGGAAATTTCAGGCAGTTGAATATCCATGAGGATGAGATCCGGCCGATGTTCTCTGGCCAGAGTGAGCGCCTCCAGACCTTCGCGGGTCTGCAGGATCTGGTAGCCCTGGGCCTCGAGCAGATCATGAAACAGCTTCATGTTCAGCTCGTTGTCCTCGACGATCAGGACCTTCTTCGGAGCCGAACCTGCAGACATGAGCGTTTCCGGGTCCTTGCGAGTCGCCCCCGACCCCGAGTTTCACCCCGCTAGACACACCAATATCCTTAAGCCCCGGTTAGCCCCACGCCCGCCCCGCCCCTTCCCATCCTGCCTTCCGAGATAGCCGGCGCGCCGATCGACCCCGCCGCGCCCCTCGTGGTGGTCGACGTCGACGAGGTTCTGGCGATGTTCATGCGGGGCTTCGAGAGGTTCCTCGGCGCCCAGGGCCTGGAGATGCGCCTCACCACTTACGCGCTCTTCCAGAGCATATTTCGTCCCGGAGAGGCCGAGCATCTGGACCTCGCGTCCGGCAGGCGACTTTTCGACCGCTTCTTCGAGACCCACGTGGAGGCGATCGAGGCCGCGCCGGGCGCGGCGGACGGCCTCGCGCGCCTCGCTCGCTCCGCCTCGATCGTGATCCTCACCAACGCGCCGGAACACAGTCGCGAGGCCAGGGCGAGGTGGTTGGCCGAGAGCGGTTTTCCCTATCCGTTGATCGTCGGCGCCGGCCCCAAGGGACCGGCGGTCGCGGCGCTGGCGGCTCGAACCACTCGGCCGGCGGCATTCGTCGACGATTTGCTCTCAAACCTCGAATCGGTGGCGCAAGCGGCGCCGGCGGTGCATCGTTTCCAGATGGTGGCCGACGAACGCCTTCGCGCCCTGGCCTTCGCCGACTTAGCTCGCCACCGGCGCATCGACGACTGGCCGGACCTCTCCGAGGCAATCGCCCAGGCGGTGGGGATTTGAGCCAGGGAGGCCCTTCAGGTTCAAGATGATCCGCATCGGAGTGGACCTGGGCGGCACGAAGATCGAGGCGGCGGGCGTGGACCGCGCCGGCAACTTCATCTCGCGGGTCCGCTCGCCCACCCCACAGGTCTATGAGGAGGCGCTGGCGACCATCGCGCGGCTCGTCGCCGAGGCGCAGCGCCTTGCGGGAGTGAGCGAGGCGAGCGTCGGCGTGGGAATGCCGGGGTCCCTGTCGCCGCGCACCGGATTGCTGCGCAACGCCAACAGCACCTGGCTCGCCGAGCGCCCGTTTCGCGAGGATCTCGAACGGGTGCTCGGTCGACCGATCAGGGTCCAGAACGACGCCAACTGCTTTGTGTTGTCCGAGGCGATCGGCGGCGCCGGAGACGGCGCGCGGGTGGTGTTCGGCGCCATTCTGGGGACCGGTTGCGGCGGTGGCCTCTGCGTGGACCAACAGCCGGTCGAGGGCCACAATCGGATCGCCGGAGAATGGGGCCACAGTCCGCTGCCCTGGCCGACCAGGCGGGAGCGGGGCGCGCACACCTGCTGGTGTGGACGAATCGACTGTCTGGAAACCTGGGTCTCCGGCTCGGCCTTCTGCGCTGACTATTCGCAGCGGACCGGCCTTCGCCTCAGCGGCGACCAGATCATGGAGCGAGGCCGCGGGGGCGAAACAGGCGCGATCGCGGCCTTCGAAGCCTACGTCGATCGACTTGGCCGCGCTCTGACGGTCATCTGCGACATCCTCGACCCGGACGTGATTGTTCTGGGCGGCGGAATGTCCAACGTTTCGGAGCTCTACGAACGCCTCCCCCCGGTCATCGGCCGGCACGTCTTCTCCGACGTCTTCACCACCCCGGTCGTTCGGGCGATGCACGGCGATTCATCGGGCGTGCGCGGGGCGGCGTGGCTGTGGCCCCTGCCATGAGCAGCCTTTGCCGTGACTGCGCGGAGATGGTCGAGCCGCGCAAAGGGCGATGCCTGGCCTGCGGCTCGCCCCGCATCGTCACCCACCCCGAACTCGACCAGCTCTGCATCGCCCACCTGGACTGCGACGCCTTCTACGCCTCGGTGGAAAAGCGCGACCGGCCTGAACTGGCGGACCAACCGGTGATCGTCGGCGGCGGCGTTCGCGGCGTGGTCACCACCGCCTGTTACATCGCCCGCACCTTCGGCGTGCGCTCGGCGATGCCGATGTTCAAGGCGAGGACGCTTTGCCCGCAGGCGGTAATCCTGCCCCCGGATTTCCGCCGCTACCGCGCCGAGAGCGCGCGGATCATGGCCGCCCTGCGCGAACTCACGCCCATGGTCGAACCGCTCTCCCTCGACGAGGCGTGGCTCGATCTTTCCGGCACGGCGCTGCTGCACCAGGCGCCGGCGGCGGTGGTTCTTTCGCGCCTGCAAGGGCGAATCGAGCGCGAGATCGGCCTGGGCGTGTCGATCGGGCTCGCCCCCTCCAAGTTCCTGGCCAAGATCGCCTCAGATCTCGACAAGCCCCGCGGATTCGCGGTCATCGGCGCGGCCGGGGCCAAGGCGTTCCTCGCTCCCCGGCCAGTCTCGATCCTGCCCGGCGTCGGGCCAGCGTTCGCCAAGGCGCTGACAGACCAGGGTTTCGCCACGGTCGGCGACCTCGCCAGAGCCGACGCCGGCGTCCTCGCCCAGAAGTTCGGCGCGGGCGGCCTCAGGCTGGCGAAGCTCGCGCAGGGGCGCGACGATCGGCGTGTCGATCCGGCGTCGCCGCGCAAGAGCATCAGCGCCGAGACGACATTCGATGAGGATCTCGCCGCCGTACCGCAGCTCGAGAAACGACTCTGGCCGCTGTGCGAGAAGGTCGCCCGCCGCGCCCGCGCCGAGGCGAGCGCCGGCCGCGTCGTCACCCTGAAGCTGCGACTGGCGGACTTCAGGATCGTCACCCGCAGGCGCACACTGGGCGCCGCAACGCAGACGGCGAAGACCCTCTTCGCCGCCGGCCGGGCCCTCCTGCGCCTGGAGGCCGCCGGGGCCGCCTACCGCCTGATCGGCATTGGCCTCTCAGAACTCCAGGAAGCCTTCGGCGCGCCAGCCGACCTGTTCGGCTCGGAGGAGCGGCGAGCCCTGATCGGCGAGCGGACCGCCGACGCCCTCCGTGCGCGTTTTGGCGATGCCGCGCTGATGAGCGGGCGCAGCCTCGAGGGAGGCGCCGCCGGCCGTCGGCCGCGCTGAAACAACGCAGCGCTTGAAAGGGGCCTTTCAATGGAGGCAAGCTGGCATATCTAATCGTGCGAAGGGGGCGAGACCCAACGCCTTGGAGAGCCGTCGTGGCTGACAAGCAGCAGGGAGATCAGGTTATCGGCGCGGGTACGGCCGTCGTCACCCAGACGAAGACGAAGACCCAGAAGCCCGCCATGTATCGCGTATTGATTCTGAACGACGACTACACGCCAATGGAGTTCGTCACCTACGTTCTGGAGCGTTTTTTCAACAAATCGAGAGAGACTGCGATTCGCATCATGCTCCACGTCCACCAGAACGGAGTCGGCGTATGCGGTGTTTTTACCTATGAGGTCGCTGAAACCAAGGTCGCCCAGGTGATCGAAACCGCCCGCAGGCACCAGCACCCATTGCAGTGCACCATGGAAAAGGATTGAGAGGCCGTCATTGCCGTCGTTTTCGCGTAACCTGGAAGAGTCCCTGCACCGCGCGGTCGCCTATGCGAAACAGCGCAAGCACGAATACGCGACCCTGGAGCATCTGCTCCTGTCGCTGATAGACGACAATGACGCGGCGGGGGTGATGCGCGCTTGCGAAGTCGATCTTACAGCCCTCAAGAAGAACCTCGTCCATTACGTGGACAACGAACTGAAATCGCTGATCGTCGACGACGCCGAGGACGCCAAGCCCACCGCCGGCTTTCAACGGGTGATTCAGCGCGCCGTCATCCACGTTCAGTCCTCTGGCCGTGACGACGTGACCGGGGCCAACGTCCTGGTCGCGATCTTTTCCGAACGCGAGAGCCATGCCGCATATTTCCTGCAACAGCAGGAGATGACCCGGTACGACGCGGTCAACTTCATCGCCCACGGCATCGCCAAGAAGGCTGGCGCCTCGGAACCGCGGCCTCCGAAGCCCGCCGGCGAAGAAGAGGAAAAACCCCCCGTCAAGACGGGCGGCGAGGCGCTCGAAGCCTATTGCATCAACCTCAACGAGAAGGCCCGACAGGGGAAGGTGGACCCGCTGATCGGCCGCATGAGCGAGGTCGAGCGGTGCATCCAGATTCTTTGCCGGCGTAACAAGAACAATCCGTTGCTGGTTGGAGATCCCGGCGTAGGCAAGACCGCGATCGCCGAGGGCCTGGCCCGCAAGATCATCAGCCATCAGGTCCCAGAGGTGCTGGCCGCATCGACGATCTTCAGTCTCGACATGGGGGCCCTGCTCGCCGGCACCCGGTACCGCGGTGATTTCGAGGAGCGGGTGAAACAGGTGATCAAGGAGCTGGAGCGCCAGGAAGGGGCGATCCTGTTCATCGACGAGATCCACACCGTCATCGGCGCCGGGGCGACAAGCGGCGGAGCCATGGACGCTTCGAACCTGCTCAAGCCCGCCCTCGCCTCGGGGACCCTCAGGTGCATGGGCTCGACGACCTACAAGGAGTTCCGCCAACACTTCGAGAAGGACCGCGCCCTGGTCCGCCGGTTCCAGAAAATCGACGTCAACGAACCCTCGGTGGAGGACACGGTCAAGATCCTCAAGGGTCTCAAGACCTACTACGAGGAATTTCACAAACTGAAATACACCTCCGAGGCCCTCCGCGCGGCCGTGGAACTGTCGGCGAAGTACATCACCGATCGCAAGTTGCCGGACAAGGCCATCGACGTGATCGACGAGGCCGGCGCATCGCAGATGCTGGTCACCGAGGCGCGCCGCCGCAAGATCATCGGTCTGAAGGAGATCGAGACGGTGGTCGCCAAGATCGCGCGCATCCCGCCCAAGTCGGTCTCCAAGTCCGACACCGAGGCCTTGAAGCAACTCGAAACCGATCTCACCGGCGCGGTGTTCGGCCAAGCGGACGCAATCAGGCAGCTGTCCTCGGCGATGAAGATGGCGCGCGCCGGCCTTCGGGACGCCGGCAAGCCCATCGGCTGCTACCTCTTCTCCGGTCCCACCGGCACGGGGAAAACGGAAACCGCCCGCCAGCTCGCCCTCACCCTGGGAATCGAACTGCTCCGCTTCGACATGAGCGAATATATGGAACGGCATACCGTGAGCCGCCTGATCGGGGCGCCTCCCGGCTACGTGGGCTTCGATCAGGGCGGGCTGCTCACCGACGCGGTCGACCAGCACCCGCACGCGGTCGTGCTGCTCGACGAGATCGAGAAAGCCCACCAGGACGTCTACAACATCCTTCTGCAGGTCATGGACCACGGGGTGCTCACCGACGCCAACGGCAAGAAGGTGGATTTCAGGAATGTCATCCTGATCATGACGACGAACGCCGGGGCCTCGGACGCCCAACGCAACTCGATCGGCTTCGGCCGCGGCAAGGTCGAGGGCGAGAACGAAGAGGCGATCAAACGCCTGTTCACCCCGGAGTTCCGCAACCGCCTCGACGCCATCGTCGGCTTCAAGGCCCTGACACCCGATGTGATTCGGATGGTGGTCCAGAAGTTCGTTCTCCAGCTCGAGGCGCAACTCGCCGACCGTCACGTCACCATCGAGACCACCGACGAGGCCATCGACTGGCTGGCCAAGAACGGTTTCGACGAGCTCTACGGCGCCCGGCCCTTGGCGCGGGTTATCCAGGAGGAAATCAAGCGTCCTTTGGCCGACGACATCCTGTTCGGCCGCCTCGCCAAGGGCGGGCACGTCAAGGTCGTCCTCAGGGACGGGAAGCTCGCCTTCGAGTTCGAGGAAAAGACGCCAGAAACGCCCGTCACCGTCGGCGAGCCCGACGCCGAGGAACCGGTGCTGGCGTAAGCGCCTCGAGGCTCCGCGCGCCCTGCACCGCTACGCGGTCCCCCGGCCGCGCCGGAGGAGGAACGAAAATGGGCCGACCCGTTCCGCCGCCCATCCGCAAGTTCGGTGACATGCTGGTCGAGAGAGCGCTATGAGACCGATGACTTTGGCCGCTCGACAATCAGGATCGACGAACATGGCGGTGATCAACTGGGCCAAGCCGCTCAGCGGAAACTTCAACACAGCGAGAAAATGGATCGGGGGCGTCGCGCCCGGTCCGGACGATGCAGCGTACCTCGCCGATTCGCCAGGCGCCGCCTATACCGTCACCGTCTCCTCGAACGAACAGGTGAACGCTATCTCCTCGGACGCGGGCGCCCAACTCGATATCACTGGTGGTAGCACGTTCAGCGTGTTCGGCATCGCCTCGGATGTAAATTTCAAAGGCGCGGTCAAGATTACAAACGGAGCGACGCTGGCGCTCAGTTTCGGGGGAGGCCTCTCTGTCAATACTCTGGCTCTCGACGGCGCCCACCTTCTGCTCAGCGGCGCCTACTACCCACCCAGCATCGGTTTCTCCGGCGAAATGGACTTCAATGGCGCGGCAAGCAACATAACGTCAAACGCCAAGAACAGTTATTTTGACAACAATGGCAACATCATCGACCGCTCCAAGGGTGCGAGCGCCATCGGTAGTCCCGGGATGCAGCTGACCAACTCCGGCATAATCGAGACGGTCGCGGGCTCGTTGACGCTCGATACCTCCGGCATATGGATCACCAACAATCGCCTGATAGAATCGGCCGGCGGCAATCTGATCATCAAGTCGTCGTTTGTGTACAACGGCCAGATCGGCTCAACGATCCTCGCCCAGGGCGCGGGCGCGACGGTGACCCTGACCAGCGCCGACATCTACGAAGGTACGCTCCAGACATTGAGCGGTGGCCAGATCGTCACCGGAGATCGCGGCAGCATCCTGGACGGGACGGGCTCCGCAGTGACCATCCAGGGTCGAATCGTGATCCGGAACAGCGATGCCCTGACCGTTCAGGGAGCGATCACCAACAGCGGTGTGATCGCCCTGGGCGGGCACGGCTCCGCGACCACACTGATCGTTGGCGCCAGCAACGCCACGCTGAGCGGCGGCGGCCGGGTCGTTCTGGAAAACAACAGCGCCAACCAGATCACCGGAGCGACGGACTCGGCGACGCTCGACAATCTCGACAACGTCATCGCCGGAGCGGGAGACGTCGGCAACGGCCACCTCACCCTGGTCGTTGGCGCCAAGGGCGTCATCGACGCCGATCTGGCGGTGGCCCTGATCATCGACACCGGCGCCAACACCATCGCCAACTCCGGCTTGATCGAGGCGTCGGGAGCGGGCGGCGGCGCCATCCGCAGCGCGGTCAGCAACACCGGCGTTCTCATGGCGGATGGCGGAAACCTGACCGTCAACGGCGCGGTCACCGGTTCGGGCCACGCGGTGATCAGCGGCGGAAATCTGAGCTTCGCGTCCGGTTTCAGCGAGAACGTCGCCTTCACCGGATCGACCGGCGTGCTCGAACTCGCCTATTCCCAGGGCTATACCGGAACCATCACCGGCTTTTCCACGAACGCCGGGACCTCTCTGGACCTTCGCGACATCGCCTTCAGCCGTTCGACCACGGCCACCTTCAGCGGCACAACGAGCGGTGGAACGCTTACCGTCACGGACGGGACCCACACTGCCAACATCCGTCTGTCAGGCGACTACACCGGCTCGACCTTCGTCGCCAGCGGCGACGGGCACGGTGGAGTTACAGTGATCGATCCGCCCGCGGCCCTGACCAGGAGCGGGGCGCAATGCCGGTTCGTCGCCGCCATGGCCTGTTTCGCCCCGACCACCGCGCACATTGCCGATATTGCCAGCCAGCGACCGGGCAGCCCTATCCATCTGCCCCTCGCCGAGCCGCACGTCGCCTTCGCGTAGAGGGCGCGACCAGCGCCGAGGCGAAGAGCGCTCTTCGAGTACGCTGCGCTAAGAAATCTCCGCCGCGATCCGCTTCGCCAGCGCCGCCAGTTCGACGGGGTCGGCCATGCCCGCGCCGTGGCGACCCAGCGGCTCGCCCGGCCACCGGGGAATGATGTGAAAGTGTAGGTGATAGACGCTCTGGCCGGCGAGCGCGCCGTTGAACTGGGTGACGACGATCCCCTCGGGATTCAAAGCGGAGCGTATGGCCAGGGCGACTCGCTGAACCGTGAGGATGAGCCGTTCGAGCGCGGAGCGCTCGACCTCCAGGAGGTTTCGGGCGGTCGAAGTCTTGTGAACCGCCAAGGCGTGGCCCCGCGCCTGGGGAAAGGCGTCCAGGAATGCGAGCGTGGCGTCATCCTCGAACAGCTTCGCCGCCGGCGCTTCCCCGCGGACGATTTTGGCGAAAATGTTGGCGGGATCGTAGGCTCCATCCAGACTCATGGCCTTGCCTCTTCGGACCGGGCGCCGCCATGATCTCTATCATGGCCAGCACTCAACTGAGCGAGCGACAGCGGAAATGGTTCGCTTCGGTGCGCGCCGGCTTGGAGCGCGACACCGGCAAGACTCTCGGCCAATGGACGGCCATTGCCCGAACCTGCCCCGAGACCGGTCAGCGGGCCCGGCTCAAATGGCTGAAGGACAACCACGGCCTACTGCAGAATCGCGGCGCCCTGGTGCTCGTCGAAGCGTTCGGCGCCCCCGCCGGATGGAGCGATCCGCAAGCCCTGATCGACGGACTGTGGACCGATCCCTGCTCGCGCGCGATCTTCGAAGCGGTGGACGAAAGCGCGCGCGCCCTTGAGGGCGCCATCCAGACGGCCCGCAAAGGCTATACCGCCTGGGCTCGCGAATTTCAGTTCGCGGCCCTCAAGCCGGTGAAGGGCGGCGGCGCTTTGCTCGGCCTCGCCCTGCCTGCCTCCGCGGACCCTGACCTCGAGTCGCCACGAAATGAATCCTGGTCCGAACGCCTCAAGAGCTCTCTCTTGCTCGCACCTTCCGCGGGCCTGCACCCCCGGCTGGCCGCCCTCCTCCGATCAGCCTGGCAGGCTTCCTGACGCGACGTCTCTCTCTATCCCCGGTTGACCGCCCAGAACCTCGATCCGCGCGCTCCCAGTCATTGCGGTCAGATCCACCGAACGCTCCCGCGCCGCCGAGGCTGGCGATCCGAATGTCGCGCGGATCTCTGCGCTCCATCTGATCATCAGCTTCGCGGCGCCTCGAGCCGCCACAGCAGATTTTGTCGCACCGTGGGCCATTCGTTCGCGATGATGGAGTAGACGCATGTGTCGCGCAGAGACCCGTCGCGGTTGAGGCTATGGCTGCGCAGAATCCCGTCGAGCTTGGCCCCGAGGCGCTCGATGGCCCGTCGGCTCGCGGTGTTGAAGAAGTGAGTGCGAAACTCGACCGCGATGCACTGCAGCGACTCGAAGGCGTGACGAAGGAGCATCAGCTTGCATTCAGTGTTCACGCCGCTTCGCTGCACCGAGCGGCGATACCAGGTGGCTCCGATCTCGACCCTCCGACTGAGGGCGTCGATATTCATGTAGGTGGTCATTCCCACCGGCCGCCGGCTCGCGGCGTCGACGACGGTGAAGGGGAGCACCATCCCCTTCAGCCGGGCGTCCAGTCGCCGCTCGATGTCTTGGGCCATCTCCTGCGGCGCGGCGACGCCGGTGTACCAGAGCTTCCACATTTCGCCGTCTTTCACCGCCTCCGCCAGCTCGGCGCAGTGGTCCTGGGAAAGCGGGACCAGGCGCGCGTGCTCGCCGATCAATTCGACCTCGGGCGGCCACGGCGCCGTCCCCACCCCGCCGGGCGCGCTCATCCGTTTGCCTGCCGAAAGGGCGAATATTCCTCCGCCAGCCAATCCATTTCGCCGTGAACCGCCCGCCGCTCCTCTTCGAGGAACCTCGCCACCGCGGCTCGCAGCGCAGGATCGGCGATGTAGTGGGCCGAATAGACGGCGGTCGGCAGATAGCCGCGGGCGATCTTGTGCTGGCCCTGGGCGCCGGCCTCGACCCGCGATAGCCGTCGTTCAATGGCCTGCTCGATCGCCTGATAGTAGCAGAGCTCGAAATGCAGGAAGGGGACGTCCTCGAGACAGCCCCAGTTGCGGCCATAGACGCAGTCGTCGCTCATGAGGTTCAGTGCGCCGGCGATCCACCGACTACCTCGCCTGGCCATGATGAGCAGGACGTCATCCGCCATTCGCTCGCCCAGCAGGGAAAAGAACCGACGGTTGAGATAGGGCTGTCCCCACTTGCGAGAGCCGGTATCCATGTAGAAGGCGAAGAAGGCGTCCCAATGGTCCTCGGTCAGGTCCGCGCCGCTGAGAACGGCGATCTCGAGCTCCGAGGTCGCCTCACGGCGCTCGCGGCGGATCGTCTTGCGCCTTCCCGAGGAAAGGGCGCCGAGGAACTCCTCGAAGCTTTCATATCCAGGGTTGGACCAGTGATATTGCTGGTTTTCGCGTAGCAGCAGGCCCTGGGCGCCGAGGAACTTCCACTCCGCCTGAGTCGGGAAATTGACGCCGAAGGTCGAGACCCCGAACCGCTCGCAGAGACCGAGGCCGCCGGCCAGCAACAACCGCCGAGCTTGGTTCTGGTCCACGCCGTCGCGCACCATCAGTCTGGGACCGGTGACCGGGGAGAACGGCGAGGCCGTCACCAGCTTCGGATAGTAGCGTCCTCCGGCCCGCTCATAGGCATCGGCCCAGGAATGGTCGAAGACGTACTCACCCTGGCTATGTGACTTCAGATAGACCGGCGCCACGGCTGCCACCCGGCCGTCGTCGCTCTCCACCGTAAGATGTTGCGAGGCCCATCCGGTGCGCGGCGTCGAGCAGCCGCTTTCCTCGAGGATGTCGAGGAAGTCGTAGCGGACAAAGGGATTACCTCCGCCGTCCGAGGCGCGGACGCAGGCGTTCCATGCTTCGCGCCCGATCTCCGAAATTCGTCTGTGGATGCGCACTTCAGGCTTGAGGCCCGTCACGCGGCAAAGCCCTCGAAGATCAAATTGTCGCAGCTGGCCTTCACCGCGTTCCACTCCTGCGGGCTACGAACAGTCCAGGCGATGATCGGCATTCCGCGCTTGCGAAATCTCTCGGCGTTTGCGCTCGGCAGCATGTCGAGGCCAAGCGCCAGAAAGTGTGGCCTCGCCACCTGGACGTGCTCGAGCTTGGCGTAGGAGCGCCGCAGTTCCGGCGCCAAGTGGCGGGCGTCGCCGTTGGCGTAGCTGTAGCTGTCCAGGCCGCGCAGGATTTGCGGATGGTGGTCGGCGAACCAGGCGTGCGAGTACGGATTGAAACCAATGACGCATGTCGGGCCGTTGTGGTCGATCAGAACCTCGCACACGCGGCGCTCGAGCGGCCCAACCTCGCCATACGGGATCTTGATCTCGATATGGACCATCGCCCGATGGCCAATGAGGGTGAGGGCGTCAGCAAGCGTCGGGATCGTCTCCTCGCTCCCGGCCAATGGCATCAGCCCCAGGTCCGCGGCCGTATGATCGGCGATCCGCCCATTCTGGCCGGTCATTCGCTGCAGAGTGACGTCATGGAAGACCACGGCCTCGCCGTCGGCTGACAGCTGGACGTCCAACTCGATGCCGTAGCCGGCCGCGCACGCCGCCTGGAAAGCGCCCAGTGAGTTCTCGGGCGGACCGTCGGGACGCCACAGGCCACGGTGGGCGATCGCCGGATCGAACAGCCGATCCCAGGCTTCGCCAAAGACCGCTTTCATGAGGCCTCCACCAGGGCGTCCACCTCCACGGCGAAGTTCAGCGGCAGGCGATAGACTCCGACCGCGGACCGCGCGTGGCGGCCCAGGTCGCCGAAGACCTCGGTCATGAGATCGGAACAGCCATTGACGACCTTGGGAATGTCGAAGAAGTCCGCACCGACCTGCACGAAACCTCCGAGCCTCACCACCCTGCGCACCCGGCGAAGATCACCGGCGCATGCCGCCTTGATCTGGGCGATCAGATTGATGCCGCAAAGCCTGGCCGCCGCCTGACCTTGGGCGAGATCGAGGTCCTCTCCCACCACGCCCTTGATTCCGCCGGAGGCATCGACAGAAACCTGACCGGAGATGTGGATCATCGCTCCGCAGATGACGTACGGAACGTAGTTGGCGATAGGCGACGTCGGCGTCGGGAGCGCCAGGCCAAGGCCGCGCAGGCGGGTTTCCGGATCGGTCATCGCGCGAACTGTTAGCGCGCCCGCGACCACGATGAAAGAAAAAGGCCCGGCCGTCGCGCGACGATCCGGGCCTTCCTTGTTCGGTGCCGCCTATCGATCAGGCGGCGAGGCCGCCGCGCGCGGCCCTTTGGGATCAGCGCGCTGTCTGGACGCGTTCGACGAGAGCGGTGAGGCGTTCGTTGAGCGGCGAGAGGGTTTGCTTCATCGAGGCGGCGACCATCTCGGCCATCGCGCCAGTCTCGGCCACGTAGCTTTCGAACGCGGTCTTGGCGAAAGAGGTCTGAAGCTCGAACGCCTCCTGCATGCTCTTGGCGCCGGCGATGGTCTTGGCGGCCGCGACCTGATCTTCGATCGACCTCTTGGAATAGGCGATAGCGCGCGCGCCGACGATCTCGGCGCCCTTCGCCGCGGCGGTGGCGGAGGCGACCACGGCGTCCAGATTCTTCTTGGACTGGGCATTGAGCTCACTCACCGCGGCAATGGATTTTTCCATGGATTCGCGGAAGGCCTTGGCGCCGGCAAGGGCGAAGGGTTGAGGCGTGCTCGCTGCGCGTGTCGAAGCCTTGGTGGCGTCAGCGGTATTCTTGGTGGTCTCGGCGGCGGCCATCGGGTTGTCTCCTGGACGTTCTTGGGTGGGGCCTGGGAACGGTTGTCGGCGGATTGGAAGAGAAAAAAGGGGCCGTTGCTTGGCAAGGTTGGCCAGTGCAACGCGGACCCCATCTCATGCTGCATTGCGGAAGTCAACGATTTTTTTGTGCAGTGCACCATTTTGTCGGACTGGAGCCGCGCTCCCTGGGCCGGCCCCGCTCAACACTTGTTTACCTTCGCGCAACCCTCCTGAACCCATGGTAAGGAATGGGGGTCGGTGATCCGCCGGGCCCTCCCACCTCGAGTTTCCAGCTATCGCCGGAGTCCGCTTATGATTCAGCTCTCCCGCCGCTTCGCCTACGCCTTGGTCGCGATCTTGCTCGCCTTATCGCCGGCGGTCGCTCCGGCCATCGCTCGCGCTCAGACGCCCGAGCCGCGCGTTTCCATGGCCGAACCGAAGTACACGGCGATCGTCATGGACGCCCGGACCGGCGAAGTTCTCTACCAGCAGCGAGCCGACAGCCCGCGCTATCCCGCCTCCGTCACCAAGTTGATGACCTTCTATCTAGCCTTCGACGCGCTGGCTTCGGGCCGGCTGCGCCTCAATGACCTCGTCGTCGTTTCTCCGCTCGCCGCGGCGCAACCGCCCACCAAGCTCGGACTCCGGGCTGGGGAGATGATCACGGTGGAGGACGCCTTGCACGCCATGGCCGTGCATTCGGCCAATGACATGGCGGTGGCTATATCCGAGCGAATCGGCGGCTCCGAATCGCGGTTCGCCGCCCTGATGACACTCAAGGCGCAGCAACTTGGGATGACGAACACCAGGTATGTCAACGCGAACGGACTTCCCGACAGCCGCCAGGTCTCCACGGCTCGCGATCTGGCGATCCTGACGCGCGCCATCCTTCGCGACTTTCCGCAATACTACAGCTTCTTCAGTCAGCAGCAGTTCACCTACCGCGGCAGGACCTTCGTCAACACAAACCACCTGCTGGGAAAGATGCCCGGAGTGGACGGACTGAAGACGGGGTTCACCAACGCCGCCGGATACAACCTGGCGGCGTCGGCAATGCGCAACGGCAACCGTCTGATCGCGGTGGTGATGGGCGAATCGTCCGGAACCGGCCGCAATTCCAATGTCGAAGGCCTGTTGTTGACCGGTTTCGATGTCCTCGAACGCCGCGCCCGCGGCGAAAGGATTCTCGTCGCCCAGAACATGTTCGAGCCCGCGCCAGCCTACCGCTACCTTCCGCCGATGCGGGTGGAACAAGGCGACACCGATGAGGATCCGATCGACGTCGTCCTCACCGGCGCCACCGCCCGTCCCGGTCCGGTTTCGACCGCTCCCACCATGGCCTCAGCCCTGAGGGGCCGCCCGATGCTGATGGCGGACCTCGGCAGACGGCCCGCTCCGGAGCCGGCCGCCGCCGCGCCATTTACGCGACGCGCACAGGATTGGTGGGTTCAGGTCGGAGTTTTCAGGAGCCATCGCGCCGCCATGGCCCAGATCGATACCCTCTCCCACCGCTTCGCCCGCCTCTTCGACGATTCGGCCGGCCGAGTGGAAGGGCGGGGACACGCCTATAGCGCCCGCTTCTCCGGCCTCACCGAAACCGCCGCAAGGGACGCCTGCTCGACGGTCAAGAGTCGCGGCGTCCCCTGCGAAGCCCACGGACCGGCCTAGCGGCGCCTCGTTTCGCGACTCTCGCATCGAGCGGATCGGTCGGCCTACTTCAACAGGCGATCGCGTGCGGCGTTGAGCTGTGCGGCGAGACCGCTGGACCCTCCCTGGTCGGGGTGGGCGCGGCGGATAAGGCGCCGGTAAGCGCTTTCGATCTCCTGAGCGGTCGCGGCGGGGCCGACGCCCAGGATCGATCGGGCTTCGTCCGTGCTCATCTTGCCATTCGCCTGCCGCGGTCCGGGACTTGCTGGATGTCGCCGCACGCCTGCGGCGAGCCACGCCGAAAGCGCGACGAGCGCCAGGCTCGCGATCCATCCGCCGCGCACGCCAAGGCCGACGGCCGCCACCGCGGCGATGGCCGCCAACAAGGCGCGGGCAATCCTGTAGGGACCCGCCAGGCGCACCGGCTGGCGGCCCGCCCACACCAATATCGCAAGCACCGCCGCTCCCAGGGCGAAGACTGCAATCACCCCGCCCTCTTCTTGGGTCTATTCCGCGGCCACCGCGGACCGGGGCGCCGCGGCTAAGCCCAGTTCTCCCATCAGGATCCTCAGCTCCTGGCGCGCCGCGACGTGGGTCAGTGAAACCTGCACCGGACGCACCTTCGGCGAAAGGTCGGCGACGGTCAGGCCGAAGGGAAAGAGTTCGCGGTAGATCACCCGGTCGCGCAGGCCGGCGATGGGTCGGAAACCAACGCGTCGGGAAAGCGCGGCGAGGCGCTCGTCGACGCGGCGCCGGTTGCGAGGTTCAACGGAAGCCAGGCGGTTGCGCAACACCACCCAGTCAATGGACCCTCCGCGCTCCGCGGCCCGCAACTTGCGCGCCTCCCATACAGTCTCGGCGTAAAGACTGGGACGCAGCAGCTCCAGGCTGACCGGGTCGATCACACCGAGCATGGCGAAGTCGACGAAGCTGTCGTTCATCGGCGTGACAATCAGATCCGCGCATCGGTGCGCGGCGCGGGAAAGCTCTGTGTCGGCGCCCGGAGTATCCACGATAACGAAATCCACGTCGGCCGAGAGGATCCGCTTGAGGCCCGCGGCATCGCCCGCGGCCGCGACCGCGACGGGCTGAGGAAGACCGATCCCCGCCGCCGCCGCCCAAGCCGCGCGGTGGGCGAAGAAGCCGCCGCTGGACTGTTGGCGGATATCCAGGTCCGCCACCGCGACCTGAGCGCCTTCATGAAGCAGCGCGGTGACCAGGTGGACCGCCACAGTCGACTTGCCCGCGCCGCCTTTTTCGTTGCCGATGACGATCACGCGCGCGTGAGACAATTCCGCTCCGGTCCGGCACAAGGGAAAATGAAGAATCGACTCAGGCCATCACAAGGCTGCAGCACGAGACACCACGAGTGAGCCGCGCGTCAATGCGCGCCGAGCATCGCTCAGAACCGCCTGGTGCGGACGATCACCAGGCGCCGAGCTCGCGCAACCGCAAAGCCAGTTCGAAGGGCGCCTCGCCCTCGGAAACGCCCGGGTCGAGGTCCTCCGGCGCATCGAGCGGCGAGAGATAGCGCCAACCCTGAAAGGCTCTGCGTCGCGTCGGCGTCGTCAGAACGACACTCTCATCTAACGTCAACTCGCACCGCGAGGCTGGTCCGGCGCCGAGGGTCTCCACGGCCAGAATGCGTTGCCGTGAGAGAATGAAGCCCTTGTAGACGCGGTAGAGCGAGCCGCCCGAGGTGAGTTCGCTGGCGCGCCGGGGGGTTTGCCGGGTACGCAGCTTCCAGCCGTGCTCGGCAGCATGCGATCCGCGCCGCCAGGCAAGGAGCTCTTCGACGGTATTGCACCCGACGCACAGTTTGATCAGATGGAGGGTCATGCCTGGGTCGCTCATACCGGCGATCGAAGTCGGACGAGCACCGCGCCCTCCACGACCTGATCGCCGGCCTTCGCGGGGGCCTCTTCGATGGTTCCTTCGCGCGCCGCGGTCAGGACGTGCTCCATCTTCATCGCTTCGAGCGTCGCGAGGCTCTCGCCGGCTTTGACCCGGTCGCCCTTCTTCACGAAGACGGCGGTCACCCGGCCGGGCATGGGGGCGCGCACGGCCCCATCCGCGCCAGCCGCCGGCTCCGCGGACGACGATTCGCCCTGAAGGGCAAGCGAGAACGCCGCGCCGCGCTCGAAGACGATCAGCCGCTCGCCATCCGCCTGGGACGACGGCCTCATGGCCTCGAAATCCAATTCAAGTTCCTGAGATTCGCCGTCGACGAAGATCCGGCAGCGCCTCGCCGCCGCGGCGTTCAGACGAAAACCCGTAGCACCTCCCGCGGAAGACCATGGCGAGGGCATGCGCTCGGCGCCCGCCAGGGAGGCTGCGGCCGCCGGTGAGGGGATTGATTTGGCGGTCAAGTATTCGGAGTGCGAGGCGATAAACCCGGTGTCGAACTCACCTGCCAGGAAGTCGCATTCGGAAAGACAGCGCGCGAGGAAGGCGGCGTTGGTCTTCACCGGCCACACCTCTACGGCGGCGCATGCTCGCTCGAGGCGGCTGACGGCGGCGGCGCGGTTGTCGGCATGGGCGATGAGCTTGGCGAGCATCGGATCATAGAAGGCCGAAACGGTGTCGCCCTCTTCGAAACCGGAATCTACCCTGACCTCGCGCGGCAGGCGCCAGCGCTTCAGGGGGCCACTCGACGGCAGAAAGCCGCGTGCCGGATCCTCGGCATAGAGCCGCGCCTCGATTGCGTGGCCCCTGATGGCGATCTGATCTTGGCGCAGAGGCAGCGATTCGCCCGATGCGATGCGAATTTGCCATTCCACGAGATCGACGCCGGTGATCGCCTCGGTGACCGGGTGCTCGACCTGCAGGCGGGTGTTCATTTCCATGAACCAGATCCGGTCGCTGCGCAGACCTTCGGAAGCGTCGGCGATGAACTCGATCGTGCCGGCGCCCTGATAGTCCACCGCCCTGGCCGCTCGCACCGCCGCGGCGCAGAGATGCTCGCGCGTGGCGAGGTTCATCCCCGGGGCGGGCGCTTCTTCGATCACCTTCTGGTGGCGGCGCTGGATCGAACAATCCCGCTCGAAGAGGTGGACGATGTCGCCGGAGCCATCGGCGAACACCTGAACCTCGATGTGGCGGGGCCTGGCGACAAACGCTTCGATGAGGACGTGATCATCGCCGAAGGCTGACGTCGCTTCGCGCTTGGCGCCCTGCAGGGCGGCGTGGAAGTCCTCTGGACGGTCCACTCGGCGCATGCCCTTGCCGCCGCCGCCGGCGACCGCCTTCACCATGACCGGCCAGCCGATCGCGGCAGCTTCGCTCGCCAGCCGGCCGGGGCTCTGATCCTCTCCGAGGTATCCCGGGGTCACCGGAACACCGGCGCGGTCCATCAAGCGTTTGGCGGCATCCTTTCGGCCCATCGTTAGGATGGCCGCCGGCGGTGGTCCGATCCAGACGAGGCCCGCCGCAACAACCGCTTCGGCGAAGTCCGCATTCTCCGACAGGAACCCATAGCCGGGATGGATCGCCTCCGCGCCGGACTGGCGCGCGGCTTCGAGAATTTTCTCGCCGCGAAGATAACTCCGACCAGGAGGGGGCGGGCCGATCAGGAACGCCTCGTCGGCTTCGCGGACGTGCGGCGCGCCGGCGTCGGCCTCGGAATAGACCGCGACGCAGCGGATGCCGAGCCGCCTGGCGGTGCGGATGATGCGCCGCGCGATCTCGCCGCGGTTGGCGATCAGGACCGAGCCGATCACCTTGTCGCGACTCCCATGCCGTTGAGCTCCATGGCAACCGCTCCGAGCAGCAGGAGAGCAACGCCGATGGCCGATAACACTAACAGCACCAGCATCCGCAGCAGTGTGCCGATAACGCCGGTCCCGTAGACGCCCCGCATGTGGACAAAAAGATGGGTCGGCGCCGCGAGGCTCAGCAGACCCGCCGTGCCGCGCAGGGGCGCCGCCGTGCCCAGGAGCGCCGTAACCGTGAACAGCAGTCCCATGAATGACAATGAATGCATCGAGAAGATCGCGTGGTCGAACAGGAAGAACCGGCGCCGGAACACGAATAGGAGGCCCAGAAGGAGCGTCGCGACTGGCAGGAAAATGATGGCGATCCTGTGCAGCCAGCCGGCGACGGCGGCGCCTAATTCCTGCTGATGCCTCACTGCGTAATTCAGGCGAGGATTCAGCCACGCCGCCAACGACCGCTGCGTCGGGCCGGCGCCCTCCAGCGACAGGTTCGGCGTCGATTCTGTGGGCGAGTCCGGCTTGTACAGCGTGACCACGTGCTGTCCGCGTTCCCTCAGGCCGCCGGCGAAGAAGACGAGCACGATGACGACCAGGAACAGGCGCAGAGGCGGTGTCTGCGAAGCTCGGCGGCCGGCGATATAGTCCTTCGTGAGCGTCGCGGGCCTCAGGGCAAGGCGTCCCAGGGTGTGGAAGACGCGCCCGTCGGCGTCGAAGAAATTTTCCACTGCTTCGCGCGCAAGCGACCAGACCGAGCGATCGAAGCTCTCCGCGACCTGGCCGCAGGCATGGCAGTAAGGACCTTCAAGAGGCGTCGCGCAGTTGGCGCAGCGCGAACCGGGGTTGGTCGGATGGCGCGCCCGCCAATTCGACAGGCCTACGATCGATGCGGCGGCGGCGACTTCCAGCTCCGAGTCCACGGCGCCCACGCCCCATATCACGACGCCCAGCCCGGCTTTCGGCCTTCGAGAAAGGCTCGCACGCCCTCCTGCCCTTCCTCGCTGACACGCGCCTTGGCGATCCAGTGGGCGGTGTCCTCCATGAGCCCGTGATCGATCTGGCGCCCGGCGACGCGCTCCACGAGACGTTTGGACTCGGCGACCGCCTGGGGGGCGCAGGCGATGATCTCCGCGGCGATGCGGTCCTTGGCCTCGAGCAGACCAGCCGCATCGGCCACCACTTCGTCGATCAAACCGATCTCACGGGCGAAGGCCGCCTCGAAAAGCTTGCCGGTCGCGAAGAGACTCTTCGTCCGCCGAGCGCCGATCGCCGCCACGACGTAGGGGCTCACGGTCGCGCCCACGAGGCCGAGCTTCACCTCCGAGAACGAGAACCGCGCGCCAGCGGTCGCGATCGCCAGGTCGCAGGCCGCCGCGAGGCCGGCGCCGCCCCCGAAGGCCCCGCCCTGCACCAGGGCCACGGTGAGGGCTGGCAGATCGTGAAGGTGCTTGAGCATGATCGCCATCTGCATGGCGTCGTCGCGATTGTCGGTTTCGGTGTGGTCGGCGGCGTCGCGCATCCAGGTGAGATCGGCGCCCGCGCTGAATATCTCACCGGCGCCGGCGACGAACACCACGCGCACTCCATCCGCGCCATGGAGCGTCTCGAATGCCTCCCGCAGAGCGGCGATCACTTCGGCGTTGAATGCGTTCTTCTTTCTCGGACGATTGATGGTCACGGTGACCGCGCCGGCCGGTCCCGCTTCGATCAAGACCAGTTCTGAACCAACATCGGTATCGAGCCCCTCCACCAGGGGGTCGGCGATCGGGTTTGGCATGGGGGCTCCTGAAGATGTCCGCTCACATACGGAAAACGCCGAACCGGGTCTCGGCTATGGGCGCATTGAACGACGCGCTGAGCGCCAGCCCAAGCACGTCACGGGTCTGGATAGGATCGATGATCCCGTCGTCCCACAACCTTGCCGTGGCGTGGTACGGGTCGCCCTCGGTCTCATAGCGATCGCGGATCGATTGCTTGAAACTCTCCTCGTCCGTCGCCGCCCACGTTTCGCCGCGCGCCTCGAGGGCCTCGCGACGCACGGTCGCCAGCACGCTTGCGGCCTGTTCGCCGCCCATGACGCTGATGCGGCTGTTCGGCCACGAGAAGAGGAATCTTGGGCCAAATGCGCGTCCGCACATGCCGTAGTTTCCCGCCCCAAACGAGCCGCCGATGAGCACCGTGAATTTGGGGACTTCGGCACAGGCGACCGCCGTGACGAGTTTCGCCCCGTCCTTGGCGATGCCGCCGGCTTCGTATCTTCCGCCGACCATGAAGCCGGATATGTTTTGCAGGAACAGGAGCGGCACGCGACGCTGACAGGCGAGTTCGATGAAGTGCGCGCCCTTGAGCGCACTCTCCGAAAAGAGCACGCCGTTGTTTGCCAGCACGGCGACCGGATAGCCCCATATCCGCGCGAAGCCGGTGACGAGAGTCGCGCCATAGAGGGCCTTGAACTCATCGAGCCGCGATCGGTCGACGATCCGCGCGATGATCTCGCGAACATCATAGGGGGCGCGAACCTCGGTGGGGATCACGCCATAGAGTTCAGTCGGATCGTAAGCCGGGGGAGCCGGGTCATGCATCTCTGAGCTCAGCGGCTTGATGTAGTTCAGGTTTGCGATGGAGGCGCGGAGGATCTGCAAGGCGTGCTCGTCGTTCATCGCCACATGGTCGACGACGCCGGAGCGGCGGCCGTGCGTGTCCGCGCCCCCGAGTTCCTCGGCAGTGATGATCTCACCGGTCGCGGCCTTCACCAACGGCGGTCCGCCAAGGAAGATCGTGCCCTGACCGCGGACGATGATGCTCTCGTCGCTCATCGCCGGCACATACGCGCCGCCTGCAGTGCAGGAGCCCATGACACAGGCGAGCTGAGCGATTCCTTGGGAGCTCATCCTCGCCTGGTTGAAGAAGATTCGCCCGAAGTGTTCTCGATCGGGGAAGACTTCCGCCTGGTGCGGCAGGTTCGCTCCACCACTATCGACCAGGTAGACGCAGGGCAGTCGGTTCTGGAGGGCGATCTCCTGCGCGCGCAGATGCTTCTTCACCGTCATCGGGAAGTAGGCGCCGCCCTTCACCGTCGCGTCGTTGGCGACGACCATCACCTCTCGACCGGATACGCGGCCAATGCCCGCAATCAGCCCCGCCCCGGGCGCCTCGCCGTCATAAAGATCGAAGGCCGCCAGCTGGCCGATCTCGAGGAACGGGGAGCCGATATCCAATAGTTGCTCGACTCTCTTTCGGGGCAGAAGCTTCCCGCGCGCCTCGTGCCGCTCCCTGGCGGCCGGCGGACCACCCAGCGCCGCGGCGGCCACCCGGTCGCGCAGGATGTCGGCCAGGGCTCTGTTCGCAGCCATGTTACGCCGGAACTCCTTGGCCCCGGGATCGACGGCGGTGGGAAGCTTGGGCATCGATCAGCCATACACCGGTGGCCGAGCGCGAGGGAAGAATCGCCAGGAATCGGCGCCAGAGCTAGTCTGTGAACGTGGACAGCGTCGCCGGACACCCAGCTGACTCGGCCCTAGCTCGGTTGTTCGTCGATCGGAGCCGGGCCGGCGAAGCCATCGCCTTCTCCCTGCCGGGCGGCGCACCACTGTTCCTGGACGGCGAGAAGGCGGACGAAATCTTCTGGCTGCGAGCTGGACGGCTCGGCGCCTTCGACCTGCACGACGCCCACGGACCAAGGTTCATTGGCCTCATTCGACCCGGAGAACCGGCGGGAGAAATTTCGCTGATCGCGGAAACACCGCATGGGGCGAGCGTCATCGCACTGAGAGACTCAGAGATTCTGTCTCTTTCGCGCGAGGCGCTCTTCGCGGCCGCGGACAAGGATCCCGCCTTGATGATGGAGCTCGCCCGCCTGATGGCCAGGCGGATGCACAGCGATCCGACCACCGCTGTCGCGGGCGACCCCTCGGTCTTCGGGTTGATCGGAATGACCGAAGGCTTGGATGTCCGAGGCTTCGCCGATCGCATCGCGCAGGCGATTCGCCGCCAGGGGTATCACGCCGTCGTCGTGGGAATCGAAGCTCAGAGTATGGCCACGGAATGGTATTCGAACATCGAGAACGAAAATGACTTCGTCCTCTACGCCGCCGAGGCGGAAGAGGAGGCCTGGAAGACGTTCGCGGCCCGCCAGGCCGACCATCTCTTTCGCATGGCCAGGGCGGCGTCGAAGCCGGACCGTTTCGCGGCCGCAGCGATCCCTGCCTTGCATGCCGAGAAGCCGGCGGACCTGGTGCTCATCGAGAATCGCGATCGGTTCGCGCCGGTGGGCGCCGGCGCCTGGTATTCCGCGGTGCGCCCTACGCGAATCTTCCACCTGGTGCGCAGACGCGCCGCCGATATCGATCGTCTCGCACGAACCATCACCGGATCGGCGGTCGGGCTGGCGCTTTCTGGCGGCGCCGCTCGCGCGTTCGCCCACGTCGGCGCGATTCGGGCGCTGAGGGCGCGTCACATTCCCATCGACTTCGTGGCGGGGTCTTCAATGGGGGCGATCATCGGCGCCGGCGTTGCGATGCAATGGGACGGCGATGAACTGGACCATCGGCTTCGCAAGGCGTTCGTCGAGTCCAGCCCAGTCGCCGATTTTGCTCTTCCGCTCGTGGCGCTCAGCCGCGGTTCCCTGATGAGAGGGCGGCTTGCAGAACACTTTGGCGATCTCGACATCTGCGACCTGCCGCTGCCGTTCTTCTGCGTATCGTCCAATCTCACCAGCGGGGACCTCAAGGTCCATCGCCAAGGTCTCCTGCGCGAGGCCCTGGCGGCTTCCGCGGCGCTACCGGGCGTGCTGCCACCGGTCGTGCAGGGCGAGGACATTCTGGTGGATGGTGCCATCATGAACAATTTTCCGGCCGATATTCTGCGCTCGATCCATTCCGGCCCGATCGTCGGCGTGGACGTGACGCTCGGTCGGAGCATCGACGCCCATGACGTCACGGTGGCCTCGCTGTGGCGATGGCTCGTGGCGGGAGATTGGCGCAAGGGGCCACCCATTGTGTCGCTGCTGATGCGCGCGGCGACGATGAGCGGGGCGCGGGATCTCGCCATTTCCCGACGCGCCTGCGATGTCCTCATACAGCCCATTGTCGATGACATCGAAATTCGTGACTGGAGAGCCTACGGCCGGGCCGCCGCCGCCGGAGAGCGGGCGGCCGCCGAGACCCTCGACAGGCTCGCGGGCGACGTCGTCGATCTGCGGCGTCGGTCACGAAGATCGTTACCAGGACCGCCGGTCCAGGATCGACCCCGACTGGCTGGCGTCGACCGCCAGATCGACCCGACAGCATCGCTTTGATAGATTCGGGGTCTTGGCAAATCCTGTGATCTCCATGCATCCGGCTGAGCAGTTGCGGTTGAAATTGAGACTGCGAACCTCGGACGGAGGCGAGGCAGTCATAGTCTCGTCAAGCAACGCCGCCGCCGTGGGCGCACTCGAGTCCTGGCCGGCCTGGCCCGACGGGTGTCTCGCCCTGGTCGGCCCTGAGGGATCTGGGAAGTCCCTGCTATCGCGTGCGTGGGCCGCGCGATCGGGGGCGCGGATATTCGCGGCGGCGGGCTCGGATGTCTCTGGTCTTCGTGGAGCCGCGGTCCTCTTCGAAGACGCTGACCGCGGCCCGGCCGATGAAACCCTGTTTCACCTGATCAACATGGTCGGCCCGGGCTCCAGCCTGCTGCTCACCGCCCGCACGGCGCCACAAACCTGGGTAACGGCGCTTCCTGACCTGCGCTCGCGTCTGAACGCGCTCGTTGTGGCGCGAATCGAGGAGCCAGACGATGCCTTGCTCGAAGGCGTGTTGAGGAAGTTCTTTCGCGAGAGAAGCATAAAGCCCTCCGACGACCTCTACCCCTTTCTGATCCGCCGCATCGAACGATCGATCCGGGCGGCGAAAGATGTGGTATCCCGACTGGACGATCTCGCCGAAGCAGGGCAGCGCGACATCACCCGCGCCCTGGCTCGCCAGATATTCGAGCAAGAAGACACGACCCTTGACCTCTTCGAGTGAACCCGCGCAAGACCTGACGCGAGCGCCGTCCGCGCATCTCCATTCTCCGGCCGACGGCGTCGCTGGCCAGCAGTCGCACGCTCCTGCGCCTGGGCCCCCGCCAACGCCGGGCGAGCTCCTGTTGGCATCACCAAAACGGTTCTTCAATCGCGAACTCTCCTGGCTCGCCTTCAACCGTCTGGTCCTGGCGGAGGCGCGAAACCCGCGCCACCCTCTGTTGGAACGCCTGCGCTTTCTGTCGATCTCAGCAAACAACCTCGACGAATTCTACATGGTCAGGGTCGCGGGCTTGAAAGGCCAGGTGCGCGAGGATGTTCGCGTCGTGAGCCAGGACGGGCTCTCGCCGAGCGAGCAACTCACGCGGCTCGATGCAGAAGCCAATCGCCTGATGGCCGACCAACAACGGATCTGGCTCGAGATACGTAGCGAGCTGGCTTCCGAGGGCCTGCGCCTGCTCGACGCCAAGGATGTCGAATCGGCCGACCTGGCGGCCGCCGAGTCGATCTTCTCGAGCAGCATCTTCCCTGTCCTCACCCCGCTGGCGATCGATCCGGCGCACCCATTTCCATTCATTCCGAACCTGGGTTTCTCGCTCGCCCTGAAGCTGCGCCGGGCATCGGACAGACGGGAGCTCTACGCCCTGGTTCCGGTGCCCAACCAGGTGGCGCGGTTCTGGGAACTGCCGCCGGCCGCCCCCAGCCGTCGGAAGCCTCAGCGCCAGTTCATCGCCCTGGAGAGCTTCCTGATCCTGTTTCTCGACCGCCTGTTTCCCGGTTGCAAGGTGGTGGGAAGCGGCCTGTTCCGGCTGATCCGCGACTCCGATGTGGAGATCGAAGAAGAGGCCGAGGATCTCGTGCGTGAGTTCGAGGCTCAGCTGAAGCGTCGCCGGCTGGGCTCGGTCGTGCGAGTCAAGATTCACGCCTCGATGCCGGACGACCTGAGGGAATTCATCGTTGAAGGTCTGCGCGCCGAGCCCAACGATGTCGTGCGGGTCGACGGAAAGCTGGGCCTCGCCCAGATGGCCCAACTCATTCCGGCCGATCGTCCCGACCTGAAGTTTCCGGCCTTCCAGGCGAGATTTCCGGAGCGTATTCGCGACCATGGCGGGGACTGCTTCGCGGCGATCCGCGAGAAGGACATCCTGGTCCACCATCCTTTCGAGAGCTTCGATGTGGTGGTCCAGTTCCTCATCCAGGCCGCACGAGACCCCAATGTGCTGGCGATCAAGCAGACGCTCTACCGGACCTCCAAGGAGAGCCCGATCGTCGCGGCGCTCATCGAGGCGGCGGAGACCGGCAAGAATGTCGTCGCCCTGGTGGAGATCAAGGCCAGATTCGACGAGGAGGCGAATCTCAAGTGGGCGCGCGACCTCGAACGCGCCGGCGTGCACGTCGTGTTCGGTTTCGTGGAATACAAAACTCACGCCAAACTGTCTCTGGTGGTCAGGCGAGAGGGAGAAATACTTCGCACCTACTGTCACTATGGCACGGGCAATTACCACCCGGTCACGGCCAAGATATACACCGACCTCTCGCTATTCACTACCGATCCGGCGTTCGGCCGCGATTCTGGTCGGTTGTTCAACTATATAACCGGCTACGCGCAGCCCGAGCGACTGGAGAAGGTCTCCTATTCGCCGATCACGATGAAGACCGATCTTCTTGGGCTCATCGGCCACGAGGCGGACAACGCAAGGGCGGGAAGGCCGGCCGCGATCTGGGCGAAGATGAACGCCCTGGTCGATCCGGAAATCATCGACGCCCTCTATCGCGCCAGCCGCGCCGGAGTGGCTATCGACCTGGTGGTCCGCGGGATCTGCTGCCTGCGGCCGGGGATCGAGGGACTGTCCGAGAATATTCGGGTGAAGAGCATCATCGGCCGGTTTCTCGAGCACGCGCGGATCGTCGCGTTCGCCAATGGCAAGGCCATGCCCTCCACCGAGGCGCGTGTCTTCATCACCTCCGCGGACTGGATGCCGCGCAATCTGGATCGACGGGTCGAGGTGATGGTTCCGGTGGAGAACCCCACCGTGCACCAACAGGTTCTCCAGCAGATCATGGTCGCGAACCTCAATGACGAGGCTCAGAGCTGGCTGCTGGACGCGGATGGGACCTACCATCGCGGATCGGGGTGGAACCGCCGAGGCGCCTTTTCCGCCCATGATTATTTCATGACCAATCCCTCTCTCTCTGGCCGGGGCCACAAGGTGAAGGATCTGCCGCGCGCGTTCGAGCATGTCGGCTTCCGCAGATAGCCGTCCCGGTTGCGATGCCGCCGTGATCGACGTCGGCTCGAACTCGGTGCGCCTGGTGCTCTACCGAGTCGAGGGCCGCTCCATCTGGACCGTCTTCAATGAAAAGGTGCTCGCCGGCCTGGGCCGCGGCCTTGCGGTCAGCGGCCGGCTCTCGCCCGGCGGGGTCGAGGTCGCGATCAAGGCCCTGCAGCGCTTTCGAGCTCTGCTGGATGCAAGCCGACCCGAATTGACCTTCTCGGTCGCCACGGCCGCGGTGCGCGAAGCCAGCGACGGACGAGCCTTCTGCAAGCGTGTCGCAGCCGAGACCGGACTGGAGCTTCGCATCCTCACCGGGCAGCAGGAGGCGCGACTCGCTGCGCTCGGGGTCCTGGCCGGCGCCCCGTCCTCGCGCGGGGTGGTGGGCGACCTCGGGGGATCGAGCCTGGAGCTGGTGCGGCTCTCGACGCACGGGCCCGGCCCCGGCGTGAGTCTACCGCTCGGCCCCTTCGCGCTGGGCGAATTCGGCAAGTTCGACCCCGCTCGGGTCCGCTCCGCGGTGGCTCGCCACCTCGCTCCGCTCGCCGCGACCTTTCGCACCGATACCTTGCATGCAGTCGGCGGCGCTTGGCGAAACATCGCCTTGCTGCACATGAGAATGTCGTCATATCCACTCGGGATCGTACATCAGTACGAGATGAGCCGCCGCGAGGCGCTGGAGGCGGCGCGGTTTGTGGGTCAGCAGTCGAGGGCCTCGCTGGAGAGAATCGAGGGAATCTCGCGGCGCCGCGTCGAGGCCCTCCCTCACGCGTCCATCGTGCTCCAATGCCTTGTCGAGTCGCTGAATCTCGAGCGGGTCGTCGTCTCGGCCTACGGTCTGCGCGAGGGACTCTTGTTCGAGGCGATGTCGCCCACGGTGCAAGCGCGCGATCCTTTGGTCGAAGGATGCGCCGCTCTCGGCTTCCGCGAGGCCATCTCCGAGGGGCTGGGCGGGGCGCTCGAAGCGTGGCTGCGGCCGGCCTTCTCGACTCTCGATCCGTTGTTCGAAGGTCGTGACGCAACCCTTCTCGCGGCGGCGTGCCGCTTGGCCGATCTAGGATCGCGCCTGCATCCGGACCATCGCGCCGACCTGGTCTTCGATCAGGTCTTGAGGGCGCCCATCGCCGGCATGGACCATCGCGAGCGCGTCTTTCTCGCCTGCGCGGCGTTCGCCCGTCACACGGCGGCGAGCGACATCCGCGCTCCCCACCTCGTATTCCGCCTGCTCAGCGGCGAACGATATCAACGGGCGCGCGCGTTGGGGACTGCGATCAGGCTTGCCTGCGACATTTCTGGGCGCAGTCCCCAACTGCTCTCCCGGGCCAGTCTCGAGTTCCGCCCCGGTGCGGTGGTCCTGCGCGCCGCGCCGGAAAGGAGCGATGCGCTCCTTGGCGAACTCGCCGCCAAGCGCGGCGCGACCTTGGCCACGATCCTGGAACGCGAACTCAAGATTCGACCTTCGCCAGGGAAGGCTCCGCGCCCCGAGAGACTCGCCGCCGGATAGATCCGCCGAACCGGGGCTCACGACGCGGTCCGCGGTGTCCGGCGGACCTCGACCACCCGCACCCTGCCTGCGTGCAGAACCAGGCCCAACTCGCCGCGTTTGAGCTTCAGGGCGTCCTCGCCAAAGGCGTCGCGACGCCAGCCGCGCAACGCGCCGACGTCGGCCGCGTCGCAGCCCGCGATCTTTTCCAGGTCCCCTACTGTCGCGATCAGCCTGGAGGCGACGCCGCTGTCCTCGGCGCGCGCTTTCAGCAGCACCTTCAAAAGTTCGACGACCGCACCGACATTTTCGGAAGAGGGCCGCGCGGGACGCTCCACCTCGGCAGGGTGGGTCTGCACATCCCTCAACGCCTCGGCGATCGCCGCCAACAGATCGGGGGCGAATCGCGATCCGGCGAATCCTTTCGGAACCGAGCGGAGCCGATTCAATCCCTCGGCGTCGGCTGGCGCCTGGGCCGCGAGTTCATCGATCGCCTCATCCTTCAAGATTCGCCCGCGCGGCTGATCGCGGCTCTGCGCCGCCCGCTCCCGCCAGGCCGCGACGGCGCGGAACACCGCCAGGTAGTTGGCCGCATGCCGTCGCGGCTTCAGTCTGCGCCAGGCATTGTCGGGACTGAGGTCGTAGAGCGCTGGGTCGGTGAGCGCGCGCATCTCCTCGGTAACCCAGGCCAGTCGCCCAGCCTTCTCCAGCCGCTCGCGGAGCATCGGGTAGAATTTCGCGAGGTGGATCACGTCCCCCAGAGCGTACTCCAGCTGCGCCTCGCTCAGCGGTCGGCGGGCCCAATCGGTGAAACGATGCGACTTGTCGAGGGTTACGCCCAACATCTGGCGGGCGAGGGCGTCGTAGGCGATCTGCTCTCCAAAGCCGGCCGCCATGCCCGCGATCTGGGTGTCGAAAAGCGGCTCGGGAATGACGCCGAGATTGTTGAAAATCTCCACGTCCTGCCGGGCCGCATGGAACACCTTCTCGATCTTCGGGTCACGAAGAACATCGAGGAAGGGCGCGAGGTCGATCTCGGTCGATAGTGGATCGATGGCCGCCGCGGCTGTTGCCGAGGCCGCCTGGACCAGGCATAGGCGCGGCCAATAGGTCGTCTCCCGCATGAACTCGGTGTCCACGGCCACGAACGGCTCGCCGGCCAGGCCCTCGCAGAACGCGGCGAGCTGGGCGGTGGTGGTAATGGGCGCCATGGGCTAGCTATAGCGCCGCCATTCATCGAGTCTGCAAGGGCGAACCCTCCGGCCCTTGCCCGTCATCGCCAGCGCAAGGCCAAGGGGCGCGCCGCCGTCATGATCAGGGGAACAAATGGCCTCACATACGCTGAGGCTGGCGTCGACATCGACGCGGGGGCGCGACTGGTGGAGCGAATCAAACCGATCGCCCATGCGACTCGCCGTCCTGGAGCGGATGCCGCCCTTGGCGGGTTCGGAGCGCTCTTCGACCTCAAGGCGGCCGGCTTCGACGATCCGCTGTTGGTTTCGACTACCGACGGGGTCGGAACCAAGCTCAGGATCGCGATCGAGACCGGCGTCCATGGCTCGATCGGCATCGATCTGGTGGCGATGTGCGTCAACGACCTCCTCGCACAAGGCGCGGAGCCGCTGATCTTTCTCGACTATTTCGCCACGGGCCGCCTGGACGTCGATGCCGCGGCCAAGGTGCTCGCCGGCATCGGCGAGGGCTGCGCGCTGGCGGGCGCGGCCCTCGTCGGGGGCGAGACAGCCGAGATGCCCGGCATGTACGCCGGCGGCGACTATGACCTGGCGGGATTTTGCGTCGGCGCGGTGGAGCGCGGCCGGGTCCTTCCGCAAATGGAAGCGCAGCGGAGCGGCGACCTTCTGATCGCCCTTGCCTCCTCCGGCCCGCACTCCAACGGCTATGCGCTGATCAGGCGAATCATCGATCTCACCGGTCTGGGATGGGCGTCGCCCGCCCCGTTCGCGCCACAAGCCACGCTCGCCGACGCAATGCTGACGCCCACTCGCATCTATGTGCAGGCCGTGCTCCCCCTGGCGCGAGCTGGGCTGCTGAAGGCGGCCGCCCACATCACCGGCGGGGGGCTGATCGAAAACCCGCCTCGGGTCGTCTCGAAAGGTCTGGCGCCGCGCATCGACTGGCAATCGTGGACCTTGCCGGCGGTGTTCCGCTGGCTGCAGACGGAGGGTGGCATCGTCGATCATGAGCTTCGGCGGACGCTGAACTGCGGCGTTGGTTTCATCCTCGTCGTCGCCCGCGAAAAGGCGCCCGAAGCCCTCGCGCTCCTCCTCGATGCAGGCGAGGACGCCTTCGTCTGCGGAGAACTCCGGCCAGCGTGACCGGCGACCTCGCTCTCAGCCGACGATGTCGTGGTCCTGGAAGAATTGTCCGATCTCGGTGCGGGCGTTGTCCGGGCTGTCGGAGCCGTGGACCGAGTTCTCGCCGAGCGAGATGGCGTAGAGCTTTCGGATAGTTCCTTCCTCGGCGTCGCGAGGGTTGGTCGCGCCCATCAGCCGACGGTACTTCGCGATCACGTCCTCGGCCTCCAGAACCTGCACCACCACCGGGCCAGAAGTCATCATTTCCACCAGCTCGGCGTAGAACGGGCGCTCCTTGTGCACCGCGTAGAAGTCTTCCGCCTGGTCTCGCGACATCCGGATCCGGCGCTGGGCGACGATCCTCAAGCCCGCCTCCTCGATCACCGCATTGATCTTGCCGGTGAGATTCCTGGAGGTGGCGTCCGGCTTGATGATTGAGAAGGTGCGTTCGGTCATGGGCTGAGCGCTCGGCGTGACTGGACGAAAAAGGGTCCGGGCTTATAACGGCGCCGCCCGGCCCCGCCAAGCGGGCGCCAGAAGCGGAGCTGCGAGCTCCCCGGGACAATGCTCCGCATCAACGACCTCATCTTCGACGCCTGGGGAAGGCGGTTCTTCGACGGGGCCTCGGCGAGCCTGCCGGCCGGAGGCAAGGTCGGGCTCGTTGGCCGCAACGGGGCGGGAAAGTCGACGCTCTTTCGGCTGATCCGCGGCGATCTTTCCCCGAGCGGGGGAACCATTGAACTCCCGAAGCTGGCCCGCCTCGGATGGGTCGATCAGGAGCATCCCGCTTCGCCGGTGGGTTTGCTCGATACGGTGCTGCAGGCGGATCTCGAACGGTCCAGCCTGTTCGCCGAGCTTGAGACGGCGCCGCCCGAGCGGCTCGGAGACATCTACGCCCGGCTGACCGATATCGAAGCGGACCGGGCGCCCGCGCGAGCCTCGGAAATTCTCGCTGGCCTCGGCTTCAGCGCCGCCGACTTGAAGCGGCCGATGGCCGAATTCTCCGGCGGTTGGCGGATGCGGGTTGCGATGGCGGCCGCCCTGTTCGCTCAACCCGACCTTTTGCTTCTCGACGAGCCGACCAACTACCTCGACCTCGAAGGCGCTCTATGGCTCGAGGCCAGACTGCGAAAATACCCGCGCACCGCCCTGGTGATCAGCCATGACCGGGAACTCCTCGACCACTCGGTCAACTGGATTCTTCACCTCACCGATGGGCGGCTGGACCTCTACCAAGGCGGATTTTCCGCGTTCGAGCACCAGCGCGCCGAACGGTTGCGGCTGCAGGCCGCGAGCCGGGTCAAGATCGAGGCCAAGCGGGCTCACATGCAGGCCTTCGTCGATCGCTTCCGAGCCAAGGCCAGCAAGGCCAGGCAGGCCCAGTCGCGCTTGAAGATGATCGCCCGGCTCGAAGCGACGACTCCGGTCATCGAAGAGCAGGTCGCGCCCTTCCTGCTGCCCTCCCCTACACGGCCCATCGCCCCGCCGCTGGTTCGCCTCGAGGACGTGCAGGCGGGTTACGGCGGCCCCCCTGTGCTCGAGCGTCTGAACCTTCGGCTCGACATCGACGACCGCATCGGCCTGCTGGGCGTGAACGGCTCGGGCAAGACCACCTTCGCGCGGCTGATCGCCGGCAGTCTCGAGGCTGCCGGCGGCCGCATTCACCGGGACAGGCGGATCAAGGTCGGCTGGTTTCATCAGCATCAGATCGAAGCAATGGATGGTGAAGACACGCCCCTTGCCATCATGCGGCGCACCGCGCCGGAGGCAAGCGAGGGTCAGAGGCGCTCGCACCTGGCCCGATTCGGCATGACCGCCGACAAGGCGGAGACCAAGGTGGCCAGCCTCTCAGGGGGCGAACGCGCGCGCCTTTTGCTCAATCTCGTATCGATGCAGCGTCCGCATCTGCTCATTCTCGATGAGCCGACAAACCATCTCGACATCGATAGCCGACGCGCCCTTACCGAGGCGCTCAACGATTACGAAGGCGCGGTGATCCTGATCACACACGACCGCTCTTTGATGGAACTCGTGGCCGACCGCCTGTGGTTGGTGGCGGATCGCTGTGTGAAGCCCTTCGATGGCGATATGGCCGACTACGCCCGGTTCGTTCTGGACCGGGCCAGGCAAGGGAGTCGCGCTTCGGCCGCCCCGGAAAGGGAGATCGCGGCGCCCGTGGAGGGCAAACTGGCAGTGACGGAAGCCAGGATCGCTCACGAGACCCGGCGTATCGCTGATTTCGATACCGCCTTGGCCGAACTCGCCGCTGGCGACCCGAAGGCGGACGATCTCCGGCGCCGGCGGAAGCGCAGCCTGCAAAAGCTCGCTCTGGCCGAAGAGCAGTGGCTGGCCGAGGCCGGCCGCCACGAGACGGTCAGGAGCGATCGAGCCTGGTAGAGCATCGCCCCTTTTCACGAAGGCGGACGAATCGCGGCGGCTGACTTCCAGTGCTTCGCAGGCTCCGCCCGTCACTGGCATGCCACCGAGGTCACCAGGCTGCTTGCGGTATCGTAGAGGATGGTGAGGCGGAACGGATTCTCGCCGCGGTCGATCGGGCAGGTGGTGCAGAGGACTCTTCTTCGGCTGGGCTCCAGCGGAATGGGAATTTCCACCCGAGGGCGGCCGATCAGATATTGGAGGGCGATCGCGCCGCAGTGGTCAGGCGGCGGTGGCAGAGCTGGGACAACCACCAGCGCCAAGGGCGCGGACGGTGGAGCGATATAGGGGGCCGATGGCGGCGGCGCCGCGCACGACGCCACCGCCAGCGCGACAAGAATCGCCTGGACCAACTTCAAGACCCTTGCTTCTCCCAACCGTTCTTCCCCCCCTCGCGCCAATAGGCGACCGTGTGGCCGGCCGACCTGAACGCGGACCAGGCCAGCCTGGCGTCGGCCAGGGCCGCTTCGTCATGGCCGTCGAAGATCATGATGCAGCGACTGAAAGCAGAGAGATCTTCGGGGGTGGCGCCTTCGACCAGGAATAACGCCAACGCGTCGTTGAGGTTGTCGCCGTTCCGGGTGAGCAGGATCGGTTGTTTGGCGGCGCCCGGCTCTTCATCTGTTCCGTGGGCGAGAAAGCTGTCGTCCCGGTAAACCCACAGCAGTCTGTCCAGGTGGGCGAGTAATTCCTCCGATCGCACCTTCACCAGGGCTCGCCACCCTTTCGCCAGCGTTTTCTCGAGCAGTTCAGGCAGAACGCCGTCCAGGGCGCTCCGCTCCAAATGGTAAAACCAGACCTCGCAAGTCTGCCCACTCATCGACCAAGCAGCGCCGCCGCGAGTTCCACGATTTTCGGCCCCACCTTATCAGGGTGCGTGACCATGGCGAGATGGTGCGCGGGCGCCTCCTCGACCCTCCACGACCGCCGCCGCGCCTCGCGAGCTTCGCCGGCATACGACGCGCTCAACTGAAGATAGCCGGTCGGAATCGCCGTTTCTGCGGCGAGAAGCGGTGCGGCGCACTCCAGGAAAGCGAGCGGGAGGCGCGGCAGGTCGGCGGTGAACTCCGCGAGCGTTTCAGGGTCCTGGATCAGATTGGCCGCTGGGTCGTCGGCGAACCATCGATTCCACGGCGGCAGCATTCCATCTTCCGCGAGACTCCGCACCCGTGCGGAAAGACACGGCGGCGCAGTCTCCAACCAGCTTCGCCCTGGGTGGGGCAGGATCGAATCAACGAACACAATGGCGGCCGGCGATGCGGGTGCGGCCGCCAGGATCGATGGCGCGAGCCCGCCCGCCGCGCTGTGGACGACGAGCACCCACGACCCTTCGATGTCTTCGATGCGCCGTGCGATGGCCGCCGCCGCCCCGCCGTACCAGTCCGGGCCGCGAAGGTCTTCGTAGTCGATCGCCCGCGCATCGGCGCCGCCGCGACGCAGCAAACCTTCCACCGGGACCCAGCACTTCTTCCCGACAAGGGGACTGTGGATCAATGCATATCCCGCCGAGATCGCGGGCAACGCCGCTCAAGCCTCGTAGAAGTCCGCCACCAGGCGGTCGAGGAGACGGACGCCAAAGCCGGTGGCGCCATTGGGAATGGTCGGGATGGTGGAGGCTGGCTTCCAGGCCGTGGACGCGATGTCCAGATGGGCCCAGGGACTGCTGTTGACGAAACGCTGGATGAACAGAGCCGCCGTGATCGAGCCACCATACCTTGGACCGACGTTCTTCATGTCAGCGATCCCGCTGTCGATGTTCTTTTCGTACTGTGGGGGAAGAGGCATCCGCCAGAGAGTCTCGCCGGTCCGCTTCGACGCGGCCAGGAGATTCTCGGCCAAGGTCTCATCGTTACTGAAAAGCCCACCGAGGTCCTTGCCAAGAGCAATGATGATCGCACCCGTGAGGGTCGCCAAATCGATCATGAACTTCGGCTTGAACCGGTTGTGGCAATACCAGAGCGCATCGGCCAGGACGAGCCTGCCTTCAGCGTCGGTGTTGATCACCTCGACTGTCTGACCGGACATCGTCGTGACGACGTCACCTGGGCGCTGGGCGTTTCCATCCGGCATATTCTCCACCAGGCCGAGGATGCCGACCGCGTTCACCTTGGCCTTGCGGGCCGCCAGGGCGTACATCGTCCCGGCCACCGCCGCCGCTCCGCCCATGTCGGTGATCATCTCCTCCATGCCGTCGGCGCCCTTGATGCTGATCCCGCCGGTGTCGAAGCACACCCCCTTGCCGACAAAGGCGACAGGGGCCGCCGCGGGATCCCGGGCCCCCTTCCATTGCAGGACGGCGAGCTGGCTTTCGCGAGCGCTGCCCTGGCCCACGCCCAGTAGCGCCCCCATGCCGAGCTTTTTCATCTCCTTCTCGCCGAGGATCTCGACCTCCAATCCATGATCGGAGAGCTTCTTGACCCGCCGGCCGAACTCTTCGGGGAAGAGGATGTTGGCCGGCTCGGAGACCAGGTCCCGGGCGAAGACGATGGCCTCGGCAAGTGTCGCCAGCGCCTTGAAGGCCCTCGAAGCCTTCTTCGGTTCGTCGACGCTCAGTTTGACCTTGGTGACGGACGGCTTCTTGTCGACCTTCTCGGTGGTCCGATATTTGTCGAAGCGATAGGCCGCCAGGCGAATTCCCAGAGCGGCCGCGGCGGCGAGCTCGGCGGAGAATCCCGCCATCCTCACGACCAGCGCCTGCGCTCCCGAACCCTTCGCCGCCTGGTAGGCGTGCGCCGCGGCGAGCTCGGCGGAGCTTTCGTCCCACTCCTGCTTCTTCCCTGCCCCGACAATGACCGCGCGACACGCATCGATGCCGTGAGGGGCGACAAGCTCCAGGGTCTGGCCAACAGCGCCCGTGAACCTGCCGTGCGCCATGGCCCTGCGAACGGCGCCCGAGAGCTCGCCGTCGAGATGTTCGGCCGCGGTGGACAGTACTCCTCCGTCGAAGGCGAAGACGGCGACCGCATCGGAAGCGCCCACGCCCACATCCACGGAAACGAAGTCGATTTTCATTGCTGGCCTCTCACGACGACAGGAAGGGGGGCATAGTCCAACGCGGCGCCCGCGAAAAGGCCGGAGGGCTTTCGGCCAGGTCCTAGGCGATCGTCATCACCGAAGGCCCGGGACCGAAACGATTGGCGCCTTGCTCGCCAGCCATCAGTCCGAGCTCCACGAACGCCCAGATCAGCACCGGAACGGCCAGCAGCCCGCGCACGCCGTGCGGCGAGGGCCAGATCATGACCACGACGAACAGCACCAGGGCCGCCCACCAGCCGGATCGCCCCCTGTCGTGAAGGCGCTTGGCGAGGACGCACGTCGCCGAGGCGAGGAGCACCGGATAGATGATCCAGAACGTCAGAACCTTGAGGGTCGGTCCGGCCGCCGCCTCATAGGCCGCGGCCACCGTGAACAACAGAACGACGGCGATCCAGAACCGCGTTCGCGATATGCGCCCGCTCGCCGAGGAGAACAGATCGCGCCAGTCGATCGGACCGCCGTTCATTCGCCGTCCCTCTTCGTCTCGCGCGAGGTCTTGACCTCGTGACTTCGGGGCCCCGCGCGAGACTTGGAGGACGGGTCGTTCAGACGGTCGCGGCGGTGGGCGCGCCCAAGCCCTTGGGCGAGGGACCGTATTTGTTTGGACCCGGCGTCCCTTCGAGGAAGCCGCATTCGACCAGCACCCAGATCGCACCCACCAGGGGAATGAGCATGATCAACACCATCCAGCCGGACTTGTCGCGATCGTGCCAGCGCTTCACCTGTATGGCCAGGGACGGCCAGATCAGCGCGATCAACACGATCATGCCAATGAGGCCGACCCCGCTGAAAGCCCCGGCGATGTCGCCGGGTTGTCCTCGCGCCGCCGCGGCGCTCATCGCCCCGCCGACCGTGAAGGACCAGATCACGGTCTGAATGACCCACAGAATGACCAAGCCGATCCAGAAGTGCGACCGGCGCGTGCGTCCTTGGAAGCTCAGAAACAGGTTCTTGAAGTCCATCGGATACCCCCTCCTTTTTTCTCCTAGAGTGAAGCTAGCATCCAACCGACACCTTCTGGAAGCACTCATATTTGAACTCAGGCTTCCAGGCGCGCGGCACTAGACGAACTCCGCCAGGACCTGGTCGGCTGAAACACTGTCGCCGGCCGCGGCGCCCACCGACTTGATGACGCCGTCGCGTTCGGCTCGGACGATGTTCTGCATTTTCATCGCCTCGACGACGCAGAGAATTTGCCCCAGGCGGACCTCCCGGCCCTCGCTGATGTCGATCGAAACCACGAGCCCGGGCATCGGGCAGACAACGAATCGGCTGGTGTCGGGCGGAGCCTTGGCTGGCAGCCGTCGGTGAAGTTCGGCCGAGGCGGCGGTCAGGACAAGAGCGCGCACACTCGCGGCCCGATGCCGGATCAGAACGCCCTCGGCGGCGAATCCCACGGTCGCGGTGAATTCGCGCCCGTCCAGCCGCCCGCGAAAGAGCGCCTCTCCTGGTCGCCACGCAACCGAGCTGAGCGCCAGCACGCGGCGGTCGTCGAGCAACTCGATGTTCAGGCTGAACTCGTCGCCCGAGAGGGTGACGCGGCGCGCCTTGTCCGCCAGCATCACCACCCAGGTCGCACGGACCGACGCGCCGCCTGCCGCCTCATTCATTGCCCGGTCTGCGATCAGGCGGTGGATGTAGGCCGCGACAGCGGTCATCAGGTCCAGTTGCGCCAGGGACGGCGTCAGACCGTGGAATCCGTCTGGAAACTCATCAGCGATGTAGTCGGTGGAGAGAGCGCCGGCGCGGAATCTCTCCTGGTCGAGGACCGCGGAGAGAAACGGCGCGTTGTGGCCGACGCCCTGGATTTCCACATCCTCGAGGGCTCGGGCCATCCCTTGCACCGCACTCGCGCGATCGGGCGCCCAGACCGAGAGCTTGGCGATCATCGGGTCGTAGAAGATCGAGATTTCATCGCCCTCGCGCACGCCGGTGTCGTTGCGTATGAGGCACTCCCCGCGCACCCCCTCGAGCGGCGCGCGATAGCGGACGAGCCTGCCGATGGAAGGCAGGAAGTGTCGATAGGGATCCTCGGCGTAGATCCGAGCCTCGATCGCCCAGCCTTTGGCGGTGATCGCCTCCTGGCCGAAGGCGAGAGGTTCGCCGGCGGCGACGCGGATCATCTGCTCGACAATGTCCAGTCCGGTGATGAGCTCGGTGACCGGGTGCTCCACCTGAAGCCGAGTGTTCATCTCCAGGAAATAGAACGATTTGTCCTGACTGGTTACAAACTCCACGGTGCCGGCCGAGTCATAGCCCACGGCCTTGGCCAGGGCCACGGCCTGAGCTGCCATGGCCTCACGCGTCGTCGGATCGAGCAGCGGCGAGGGCGCTTCCTCGATGACCTTCTGGTTTCGACGCTGGATCGAACATTCCCTCTCGAGAAGGTGGACGACATGGCCGTGCCGATCCCCGAGAACCTGAATCTCGATGTGCCTGGGGCTCTCGATGAACTTTTCGATGAACAGGCGGTCGTCGCCGAATGCGCCCTTCGCTTCGGCGCGCACGGCGGGGAGAGCCTCCTCGATCTCAAGGCGGTTGCGGGCGACGCGGATGCCCTTGCCGCCACCGCCGGCCGAAGCCTTGATCATGATCGGGTAGCCGATCTCCTCGGCGATCTCGCCTGCATGGTCGAGCCCGGTGATCTCGCCGACATAGCCAGGCACGATCGATACGCCGGCGGCCGCCGCCGACCGCTTCGAACGTATTTTGTCGCCCATGACTTCGATGGCGGCGGGGTTTGGGCCGATGAAGGCCACGCCGGCCCGGGCGCAGGCCAGCGCGAACTCCGATCGCTCGGAAAGGAAGCCGAACCCGGGGTGGATCGCTTCCGCCCGTCGTTCGCGCGCCGCTTCGATGATCGTGTCGCCGAGTAGATAGGACTGCGCCGCCGGGGGCGCGCCGATGCAGACCGCTTCGTCGGCCATCTCGACGGCCAGGGACTCGGCATCCGCTTCCGAATAGACCGCGACCGTCGCTATACCCATGCGCCGACAGGTCTTGATGATCCGCACCGCGATTTCTCCGCGGTTGGCGATCAGGATTTTCGAGAACATCGGGTTCCGGTTGTGGTGTTGCTCGCTATATCTGGATGGCGGTTAGACGGGACCAGGCGCAATGACAACGGCGTCGGTCCCGCACACTCTGGTCGGATCGAACCAAATGACTCCCATTGTCGCCGAACCCCAAATCTCCGCGTCTGGCTTCGACCTTCGGCCCCCCGACGCCTCCGAACGCGCTCGCCTGGAGAAGGCGCTCACTTCGGCCGAGCGAGAGGTGCTGCTCAGACATGGGACCGAGGCGCCGTTCTGCGGCGGCCTTCTGGAGAACAAGAAGGAGGGCGTCTATTGCTGCCGGCTGTGCGGCTTGCCGCTGTTTCGAGCCGAGACGAAGTTCGAAAGCGGCACCGGCTGGCCCAGCTTCTGGGCGCCGATCGACCCCTCCCACGTCCTCGAGGTTCGCGACACCAGCCACGGGATGATCCGGATCGAGACGCGCTGCGCGCGCTGCGGCAGCCATCAGGGGCACAACTTTCCCGATGGTCCGCCCCCTACCCGCCAGCGCTACTGCATCAACTCCGTCTCTCTCAGTTTCGCGCCCGCCGGAGAGCCGCTCCCCGACCCGCTGGGCCGCGGCGACAAGCTGGCCTGACGGGCCAGGTCAGAGCGGAATATTGTCGTGCTTCTTCCAGGGGTTGGCGAGGACCTTTCCCTTCAGGCTCACAAGGGCGCGGACTAGCCGGCGTCGGGTTTCCCTGGGCATGATGACATCGTCGATATAGCCCCTCGAGCCGGCGACGAACGGATTGGCGAAGTGCGCCTTGTACTCGGCCTCCCGCGCGACGAGCTTCTCTGGATCGCCGATGTCGGCGCGGAAAATGATCTCCACCGCCTGTTTGGGGCCCATGACGGCGATCTCCGCGGTCGGCCACGCATAGTTGAGGTCGCCGCGGATGTTCTTCGAACTCATCACGTCGAAAGCCCCGCCGTAGGCCTTGCGCGTAATCACGGTGATCTTCGGCACCGTCGCCTCGGCGAAGGCGAAGAGGAGCTTCGCGCCATGCTTGATGAGGCCGCCCTGTTCCTGCTTGGTGCCGGGCATGAACCCAGGGACGTCGACGAAGGTGATCAGGGGGATGGCGAAGGCGTCGCAGAAGCGGACGAACCTGGCCGCCTTGCGGGAAGCGTCGATGTCGAGCACGCCGGCCAGGACCTGCGGCTGATTGGCGACGACGCCCACCGTGCCGCCGTCGAGCCGACCAAATCCGACGATGATATTTTTCGCCCACTCCGGTGAAATCTCAAAGAAATCGGCCTCATCCACAACCTTGAGGATCAACTCCCTCATGTCGTACGGCTTGTTCGGATTGGCGGGCACAAGGGTGTCGAGCGAGGGTTCCTCGCGCAGCGGTTCATCGAAGCTTCGCCGCGTCGGGGCCGGTTCACGGTTCGAGAGCGGAAGAAAATCCACCAGCCTGCGAATCTGGGTGAGCGCTTCGAGGTCGTTCTCGAACGCCCCGTCGGCAACGCCGGATTTCAAGGCGTGGATGCGATAGCCGCCAAGATCCTCGTGGCTCACATCCTCGTTGATCACCGTCTTCACGACGTCCGGACCGGTCACGTACATGTAGGCGGTGTCCTTCACCATGAAGATGAAGTCGGTCATGGCCGGCGAGTAGACATCGCCACCGGCGCACGGCCCCATGATCACGCTGATCTGCGGGATGACGCCTGACGCCAATACGTTCTGCAGGAAGATATCCGCGTAGCCGGCGAGGGAATCCACGCCCTCCTGGATTCTCGCGCCGCCGGCGTCGAACAGGCCGATGATCGGCGCCCCGTTTCGCGCCGCCATCTCCTGAACCTTGACGATCTTCTCGGCGTGCGCCTTCGAAAGAGAGCCGCCGAAAACGGTGAAATCCTTAGAGAATACGTAGGCCACGCGGCCGTTGATCGCGCCCCATCCGGTGACGACGCCATCGCCGGGGATGCGCTGCTTCTCCATCCCGAAGTCATGGCTTCGGTGTTCGACGAACATGTCGAACTCTTCGAACGAACCCTCGTCGAGCAGGACGTCGATGCGTTCGCGCGCGGTGAGCTTGCCCTTGGCGTGTTGCGCCGCCGTCCGCCGCGGTCCGCCGCCGGCGATGGCTTGGGCGCGGCGCTTCTCGAGTTCTGCGAGGATGTCCTTCATCGCGCGGCCCTTAGGATCGAGGGCTCAGAGCGGTAGTCGCGCCGCGCGAGCGTGACAAGCAGTACCCAGGCCGCCGCGGCGCCGGTCAGCCTCAACGCAGCGCCGCGAACCACTGTTCCAGCCCGATTGCATCCGCCGCGATTCGCTGAGCGCCGGCCGCGGCTTCGGCATCGACGCCCCATCGGCTCTGCTGGAAAGTTTCGTCGATTCGGGAGGCGTCGAGGGCCTGGTGTCCTGTCAGCCGCCCGGTCCAAAGCGCGAGCGTCAGGATGGCCGAGCCGAACAGCCCCCGCCCCATGTCCAGGCCAGCCAGTTCGAAGTCGGATCTCGCTCGCGCGATGGCTTCCACGCGCTCGAGGGTCCGGCTTGGTTGCGAGCCGTGGACGATGGCCGTGGTCGGCTGGAAGGCGAGTTCGAACGTTTCCGCCGCCCACCGCAGGATCGGCCGCCACGCCTCTTCCTGTCGCGCCGCCAGTCTCGCCGGCCCCTGCGCGAAATAGCACAGCACATCAGCCCCCGCGGTCTCCGCAAAGGCGTCGATGATCATGTCGCGCCGGGAAACCACACTGTCGATTGCGGTGTGAGCAAGCCGGGTCGCCAGCATCTTCGACGATCCGGCGGTCGTGCCGCTCCCTCGCCGCTCGCTTGCGAGCAGTTCGGCGAGCGCCAGTGTGGGCACGACCAGTGGCTTGCCAGCCGGAGTGACCGCCGGGCGGCCTCGGAGCCTCAAGGTGTAACCCACGCCCGCAGGCTCGACGTCGGCAAGAACGCAGGTTCGTCGCTCTCCGGAGGAAGTCACTGTGATTCTCGCTTCTCGAGGTCGATGAACTTGCCAATCCGCGCGGCGCGGCGACGGAATGGGCCGGCGCTCGCCGTTCAAGCATCAAATTCCAAAGCCGCGCGCAAGGAGCCCAAGGTGGCCATCGACAAGGACCTCAAGGCGGCGATTGCCGTTACGCGCTTCGGCCTGGGTGCGAGGACGGGCGAAATCGCAGCCGCGCGCAGCGATCCGCAAGGGTTTCTGGCCAGCCAGATCCGAGCCGAGGGCGCTGACCTCCCCTCTCCCGGCTCGCCGGATTCGGTTGAGAGGTTCGGCGAGTTCGGCGCCTACCGACAGGATCGGCAGGCCGCCCGGCAGGCAGGCGATCCGAAGTCCGACCCAGTCAAGATGGCCGCCAGGATGCTGCGCCAGGACACCGGCGCGGACTTCCTGGCGCGGGTCCGGCTCGGCGCCACCACCGAGACGGGATTCCGCGAGAGGTGGGCGCTCTTCTGGGCCAACCATTTCACGGTCTCGGCGAACAAGCTGGTCACGGCCACCTTGGTCGGCCCGTTCGAGGCCGAAGCGATCCGGCCGCACGTGTTCGGCCGATTCGAGGATCTCCTCGTGGCTTCCTCGAGCCATCCGGCGATGCTCATCTATCTCGACCAGGCTCAATCCATCGGTCCCGACAGCCAGGCGGCCGCCTTTCTGGCCCGCGGCGGCAAACATGCCGGCCTCAACGAGAACCTCGCCCGCGAAATCATGGAGCTGCACACCGTGGGCGTGGACGCCGGCTACACCCAGGCCGACGTCACCGAGTTCGCCAGGGCGATGACCGGCTGGAGCCTGGGCGGTTTGCGCGAGGCGGACAATCGCCGCGGCCGTTTCTTCTTCCGCGAACGCGCCCACGAGCCCGGCGAGCGCACCATCATGGGGCGTCGCTATCCCCAGGGCGGGCAACAACAGGCCGAGGCGGTAATGAAGGATCTGGCGGCGAGCCCGCACACCGCCCACCACATAGCGGTCAAGCTCGGAACCCACTTCGTCGCCGATGACCCGCCACCGCCCTTGGTGGCGCGCCTGGAACGCGCCTACCTCTCCACCAATGGCCACCTGGGCGAGGTCGCAAAGACCCTGATCTCCTCTCCCGAGGCGTGGGATCCAAGGGCGCGCAAGTTCAAGACGCCGTACGAGTTCATGGTCTCCAGCTGGCGCGCGACCGGAGTGGTTCCGCAGAGGATCGAGGCCGTCGCGCCGGTGATGAATTCCATGGGACAGAAGGCGTTCAGCGCTCCATCGCCCAAGGGCTGGTCAGAGGCGGCGCAGGATTGGGCCGCGCCCGACGCGGTGATGAAGCGCATCGCCTGGAGCGAGAGCCTCGCCGCTCAGACGGCCGGGGACCGCAACCCCGGTCAGCTGGCGACCGAGGCCCTGGGCCCGCGCCTGACGCCAGCCGTCGCTACCGCCGTCGCCAGAGCGGAAACCCGCTCCGAGGGCCTGGCGATCCTTCTCATGAGCCCGGAGTTTCAGCGCCGATGACCCCTGCCCAGAGTTTCTCACAGTTGTCGCGCCGCCAGGCTCTTCTCACGGCGCTCGGACTTGGCCTCACGATCGAATTCCTGGGCTCCCGCGCCTACGCGGCGGCGGACGCCGCGCTTGCCAGGAAGCGGCTGGTGGTGATCGTCTGCCGCGGCGGGTTGGATGGCCTCTCCCTCTCCCCGCCGGTGGGCGACAGCGACTATGCCGCCCTGCGGGGGCCGATCGCCATCGCCCCGTTCGGCCAGCCCGGAGGGGCGCTGAAGCTCGACGAGACCTTCGGTCTGCATCCGGCGCTCGTCTCGACCCACGCCTTGGCGCTGAAGGGCGAGGCGCGGATCGCTCCGGCCATCGCCACGCCCGACCGTGAACGCTCGCATTTCGAGGCGCAGGACGTGCTGGAGAGCGGCGCGGCGGTGGTCTACGGCACCTCGTCTGGGTGGCTCAATCGGGCGCTCGAGGCGATGGGTCCCGCCGGGAAGGTCAGCGCCATCTCCATGGGCCCGACCGCGCCACTGATCCTGCGCGGCAGGATCGAGGCGGCGTCTTGGTCGCCCGGCGGCGGCGGCGAACACGACATGCGTCTGCCCGGGATCCTCCAGGATCTCTACGCCAACGACCCCCTGCTCGGGCCGGCGCTCGCCAGCGGCCTGACCACTCAAGCGATGGCCAAGCTCGCCACCGCCGACGCCGCGGGCGCGGACGCGCCCGCCATGGCGGGGAGCCCGGCAGCCGGCCAAGCCGACGCCGGCGGGGTGGTGCTCCGTCCGGTGCTGCGCGCGGGCCTGCCACAGGCGCGCAAACTCGGCGCGACCCTGGCCGGGTTCATGACCCAGCCCAAGGGCGAGCAGGTGGCGGCGGTCTCCATCGACGGCTTCGACACCCACGCCAATCAGGGCGCGGCGCAAGGACAGCTCGCGACGCGGCTGGCCTATGTCGACGCTTTCATCGACGGCCTCGCCACCGGCCTAGGGCCGTCGTGGAACGACACCGTCGTCGTCCTCGCCACTGAATTCGGCCGGACCGCGCGGGTCAATGGAACCGGCGGCACCGACCATGGGACGGGGTCGACGGCGCTGGTGCTCGGTGGGGCGCTGAAGAAGGGCGGAATCATCGGCGATTGGCCAACCCTCGCCCAGTCGCGGCTGTTCGAGAACCGCGACACCGCGCCGACCCTGGACATGCGGGGCCTGTTCAAGGGCGTTCTGCGCGATCACATGGGCGTCGCGCGCGCCGCTCTGGACACGGCCGTCTTTCCTGGCAGCGGGAGAGTCGCGCCGGCCGAGGGGCTGGTCTAGGCCGGTCGCCCGCGGGATCGACCTCCACGACGGCGACCTTCAGCCGGCCAGGAAATCGTCCCCCGCGATCCGCCTCGGCGTGACTTTGGCGATGATCTGTTCGACAAGCAGAGCGGGGTCGCGACGGTCCAGCGCGCGCCGATTCTTCGTTGCAGCGAGGGAAAACCGATGCGCCTTGCGGTTCTGGCCGTTGTCTCGGCCATCGGCTCGCTCGCCGCCGCGCCACCATCCTCGCCGCTTGTCGCTGGAGTTCCCACGGCCGGGCCCCGTCCGGTCACGTTTCCTCACGCCATCGTCGTCGCCGCCGAGCCGGACGCCGCCGCTGCCGGCCTCAGGGTGCTCCGATCCGGGGGTGACGCGATCGACGCCGCGGTCGCGGTCCAGGCGGTCCTGGGTCTCGAGGAGCCGCAGAGTTCAGGTCTCGGCGGCGGCTCGTTCATGCTGTTCTACGACGCCCGCACCGGCCGCACGACCGCCTACAACGGCCGCGAGAAGGCGCCCGCCGCGGCCACATCCCAGCTGTTCACCGGCGCCGATGGCAAGCCGTTGAACTTCATCGCCGCGGTGCTTTCGGGCCGCTCCACCGGCGTTCCCGGGGCCGTGGCGATGCTCGCCCTGGCGCACCGGGAACACGGTCGGCGGCCATGGCGCGGCCTCTTCGCCGACGCGATCACCCTCGCCGAGGCCGGCTTCATCGTTCCCCCTCGGATGGGGGCGGCGATGAACCTGGGCTATTTCCCGCAGACGCACACGCCCGACGCCGTCGCCTATTTCAGCAAGCCCGGAGGCGGTCGCCACCAGGCCGGCGATACGATGCGCAACCCCGCCTACGCCGCCACCCTGCGCGCGATCGCCAGTGAGGGGCCTCGCGCGCTCTATCAAGGCAGGATCGCCGCGGACATCGTCGCCAGGGTGAAAGAGGGCGCCCTTCCAGGCGCGCTCACCGTGGCCGATCTGGCCGCCTATCGGCCCGAGGAAGGTCCGGCGCTGTGCCGGTCCTACCGGATCTATCGGGTTTGTTCGCCGCCGCCGCCGTCGGGGGGCGTGGGCTTGCTCGAGCTGCTTGGAATCCTCGAGCATACCGATATCGCCGCGCGCGGGCCGGGCGATCCGCAGGGGTGGCGGACGTTCGCCCAGGCCAGCCGGCTGATGTACGCCGACCGTGACTATTACGTAGGCGATCCAGACTTCGTGAAGGTCCCGGTCGCCGGAATGCTCGATCAGGCCTATGACGCGGCTCGCGCCGGTCTTGTCGGGGAGACCGCCCTGCCCACTCCCGGCGACCCGCCCGGCGGACCTGGCCACGGCGCCGACCTCACCGAGGAGAGCGAGGGAACCACCCATTTCGTGATCATCGACGCCGCCGGCGATGTCGTCTCCATGACCACGACCGTGGAGAGCATCTTCGGCTCGGGCCGGATGGTCGATGGCTTCTTCCTCAACAACCAGCTCACCGATTTCTCCTTCTCGCCAACGCAGCCGGATGGCCGTCCGGCGGCCAACGCCCCTGGCGGCGGCAAGCGCCCGCGCTCATCGATGGCTCCAGCGATCATCTTCGATCGTAACGGCAAGGTGGTCGCGGCCGTGGGCTCGCCCGGCGGCAACTCGATCATCGCCTATGTCGCCAAGGCCCTGGTCGGATTCATCGATTGGCGGCTGCCGCTACAGCAGGCCGTGGCCCTGCCCAACCTCGTCGGCCGCGGCCACAGCGTCGCGGTTGAAAAGGGCGCCGATCCGGCGATCATCGAGCATCTCAAGGCGAGCGGCATGCCCGTCCGATCCGGGGCCGGCGAGAATTCGGGGCTCAACGGCGTGACGGTGACCAGGGCCGGCTATGCCGGCGCCGTCGATCCCCGCCGCGAGGCTGTTGCCGTCGGCTTTTGAGCGCTGCATTGCGCCGCCGCCGGTTTGGCGCTTAGCTAGCTTCGCCCATCGCAACGAAAGCTTCGACCGATGCAGACCGCCGCCGCCCAGGCCAAGCCCGCCTATCTCGGCCTCCTCAACGCCATCTCACTGGGCGAATCCAACGCCGGTGTGCTCCTGCGCGCCTGGGCGGACGCCACGAGCGACGAGGACCTCGCCTGCTGCCTGCGTTTCGTGGCCGCGCGCGAGACGAGCCATGGCGAGCTCTTCCACCGCAGGCTCTGCGAGCTCGGCTTCGATCTGCGCAAAAAGAGCGATCCCGAAGCGTTGAGGCGGCTCGCCAAGTTCGGCGATCCCAAGGTCAGCGACATCGAAAAGGTCGGACCCGAGCGCGAGGAATCGGACGAGGGATTGACCGAACTGGAGCAGCGGATCACGCGTGGGGAATTCGATCCGATGACCGCCAATATGCTCAGCTGGTTCATCGCCGAAGAGCACGATTCCGCCCAGCGCCTGCGCGAGGCCTACGCGGGCGTGCGCGGCATGACGAACGGCGCCGCCAGGAAGTCCAATGGCCACGCGGCGGATCCGGCGGCCGTGCCGAGCGCCGACGCCCAGGCGATGATGGCCTGCATGACCGCCGGCTTCGCGAGGCTCGAGAAGTCGATGGAGAAGCTCGCCAAGGGGGTGCGGTAGTCGAGCAGGCTGTGGCTGCGGCCGGCGCGATACGACCAGTCCTTCGGTTTCGAGACGGCGCCGTCGGGGCCCACCCTCTCGCAAGAAAGTGGGCTCGCCATCCCGTCGAACCGAGCCTATACTGGCCCTGCGCAGTGTCCGCTTATGGAGACCGCCATGAAAGCCAGCCTTGCGGGATTGCTGACCCCCTGCCTTGCCTTCGCGCTCGCCGTCGCGGTAGCGAGCACCGCCCAGGCTTGCGGTTACGACCGGCTTGGCCAGCGCGGCTCCCCAAGCGCAAATCGTCAACACCGCAGCGACTCTGGGCCTAACACCTACATGACTCGGGAGGGGTGGACCCACGACGAGAACGGCGTGCCGTACCATAATTACAACCCCTATCGCGACCAGTATCTCCGCGATCTGCACCGGTACAACAACCTGCCCTGGTACCAGCGGTGGCAGCAAGAACGGCCCGAATACCACCCGCCGGAAAGTCGTCCGATCGGGGGTTGAACACCGCAGACCCTAAGTCCACAGTTCGCACCTGACCCTCGGGGGCGTTCTCAGGTCGCGGGGCCCTCAGTTGGCCGCTTGATCCCCCGCCTCCTCGTCAACCACCGATGGCGGCATTCCCCCGTCGCGCACGATCATATTCGGGCGGTCGTTCCCGCCACTGCTGATACCACGGCAGATTATTGTACCTGCGCAAGTCTCGGAGGTATCTGTCGCGTTCGGCATCGGGGTGGTAGTAGGGCCTGCCGTCTCCGGTGGTCGTCGTGCCCTCGGGGGACATGTAGGTGCGAGGCTCGGAATCGTCGCCGCGGTTGTGGTAACGATCTCCGCGTGGCGAGCCCCCCTGGCCAGATCGGCCGTACCCGCAAGCCTGGGCCGACGCGGCGGCTGTCACGGCGAGGATGACGGCGAGGGAAGCTACCCAGATCGCTTTCATGCCATGCCCCATCTCAGAATGGTCCGAGCAACGATAAGCGCGTTTCGATCCGCTCGCTAGGCCGCCGGACACTTCAGAAGCGCGAGGCGGTGAGCGTGACGTCGGCGCGCGACCAGGCCTTGGCGAGGGCCACCCGCGCCTGCCGGGCCTCGCCGCTCTTGTCTTGCGCCTCGAGCGCCTGGGCGAGGCCGAACAGCGCCCAGCCGTCGTCGCGATAGACCTTCAGGCTCGCTCTATAGACCGACTCGGCTTCGCCCGGTCGATGGGCCTGGAGTAGGGCCGCGCCCAGTATGTGGCTCACCGGCTGATGCCAATAGGGCGGCTCGGTGTAGGGCAACGCGTGCTCCAGCGTCGCTGCCTGGCGAAAGTGAGCCACGGCGGCGTCCAGGCGACCGGCCACCCGGGCGACCTCGCCGTCCAGAAGGGTGAGGCAGAGCAAGACCATCTGGCGCGCCGGTATTCCCTGGGCGTCGTACCTCGAATAGTCCGCCGCGATCAGGCGGGCCAGACGATCCCGATCCCGCCCGGCGCGCGGCAAGTCGCCGCTGTTCGCGTACGCGAAGCCTTCGGCGTAGAGCCACAGCGCCGTATCCAGGGTGAGGGCCGCGGGAGGCGCCGGCTCGGCCAGAAGTTCCTTCCACCGGCCAAAACGCAGCAACGTCGCCACCGGCGTGAAGCCATAGAGCTCCGCCGACGGTATGGACTTGGCGAGGTGCTCAGCGTCGACCGCCTTCACCAGCCGCCGGGCGGCGTCGATGGCGGCGCCATAGCGGCCCTCCATCTCCGACGAGGTCCAAAGAAAGTGGATGTTGTGGCCATAGTAGGCGGCGGGATAGAAGCCCTGCGCCCCGCAGGCGGCGATGTAGGCCTCATCCACCGAAGCGGCGGTCTCGTTCACCCGCGCCGCGTCGGCGTAGCGGCCGACGCGATAGTAGATGTGAGAAGGCATGTGCACGATGTGGCCGGCGCCGGGCATCAGCCTCGCCAGCCGGTCGGCGGCGGCCTCGGCCCGCTCGGGCCTGGTCGAGGCCTCCACGGCGTGGACGTAAAGATGCAGGGCCCCCGGATGATCGGGCGCGCGGGCGATGATCGCTTCGAGAATCGAGACGATTTCGCCGCCGTGACCCTTGGGCGTCGCGCCGTCCGCCTGCCAGTAGTCCCACGGCTGGGTGTCCATCATGGCTTCGGCATAGAATACGCCAGCATCGAGGTCGTCCGGGAAGGCGCGCCAGAGGCCGCGCATTGCCGAAGCGAACGCCTCGTCGAGGGGCTTTCTGTCAGCCTCGGGGTCGACCGAATAGCGAGCCGCGAGCGCCTCGATCCAGACCCGCTCCTCGGGCGACGCCAAGGGCTCCAGCGCTCGCGCCCTGGCCAGGGCCTGCCACGCCGGCTTCACTGCGTCGGCGGGCATCGGCAGGTTGATGTTCGGTCCCAAGGCGAAGGCGACACCCCACCAGCACATCGCGCAATGCGGATCGAGCCGGGCCGCCTCGCGGAACGAGCGGATCGCCTCGGCGTGGTTGAAGGCGAAGAGGAGGTTCACGCCCTGGTCGAAGAACCTCTGGGTCGCCGGGTTGTTGGTGGTTATTCGGTGGTGGTGCTCGCCCAGGCCCTTGAACATCGGAGCACCGGGCTTGTCGGCCTCGCCCATGTAGACGGCGGGCATGGACGCAATGGCCGGGGTCATTCTCATCGGCGCCATCTGCGCATTGGCGCTCGTCGCCACGGCGACCGCGGCGAGGATCGATTTCGGCGAGAGTCCGCGAGCCCGGTCCATCGCCGCGCCCCTCCTCAGCGACCCATCCTGTCAATACCTTAACTGTTCCTGGCCCGCCTCTCCAGGCTAGCTTGGCGAAGTCACGTGCCGCGCCGCCGCGGACCCAACCTTTCTTTCCAAAGAGCGTCTGGACATGAACATCGTCACTGGATTTGCGGCCTTGGCCTTGCCGGCGATGCTCCTCGCCGGCGCCTCGGCCAGGGCGCAGGACGCCGCCACGGTCCTGGCCGCCAATCGAACCGCATCGGGCTCGCCACCCGCGGTCGAGGCGCGAACGGTCGAACTGGACTATGCCTATTCGGGCCAGGGTCTGACGGGCACGGCGCGGACGGTGTTCGACACCAGGACCGGCAGCTTCGTCGACAGCGGCGAAGTCGGCCCGATCTCCCAGGCCAATGGCTTCGACGGCTCGGGGGCCTGGATGAGGGACGCTTCCGGGGCCGCGACCCCGGAGGCCGGCGGCGATACCCGCGAGCTGGCGGTCAACGAAGCCTATCGCGACGCCAACCTCTGGTGGCGATCCGACGCCGGCGGGGCGCGCCTGGTCTTCGATGGCCGCCGCAATGACGGAGGCGTCGCCTACGACCTCGTCACTGTCACCCCGCGCGGCGGCGAGCCCTTCCAGGCCTGGTTCGATTCGACCTCCCACATGCTCGACCGCACGATCGAGCTTCAGGGGTTCCAGACGGTGACCACCTTTTACAGCGACTATCGGCCGGAGGCCGGGGCGCCGAGGGCGCACAAGATCGTGGTCGACAATGGCGATGGTCCCGACCAGCTGCAGACCCAGACCCTCACCGCCGCCCACCTGCTGCCGGCCAGGCCGGCCGCCGCCTTCGGCGCCCCGAAGACCCGGCTCACCGACTGGTCCATCGCCGGCGGGGCGCGTGAGACAACCGTGCCGTTTCGCTTGTTGAACAATCACATCTACGCGGATGTGAAGGTGAACGGCAAAGGCCCCTACCTGTTCATCTTCGACACCGGCGGCCAGGACATCCTGCAGCCGGCCACCGCCAAGGCGCTCGCCGAGAGCGTCGTCGGCCAGGCCGCCGGCCACGGCGCGGGCGAGGGCACGGTCTCAGTGGGCTTCACCAAGGTCGACGCCTTCGAGATCGGCGGTGCGAGGCTGGAGCATCAGACCGTGGCCGTGCTGCCGTTCCAGTCCGCGAAGGTCGAGGGGTTCGATGCCGGCGGCATGATCGGCTTCGAAACCTTTCGCCGGTTCGTCACCCGCATCGACTATGGGGCGCGGACCCTGACCTTCATCGACCCCAGGCGCTTCGACCCCCGCGGCGCGGGAACGCCTGTCCCCTTCTCCTTCTACCAGACGATCCCCCAGGTGCGGGGCGCTTTCGAGGGCGTAGCCGGCAAGTACGACATCGACACCGGCTCCCGCGTCGAGGTGACCCTGACCGCGCCGTTCGTCAGGGCCGATAATCTTCTTGCCAGCCATCCCAAGGGCGCCCTGGTGGTCGACGGCTGGGGGGTCGGCGGGCGATCCAGATCCTACGTCACGCGCGGCGCGGACCTTCGGCTCGGCTCGGTGCGGATCGGCGAGGTGATTGCGGGCCTCTCCTCGCAGTCCAAGGGCGCCTTCGCCGATCCGAACTACGCCGGCAATGTCGGCGCCGGGGTCCTCAAGCGGTTCGTGGTCACCCTCGATTACGGCCATCGGATCATCTACCTCAAGCCGCTGCCGCGGCCGGTGGCCGACACCGGGGTCTTCGACCGCTCCGGGATGTGGATCAACGCCGCCGATGACGGCCTCGAGGTCGTCGACGTGAGCGCCGGCGGCGCGGCCGAGGCGGCGGGACTGAAGGTCGGCGACCACCTGCTGTCGATCGATGGGGCGCCGGCTGGAAAGACCAGCCTTTCCGATCTGCGGATGCGCCTGCGCGACCGGCCGGCGGGGACTGTCGTCACCTTCGAGGCCAAGCGCGGCGACAAGACCTGGAGCGTCCCGGTCACCCTGCGCGACCAGATCTGAAGGGGTCTGCCGGCGCCGATCCGGCGTCGAAGCCGAACCTCGCGAATCCCGCCTCCATGGCCGGCCCGGGAGGCGCCTCGAAATCGATCAGCCCGCCGGAAGGGTGCGGGATCGTCAGTCGCCTGGCGTGAAGTTGCAGCGGCAGGCCCGCTGACGCCGCCAGGGAACTGGCCGTGGCGTATTTCCGGTCGCCGAGGATCGGGTGGCCGATCGCCAGCAGGTGCGCGCGGAGCTGGTGGGTTCGCCCGGTGTGCGGGCGCAGGGCCAGCCATGCGGCGCGGCGCCCGGCGCGGGCCAGGGTCACGAACTCCGTGAGCGCCGCCAGCGCCCGCTCGTCGCGCGGCGGCGCCGGGGTCATGCGTTCGCGATCGCCCTGGCCGGTCTTGGCCAGGGAAAGATCGATCGATCCGGAAGGCGGGCGCGGGTTTCCCTCGACGATCGCCCAATAGGTCTTCCGCGCCAACCGGTTGGCGAAGGCCCCGGCGAGCTTCGCCGCCGCCGCCGCGTTCTTGCCCAGGATGAGAACCCCGGAGGTATCGCGGTCGAGCCTGTGGGTGAGCCGCGGGCGCTGCTCGCCCTCCCCCCAGGCGCCCAGCAGCCGGTCGATGTGCGCCGTGGTCTTGGTCCCGCCCTGCACCGCGAGACCGGCCGGCTTGTTGAGGACGAGGACCTCTGGGTCCTCGAACAGCACCAGGCCGCGGGCGAAAGCCGCGTCCCGCTCCGAGATCGGCTCGGCTCCGGAGAGGGGCGACGCGTCGGGGAGCGGCGGTACCCGCACCCTGGCGCCGGCCGAAAGGCGCGTCTCCGCCCTGACCCGCGCGCCATCCACCCGTAACTGGCCTTCCCGGGCGAGCTTGTGGATATGCCCCTGGCCCAGGTGCGGCCAGCGCCGGCGCAGCCAGCGGTCGAGCCTCACGCCAGCGTCTTGCGGTTCGACGGTGAGGGTCCTGACCTCGCCCATCACGCGTTCCTCGAGGTCTTCGGATCCAGGCCCAGCCGGGCGATGAGATCGACCATGTCGCTCGCCAGGGGAGCCGCGATCCGCGTCTCGCCGCCGCCTGGATTGGGAAAGACCAGGCCGACCGCGTGGAGCATCAGGCGTGGCGCCGGCGCGCCGGCGACAACCAGGGCGCCGCCATAGCGGGCGTCGCCGGCGATCGGCCGGCCGATGGAGGCGAGGTGGACGCGAAGCTGGTGCATGCGCCCGGTCAGCGGCGTGAGTTCGACCACCGCCGCGTTCTGGTTCGCAGCCAGGGTGCGATAGCGGGTCGAAGCCGCCTGGGCCTCTGGATGGTCCGCCGGCGAGACGCGCACATAGGCTTCCCGACCCTGCATTTCGCGGCGAAGCGGCGCCTCGATCAGCCCGGCGGGGGGAACAGGCGCGCCCGGCGCGACGATCGCCAGATAGGTCTTGCGGACCTTGCGCCGCATCATCGCCTTGCCCAGGAACGCCGCCGCCGGCTGGCTGCGGGCGGCGAGGATTACGCCGGAGGTGTCGCGGTCGAGCCGGTGGACCAAGCGCGGCTTGACTCCGCTCTTCTTGGCGAAGGCGGCCAGCAGGTCATCGAGGGTGTGCGCCGCGATCCGCCCGCCCTGGCTGGAGAGCCCGGCCGGCTTGTTCAGCGCGATCACGTGTTCGTCGCGCCAGATCACCATGCCGCGGACGAACTCGATCTCGGCGGCGGTGAGGGCCGCGGGGGGTTTCACTGCGCGGGGTCTCACGCGCTTCCTCCCTCCCCTTCATGGGGACGGTGGACCGCGAAGCGGGACGGGTGGGGCTGCCGCACCCCTACCGTCACGCCGCATTCGCGGCGCGCCACCTCCCCCACGAGGGGGGAGGAGGTGTAGCAACGCCGCCACTCACCCACCCTTCGTCCCCCGCAGGGCCGCCCAGCGGGTCAGGCGCTCCTTGATCTTGGCCTCGGCGCCTTCGCCCTTGGGGGCGTAGAAGACCTGGCGCTCGACGCCGTCGGGGAAATAGTTCTGGCCGGAGAAGCCCTCGGCCGTGGCGTGGTCGTACTCGTAGCCCGCTCCGTAGCCGAGATCCTTCATCAGGCGTGTGGGGGCGTTGCGGATATGGGCCGGCGGCATCAGCGAGCCGGTGTCCTTCGCCAATTTGTGGGCGGCCCCGAAGGCGGTGGTGACCGCGTTGGATTTCGGCGCGGTCGCCAGGTGCACGCAGGCCTGGGCGAGCGCCAGCTCCCCCTCCGGGGTCCCCAGGAAATCATAGGCGTCCTTGGCCGCGATGGTGAGGATGAGCGACAGCGGATCGGCCTCGCCGATGTCCTCCACCGCCATCCGCACCAGGCGCCGGGCGACGAACAGCGGGTCCTCGCCGCCGGCCAGCATCCGCGCCAGCCAATAGAGGGCGGCGTCGGGATCGGAGCCGCGCACCGATTTGTGCAGCGCCGAGATGAGGTTGTAGTGCTCCTCGCGGTCCTTGTCGTAGGCCGGGCTGCGCCGCTGGAGCGCCTGGGCCATCGCCGCCGTGTCCAGGGGCTGGGCCGAGGCGATGTTGAACAGGGTCTCGGCAAGGGAGAGGACATAGCGTCCGTCGCCGTCGGCCATGGCGATCATCGCCGCCTGCGCCGCCGCCGTCAGCGGCAAGGACCGCCCCTCGAAGGCCTCCGCTCGTTCGAGCAGAATCTCCAGTGAAGCCTCCTCCAGCCGGCGCAGGACGAAAACCTGGCAGCGCGAGAGCAGGGCGCCGTTGAGCTCGAAGGACGGGTTCTCGGTCGTCGCCCCGACCAAGGTGACCACCCCCTGCTCGACCACAGTCAGGAAGGCGTCCTGCTGGGCGCGGTTGAAGCGGTGGATCTCGTCGACGAAGAGCAGGGTCGACCTTCCCGAGGCGCGGCGCAGGCGCGCGGTTTCGAAGGCCTTCTTCAGATCCGCCACGCCGGAGAACACCGCGGAGAGCTGGTGGAACTCGTAAGCAGCCTCCTCGGCGAGGAGCCGCGCGATGGTGGTCTTGCCCGTGCCCGGCGGTCCCCAAAGGATCATCGAGGCGAGCCGGCGGGCGGCGGCCATGCGGCGGATCGGCCCCTCGGCGCCCAGCAGATGGTCCTGGCCGACCACCTCGTCCAGGGACTTCGGCCGCAGCCGATCGGCCAGGGGCGTCGGCGCCTCGGGGGTCAGGCCCGCGGCCTCGAAGAGATCGCTCATGGGGGTGAGGGTAGCACGGCCGTGGCTGAGGCAGAGGGGCGGAGCTCAAGCTCCTCCACCCTACAGCGTATGAAGAATTCGCGCTGCTCAACCCTGCTTCCGTCATCGCCGGGCGCGGTCCCGGCGACCCATTGTCCCTGGCGTCAATCGTGGCCGCGCCGCGGCGCGGCCGTTGCGCCATTCCAGCCAAATGGGTGGCCGGACCAGGGCCCGGCCATGACGGCCGAGATAGGCGTTGCGATCGCTTCGTGGCGGGATACCGTTCGCCACGGCGAAGGCGGACATCGTCTATCTCACCGCGGGCTTGTTTCGGCTTTTCCTGGCGGTCCGCGGGCATCGAATTGGCATATTGCGGGCAGCGTCCTGGCGTCTTTCGGGCGACTCTCGGGCATGTCTTGGCATGTCGCGGGCATGTTTTGGCGTCTGATGGCATGGAGGCGGTTTGTCCAACTATTTGAATTTATTCAACTGAAGTTCGTTGAGGGCGGTCATCTAAGCGAATCGCTCGGCGAAAAATGTTATCAACCAGCTCTTGAGCGCATATTGCAATCTTCTCTCGATTTGTCAATATGCAAAGTCGTGAGATGGGCGGGTTCGCGATGTCGAGCGCGCGCGGATTGGCGCGCGGAAAGGCGAACACCGCGCCGTTCGTGAGCGCGGGGGTTCGCGTGATCAATCCGTGGGAGTGGACGCGATAAGCCGCGCCGCGCGCTGAGTCAGGCAACCCGGTCTTGAGCGCCCCGCCCTTCCATGGTCTAGCGTGCGCGCCGAGCATCGCCCGCCCTTCAAGGAGCCTCTCCCCCCATGCACAGCCAGGCCATCACCGAGTGGGGCAAGCCGCTCCAGAGCATCGAGGCGCCGACGCCGGAACCAACGGGGAGCGAGGTGCTGATCGAGGTCGAGCACTGCGGCGTCTGTCACAGCGACCTGCACATCCACGAAGGCTCCTTCGACCTGGGCGGCGGCGCCAAGCTGCCGCTCACCGGCATGAAGCTGCCGCACACCCTGGGCCACGAGGTCGCCGGCAAGGTCGTCGCCATGGGGCCCGAGGCGAGCGGGGTGAAGATCGGCGATCACCGCGCCGCCTATCCGTGGATCGGCTGCGGGGGGTGCCCGGCCTGCCTGCGCGGCGAGGAGAACTATTGCTACATGGCGCGCAACCTCGGCTGTTCCTCGGGCACGCCCGGCGGCTACGCCAGCCACGTGCTCGTGCCGCACGCCCGCTATCTGCTCGACTACGGAGCGACCGCGCCGGCGCTGGCCGCCACCTACATGTGCTCTGGCCTCACCGCCTTTTCGGCGATGAAGAAGATCGGCGCGCTCGGCCCCAAGGACGAGGTGCTGGTGCTCGGCGTCGGCGGGGTGGGGATGATGGGGGTGCAGTTCGCCCGGCGCCTGTTCGGCAAGGGGCCGCTGGTCGCCGACATCGATCAGGGCCGGCTGCAGGCGGCGATGGGCGCCGGGGCGAAGGCCGCCTACGACACCAAGGATCCCGGCGCGGCGGGGCGGCTGATGGCCGACACCGAGGGCGGCGCCTACGCCATCGTCGATTTCGTCGGCTCCGAAGCCACCTTCGCCTTCGCCCAGGGCGCGGTGCGCCGCGGCGGGCGGATCATCATCGTGGGCCTGTTCGGCGGGGCGATGAGCATGCCGCTGCCGATGTTCCCCATTCGCGCCCTCACCGTCGGCGGCTCCTACGTCGGCTCGCTGGCCGAGGCCGAGGAGATGATGGCGATGGTCCGCGACGGCCAGATCGACCCGATCCCGGTGAAGACCCGGCCCCTTGAGGACGCCAATTCGGTGCTGGACGATCTGCGCGCCGGCAAGGTCATCGGCCGGGTGGTGCTGGCGCCGTAGGGGCGGCGATCGGCGCCTCTAGCCGCTGAACTGGGCGGTGATCAGGCGGCCGGCTCTCTGGATGCTGAGGCTCCAGGAACCGCCGCCGGCGGCAAGGGCGGCGGCGAGCTGGGCGGTGGTGGCGATCTGCCGGCCATTGACCGCGCGGATGAAGTCGCCGGCCTGGATGCCGACCCTCTGGGCGAAGCCGCCGTCGACCTTTGTGACCACCACGCCTCGGCCAGCGAAGGGGTCGACGCCGAACTGGTAGGCGCTGGCGGGCGAAAGGTTGGCGACGCTCGCCCCGGAGAGCGGATTGCGGCCGGTGATCGCGCGCGGATCGGGCGCCGGAACGGCCGGCGGCGCTGCGATGCTGACGGCCAGCGTCCGCAGGGAACCGCCGTTGCGTCGCACGCCCAGCTCGAGGCTGTCGCCGGCCTTGCGGGTCGCGACCCGGTAGTTGAGGCCGACGTCATCATCGACGCCCTGGCCATCGACGGTGACGATGACATCGCCCTGGGCGAGACCGGCGCGCGCCGCGGGGCCGCCCGGCCAGATGTCGGTGACGACGACGCCCTGCGGCGCGGCGAGGCCAAGGCTCTTGGCCATCTCACCAGTGAGCCCCTGGGTCTTGGCGCCCAGCCACGGCCGGACCACCGCATGACCGCCGCCGAGCGCCGCGGCGACCACCTGCTTGGCCATGGCCGCGGGGATGGCGAAGCCGACCCCCGAGGAGGTGCCCGAGCCGGAAACGATGGCGGTGTTCACGCCGATGAGATCGCCGTTCATGTCGACCAGCGGCCCCCCGGAATTGCCCGGATTGATGGCCGCGTCGGTCTGGATGAAGAAGGAGTAGTCGCTGATCCCGACATCGCTCCTGGCCAGGGCCGAGACAATGCCGTTGGTGACCGTCTGGCCGACGCCGAACGGATCGCCGATCGCCAGCACCAGGTCGCCGACCTGGGGGCTGTCGCGGTCGTCGATGGCGATGGTCGGCAGGGCCTCGCCGGCGGTATCGATCTTGAGCACGGCGAGATCGGCGCGCGCGTCGTCGAGCAGCACCCTGGCCGGCCATTCGCGGCGATCGGCGGTGACCACCCTGATCTCCTGGGCGCCTTCGATATTGTGGTGATTGGTGAGGATCACCCCGTCGGAGCGGACTATGGCGCCCGAGCCCAGCGACTGCTCGACGCCCTCGCGGGCCATGCCCCCGGCGAAGATGCCCCAGAAGGGGTCGACCTGCTGGCGGACGACCCGCTTGGAAAAGACATTGACCACCGCCGGCGCGGCCCGGCGCACCACCGGCGCGAAGGAGAGTTTCATCGCCGCCGCGTCCGGGGGAACGCGCCGCGGGGCGGGCAGAGGGTCGCTCGGCTGGGCGCGGCTCGCCGGCGCCGGTCCGGTGCAGCCGGCGAGCAGCGCCAGGGCTGCGATCAGGTGGCGAGCGATACGCATCTGGGCACTCCGCGAATTTGGCCGGCGCCGATTGTGGCCGCCGGTTTCGGCGCAATCATGGCGCGGAGATGGAAGCTCCCTCCCTCCTCCTTGTGGGGAGGGTGGACCGCGCAGCGGGACGGGTGGGGATGCGGTCTCACTCCTACCGTCACGCCGCTTCGCGGCGCGCCACCTCCCCCATTCAGGAGGAGGAGGGCTCACGTGGGTTGAGCGACGGCTTGGCCACGCGCAGCGAGACCAGGAACGCGGTCGCGAGCAGGCTCGCCGAGATCAGGATCGGCAGCCCCGGCAGGTGCAGGCTGGCCTCGTGGCGGATCGACCAGGCGAAGGTGAGACCAAAGAGCGGCGGGCCGATCACCGAGGAGATGCCCATCAGGCTCTGGTTGGCGCCCTGGAGTTCGCCCTGGTGCGCGGGGCCGACGCGGCGCGTCATCAGGCCCATCAGCCCCGGCTGCAGGAAGCCGATAGCGGCGAAGACCGGAAGCCCGATCAGATAGATCCAGCCCTTGGGCGCGAGGGCGAAGATCACGAACCCGGCCATGCCGCTCGCCGCGCCCAGGAGCACCGCGCCGCGCTCGCCTATCCTGGCGACCACCGGTCCGACCAGGAACATCTGGACGATGATCCCAGAAGCGCCGGTCGCCATGAAGGTGAAGCCGAGGATCTGCGGCGTCCAGCCGTAACGGTAGCCGGTGTAGAGGACGAAGATGTTGGGCAGGACGTTCTGCGCCAGCTGGAAGAGAAATCCGACGCTCGCCAGGCCCAGGAGACTGCCCCGCGCCCGAAGGAACGCGAGCGCGCCCAGCGGATTGGCGCGCCGCCAGTTGATCGAACTCACCCGCCGTTCGGCGCTGAGTGATTCGGGCAATACGAACAGGCCATAGAGCCAGTTGACCAGGGTGAGAGCGGCGGCGACCTTGAACGGCAGGCGCAGGTCGTGCTCGCCAAGGACCCCGCCGAGCACCGGTCCGATGAGGAAGCCGAAGCTGAACGCCGAGCCGATCAGCCCGAAGTTGCGCGCCCGCCGCTCCGGAGTGGTGACGTCGGCGACATAGGCGTTGGCGGTGGAGAAACTCGCGGCGGTCAGTCCGTTGAGGATCCGGCCGACATAGAGCCAGGCGAGGCTCGGGGCGAAGGCCATGAAGAGGAAGTCGACGAACAGACCGAAGAGCGAGATCAGCAGCACCGGCCGGCGGCCGAACCGGTCGGAGATCATGCCCAGGATCGGCCCGCAGAAGAATTGCATCGCCCCCCAGGTGGTGGCGAAGAGGACATTCCACTCGCTGGCCTGAGCGGTGTCGCCGCCCACGAACTGCTTGATGAGGTTGGGCAGGATCGGAATCATGATCCCGAAGGAGACGGCGTTCATCAGCGCAGTGACGAAGATGAAGCCAAAGGCCGCGGCGCGCGGGGGCTTCAGCGCCGGCGCGGCGGGAACATCGTTCATGGTTGGCGCCCGCTCCCCGCCTCGGCCAGCCGCGCCCGGAAGCCGGCGAGCAGGGCCTGCCACCATTCGCCGTGGCGTTGCAAGAGCACGGCGGAGGGAAAGCCGTGCCTGGCGATGTGTCCGGCCGGCACGCTGTCCCAGCCGGTGTGTTCGACGGTCACGCGGGTCTCATCGCCCACCGCCTCGAAGCGGACGCTGACCTCGGTCACCTGATCAGGGGCGAAGCTCGCCTGGCGCCAGGCGAAGGCGAGCTCGTCGGGCGGCGACCAGACCCGCACCCGGCCGATCTCGAATACCTTGCCGCTGGGCAAGGTCTCGATCAGCCTGCCGCCGACTCCCGCCTCGAACGAGAGCACGCCAGGGCTGCGCGGGGTGAAGGCGAAAAGGGCGTTGGGCCGCCACCACAGGCCAATCTCGCTGGTGAAGGCGGCGAAGGCCCTTTGCGGACTCGCCGGGACGCGCAGGGCGACCAGAACCTTCGAGCTCACGCCTCGCGCGCCTTCTCCAGATGCGCCTTCAAGGCGGCGAGCTGCTCGGCCCACATCTGCTCGATCTCTTCGAGCCAGAGTTTGAGTTCGCTCATCGCTCCGCTCCGCAAGGCGTAGATGCGCACCCTCGCGTCGAATTCGGGGTGGGATTCCTCGACCAGTCCCGCCTGGCGCAGGATGCGCAGCCGCCGGCTCATCGCTGGGGCGGCGAGGCCCAGTTCACGGGCGAGCTCCCCGGCGGGGCGGGGCCCACGCGACAGGATCTCCACGGCCCGGCGGCCGAAGGGATCGGCCAGGACCGAGAAGGTGCGATCCAGAGCCGTCAAAGCCGCTCGCGGACCTCGACGTCGCCGGCGGCGGCCATTTCCGCGTTGGTCATGGTTTGCACCGTCTGGCCAAAGCTCCAGTGGTGGCCCTCGGGGTCCACGGCGCCATAGACCCTGTCGCCATAGAACTGGTCGGCGATCTCGCGGGTGATCACCGCCCCGGCGGCCTTGGCGCGGCCGAAGTGGTCGTCGATGCCGCCTTCCATCTGGACGTGGACCGACTGGGTGTTCACGCCGCCGACCGAAGCGGGGCTCTTGTGGCGCTCGTCCCACTCCCGCCCTACCATGATCAGGCCATCGCCAAAGCGCATCTCGCTATGCCCGATCGTGCCGTCGGCATTTTCCACGACCATGGTCGTCTCGAAGCCGAATGCCTTTTCCAGCCAGGCGAGCGCCGCCTTCGGATCCTTGTAGTAGACGCCGGCCGACAGGCTCGGACGTTTGGGCTCGGACATGGTCTCATTCCTTTCTGTCGTCCTTCTCCCCTTGCGGGAGAAGGTGTCGCCAAGGGCGACGGATGAGGGGTCGCGCCGGCGACGGCGGAGTAATGAGGGATCAATCCGAAACGCCGTCGACCCCTCATCCGACCCGCTGCGCGGGCCACCTTCTCCCGCAAGGGGAGAAGGGTCATAGCGTGTGCCGGATCTTCAAGCCGCTGGATGCCTCCATGTCGGCGATGGAGACCTCGGCGATCGTGCGTTGGAAGGTCCAGACGTGGCCCTCGAGGTCGAGGGCGCGATAGGTGCGGGCGCCGTAGAACTGATCGGCGGGGGCCTGGGTGATGCGCGCGCCGGCGGCCCGGGCGCGCTCGCAGTGGGCGTCGAGGTCCTCATCGAGGTGCACCCGGACGAACTGGCTGCCTTGCCCGTCGAGGGAGAGCGGGCTCTTCATCCGCGCCGGCCCGAGCAGCTCGGGACTGGCGAACTCGCCGCCGACGCCGATCGAGGCGCCGCGCCAGGTCATCTCGGCGTGGCCGACCGCGCCCTTGTCGTCGGTCACCAGCATGCTGATTTCGAAGCCGAAAGCCTCCTGCAGCCACTTCAGGGCCGCCATCGGATCGCGATAGAAGACGCTGGGGGTGATCGCGGACTGGTCGGCCATTGGCTCGGCTTCCTTCACGGTGCAGGAAATATTTCTGAACCAGAGAAATCATCTCGTCAAGACCATTCGCTTGGCGCAGGCGCCGCGGCGGCGTAGGGTGGCGCCATGAAGGCCTAGACCGGCATATCCAACGCGCACCGCGCAGGCGCTCCATCGGGCCCCGCCCCTCACCGCGGCGGCCTCTTCCCATTCTTCTCGACGTCGCCGGGCCTCCCCCGGGGCGTCATGCCGCGAGAACCTCATGCCTTCCCAGAGCAACACCACGACCAACCGTTACGGATCCATCGCCACGGAAATCTACGATCTCGACAAGCCATACGGCGCGCTCCCCGACACCGCCTTCCACCTTCCGAGAATGGCGGCGGTGGAGGGTCCCATCCTCGAGCCGGCCTGCGGATCGGGGCGCACCCTCGTCCCCCTGCTCGAAGCCGGGCTCGACGTCAGCGGCTTCGACACCAGTCCCGAGATGCTGGCCCGCTGCGAGGCCAGATGCGCGGCGGCGGGTTTTTCGCCCGACCTCAGCCGGCAAGCCTTCGAGGACTTCCACTACGAGCGCGCCTTCGCCGCGATCATCGTCCCGGCCGGCTCCTTCACCCTCATCGCCGACTTCGCCGTCGCGCTCGCCGTCTTGCGCCGGTTCCACGATCACCTCACCGCGGGCGGACTGCTGGTGCTCGACATCGAGCCGCTGTCACTCCTGGCGGCCTCAGGCGAGGTCCACCGCACCTGGACCGCCGCGAACGGCGACCTGCTCACCATGGTCGGCAGATCGCTGAAGACCGACTGGCTCAACCAGAAGGCGGAAAGCCTTCTGCGCTATGAGCGCTGGCGCGAGAATGTGCTGGTGGAATCCCAGATCGAACCCATGGCCCAGCGCCACTGGTCGCTCCAGGAGTTCACCCTCGCGCTGCAGGCCTGCGGTTTTGGCGAAATCGCCGTGATCGGCGGCTATGACCGGTCCCGCGCGCCGCGGCCTTCAGATCGCGTCCTGACCTTCGAGGCGGTGCGGATCTAGGGCGCGACGCGAAGGATGGCGATGACTCTCCAGCGATTGTAGGTCAGAACGTGGAGGTTCATCGGGATTGGGACCATATCGACATGATCAGGAAACACTTAGTCGGGGCTTTTCTTGCGACATTCTGTTTGCTCGGTTCAAGCAGCCCTGCGAGCGCCGGAGACAGTGACAATTACTACCACGACGAGTCACAAAATCGCCCGTTCCCCAATTCGTGCCAGTCCGACTCCGATTGCGACGGCGCCCGCAGATGTCACGCAGTGATGTCGAGCGCCGGCGCGGTCCCGAACTGGTGCGAGGGACGAGCCCGCGCGACGACCATTGCGACGCCCCAGGGCCTGCCAAGCGGCGGCTACACGGGCTCGTGCCGAAACATCTCGGTGGGTCCGGATGGAAACCTGCACGCTTCCTGCGCCAACCAGCGGAGAGACTGGGTCGACACGCAGCTCAGCTCCCCCTGGAGCTGCAAGGGCGAGATTCAAAACGAGGATGGCAATCTCGTTTGCGAGCAGTGACAGGGGCGTGGTCCAAATGGCGATCGCGATGGAGCTCACGTGATTGACCCAGCCATAGTGCGGTCGGGCCAGGAGGGAGGCAGTCCATGAGAAGTCGGATGGCGATGATGGCGTTCGCACTTGCGGTCGCGCCCATGGCGGCGGTCGGCGAGGAGATCACTGACAGCAATGTCGAGCCAGGTCGCTTCGACGTTCATGCCCTCATGGAGCCTGGTCAGTCCTTCGCCTTCGGGGGCGCCCGCTTCGACGTCATGGTCTGTGGTTCACCCTCTGAAACCGTCGTCATAGTTCCGGCGCCCCGTCCGCCTGACCAGCTCGGTGGAAACGCTCCGGCCTGCCGATGGTACGAGAACCTCTCCGGCCTGACGTTGGGAAAGGCCGGCCGCGTTCGCGCCTTCATTCGATTTCGCGATGCGCCGGGCGCACCGCCGGAAAGGCGCTCCAACTAGCCGCCGGCGCGAGTCGGTCCCTTGCTAGGCTCTCAGGGCGCCGGCCGCCGGCCAGATCGGCGGCCGGCGGCGAATTTCAGGGCGAGGCCTTGCGAAAAGAGCGAGCCCGCCTTCAGGAGCGGCAGAGGCCGGCGAGGTCCCTGGCGGTGTCGCGGCTGATGTCGGGGCAGCAGATCGAGAAGACCTCCGTGCCGTGGATGGTCCCCATCACCTGGCGGCAGCGGGCGCTGACGCCGCTCGCAAGGAGCAGGCGATAGAAGCCGACGCCCTCGTCGCGCAGCGGATCGCATTCGTTGACGCTGATCACCGTGGGCGGAAAGCCCTTGACGTCCTCGGCGGTGGCGAAGGAAGGCCATGCCAGCGGATTGCGGGCGCGCAGCTCCTCGATGCCATAGGCCATGGCGCCGCGATTGCTGTGCAGATCCAGGAGGATGCCGTTGTTCTCGGTCGACGACGGGTTCTGCGGCAGAGGCCACTCGCCGGCGATGTAGGGGCAAAGGGCGTAAAGCCCCTTGATCAGGGCGATGTCGCCGTCGCGGTTGAGCTTCAGGGCGGTGGCGATGGCGAGGTTGCCGCCGCCGCTCTCGCCGGCGAGGACGATCCGCGCCGGATCGATGTTCAGCGCCTGGGCGTTGGCGCGAACCCACTTGAGCCCGGAGACGCAGTCGTTGAGGCCAGCGGGAAACGGGGCGACTTCCGGGGCCGAAGATGGCCGCAGGGCATTGCGGAAATCGACCATCGCCACGGCCACGCCCTGGGCGGCGATGATCCGGCCCCAGGCGCGGTACATGCCGTTGAAACAGGACATCGACTGCATCCCGCCGCCGTGGATGTAGTAGACGCACGGCAGGCGCTCCGGCGTCTCGGGGCGGATGAACTGGATATTGATGCTGTTGCCATCGGGCGTGGAGACGAAGCGCTCGGTGCGGATTGCGAGGCCCGCCGAAGGCGCGGCGACCTCGTTGTCGCAGGCCGCGAACATGCCCTCCATCGCGGCCTCCGCGGCAAGGCTCGCGGAGCTGTTGGCCTCGGCGAGCAAGGCCTCGCGGCTGGCGATGTCGCTGGACGGCCGCGTCTCCATGGCGCCGAACACCGCCTTGATGCGCGGGTCGATGCGCGGGTCTTCGGCGAGTTTCGAGGCCATGCGGGGTTCCCGTCCTGAGTGCGCCCTGCCTAGACGGTGGCATCGCCCCCGCGCAACCGATTCTTCGCCGCCATGCCCCGCCCGCCGCGCGGGTGGCGCGGACGAGGCATATCAGTCGCTCCAGCGCGGGGGGCGTTTCTCCATCCACGCCTTGACCCCCTCCGCGTAGTCGGGATCGCGGATCATCTCTTCCAGAAGGCGCTCGGCGGCGGTGACGGCGCTGGCCGCGTCGCGGTGCAGGTCGCGGTAGATCTGGTGCTTGGTCTCGCTGGCGGACGCCGGGGAGACCGATTGGGCGAGCCGTCTGGCGTAGGCGCCGACCTCGGCCATCAGCGCCTCGCTCGGAAGGACCTTGTTGAGGAAGCCCATGGCCAGGGCTTCCTCGGCGGTGAACACCCGGCTCGACAACAGCAGGTCGTTGGCGTGGGTGAGGCCGACGATGCGCGGCAGGACCCAGGAAAGGCCGAACTCGGCGGGAAAGTTGAAGCGGCCGTGGGCGGTGGTGAATTTCGCCCCCGCCGCGGCAAAGCGCAGATCGGCGAAGGCGGCGAGCACCAGGCCGACACCGGCCGCCGCGCCGTTGATCGCGGCGATCACCGGCTTGTCGAGGCCGAAGTGGTAGGCGAAGCTGGCGTCGAAGCGCGGATCGACGCCAAAGCCGGGCATGGCGATATCCTCGCCGACTCCGGAATCGTAGCGGCCCTTCTGCGCGTGGCCCTCGAGCGCGGAGAGATCAGCGCCGGCGCAGAAGGCCCGGCCAGCCGGATCGCCGGTGACGACGATGACGCGGACCGCCGGATCCTGGTTGGCTTGCATCAAGCACCAGCGGTATTCGCCGTGCATCCGCCCGGTCCAGGCGTTGCGCCGCTTCGGCCGCGCCAGGGTGATGGTGGCGATGGCCTCGCTGACCTCGTAGCGGGTGGCCTTCAGTTCCAAGCTTGGCTCCCCGGGGGCGACGGTGGTCAACTGTCCGTCGAGCGTTCAGATATTCCCAGGCGACGGAGGCGTGAAGATGCCGCGACCCTATGCCCTTTCCTGCCATTGCGGCGACATCCGCGTCGAGGTCGACGCAGACCTCGCCGACCTTGTCGAGTGCAACTGCTCCACCTGCCGACGGTCGGGGTTCCTGCACTGGAAGGTCATGCAGTCCGCGGTCCGCCTGATCAGCGAGAAGCGGACGTTGGCGAGCTACATGTGGCGGGACATCGGGGGCCACCAGTTCTGCCCCAGGTGCGGCACGCCGCTGTTTCGTATGCCCTATCCCGGCGATCGAGTATCGGTGAACGCGCGCTGCCTGGAGGGCGTCGACGTGTTCGCCCTGACGATCACCCGCTACGACGGCCGTAACGACATGCCCCCCGGGCCTCTCCCGTGACCGGAGCCACGAACCCCCATGATCGGTCTCATCACCCGCGGCGCCGACCGGCTCGACGCCTGGCTGCACCTCCATCTGGGGCGCACCTACACCGTCATCCTCGGCGCCGGGCTGGTGTTCGGCATCATCGCCAGCCTGCGCGGCCTTGGTCAGGCCATGGGCTCGGGGACGAGCGTCGTGAGGATCGTTGCCACCGTGGTCTTCCAGCTGGCGCTGCTGGTCAACCAGCTGGCCCAGTTCCACCACTATCGGCAGGAGCGCCGGGCGCGACGTAAGGGAGAAGCCTGATGGATGTCGTCGTCGACCTGAGCCGGTCGATCAAAGGCAAGATCGTCCTCGTCACCGGCGCGGCCAGCGGCATGGGCCGGGCGACAGCGCACGTCTTCGCTCGTGAGGGCGCGCGCGTCGCCGTCACCGACGTCGAGGCCAAGGGGGCCGAAGCCGTCGCCGCCGACATCCTCGCCGAGGGCGGCGAGGCGCGCGCCTGGACGCTGGACGTGGCGAACGCAAGCGCGATCAGCGATGGCGTGCGCGAGATCGCCGAGCATTTCGGCGGCCTGGATTTCGTCATCAACAACGCCGGCGTCGCGCGCGGCGCCAGGATCGACGACGAGGGCTACGACGCCCTGTGGGAGACACACCTGCCGATCCTGCTCACCGCGCACCAGCGCATCGTCCGCGCCGCCCTGCCCTGGCTGCGCCAGTCTTCCAGCCCGCGCATCGTCAACATCGCTTCCACCGAGGCCCTCGGGGCCAGCGCCCGCAACAGCGTCTATGCGGCGGCCAAGGCCGGGGTGGCGGGATTGACCCGGGCCCTGGCGGTGGAGCTGGGACCCGAAGGGATCACCGTCAACTGCATTTGCCCCGGACCGATCCTCACCGGGATGACCGCCGCCATACCCGAAGAGAGCAGGGCCATCTTCGCGCGGCGGCGCACGGCGCTGCGCCGCTACGGCGATCCGGCGGAAGTGGCGCACATGACGCTCAGCCTGTGCCTGCCAGCAGCCTCCTACATCACCGGGGCGGTGATCCCCGTCGACGGCGGCCTGATGGCCCGCAACGCCTGAGCGTCTGGTCGTGGCGGCTATTCGGCCGCGGCCTGGGTGGGTCCGGAGTCCTTGCCCTTTTCGGCGACGTCGCGGTCGACGAACTCGATGACCGCCATGGCGGCGTTGTCGCCGTGGCGGAAGCCGGCCTTGAGCACCCGGAGATAGCCGCCCCGCCTGGTCTTGTAGCGAGGTCCAAGGGTGGCGAAGAGCTTGCCCACCTGGTCGACATCGCGGACCTTGGAGATCGCCAGGCGGCGGGCGTGCAGGTCGCCCTTCTTGGCCAGGGTGACGAGCTTTTCAACGAAGGGGCGAAGTTCCTTGGCCTTGGGCAGGGTGGTGACGATCTGCTCGTGCTTGATCAGGCTCGCCGACATGTTGGCGAACATGGCGGTGCGGTGGGCGCTGGTCCGGCCCAGTTTTCGTCGTGCGTAGCCATGGCGCATGGCGAGGTCTCCGAAAGAAGGGCCGGCCTTAGATTTGGTCTTCGAACTTCCTGGCCAGATCCTCAATGTTCTCCGGCGGCCAGTTGGGGACGTCCATACCCAGATGCAGGGCCATGTTGGCAAGGACTTCCTTGATCTCGTTCAAGGATTTGCGACCGAAGTTGGGGGTCCGCAGCATCTCGGCCTCTGTCTTCTGGATCAGATCGCCGATGTAGACGATGTTGTCGTTCTTCAGGCAGTTGGCCGAACGGACCGAGAGTTCAAGCTCGTCGACCTTCTTCAGCAGCGCCGGGTTGAACGGCAGTTCGGGCTTGGCCTCGCCGTCGAGCTTCTTCTTGGGCTCGTCGAAGGTGATGAACACCTGCAGCTGGTCTTGGAGGATGCGCGCGGCGTAGGCCACCGCATCCACCGGCGAGACCGCGCCGTTGGTCTCGACCTCCATGATCAGCTTGTCGTAGTCGAGGCTCTGGCCCTGGCGCGTCGGTTCGACGCGATAGGCGACGCGCTTGACCGGGCTGTAGAGGGCGTCCACCGAAATGAGCCCGATGGGGGCGTCCTCGGGACGGTTTTTCTCCGACGGCACATAGCCCTTGCCGTTCTGGACCGTGAACTCGATGCGCACCGACGCGCCTTCGTCGAGGGTCAGCAGGACGTGCGAGGGATTGAGGATCTCGATGTCGGAGGGCGCCTCGATCTGCTTGGCGGTGACCGGCCCCGGGCCGGTCGCGCGCAGGGTCATGCGCTTGGGCCCTTCGGCGTGCATCCGCAGGGCGAGCTGCTTGATGTTGAGGACGATGTCCACGACGTCCTCGCGCACGCCCTCGAGGGAGGAGAACTCGTGGACAACCCCGTCGATGTGGATCGAGATCACCGCGGCGCCCTGAAGGCTGGAGAGCAGCACCCGGCGCAGCGAGTTGCCGAGGGTCACGCCAAATCCCCGCTCCAGGGGTTCTGCGACGATCCGCGCCTTGCGGGAGGCGTCGGCCCCCAGCTCGATCATCGGTTTTTCCGGGCGGATGAGTTCGTTCCAGTTTCGTTCGATCACGGGCGCTTGTCCTGAAGTCGGCATGGGGTCCGGTCCCTTGAAAGGCGGTTGGGCGAGGGCCGGCGGATAGTGTTTCGAAATCTCTAGACGCGGCGGCGCTTGGGCGGGCGGCAACCGTTGTGCGGGATGGGGGTGACATCGCGGATGGTGGTGATGGTCATGCCGGCCGCCTGCAAGGCGCGCAGCGCCGATTCCCGGCCCGAACCGGGCCCGGAGACGTTCACCTCCAGGGTTCGAACGCCGTGCTCGGCGGCCTTCTTGCCCGCATCCTCCGCGGCCATCTGCGCCGCATAGGGCGTCGACTTGCGCGAACCCTTGAACCCCATCGTCCCGGCGCTGGACCAGGAAATGGTGTTCCCCTGGGCGTCGGTGATGGTGATCATGGTGTTGTTGAACGAGGCGTTCACGTGGGCCACGCCCGAGGTGATGTTCTTGCGCTCGCGTTTTTTGACGCGCGCCGGTTCCTTGGCCATCGGTTTTTAGGGCTCTCTTATTTCTTCTTGCCGGCAATCGGCTTTGCGGGGCCCTTGCGCGTGCGGGCGTTGGTGTGGGTGCGCTGGCCGCGAACCGGCAGGCCCTTGCGGTGGCGAAGGCCGCGATAGCAGGCCAGATCCATCAGCCGCTTGATGTTGACCGCGGTTTCGCGGCGAAGGTCGCCCTCCACCTGGTGGTCCCGGTCGATCGCCTCGCGAATGTGGATCACTTCCTGGTCGGTCAGCTGGTTGACCCGCCGGGCCTCGTTGATTCCAACCTTCGCGAGAAGCTGGTGCGCCCGGGTCTGGCCGATGCCGTGGATGTACTGGAGCGCGACCACGACGCGCTTGTTGGTGGGAATGTTGACGCCTGCGATACGGGCCACGCAGATCCTCTCCTCACTCACGCCGAGAAGCGCGAAAAGCATGCCCGGTCCTGCGCCGTTCAGGCGGCAGGGCCGGCGCGCCGATCGCGCCCTTTCGCGGAAGGTGCTTGTTATAGGTATGGCCGGCGCAAGGTCAAGGACCGCGGGCCCTCAAAACCGCCTCCGACCCCCCTTCCGCGGCAAATCAATCCCTTCGTCCACGGAAGGCCGGCAAGGCGGCGAACTCCGGCGCGCGGCGTGGAGCGCGCGGTCTGCGCTGTTGCCGCGCGAACCGGTAGCTGTCTCAATGGCCGACAATGGTCGAGCCCGCGGACCCTGGCGTAACTGAAGCCTCTGGACGGCTCCTGTCTGGCCTGGCGCCGAGCGCGGGCGGGCCAGCGGCGCAGGTGGCGCTCGCGCGCCGCTCCGTCGCAGCAGCGACGGTCGGCAACGCCCTGGAATTCTACGACTTCATCACCTACGCCTTCTTCGCCATCCAGATCGGCCACGCCTTCTTTCCCTCGCACAACGCCTACGGCAGCCTGATGCTCTCCCTGGCGACGTTCGGGGCCGGCTTCATCACCAGGCCGATCGGCGCCATCGTCATCGGCGCCTATTCCGACCGCGTCGGCCGCCGGCCGGCGATGATGCTCAGCTTCACTCTGATGGGCGCGGCGATCATCTCGCTCGCCCTCATTCCCTCCTACGCCACGATCGGGATCGCCGCCCCCATCCTGGCGATCGCGGCGCGCATGGTTCAGGGCTTTTCCCTTGGCGGCGAAGTCGGCCCCACCACGGCCTATCTCCTCGAGGCGGCGCCGCTGAACCGCCGGGGCCTCGCCGTCTCGTGGCAGGGCGCGAGCCAGGGAATCGCCGCCACGCTTGGCGGCCTCGTCGGCGTCGGCCTCTCCAGCGTCATGGCGCCCGCGGCCCTCGACGCCTACGGCTGGCGCATCGCCTTCCTGCTCGGGGCCGTCACCCTGCCCTTTGGACTTTGGATCCGGCGCACGCTGCCCGAAACCCTGCACGCCCCGGAAGCGACCGCCAAGGCCTCCACGGCGACCACGGTGGTGGGCGCCATCCGCGAGAACTACCGGATCATCACCCTTGCCCTCCTCGCCCTCGCCGGGGGGACGATCGGAACCTACGTTTTCAACTATATGACCACCTTTGCCGAGGGCACGCTGCACATGCCCCCGGGGATGTCGTTTCTGGGCAATGCGCTTGGCAACTTGGCCGGTGTCGTCGCCGTGCTCTACGGGGGCTGGCTCTCCGACCGCATCGGCCGCCGGCCGGTAATGATCTGGCCCAACCTCGCCTACCTGCTTCTCGTCCTGCCGGTCTTCTTCTGGATCATCCACGCGCGCAGCGCCCTGGCCCTCATCGCCGGGACCGTGGCGCTGGGTGTCGCGGGCACGATGGGCGCCGGCGCCTTCTATGCGGCGGTGGCCGAGACGCTCCCCAAACGCATTCGCGGCGGCGCTTTCGCCACCATCTACGCCTCCTCCATCGCGCTCTTCGGAGGGACCACCCAGCTGGTCATCACCTGGCTGATCAAGATCACCGGCAGCCCCATGGCCCCGGCCTGGTATCTCGTCGGGGCCACGGTCATCGGCCAGGCCGCCATCTGGATGATCCTCGAGAGCGCGCCGGTGAAGATCACCCGGCCCGCGCGGCTCGCCGCCTGACCTCGATCCAGGCGTCGCTCTAAGGCTGCGCCTCCTCCAGATATCGCCGCGTCAGGTGGCGTTTGAATGCGCCGGTGTCGAGGGGCCGCCCGGTCGCCTGGCCGACGAGGGAGGCGAAGTCAATGAGGCTCGCGCGCTCATGGATGCGCGGGCGGACCCAGGCGAAGTAAGGCGCGAAGTCTCCCCGCGCCAGCGCCGGGAGGATCTCGGGATCGTTGGCCGTCGCCCGCTCGAAGAACTGGGCGGCGAGGACCGCGCCCATGGCGTAGTTGGGGAAATAGCCGAAAAGACCGGCCGCCCAATGGATGTCCTGCAGGCAGCCCTGGGCAAGGCTCGGCGGCGCGCGGCCCAGCAGCTTCTCGAAGAGCTCGTTCCAGGCGCCGGGAATGTCGGCCACCGCCAGATCGCCCGACATCAGGGCCTGCTCCAGGCGATAGCGCAGGATCACGTGCAGAGGATAGGAGAGCTCGTCGGCCTCCACGCGGATGAAACCATCGCCCAGGCGCCGCCAGATATTGAGCACATTGGGGAGCGACCATGCCGCCGCTTCGCCTCCGAACGTCTCGGCCATCATCGGGGCGAGGAAGGTCAGAAACTCCCGGCTGCGACCTGCGAGCATCTCGAGGGACAGCGACTGGCTCTCGTGCATGGTGGCGCCCCGGGCCAGTCCCGCGGGCCGAAACGCCAGATCGCGCGGGAGGTTGAACTCGTACATCGCATGCCCGGCCTCATGCAGGGTCGCCATGACCGAGAAGCGCAGATTGGCCACATCGTAACGGGTGGTGAAACGAACATCTCCGGGGCTGTGGGGGACCGAGAACGGGTGGGGCGCGACGTCGATCCGGAAATTCTCCGGCCGATGGCCGACCGCGGCGGCCAGACGGTGGGCGAGCACGCTCTGGCGTCCGACAGCCCCGTCCGGGAAGGCGATGGGCGCCCGCCACCGGCCCTGGCGCTCATGCACCTCGCTGATGAGCGGTGGGAGGCAATGGGCGAGGTCGGCGAAGATCGGATCGATCAGCCCCTCGCCGACGCCGGGGTCGTTTTCGTCGATCATCGCCCCGTAGGCGGTGAGTCCAAGCGCTTCGGCCTTGGCCGAGGCGATCTCGCGAATGACTTTCAGGAGTTCGCCGAAAGGCGCGGCGAAGCTCGCGAAATCGTTGTCCGCCTTCGAAGCCACCCACGTCGACTGCAACGTCTGGGCGATCCGCGCCCTGGCTGCCTGCAGTTCCTTCGGCGCCGCCGAGGCATGGGCCCAGAGCCGGCGCATTTCGCGAAGGTCGGCCCGCTCGACCGGGTCGAGAGCGCCGGCCATGGCCTCGGCCTCCTCCAGCTCGTCGAGAGCCGCGCGCGAGCCGATCAGCTCCGCGGAGGTCTCGGTCAAGGCGGCCATCTGCTCCCCGCGCGCCCACGCTCCGCCGCGCGGCATCATCGTCTGGGCATCCCAATTGAGCATCATACCGGCGGCGGAAAGCTTGCCTGCCCGGGCAAATCGTTCGACCGCCCGGGCAAAGGCGTCTGGTTGAAGGGCGGGCTTGCTCATCGGCCGCACCATTCACGCGCCGCCTTTCAGGAGCAAGGCGAGAAGTTTTGACCGCGGCTCAGAACCGCGGCCCGTCGATCGCCGCGTCCAAGGCGGCGGCCACCTCGGCGACCGGGGCCATTCCGTTGACCTCGATGAGCTTGTTCTGGCGCTGATAGTAGGAAATGAGCGGCGCGGTATCGCGGTTGTAGGCGGCCAGACGGATCTCGAAGGCCTGGGGATTGTCGTCAGCCCGCCCGCTCTGGGCGAAGCGTCCGGCGATCCGGCTCATCAGCACTTCGTCGTCGACCCTGAGACGCAGGACCAGATCGATCCGGTGCGCGCGGCGTTCGAGCATCGCGTCCAGGGCCTGCGCCTGGGCGAGGCTGCGGGGGAAGCCGTCGAAGATCGCGCCTCCGGACGCATCCAGCTCCGGCAGACGGTCCTCGATCAATCCGATGACGATCTCGTCGGTGACGAGCTCGCCGCGGCGCATGATATCCTCGACCCGCAGCCCGAGTTCCGATCGCGACGCGATGGCCCGGCGAAGAATGTCGCCGGTGGAGAGCTGAATCATCCCGCGGGCCGCCACCAGCCGCGCCGCCTGGGTTCCCTTGCCGGCCGCGGGCGGGCCGAACAGGATCAGGTTCATCCCTTTCCTCCCCGTCCCGCGCCGCCCTGCTCAGCGGCGGGCGCCTCTCAATTTGGACTTCTTGATGAGCCCCTCGTACTGGTGCGCCAGCAGATGCGACTGAATCTGCGCCACGGTGTCCATGGTGACCGAAACCACGATGAGGATCGAGGTCCCGCCAAAGGCGTAGGTCCCGCTGCTGCCGGACAGCACCTCCGGCAGAAGGCAGACCAGGGTGATGTAGATGGCCCCGATCAGGGTGAGCCTGGTGAGCACATAGTCGATGTATTCGGCGGTGCGCTTGCCCGGCCGGATGCCGGGAAGGTTGCCGCCATACTTGCGAAGGTTCTCGGCGGTGTCATCGGGGTTGAAGACGACCGAGGTATAAAAGAAGCAGAAGAAGATGATCAGCGCGCCGTAGAGGACGATGAAAAGCGGCTTGCCGTGCGTCATCTGGCCGACGAAGAGCGGCAGCCACTGCGCCCAATCGGGAAGATGCGCGGTGGCGAGGAAGCCCAGCGCGGTGGCGGGCAGAAGCAGCAGCGAAGAGGCGAAGATCGGCGGAATGACCCCCGAGACATTGATCTTCAACGGCAGGAACGAGTTCTCGCCGCCCATCATCCGGTTGCCGACCTGGCGCTTGGGATAGACGATCAGCAGGCGGCGCTGGGCGCGCTCCATGAACACGATGAACAGGATCACCGCCACCGCCAGGCCGAGATAGGCGAAGATCTGCAGGCTCTTGGAGGAATCGACCCTGGCTTCCTGAAGCAGCGTCCAGACACCCACCGGAAGGCGCGCGACGATGCCGGCGAAGATGATCAGGGAAATGCCGTTGCCCACGCCCCGGCTGGTCATCTGTTCGCCCAGCCACATCAGGAACATCGTCCCACCGGTGAGGGTGACCACGGTGGAGAGGATGAAGAATATCCCCGGCTGATCGACGATGCCGGGGCTGTTGGAGAGGCCCACGGCGATGCCGAACGACTGGAACACCGCCAGGGCGACGGTCAGGTACCGGGTGTACTGATTGAGCTGCTTTCGGCCGGCCTCCCCGCCATCCTTGCGCAGCTTCTCCCACGGCGGATAGGTGGTCTGCAGGAGCTGGACGATGATCGAGGCGGAGATGTACGGCATGACGTTGAGGGCGAAGATCGCCATCCGCCGCACCGCGCCGCCCGAGAACATGTTGAACATGCCCAATATGCCCTTCGACTGACCCTCGAAGGCATGGGCAAAGGCGGCCGCGTTGATTCCCGGAATGGGGATGTAGGTCCCCAGCCGGTAAATCACCATCGCGATCAGCGTGAACCAGATGCGCTTGTGCAGTTCGGTCGCCTTCTGGAAGGCGCCGAAGTTCATGTTGGCGGCTAGCTGTTCGGCGGCCGAAGCCATTCAGGTCCCTTCAGACTCGGTCATGCTCGTTTCCCAAATAGGCCGCCGCGAGCGCATCGGCGAGCCTGCAAATCCTGCCGCCGGCGCTAAGCGTCCTCGGCCGGCGCCGTGGAGGCGGCGCGCGGCCTGGTCTCGGTGAGCTTGCCCCCGGCTTTCTCAACCGCCGCCCGGGCCGACTGCGAGGCGGCGTAGACGGTGATATCGAGCTTCGCGGCGAGATCGCCGGCGCCGAGCAGCTTCACGCCGTCCTTGACGCGCCGCACCACGCCCGCAGCCAGAAGGACCGCGCCGTCGATGGGCTTTTTGGCGTCCAGCTTGCCCGCCGCTATGGCCTGTTCGAGCCGCCAGAAGTTCACCTCGGCCAACTGCTTGCGACGCGGATTGTTGAAGCCGCGCTTGGGCGCCCGCATATGCAACGGCATCTGGCCGCCCTCGAACCCGGCGATGGCCACGCCGCTTCGCGCTTTCTGGCCCTTGACGCCGCGGCCGGCGGTCTTGCCCTTGCCGGAGCCCGGACCGCGGCCGACGCGCATCCGCGGCTTGGTCGCCCCTGGGCTGGGGGAGAGTTCGTTCAGTCTGGTCATTCCGCCTGCGCCTCTTCTTCCGGTTCTGTCGCCAGGCGTTACGCCCGACTCGGCTGTTGTGTTTTCCTCCCTCCCCTTCATGGGGAGGGTGGACCGCGAGGCGGGACGGGTGGGGCTCCGCGGACCACCCAACCGCCGTCACGCCGCTGCGCGAAGGCCACCTCCCCAAGAGCGGGAGGGGACTTCCGTTTTCCTACTCCACCACCTCGACCATGTGCGCGACCTTGCCGATCATGCCGCGAACCGAGGGGGTGTCCTCCAGGACCGCGGTGCGGCCGATGCGGTTGAGACCCAGGCCCACGAGGGTGGCCCGCTGGTCCTTCCTGCGGCGGATGGGGCTCGCCGTCTGGCGAACGGTGACCTTGGCCATGTCGGGTTCCTTCAGCCCTCCGCCGTATCCATCGCGCCGTCGGCGCGGCGGCCGACGATTTCGGCGACCTTCTTGCCGCGTTTGGCGGCGACTTGGCGGGGCGAGGCCTGGCGCTTGAGGGCCTCGAAGGTGGCGCGGATCATGTTGTAGGGGTTCGACGAGCCCACCGACTTGCCGACCACGTCCTGGACCCCCAGGGTTTCGAGGATCGCCCGCATCGGTCCCCCGGCGATGACGCCGGTGCCCGGGGGGGCGGCGCGCATCATGATCTTGCCGGCGCCCCAGCGACCCTGGCCGTCGTGATGCAGGGTGCGAGATTCGCGCAGCGGGACGCGGATCATGGTCTTCTTGGCTTCCTCGGTCGCCTTGCGGATCGCTTCGGGGACTTCGCGGGCCTTGCCGTGGCCAAAGCCCACCCGGCCCTTCTGGTCGCCGACGACCATCAGGGCCGCGAACGAAAATCGCCTGCCGCCCTTCACCGTCGCGGCGACGCGGTTGATGTGCACGAGCTTCTCGACGATCTCGCCCTCGCCGCGCTCTTCGTTGCGGTTGCGGTCGCGGCCGCCCCGACGGTCCCCGCCTCCCCTTTGTGGTTCACGCGCCATTTCGTTCTCTTCTTTTTCCCAGGGTATCTCAGAAATTGAGGCCGGCTTCGCGGGCGGCATCGGCCAGGGACTTGATCCGCCCATGGTAGATGTAGCCGCCGCGGTCGAAGACGACGTCCTTGACGCCCTTCTGAAGGGCGCGTTCGGCCAGAAGCGCGCCCACCTTGGCCGCCGCCTGGCGGTCCGCGCCCTTGGCGGATTTACCCGCTTCCAGGGACGAGGCCGCCGCCAGGGTCACCCCTTTGGCGTCATCGATGACCTGGGCGTAGATGTTCTTGGCGGAGCGGAAGACCGACAGCCGGGGACGACCGCTCGCCATCTTCCTGAGACGGGTGCGGACGCGCCGGGCGCGGGTCTTCGCCGAGTCGCGGGCTGAGAGAGCCATGGCCTATTTCTTCTTGCCTTCCTTACGCCGGACCGCTTCGCCGGCGTAGCGAACGCCCTTGCCCTTGTAGGGTTCGGGCGGGCGAATCTTGCGGATGCGCGCGGCGGTTTCGCCGACGAGCTGCTTGTCGATGCCCGATATCCGGATCTCCACGGGCCTTGGCGAGGCGAAGGCGATTCCCGGCGGAGGCGCGAGCTCCACCTCGTGCGAGAAGCCCAGCTGCATGGCCAGGGACTGGCCCTTCATGGTCGCCCGGTAGCCGACGCCGACCAGCTCCAGCACCTCCTCGTAGCCGCGGGTGACACCCACCACCATGTTGTTCACCAGGCTCCGCGACAGGCCCCACATGGCGCGGGCGCGAGCGGTGTCCGCCCGAGGCGCGAAGGAAAGCTCGTCGCCCTCCAGCTTCACCGCGATCTCCTCGTTCACCGTCCATGAGAGGGCGCCCTTTGGGCCCTTCAGGGACACCGTCTGGCCCTCCACTTCGACCGTGACGCCGGCGGGCACGCCGATCACCTGCTTGCCGATGCGCGACATCTCAGTAGACCCGACAGAGAACTTCGCCGCCCACGTTGGCTTCCCGCGCCGCGGTGTCGGACATCACGCCCTTGGGCGTCGAAAGAATCGAGATGCCCAGACCGTTCTTCACCGGCTTCAGATCGGCGATCGAGGCGTAAACCCGCCGTCCCGGCTTAGAGACGCGGCTGATCTCGGCGATGACCGGCTCGCCGTCGAAATATTTGAGTTCGACTTCGAACTCGGGAAAGGCGCCGGGCTTTTGCACCAAGGCGAAGCCCCGGATGTAGCCCTCGGATTCGAGCACGCCGAGAACGCGCTCGCGCATCTTGGAGGCGGGCGTGAGCACCCTGGCCCGCTTGCGGGTGGCGGCGTTCTTGATGCGGGCGATCATGTCGCCGATGGGGTCGTTGACCATCTTGTTTGTTACACCCTTCTCACCAGCTCGACTTCACGAGCCCGGGGATCTGGCCCGAAGAACCAAGGTCGCGCAGGGCGATCCGGCTCATCTTCAACTTGCGGTAGTAGCCACGCGGCCGGCCGGTGACTTCGCACCGGTTGCGGATGCGGGTGGGCGAGGAGTTGCGCGGCAACTGAGCGAGTTTCAGCCGCGCGCCGAAGCGTTCCTCGAGCGACAGGGCCTCGTTTTCCGCCGTGGCTTTCAGAGCCAGGCGTTTGGCCGAGAGCCGCTTTACCAGGCCGCGGACCATGTTGTTTCTGTTTACGGCGCTTTTCTTGGCCATGGCTCTTCTCTTCCCCCGTCCTAGCTCGTGAACGGGAATTGAAATTCCTTGAGAAGCGCGCGCGCCTCCTCATCGGTCTTGGCGGTGGTGCAGACGATGATGTCCATGCCCCACACCTGGTCGATCTCGTCGTAGTTGATCTCGGGGAACACCAGATGCTCCTTGAGGCCCAGGGCGTAGTTCCCGCGGCCATCGAAGCTGGTCGGCTTCAAGCCCCGGAAGTCCCTCACCCGCGGCAAGGCGATGGTGATCAGGCGATCGAGGAACTCGTACATCCGGTCCTTGCGCAAGGTGACCTTGGCGCCGATCACCATTCCCTCGCGCAGCTTGAAGTTGGCGATGGAGGTTCGGGCCTTGGTCGGAAGCGGTTTCTGGCCGGTGATCGCCGCCAGATCCTTCATCGCCGACTGGGTTTTCTTCGAATCGGTCACCGCTTCGCCGATCCCCATGTTGACGACGATCTTGTCGAGCTTGGGAATCTGCATCTCGTTGGAATAGCTGAACTGCTCCTTCAGCGACTTGCGGATGCGCTGACGGTAGTCGGTCTTCATTCGCGGCTCGTAGGCAGGGTCAGCCATTGATCACCTCCCCGGTGGTCTTTGCGAATCGCACCTTCTTTTCGCCCTCTACCCGGAAGCCGACCCGAGTGGGCTTGCCCTTGGAATCGGTGATGGCGACGTTGGAGAGATGGACGCTCGCCTCCTTGGTCTTGATCCCGCCCTGGGGATCGCCCTGGGAGGGACGGGTGTGCCGGCGCACGAGATTGAGGCCGGTCACGAAGACCCGACCTTGCTTGGGCAGGACCTTGGCGACCTGGCCGGTGCGCCCCTTGTCCCTGCCGGTCAGGAGCACGACGCGATCGCCCTTCTTGATCTTCGCGGACATGTCAGAGAACTTCCGGGGCCAGAGAGATGATCTTCATGTGGTTCTTGGCGCGCAGTTCGCGCGGAACCGGACCGAAGATGCGCGTGCCCAGCGGCTCGGATTGCTTGTTGACGAGCACCGCCGCATTGCGGTCGAAGCGGATCACCGAGCCGTCCTTGCGCTTGATCGCCGAGGAGGTGCGCACGACGATCGCCTGCAGCACGTCGCCCTTCTTTACCCGGCCGCGCGGAATGGCCTCCTTCACCGAGACGACGATCCGGTCGCCCACTCCAGCGTAGCGGCGCTTCGCGCCGCCGAGCACCTTGATGCACATGACGCGGCGCGCGCCCGAGTTGTCGGCGACCTCGAGATTGGTCTGCATCTGGATCATTTCGAGGACAACCTTTTCGCCTTGAACTTCAGGCGCTCGCCTGAGATTCCGCCTTCGGCAGAACTTCCCAGGTCTTGAGCTTGGACTTCGGGGCGCACTCGACAATCTTGGCGGACTCGCCGGTCCTGTAGGTATTGGCCTCATCATGAGCATGGTATTTCTTGGACCGGCGCACGGTCTTCTTCAGGACGGGATGCAGGAAGGTCCGCTCGACCTTGACCACCACCGTCTTGTCCCCCTTGTCGGAGACGACCACGCCTTCAAGTATTCGCTTGGGCATCTTGTTTCGCTTCGCGTTTTTGCTTTTGGATCTTTGGCCGGCCGGGGGGCGGCCCGGCGCGCAGGACGGTCTTGATACGCGCGATATCCCGGCGGACCACCTCCACGCGATGGCTCTTTTCGAGTTGGCTGGTCGCCGCCTGAAAGCGCAGGTTGAACTGCTCTTTCTTCAACTGCAGAAGCTGATCGGTCAGCTGGTCTGGGGTCAGGCGGCGGACATCGTCGATCTTCACGGAGCGACCTCCAGAACCGCGCCCAGCCGGGTGACGATCCGCGTCTTGATCGGCAGCTTCGCGGCGCCCAGGCGCAGGGCCTCGCGCGCGACATCGTCGGGCACCCCGTCGATCTCGAACATGATCCGGCCAGGCGCCACGCGGGCCGCCCAATATTCCACCGCCCCCTTGCCCTTGCCCATCCGGACTTCCGCCGGCTTGTCGCTCACCGGCACGTCGGGAAAGATGCGGATCCACACCCTTCCCTGACGCTTCATCTGCCTGGTGATCGCGCGGCGGGCGGCCTCGATCTGGCGGGCGCTGATACGCTCTGGCTGGGTCGACTTCAGGCCGTGGGAGCCGAAGTTGAGCGCGAAGCCACCCTTGGCCAGACCGTGAATCTTGCCTTTGAACTGCTTGCGATACTTGGTCTTTTTCGGTGAGAGCATGGCCGTGCGGTCCTTCTACGCGCTCGCCGTCTCGCGGCGGTCGCGCCGGGGCGGGCGGTCGGGACGATCGCGGCCGTCCCTGCCTCCGCCCTCGCCCGCCGGCCCCGACTCGCTGGCCAGACGTTTGTCCAGGGCCATGGGATCGTGCTCGAGGACCTCGCCTTTGAAGATCCAGGTCTTCACCCCGATGATGCCGTAGGTCGTCCTGGCTTCGGCGAAGCCGTAGTCGATGTCGGCGCGCAGGGTGTGCAGCGGCACGCGGCCCTCGTGGTACCACTCCATCCGGGCGATCTCGGCGCCGCCCAGACGGCCGGAGACGCAGATCCGCACGCCCTTGGCGCCCAGGCGGATCGCCGACTGCATCGAGCGCTTCATCGCGCGGCGGAAGGCGATCCGCCGCTCCAGCTGCTGGGCGATGTTTTCCGCGACCAGTTGGGCGTCGGTCTCGGGCTTGCGGATCTCGACGATATTGAGATGGACATCGCCCTCGGTCATCTCCGAGAGTTCCTTGCGCAGCTTTTCGATGTCCGCGCCTTTCTTGCCGATGATCACTCCGGGACGGGCGGCGTAGATGGTGATCCGGCACTTCTTGTGCGGTCGCTCGATGATGATCCGCGACACTCCCGCCTGGTTGAGGCGCTTCTTCAGTTCCCGGCGCACCTTGAGATCGTCGTGCAGCAGGCGCGCATACTCGTTGCCGCTCGCAAACCAGCGGCTGTCCCAGGTGCGATTGATGCCCAGGCGAAGTCCGATCGGATTGACTTTCTGACCCATCTTCTCAACCGGCCTCGGCCTGCTCTCGAACCACGATGGTGATCTCCGAAAATGGCTTCTCGATGCGCGAGGCGCGGCCGCGCGCCCGTGCCGAGAAGCGCTTCATGACCAGATTCTTGCCCACGAACGCCTGGGCGACGATGAGGGTGTCGATATCGAGACTGTGGTTGTTCTCGGCGTTGGAGATCGCCGAATAGAGCGCCTTGCGTACGTCCTTGGCGATGCGGCGCGGGCTGAACTCCAGTTCGCTCAACGCTCGCTGAACCTTGAGGCCGCGAATCGACTGCGCGACCAGGTTGAGCTTGCGCGGGCTGGTGCGCAGGCTTCGCACCTTGCTCATCGCCTCGGCGGGCTGAAGGCTGCGCGGCTTGGCTTTCTTGCTCATGCCTTCCTCTTCGCCTTCTTGTCGGCGGCGTGGCCGGGGAAGTACCGGGTCGGGGCGAATTCGCCGAACTTCATCCCGACCATGTCCTCGCCGACGAGAACCGGCACATGCTTTTGGCCGTTGTGGACGCCGAAGGTCAGGCCGACGAACGCCGGCATGATCGTCGAACGCCGCGACCACGTCTTGATCACGTCCTTGCGTCCCGATCCCTGGGCGACCTCCGCCTTTTTCAGCAGATAGCCGTCGACGAAGGGGCCTTTCCAAACCGATCGGGTCATCTGCGCTTACCGGGCCTTCTTCTGGTGGCGGCTGCGGATGATGAACTTGTCGCTGGCCGTGTTCGAGCGGGTCTTGCTGCCCTTCGTGGGCTTGCCCCACGGCGTCACCGGATGGCGACCCCCAGATGAGCGACCTTCACCCCCGCCGTGCGGGTGATCGATGGGGTTCATGGCGACGCCTCGCACGTGCGGGCGGCGACCCTTGTGGCGAACGCGGCCCGCCTTGCCGAGCACTTCGTTCATGTGGTCGGGATTGGAAACGGCGCCCACCGTGGCCATGCAGCCGTCAGGCACCATCCGCAGCTCGCCCGAGCCCAGACGGATCTGGGCGTAGCCGGCGTCCCGCCCGACCAGTTGGGCGTAGGCTCCGGCCGAACGCGCCATCTGGCCGCCCTTCATGGGCTTGAGTTCGATATTGTGAATGATGGCGCCGATCGGGAGCGCGCGCAGGGGGGAAGCGTTGCCGGGCTTCACGTCGACCTTCTCCGCCGCGATCACCTCGTCGCCGACCTTCAACCGTTGCGGAGCTAGAATGTAGGCCAGCTCGCCATCGGCATATTTGATGAGGGCGATGAAGGCGGTCCGGTTCGGATCGTATTCGAGACGCTCGACCCTGGCCGCGACGTCCCATTTCCGACGCTTGAAATCGACCCGGCGATACAGCCGCTTGGCGCCGCCGCCCCGGAAGCGCACCGCGATGCGCCCGCCGCCGCCCCTGCCGCCGGTCTTGTTGAGCCCCTCGACGAGGCTCTTTTCCGGCCGGCCCTTGTGCAGCTCGCTGCGGTCGACCAGGACCAGGCCGCGGCGCGAGGGTGAAGTCGGGTTGAACTGCTTGAGCGCCATGACCTTACCTCACAACCCCGTCGTGATGTCGATGGATTGCCCCTCCTGGAGGGTCACGATCGCCTTCTTGATGTCGGAACGCCGCCCGGGCCGGCCACGGAAGCGCTTGGTCTTGCCCTTCTGGACCAGGGTATTGACCTTCACGACCTTGACCTTGAACAGTTCCTCCACCGCGGCGGCTATCTCGATCTTGGTCGCGTCCTTGGCGACCTTGAAGACGACCTTGTTGTGCTCCGAGAGCAAGGTCGCCTTCTCGGTGATGAGCGGCGCGAGGATCGTGTCGTAGTGGCGAGGCGTCAGGGCCATGGTCAGGGCGCCTCCGGTTTCTCGAAGCGCGCCGAAATGGCTTCGACCGCTTCCCGGGTCAGAACCAGGGTGCGCCGGCGCAGCACATCGTAGACGTTGAGACCGGCGTTCGGCAGCACGTCGACGTTGGGAATATTGCGGGCCGCCAGTCTGAAGTTTGCGTCGACTTCCGGGCCGGCGATGATCAGAACATTGGTCAGGCCCAGGTCGGCGAACTGCGCGCGCAGAGCCGAGGTCTTCGGGGCCTTGGCGCTGGCGGCGTCCAGCACCACGAGCGCGCCGTCCCTGACCTTCGAGGAAAGGGCGTGACGCAGAGCCAGGGCGCGAACCTTCTTGGGAAGTCCGATTTCGTGGCTGCGCACCACCGGACCATGCGCTCTTGCTCCGCCCACGAACTGGGCCGCGCGCCTCGAACCGTGTCTGGCGCCGCCGGTGCCCTTCTGCCGGTACATCTTCTTGCCGGTCCGTGAGACCTCGTTGCGCACCTGGACCTTGTGAGTGCCGGCCCGGCGTTTCGCCAGTTGCCAGGTGACGCAGCGCTGCAGCAGATCGGCGCGGATGTCCTTGAGGCCGAAAATCGCGTCGGGAAGATCGAGCGAGCCGCCTCGCCCGCCTTCGAGTTTGACGACGTCGATCTTCATTGTTCTTCGCCGGCGGCCGCGGCCCCGTCCTGATCGGTTGCTGCGGGCTCTGGCTGGCCCGTGGCGCCCGAACGTCGGAAAGCGCCGGGCCGGGGGGCGTCGGCGCTGGGCGCGCTCTTCACCGCGTCCCTGATCTTGACGAAGGTTCCCTCGGTCCCTGGAACCGCGCCCTTGATCAGGATCAGGCCGCGCTCGACGTCGACCCGGAAGACGGTGAGATTGAGCGTCGTCACATTGTCCTGGCCCATGTGACCGGCCATCTTCTTGCCCTTGAAGACCTTGCCCGGATCCTGGCGCTGGCCGGTCGAGCCGTGAGCACGGTGCGACACCGAGACCCCGTGCGTGGCGCGCATGCCGCCGAAGTTCCAGCGCTTGATGGCCCCGGCAAAGCCCTTGCCGACCGTGAGACCGGCGACATCGACCTTCTGGCCGGCGACGAAGTGATCAGCGGTGAATTCCGCCCCGACGTCGATGAGGCTGTCTTCGCTGACCCGGAACTCGGCGACGCAGCGCTTGGGTTCCACCAGGCTCTTCGCGAAGTGCCCGCGCATCGCCTTGGAGGTATTCTTCGCCTTCTTCGCTCCAGCCCCGAGCTGGAGGGCGACGTAACCATCCCTCTCGGCGGTTCGCTGCGCGGTGACCTGGCAACCCTCGAGACTGAGGACGGTCACCGGCACATGAGCGCCGGTCTCGTCGAACAGGCGGGTCATCCCCAGCTTCTTTGCGATCACGCCGGTGCGCATTGACGGCCCGCCCTTCTAGAGCCTGATCTCGACGTCCACGCCGGCGGACAGCTCGAGTTTCATCAGGGCGTCCACGGTCTGCGGCGTCGGGTCGACAATATCGAGCATCCGCTTGTGGGTGCGTATCTCGAACTGCTCGCGTGATTTCTTGTCGATATGCGGCGAGCGGTTGACGGTGAACCGTTCGATGAGCGTCGGCAACGGGATCGGACCGCGCACGGTGGCGCCGGTGCGTTTGGCGGTGTTCACGATCTCGCGGGTGGAGTGATCCAGCACGCGATGGTCGAACGCCCTAAGTCGGATGCGGATGTTCTGACGATCCATATCGCTCGCAACTTCCCTTGAGGCCTTCCAGCCCGCGTGTGCCAGACCGTTTCAAAGACCAGCCCGGTTGGCGCAGAAAAGGCCACTCGGACGCACAAGACCGCAAAAACGAATGGGCCCGATACGCAATCCTAGCGGGCCCTGACAAGCTCGGGCGGCGAACCACCCAGCCCGTTCGTTCCGCGAGCCGCGTCTGCCTCATTGGGAACATCCCAACAAGGCACAGCCGGTTCAACGAAAGAGGGCGGTCTCTAGACGCCGGAACCCTTGCCGTCAAGGGTTGCAGCGACGACAGTGCGCCGTGCGCCATCGCCTCAGCAGTGTGCGGCCCGTCATGCAAACCGCGTCGCGAAGGGATCGCTGAAAGCGTTGTCCAGGTTCAGGAAGAGCGGTAGCCGCGCCCTTGCCCTGGCGCTCTCGGTGGGCGTGCACATTCTTCTCCTGGCGATGGTCATCAACGAGTCCTCGCTGCCCTATGACCTGCCAACGCCGGCGCCCGCGCCGCTGGACGTCGAGATCGTGACCGTAGAGCCGATCGAGATTTCACCCCCACCGCCGCAGATCGTTCCGCGCCCTCAGCCGCCTCAACCCAAAACCACTCCACCAGAGCCTCCGCCCCGCCCGCGGGCCCTGCCCAAGCCCCTCCCCGCAAAGGCCCCGGAATTGCCCACCTTGCCGCCGCCGACGCCGGCGCCGCCCAAGCCGACGCCCCTGCCCAGAGCGCCGACCCCAAGGCCCGCGCCCGCGCCTTCACCTGCCATCTCCCCGACCCGGCAGGCCCCCGCGCCGCCAGTCGCCGCGAAGCCCGCGCCCCTCAATCTGCACAAGCCCGAAAAGAAGGCGCCGCCCGGTGTGCCCACCCTGCCGCTGTCGCCGCCGCAGGGTCCTACGGGCGCCAGTCCTTCGGCAACCACGGCCGGGGCCCCTCCAGGTTCGCGACTTGGCGGTCTCGCGCCCTATCCTTACGGTTCGATGCCCAGCGGAGGCTCTGGTCTGCGCGGCAGCCTGGTCGGATGTGCAAACGCCTCGGAGGTCGGCCTCAGCAGCGAGGAGCGTACAAGGTGCAGCGAACGTTTTGGCGTCGATCTCAGCCATGCGCCGAAGCTGGATGACATCTCGCCGGATCGCCGCCGCGAGTTCGATCGCGACGCCGCGCGCCAGGAAGCCGGCCGGAGATATCGCGAGGCCGTTCCTCCCGGAACCACACAGGGCGATCCCGGTTTCGGCTATGGTCTGACCCCGCCCAAGCCCTGACGCCACCGGGATTAAAACGCTTGAACGACCTATTGCCACCGATCACGATCGTTCTTGTTCTCGTACTCGCCCCTGCGGCGGGGGGGGCTGCGGGGGCGGATACAATTCGTCCCGGCTATTGGGAATCGGTGAACAAGGTCGTCTATCCCATTTCCAGCACGAAGATCGATCGGCGCTGCGTCACCGCCAAGGATGTGGCCAAGTTCCTCATGGGGCCGAGCAATCACATCTACGCCTGCGCCTATCCGACCCAGACGATCGGCCATGGTCAGATCAGATTCGCCGGCGAATGCACCGACAAGAAGGGCCGCAAGGTCCAGATCTCCGGGCATGGGACCTACACCCCGACGAGCCTCAGGATGACCGCCGACCTGACTTTCAAACTCGCCGGAATTCCCATTTCTGCCGAGGCGTCGACCGATGCGCGCAGGCTCGGGGATGTCTGTCCCGCCGAGGCGACCAAATAGGGAGCCTCCGTCCCGCTGGACCGGATCAACGTTTTCGCAACAGCGAGCCATGGAGGGCGACCCATCTATTGAGCGCCTCGCCAGAACGCGCGGTCAGCTTCTCCTGCAGCAACTCGATCAGCTCGCCCCGGTAGACGGCGCGCTCGCTCCCATCGATCGTCGGGTTGGGAGCTCCCGAAAGCGTGAATGTGCAGGACCACTGCCTGCGGATCTCGGCGCCGTCCTGAACCGGGCCCTCGATGGTAAGCAGGGCGCGCGAGTCGCACAGGCGATCGAAGTTGTTCACGGCGCGCCGCAAGGCCGCCAGCACGGCGGCTCTGCCGACCCAACGCTCTCCGCCCGGTCCGAGCACTTCGTAGATGGCGTCAGAGGTGAAGTACCGTTCGAGACGAGACCAATCATCATCGATGAACGTGCGCTCGAAGGCCGCCGATTGCGCGGCGAACCGTTCCAGCAGGTCAGGAGATTCCATGTTCGATCCGTTCTGATCCGGTGATGGTGCATTCAAATAGTTCCATCCGGTTTCCGCGTCGGCGGGCCGCGGAAGGGATCGGTGGTGTCTGCCCTGCCGAGGCCGGGAAGCGCCGTTCAGGCGGCCGACGCGCCTTGCCGAGGGCGTTGAAGATTCGGGATCGTTTTTTCAACGCCCGGCGGGGTCAGGTCGGCGGTTTGACGCCGATTTTGCAAACCATATCCAAGGGATGAGGGTTGCGCGGCGCCTGTTGGCCGGCGTTGAAAAAGAGCCGATTCCTTCAACGCTTTGTCCCATTTCTTCAACGCAACGGTCCGTATTTTCAACGCGTCGGCGCCAAGATGGGCCGGTTCTTCGACGTTTTCGGTCCCATTTTCAACGTCCGCAGAGCGTCTTGACAACGCCGACGCCCGCCCATCGGCGTTGAGTGACGCCCAATTCCATTACATTGCAAAATGTAATCGTTGGTCGCCGAAATGTCAACATGTCTCATCTCGGCGGGCCGCCGGGCGCTTGGTGGACACCGAGGCCATGCACTTATTCACCTTCCGCTTAGCGGGCATGCCAATGTTTGGTGAACTGTCACCGATCCGGCCCGGCGCCCGCTAATGCGGCCCTTGGTCTGTGCACCGTCGCAAGGCGGCTTTGGCCCGCCAGCGCGGCAGGAGCTTTGCGATCACGAAAGTGACGAAGGCGAGAATCGCCAAGTCTATCGGATCCGGAAGGGAGACAAGGAAGCGCCCCATCACGATGGTCGCCTCGTTGGGCGCCCTCGCCTCGATCTGGCGCACCCTTCGTTCCCGCTGAATGTCTTGCACCAAGCCTTCGGCCACAGACTGCGGAAGCTGCCGATCGAAAACGGGCCGGCCCGCCTCCCAATTCTTGACCTCGCGAGGCTTCAGCGCGTCCGTGAGCGCGAGGCTGATCGGCCAAGCAATGGCGATCCCTCCAAGCAAGGCGATCACCCAACGCAGCGCGCGCGGCATCCGATCTCGATCTGGTTTCGGCGGCGGCCTCAGGCCGGAGGACGCAGCCTTGGCCGGCTATCGACCTGTTTAGTACAGTGTCCCGTATTCCGCACCGTATTCCCGTATTCCCGTATTCCTTCACCGGCTGCGTCGCGGCGACGCTGTCAGTCCAGGACCAACCGCTCGACCCTACATCGTCGCGGCATATTCCGCCGAGATGTCCTTGCCGGTGTGGTCCGGCATCAGGCGCGCCGCCACCAGGCTCACCACCGCGCAGGCGGCGATGTAGATCGCGATGGCGTGGCCGGTATGGTAGGTGGCGAACAGGGCGGTGGCGATGAGCGGCGCCGGTCCGCCGGCGACGATCGAGGCGAGTTGGTAGCCGAGCGACGCGCCGCTGTAGCGCAGGCGCGGGGTGAACGCCTCGGCGATCAGAGCGGCCTCGGGACCATAGGTCATGCTGGTGGGAATCAACGACAAGACGATGGCGCTGAACACCGCCAGCGGATTGGCGCTGTCCAGCATGCCGAAATAGACAAAGCCGAACAAGCCGGTGGTCGCCGCGCCGATCAGGAACATCTTCCTGCGCCCGATCCGGTCGGAGATGTGGCCGGCGAGCGGGAGGGTGACGAACGATAAACAGGAGGCGACCAGCACCGCCACCAAGATCAGGTCGCGCGACATCTTCAGCGTCCCGACGGCATAGGAGAACACGAAGGCGGTGAAGATGTAGAACGGCGCCTGCTCGGCCATGCGCAGCAAGGCTGAGAGGACGATCTCGCGCGGCTGCTTCCTGATCACCTCGACAATCGGCGCCCGTTCGATCCGCTTTGTCTCGACAAGCCGGCGGAAGACTGGCGTTTCGAGAATGCCCAGGCGGATCCACAGGCCCACTGCGATCAGACCGATGCTGAGGAAGAACGGTATGCGCCAGCCCCAGGAGGAGAAGGCGGGCCCCGACCAGGCGCTCACCGCGAGGATCACCAGATTCGCAAGGAACAGGCCCAACGGCACGCCCATTTGCGGCCAGGAGGCAACCAGACCGCGGGCGCCGTGCCCGCGCGCCCATTCCATCGAGATCAGCACCGAGCCACCCCATTCACCGCCGACGCCGATGCCCTGAAACATGCGCAGGGCGATCAGGGCGACCGCGGCCCAGGGTCCGATCGCGGCATAGCTGGGGACGAAGCCAACCAGGAAGGTGGCGGCGCCCATCAGCAGCAGGGTGGTGATGAGGGTCGCCTTGCGGCCGATGCGGTCGCCAAAGTGACCGAAGATCGCCGCCCCGATCGGCCGGCCGACGAAGCCGACGAAGAAGGTGCCGAAGGCGGCGAGCGTCCCGGTCAGAGGGTCTTGGGTGGGAAAGAACAGTTTCGGGAAAATCAGTCCGGCGGCGGTGCCGTATATGAAGAAATCGTACCACTCTATGGTCGTTCCGACCGTGGCGGCGATCACCGCCTTGCGAAGTTGCACGCGGTACTCAGCATCCGAAAGCGCGTCGTGAACGGCGGTGACCGCCATGGCTGAAGCCTCCATCCGACGCCCGATACGCCTTTGGGCGTAGCGAGAATCCGGCCCGGCGGAAAGGCCGCACTGGGAGGCGCGCGCGGCTTACTCGGGATCGACCGTATTGATGCGCCGTGGCCGGGCCACGTCGGCCCATCCGCGGCGATCGCCAGGGCCTTTTCGGGCGAGGGCTCCAACGCCTCGTCGGCCAATGACTCCTCGTCCGCTGACCGAAGGCGCCTGCCCCCTAGGCCCCGACCTTCTCGGCTTCCGCTTCGGCGGCGATCTCCGCGGGGAGTGCTTCGAGCGGTGGCATGGCGGCTTCGCGACTGGCGGCCAGGGCCTCGTCGCGCCTCGCGGCGATGCGTTGCAGTCCGCGCAGATACGAACCCGTACCCGCCGGAATGAGGCGGCCGACGATGACGTTCTCCTTGAGCCCCTCGAGGGTGTCGCGCTTGCCATGCACGGCCGCGTCGGTGAGGACGCGGGTCGTTTCCTGGAAAGACGCCGCGGAGATGAAGCTGCGGGTCTGCAAGGAAGCCTTGGTGATACCCAGCAGAACCGGCTGGGTTGTCGCCGCGCGGCCCTTTCTCAGCTGGGCCTTGGCGTTCTCTTCATCGACCTCGGGCTTGTCCAGATGGTCGCCCTTCAACAGTCCGCTGTCGCCGGGCTCGATGATCTCCACCTTTTGCAGCATCTGTCGCACAATCGTCTCGATGTGCTTGTCGTTGATGGGAACACCCTGCAACCGGTAGACTTCCTGGATCTCATCGACCAGGAACTCGGCGAGCGCCTCGATGCCCTGGATCCGCAGGATGTCGTGCGGATCGGGATTGCCATCGATGATATACTCGCCCTTGCGGATGGTGTCGCCGTCGTGGACGGCGATATGCTTGGCCTTGGGGATCAGGAACTCGACGGCGTCTCCCTCTTCGGGGGTGATCTTGATCCGGCGTTTGTTCTTGTAGTCGCGGCCAAACTCGACCCGACCATCCATTTCGGCGATGACCGCGCAATCCTTCGGGCGCCTGGCCTCGAAAAGCTCGGCCACCCGCGGAAGACCGCCGGTGATGTCGCGTGATTTGGCGCTCTCGGTGGGCAGGCGGGCAAGAACGTCGCCCGGCTTGACCTCGTCACCGTCTCCGACGGACAGGATCGCCCCGACCGGTAGCGGGTATCGCGCCTCGCCACCGCTCGCGAGACGCCGGTAGGCGGCGTCGGCATCCAGGACCGCCACGCTTGGTCGCAGGTCGGAACCCTTGGCGGAGGCGCGCCAATCGATCACGACCCGGTTGGAGATGCCGGTCGCTTCATCGGCCTCCTCGCGCACCGAGACGCCCTCGATGAGATCCTCGAAGCGGACCTTTCCCTCCACTTCGGTGATGACCGGGGTGGTGTAGGGATCCCATTCGGCGAACCTCACGCCACGCTTGATCTTGGCGCCCGCCTTCACTTTCAGCCGAGCCCCATACGGCGGCTTGTAGGTCTCCCGGTCGACGCCATCGACCTGGATGGACACCTGGAGGTTTCGGCTCATGACGATGACGTCGCCATCGGGGGTGGTCACGGTGTTACCCGGCGAGATTTTCAGCACGCCGTCGTTGGTGGCTTCGAAGAACGACTGCTCCGCCACCTGCACCGCACCGCCGATATGGAAGGTCCGCATGGTGAGCTGAGTTCCCGGCTCGCCGATGGACTGGGCGGCGATGACGCCGACAGCTTCGCCGATGTTCACTGGCGTGCCGCGGGCCAGATCACGCCCGTAGCAGGCGCCGCAGACCCCGGTTTTCGCTTCGCAGGTCAGGACCGAGCGGACTTTCGCCGACTGCACCGCGGCCGACTCGATCAGTTCGATCATATCCTCGTCGAGGTAGGTGTCCGCAGGCACGACGACATCGTCGGCGCCGGGGGCCTTGATCGCCTCGGCGCTGAACCGGCCGAGGATTCTCTGGCCGAGGGAGACCTGAACCTCGCCGGCTTCGGCGACCGCGCGCAGGGTGATTCCGCGGGTAGTGCCGCAGTCTTCCTCGGTGATGATGCAGTCCTGGGCGACGTCCACCAGACGTCGGGTCAGATACCCCGAGTTGGCCGTCTTCAGCGCGGTGTCAGCCAGGCCCTTGCGGGCGCCGTGAGTGGAATTGAAATACTCCTGAACGGTCAGCCCTTCCTTGAAGTTGGAGATGATCGGGGTCTCGATGATCTCCCCCGAGGGCTTGGCCATCAGGCCGCGCATGCCGCCCAGTTGCTTCATCTGCGCCTGAGAGCCACGCGCGCCGGAATTGGCCATCATCCACACCGAATTCATCTGCATCTCGCGGCCGGACGCCTTGTCGATCTGGCTGGTGGAGATTTCGGCCATCATCTCGTCGGAGACGCGGTCGGTGGCCTTGGACCAGGCGTCGACGACCTTGTTGTACTTTTCGCCTTTGGTGATCAGGCCGTCGGCGTATTGCTGCTCGTATTCCTCCACGAGTTTGCGCGTGGTGGCGACAATGGTCTGTTTGCGTTCGGGAATGATGATGTCGTCCTTGCCGAAGGAGATTCCGGCCTTGGCCGCCTCGCGGAAGCCCAGGACCATGATCTGGTCGGCAAAGATGACCGTCGCCTTCTGGCCGCAGTGGCGGTAGACGACATCGATCAGATTGCCGATCTCCTTCTTGGTCAGGCTGCGGTCGATCAGCCGGTGGCCGATGGCCGGGTGCTGGGGCAAGAGGGCGGCGATCTTCATCCGCCCGGGGGTCGTCTCGATGACCTTGCGCACCGAACGCTTCTCGGCGTCCATTTCGGTGAAACGCGCCATGATGCGGGTGTGCAGAGTGACCACCCCAGCATCGAGAGCGGCCTCTATCTCACCGATGTCATTGAATTTCTTTAGTTTCTTCTTGCGCTCGAGTTCGTCCTTCTCGGAAAGCTTCGGCGCGGTCTCGTCGGCTTGAGACAGATAGTAGAGGCCAAGCACGATATCTTGCGAGGGCACGATGATCGGCTTGCCGTTTGCTGGGGAGAGGATGTTGTTGGTGCTCATCATCAGCACCCGCGCCTCGAGCTGAGCTTCGAGCGATAGAGGCACGTGGACGGCCATCTGGTCGCCGTCGAAGTCGGCGTTGAACGCCGTGCAGACCAGCGGATGCAGCTGGATCGCCTTGCCCTCGATGAGCTTCGGCTCGAAGGCCTGGATACCCAGACGGTGCAATGTCGGGGCGCGGTTGAGCAGCACCGGGTGCTCGCGGATCACCTCCTCGAGGATATCCCACACCTGCGGCTGCTCACGCTCGACCATCCGCTTGGACTGCTTGACGGTGCCGGAGAGCCCCTTGGCGTCGAGGCGCGCATAGATGAAGGGCTTGAAGAGCTCGAGAGCCATCTTCTTTGGGAGTCCGCACTCGTGGAGCTTCAGCTCCGGACCGACCACGATGACCGAGCGGCCGGAATAGTCGACGCGTTTGCCGAGCAGGTTCTGGCGGAAGCGGCCCTGTTTGCCCTTGAGCATGTCGGCGAGCGACTTCAGCGGCCGCTTGTTGGCGCCGGTGATGACCCGGCCGCGGCGACCGTTGTCGAACAGGGCGTCGACCGCCTCCTGCAGCATCCGCTTTTCATTGCGGATGATGATGTCGGGGGCGCGCAGCTCGATGAGCCGTTTCAGACGATTATTGCGGTTGATCACCCGCCGGTAGAGATCGTTGAGGTCCGAGGTGGCGAACCGGCCTCCGTCCAGCGGCACCAGCGGGCGAAGCTCGGGCGGAATGACCGGAATCACGGTCATGATCATCCATTCGGGCTTGTTGCCGCTTTCGATGAAGGCCTCGATGATCTTCAGCCGCTTCGAAGTCTTCTTCAGCTTGATCTCGGAGGTGGTGGTGGTGAGATCTTCGCGCAGCTTGTCGGCCTCCGAGGCGAGATCGATTCCCTTGAGCAGACCCTGGATGGCCTCGGCGCCGATTTCCCCGGTGAAGCTGTCGTCGCCGAACTCGTCCTGAAAACGGACGAACTCGTCTTCGGAGAGGAGTTGGTGTTGTTTGAGAGTCGTGAGCCCGGGCTCGGTGACGATGTAATATTCGAAGTACAAGACCCGCTCGATATCCTTGAGCGGCATGTCCAGCATCATCGCAATACGGCTGGGAAGCGACTTCAAAAACCAGATGTGGGCCACCGGCGAAGCCAGCTCGATGTGACCCATGCGCTCGCGGCGGACCCGCGCCAGGGTTACCTCCACGCCACACTTCTCGCAGATGATTCCCTTGTACTTCATCCGCTTGTATTTGCCGCACAGGCACTCGTAGTCCTTCGTCGGGCCGAATATCCGGGCGCAGAACAGGCCGTCGCGCTCGGGCTTGAAGGTGCGGTAGTTGATCGTCTCCGGCTTCTTGATCTCGCCGAACGACCACGAGCGGATCTTCTCCGGACTGGAGAGTGAAATCCGGATCTGGTCGAACGTGGGCGCCGAGACCACCGGACTGAAGATATTGAGGACTTCCTGGTTCATGGCGTATCCAAAAGAGAAAGGAGCGCGGGCGTCCCGCCCGCGTTAGGCGAAGTCGCGGGCGAGACGCCCGCGCTCCTTGATCAGCTGTTTTCCAGCTCCACGTTCAGTCCCAAGGAGCGCATCTCCTTGACGAGAACGTTGAAACTTTCAGGGATTCCGGCCTCGAAGGCGTCGTCTCCGCGCACGATCGATTCATAGACCTTGGTCCGGCCCGCGACGTCGTCGGACTTCACCGTCAACATCTCCTGGAGGGTGTAGGCCGCGCCATAGGCTTCCAGGGCCCACACCTCCATCTCCCCGAAACGCTGGCCGCCAAACTGGGCCTTGCCGCCAAGTGGTTGCTGGGTGACCAGGCTATAGGGGCCGATCGAGCGAGCGTGGATCTTGTCGTCCACAAGATGGTGCAACTTCAACATGTAGATGTACCCGACGGTGACCTCGCGCTTGAATTCCTCGCCTGTCTGACCGTCGTGTAGTTTCACCTGACCCGAGCGGCTCAGTCCCGCCGATTCCAGGAGGTTCTCGATGTCGTTGATATGGGCGCCGTCGAAGACCGGTGTGGCGATCGGCACCCCTTTGGAAAGGTTCTGCGCCAGCTCGATCAGCTCTTCCTCGTCGTCGGGCAGGACCTGGTCCTTCCCGTAGATGCCGCGAAGATGGTCCACGAGGGCCTTTCTCTGGCCACCCGCCTGCCAGGCCTCCAGCAGAGCGGCGATCTGACGACCAAGGCCCGCGCAGGCCCACCCGAGATGGGTCTCGAAGATCTGGCCGACGTTCATCCGCGAGGGCACGCCCAGGGGATTGAGCACCACGTCGACGGGCGTGCCGTCTTCAAGATGCGGCATGTCCTCGATGGGCAGGATCTTGGAGATCACCCCCTTGTTGCCATGCCGGCCGGCCATCTTGTCCCCAGGCTGCAGCTTGCGCTTCACGGCGACAAAGACCTTGACCATCTTCATCACTCCGGGGGGCAGTTCGTCGCCGCGCTGGAGTTTGTCGACCTTGTCCTCGAACCGGCGGTCGAGCCGCTTGCGGGCGTCATCGAACAGGCGGCGCATGGCCTCCAGTTCGCCCATTGCCTTCTCGTCGTCGACGGCGATCTGCCACCACAGGCCCGGCTGAATTTCCTCGAGCTTGGCCGTCGTGATTTCGCCGCGACCCAGTCCCTTGGGCCCGGAGACGGCGTTGCGACCGATGAGCAGCTCCCGCAAACGCGCGGTCATGTTGCGGTTCAGGATCGCGAACTCGTCGTCCCGGTCCTTGCCGAGCCGATCGATCTCCTCGCGTTCGATGGCCAGAGCCCGCTCGTCCTTCTCGACGCCGTGGCGGTTGAACACCCGCACCTCGACCACGGTGCCCGCCACCCCCGGCGGCAGCCGCAGGGAGGTGTCGCGCACGTCGGAGGCCTTTTCGCCGAAGATCGCCCGCAGGAGTTTCTCCTCCGGGGTCATCGGGCTCTCGCCCTTGGGGGTCACCTTGCCGACGAGGATATCGCTGGGAAGCACCTCGGCGCCGATGGCGACGATCCCGGCCTCGTCGAGGTTGCGCAGGGCCTCCTCGCCGACATTGGGGATATCGCGGGTGATTTCCTCGGGACCAAGCTTGGTGTCGCGCGCCATGACTTCGAATTCCTCGATGTGGATCGAGGTGAAGACGTCATCGCGGACGATCCGCTCTGAGATGAGGATCGAGTCCTCGAAGTTGTAGCCGTTCCAAGGCATGAACGCGACGAGCGCGTTGCGGCCAAGGGCCAGTTCGCCCAGATCCGTCGACGGACCGTCGGCGATGATGTCGCCGGCGACGATCTTGTCGCCTACACGGACCAGCGGCCGCTGGTTGATGCAGGTGTTCTGATTGGAGCGTTGAAACTTGGAGAGCCTGTAGATATCGACGCCGGGCTTGGTGGGGTCGCTCTCTTCGGTCGCTCGGATCACGATACGGGTGCCGTCGATCTGCTCGACGACCCCCGGGCGGCGGGCGACGACCACCGCGCCGGAATCGCGGGCGACCACATCCTCCATTCCGGTTCCCACCAGGGGCGCGTCGGATTGGATGAGGGGCACGGCCTGGCGCTGCATGTTCGATCCCATCAGCGCCCGATTGGCGTCGTCGTTCTCCAGAAACGGGATCAGCGCGGCGGCGACAGAGACGACCTGCTTTGGACTCACGTCCATCAAGTCCACCTGGTCCTTGGGCAGCAGCGAGGGCTCGCCGTTCACCCGCCCGGGCACCAGGTCGTCGACGATCTCTCCGTCTTTCAGCTGGATGTTCGCCTGAGCAATGACATGCTTGGCCTCTTCCATCGCCGACATGTAAACCACCTCCTCGGTGATCCTGCCTTCCTTGACCCGGCGGTACGGGCTCTCGATGAAGCCGTATTTGTTGACCACCGCGTGGGTCGCCAGGGAGTTGATCAGGCCGATATTTGGGCCCTCCGGGGTCTCAATGGGGCAGATGCGACCATAGTGGGTCGGGTGCACGTCGCGGACCTCGAAACCGGCGCGCTCCCGCGTCAGGCCGCCTGGGCCGAGCGCCGAAAGTCGGCGCTTGTGGGTGATCTCGGAGAGCGGGTTGGTCTGGTCCATGAATTGCGAAAGCTGTGAGGAACCAAAGAACTCACGCACCGAGGCGGCCGCGGGCTTGGCGTTGATCAGGTCGTGCGGCATCACGGTGTCGATGTCGACGCTCGACATACGCTCCTTGATCGCCCGCTCCATCCTCAGGAGCCCGACGCGGTATTGATTTTCGAGCAGTTCCCCCACTGAGCGAACCCTGCGGTTGCCGAGGTTGTCGATGTCGTCGATTTCCCCGCGACCATCGCGTAGTCCGACGAGAGTCTTCAGGACCTGAAGGACATCCTCCTTGCGGATCACGCGCACGTCGTCGGCGCAGTCGAGTTCGAGACGCATGTTCATCTTCACCCGACCGACGGACGAGAGATCGTATCGCTCCTGGTCGAAGAACAGGCTCTTGAACATCGCCTCCGCGGCTTCGACCGTGGGCGGCTCTCCTGGACGCATCACTCTATAGACATCGAACAGGGCGTCCTCGCGGACCGCGTTCTTGTCTACCCTGAGGGTGTTTCGCATATAGGGCCCGACCGTGACGTGATCGATGTCGAGCACATCGATGGTCGTGAATCCCTGTTCCTCGAGAGCCGCGATCGAGTCCGCGTCGAGTTCGTCGCCCGCCTCGGCGTATATCTCTCCGGTCTGGGCGTTCACCTCATCGCGGGCGAGATATTTTCCAACCAACGCTTCGGGCGAAAGCAGAAGCGTCTTCAGTCCACCGTCGGCAAGGCGCTTGGCTTGGCGCGCGGAGATCTTGGCGCCAGCTGGCGCGACCTCTTCGCCCGTGTCGGCGTCGATGAGCGGAAAGTCCGGCTTCGCCGCCCGCCAGCGTTCCGCCTTGTAGGGAGTCGCCCAGCCGGTTTCGCCCCGCTTCACGTACGGCACGACCTCGTAAAAGGTCTTGAGGATCTCCTCGCCGTCCATTCCCAGCGCATAGAGAAACGTGGTCGCCGGCAGCTTTCTGCGACGGTCGATGCGGACAAAGACGAGGTCCTTGGCGTCGAACTCGAAGTCCAGCCAGGAGCCGCGGTACGGAATGATCCGGGCGGCGAACAGCAGTTTGCCCGACGAGTGGGTCTTGCCCTTGTCGTGATCGAAGAAGACGCCGGGCGAACGGTGCATCTGGGAGACGATGACCCGCTCGGTGCCATTGACGACGAAGGTCCCCTTGTCGGTCATGAGCGGAATATCGCCCATGTAGACGTCCTGCTCCTTGATATCTTTCACCGATCTGGCTTGAGTCTCCTCATCGGTCTCCCAGACTATTAGTCTCAGCTTTACTTTCAATGGCGCGGCATAAGTCATGTCGCGCTGGATGCATTCCTCTACGTCGTACTTGGGCTCCTCGAATTCGTACGACACGTATTCGAGCATGGCGCGCTCGTTGAAGTCCTTGATTGGAAAGACCGACTTGAACACGGCCTCGATGCCTTCGTCGCGGCGTTCGCCGGGGCGCACGTCGCGCTGGAGGAACTGTTCGTAGGACGACCTCTGGACCTCGATCAGATTCGGCATCCGCACAGCTTCTGGAATGCGGCCGAACGACATCCGAATCCGCTTCTTGCCGGTGAACGATTGCGCCATCGTGGCTCCCTTTGGGCGCGCGGGGTTCCCGCGCGATCATTTGTCCATGCGTCCACCCTCGGATCGGACGGGGGGCGGGGGAGACGCCTCCCCCACCGCATGCCGTTCGCCGGACGCTGGAAAAATCCCGCGACCTCGAAGGCCGCGGCGCCCCTTCGCGCTGGTCTGAGGGCGGCGGACCGCGCCTCGGGGCGTTGAACGCGCGCATCGCAAGGACTGCGGGCGCGCGCGACTAAAGGATGTCTCTGGTTTGAGAGGAACGCGTACTTAGGCCTTCGCTCGCCAGATGGAAAGGGGCGCCAGGTCGTTTTTGGCGACTGGGCCGGCCGCCGGGCGAGTGCCAACCCGTCCCGCGGCAGTTCCGATCATCGCCGCGAACCGGATGGAGTCCACCTTCGGACTTACTTGACCTGGACGGACGCGCCGGCGGCCTCGAGCTTGGACTTGACCTCTTCGGCTTCCTGCTTCGAGACATTTTCCTTGATGTTCTGGGGGGCGGCCTCGACGAGATCCTTGGCTTCCTTGAGGCCGAGGTCGGGACGCACCGAGCGCACTTCCTTGATGACGTTGATCTTCTTTTCCCCGGCGCCGGTCAGGACAACCGTGAACTCGGTCTGCTCCTCGACAGCCTCGGCCGGCGCGGCGCCAGCCGCTCCAGCGGCCGCGGCCATGGCGAGCGGCGCGGCGGCGCTGACCCCCCACTTTTCTTCCAGAAGCTTGGAGAGCTCGGCGGCCTCCAAGACCGTAAGGGCGGAGAGTTCGTCGACGATTTTTTCTAGTTTCGACATGGCCGTGAAGGTCCTCTTGGTAGCGGATTAGTTGCGGATGGAGATCGAATCCTAAGTCGCGTCCTTGGCGGCGTAGGCGCCAAGAACGCGGGCGAGCTGGGCGGCGGGAGCTTGCAGCACGCCCGCGACCCTGGTGGCCGGCGCCTGAATCAGACCGACGATGCGGGAGCGGATCTGCTCGAGCGAGAGAAGCTTGGCCAGGGCGCCCACGGCGCTGGCGTCGAGGACCTCGGCGCCCATCATCGCGCCGATGATGGAAAACTTGTCGTTGTCCTTCGCATAGGCGGTGGCGACCTTGGCCGCCGACACCGGATCGGGACCGTAGGCGATCGCCACCGGACCCTTGAAGAGGGCCGTCGCGCTGTCGCCGGCCCCGTTGAGCGCCTTTTGCGCCAAACGGTTCTTGACCACCTTCAGGGCCGCCCCTTCCCTGCGCAGCCTGCCGCGAAGATCAGTGATCTCCGCAACGCTGAGACCCTGATAGTGGGTCACGACCACCGCGCCGGCAGCTGCAAAAACGCCCTTCAGGGTTTCGATCGACTCCGCCTTCTTGGCGCGTTGCATCGCGATGCTTCCTCACAGGCCGGGCGGCGCCCGAGGAATATCCCGGAGGCCGAGAACGTGCTGCCCGGAGGAGGATCGAGATCGCGCGCGCGCCTGACCTCCGCCGAGGGAGGCGCCGATCGGATCTCGAGCCCATCTCCCTGCGGCCAGTGAAGAATTAAGCCCCCAAGGGGCCCGCAGTTCTCGGACAGGTCGGCGGGGTGATCCTCGCCGGAGGCGCGCCTTTACAGCAAGATGACGGTCACTTCAACCAGCGCGCCCGCCCGGTATTGTCTCAGTTTGAAATTCGATCCACGAACCGATGCAGCTTACGTGATCGAGGGCCCACGGGCGGAAGCGCTCGCTCGCCTCGCGCTCAGGGGCGCAGGATCGCGTCCCCGGTCATCGGATTGGTCAGGGTCACATTCTCCAGCGCCTGGATGCGCCATTCGCCATCGCGATGCGTCACCACGGCCATGGCCAGGGTGTCCACATGATGCGGTCCGGCCGGATGCGCGAGGCCTGCGCTGAGCCGCAACCAGAAATGGAGGATCGCCGCATCGTCGGAAATCGGATCGACATCGGGCGCGTCGATCGCAAGCGTTGAGTCGCGATAGATCGAGGCGTGGATGCCAGCGTGGCCGGCGACGATCTGGTCAACCCCGCGCCAATAGGTCGCGAACCGATTCACGAAAGTCGCGTCGAGATGGAACAGCCGGCCGAAGGCATCCATGTCGTGCGTGTTCCACGCTTCCTGAAAGCGCGTGGTGACTTCTGCCGGCCCCCGGCTCTGCTTGATCGTTCCCCTCACGTTCGTGGCAACCGGCTCACCAAAATTCAAGCTGAGACATTACCGCCCCCCTAACCAGCTATGCTCGCGGTATCCACCCTGACGCCGGGGCCCATGGTCGAAGACAGGCTGATCCGCTTGATGTAGGTTCCCTTCGCGCCGGTGGGCTTGGCGCGGGCCAGCGCGTCGACGAGGGCCTTGACGTTAGCGGTGAGCGCCTCCTCGGTGAAGCTCGCCTTGCCGATGCCCGCGTGGACCACCCCTTCCTTCTCGGCGCGGAATTCGATCGAACCACCCTTGGCGTCCTTGACGGCTTGGCCGACATTGGGGGTGACCGTTCCGACGCGCGGATTGGGCATCAGGCCGCGCGGCCCGAGAATCTTACCGAGCCGCCCGACCAGAGCCATCATGTCGGGGGTGGCGATCACCCGGTCGAATTCCATGAAACCGCCCTGGATGCGCTCGACGAGATCCTCGGCGCCGACGACCTCGGCCCCGGCGCTCCTGGCTTCTTCAGCCTTCGCTTCCTTGGCGATCACGGCGACCCGCACGTCTCGACCGGTGCCGGAGGGCAGGGAGACGACGCCGCGAACCTGCTGATCGGCATGCCGCGGATCGACACCGAGATTGACCGCGATCTCCACCGATTCGTCGAATTTGGCGGTCGCGTTCGCCTTGACCAGCTTCACGGCTTCGGGAAGGCGGTGAATGACGCCGTGGGCGCCGGCAAATGCCTTGGCCCTCTTGGATTGCTTCGCCACTTGCCTCAAGCCTCCACGACGCGAAGACCCATGGCCCGGGCCGAGCCTTCGATGATCCGCGCCGCAGCCTCGATGTCGTTGGCGTTCAGGTCTTTCATCTTCACCTGGGCGATGTCGCGAAGTTGGCTTCGCGTGACGCTGCCGACGGTCTCGCGACCCGTCTTCCCGGAGCCGGACTTCAAGTTCACCGCCTGTTTGAGCAGGTAGGCGGCGGGCGGCGTCTTGGTGATGAAGGTGAAGCTCTTGTCCTGATAGACGGTGATCACCGTCGGCAGGGGCGTACCCTTCTGCACGCTTTCCGTCCGCGCGTTGAATTCCTTGCAGAACCCCATGATGTTGACGCCGCGCTGGCCGAGCGCCGGCCCGATCGGCGGCGAAGGCGTAGCCGCGCCAGCCGGGACCTGAAGCTTGATGTAGCCTAGAATCTTCTTAGCCATGATCTCCTCTCTCGCCGGGATCCCCGGCCAACTGGAGCCGTGGTGCGGGGTGGCGCCCCTCCCACGGATTTATTGGGGGCCGAGCCTCAACTCGTTTTTTCCACCTGGGCGTATTCCAACTCGACGGGGGTCGCCCGGCCGAAGATCGACACGGTGACCCGCAGGCGAGCACGATCCTCGTCCACCTGCTCCACCGACCCATTGAAGCTGGCGAAGGGCCCGTCGATGACCCGCACCGTTTCACCGATATCGAACGTGATCGTGGGCTTTGGCCGCTCGACGCCTTCTTCGATCGCGCCGATGATCCTCGCCACTTCCCGCTCGGAAACGGGCATCGGCCTCGATCCGGAGCCCAGGAAGCCGGTCACCTTGGGGGTGTTCTTCACCAGGTGATAGGCCTCGTCGGACAGGTCGGTCTTCACGAGAACGTAGCCGGGAAAGAATTTCCGTTCGCCGTTGATCTTCCGCCCGCGACGAATCTCGATCACGTCTTCAGTGGGCACAAGAATTTCCGAAAAACTCTCATCGAGGTTCTGCGCGTGCGCCTGCTCGCGGATGCTCTCGGCGACCTTCTTCTCGAAGTTCGAATAGACGTGGACAATGTACCACTTGTGGTTCGGGTTGGCGGCGGCGACGTGTGTTTCGGTCATGTTCCAGGCTAGCCGGCGTTGGCGAGTTTCAAGAGCGCCGCGGCGCCCGTGCCGAGAATCGAGTCGACCCCGAAGAAGAAGAACGCGGTCAGGATCACCATGATCCCGACCATCACCGAAGTTATCCAGGTCTCCTTCCAGCTCGTCCACGTCACCTTTCGCGCCTCGGCGCGCACTTCGGTCAGGAACTTCACCGGATTGAACGGCTTGCGGCGCCCCCCGTCCGGGACCGCCGCTCGATCAGTGGTCGACCTGAGTGGCGTGCGTGGGCGCATCGTCGTCTGAACGATGCCTTGTTCCTTGGCCATGGGTGGCCTTCCAACTCTCTTTTTCATATACAGACGCCGCTCGCGCCCGCGGGTCGAGCCCGAATTTCGGTCATGGGAATGGTGGCAGGAGTGGGGGGACTCGAACCCACGACCCTCGGTTTTGGAGACCGATGCTCTACCAGCTGAGCTACACTCCTTCAGACGACAAACCCTATAACCCTCCCTCCCCTTCATGGGGAGGGAAGATCGCGAAGCGATCGGGTGGGGCTGTCCGAAACCTCCCCGGCCGGGAGAAAATCCATACAGCCCCACCCTGGCGGCTTCGCCGCCTGTCCCTCCCCACAAGGGGGAGGGAGGAAGACGGTCCTACTCGATGATCTTGGCCACCACGCCCGAACCGACGGTGCGACCGCCTTCGCGGATGGCGAAGCGCAGCTTCTCCTCCATGGCGATGGGGGTGATCAGCTCCACGTCCAGCTCGGTGTTATCGCCGGGCATGATCATCTCGACGCCTTCCTTGAGCTTGACGATGCCGGTGACGTCGGTGGTGCGGAAATAGAACTGCGGCCGGTAGTTGGTGAAGAACGGCGTATGCCGGCCGCCCTCGTCCTTGGTCAGGATATAGACCTCGGCGGCGAACTTGGTGTGCGGCGTGATCGAACCCGGCTTGCACAGGACCTGGCCGCGCTCGACATCCTCGCGCTTGGTGCCGCGCAGGAGCACGCCGACATTGTCGCCGGCCTGGCCCTGATCGAGCAGCTTGCGGAACATCTCGACCCCGGTGCAGATGGTCTTCTGGGTCGGACGCAGACCGACGATCTCGACTTCCTCGCCGACCTTGACCACGCCGCGGTCGATCCGGCCAGTGACCACGGTGCCGCGGCCGGAGATCGAGAAGACGTCTTCCACCGCCATCATGAACGGCATGTTCACCGGCCGCTCGGGCTGGGGAATGTAGCTGTCCACCGCCGCCATCAGCGCGATGACCGATTGCTCGCCGATCTCCGGGGTCTTGCCTTCGAGCGCCGCCAGGGCGGAGCCCTTGACGATCGGAATGTCGTCGCCGGGGAACTCGTAGCTGGAGAGCAACTCGCGCACCTCCATCTCGACCAGCTCGAGCAGCTCCTCGTCATCGACCATATCGACCTTGTTCAGATAGACCACCAGGGCCGGCACGCCGACCTGACGGGCGAGCAGGATGTGTTCGCGGGTCTGGGGCATCGGGCCGTCGGCGGCCGAGACCACCAGGATCGCGCCGTCCATCTGGGCGGCGCCGGTGATCATGTTCTTCACATAGTCGGCGTGGCCGGGGCAATCGACGTGGGCGTAGTGCCGGTTGGCCGTCTCATACTCGACGTGGGCGGTGTTGATGGTGATGCCGCGCGCCTTCTCCTCGGGGGCGGCGTCGATGTCGGCATAGCTCATCACCTTTGCCCCGCCGCTCTTGGCCAGCACCGTGCTGATCGCCGCGGTCAGGGTGGTCTTGCCATGATCGACGTGACCGATGGTGCCGATGTTGCAGTGCGGCTTGTTGCGTTCGAATTTTGCCTTGGCCATTTCGTCTCGAGCTCCAGCCCAGGGGGGCTTTTTCCAGCGGGTTTAAGGTTCAGTCGTCTTTCTCTTACGTGTACTTCTTGACCACTTCGTCGGCCACCGCCTGCGGCACCGCTTCGTAGTGGTCGTAGTCCATGTGGAACTGCGCCCGGCCCTGGCTCATGGACCGCAGGGTGTTCACATAGCCGAACATATTGGCCAGCGGCACCATGGCGATGATCACCTGGGCGTTGCCCCGCTGATCGGTGCCCTGGATCATGCCGCGGCGGGAATTGAGGTCGCCGATGACGTCGCCCACGTAGTCTTCCGGGGTGGTGACTTCAACCTTCATGATCGGTTCGAGCAGCTTGGGGTGGGCCCGGTCGCGTAGTTCCCGGAAGGCGGCCCGGGCCGCGATCTCGAACGCCAGGACGCTGGAATCGACGTCGTGGGAGGCGCCGTCGATCAGCGTGGCCTTGAAGTCGATGACCGGGAAGCCGGCAAGCAGGCCATTCTCCTTGGCCTGCAGCAGGCCCTTCTCGACGCCCGGAACGAATTCGCGCGGCACCGATCCGCCGACCACCTTGTTCTCGAAGGAATACCCGGTCCCGGCCTCCACCGGTTCGAACACCAGCTTGATCCGCGCGAACTGGCCCGATCCGCCGGTCTGTTTCTTGTGGGTGTAGTCGATCTCGGTCCGGCGCCCCAGGGTCTCGCGGTAGGCGACCTGCGGCTGGCCGATGTTGGCCTCGACCTTGTAGGTGCGCTTGAGGATATCGACCTTGATGTCCAGGTGCAGCTCGCCCATGCCCTTGAGGATGGTCTGGCCGCTCTCCTGGTCGGTGGAGACCCGGAAGGTCGGGTCCTCGGCGGCGAGCTTCTGGAGCGCCACGCCGAGCTTTTCCTGATCGGCCTTGGACTTCGGCTCGATGGCGATCTCGATCACCGGATCGGGGAAGTCCATCTTTTCCAGGATGATCGGCGAGCGGCTCGGATCGCACAGCGTGTCGCCGGTGCGGGTGTCCTTGAGGCCGGCCAGGGCGACGATGTCGCCGGCGTAGGCTTCCTTGATGTCTTCCCGGTTGTTGGAGTGCATCAGCAGCATCCGCCCCACCCGCTCCTTGCGGTCGCGCGAGGAGTTGAGCAGGCCCATGCCGCTTTCCAGCTTGCCCGAATAGATCCGGCAGAAGGTCAGCGAGCCGACGAAGGGATCGTCCATGATCTTGAACGCCAGCACCGACAGCGGCTGGTCGTCGGACGCCTGGCGGGTCACCGGCAGTTCGGTCTTGAAGTCGATGCCGGGCGTCGGCGGGATGTCCACCGGCGACGGCAGATATTCCACCACCGCATCAAGCAGCGGCTGCACACCCTTGTTCTTGAACGCCGAACCGCAGAGGACCGGATAGAAGGCGCCGGTCAGCACGGCCTTGCGGATGCACTTGTTGAGCACCTCGGCCGAGGGTTCCTCGCCGTTCAGATAGGATTCCATCGCCTCGTCGTCGAGTTCGACGGCGTTCTCGACCATGAAATGGCGCGCCTCGTCGGCGGCGGTCTTGAGATCGGCGGGGATCGGTTCGTCGTGATAGTTGGCCCCCAGGCCTTCGCTGTCCCAGACCACCGCCTTCATGCGCACGAGGTCGATCAGCCCCTTGAGCGAGGCCTCCGAGCCGATCGGAATCTGGATCGGCACCGCCTTGACCCCCAAGCGGTCGCGGATCGATTCGACGCACTTCTCGAAGTCGGCCCCGATCTTGTCCATCTTGTTGACGAACACGATGCGCGGGACATCGTAGCGGTCGGCCTGCCGCCAGACGGTTTCGGTCTGGGGTTCAACACCCTGATTTCCATCCAGAACAGCGACGCAGCCGTCGAGGACGCGCAGCGAGCGTTCGACCTCGATGGTGAAATCCACGTGTCCGGGCGTGTCGATGATGTTGAGGCGCTTGCCGTTCCAGATGGCGGTGGTGGCCGCCGAGGTGATGGTGATCCCCCGTTCCTGCTCCTGCTCCATCCAGTCCATGGTCGCCGCGCCGTCGTGGACCTCGCCGATCTTGTGGCTCTTGCCGGTGTAGTAGAGGATCCGCTCGGTGGTCGTGGTCTTGCCGGCATCGATGTGGGCCATGATGCCGAAGTTCCGATAGTCCTCGATTTTGTGCAGGCGGGGCATGGCGGGGTTTCTTGAACGAAGCTCGTGCGTGAGGGCTGGCGAGGGCGGCGGGGGTCTAGCCCAATCCACCCCCGCCCGAAAGGGCATGGCTGATTGGTTTTGGCGCTTTCTGGGCGCTACCAGCGGTAATGCGAGAAGGCGCGGTTGGCTTCGGCCATCTTATGGGTGTCTTCGCGCTTTTTTACCGCCGATCCGCGATTGTTCGATGCGTCGAGCAGTTCGCCGGCCAGCTTCTCGGTCATGGTGTTCTCGCCGCGCTTGCGGGCGGCGGTGACCAGCCAGCGGATGGCCAGCGCGCGGCGGCGATCGGGACGGACCTCCATCGGCACCTGGTAGGTGGCGCCGCCGACCCGGCGGGACTTCACCTCGACCGACGGCGAGACGTTCTCAAGCGCCGAATGGAAAGTCTCCAGCGGCCCCTGATCGCGGCGCTTGGCCTCGAGGATGTCGAAGGCGCCATAGATGATGTTCTCGGCGACGGCCTTCTTTCCCTCGTACATGACGTAGTTCATGAACTTGGTGATCACCAGGTCGCCGAATTTGGGATCGGGAAGGACATCGCGCTTCTCGGCGCGGCGGCGGCGGGACATGAGCTTTTAGGTCCTTACTTCGGGCGCTTGGCGCCGTAGAGGGAGCGCCGCTGGCGACGGTCCTTGACGCCCTGGGTGTCGAGGACCCCGCGCAGGATGTGATAGCGGACGCCCGGAAGGTCCTTGACCCGCCCGCCCCTGATCAGAACGACGGAGTGTTCCTGCAGGTTGTGGCCTTCGCCGGGAATGTAGCACACCGCTTCGATGCCGGAGGTGAGGCGAACCTTGGCGACCTTGCGCAGGGCGGAATTGGGCTTCTTCGGGGTCACCGTATAGACCCGCGTGCACACGCCGCGGCGCTGGGGCGAGCCCTTGAGGGCCGGCACCTTGTTGCGGGCGACCTTGCCCGCGCGCGGCTTGCGGATCAGCTGGTTGACTGTCGGCATTGGTTCTTTCGTGCGTTCCGTGGCGTCGAGGCGGGTGGATAGCTTGAAGTCGCCGCGGCTGGCCGCCGAACGCCTCCGACAAACGCGAAATCGCGCCGAGCCGCTTCAACCGCGATCCCGGTGCGCTTAAAGGACGTCCGCTGGCGGACCTCCGGTTCGTCGGAGCCGAAGATGGAGGTCCGGCCGCGAAATGAGCGCGGGTGATACGCGCCGACGGCCAATCCGTCAACGCCCCGGCGTGGCGCGCCCCGACGTGGTGGGGGGGCCGACGCGGACCACGCCCGGTCCGAACACCCGCCGGGTCACCGGACCGGTGACCCGCGCCGCGGCGACCAGGCCGGGACCTGTGACCTGGGCGCGAAGGTCGCCGGCCACGCCGCCGAAGCGGACCACGCCGGAGCCCGCCACCGAAGCGGCCATGTCCCCGACCCTGCCGTCGGCGACGAGGATCGCGCCGCCTCCGGCGATGCGGGCGTCCAGCGAGCCGGAGACGAAATCGGCGCCGATGTCGCCGTCGCCGGTGGAAAGCGCGGTGAGACGGCCGGCGATCCGGCCGACCGCCACGCGGCCCGATCCGGCCACGCTGAGATCGGCCGACGCGGCCGAGCCGGCCCGCACCGCGCCGGAGCCGGCTTCGGCCAGGCGCAGATGGCCGGCGACATTGCCGATCAGCCAGTCGCCGCAGCCCTGGTTAGCGAAATCCAGTGTCCGCGTGCGCCCGATCGCTCCGAACACCGCCTCGCCGGCCGAGACGCGCACATCCAGCGGCGCGTGGATCACCAGTTGGGGCATGTCGTCGTAGCCCAGGACCCCCCGGCCGCGGATCCGGACAGTGGGGCGCCCCATCAGGGAGCGGCAGGAACGCGACTTGTGACGAACGTCGCCATCGACGAACACGGCCTCGCCGAACCGGCTGATTCTTAACGGAAAGGCGCGGTTGGCCCTGACGAGATCGACGCGCACGTCGGTTCGCGCCTCGGCGACCACCACCGCCCGCGCCACCGCGCCCCTGATCTGCACCGACGGCGTCGCCCCCGCCCCGGACGCCGAAATCGCCCCGACCCCAGCGAGGGCGAGCAGGAATCGCATGCGGCCTTCCCTCCCGAGGAGACAGAGGTCGCGACGCTAGCCGACCTGGGCGGCGATCGCAGCCCCTATTCGCGCCGGCGACCGCCGAGCCCGCCAGGGATCAGCCGCCGATCCGCACCTCCCCCGATCCGGCGACGTGCTTGGTCACCGAGCCGGTGACCCGGCCGACAGTGACGTCGCCGGAACCGGCGATCGAGGCTTCCAGGCTCTGAGCGACACCGGAGAACAGCACATCGCCCGAGCCCGACACCGACACCCGCATCTCCGTCGCCTCGCCGCCATGGGCGCGGACATCGCCGGAGCCGGCGACGTGGACCCGCAGCGGCCCGTGGATGGCGGCCGCCTCGATATCGCCCGATCCGGAGGTGGCGGCGGTGAGGCCGCCGCGGATTTCGCGGGTGTGGATGTCGCCCGACCCCGAGATGCGCAAGTCGGCCGACCCCGCCGCGCCGGTCCGCGCGTCGCCGGAGCCGGAGATCGAGATGCGCATCGGTCCAGCCACATTGGCCACCGTCCACCCGCCGCAGCCGCCGATCCGCAGATCGACGCTGCCGCTGCGGCCGATCGCGCCGAAGACCGTATCGCCGGCCCCGACATCGACGTCCATCGGCGCGTGGACGACCACCTGGGGCAGGTCGGCGAGATCGAAGTCGCCGAGGCCGAAGACGAACACCCGGGTGTGGCCGAAGGCGGTGTGGCAGCCGTGCGGTCGCATGGTCAGGCCGCCGTCGATCACCACCCGGTCGCCATCCCGGCTGATCCTCAGCGGCAGGCGCGGGTTGGCGCGGGTCACGGTCACCGTGATATCCGGGCGGGCTTCGGGAAGGACGGTCACCCGCGCCACCGCGTGATCGATCTCCACCATCGGCGCGGCCGCCGCGGCGCCGCAGGCCGCGCTCGCCGCCAGGACGAGCGCCGTCGTCAGGAAGTCTCGCATCTGTTGCTTGCCTCGCTCACCAGTCGATGAGCAAGGCTACGCCGCTGATCTCGCGGGGGCAGCTTAATTCGCGGTCATGGTCGGGGCTGGTGGAGCGGGTAGCGGGAATCGAACCCGCATATTCAGCTTGGAAGGCTGCTGCACTACCATTGTGCTATACCCGCATTCGCCTTGAGGGAACCGCGTGGTGGGGGAAGCAGGACTCGAACCTGCGAAGGCGTACGCCAGCGGATTTACAGTCCGCCCCCTTTGCCGCTCGGGACATTCCCCCGACGCGAGTCCTTCAGAATACGAACCGACCGCTCCGCCGTCATGAAAACCCTGGCCATCACCGTCCCTCGCGATGGTAAGGAACCCATTTCGAGCAAACGCTTGCCCGGGCCTCATTTTGGAGCGCGTCTTATAGTGACCTCGAACCGGCAACGCAACGAGCGCCGGGACCCCCGCGGACGCCCCGCCGCCGGTCCCGATCACGCCGCCGGCCTCGGTCACCGGCGACGGCTGGAAGAGGCTCAGGCGGAATGGATCTGGGGGTGGCACGCGGTCGCCGCGGCGCTGGAGAACCCCCGGCGCGAACCGCTCAAGCGCCTCGTCGCCACCGCCGAGCGCGCCCGCCGTCTGGCCGAAGCCGACCCCTCCCGGCCGATCGAGATCCTCGATGGGCCGGCCATCGCCCGCCTCCTGCCGGCCGGCGCGATTCACCAGGGGGTCGCCCTGCGGGTCCCGCTGATCGAACCTCTCGACCTGGCGGAACTGGGACGCCCGGCCGCCGGCTTCCTGGTCATGCTCGACCAGGTGACCGACCCCCAGAACGTCGGCGCCGTGTTCCGCAGCGCCGCCGCCCTGGGCGCGCGCGGGGTGATCGTCCAGGACCGCCACGCCCCGCCGCTGGCCGGCGCCCTGGCCAAGGCGGCGGCGGGCGCCATCGACCGCGTCGCCCACGCCCGGGAGGTCAATCTGTCGCGCGCCCTGGACCGTCTGGAAGCCATGGGCTGGCGCGCCGTCGGCCTGGATTCGGCGGCGGCCGAGGAGCTGGCCTCGGTGCTGGACGGCGGCCCGACGGTGATCGTCCTGGGGTCCGAAGGCGAGGGTCTGCGCCGTCTGGTCCGCGAGCACTGCGACGCCCTGGCGCGGATCGCCATGCCCGGAGGCTTCGAAAGCCTGAATATCGCCGCCGCGGCGGCCATCGCCCTCTACGAGGCCAGCCGCGCCGGCTCGGGAGCGAGACCCTGAGCGCGCTCCTGGCTCACTGGAGCGCGCCCCTCGCCGCCTTCTTCCAGGTGGTGCTGATCGACCTGACGCTGGCCGGCGACAACGCGGTGGCCGTCGGGCTCGCGGCGGCCGGCCTGCCCCACCGGCTCCAGCGCCGGGCGATCGTGCTCGGCCTGGGCGCGGCGGTGGTGATGCTGAGCGGCTTCGCCCTGGTGGCGGTGCAGCTCCTGAAGCTTGTCGGTCTTCTGCTGGCCGGCGGCCTGCTGCTCTTGTGGGTGTGCTGGAAGATGTGGCGCGACCTCATCCGCCAGGGCCGCGCCCAGGAGGCCCTGGGCGAAGCGGTGCTGGAAGGGACCGATGTTCCGGCCCCAAAGAAAGCCAAGACCCTGCTGCGCGCCCTGATCCAGATCCTCATCGCCGACCTCTCGATGTCGCTGGACAACATCCTGGCGGTGGCCGGCGCGGCGCGGCAGCACCCGCAGGTGCTGGTCTTCGGCCTGATCCTGTCGATCACCCTGACCGGCTTCGCCGCCGCCTGGATCGCCAGGTTCCTGCACCGCAGCCCGTGGCTGGGCTACATCGGCCTGATCATCGTCCTCTACGTCGCCGGCTCGATGATCTGGCAGGGCTCACGCGACGTGCTGGCCGACGTCCACCATCACCACGTCGCCTTCCAGGCGCCGGCGGCCAAGACGCCGTTCGGCGGCCCGCGATCGTTCAGGGTATGACGACAGCGGATCTTCAGGCTTTGGCGGCCTTCCTGCCCGCCCTGCGAGAGCCGGGATTCAGGGCAGGAGAACTTTGCGGCGGCGACGAGATCGAGCCGGGCGTCTTCCGGGCGCCGTTCGTTTCATACGCTCCCGTCGTCGACTCGTTCGTCGAAACCGCCTACGCGCACGCCTGGGTCCTCAAAGGCTTCGACTGGGCGGCGTGGGCGCAGTCCGCCGAAGCGAAAGCTTTGCGCGACGACGAGACCGCCGTCCGCAGCGCCACGCCGGAGCAACTCGCGCGTCTGCTCACCGTTTGCATCCGGCAGGATCGTTTTGTCGACGGCGCCCTGATGGATGCGTTCGACTCCGGCCTGATCCCCCGCATCGTCCAGCGCGCCGCCGCTCTGGCGGGCGCTCCACCTTCCTTGACAGTGGATGAGAGCGATGCGTGAACTTCCTGATCGTCCAACTCCTTCACCGCTTCCTTCAAGTCCTGGCCGCCGCGCTATCATGGGGCGAGGGCGAGCCAGCAGGCCATGGACGCTTGTCCCTCTTAGGCGACGCTCAAGAACGAATGCTCCAATTCGGACGTCCTGCCGGGTACTGCGATGATCCCCCCACGAGACCGTCGTGGCCGGGCGTCAGTCCCGGCCACCCAAGAACGCAAACCGTGCAATGGCCGCGCCCGGGCGCGGCCACGTCGAACGGCGGTGTTCCTGGATCGCCGGGACTGACGCCCGCCGATGACGGGAGAAGAGGAGAAGAAGGGTGAATCAACGCCGACCAAGGGGCCCGCCAAGCCGATCCCGATTCAT
>DATCBS010000013.1:0-53740 GCA_036511715.1 Caulobacteraceae bacterium
GCCTCATCGACCGGACCTCGGGAAAACTCGCCCGCTTTGGTCCGGGGCGACCGCCCCGGACCAAAGCGAACACGCGAAACTAGCCAAACACTGTCAGGGATGTATCTGGACCAAAACGTCAGGAAGCTATCGGGTTGCACAGGTGACGGTCTCTGACCAATGAAAGCGCTGCAAACCCAGCCTTATGCATCGCCTCGATGAGTCTTCGACCCCAAGCGGCGTAACCCCTCACCCTCCCATTGCTGCGCAATGGGTCCCTCCCTCTCCCTCATGGATAGGGTTTCTTGGGGCGATCCGGAGAAAGGGGTGAATACGATAGCCGCAGGCGGATGGTGGAGAGGGTGATCAAGCCTCCAGTTCGAAGTCGATGACGAGGGGAAGATGGTCGGACGCCACCCTGGCCAAGGAGTCCGCCGGCGCCGTCAGGTCGAGAACCCGGATTCCCCGGCTCACGAACACGTGGTCGATGCGCAGCACCGGCATCGTCGAGGGAAAGGTCGGGACCCGGGGGGCGCCGCGCGGCCGCGGGGCGTGGGCGTCACGCAGCTTGGCGGCGAGGGTGCGGTAGGCGAGGGTCGCCGAGGTGGCGTTGAAATCGCCGACCAGGAGCAGCGGATCGCGGCGGGCCGGGCTCTCCAGCCATTCCGGACCGACCAGGGCCCGCGCCTGCAGTTGCTGTTCGCGAGGCACCAGGCCCAGATGGGTGTTGATGACCTGCAGCTCCCGGCCGGCGGCGAGCTCGATCGCCACCCACAAGGCGCCGCGGGGCTCCAGCCGGGGTATCCGCGGGTAGCCGGGCAGCGGGCCGGCCTTGACCAGCCTTTCAGGCAGGGCGGTGAGGATCGCCTCGCCGTAGAGTTCCTCCTCGACCTTCATCGCGGCGTTGAAGTGAAACGCCATGCGCAGGCGCTGGGCGAGCCGGTGCGCCTGGTCCACCCCACCGGTGCGCGCCCGACCCACGTCGACCTCCTGGAGGGCGACGATGTCCGGCGAGGCCGCGGCGATGACCTCGGCGACCCGGCCGACGTCGAGCCGGCGATCGGCGCCCTGGCAGCGGTGGACGTTGTAGCTCAACAGCCTGATCATCGTTTCTTGGGAGAGCCTAAGGCGTTCGGGACCCGATGCGGCCAGCGGAATCGGCGCCGCACACTCCCGGCCATCTTGGCAAGGCGACGGCCGGGCCGATATGGTTCATTCGACAAGGCCTTCTTCGAGGCGCGAAATGTTCGCGCGGGCCAGGAGCCAGCCATGGATCTCGATTTCTCACAACAGGACCGCGCGTTCCGCGAGGAGGTTCGCGCCTTCCTGAAGGAGAGCTACCCCGCGGCGCTGCGCGAGAAACAGGGAGGCGAAGAAGCCCTCACCAAGGAAGACTATTTCTCCTGGCACCGGGTCCTGGCCAGGAAAGGCTGGTCGGCGCCTTCGTGGCCCAAGGCGTGGGGCGGGACCGATTGGACCCCGACCCAGAAATACATCTGGTCGGAGGAGCAGGCCAACGCCGACACCATCATGATCCTTCCGTTCGGCGTCGCGATGCTCGCTCCGGTGATCTACACCTTTGGCTCCGAGGAGCAGAAGGCGCGTTTTCTGCCCGGCATTCGCGATGGCGAGGTGTGGTGGTGCCAGGGCTATTCCGAACCGGGCGCGGGGTCGGACCTGGCTTCGCTCACCACGCGCGCCGAGCGGATCACCGCCGACGACGGCAAGGAATATTACCTCGTCAACGGCCAGAAAACCTGGACCACTTTGGCGCAGTTCGCGGACTGGGGGTTCTTCCTGGTTCGCACCGATCCGAACGTGAAGCCTCAGGCGGGAATCAGTTTCCTGCTCATCGACATGAAGTCGCCGGGGGTGACAGTCCGGCCGATCATCACCCTGGAAGGCGGCCACGAGGTCAACGACGTGTTCCTCGACAACGTGAAGGTCCCGGTGGAGAACCGGATCTTTCACGAGAACCAGGGCTGGACCTGCGCCAAGGCGCTGCTCCAGCATGAGCGCTCCGGCATCGCCGGCGTCGCGCGATCCAAGCGCGGACTCGAGCGGCTGAGGACGATGGCGACCACCGAGCGAGGCGACGACGGCGGAGCGCTTCTGGGCGACGCCTTTTTCAGGCGCAAGGTGGCCGAACTGGAGATCGACCTGACCGCGCTCGAATACACCGAACTTCGCACCCTGGCCGGTGAAAGCTCGGGCAAGGGTCCAGGCCCGGAGTCCTCGATCCTGAAGATCAAGGGCACCGAGATTCAGCAGCGGCTCACCGAACTGGCGCTCGAAGCCGCCGGCCACTACGGCGCCCCGTATCTTCGCGATGTCTCCCACAATGTCGGAGCGATCGGGCCGGACTACGCCCAGGGCCTCGCCGGCCAGTATTTCAACGGCAGGAAGACTTCCATCTACGGCGGCTCCAACGAGATTCAGCGCAACATCATCGCCAAGCTCGTCCTGGGGCTCTGAAGACGCCCGGGCCGGCCCTCGGCTTCACGCCGAGGGGTGATTTACCGAAGGACGACCTGCCATGGACTTCAGCTTCAGCGAAGAACAGTCGATGCTGCGCGACACGGTCGCCAGCTACCTTGCCGACCATTACGACTTCGAGTCCCGCCGCGGCGCGTTGAAGTCAGCGGCCGGGTGGCGGCCGGCGGTGTGGAAGGCCTTCGCGCAGGATCTGGGAATACTCGGAGCGGCCTTTCCCGAGGATGTGGGCGGCCTCGGCGGCGGGCCGACCGAGACCATGGTCGTCATGGAGGAGTTCGGCAAAGCGCTGGTTGTCGAACCCTATCTGGGGACGGTGGTGATCGCCGGGGGATTCCTCAAGCACGCGGCGCCGGTCGGCGCGGGCGAGCTCATCGGCGCGATCATCGCCGGCGAGGCGACCTTCGCCTTCGCCTGGGCCGAGCCGCAGGCTCGCTACGCGATCCACGATCTGAAGACGACCGCGCGCAAGGATGGCGCGGGCTATGTGCTCAACGGTCACAAGGCGGTCGTCGTCGGCGCTCCCTGGGCGAGCCACCTGATAGTCACCGCGCGGACCGGCGGCGCCCAGCGCGAGAGCGGCGGGATATCGGTGTTCCTGGTCGCCAAGGACGCCGGCGGCGTCGTCACGCGCGACTATCCGACCGTTGACGGGCGGCGGGCCTCGGAGGTGGTGTTCGAGAACGTCAAGCTTGGCGGCGAGGCCCTGATCGGGCCGGAAGGCGAGGCCCTGCACCTGGTCGAGCAGGTGATGGACGAGGCGATCGCTGCGACCTGCGGCGAAGCTTGCGGAGTGCTGCGCAAACTGCACGAAGGCACGCTGGAATACACGAGGCAGCGCAGGCAGTTCGGCGCGCCCATCGCCTCCTTTCAGGTGCTCCAGCACAAGATGGTGGACATGTTCATCCAGGTCGAGCAGGCGGTGTCGATGACCTACATGGCCAACATCAAGCTCGCGGCGCCCGCCGCCGAGAGGGCCAAGGCGATCTCCTCGGCGAAGGTCCAGATCGGCAGGGCGTGCCGGTTCGTCGGCCAGAACGCGATTCAGCTCCACGGCGGTATGGGCATGACCGAGGAGATGGCGATCGGCCACTACTTCAAGCGGGCGACGATGATCGAGGGCGAGTTCGGCTCGACCGACCATCACTTGGCCCGCTACGAGGCCCTGTCCCTCGGCGCCAAGGCGGCCTAGCCCGCCTCGCCCCGACGCGGGGTCGGCAAGAAGATGTCATTGCGCGATTTCGGCCTGCTGGTCGCGGTGTGCCTGGTGTGGGCGGCCAACAGCGTGGTCTCGAAGGTGATCATTTCCCATTTCGGGGTGCCACCGCTCTTCTACACGGCCGCGCGCTTCGTGGTCGTCGTGGTGGCGACGGCGCCCTGGCTGCTTCCGGCCCCCAGGCCGATGTGGCGGATGATCGCCGTCGGCCTGCTGATGGGCGGGGGAAGTTTCGCCCTTACCTTCATCGGTCTCGAGACGACGACGCCTTCGGCGGCCGCGGTGGTCGGTCAGCTGGGTATCCCCATCGCGACCGTGCTGTCGGTGCTGCTTCTGGGAGAGAAGATCGGGTGGCGGCGAGGCCTGGGGATCGTCCTGGCGCTCGGCGGGGCGCTGCTGGTGATGTGGGATCGACGGAGCCTCGTTCCCAGCGTCGGCCTGCTGTTCGTCGCCGCTTCGGCGCTCACCGGCGCCCTGGGCGCGGTGATGATGAAACAGATCCAGGGCGTCAGGCCGCTGCAGTTCCAGGCGTGGGTAGGCTTCGCCTCCCTATGGCCGGTCGCGGCTCTCAGCCTGTTCGCCGAAAAGGGTCAGGCCGCCGCGGTGGTCAACGCGCCCTGGGTCTTTACCGCCGCCGTCCTCTTTTCCGGCCTGGTGGTTTCGGTCGCGGCCCACACCGCCTATTACGGGCTGATCCAGCGCTACGATGTCAATCTGCTCCAGCCCCTGACCCTGATGATGCCGCTCGCCACCATCGGGCTCGGGGTCGCCTTCACCCACGATGCGTTCGGGCCGCGGATGGCCGCCGGAACGGTTCTGGCGCTCTCCGGAGTGCTCATCATCGCCCTTCGTCGCAACCACGTCATGCCGCTGATCCTGCTGCTCCGGAACCGGGCCCAGTGAAGGTGTTCGACGTCCCCTCGCCCAATTTCGACGCGCGCACGGCGCCGCCGGACATGATCGTCCTTCACTACACCGGCATGCAGACCGGCGCGGCGGCCCTGGCTCGACTTACCGATCCGCAGGCGCAAGTGTCGGCCCACTGGATGATCGAGGAAGACGGGGGGGTCTTCGCCCTGGTTCCCGAGGCGCGCCGCGCATGGCATGCGGGCAAGGCGTTCTGGCGGGGCGCCACGGACATCAACTCGATCTCGGTCGGCGTCGAACTGGTCAACCCCGGCCACGAGTTCGGCTACCGGGCCTTCCCACCCGCGCAGATCAGGGCGCTGATCACTCTGCTCGGCGACATCAGGTCGCGATGGACGATTGGCGACGCGCGAATTCTCGGGCACTCCGACATCGCTCCGGACCGCAAGGAGGATCCGGGAGAGCTGTTTCCGTGGAAGGCGCTCGCCGAGGAGGGCCATGGGCTGTGGGCCGAGCCGGCCCCCGCTCCGGGGGCGCCGCTCGCGGAGGGCGACGAAGGACCGGCGGTTTTCGCCCTGGAGGCTGGCCTCAACCGCCTCGGATACGATTGTCCCCCTTCGGGTCGTTATGGAGCCACGACGCGGACCGCGGTCAGAGCCTTCCAAAGGCATTGGTTGCAGAGCCGTATCGACGGGGTGGCCGACGGCGCGACCCGGGCCCGGCTGATGGCGCTTCTCAGGATGGCGCGATGAGCGAGACGGCCGGAGTGCACGCTCTCGCCGACCCGGTGCTCGCGGTTGCGGGGCTCGAGCTTCGGCCGCTCGACAACCGGGACGCCGCCGAATTGCTGGCGCACTTCAGCGACGCCAGGGTGGTGGAATTCCTCGACATCGATCCGCTCTCGGGCCTCGACGAAGCGCTCGCGACCATCGGTTGGGCGAGCACCCTGCGGGCGTCCGGGCGCGGGCTGCGCTGGGCCATCCGGGACGATGCGAGCGGGCGGTTCATCGGCACCTGCGGCTTCAACACCCTGGTCTTCCAGCGTGGTCGCAGAGGCGAGGTGGCCTACGACCTTTCGCCGGCGTGGTGGGGGCGCGGGGTGATGAGCGCGATCATGCCCGCCATGCTGGAGTTCGGCTTCGAGAACCTCGCGCTTCATCGGCTGGAAGCCATGGTGACCCCGGGCAACGTTCGATCCTGCCGGTTGCTGGAGCGGCACGGTTTCAAGCGCGAGGGTGTCCTCGAGGATTACGGGTTCTGGAAGGGTCGGTACTGGGACCAGATCGTCTTTGGCTTGACGCGGGGCGGCGCCGACACCACCCTGAAGGCGGACCAGACGGCCGGGCGGTCGCCCTAGTCCGAAGAAGGATCGGGGAGGAAAGTCCGGGCTCCACGGCGACAAGGCGGCGGGTAACACCCGCCGGGGGCGACCCCAGGGAAAGCGCCACAGAAAGCAAACCGCCGACCGCATCTTCTTTCGATGCGAGGCAAGGGTGAAAGGGTGGGGCAAGAGCCCACCGCGGACCCGGTGACGGGGACGGCATGGCAAGCCCCGCCTGGAGCAAGACCGAATAGGGATGCCGCGCTCTTCCGCAAGGGAGAGACAGGCCGTCGCCGGCCCAGGCGTCCGGGTAGGTCGCGAGAACCGTCCGGCAACGGACGGTCCAGAGGAATGGCCGCCGCGTCTTGCGGGAAACCGCAAGGCGGCACAGAACCCGGCTTACAGGCCGTCTGGTCCGCCGGCGGCTAGGTCGAGTTCAACTGTTCTTCTTCTGTTCTAGTCTGAGCCTTGCCGCGCCTGGCGACCGCGCGCTGGGTAAGGCGAGGCGCGAAAACTTGGCTGGCGTGACAAAATGGCCAGATAGTGTCATTGTATCCCAGTCAATCCCATGTTAACCCAATCGCGTCGGCCAGAAGGCAGGGCGCAGGCGCAAAGGGGCGGCGCTCAACCATCTGAACGACAAACTGGGCGCGGGCGTCGAAACGTTTCGGCGCGGTGACTGACGTTTTGGGGCTGGCGGGGTGTTTCTCTCGACCTTCGAGAAGCAGCTGGATGCCAAGCGGCGCATTGTCGTGCCGCAGGAGTTTCGCGCCGCCGCCGCCGGTCTCTTCGACGGGGTGTTCTGTTTTCCATCGATCGAGGCCGACTGCATCGAGGGGGGCGGCCAGGCGTTCTTCGACCGCTATCTGCGCGTCATCGATGAACTGCGATTCGGAGATCCTCTGCGCACCGCCCTGGAGACGAGCGTGCTTGGCGGGATGGCGCGACTCTCCTACGACACCGCCGGACGCATCACCCTGCCAGAGTCGCTCTGCGAATCCTTCGAACTCGTGGATTGGGTCGCCGTCGTTGGTCTGGGGGAGCGCTTCCAGATCTGGTCGCGGGCCAGCTTCCACCTGCGCCGGCGCGAGCAGCGCGAGACGGCCAGGGCCGGCCTGGCGGCGCTGCGCGCCGATCAGAGGCTGGTGGTCGCCGGAGCGGCTCGGTGAGCGGCGGGGGCCACACTCCGGTGATGCTCGGCGAAGTCATGGCCATGCTCCAGCCCGGCGCGGGCTCGAGCTTCATCGACGGGACCTTCGGGGCGGGGGGCTATAGCCGGGCCCTGGTCGCGGCGGGCGCAAGCGTTGTTGCTTTCGACAAGGATCCCGGCGCGGTCTCATTCGCCGAGCCTCTGGCCGCGGAGGGCCGGTTCCGGCTCGTCACCGCGCCATTTTCGCGCATGGCCGAAATCACCGGAGAGGACGCCGCGGACGGGGTCGCGCTCGATCTGGGCGTCTCCTCGATGCAGATCGATGACGCGGACCGAGGTTTCTCGCTGCGCCGCGATGGGCCCCTGGACATGCGCATGGCCCAAGGCGGGGTGAGCGCCGCCGACCTGGTCAACGACGCGCCGCCCGAAGAGCTCGCCTGGATCTTCCGCGCCTACGGAGAAGAGCGTCAGGCGCGGCGGATCGCGGCGGCCATCGAGCGGCGGCGCGTGGAACGGCCGTTCGCGCGGACCGTGGATCTCGCGGAGGTGGTGGAGCGCGCGCTGGGCGGCCGGCGCGGCGCCAAGATCCACCCCGCGACCCGCGTCTTCCAGGCTCTGCGCATCGCGGTCAACGACGAACTGGCCGAGCTGGAGGCTGGCCTGGCCGCCGCCGAGCGCGTCCTCAAGGCGGAAGGGAGACTGGCGGTGGTGACCTTCCACTCCCTCGAAGACCGAATCGTCAAGGCGTTCCTCAATGCCCGGAGCGGCTCGGGCGGGCAGGGATCGCGCCACGCGCCTCCGGCGCAGACTCCGCCGGCGCCGAGCTTCCGGCTCATTTCCGGCGGCGTGCGCCGTCCGGCCGCCGCCGAGATCGCGCGCAATCCTCGCGCCCGCTCGGCGAAGCTGCGCGGGGCGACGCGGACCGCAGCCGCGGCGTGGAGGCTGGCCGCGTGAAACTCACCGGGATCTTCACCCGAAGGGTGCGCGGATTTCGCGTCGTCGACCTGCTGGCGCTGGTGGTGCTCCTCGTCCTGGCCCTGGGCGTTTACGGCTTCAAGACGCTCGCCGGAGCGCAGAGCGCGAACACCCTCACCGTCGAACGCCAGATAGCCGAGGAGAAGAGGCGCGTGCGCCTGCTCCACGCCGAGCTCGCCCACCTCGAGGATCCGGCGCGCATCGAACGACTCTCCACCCAGTACCTGGGCATGAAGCCGGTGGACGCCCAACACGAAACCTCGGTGGAAGCCCTGCCGCAGATCGCCGAGCGAGGGACAAAACCTTGACTGCGACCGACGGCGCCTTCGCCCCCGCCCCGGGCAATCCATTCTGGCCGCCGTGGCGCGGCATCACTTCCCGGCTGTGGTGGATCGAGCACGCCTTTGAGCGCGCCCGCGCCTCCGACAAGCCGGAGGACGACACCCGCCTGCGCATATTTTTCGTGCTGGCGCTCTTCCTGGCCGGTTTCTTGACCTTGAGCCTCGGCGCGACCAAGGCGGCCTTGCTCTCGGGGCTCGGCGTCGGCGGGGATTCCGCGCTGCTGGCGCCCAATGCGCGCGGCGACCTGGTGGACCGCAATGGCCAGATCCTGGCCACCGACCTCATTCACTATGGGCTCTACCTGGCCCCCAACGAGGTTTCGGACCCGGTGGCGACGAGGGCGGCGCTGCTCGCGGCCCTTCCAGGCATCGAGCCAAGCCGCCTCGACAAGGCGCTTCGCGGCGAGCACCCCGAATACTACCTGATCGGCGGGCTCATTCCGGAGGTGAAGGACAAGGTCCATGATCTCGCCCTGCCCGGGGTCTATTTCCAGGAAGAGACCGCCCGGGCCTATCCGCTCGGTCGGACCGGCGCCCACGTCATCGGCTTTGCCGGCAAGGACGGTTCGGGTCTCGCCGGAGCGGAACGCGCCTTCAACGCCCAGATCCGCGCCGCCGCGGGCCGCGCGCCGATTGCTCTGTCCATCGATCTGCGGATCCAAGGAGCGCTGCAGGACGAACTCGAGACCGCCGCGGCGCACTTCCAGGTCATCGGGGCGAGCGGGATCGTCGTCAACGCCAGGACCGGGGAGATCCTCGCCCTGGCGAGCTATCCGGTGTTCGATCCCAATCGCCCCGGCGCGGCCGATCCGGCGGCGATGATCGATCACCCCGCGGCCACGGTCTATGAGCCGGGCTCGGTGTTCAAGGTCTTCACCCTGGCCATGGGTCTGGATAGCGGCGCCGCCACGGTGGACACCAAGTTCGATGTCCACACGCCCCTTGTCCTGCCGGGTCAGACCATCCACGACTTCGACAAGGGCGATCGCATCCTGCCCTTGTGGGAAGTCTTCACCCACTCCTCGAACATCGGCGCGGCGCGAATGGCCCTGCTGGCCGGGGCCGACAAGATGAACGACTACTGGCGCCGCTTCGGCCTGTTCGCCGCCGCACCCAGCGAGCTGATCGAGTCGGCTCGCCCGCTGACGCCGAAGAGGCTCTCTCAGAACATCGTCGCCAGCATGGCGTTCGGACATGCGATCTCGATCAGTCCGCTGATGATCGCAACCGGAATGAGCGCGATTCTCAACGGCGGGATCTATCATCCGCTCACCCTGAGGAAGCTCGACCCGGGCAAGGCGCCCCCGCCCGGGCGCCGCGTGATCAAGGCTTCCACGTCGCGGACGATGCTCAACCTCATGCGCCTCAACGCAACCGATGGAACCGGGCGCAAGGCCAACGTCGCGGGCTACCGGGTCGGCGGCAAGACGGGCACGGCCACCAAGCTCATCAACGGTCACTACAACGGCGCCAAGAAGAACCTTGCCTCGTTCGCCGCGATCTTCCCGACCGATGGTCCGCTCGATCAAGACCGCTATTTCGTCCTGATCATGATGGACGAGCCGCACGCCACCGCCGAGACGGGGGGATTCACCACCGGCGGCGTGGTGTCCGCGCCCATCGCCGGCAGGGTGATCGAGCGTATCGCGCCGATGTTGGGGGTGAGCCGGATCATCCTGCCGGCCGACAGCGGGCCGCGGCCGGAAGTCGATCCCAAGCTGCTCACGGGAGACGAAGAGTGAGACGGGCTCGGCTCTCGGCGCTCGTCCAGCGGGACTTGCCCGTCGATCCTCTGATCACCGGCGTGACCGCCGACAGCCGGCTGGTGAAACCGGGCTATCTCTTCGCCGCCTTCCCCGGAGCGTCGGAGGATGGCCGGCGCTTCGTGCGCGCGGCTCTCGCGGGCGGCGCGGCCGCGGTGCTGTGTGGCGAAGCCCTGGCCGATGTCGACGCGCCGGTGGTCCAGGCGGCGGACCCTCGTCGCGCCTATGCACTCGCCGCCGCCGCGTTCCATCGCCGCCAGCCCAAGGTCATCGTCGCGGTCACGGGCACCAACGGCAAGACTTCGGTTGCGGCCTTCTGCCGACAGATCTTCGGTTTCGGCGGCCATTCGTCGGCGAGCATGGGGACCCTTGGCCTGTATCTGGGTGAAACGCTCCTGACGGCGCCCGGCCTGACCACCCCGGACGCCGGGGAGATAGCCGAACGCCTGGCCGATCTCGTGTCTCGCGGCGTCAGTCACCTCGCCCTGGAGGCTTCGTCGCACGGCATTGAGCAAAGGCGGCTCGACGGTGTGCGCCTCACCGCCGCGGCCTTTCTCAATCTGACCCAGGACCATCTCGACTATCACGGCACGATGGAAGCCTATCGGGCCGCCAAGCTGCGCCTGTTCGAGACCCTTCTCCCGCCTGGCGCGACGGCGGTGCTGAACGCGGATTCGCCTGCCTTCGCCTCGTTCGCGGCGGCGGTCGCCTCCAGGGGAAGCACTCTTTTGAGCGTGGGCGCCATGGGCCAGGGGCTGACCCTGACCCGCCGCGAGCCCCTGATCGATGGCCAAGAACTCGAGATACTGGCGTGGGGAGAAAGACACAGCGTCCGGCTGCCGCTGGCGGGCGCGTTCCAGGCGGCGAACGCCCTGGCCGCGGCCGGGCTGTGTATCGCCGCGGGCGAGCCGGTCGCGACCGTCATCGCGGCTCTCGCAACTCTCACAGGCGCGCCGGGCCGGTTGCAGCGGGTGGGTGCGGTTCGAGGCGGCGGCAAGGCCTATGTCGACTATGCCCACACTCCCGATGGTCTGCGTGCGGTTCTGGAGGCGTTGCGACCGCACGCCAAGGGTCGCCTCCTGCTCGTCTTCGGCGCCGGGGGCGACCGCGACAAGGACAAACGGCCGAAGATGGGCGCGGTCGCGGCTGCCTGCGCGGACTGGGCCATAGTCACCGACGACAACCCGCGCTGGGAGGAACCAGCCGCGATCCGAGCCCAGGTGCTCGCCGGAGGCGCGGGTCTGGCCGAGATCGCCGACCGGCGCGAAGCGATCGCGGTAGCCGCTAGCCGGCTCGGGTGCGGCGACATCCTCGTGGTCGCGGGCAAGGGCCATGAGCAGGGCCAGATCATCCGCGGCGACATCCACCCCTTCGACGACGTGCGCGAAACGCGCCGGGCGCTCGGGCTGGAGGCCTAGATGCCGCGGGCGCTATGGACCTCAAAGGAGATAGTGGCCGCCACCGGCGGGCGGCTCGCGGGGGACGCATTCTCCGCTCATGGTGTCTCCATCGACAGCCGCACCCTGCGGCCCGGCGACCTGTTCGTCGCCCTGGCGGGAGAGCGCGACGGCCATGGCTTCCTCGACCAGGCCTTCGCCGCCGGCGCCGCCGGCGCGTTGACGAGCCGGCCAGCCGGTGGAGCGTGCGTTGTCGTCGACGACACCCTCGAGGCCCTGAGACGGCTCGGAGAAGCGGCGCGGCGACGGGCGCCGCGGGCCCTGCGTGGCGCGGTCACCGGCTCGGTCGGCAAGACCAGCGTTACCCAGGCGGTGCTCGCCGGGCTGCGCCGCGGCGGCGCCGCCCACGGTTCGGTGCAGTCGTACAACAACCACTTCGGCGTCCCCCTCACCCTGGCCCGGATGCCGCAAGAGACGCTGCGCGCGGTGTTCGAGATCGGCATGAACCATGCCGGTGAAATCGCCCCCCTGGCGGCGATGGTGAAACCTAGGGCGGTGGCTGTGACCTCCGTCGGGGCGGTGCACGTCGAGAACTTTGCGGACGGGGAAGCAGGCGTCGCTCGGGCCAAGTCGGAAATCTTCGCCGGCATGGAGAGCGGCGGCGTCGCGGTCCTCGACGCGGACAGCCCATGGTTTGAGCTTCTTGGCTGCGAAGCGCGGCGGCGCGGGGCGATTCTTCGAACTTTCGGCGTCGACGCCGTCGCCGATGCGCGCCTGGAGAGCTTCACCGCGGCGCCGATCGGCGCTCTGCTCAAGGCGAAGGTCGATGGCGAAGTGGTCGAGTTCCCGCTCCACCACGCCGCGATTCACTGGGGCGCAATGAGCTTGTGCGTCCTTCTGATGCTCCAGGCCCTCGAGATCGACCTCGCCGATGGCGTCGCCGCGCTCACCGACTTCCAACCTCTGGAAGGCCGTGGCGCCGAGCGACAAATAGAGATCGCCGGCGGCGCGTTCACCGTGGTCGACGAAAGCTACAACGCCAATCCGATCTCGATGCGGGCGGCGCTCAGAACCCTGGGCGCGCGGACGGCGGAAGGCCGCAAGCTGGTCGTGCTCACCGACATGCTGGAGTTGGGCGAAGATCGCGAGGTCGCCCACGCGGCGCTTGCCGGGCCGATCGAGGACGCCGGAGTGGATCTCGTGTTCTGCGCCGGGCCGTTGATGAAGCGGCTGTGGGAGGCTCTTTCACCGACTCGCCGAGGGGGCTACGCCTCCTGCGCGGCGGACCTCTCGCCGCAGCTCGTCAGGACCGTAGAGCCCGGCGATCTGGTGATGGTCAAAGGTTCCAAAGGCTCCAAGGCCTGGGCCGTGATGGCGGCCGTGGCGTCGCTGGACGCCGCAAGGCGGGGAGGCGACTGATGCTCTACCTCCTCTATCAGCACCTCGCCGAACATCATCTGAGCGTGCCCGGGCTGAACCTGCTTCGTTACCTGACGTTCCGCGGCGGCATGGCGGTGGCGACGGCGCAGCTGGTGGTGGTGGCCATGGGCTCGCGGTTCATCCGCTGGATGCAGGCCCGGCAAGGCAAGGGCCAGCCGATCCGGACCGACGGCCCCGAGCGCCATGTGGTGGAAAAGGCCGGAACTCCGACCATGGGCGGCTTGATGTTCCTGGCCGGGATCACGGTGGCGACCCTGCTTTGGGCAGACCTGCGCAATGTCTACGTCTGGGTCGTGCTGATGGTGACGCTCGCGTTCGGGGTCCTCGGATTCCTGGACGACTATTCCAAGGTCACGATGCAGACGACAGCCGGCATCTCCGGCAGACTGCGCCTCGCCTTCGAGGCGGCGGTCGCGGTCCTCGCGGTGTTCCTGATGATCAGGTTCGGCCAGCCCTCGCCGGAGGGCGCGACTCTCTCCACCTCCCTGGCCTTCCCGATCTTCAAGCGCGCGCTTCTCGACCTCTCCTGGTTCTATGTGCCCTTCGGCGCTTTCATCATCGTCGGGGCATCCAATGCGGTGAACTTCACCGACGGCCTGGATGGCCTTGCGACGGTGCCGGTGATGATCGCCGCGGCGACCTTCGGCCTGATCGCCTATCTGGTCGGCAACTTCGTGTTCGCCAATTACCTGGAACTGCACTTCGTTCCTGGGGTCGGCGAAGTCGCGGTTTTCTGCGCGGCCATGGTCGGATCGGGTCTGGGTTTCCTGTGGTACAACGCGCCGCCCGCCAAGATTTTCATGGGCGATAGCGGCGCCCTCTCCCTTGGCGGCGGCATCGGCGCCGTGGCGGTGGCCACCAAGCACGAGATCGTTCTGGGGATCGTCGGCGGCCTTTTCGTGGTCGAGACCTTCTCGGTCATGATCCAGGTGCTCTATTTCAAGAGGACGCGCCGCAGGATCTTCCTGATGGCGCCCATCCACCACCATTTCGAGAAGCTCGGCTGGTCTGAACCCACGGTCGTGATCCGTTTCTGGATCGTCGCGGTGATGCTCGCGATGCTCGGCCTCTCCACGCTCAAGCTGCGGTAGGGGACGCCAGAGGATGATTCCCGTCCCGGTGTTCGATCAGCGCAAGGTGGCCGTGTTCGGCTTGGGCCGCACCGGAATCTCGGCCGCCCGCGCCCTCGCCGCCGGCGGCGCGCGTGTCGCGGCGTGGGATGATGACCCCACGAGCCGCTCGGCCGCCCACGCCCTGGGCTTGACCCTCGCCGACCTTTCCGCGTGCGACCTTCGCGAATTCGCCGCCATCGTCCTCTCGCCGGGGGTCCCCCTCACCCATCCCCAACCCCATCCGCTGATCGCGCAGGCGCGGTCGGCGGGGGTCGAGATCGTCGGCGACATCGAGCTCTTCGCGCGCGCCGCCGCCGCGGCCCCGCAACATCGTCGGCCGAAAGTCGTCGCGATCACCGGGACCAACGGCAAGTCGACCACGACCGCGCTCCTGGGGCACATGTTGCGCGAGGTCGGCCGGGACGTGCGCGTCGGCGGGAATATCGGGATCGGCGTCCTGGATCTGGAGGACATGCACGGCGGCGCGATCTACGTGCTCGAGCTGTCTTCGTATCAGCTCGACCTCGCATCGACCCTGCGAGCCGACGTCGCGGTCATCCTGAACATCAGTCCCGATCATCTGGAGCGCCATGGGGACATGGACGGCTACGTGACCGCGAAGAAACGGGTTCTCCTGAACCAGGGCGAGGGCGACACCGCCGTCGTCGGGGTCGACGACGCGTGGTGCCAGCAGATCTGCACCGAGATCACCGCCGCGAACCGCAGATCGATTGTCCCGATCAGCGCCCGCAGAGCCATGGGACGGGGCATCTATGCGCTTCAGGGCGTGCTCTACGATGCGACCGAAGGCCGGGTCAGCGAAGTGGCCGACCTGACCCGGGCGCGTTCCCTGCCCGGTCGCCACAACTGGCAGAACGCCTCCGCCGCCTACGCCGCGGCCCGGGCTCTGGGCGTCTCGTCGGTCGATGCGGTCGATGGCCTGATGAGCTTTCCGGGGCTGGCGCACCGCATGGAGGATGTCGGAGCGATTGGCAGGGTGCGATTCATCAACGATTCCAAAGCCACCAACACCGATGCCGCGCGGCAGGCGATGAGCTCTTATCCGCGTTTTCATTGGATCGCCGGCGGCAGGGCCAAGGCGGGAGGCATCGAGAGCCTCGCCGATCTGTTTCCGGCCATCGCCAAGGCCTACCTCGTCGGCGAAGCTTCCGCGGAATTCGCCCGCGCCCTCGCGGGAAAGGCCCCCTATCTCGAGGTCGGAACCATCGAGGCCGCCGTGGCGACCGCCTTCGCCGATGCCCGGCGGCAGTCCGGGGACGTCATCGTCCTGTTCTCGCCGGCCTGCGCTTCGTTCGACCAATACAGCGACTTCGAGGCCCGCGGCGACGCCTTCCGTTCGGCCGTCCACGCCCTCGCCGCTCCGCAAGTCAAGGAGGCGCGAGGATGACCCAGCGAACGCACGCCTTCTCCCGCTCCGATCGCTCGCGGCTCGGGGTGTGGTGGTGGACCACGGACCATTGGTTGCTCGGCGCGACCATGGCTCTCATCGCCCTGGGGGTCCTGCTCCAGTTCGGCACCAGCCCCGCGGCGGCGCAGAGGCTCGACATCGCCTGGCCGTTTCATTTCGCGGTGCGCCAGTGCATCTTCGCGGCCGGCGGCGGCGCGATCCTGCTGGCCGCGTCGATGCTCTCACCCAGGGGGGTGAGACGAGCGGCGTTCTTCATCTATCTGGCTTCCATCGCCGCGATGTTCGCATTGCCGTTTCTGGGCCATGCCGCCAAGGGCGCGACCCGCTGGGTTGAGATCGCCGGCTTCACGCTCCAGCCGTCGGAGTTCATGAAGCCGTCGTTGATCGTGCTCATCGCCTGGATGTTCGCCGAAGCCCAGAAGGGCGAAGGCGTTCCAGGCGTCTCGATAGCCTTTGGCCTCTATGTGATCGCCGTGGCCCTTCTGCTGATCGAGCCGGACATCGGCCAGACGGTGCTCATTACCGTGGCCTTCGGTGCGGCCTTCTGGATGGCCGGGGTCCCGATCAGCTGGATCATGGTCATGGGCGGGCTGGCGATCGGCGGTCTGGGCAGCACCTATTTTCTCTTCCAGCATGTCGCCACGCGCGTGGACGGATTTTTCAGCCATGAACACACCGATACCCAGCAGGTGCATCGCGCCGCCGAGGCCATCGCCGCGGGAGGGGCCTTCGGCAGGGGTCCGGGCGAGGGGATCATGAAACGCCTGGTTCCGGACCTGCACACCGACTTCGCCTACTCGGCCGCGGCGGAGGAATATGGACTGTCGCTTTCCCTGATCCTGATCGCGCTCTTCACCCTCCTGGTCGTGCGCGGCCTCTCGAGGTCGATGAAGCTCGCGGATCCTTTTCAGCAGGTGGCGGCCGCGAGCCTGTTCGTCCTCGTCGGCATGCAGGCCTTCATCAACGTGGCGGTGAATCTCGACCTGATCCCCACCAAGGGCATGACGCTGCCGTTCATCTCCTATGGCGGCTCCTCCATGCTCGCGATGGGCCTGACCATGGGCATGGCTCTGGCCCTGACGCGCAAGCGCCCGGGCGCCTACAGCGCGGGCGAGGGCCGGACCAAGGCGGCCGCCTTTGCATGAGCCCGCGGGCGGAGCGGGGAGACTCGCCGTCATTGCCGCCGGCGGCACCGGGGGACACCTCTTCCCCGCCGAGGCGCTTGCCCGGGCATTGATCGAGCGGGGCTGGCGAATCGTCCTGGCCACCGACGAGCGGGTGAATGCGCTGGCCGCGTGTTTTCCGGCAGAAGAGAGAATCGTCCTTTCCTCGTCCACCTTTCGCCGCGGCGATCTCGTTGGGATGGCCCGCGCCGCCGCCATGATCTCCAAGGGCGTGCTGGAGGCGCGCCGTGCGTTCGAACCGCTCGATCCGGCGGTGGTCGTCGGCTTTGGCGGCTATCCCTCCGCGCCCGCCCTCGTCGCGGCCATCCTTCAGCGCCGGCGAACGGTGATCCACGAACAGAACGCAGTCCTTGGACTCGCCAACCGCCTCCTCGCCGCGCGCGTCACCGCCCTGGCCTGCGCCTTCCCGGCGCTCGCCAAGGCCTCGCGCTCCGTGCGCGCACGGGCGGTGACGGTCGGCAACCCGGTGCGGCCGCAGATCCAGGCCCTGGCGGAGATCGCCTACGCGCCGCCGACCGACGAGATCCGGTTGCTGGTGACCGGCGGCAGCCAAGGCGCCCGGCTGATCTCCGAACTCATTCCAGCGGCGGTGGCCGGGCTCCCCGAAGCCCTGCGGCTCAGACTTTCCGTACAGCAGCAGACCCGTCCGGAATCCATGGAGCAGGCCACGCGGACCTATGCCGACGCAAAGGTCCGAGCCGAGATCGCACCCTTCTTTGCCGACATGGCCGCTCGCCTCCGCGACGCCCACCTGGTCATCGGCCGCGCCGGCGCTTCGACGGTGAGCGAGATCACCGTCGCCGGACGGCCGTCGATTCTCATTCCGCTCGGGATCGCCCTGGATGACGACCAGGGCCGCAACGCCATGGTGCTCGCCGAGGCGGGGGCCGCCGAAGTAGCCCGCGAGCGGGATCTCACCAGCGACATCATGACCGCCGCTCTGAATAAATTGCTCACCAATCCGGCCCGTTTGCAGAGAATGGCCAAGGCCGCCCGCTCACTGGCCGCTCCCGACGCCGCCGCGCGACTCGCCGACCTTGTCGAGGCGACGGCACGGTAGGGGCGGGGGTTGAAAAAACGGACCCGAAATTTTCCGTGCCGTCTCTGCTGCGGCGGACCGCCAGCGGGGTCGTCCCGGCGCACAACCTCCGAGGTCGGCCGCCTGTCGCGGAGACGTGAAATCAGCTAGTCACGGACGATGAATCGCCGTCCCGCGCCGTTCGATCTCGGTCCTGTCCACTTCGTGGGCATCGGAGGCATCGGCATGAGCGGCATCGCCGAGATCATGCTGCGCCTGGGCTATTCGGTGCAGGGTTCCGACCTCAAGGCGAGCACCAATACCGACAGGCTTGAGGCGCTGGGCGCGCGGGTGTTCATCGGACACGATGCCGGCCACGTCGAAGGCGCCTCGGCGCTGGTCTTCTCGACCGCGGTCAGGTCCGACAACGCCGAACTCGCAGCCGGCCGCAGTCTGGGTCTGCCCCTCGTGCGCCGCGCCGAGATGCTCGCCGAGCTCATGCGGATGCAGTTTTCCATCGCGGTCGGGGGCGTACACGGCAAGACCACCACGACCTCCATGATCGCCGCGATCCTCGATGCCGCCGGGCTCGATCCCACGGTGGTCAATGGCGGGATCATCAATGCTTACGGCGCCAACGCCAAGGTCGGGGGCGGGGAGTGGATCGTCGTCGAGGCCGACGAGAGCGACGGCACCTTCCTGAAGCTCCGTTCCACGGTCGCCGTGGTCACCAACATCGATCCCGAGCACCTGGACCACTACGGCGACTTCGAAGCCTTGAAGAACGCCTTCCAGGGGTTCGTCGAGAACGTACCCTTTTACGGCTTTGCGGTTGTGTGCATCGATGATCCCAACGTGCGCGAAGTGACCGCGAAGGTGGAGAACCGCCGGCTTGTGACCTACGGATTCGGCCAAGACGCCCAATTGCGCGCGGTGAACCTTTCACTGGATCCCGCAGGGGCGAGATTCGACGTCGAGCTCGCCGGTCTCGCCGGTCCGGGCGGGCGGCTCTGCGATCTCACCCTGCCCATGGTCGGACGCCACAATGTGCTCAACGCCCTGGCCGCTGTCGCCGTGGCAAGGGAGCTTGCGGTCGGCGAGGACGCGATTCGCCGCGGCCTGGCTGGATTCGCCGGCGTGCGACGTCGGTTCACCACCACTGGCGAAGCGCGGGGAATCAGGATCATCGACGACTACGGCCACCATCCGGTGGAAATCGCCAGCGTACTGGCCGCGGCCAGAGCGGTGACCAACGGGCGGGTGATCGCGGTTGTCCAGCCGCACCGCTACACGCGTCTGCGCGACCTCTTCGACGCGTTCTGCCGCTGTTTTCAGGATGCGGACCTGGTGGTGGTGGCCGACGTATACCCCGCCGGCGAGTCACCTTTGGAAGGGATAGACCGCGATCACCTCGCGGCGGGACTTCGGCGGCGCGGCGGCCGCCGGGCCTTGATCCTGGAAACGCCGGAGGACTTGCCGAGGATCATCGCGGCGGAGGCGCGCCCTGGCGATCTGGTGATCTTCCTCGGGGCCGGGGACATAACCGCCTGGGCCCATGCTCTGCCGGGTCAGCTCGGAGCGATGAGCGAGCGAGCTCTGGCGTGACGTGGCGCCGTTCCCTGCCTCAGGTGCGGGGCCGGCTTTGTTTCGACGAGCCCCTCGCGCCGTTCACATGGCTGCGCGTCGGCGGCCCTGCGGAGGTTTTGTTCCTGCCCGCCGATGAGGAGGACCTCGCCGCTTTCCTGCGCGACTCGCCGTCCGACGTCCCCGTGACCGTGCTCGGGGTCGGCTCCAACGTCATTGTCCGTGACGGCGGGATCGAAGGCGTGGTGGTCAGACCGGCGGGACGCGGCTTTGGCGAGGTCCAGCTCGAGGCGGAGGAAGGCAGACTGGTCGCTGGATCGGGGGTTCCCGACGCGGTGCTGGCCCGCGCCGCCGCCCGCGCCGGGATCGCCGGACTCGAGTTCTACGCCGGCATTCCCGGGTCTGTGGGCGGCGCCCTCTGCATGAACGCGGGATGCTATGGCGCCGAGACGCGGGATGTCCTGGTGCTTGCCTGGGGCCTCGACCGTGCTGGGCTGCGCCGGGCCTTCACGAATGCGGACTTCGCTTACGGTTACCGCGAAAGCGGCGCGCCGGGCGACATGATCTGGACCGGAGCGATCTTTCGTGGCCGTCCGGACGACCCCGCGGCGATCGTCGCGCGCATGGAAGATATAACGAACCGCCGCGAGATCACCCAGCCCGTCCGCGAGAAGACCGGCGGATCGACGTTCAGGAACCCGCCCGGCCACGCCGCATGGCGGCTGATCGACGAGGCGGGCTGGCGCGGCAGGGCGCGGGGCGGCGCGATGTTCTCGCCCTTGCACGCCAATTTCCTGATCAACACCGGCGAAGCGACCGCCGCCGATCTGGAGGATCTGGGCGATACCGTGCGAAGCGATGTCGAGGCGAAGTGCGGAGTCCTGCTGGAATGGGAGATCAAACGGATCGGGCGGCGCGCATGAGCCTTCCACTCAGCGGACGACACGTCGCGGTTCTGATGGGCGGACTCTCGCCCGAGCGCGAGGTGAGCCTTGTGTCGGGGCGGGAATGCGCGGACGCTCTTCAGCGACTGGGCGCCAAGGTGAGCCGGGTCGACGCCGGCCGCGATATCGCCGCCGTGCTCTGCGCCCTCTCGCCGGATATCTGCTTCAACGCTCTGCACGGCGCGTGGGGCGAAGACGGTTGCGTGCAGGGCGTGCTGGAGACCCTGGGCCTCGCCTACACCCACTCCGACGTTCTGGCCTCCGCGCTCGCCATGGATAAGGTCAAGGCCAAGGCGGTGATGGCGGCCGCCGGCGTCGGCGTGCCGTCAGGCGGGCTCCACGACCGCTTCGAGGCCGGACGGGCCCATGTCATTGCGCCCCCCTACGTCGTCAAGCCCAACGCTCAGGGCTCGTCGGTGGGGGTGTTCCGGGTTTTCGAGGGGGCCAACGGACCTCCGCAGGAGCTCCTGTCTTCCGCCTGGACGTTCGGCGATGAGGTCCTGATCGAACCCTACATCCAAGGCCGCGAGCTTGCGGTGGCGGTGATGGGCGGGCGGGCGCTCACGGTGACGCAGATAGAACCGGCGAGCGGCTTCTATGACTACGAGGCCAAGTACGGGCAGGGCGGCTCGGTCCACATCGTGCCGGCGCCGATACCGGATTTGGCCGCTGAGCTGGCGATGCGGCAGGCCGAGCGGGCGCACGCTGCCCTGGGCTGCAAAGGCATCACCAGAAGCGACTTCCGTTATGACGACATTAACGACCTTCTGGTCCTTCTGGAGGTCAACACCCAGCCTGGGATGACCCCCACCTCCCTCGCTCCGGAGCAGGCGGCGCATCGGGGTTTGGGGTTCGACCAACTGGTGCTCTGGATTGTGGAGGACGGGCATGCCCGCGGCGGTTCGCGGAGGACGGAGGGGGGCCGCGGGCTCGCGGACCAAGAGCTCCGCCGCCCCGGACCGGCCGCGCCTTAAGCGCGCCCACAAGTCCGCGCCCCGCCCGCGACGGGCCAAGGGGCCGGCGCTCTCGCCGAAGTTCGCCGCCGCCGCCGTCGGAGTCGTCGTCATCGCGGGCGCCGTCCTGGCCCTGGCCACGGGGGGCCGCGCCCAGACCCTCGGCAGGCTGGCGAACTCTCTCGGCGCCGAGGGCCTGGGCGGCCTGGGCTTCCGTATCGAGACCGTACACCTGCAGGGCGCCACGCCAGTGGCCCAGAAGGCGATCCTGAAGGCCGCTGGACTCGCCCATGGCGGCTCCATTCTCGCCCTCGACCTCGATGGGGTGAGGAAGCGGGTGGAACAGGTGGGATGGGTGAGCCGCGCGCGGGTCATTCGTCTGTGGCCCGACACCGTGGTCATCGCGGTGGATCAGCGGCCCCTCGTCGCGATCTGGGAGCACAATGGCAGGGCTGTCGTCGTCGCCACCGACGGTACGGTGGTCGGTCGCGCCGACCCCAACCGCTTTGCGGCCCTCCCCCTGATCGTCGGCGACGGGGCCAACCTGGCCGCCGCGGCGATCATTCCGGCGGTGAGCGCCAGGCCGCGGCTTGCCGATCGCCTCGAAGCTCTCGTCCGGGTGGACGATCGCCGCTGGGACCTGCGCCTCAAGGACGGGGCGCTCATCCAGCTTCCGGCCGGCGAGGAGCAGGCCGCGCTGATCCGTCTGGATCAGCTCGACCGCAAGTCACGGATCCTGGACCTCGCGCTGGCGCGAATCGATCTGCGTGATCCGGAGATGGTCGTGGTGCGGCCAAGAACAGGTCCCGCGCCGAATCTGGCAAGTCGTGGAGTGTAGATGATGCTCGAAGTACTGGAACGCCGTCCGGCGGGCCGCCCAAGCGCGGCCGAGCGCCGTGAAGGCCTGAAGGTCAGCCTGGGTCGATCGCCGGTCGTGGCGGCCGTGGACCTCGGCGCCTCGAAGGTCGCCTGCTTCATCATGAAGCACGACGGCGTGCGAAAGGCCGATCGCAGTCTGACCACCGCGGGGGTCGGCTATGTGCAGTCCCACGGGGTTCGAGGCGGGGCTGTCGTGGATATGGACGAGGCGGCCCAGGCCATCGCCCAGGCGGTGGAACGCGCCGAAATGATCGCCGGAGTCAGCGTCCAGGGTGTCACCGTGACCACGGCCGGCGGCCAGCTCGCCAGCCACCGGCTCACCGCGCAGATCTCGCTGGGGGCCCGGCCAATCGGAGACAACGATCTCGCCCGCGCCGCCGCCCAGGCCATGGGCAATCTGCGCCTGATCAGGCGAACGCCCATCCATCTGCGTCCCGTGGCGTGGTCTGTGGATGGCCAGAAGGGCGTCCGCGACCCGCGTGCGATGTTCGGTCGCACTCTTGGCCTGGACCTGCTCGTGGTGTCGATGAACGAGGCGGTCTTCCACACCCTCGGCCACTGCGTCGAGCGGGCCCACCTCCAGTTTGAGGGAGTCGTGGCCGCTCCGTTCGCCTCCGCGCTCGCGGCGCTCGAGGAAGACGAGATGGAGCTGGGGGCGATCTGCATCGACATGGGCGGAGGCTCCACCTCGACGGCCGTCTATTCCGGCGGCGCGCTCATCCATGTCGACAGCCTGGCCGTGGGAGGCTCGCATGTGACGCAGGACGTCGCGCGGGGCCTCTCCACCTCCATGGCCGGAGCGGAGCGGATCAAGACCTTGCACGGCTCGGCGATCGCTTCCACCAATGAGGATCGGGAGATGATCGAGGCCCCGCCGCGCGGTGACGACCCCGGCGCCGGTCCGGTGACCGCGCCGCGATCCCTGCTCAAGGGAATCATCGCCCCCCGGGTCGAGGAGACCCTGGAACTCGTGAAGGAGCGGCTGAAGGCCGCGGGGGTGCTCGCGCAGCCCGGCGCCGGAATCGTCCTTACCGGCGGCGCAAGTCAGCTGGCGGGCGTGCGCGAAGTCGCGGTCCGCGTCTTCGATCGACCGGTGCGGCTTGGCCGGCCCAGGCGCGTTCCGCACCTTGCCGACGCCGCGTCCGGCCCGGCCTTCTGCGCCGCCGCCGGCGTGCTCCACCGCGCCGCTTTCGGCCCTCGCGACATCGGCCCGAGGCGCCAGGGCGCGACCGCGCGGCCAACCGTTGCGCCCGATCCGCGCGCCAACGTCATGACCAAGGCCGCGGCCTGGTTGCGCGACAATCTGTGAGCAGCGGTCGCGCGCCCGATCGGCGAACCTCACGTGGCTGTTGAAAAGCGCCGGCGAGGCGCCGACAACGAGCAACCCACCCTATGCGGTTAACACTCGATTAAGCAGGACGGTGGCTCAGTAAAGCCGTCCGTCGAAGCAGCCGCGCGAGGGTTCGACAGCTGTTTCAAAACCCCGGTGGAGGACGCGCAGTCGCCATGACGTTCAAGGTATTCGCCCCCCAGACCAAGGAATTGAAGCCGAGGATCGTTGTCTTCGGAGTGGGCGGCGCTGGCGGCAACGCCGTCAACAACATGATCGAATCGGGCCTGGAGGGGGTGGAGTTCGTCGTCGCCAACACCGACTCTCAACAGCTGGCTTTTTCGAAGACCGATCGGCGTATTCAGCTCGGTGTCAGCGTCACCCAGGGTCTAGGGGCCGGCGCCCACCCGGAAATCGGCATGTCCGCGGCCGAGGAATCGGCGCCTGAGATCGGCGAACACCTCGACGGGGCGCACATGGTCTTCATCACCGCCGGCATGGGCGGGGGCACAGGCACCGGGGCAGGGCCGATCATCGCCAAATGCGCGCGCGAACGCGGCATCCTCACCGTCGGGGTGGTGACCAAGCCGTTCCACTTCGAGGGTCGTCATCGCATGCGCCTCGCGGATTCCGGGATCGCCGAACTGCAGCGTTATGTCGACACACTGATCGTGATCCCCAATCAGAACCTGTTCCGCGTCGCCAACGAGCGGACGACCTTCGCCGAGGCCTTCGGGATGGCCGACCAGGTTCTGCATTCGGGAGTCCGCTCGATCACCGACCTGATGGTTCTTCCCGGTCTCATCAACCTCGACTTCGCCGACGTCCGCACCGTGATGACGGAAATGGGCAAGGCGATGATGGGCACGGGCGAGGCGACCGGGGAGGGCCGGGCCTTGCTGGCGGCGGAAAACGCAATCCAAAATCCGCTCCTGGACGAGGTTACCCTCAAGGGCGCCAAGGCCGTTCTGGTGAACATCACCGGCGGCCTCGACATGACTCTGCTGGAAGTCGACGAGGCGGCCAATGCGATCGCCGGCCAGGTCGACCCCGAGGCCAACATCATCTTCGGCGCCGCCTTCGATCCCAATCTCAAGGGAATGGTGCGTGTTTCGGTCGTCGCCACCGGGATGGACGGCGCCTCGATCACCGCGATCGAGCCCCACCATCACCGCCGCGCGGAGCCGAGGGTCGCCGAGACCGTCGCGGAACCGGCCGCGGTCGATCCGGTCGCGGCGCAGCGTGAGCCCGAGCAGGCCTTCGCCGCCGTTGCGGCCTCGGCGGCCGAGCCGAAAGTCTTCGAACCGCTTCGAGCCGCCGGCTACTCGATCGAGGCCGAGACTTCCGAGGCGCCGAGGTCCGACCAACCGGCCTTCGCGTTCGAAAGGCAGGCGACGCGCAACCTTCAGCCACTCGCCCAGACCGCCGATGCGACAGGCTCGGAAGCGGAGGCGGACGAGCCGCTGTTCGCCACGGCCCGCTATGCCGACGAGCGCCCGCAGAAAGGCAAGTGGCTCAGCCTCTTCGGTCGGCCCCGGAGCGAGGCCGCCAGCGAGCCGCCGCCGGTGTCGCGGTCGGCCTCGCTCCAGTCCGCGCCAGAACCGATGGAGGAGCTTGAAGAGGAAGACCACGAGGATCTGGAGATTCCTTCCTTCCTCCGCCGCCTGGCGAACTAGAGGTCGCGATTTCGCCGGAATTTGGTGGCATTGACGGCATGACTCGACTGCGGCGATTCTCGCGCCGCGTCCGGACGAATTTCCGTGTTTTCACAGAAAGTTAGCTCAGGAAACAGTCCGAAACAGGACTTGTTTTGCGGCGATGCGACGGCCTTCGTACAGCCGGGTTCGTCGTTTCGCGTTGCAAAGAGCGCGAGGCGAATCGGGCCCTTTGACGAGCGGAGTCGCCGATCGTGATGCAGCACACCCTCGCAGGGCCGGCCCAGTTCGCCGGCGTCGGGGTTCATAAGGGCGGCGATGTCCGGATTCGGGTCTGGCCAGCGGCCGCGGACAATGGCGTGGTGTTCCGCCGGATCGATCTGACCGACGTGGACAACCTCGTGCCCGCCCGCGCGCAAGCCGTTTGCGACACGAGGATGGGGACCGTGGTCGGCAACGCCTCCGGGGTCACGGTGGCCACGATCGAGCACCTCATGGCCACGCTTTGTGCGCTCGGCATCGACAACGCGGTGATCGACATCGATGGACCCGAAGTTCCGATCATGGACGGCTCGGCGCTCGCTTTCCTGCGCGGGCTCGATCGCGCGGGGCGTCGCCCGCTTCGCAAGCCGCGTCGGAGCCTGGAGCTTCTCCGGACAGTCGAGGTGAGCGAGGGTCGCAAGCGGGCCGCGCTCAGTCCGGCGGCGGACTTCGAAGTCGCCTTTGAAATCCTGTTCGACAGTCCCGTTATCGGTCGGCAGAGCGTTGACCTGGTCGTCGATGAGGCCAGCTTCCGCCGCGAATTGGCCGATTGCCGCACTTTCGGCTTCTCGCACGAGGTCGAGACCCTTCGCGGCGCCGGTCTCGCTCACGGTGCGTCGCTGGAAAACGTCGTGGTCATCGAGCATGACAGGGTGCTCAATCCCGGCGGCCTTCGCCGTCCCGATGAGTTCGTGCGCCACAAGGCCCTGGACGCCATCGGCGATCTCCATCTGCTCGGCGCGCCCATTCTGGGCCGCTACGAAGGTCGCTACGCCGGCCACGCGCTCAACAACGCGTTGGCGCGGGCGCTGCTCGCCGACCCGTCGGCCTGGCGTTTCGCCTATCCCAGCGAGGCGCTCGCCCGGGCGGGGTGAGGGGCCGACTGGCGACCATGGCCGTCGAGGCGAGCCGGTGTCGCCGCGACTCGCCCGCGCCTCCTCGGGAAAAAGAGCTGTTGTCCCGGCGCCCGCGGTTCGCCTGGCTTAAGCCCGACTTCATATCGATCCGGCAAGCTCCTCCGGTCTGGCAGGGGCCGCGCAATGCTGGCGATGATCGACCGGTCCATGACCTCTGGGCGCGCGAAAGCCGCGGCGCTCGCCATGTTGGCGATCTACCTCGTCACGACCGTGGTTTGGCTGGCGACCACCCACCGGTTGATCGACGCCTTCCACCAGCCGCTCGGCGGCGATTTCATCATCTTCTACAGCGCCTCCAGCCTGACGCTCCACGGTCACGCGGCCATGGCGTTCGATCCCCAGGCCCTCCTGGCGGTAGAACGCGCGGTCATCCCGGGCGTCAGGGAGGGCTTGAAGTGGTGTTATCCCCCCACCTTCCAGCTGTTGATCGCGCCTCTGGCTCTTGCGCCTTTCCCGGTCGCCTACGGTCTTTTCGTGGCGGCGGGCCTGATTCCGTATCTGCTGCTGATCCAGATGATCAGGCCCGGGCGCGTTTCTCTGCTGATGAGCGGCGCCTTCCCGGGGGCCTTCGTGAACGCCTGGCAGGGGCAGAACGGCTTCCTGACCACCTCGCTGATGGGCTTTGGGCTGATTTCAATCGATCGCCGGCCCTGGCTCGCCGGCGCGATGCTGGGCCTGCTCGTCTACAAGCCGCAGTTCGGAATCCTCCTGCCTGTGCTGCTGATCGGCACGGGTCGGTGGAAGAGCGCCTTGGCCGCCGCGCTCGGCGGCGCCGCGTTCATCGGCCTTTCGCTGCTCGTCCTGGGACCAGGGCCGTGGCTGGCTTTCTTTCGCACCCTGCCGGACGTTTCGGCCGCGCTCTCGGCCGGACGGCTGCCGTGGTCGAAAATCGCCTCGATCTTCGTCGCCGCGAGATGGCTCGGAGCACCACCCGGCCTAGCCTATTTCCTGCAGGGTCTGATGGCGGTCCTCGTCGCGTCGGCGACTCTGCTGGCCTGGCGAAGGCCCGGACCACATGGTCCCAAGGTGGGCCTCGCGGTGCTCGCGACATTTCTGATGTCGCCCTACTCCTTCAACTACGACCTCGTGCTTCTGGCCATTCCCATCGCCGTCACCCTGCAGTACGGGCGCGCCGCGGTCCTTCCCGAAGGGACCAAGGCGGCGCTGCTCCTCGCCGCATTCACCCCGATGTTGTTTCTCGGCGTGGCGAAGCTCACCCATCTGCAGCTGATGCCCGCGGCGATCCTCATTTGCTATTGCGCGCTCTTCAGGATCGTGTGGCGGTGTGAGCCGGCGCTCGGCCATCTTGGCAGGGCGCCGGAGATGCGGCTCACCGCCGGCGCGGCCGCTCAGGCCCGCTCCTGAAAGTCTCTGTTTGCGCTGGCGCATGGGGCGCTGTGGTGTAAAACCCCCGGGGGCTGGCTCGAGGGGCGCGCTCTCATCGCTTCGAGGTGACCTTCCCGTGTACCGTTCCCCCTGGGGCCGATCGGCCGTCATCCTGGCCGTGCTCGCCAGCCTCGCTCTCGGCGGCTGCAGCCTTCTGCACAAGAAGAAGCCGCAGCTCACCTACCAGGAACGGCCCGTGGAGCTGCTGTTCTCGGTCGGGGCCGAGGACCTGGACAGACATCAGTGGAACGACGCGGTGAACTACTTCCGCGAGGTGGAGCGCCAGCACCCGTTCTCGGAGTGGTCTCGGCGCGCCATCCTGATGATGGCCTACGCCCATTACGAGGCGAACAACTATACCGAGGCGATCGCCGACGCGGACCGTTTCATCACCCTTTATCCAGGTAATGCTTCGACGCCCTACGCCTACTACATCAAGGCCGTCTGCTACTTTGAACAGGTGGTCGACGTGAACCGCGATCAGGCCGCCACCGCCGACGCCCAGGTGGCGATGCTGGAGGTGATGAAGCGCTATCCCGCCACCGAATATGCCGCCGACGCCCGGATAAAGAACGACATGCTTTCCGACCAGCTGGCCGGCAAGGAGATGACCATCGGCCGCTACTATCAAAGGAATGGCGATCCGATCGCCGCCATCGGCCGGTTCCGCACCGTCGTCGACAGGTATCAGACGACCTCTCATACGCCCGAAGCTCTCTACCGGTTGGTCGTGGCCTATCTGACCGTCGGCCTTCCGGGTGAGGCGGTGAAGAACGGGGCGGTGCTCGGCTACAACTATCCCGGCGACATCTGGTACCAGGACGCCTACCGGCTGCTCACCTCCAAGGGCCTGCGGCCAGCGGCGCCGCCCAAGGGACATGCATCCCGGTCGGGCTTCCTGCCGCATTTCGGCAAGCGCAAGGATACGACCATCGCTCCGCCCGCCGTCGAGGCGCCCGCCCGCCCGTCCTGATCGTGTGACGACCGGCCGCTTTGAGCGCGGAAGATTCTCGGCCATCCTCGCGCCCATGCTGCTCGGCCTCGATATCCGCGACCTCGTGCTCATCGAGCGCCTCGATCTCGTATTCGGCGAAGGCCTCACCGCCCTGACCGGCGAGACAGGGGCCGGCAAGTCGATCATTCTCGATGCGCTCGGCCTGGCGACCGGCGGCCGCGCCGAGGCCTGCCTGGTGCGCCAAGGCGCCAGGCAGGCCATCGCCACGGCCCTGTTCGCGCCGGCCGCCGACCACCTCGTCTGGGCCTTGCTGGATGAAAAGGGCGTCGCCCGCGATCCGCAGGGCGATCTGGTCTTGCGCCGCACAATCGCCGCGGACGGCCGCTCGCGAGCCTTCGTCAACGACCAGGCGGTCGGGGTCGGCCTGCTTCGGGAGCTGGGCGCCGCCCTGGTCGAGGTCCATGGCCAGCATGAGACGATCGGGCTTCTCGACGCGCGCCGTCACGGCGGGCTTCTCGACGCCTACGCCGGCTGCGGCGCGCGGCTGGGCGCCTGCGCCGAGGCGTGGCGCGTCTGGCGGGCGGCCGACGATCGCGACGCCGCTCTGCGCGCCGACCAGACCCGCGCGGCGGCCGAAAATGACGACCTCGCCGAGCGTCTGGGCGAACTCGACCGGCTCGCGCCACGCGAAGGCGAGGAGGAGGGTCTCGCCGCGGAGAGGCGGCTGCTGGGTTCGGCCGAAAAGACCCTGGCGGACGTCGCCTCGGCGCGTGACGCCCTTGGAAGCAACGATCTGGCCGGCCGCGCGGCCGGCGGCCTTCGCGCCTTGGAGCGCGCCTCGGAGCGGTTGCGGACGGCCGGCGCCGCGGACGACGGCCGGCCGATGCGCCTGCTCGTCTCGGCGCGCGAAGCTGCGCAACGGGCTCTTGTCGAACTCGCCGAGGCCGCCGCTGCGGTGGACGCGGCCGCGGCGGCGTTCGACTTCGAGCCCAATCGTCTGGAGAAAGCGGAGGAGCGTCTCTTCGCTCTGCGCGCCATGGCCCGCAAACTGGCGGTTCCGGTTGCGGAGCTTCCGCTCGAACACCTGCGTGTCGCCCAGCGGTTGGCGGGGATCGAAGGCGCGAGCGCCGAACTCGCGCACGCCGTCGCTGCGACCGCGGCCGCGCGCCAGGCCTATGTTTCGGCGGCCGCTTCGCTCAGCGCGATCCGCTGCACCGCCGCGCGCCGCTTGACCGCCGCCGTGCAGGCCGAACTGCCGCCCCTCAAGCTCGACAAGGCGAAATTTCGCGTGGTGGTCGATCACGACCCTGATGCGCGCGCCGGCCCGCTCGGCGCCGATCGCATCGAGTTCGAAATCTCGACGGTGCCCGGATCACCGTTCACGCCCCTGGGCGGCATCGCCTCGGGCGGCGAACTGGCGCGTTTTTCCCTGGCGATCAAGGCTTGCCTCGCGCCTGGGCGCCGCGGCGTCCAGCCGGTGCTGATCTTCGACGAGGTCGACCAGGGGGTCGGCGGCGCGGTCGCCGACGCGGTGGGCGTGCGATTGAAGCGCCTCGCCGCGGCCGCCCAGGTTCTGGTGGTCACCCACAGCCCGCAGGTCGCCGCTCGCGCCGACGCCCACTGGCGGGTCGACCGGGTCGCAGAGGGCGCCCGGACGCGGACCGAGGTCGAGGTTCTGACGCCGCTGCCGCGAGAGGAAGAGATCGCGCGGATGCTGTCGGGAGCGCGGATCAGCGACGCGGCGCGCGCCGCCGCCCGCGCTCTGATCCATGCCTGAGCCGACGCCGGTCTCCAGATTGACGGAGGCGCGCGCCGCGGAGGAGTTGGCGCGCCTGGCCGATGAAATCGCTTCCCACGATATCCGCTACTTCCAGGACGAAGCGCCAACGGTCTCCGACGGCGAATATGACGCGCTGAAGCGCCGCAACGGCGCGATCGAAGTCCGCTTCCCGCACCTCATCAGAGAGAATTCCCCGAGCCTGAGGGTCGGCGCGGCCCGCGCCGCCGCCTTCGCGCCGGTGGAGCACGGCGCGCCGATGCTCTCCCTGGACAACGCCTTCTCCGACGAGGACGCCGCCGAGTTCGACGCACGGGTGCGCCGCTTCCTGCGCCTGGGCGATGAAGCCGTGGCCTATGCCGCCGAGCCGAAGATCGACGGCCTTTCGGCCTCCCTGCGCTACGAAGGCGGCGTCTTTGTCCAGGGCGCGACGCGCGGCGACGGGCGAGCTGGCGAGGATGTCACCGCCAATCTGGCGACGATCGGCGATATTCCGCATCGCCTGAAGGGGCGCGGCTGGCCGGCGCTGATCGAGGTGCGCGGCGAGGTCTATCTGGGGCACGCCCAGTTCGCGGCCCTCAACGCCGCTGCCGAGAAAGCCCACCAGCGCACCTACGCCAATCCACGCAACGCCGCTTCCGGCTCACTGCGCCAGATCGATCCGGCGATCACGGCGGCCCGGCCGCTGCGATTCTTCGCCTATGCCTGGGGGCTGGCGAGCGATCAGTTCGCCGCGACCCAGACCCAGGCGCTCGCCGCCCTGGGCTCATGGGGTTTTCCGGTGACCCGGGAGGCGATGCGGGTCGAAGGCGCCGCTGGCCTGGCCAAGGCCTACGCCCGCATGCAGGCGATCCGGCCTCGGCTGGATTTCGACATCGACGGGGTGGTCTACAAGGTCGATCGCCTGGACTGGCAGGCGCGGCTGGGCTTCGTCTCGCGTTCGCCGCGCTGGGGGCTCGCGCGCAAATTTCCCGCCGAGCAGGCGCGCACGATCCTCGAAGCGATCGAGATCCAGGTCGGCCGGACTGGCGCGGTGACCCCCGTGGCGCGGCTCTCGCCGGTGACCGTGGGCGGGGTGGTCGTGGAAAAGGCCACCTTGCACAATGCCGACGAGATTGCCCGCAAGGATCTGCGGATCGGCGACACGGTGATCGTGCAGCGCGCCGGCGATGTGATCCCGCAGGTTCTCGGCCCGGTCCTCGAGGAACGGCCCCCCGACGCCATCCCGTTCGTCTTTCCCAGCCACTGCCCCTGTCCGCTGGCCACGCCCTTGGCCCGCGAAACCACCGCCTCGGGCGCGGAAACGGTGGTGCGCCGGTGCACCGGAGAATTCGCCTGCCCGTTCCAGCGCGTGGAACACCTGAAACACTTCGTCTCGCGCCGCGCCTTCGACATCGAGGGCCTGGGAGAAAAGCAGCTCCAGGCCTTCTACGAAGAGGGGCTGATCGCCGCCCCGGCGGACATCTTCCGCGTGGCGCGCGATCCGGCGGCCATGGCCGGCCTGATCGGCCGCGCCGGCTATGGCGAGACCTCGGTGCGCAATCTGCGCGCGGCCATCGAGGCGCGGCGCAGCATATCCCTGGACCGGTTCATCTACGCCCTGGGCATCCGCCACATCGGCGAAACCACCGCACTCGTCCTGGCCCGCGGCTACGGGAGCGCGGAGGCCTTCCTCGCCGCCATGGACCGCGTGGCCGCCGGCGATGGCGAAGCGCGCGCCGAGCTCGATGCCCTGGACCAGGTCGGCTCGGCGGTGATCGAGGCCTGCGCCGCCTATTTCGCCGAGGACCACAACCGGCGGATCGTCCAGGCCCTCGTCGGCGAACTCACGGTGGAGGACGCCAAGCGGCCCAGCGCCGATACCCCGGTCGCCGGCAAGACCGTGGTCTTCACCGGCACCCTCGAGAAGATGACCCGCGACGAAGCCAAGGCCCGGGCCGAAATGCTGGGGGCCAAGGTCAGCTCTTCGGTGTCGAAGAAGACCGACATCGTGGTCGCCGGTCCCGGCGCCGGCTCCAAGCTCAAGACCGCCGCCGAACTGGGCGTGACGGTGATGAGCGAGGAGGAGTGGCTGGCGCTGGTCGGCGGATGAGCGTTGAAGCGCCGCCGCGGCGCCGCCATTCAGAGCGGTGCGCAGACCTCGGCGAGCCAGGCGGCGACTTCGCCTGGGACCTTGGGGCCGATCACGGCCAGCACCTTGGCGTGGTAGGCGTCGAGCTGGCGCCGTTCCTCCTCGCTCAGCATCGCGCCCACCACCAAGCGGCGATCGATGGGCGCCAGGGTCAGGGTCTCGAAGCCGAGCATCGGGCGCTCGCCGTCCGGAATATCCTTGGCCTCGGTGACCACCTGGAGGTTTTCGATCCGGATTCCATAGGCGCCGGCCTTGTAGTAGCCAGGCTCGTTGGAGACGATCATCCCGGGCCGCAGGGCGATCGAGTTGGGGATCTTCGAGATCCGCTGCGGGCCCTCGTGGACGCCCAGGTAGGACCCCACCCCGTGACCGGTGCCGTGGTCGTAGTCGAGACCCGCCGCCCAGAGCGGAACTCGGGCCAGGGCATCCAGCGCCGAGCCGGTCGTCCCCGCCGGGAAACGCACCCGCGCCAGAGCCAGGTGACCCTTGAGAACCAGGGTGAAACGCTCGGCCATTTCGGCGGTCGGCTCGCCCATGGCGATCGTTCGGGTGACGTCGGTGGTCCCGTCGAGGTACTGGGCCCCTGAATCCACCAGGAGCAGGGATCCCGGCTCGGTGCGGCGACTCAGTCGGCGCGTCGGCCGGTAGTGGCAGATCGCGCCGTTCGAGGTCGCCCCGGCGATGGTGTCGAACGAAAGGTCCTTGAGCGCGCCGGTGGCTTCGCGAAACCTCTCCAGCCTGCTCACCACCTCGAGTTCGTCGGGAAGCGTCCGCTGGGCCTCTGTTCCGGCCCAATGGAGGAAGCTGGCAAGCGCGACGCCGTCGCGCTCGTGGGCGCGTCTCGCCCCGGCGACCTCCACCGCGTTCTTGCACGCCTTGGGAAGGGCGCACGGATCGTCGCCGCGCACGCTCGTCGCGCCGGCCGCATCGAGGGCCTCGCAATACCAGGCCGAGGATTGCGCCGGATCGATGAGGACTCGCCGACCGGCGAGATCGGCGAGAGCGCCCTCCAGCTCGTCAGGCGTCTCCAACCGCACCTCGTTGCCCAGCCACGCGCGCAGGTCCGTCGTGACCTTCCGCGGATCGAGGAACAGGCGAGCGCCGCCGTCCGCCTCCAGGATCGCTTGGCCCAGCGGAAGCGGCGAGCGGATCACGTCGCCGCCGCGGATATTGAACAGCCAGGCGATGGAGGCCGGCGCGGTGATGATCGCCGCCTGCGCGCCCTCCCCGGCGAGCGCGGCGCCGATCCGCGCGCGCTTGGATGTGGAGTCTTCGCCGGCGAATTCGAGAGGATGGGGGACCACCGGCGCGGCGGGTTGGCCTGGCCGCTCCGCGCCCCAGGCGAGGTCCAGTGGGTTGGGTTCGACGGCCTTGAGCACCGCGCCAGCCTTGGCCGCGGCGGCGGCGAAGCGTTCGAGGGAGTGTGGGCTGTGCAGGCGGGGATCGTAGCCGATCACCCAGCCGGGCCGGGCGGCTTCCTGGAGATAGGCCGGAACCCCGCCCTCCACGAGGTCGCGGATCTCGAACAGCTCGGGGTCGACCTGCTCGCGCACCTGCAGTGTGTAGCGGCCATCAACGAAGATCGCCGCCGACTCCTTGAGGATCACCGCGGCGCCGGCCGAGCCGGTGAAACCCGTCGCCCAGGCCAGGCGATCGTTCGCCTCGGGCAGATATTCGTTCTGGTGCTCGTCCTCGTGCGGGACGAGGAATCCGTCCAGGGCCTGCTCGGCCATGGCGCGGCGGATCAGGGGGGTGTGCAGGCGGCCGAACGAGGGGTCCGCGGTCTCATCGAAACTCTGGCGCATGGCGCAAGACTTAGGACGGCGACGCCGCCGGCGCCAAGGGTTTCGCTGAACTCAGAGACCGCCCGTTCACTCCGGCCCGTTGGAATCCGCCGGGGCGCGGTCGCTGGATTGCCTCGGCGGCGCATCGGCGCCCTGTTGCCTCGCGGCCGCGGCGCTCCGCTCGGCGCTGGCGGCGCGATCGGCGGAGGCTTGGGCCGCCGCGCCCGCCGCGGCGGCGCGGTCCGCCTGGCTCTGGGCGGCCATCTGGGCCGACTGCACCGAAGCCTGGGCGTTGGTCTGGGCGATCGCCGCGGCGTCCTGGGCGCCTTGCGCCTGCGCGCCCTGTTGGGCGGCGGCGGCGACAGCCGCGTTGTCCGGAGTCGGAGCGGTCTGACGGGTGACCATGAAGGCGACCGCGATGATCGCCACCACCGCGACGATGCCGGCCACCCACCAGGCCGCGGAGTTCGAGCGGACGGCGGTGCGGGTGACTTCGGTGGCGGTGGGCCCGAGCGGATCATAGGTGGTCCGCGTCTCGACCGTTCGGGGCGTGTCGGGATCGATGTTCGTCATGGCGGGGATGCTCCTGGCGAAAGGGGGCGCCTTTGGCCCCGTTGTGCGAACAAAACGCAGCCCGGCCCGACGCGTTCCGCAAACTAGCTGCGGCGCAGGATGAGGATCGTCCAGGCTTCGCGCTGGATCCGCCGCTCCAGCACGAAGCCCTTCGCGCGGTAGGCGGCCTGCACCGATCGGGATTGGCGCCGGAGAATCCCCGAGAGCACCGCCCGGGCGCCGGGCTTCAGGGCCATGCGGATGCCAAGGGCGAGCCGCTTCAAGGGGGCGGCGAGGATGTTGGCGAACACCAGATCGTAGGGCGCGGCCGCCCTCAGGGCTGCGTCGGCAAGCCCGTCGGCAAGGACGAAGCGGGCCCTGACGCCATTGATCCTCGCGTTGTCGCGCGCGGTGCGCACCGAAGCGGGGTCGATGTCCGCCCCTCGGACCAAGCCGCTGCCGGTGCGCGCCGCCGCGATGGCCAGGATTCCCGAGCCGGCGCCGACATCGAGCACGCGGCCGAAGCGCCTCGCCTTGAGCAGGCCGTGCAGAGCCTCGAGGCAGCCGGCGGTGGTCGCGTGGTGACCGGTGCCGAAGGCCGCTCCGGCCTCGATGCGAAGCTTCACGGCGTTGGCTGGGACGCGTCCTAGGTCATGGGCGCCGAACACGAAGAAACGTCCGGCGCGCACCGGCGGCAGGCCGGACAGGGCCATCGCCAGCCAATCGGCGTCGGCGAGGGTCTCGGTGGCGACTTTCAGCCCGGCGAAAGCGGCGAGCTTGCCGCGCAGCGCCTCGGCCTCGGCCCGCGAGGTCGGATAGGCGTCGATGCGCCACAACCCCAACTCCTCGTCCTCTTCGATGATCGAATAGGTCGCCGACTCGAGAAGGGGATCGCTGTCCAGGGCAACTGCGGCCGCCTGCGCCTCGGCGCGCGGCCCCCTGGCGATGATCTGAACCGCCGGGTCGGACGCCGGCTTTGCCAGGCGCGCAACGGGCGTCCTCCCGCCGGTCGCCGCGTCGGCACGATTGTTGAAGCCGCGAGCCTCGATTTCGCGCGGGAGCCTCACGGGTTTGTCCTTTCTAGGCATTTCGATCCGAAAGGAGACGGTTCCGATCGCGCGCGGCGGGTGGCTGGACGCGATGCGGTTCATCGTGGCGACGATGATCATCCTCCATCACTTTCAGCTCGCCGCGCCAATTCCGCTTGCGCGGATTCACCCGGTCTTCGAGCGCGGCTATCTGCTCACCGACTTCTTCCTCATCGATTCGGGCTATGTCCTGGGCCGGATCTACGGCGATCGCGTGCTGGCGGGCGGCATGAGTCTGCTGACCTTCTTCCGTAAGCGGGCGGTGCGGGTATGCCCGGCGCACCTGATCATGGCTCTGGTTCTGATCGCCTTCGTGGCCATCTCGGGGCTTCTGGGATTTGCGCCGCGGCACAAGGAGTGGTTCGACCCGCGCGAGTTGCCGGCGCAGTTCTTTCTCGTCCAGTCGTTCGGAGTCCCCGGCGGCAGAGGCTGGAATGCGCCGAGCTGGTCCATTTCGGCCCTGCTCGGGTGCTATCTCTGCTTCCCCCTGCTGATCCGCTGGATCGGCAAACCATCGCCCTTTGTCGCCCTGGCCCTCGGGATCGGCGCCTTCGCCGTCGCCGATGTCCTGACCTGGAGCCTGCTCGGCTATCCGGTCTATCAGATGCCGCTGAAGTATGGGTTCATCCGCGCCCTGCCGCTGTTCTTCCTGGGCATGACCCTGGCGCGCTTTTCGAGCCGCGTGTTCATTCCCACGAGCCTCGCCCGGACCCTGGGGATCGGCGCCTTGCTGGCCCTGGCTCTTCTGCAGGTGTTCGCCGCCTTCAGCCTGCTCTCGCTTGGCCTCATCTGCCTGATGATCCTCGCCGCCGCGGCGATACCGGTCCTTCGGCCCTCGTGGCTGGTGCAGAAGGCGGCGGTGGTCTCGTTTTCGATGTACATCACCAACGAGGTGTTCCGGATCGCCTATTTCGGGGTCGTCAACGCCGCCGAGGCGCGTATCGCCATGCCCGACGCCGGCCGCTGGGCGCTGTGGACCGGCGGCGTCCTTGGCGCGCTGGCCTTCGCCACCCTCTTCCACTACGTGGTCGACATGCCGACCCAGCGCTGGTTGCAGCCGCGGTTCGCGAGGTTGCTGGCGGGCCGCCGATCCGCCGGCCCTGGTCTGGTCGCCGCCGGCGGTCAGGCGGCCTGAACCACCGCCAGGGGCGGGCGCGCCGGCCGGGCGCGATGGACCAGATCGCCGACGAGCTTGGTCGAGGTCGCCATGAACAATATCCACTCGAGACTGTTCTGCCTGAGAATGTCGCTCTCCGAGAAGCTCAGCAACAGAAACGCCGCCGCATAGGTGATGGCCCAGAAGCCGTCGCCTCTGGAAAACAGCCGCCTTGCCGCCGCGATTGCCGTGACCGCGAAATAGAACGCCGTCAGGGCGGCCCCGGTCCAGCCGAGCTGCAGGACCACCTCGAGCCAGCCGTTGTGCGCGCTGGGCACCTGCCAGCCGGTTTCGCGGCGGATGAGCAGCGCCGGGCCGAAACGGTCGTGCCAGAAGGCGGCGTAGCCGTAGCCCAGCGTCGGCCTCTCGGCGATCCGGCGCATCACCGCGGTCCACACATCGGTGCGCCCGGTGAGGGTCGGATCCTTGCCCATGACCTGGAACACCAGATCGATGTCGGTCACCACCACAACCAGCAGCGCCAGGGCCAGGAAGCCGGCCATGAAGACCGCCACGGTCGCCACGACCGGCCGCGCCCGGGACGAGACGAGCGCCGCCAGCATCGAGGCGCTCAGCAGCAGGCAAAGAAGACTCGTCCCCGACCGGGAGAGGATCAGAAGCGCGCCGCAGAGCAGGGCGGCGACGAGCCAGGCGAAGCGCCACCTGGCGTCGATGACCGCGGCGGCCAGGGACGAGAGGGCGCCCATCACCATCATGAAGCCGAGTTCGTTCTTCTGCGGCCAAAGACCGCGCCAGGCGCCGGCGTTCGCGGTGGTGTGGATTCCGATGCTCGGGAAGGCCAGGGCCATCACCAGGCTGCCGATCGCCAGCAAGGCCATGCTCGCGGCGATGATCCGCACCAGCTCTCGCCAGTCGAACCGCGCGGCGAGGTAGAAGGCGAACAGGGCGTTGAACGCGAGCGCCTCCCAGCGCCTCAAGGTGACATCCGAGGCGATCGACCAGGATGCGCTGGCCAGGGCCAGGGCGAGCAGGGCGAGCGTGGGGACGAAGCCGACCGCCGCGGCCCGAAGGTCCTTCCAGTTCCACGCCGCCAAAAGGACGGTGAGGCCGTAGACCGGCAGCCACAGGTAGCGCAGCCACACGACCTCGTCAGGCTCGATCACCGCAGGGGCGTAGAGCAGGGGGAAAAGCGCGGTGCTGCTCATGATCAGCATCGCGATCGCCGCGGCGATCTCCCAGGCGCGAGGCGCGAGGCGCGGTCGGGATCGGGGGCCGGTGATCAAACCTGGGTTCCTCCGAGCTCATCGCGGAACGGCTGACCAGGGCCCGATTCTGTATCCCGCCTCACGATTCGAAGCGATAGAGGCGACAATGGCCGCCTCCCTGGCATGAGGCTTGCGAGCCGCCGCCATGCGCGGTCGCATCGCGTGCACAGTGGCGGAGGCTCACTTGGGGCTGATCAACAGGTTCAACCGCGTCACGGCCCGCCTCGCCGGCGCCAAGGTCTCGCCGCGCCGCTCGGCGGGGCCGATCCTCAGCCTGTGCTTCGACGACTTTCCCAAATCGGCCTGGGAGCGCGGCGGAGCGATCCTCGAGGAGCATTCGGCCAAGGCGACCTATTACGCGGCCGGGCGATTCTGCGGCAAGACGATCGACGGCCTCGCCTATTACGACCGCGCCGATCTGGCCGAGCTCGCCGCCGCGGGCCATGAAATCGGCTGCCACACCTTCTCCCACAAGCACCCCAACCGCATTTCCAGCGCGGAGCTCAAGGACGACTGCGCCCGCAACCGGCAGTTCCTGGCCGAGAACCTCGAGCAAACCGATTTCCCGAGCTTCGCCTATCCCTACGGCGAGGTCTCGGTGCGCGTCAAAGCCGTCGCCGCGAGGCGGTATGCGACGGCGCGCGGCATCTGGAGCGGGGTGAATACCAGCCCCCTCGACCTCGCCCTGCTCAAGGCCATGCCCCTGGAGTCCCGGTCCTGGAGCACCGCGGCGATGGAGCGGCTCGCCGCCGAGGCCGCGCGGACCAGGGGCTGGCTGATCCTTTTCACCCACGACGTATCCGATGAGCCCAGCGCCTATGGCTGCACGCCCTGGATGCTCACGCGCGCCCTGGAGATAGCCGCGCGTCACGGCCTCGAGACCCTGCCCGTCGGCGTCGCCGCCCGGCGCCTTCTCGCGGCGAACGAACCGGCGCGCCCGGTCCTCGACCGCGCCGCCTAGTGTCCGCCCTTCTGGGCGACGAAGGCCCGGTCGGCCGCCGCCCTGGCGGCCTCCTGCTCCGCGGGCGAGGCGCCCTTGAGCGTGTCGCCGCCCACCGAGGGATAGTCGGCGTCGGGCGGGCCGAACGCCAGGAGCTGCGGCGGCGACTCCGGCGGCCAGGGCACGCGCAGGGCGGCGTTCTCCGGCAGGGTGTTGGCGATGCAGCCCGAGACGGCGAGCGCCGGCAGGCAAATGGCGAGGATCTGGCGGATGGTCATGAGCGCCTCCGGAGGCTCCCGCAGTTATCGCAATCCGCGGCCGGCGCAAGCATCACCCCGCGATCGCCCGTCGAAACGCCAGCCCCTCAGAGAACGCCGAGCATGTCGGCGACCAGCGGATGGCGCACGATGTCGGCGTCCGCGAGGCGGATGACCGCGACCGTCGAGAGCGCCTCCAGGCGCTCGGCGGCTCTTGCCAGGCCCGAGAGCTCGGGCAGCAGGTCCGACTGGCCAGGATCGCCGGTCACGACCATGGTCGAATTCCAGCCCAGCCGCGTCAGCAGCATCTTGAGCTGAACGTAGGTGCAGTTCTGCGCCTCGTCGATGACCACGAAGGCGTTGTTGAGGGTTCGCCCGCGCATGAAGCCCACCGGGGCGATCTCGATCGCCCCTTCGGCGATGAGATACCGCAACCGCTTGATGCTCATCCGATCGGAGAGCGCGTCATAGAGCGGCCGAAGATAGGGGGCGAGCTTGTCCTCCAGCTCCCCCGGCAGGAACCCTATGGATTCCCCCGCCTCCACCGCCGGCCGCGAAAGCACGATGCGCCCGACCCGCCCGGCCTCCAGGGCCTCCACCGCCTTGGCGATGGCCAGATAGGTCTTGCCCGTCCCGGCGGGGCCCAGGGCCAGGACCAGGCTGCGGGCCGCCATCGCCTCGATCAGGCTCTCCTGGCCCGGGGATTTGGCGCGGATGGTCTTCAGATATCCCTGCTCGCGATCGTCGTTCTGAGGCGTCGGCGTCCATCCCCGCGCGGTCGGCAGGCGGCGCACCTTGGCGTCGTCGTCGAACTGCCGCTCGCAGGGCGCGCCGTCGCGCGCCAGCCGCTTCAGGGCTCGCCTGGTCATGGACAACCTCTCCTTGGAGTCAAAGAAAAAGGGCGAAGCCGCGCGGGTTCGCCCTTGGGTAGCGGGAAAATGAGCTCGAACGCTTTGCGCGACACCGATACTCCCGTCACCAGGAACCGGACCGCCGGCCCTTGCGGCGCGATGCTCCTCGCCGCGTGGCGAATCGCACGACAACCCTGATCTAGCGTGCTTTATGAAGGGTTAATCAAGCCCGGCCGCGAAAGACTAGGGGGCAAGCGGATGAGTGTTTATAGTCTCGACGGCAACCAGGTCGACCTGCCTGAAAATCATGAATATTGGATAGCGCCAAACGCCGTGGTGCTCGGTAAGGTAATCATGAAGAAGAACGCCAGCATTTGGTTCGGCGCGGTATTGCGCGGAGACAATGATCCGATCACCGTGGGCGAAAACTCCAATGTCCAGGACAACTGTGTGCTGCACACCGATTACGGCGAACCGCTCACGATCGGCGCTAACGTGACCATCGGCCACATGGTGATGTTGCACGGCTGCACCGTGGGCGATGGCTCCCTGATCGGAATCGGTTCGGTCGTCCTCGGCGGCGCCCGGATCGGCCGAAACTGCCTGATCGGCGCGCGCAGCCTGATCACCGAGGGCAAACAAATCCCCGACCGCTCGGTGGTCATGGGATCGCCCGGCCGGGTCGTGCGCACCCTGAGCGAAGCCGAAGGCGCGGCGCTCGGCGCCGGCGCCATGCACTATGTCGGCAACTGGAGGCGGTTCAAGGCCGGCCTCGAGCCGGTCTAGCTCTCGCATCGATCGGAGGATCGCAAGTCATGGCCCACCAGTTCATCGAGGTCGAGCGCGACGGTCGGGTGACGGTGATCACCCTCAACCGGCCCGAGGTGATGAACGCGGTTCATTCGCCGATGCATTTCGAGCTCGACGAGACGTTCAACGCCTTCGCCGCCGATCCGGAGCAATGGGTGGCGATCGTCACCGGCGCCGGCGAGCGGGCCTTCTCGGCCGGCAACGACCTCAAATGGCAGGCCTCCGGCGGCGAGCGGCGCGTCCCGCCGAGCGGATTCGCCGGCCTCACCACGCGTTTCGACCTGGAAAAGCCGCTGATCGCGGCGGTGAACGGGGTCGCCATGGGCGGCGGTTTCGAGATCGCGCTGGCCTGCGACCTGATCATCGCCGTCGAGGGCGCCGTCTTCGCCCTGCCCGAGCCCCGGGTCGGGCTGGCGGCGCTCGCCGGCGGCCTGCACCGCCTGCCGCGCGCGATCGGGCTGAAGCGGGCGATGGGGATGATCCTCACCGGTCGCCGGGTGGGCGCCCGCGAGGGCTACGAGCTGGGCTTCGTCAACGAGGTGACGTCCAGGGAGGATCTGCTGCCCGCGGCCCGCCGCTGGGCCGCCCTCATCGCCGAATGCAGCCCGATGTCGATCCGCGCCTCCAAGGCGGCGGTCCTGCGCGGCCTGGATGAGCCTTCCCTGGAAGCCGCCCTCGCCGGCCAGAGCCGCTACCCGCGCGTCGCCGCCCTCTTCCGCTCCGCGGACTTCGTCGAGGGACCCCGCGCCTTCGCCGAGAAACGGCCGCCGCGGTGGACGGGACGCTAAGTCCGTGACAAGCGCCATTTTGGTCCCGATGCCGACTTCAGGTCTGAAAATGGAATTGAGGCGCCGCTCCGGATCGGGTATGATGTGGTAGTCGGTGCCTGATCTTGAGAGTGGCCATGTCCTCGTTTCATGTCCGTGTGGTCGAAGGTGGCAAGATCGTCATTCCGGCGGCCCTGCGCCGCAAGCATGGATTCGACGTCGGAAGCACCCTTGTGATCGAGGATTCTTCGCGTGGGGTGACGATCCGCTCCCTCGACGCGGCGGTCGCCCAGGCGCAGGCGATCATGGCGAAAATCGCCCCCGCCGGCCGCGTGCTGTCACGCGAACTGATCGCCGAGAGGCGAGCGCAGGCGGCGCGTGAGTGATCGCCACGTCCTGGATGCATCGGCCGTCCTGTGCCTGATCCGCGGCGAGCCGGGCGCCGAAGTCGTGAAGGCGGCCCTGCCGACGAGCAGCATCAGCGCGGTCAATCTTTGCGAGGTGATCGCCAAGATGGTCGATCTCGGGATGGACGAGCAGCTCATCGGCAAAGTGCTCGATCCGCTGCAGCTGCGGACCGTGCCCTTCGATGCGGCCCAGGCGCTGGCAAGCGGCTTGCTGCGCCATCAGACCAGACCCCTTGGCCTGTCGCTCGGCGACCGCGCCTGCATCGCCTTGGCCGCCCAGCTCAGGGCGAGGGCCTTGACCACCGACTTGGCGTGGGGCGCCCTGGATGGGGTCGCGGCGATCGCGTTTGCCCGGTAGTGAAGCTCACCGTGGTGAAGCTCAGGGGACACCAGACCGAGTTGGCGCGGCGCCCCCGCTGCGCCACGGCTCCGTGACCACTCCGGCCTCCGAACCCAGCACCCGCCGCGCGGCGGGGGTCGTGGGCCTGGCGGTGGTCGCCTCGCGGCTGTTCGGCCTGGTCCGCGAGCAGGTCTTCGCCGCGATGTTCGGCGCCGGCAAGCTGCTGGACGTCTACATCGCCGCCTTCCAGATCCCCAACCTGCTGCGCGACCTCTTCGCCGAGGGCGCGCTTTCCATTTCCTTCACCACCCTTTTCACCCGCACCTGGGACAAGGAGGGTGAAGCGCCGGCCTGGCAGCTCGCCAATCTGATCCTGACCGCGATGATCGTGCTGCTGGGCGCCTTGTGCCTGGTGGCCGTCGCCACCGCGCCGCTGCTGGTCGAGGCGACCAACTTCGGCTTCCACAACGTCCCTGGAAAGTTCGAACTCGCCGTTCGGCTCACCCGCATCCTCTTTCCCTTCATTCTGTTCGTCTCGCTGGCCGCGGCGGTGATGGGGATGCTGAACGCGCGGTTCGTCTTCGGCGTGCCCGCCTCGGCCTCCACGGTGTTCAACATCGTCTCGGTGGCGGCCGGGGTCACCGGCGCCTATGCCTTCGATCCGGGCGCCCGCGCCAACTGGCTGCATCCGCTGTTCACCGAGCGCGCGCTCTACGGGGTCTGCCTGGGGGTCCTGCTGGGCGGGGTCGCCCAGTTGGCGATGCAGCTGCCCTCGCTTCTGCGCCTGGGTTTCCGGTTCCGCTGGCGGCTCGACCTCACCGATCCGCGGCTCGCGCAACTGTGGCGGCTGATGTGGCCGAGCCTCATCGCCGCGGCGGCGGTGCAGGTCAACGTGCTCGTCAACGGCATGTTCGCTTCGGAGATCAACGGCGGCCGCTCGTGGCTGTTCTGCGCCTTTCGGCTGATGCAGTTCCCGATCGGCCTGTTCGGCGTCTCCCTGGCCACCGCGACCCTGCCGGCGGTGACCCGCGCCTTCACCCGAGGCGACATGCCCGCCTTCGGCCGCACCGCCGGGGATTCACTGCGCCTGGCGTGGTTCCTCTCCCTGCCGGCGGCGGTCGGGCTGGCGGTCCTGGCGCGGCCGATCATCGCGCTCATCTACCAGCATGGCCGGTTCAGCGCCCACGACACCGACCAGACCGCGCTTGCCCTGCAGGCCTATGCGGTGGGTCTTGCGGGCTATGCGGCGATCAAGGTCCTGGTGCCGTGTTTCTACGCCCTGGGCCTGCCCAAGACCCCGCTGCGGATCAGCCTGATCGGAATCGGCATCAATCTTGGTCTCAATCTGCTGAACGCCACGGTTCTGGGCCTCGGCCACGCGGGCCTCGCCCTCACCACCTCGCTGGTGGCCCTGATCAATTTCGCCCAGCTGATGGCGGCCCTGCGCAAGCGCGTCGATCTGGGGACGATGCGCCTCTGGACTGTCTTCATCGGCAGATGCCTGGTCGCCGCCTTGATCTGCGGGGGGTTCGCCTTCGGACTGGATCGCCTGGCCGAGACCCTGACCGGCGACCGCTGGCTGCGGGGTCTCGCCCTGGTCGCGGCGATCATCGTCGCCGCCGGGGTCTATTTCGCGGTGGCTCGCGCCCTGCGCCTGGAGGAGAGTAGCGAGGCCTGGCGGATGCTGCGCCGCCGACTGCCGTTCCCACGCGCCGCCGCCGGGCGCTAGAATGGAGGCCAGGACCGCCGGAAGGTCCGCACGCAGGAGCGATCTCGATGGAAATGCGTCCCCTGGGCCGCTCGGGCCTTTCGACCGCGCCGCTCGTCCTGGGCGGCAATGTCTTCGGCTGGACGGCCGACGAGAAGACCTCCTTCGCCATCCTCGACGCCTTCGTCGACGCCGGCTTCAACGCCATCGACACCGCCGATGTCTATGCGCGCTGGTCGCCGGCCGGCGGCGGCGCGTCGGAAAAGGTGATCGGCGCCTGGCTGAAGGCGTCGGGCAAACGCGACAAGGTCCTCATCGCCACCAAGTTCGGGATGGAGATGGGCGAGGGTCGCAAGGGGCTTTCGGCCCCCTACATGGTCCAGGCGGTCGAGGAATCGCTGAGCCGGCTCCAGACCGACCGCATCGACCTCTACCAGTCCCACAGCGACGATGCGGCGACCCCGCAGGAAGAGACCGGAGAGGCCTTCTCGCGCCTGGTGCGCGACGGCAAGGTGCGGGCCATCGGCGCGTCGAACTTCGCGGCCGATCGGCTAAAATCGGCCAATGCGCTCGCCGCCGCCAAGGGCTGGCCGCGCTACGAGACCCTCCAGCCGCTCTACAACCTCTACGACCGCGTCCCCTTCGAGACCACGCACGAGGCCGAGTGCCGGGCCGAGGGGGTGGGCGTCATCCCCTACTACGGTCTGGCCAGCGGCTTCCTCACCGGCAAGTACCGCGGCGAGGCCGATCTTGCGAAAAGTCCGCGCGGGCGGGGCGCCAAGCGCTATCTGGATGCGCGGGGCCTGCGGATCCTGGCGGCGTTGGACGAGGTCGCCGCGCGCCTCGGCGCCACGCCCGCCCAGGTCTCCCTGGCCTGGCTGATGACGAGGATCACCGCCCCCATCGCCAGCGCCACCAGCGTGACGCAACTCGAAGAACTCATGGCCGCGGCGGCGCTTCGCCTGGATCCGGCGGCGATCTCGGCGCTCGACGCCGCCAGCGCCCCCGAGCCCGCGGCGCGGCAGGGCGCCGCCTAGTTCCTGTCCCCCCTCGGCACGGCCCCTTTTCAGGCGATCCGCCGTCCGTCCATTGCCGCCAGGCGCAGCCGGGGAGGGGCGAGGGCGCCGGCGCCGGTGACGGCGCACAGGCGCAGCGGGCTTGCGAAGCGGTGGCCGAACCCGCCGCTCAGCGGCTGGTACAGGCCCAGCAGGCGCGCCACCGGCCGCCGGCCCGCCGTCAGCGGCGCGACGGCGACTTCCAGGTCCATGGCGCCGCCGCGCTCGGTCTGCGCCTGCGCGGCGATCACGATCGGCGCGGGACGCCTCAGGGCGAAGTCGAGGGCCCGGCGCAGCTCGGCGCGGTCCAGCGCCCGCCAGAGCGCCAGCAGGTCATCGCCGGCCCGCGCGCCGCGGTGGCAGTCGATGATGAACTGACCGGCCAGGCGCAGGCGATAGCCGCCCGCTTCGGTGCGGCCGGCCATGAAGATCTGCGGCAGCAGCTCGGCGACTTCGACCGGATCGAACGCCGAGCGGGCGAGGACCGGCGCGCGGCCTTTTTTGGTTTGCCAATAGTCTATCAACAGTTCGGTGTTGAAATGGAACATCGGACGCAGATCCCGATCCCCTCGTCGCCGGTGCGGGCGCACGAGGGTTGCAGGGAAGACCCCGGCCAAAGGGGAACTGGGCCAAATGGGGACAGCCGGCGCGGTTCTTGCTTGGACCGGCCGTAAACTTCGAGGGGAGCCATCAAGATGGCCGGTAAGACAACACTCCTGGCGCTCTTCGCCGGTTCGGCCCTGTGGCTCGCCATCGCCGCGGCGCCTTCGAGCGCCCTTGCTGGCGGCTCGGGCGGAGGCGGCTGTGGCTGCATTCCGCCGCCGCCCGTGCCACCCCCCTGCAACTGCTCGCCGCCCCCCGGACACACCATCAACATCCCCGGGGTCAACGTCTTCGTCGCCCCCTCGGTGGTGGTGAACACCAACGTCAACGCCACCGCCGTCGCCACCACCCAGGCGGCGTCGCAATCCTTCTTCAACGGCGGCGGCGGCGGCGGCGGCATCAGCCCGCCTGTCGCCACCGGGATCGTCCAGGGTCTGGACGTCGGCGGCGAACACCGGCGCACCGCCTATGAAGCGATGCGGACCCTCTACAAGAAGGTCGTCATCCAGGCGTTCTGTTTCGATGACAAGATGACGCCCCATCCGGCCTCACAGGTGAGCGCGGAGCGGGACATCGACGATCTCTACGAGGGCGAGCTCTATCGCTGCATCGCCGGAACCCACATGCAGGTGACCATCGCCGACTGGAAGCAGAACATTTCCTTCGCCGGCGGCGAGACCCTCACCTGCAACAAGGGCGAGGCCCTCTATCATGTCGCCGGGGCTCGCGGCGGGCGCCAGGGCGCCCGGCTGCAGTGCCGGCCCCAGAAGCCGGCGCGCGATTGCAACGAACGCTCGCTGCTGCGCCGCTTCGGCGCCGGGATCAAGATCCTCACCGTGATGGTCACCGAAAGGTACACCGCCTACCGGGAGGAGACGACCACTTCCACCGCCACCAGCATGAGCCTCGACGGCGGTGTCGGCGGGGTGGCCTACTAGGTCCCACCATTCCCCGGGCCTTGCCTTCAGCTCCCGGACCGTTCTTGATGAGCACTCCTTCCGGCGACGGAGGGGGTGTTCTCATGCGGGCGCCTGGGAGGGTCTTTCGAGGTCGGCGACATGCCCTTCGATCAAGCCGCCGATGTCGCGTCGGTGGTGGTTCAGGCGGCGCGGCTGCCGCCGGCCGCCGGCGATCCGGTATTCTCGATCCTGACCATCGACCCGCGGGCCCTCGCCCTCGGCGACCGCCTGGATGACGCCCTGGCCACCGCGCCGGGCTTCTCCCTCTTTCGCCGCACCTCCAGCCTGGGGGCCAATCCGACCACCCAGGGCGTTTCGCTGCGCGCGATCGCCGGTTCCGCCGCCAGCCGCGCCCTGGTCACCCTGGACGGCGTGCCGCAGAACGACCCCTTCGGCGGCTGGGTGATCTGGACGGCGCTGCCGCCGCAGACCGTTTCGGCCGCGACCCTGGTGCGCGGCGCCGGCGCCGGGCCCTATGGCGCCGGGGCGCTCACCGGCGTTGTCGCCCTGGAACAGCCCGACGCCATCCCCGGCCATCTCGCCGCCGAGGCGGTCGGCGGCAGCCTGGGCTACGGGCGGGCCGCGGCGATCACCCAGATCGAGGTGGGCGCGGCGAGAATTTTCCTCGACGCTTCGGACGAGACGAGCGCCGGCTGGATCCCGGTCCGCCAGGGGCGAGGTTCGGCCGACACGCCGCTCAGCCTGCGCGACTGGAGCGCCGCCGAGCGGGTCGAGTTCGCCCTGGGTTCGGCGGTGCTTTCCGAGCGCCTCGGCGCCTATGAGGAGGACCGCGGCGGCGGGACCCTGTTCGCCACTTCCAGGGTGCGCGGCTTTCAGGGGAGCCTGACCCTGGTCGACCCGCCGGACGCCGGCAGGCTGGGCTGGCGCCTGCAGGGCTGGGTGGAGCGATCGAACCTGGCCAACGATTCGGCGTCGCTCGCCGCCAACCGCGACAGCGCGACCCTGGCCGACGATCAGTACAGCACCCCGGCGATCGGCATCGGGTTCAACGCCGCCCTGCGGCGCGCCGGGGCGGTGAGCAGCTGGGAGCTGGGGGTCGATCTGCGCGACTTCGAGGGCGCCAGTCATGAGCGCCTCTTCAATCAGGGCGTCCCGACCGGCGTGCGCACCGCCGGCGGCGGCGAGGTGGTCGCCGGGATCTATGCCGAGGCGAGCCGCACCCTGGGCCCCCTGCTCCTTGCCGGCGGGGTCCGGCTGGACGGTTGGGAAGACTACGCCTCGAGCCTGGTCCAGAGCGGAACGACCCCCCTGAACCAGCTCTTCGCTGATCGCGGCGGGGCGGCGCCGACCGGGCGGATCGGCCTGAGGCGGGACATCTCGCAGGCGCTCTTCCTGCGCGCGGCGGCCTACGCGGGCTTCCGTCCGGCGACGCTGAACGAGCTGCACCGGCCGTTCCGCGTCGGCGCCGACGTCACCGAGGCGAACGCGGCCCTCGCCCCCGAGCGGCTCTATGGGTTCGAGGCGGGCGCCGGCGGCCAGGGGTGGCTCGTGTGGGACGGCGATCTCTTCTTCAACCGGCTCGACGGCGCGATCACCAACGTCACCATCGGCAAGGGCCCGGGCGTCTTTCCCCTCGCCGGATTCGTCCCCGCCGGGGGAACGCTCTTCGAGCGCGAGAACGCCGGGGCGGTGAATGCCTTCGGCGCCGAGGGCGAGGCGCGCCGCGGCTTTGGACCTCGGCTCGATCTGCGCCTCGCTTTCACCCTGACCCACGCGCGGGTCGACGGCGGCGCCCAGGCGCCGCGGCTGACCGGCCTGCGCCCGGCCGAGACCCCGGAGCTCACCCTCACCGCCGCGGCGGATTGGCGCCCGCTGCGCCGCCTCACCCTGACCGCGGAGCTCCGCTACGAGAGCGACCGCTTCGACGATGATCTGAACACCCGGCGGATCGACGCTGGGACCGGGGTGGACGCGCGGGCGCAATGGCGGCTCACCAGATCGCTTTTTGCCTACGTCGCCGCCGACAATCTGTTCGACGCCGCGATCCAGACCGGGCGCGCGGCGAGCGGCGTCGTCACCTACGACGCCCCGCGCGTCCTGCGCCTCGGCGTGGCCCTGCGGCGCTAGAGCGACATTCGCCCGCCGCGCTCAACCGCTAAACCCTCGCCCGGAGGGAGAGGGAGGGGCCCATTGCGCAGCAATGGGAGGGTGAGGGGTTACGCCGCTTCCAACTTTCCAATCTGTGGGCGCCGCGCCTTCTGGACGAGGGCCGCAACCCCTCACCCTCCCACCGCTCCGGCTTTCGCCGCAGCGGCGGGCCCCTCCCTCTCCCTCATGGAGAGGGTTTTTTGAGGTGATTCCGCAGGCAAAGCGCCGGGCGGCGCCGGCTCGGCTCTAGTTTCCCGGGGCGCTGACGAAGAAGCTGCCGCTGTTGCCCACCGCGGTGGTCGTGCCGCTGATCGAGCGGGCCGGGCCGGTGGCCCCGCCGATGCTCTTGGCGACGACGCCGCTCTCGTTGGTCTGGCTGTTGTTGATCGCCATCACCCCCCCGCACTGGGAGCAGGAAAATCCGGTGGCGGCGTTGCCCATGGCGGTGGAGGAGGCGGCTTCGTCATAGCCGGTTCCCCCGGAAAATCCCGCGAAGGCGGACACCCCGCCGTTTCCGTTGAACTGCAGATTGTCCAGCGCGACCCCGCCGCCGATGTTCTCGGCCAGGGTCGAGTTGCCGACGCTCTGCGCGGTCACCGTCGCCGCCCCCCACTGCAGGGAGGCTTGCTGGGCGTTGGTGAGCACCGCCGCCTGGTTGTTCTGGTTGACCGCGACGCCCAGCGGGCCGTTGGTGTTGGCGACATTGACGTTGTTGGCGCTGGCCGTGGCGTTGGTCAGGGTGTTCTGGCTGCTGCCGATCCCGGTGGTCTGCACCGCCTGGACCAGCGGGCCCGAATTGGCCTGCGCCACGCCGAGGCTCTGGCTCGCATCGACCCCCACGGAGGTGACGTTGTTGCCCACCGCCGCCGAGGAGAAGACCGCGTCGCCCGGCATGTAGCCGATGTTCGCCGTTCCCGTGGCGGTCACGCTGGACGCGTTGGACTGGCTGACCCCGGCGTTGAGCCCCGAGCCGCCGACGCCGAAGCCCTGGCTGTTGGCGATCGCCTGGTTCTGGATCTGCGCGGCGTCCACCTGGGCGTTGCCGGCGTTGAGTTGGCTCACCGAACTGACGCTGGTGGGCCCCACGGTCTGGGTGAAGCCGCCACTCAGGGTCCCGCCGCTGTCGATGCTGGCGTCGCCGGTGTTGCCGGTGCCGGCGGTGAGCGAGGTCACATCGCCGGCGTACTGGCCGACGTTGACGATCCCGCGCGCCCCGACCGACCCGGTGAGGGTCTGCGTCGACTGGACCGTGAGATCCCCGGCGCTCACCGAACCGGAAAACGCATTGCCGGTCGCGGTGGTCGTGGCGGTGACCTGGGGGGTGGTCACCACGTCCAGCTCCTGGCCGGCGAACACGTCGCCGGCCTGGACCTGGTTGTTGTCGACCGTGCTCTGGCTAGTAGCGGGACCGCAGGCGATCACCCACAGAGGGATCGCGGCGATCGTTCCAGCGAGAAGGGTCCTGACGGGTCTGGGCATTGTTGGTTCCCAAATTGTTGTAGGCCGGCACATAGGCCCCGGTGACTCCGGTGGTGACGCCGGCGCCCAGCGGATCGGACTGCAGGCAGGATTCCGGCCCGGGCATGCCGTAGAGGTTGGCCATCATCTCCACCGTCGCCCGCTCGATGACGGCGCGAACCGCCAGTTGCATGGGTTCGAGCGCGCCCTCACCGGCGGAGAGATCGAAGGCGTTGTTGTTGAAGATCTTGAACACCCCGATGCTCACCTGGTGGGCGACGATCTGCTTCTGGTAGGAGATCACGTCCACGACCTCGAGGGTCCGGGTGTTGATCAGCCGCAGGTCCAGCCCGACGTTCATCACGAACACCGTGCCGCCGAGGCCCCCCTTGAGATCGTTGGTGTTGAGCCCCCCGCCGTCGGCGTTGGCGCCGGTGGAGCGGATGTTGAAGTTGAGCTCGGTGATCCCGCCGGCGACATAGAAGTCCGAACCGGGCACCTGGCCGGCGAGGATCCGCCGGTACTGGGCCGGCATGTCGCCCCTGGGGTTGGGATTGTCGGAAATGAGCTTGTTGTTGGCGTATTTGAGCTCGAGCTCGCTCACCGAGGTATCGTAGCGCTCCACCAGCGGCGCGCCGGCCTTGGCGAAGGCGCTCATCGCCATCAGCGAGGCGCCCTGGGTGATCTTGCGCCCCGAGCCGTCGGATTCGAACTTGCCGGTATAGTCGGCGATCCGGCCGATCGCGATCCTCGGCGCGTTGACGTTGTTGCGCCGGGCGTATTCGGCCAGGCACACCAGGGCCACCGAATAGGGCGTCGGGTTGGCGGTCACCGGCGCGTTGCCGGTGGGCCTGGCGTAGAGGCCCGATGGCCCGGCCACCGGGGTGGCGCAGGCGCTGAGCGCCATCGCCGCCGCCGAAGCCAGGGCGATGATGCGGGCCGAGCGGCCGCGGGTGAAGGAGTTCAGGATCATTGGTAACGCCCCTGTGTCAGTGCGAGGAAGACGCGCTGACGTTGCCAGTGTTGGTTTGGTCGGAATTGACGATGACGGTGTTGTAGTTGCCTTGGGTCACCACCTCGAGATTGTTGCCGATCGCCGTGGAGCCGTTGCCGGCGCTGACGCCGGCGACCGTGTCGAAGGCGCCGGCCATCGCCGTGCCGGAAAATCCGCTCTGGTCGACGCCGGTCTGGATGATGCCGTCGAGGATCACCAGGTTGCCGTTGGCGTCGCGGACGCCCACGGCCACCGGCTGGTTTTCCTGGCCGGCGACCCGGCCATAGCCGGCGTTGTAGTCGGCCGAATTGGAGGTTATCGACTGTGCGCTCGCCGCGTCCGCGAGGCCGAGGGCGCAAACAAGGATGAGGCCGAAGCTCGCCGCGGCTGCGGGTCTGAAAAGGATCATCGGCTGTTTCCGCTCCGCTTGGGCGATGATGAACACGGCCCGGTTCAAGCAACCGCCGTGCCAAGGCGAACACGAGACGATGATTAGGTTTGAAACCCTCTGATTTGGTTAAACCCTTGACGAAGCTTGGATCAGAGGGCGGCCCGGAGGGCGCCGCCGCCCCGCCCCGGCCCCGGCGCGAGCCGATGCTCAGAGCCCCCTGGCCGGTGCTGGCCCTCGTCGGCCTGCTCGTCGGCCTGCACGGCTGGCGCGTTTTGGCACAGGCCAGCGCCGCGCCTTTCGCCCTCACCGCCGCCGATCTGCCCGGGCGGCGATGGGCGGCCTTCGTCACCCACATCTTCACCCACGCCAACTGGCCGCACGTCTTGATGAACGCCGCCTTCTGCCTGGTGTTCGGCGCGCCGGTGGCCCGGCTCTTCGGCTCGCGGCCGGCCGGCGGCCTGCTCTTCTTCGCCTTCTTTCTCTCGAGCGGCGTGGCCGCCGCGCTCGGCTACACCCTTCTCTATCCTCACGGGGAGTGGATGCTGGTCGGCGCGTCGGGGGCCGCCTCGGGGCTGATGGGCGCCGCGGCGCGCCTGCTCGAGCGGCGGGGGCGGCCAGGGCCGATCCTCTCGCGGCCGGTGCTCGCCATGACCCTCGGGTGGATCATCGCCAACGCCGCGCTCGGACTTTCCGGGCTCACCCCCGGCGCCGGCGGAATGCCCGTGGCCTGGCAGGCGCACATTCTGGGGTTCTTCGCCGGCCTCCTGCTCATCGGTCCCTTCGCCTGGGCCGCGGCGGCGCTTCGCGACCGGGCGATGTCGACGGGGCTTGATCGCCGCCGCCTTTGAGCGGACGGTGCCCGCCGAGCCAAAAAGGGCCAGCAAAGGGAGGCGCCGATGCTCGTGTCCCACATCCTCAAGGACAAGGGCGACCTCGTCTTCACCGCTTCGCCCGGCGACACGGTGGCCACGATCGCCGCGCAGCTCAACGAGCGGCGCGTCGGGGCGATGGTGGTGGTGGAGGGCGATCGCCAGGTCGCCGGCATCGTCTCCGAACGGGACATCGTGCGCGTCGTCGCCGAGCACGGCGCGCGGGGTCTCGAGCGGCCGATCTCCTCCTGCATGACCCGCGAGGTGATCTTCGCTCAGCCTTCGGAAACCGTGGACTCCCTGCTCGCCCGCATGACCGACCGCCGGGTGCGCCACCTGCCGGTCTGCGTCGACCACAAACTCGTCGGCATCGTCTCGATCGGCGATCTGGTGAAGGTCAAGATCGCCGAGACCGTCGCCGAGGCCGAAGGCCTGCGCGCCTACATCGCCTCGGGGTGAGGGGGACCGACCCGCCCGGACCTGGCCGTGGCCACGATCGAGAGCGTCTTCCCGGCCGGAGCCTTCAGGCGCAGAGCCGGGACTCAGGGGTTTTCTGGCGGCTGAAGTAAAGAAAAAAGCCTGGATCCCGGCTCGACCGCTGTAGCGGCCGTCCGGGAGGACGACTCATGAGGGCCGCCCCGGGCCTGCCGTGCAATACGGTGACGGCGCCCCCAATGGGGCCTCTTCGACCGGTCGAGCGCTCCCTTTCACCGGAAATCCGGCGCCTGGCGGCCCAGGTCGTCATAGGCATAGTTCGCGATGAGTGAGCCATTGGCGAGGATCTGGCTCACCCGGCCAAGGCCGTCATAGACGTAGCCCGCGGCAAGCGCATTGGCGCCGCCGTCCGGCCAGGTGATCCCGATCCGCTCGCCGGAGAGATCATAGGCGTAGACAAGGGTGCGCCCCGCCGCCGTCTCGTTCTTCAGGCGAGAAAGGGCGTCCCAGGTCTCGGCGACCGA
>DATCBS010000014.1:0-181489 GCA_036511715.1 Caulobacteraceae bacterium
CAACGCCGGCGCCGACCCGATCATCTGGACGGTCAGCCGCGGCGCCGACCGCCAGACGCCGATGGCGCTCTACGCCTTCCAGGGCCTGCCGCCGCCTGGCAGCTCCACCCTGCCGATGCTCTATTCGGCGCCGGTCGGGACCTGGTCCTACAGGCTCAACGCCAACATCACCCCGGTCGTCGCCAACGGCATGGTCTATGTCGCCGGCGACCACCAGCTGATGATCTTCGGTCTGCGGCCTCAGGCCGCTCCGCCGCCCAGGCTATAGAACCCCTCCCTGAAGGGATCTGCGGCGCGCCCGGGATCGAACCCGGTTTGGAGCAAGCGCCGTTCAGAGTCTGGAGGCGCGGGCGGGCCCAAAGAGGCTGCGAGATCCGATGTTGCCGATCAGCGACGGCCAGTGCTCGCACCTTCGCTGAACAACCCCGGCCGTCGCGTCGGAAATGAGCGATTGCCGTTGTTTCGGTTGTTCTTCACGATGGCGCCATCGGCGGGGTTGCTTGGCGAATGTCCTTGGCGGCGGGTGTCAAGGCGGTGGGGCGTTTTGTCGCCTACGCCGCGATTGTCTCGATCATCGACCTTGCGGGTTCGCGGTTACACGCCGCGACGCCCGAGGCATTTTGCGTCCGTCCAGGGGCGGTGGGAGCGGTCCAGGACGCCATCGCCTCGGCGGCGCTCACCCGGGCGGCCGAAAGTGTAGAAGCGCGTTTGGCTCAGGGAAACGGGCCGGACAGGGATGGCGGCAACTCGAGGTCGGCGCTGAACGTTCCTCTCGCGCCGAACGCTTCCCCGGCCGCCCTCGCCCTTGCTCTCTATTGCGACGCGGCCGGGGAGGTGGAGCGTCTCGCACTCTCGGGGAGTGTGCCGCAGGCGCGGGCTTTTCTGTTCTCGGCCTTCACATACGGCGAGACGGCGCAAGACCCGGATGTCGCCGCCCGTGCGGCCTATAGGCTCGGACTCCTCGCCGTCGCCGATACCGAACAAGCAAATGTCCGCGGCGCCGGGACGCAGGCGCCCGATACCCTCGCGCCCGCCGGCATCGAAGCGCCCAAATCGTCGCCGGCCAAGGACGCCTGCGACCAGCTCGTCAGCCGACGTCATTCGCCGAGCCTGGCGCTGCAATGCGCCGTGACAAGGTCGGCCGCCGCCGGGGATGCGCGCCTCGCCAGCCTCGCCAGCCTGCGACTGGCGCGGCTGTGGCTGGTTGCCGCCGAAGGTGTGGCGCGCACGGACATGGTGGCGCGCGAGTACGTGCGACAGCTGGCGTTGCGCGGTCCACCGACATACGAGACCGGCCCGGAAGGCGGCGAGGGCCGAGGTCAGGATCCGGCGGTCCTGCGTGGACGTTCAGCGAACGCCGCGCTCTTCGGCCTGAATTGGGTGGCCGGCATAGGCGACCCCGCCGATCGCCTGGAGCTCACCGGGCGTCTCGTCGAGGCGGTGATCGATGCCGGTCAGCCCGGCGCCCCGGCGCTCGCGCACGCCACCGGCGAAATGGAAGCCGCCCTTCCCGGCGACCCGGGAGCGCGGGCCTATGCCGCGGCTCTGTCTGGCCGCATCGCCCTGGCCGCCGGTGACCGCGCCGGGGCAAAGGCGTTCTTCCAGCGCGCCATCTTCCACGAGAACCAGCGCCAGCAGCCCACGCGCCTTGCCGACTGGTTTCTATTGATGGCCCGGGCCGAGCCCGCTCGGCGCGTGGAATATGCCGGCGATGCCTATCTGGCCCTCGAGAACGTGCGCGCCCTCTTGCCGTCCCGCGATCCGTTCACCGAGGAATCGACTTTCGGGCTGCACATGCGCGCGGTCTTCGAGGCGGCTGCCGACGCCGAGTTGTCGCAGGATGCGCGGGGCGAACGGCCGGAGGCGGTCAGCCGCGCGCAGCGGATCGTCGAGGCCTCGCGCGAGGCCGAAATCCAGAGCAATTTCGGCAGCGAATGTATCCCGCCGACCCCGCCCATCAAACCGAGCATCCTTCGCAAGGGCGAGATCGTCCTCTATCCCATTCTGCTCGAGAACCGGGTCGAGTTGCTCTACGCCGTCGGCGGAGACGACGCCTTTCACCGACTACCGGCCAACACATCCATCAACCGTGACCAGATCGCCGCCCTGGTCGAGAGGCTGCGCGCATCGGCCGTGCATCGCGACGACCTTTGGCGGGGGCCGTCACGGCGGCTCTACGACGTTCTGATCGCGCCGATCGAAGGCCGGCTGACCGCCGAAACCACCCTGGTTGTCATCCCGGACGGCCCGTTGCGGGCCCTGCCCTTCGCGTCACTGATCGACGGTCACGGCAAATTCCTCATCGAGCGCACACGCCTGAGCATCGCCCCGGCCCTGTCCTACGCCCAGCCTGGTCTGGACCGCGCCGGCCGCGGCGCCATCGTCGTCGCAGCCACTCTCGAACGCGAAGTCGTGCTACCGGTCGGCACATTCCCCAAACTCGAGGAAACCGGCGATGAGGCGAAGGCCGCGACCGGGGGCGCCGGCGCCGAGCGCCAGAGCATCCTGCTGGAGAATTTCACGAGAGCCAGCCTGACCAACGCCCTCGAGCGCAGCCGGCCCAGCGTGCTTCACCTCGCCACCCATGCCGCCTTCAACGGCCGGTCGGATCGCAGCTATATCGTCGCCGACGGCGAGGCGATCCCGTTGGCGGATCTGCGAGCCATGATCGCCCAACGCCGGGCGCGCGGCGACACCCTGGATCTGTTGGTGCTCAGCGCCTGCGAGACGGCGGTCGGCGACGATCAGGCCAGCATGGGGCTGGCGGGCGCGGCTGTTCAGGCGGGCGCACGCAGCGCGATCGCATCGATCTGGAAGGCGGAAGACGACAGCACCATGGCCTTGATGACGGCCTTCTACGCGGCCTATCGCGGCGGCGCGACCAAGTCGGAAGCCTTGCGCGCCGCGCAGCTCGCGGTGCTCTCTCAAGGATATTCAGAACCCTTTTACTGGGCGGCGTTCACGCTCATCGGTGGCTGGCGATGATCAGGGGCTGGGACCGGCTGCGCTCGGCGTTCCTGGCGATGCTGGCAGGCGCCTTGGTGGCGCTGGGCGGAGGGGCCGAGGCGCAGCCAGGTGGCGCAACGAGCATCCATCCTGACCCGAGCCTAGGGACCAGCGTCGCCAGGACCGGTTCGGTCTACACCATCGGCGGCGGCTCCCTGGCCGGCTCGAACCTCTTCGAGAGCTTCTCCGACTTCAGCCTGGCATTGGGCGCAACAGCGAGGTGGACCTGGTCGGCGGGCGATCCGTCGAGCATATCTAACGTCATCAACCGGGTGACCGGCGGATCGGTGTCGCGCATTTACGGCACGCTCGATTCCACCGCCCTGCCGCACGCCGCCTTCTATTTCATCAATCCCGCTGGGATCGTGTTCGGCCAGGGCGCCGCGGTCAACGTGCCTGGCGCCGCCTATTTCTCCACCGCCCAGCAGCTTCGCTTCAGCGATGGCGCGGTCTTTTCGGCGACTACGCCCACCGGTTCGACGCTGTCGATGGCCGCGCCGAGTGCGTTCGGATTTCTGGGGCCGCAGGGCGACATCACTATCAGGGACTTCGGCGCCCCCAACCCGACGGGCGGGCCACCGATGACCACCTTCGGTTCGCCGGGTTCGTCGGTGTTCCTGGCGGCCGCCGATCTGAACATCTCCAACACCAACTTCCAGACCGGCAGTCTGGACCTCATCGCTGTGGGCGGCCAGCCGACCAATGTCTCGATCGCGGACCCGCTGGCCGGCGCTCCTTTCTCAGGCGATATCGCCCTGGGAAATTCGCTGATCGCCACCTTCGCCGCGGCCGGCGCCGATGGCTCGATCCGTGTCGGCGGCAAGACGGTAACGATAGCCGGCGGATCAGCGGGCGGTCTGCTGACGGAGGCCGGCGCCACGGCGCCTGCCGGTTACTTCGATCTTACGGCGCAATCTCTGAACGTCGAGGGTGGAGTGGGTGTCGGCGGCGGACCGGGTGTCGGTTCAATCACCATGACGTCGCAAGAGGCCGGCGCGGTGACTGTCACCGCCGACACCCTGAAAGTTCAGCACGGCGGAACCATCGAGTCCGACACCTATGGGTCTGGCGGTGGCGGGAACGTCACTGTCGATGCGCAAACCTCCGTATCCCTCCTGAGCGGCGGGTCGATCGAAGCAAGGGCGATGACGTCAAGCCTTGGAAACGCGGGCAATGTCATCATCCACACCGGCGTCTTGTCCGTCGCAGGCGCCTCGGCGTCCAAACATGGCAGCTTCATCTCGACGACTTCGTTGGACCCCGGAGCCAGCGGAAATGCCGGAAACATCAAAATCGACGCTGGCGTCATAAGTCTCCGAAACCAGGGTTCGATCGATTCAGATGTCTATGGTGCGGGACATGGAGGATTCATCTCGATCCACGCGACAGGCGAGCTGCTCGTCGACAACGCATTGATCTCTGACGTCGGCCGACTTGGCTCGACAGGCGCCGCTGGCACGATCACGGCAAGCGCGGACTCCGTGATTATCGACCACCGCGGCAAGATTACGTCCGACACTCACGGGTCGGGGCGAGGCGGAACAACCCAGGTGACGGCGCGAACCATAACCCTCCAGAGTGACGGGGTAATACGTGCGGTGACGTACGGTTCAGGCAAGGCGGGAAGTGTTGTTGTTCAAGCGACCGGTGAACTCCTCCTCGATCACCACGGTTCGATCTCCACCGCCGCGCGGAAGGGATCAACTGGCCCCGGAGGCGTGGTGAAAGTCATCGCCGACACCCTCGACGTTCAGAACGGAGGATTTATCGCGTCCGAGACCTTTGGGGCTGGAAGGGGAGGGAACATCACTGTCGTGGCGCAAACATCCATAAACCTTGAAAATGGCGGGGCGATCGATGCGCGGGCTTTCGGTTCAGGGAGCTCAGGCAATGTTCTCATAAGCACAGGCGCCCTGGATATCGGGAGTTTCAGCTTTATTTCGACAAGCTCAAAGAACCCAAGATCCAATGGAGACGCCGGATCTATCTCCATCGAAACGGGATTTTTGACTATCCATGATGATAGTTCGATCAATAATGACGTCTACGGCCGAGGTGCGGCTGGGAAGATCTCAATTGACGCCGAGACTGGACTGCTCATCGATGATGGCTTGATTTCCGACATCGTCCGAGTTGGGTCCAAAGGCGTCCCAGGCTCCATCATGATCGATGCGCCCAGCCTGATCGTTGAGGACACCGGCGTTATCGCGTCCGAAACCTATGGCGCCGGCGGCGCCGGGTTGCTGACGATCACCGCGAGCACGGTCATGGTGGACAATGGGTCGATCTCCACGACCGCGGAGCGCGGATCAAGAGGTGACGCGGGCGCCCTCACGATCAGCGCCGGCGCGCTGACCATTCAAAACGGAGGATACATCGCGTCCGACACCTTTGGCCCCGGGACCGCGGGGGTCATCTCAATCAACGCCACTGGCGCGATCCTCGTCGACAACGCCCGCATCAGCACCACCGCGGACCCACGATCGGCAGGCGCCGCGGGCGACATCAATCTCACCGCCGGCGCGCTGAATGTTCGCAACGGCGGGTCTATCGCCTCAGATACCTGGGGGCCCGGGGCGGCGGGAACCTTGTCGATCCATGCGGCGGGCGCGATCCTCGTCGACAACGCCTCGATCTCCACCACCGCCCAGCCTGGATCGGCCGGCGACGCCGGCGACATCTCGGTCAGCGCCGGCAGCCTGATCATTCAGAACGGCGGCGCTATCCAGACCAACTCCGCCAACTCCCACCCAGCCGGCGCCATCGTGATCCAGGCCGCGGACATCGTCGTGGATGGGTCAGGCTCGCAGATTTCCAGCGCTAACAGTGGCGATTCCGGCGGGGCGGCGGGAGCGATCTCCATTCAGACTGACCCCATTACACTTTCAAACGGGGGGGCAATCACGACGAACTCGGCTACCGGCGCGGCCGGAGACATTTCTCTGCTCGTCGACAATCGAGGCCTGATGACCCTTGAGGGCGTGCAGGGCGACGGTGAAGTCACCACCTCATCGGGGACCAATACAGGCGGGCGGATTGATATCTCCGGACCCTCGGCGATCATTCTGAACGGCGGCGTGATCCAGGCCCTCGGACCTTCTTTCGGCGCCTTCGCCACCATCCAGGCTGGCTCGGTGATCGAGTCCACCGACCGGGCCAACACCATAGACGTCGCCGGGACTCTGATCCTGGACAGCAAGATAGTCGACGTCGCCCAGGCGGTCACCCTGAGCGATGTGACCTTCGAGGACGCCTCCAGGGTGCTGCGCGGCCAGTGCCCGGCGCTGCGTTCGCGCGGCGAGACCAGCCAGTTGGGGACGACGCTCCATGGTCCTTACGCGCCGACGTCGATGCGCGGCCCGCCATCACGGCCGGAGGGCTCGCCGCGGCAAGTCGCGAGCCGATGCGGCGACGGCATCGGCTTGCCATAGGGTCGAGCTCGGGCAGGGAACATGCGAAGGGGGTGGTTGGTATCGGCGCTCATCGCCGCCGCCGTGTCTTCGGGATACGGCCACGCCCAGGTTGCCTCCGGCCAGGGACCAGCGCGCGAACGCACCGGCCCGAACGCCCAGCCGCCGCCATTGCCCTCCTTCGCGGTTCCGAAGCGCGAACTCCCGTCCCTCCCGTCGGCGCCGCCGCCGCTCGCCGCCGACCGCGGCGAAACCGTGCTGTTCAGCGAAGTTCGCATAGATCAGGGAGGCGGCCGCTTCATGGCCCGTCCGGCGAGAGCGTGGCGTCCGGCGATCAACGCCGCCGACGTCGTTCGGCTCTACCATCGCCGCCGCGAAAACCTCGACGCCGCCTGGGTGCATCGCCAATTCGCACGCAACCAGCTGGTGGGCGTCGAAACAACCCCCGACCGCGTGGTGGCGCTGGTGCTGCTCATCAACCGCGCCTTTGCCCAGAACGGCTATATCAATACCGGTCTGCTGCTTCCTCGGCAGGGGTGGCCGGCCCGCGGTGGTGTGCTCGATCTGCAGCTCGTGGCCGGGCGCGTGGTTCCGCTCGTCCCGGGCGGCCCCGCCATCGCCGTGACCTGGGCCAAGAAAGGATCGCAGGGTCTCAGCGCCGACTACGTCCGCGCGCGCATGTCCGCCGCGTCGCGGTGGCCCCTCGACGCCGCCGCCGTGGAACAGCAGTTTCGGCTGCTGGCGGACGATCCGGCCATTCGCACGATCAATGCGAGGTTGGCGCCTGGTCCGCGGGCTGGAGAGGCGATTCTGGCGATCATCGTCGATCCCCAACCCCGGTTTGATCTCTATGCGACCCTGGCCAACAGCCGGTCGCCGTCGGTGGGTGGCGATCGGGCGGCCGTCGGCGGATCGATTCGCAACGCCCTGATCGCCGGCGACGTTGTCGGCGGCGAATACGGACTGACGTCCGGACTGGCGGACGGCAGCATCGTCTATTCAGCGCCCGTCTTCGGAACCGGATCCTTCATCGATGCGAGGGCTGCGTTCGACGACGCCGCGGTGGTCGACGAAAACCTCAGGGCGCTCAACATCAGGTCGAGTGAATCCAGCTTCGAAATCGGGCTTTCGGACCGGCTGGTCGACACCCCCCTCACCCCCAACGCCCTTGGCGACGGCTGGCGGCCCGCGCGCTCCCTGACCGTCGGGATCCACCTCGAACACCGCCTTTCCACAAGCACCCTGCTTGGTCAGCCGTTTTCCTTTTCACCCGGCGCGGTGAACGGACGGACGGAGCTGAACGTCCTGCGCGGCGCGCTCGATTGGGTCGAGCGCGGCGAGCGCCAGGTCATCGCCGCGTCGGCGACGGCGAGCCTGGGAGTGAACGGAACGGAGTCCTCGGTTCCCGACTTGCCGACGCCCGACCCGAACTTCACGACCATTCTGGTTCAACTCAACTATGCCCGGAGGCTGGGCGCCGGCGGCCTGGAGTTCAGGGCGCGCGCCGCGGGGCAGTGGGCGAGCGGGCTCCTCTACTCGATGGAGCGATTTTCCGTCGGGGGCCAGGAAAGCGTGCGCGGCTACCGCGAGAACCTTTTGCTCGCCGACTCCGGCGTCCTGGGTTCGGTCGAGCTCAGCTGTCCGGTCGGGGCGGGGCGGGGGTGGTGCGCCGGCCGCTCCGAAGATTGGCGGACGGTGCGAATCTCGGTGTTCGTCGATGGCGCGGCGGTCCACAACGAGGTCGCCCCCCAACCCGATCCGAAATCGATCGCGAGCGTCGGCTTCGCCCTCGCCTGGACTCCCTCGGCCGCCGTATCCACGCGTCTGATCTTCGCGCAGGCGCTAGTGAAGGCGCCCGTTTCAGGCGTGGCCGATCTCCAGGATCGCGGCGTGGCCTTCCAGGTCATCGTTCATCCGTTGGGGTACTTGCTGAGCCGCCCTTCAGTGAGCGGGAACTGAGGTGGCTCGTCAAATGCGGCCGGGTTCCACCCGTCGCCCTAGAACGGCGCCTGGCCGGCTCCCGGCTGCGGCGGCCGGTCCGGATCGGCGGGGACCTGGCCCGCGTCTGGCGCCGGCGGGGCTGGCGAGCCCGGCGCGGCGGTGGGCGCCGGCCCGCCGGAGAGGATGTCGCCGATGGCGTCCGGGGCGGCGGGTGTGGGCGCTGGGGCGCCTGCGCCTGGAATGCCCCGCGCCTGGATCCGCGGCAGGGCGGCGGCCATGAAGGTTCGCCAGATCTCCGCCGGCGCGCCGCCGCCGGTCACCCTGCGCATCGGGGTGTCGTCATCGCGCCCCACCCACACCGCGGCGACGAACCCGCCGGTGTAGCCCACGAACCAGGCGTCCTTGTAGTCGCTGGTCGTGCCGGTCTTGCCCGCCAGGTCAAAGCCGGCGATCCGCGCCCGCCCCCCGGTCCCGGCGACCACCACCTGGCGCATCATCTCGATCATATAGGCCAGCGGCGTCGCCTCGATCACCTGGGCGCGGGCTTCGCCGGGGCCGTGCTCATAGAGCACCTGGCCGGCGGCCGTGCGGATCCGCTCGATGCCGAAGGGGTGGACGCGAAAGCCGCCGTTGGAAAAAGCGTCATAGGCGCTCGCCATCTCCATCGGCGTCACCTCCACCGCCCCCAGGGCCATCGAGGGGTCGGTCTGGATCTTCGAGGTTATGCCCAGCCGATGGGCGGTGTCGGCCACCCTCTGGGTGCCCACCTCGCTGGCCAGGCGCGCCGCGACGGTGTTGATCGACTGCGCCAGGGCCGTCTCCAGGGTGATCGGGCCCAGATAGCGGCCAGTGTAGTTCTTCGGCTCCCAGTCGCCGATCTTGATCGGCTCGTCGACCACCGGGTCGGATGGCGTGCGCCCGGCCTCCATCGCGGTCAGATAGACGAAGGGCTTGAACGCCGAGCCGGCCTGGCGCCGGGCCGCCGTCGCCCGGTCGAACTGGCTGTCGGCGTAGACCGCCCCGCCGACATCGGCCCTGATCCTGCCCTCGCCGTCCATCGCCACCAGAGCCCCCTGGCCGACGCCCTGGCCGGCATGGCGCGCGACCCCGCCGCGCACAGCCTGTTCGGCGGCGGCCTGGATCGGCAGGTCAAGTGTCGTTTCGACCACCAGGTCCTCGGTCGGCTCACCGACCTGGGAGCGGACCTGGGCGTCGAGCCAGTCGACGAAATACTGCGCCCGCTGGTTGGCCAGGGTCGCCGAGACATGCACGGGGTGGGAGAAGGCCTCGTCGCGCTCCGTGTCGCTGATCGCCCCCATCTTGTCCATTTCGTTGAGCACCACCGTGGCCCGTTTGGCCGCGCGGTCGCTGTTGGCGGCCGGGTTGTAGCGCGAGGGCCCCTTCATGGTGGCCGCCAGCAGGGCCGCTTCGCCCAGGGTCAGCCGCGCGGCCGGCTTGTCGAAGTAGCGTTGCGCCGCGGCCTCGATGCCATAGGCGCCGCCGCCGAAATTCACCCGGTTGAGATAGAGGGCGAGGATCTGCTTCTTGGTGAAGTGCATCTCCAGCCAGACCGCGAGAACCAGCTCCTGCGCCTTGCGGCGATAGGTCTGCGCGGGGGTGAGGAAGAGGTTGCGCGCCAGTTGCTGGGTGATCGTCGAGCCGCCGCGAAGCGCGCCGCCCTGGTGGCTGAGGTTGAAGATCTCCGAACGCAGCATGCCCCACGGGTTGAAGCCGAAGTGGTGGTAGAACTGCTTGTCCTCGATCGCCACGAACGCCGCCGGAACATAGGGCGGCAGCTTGTCGAGGTCGGCGGGCGGCGCATACTGGCTGCCGCGCACCGCGATCACCGCGCCGGAGCGGTCCAGGTAGGTCACCGAGGGCTGGCGCTGAACATCGTAGAGCTTGGAGGTGTCCGGCAGCCCGGTCGCGAACACCGCCAGGAACGCCGCCGCGAAGATCGCCGCCCACACCCCCAGCACCAGGGTCCAATAGAAGAGGGCCTGCAGGGGGGTTCGCCGGCCGCGAGGCGACGCGCCGCCGCCGTGAGCGTTCGCCATATGCCGCTCCTTGACCTGACGCGCGCCCGCCAGAGCCTCTTAGCCGAATGCGACAAGGCGCGCGAGATGATTGACACAAGCTTAACCGGATGGGGGCCTACCGGGCCGAACTTCGCGCTGGCATAAGGCGCCGTGTCCGAGGATCTCCAAACCGCCCGGCAGGTCCTTCGCGACGTCTTCGGCCATGCCGAGTTCCGCGGCCTTCAGGCGCCGGTGATCGCGGAAATCCTCGCCGGACGAAACGCGATCGCGGTCCTGCCGACCGGCGGGGGCAAGAGCCTCTGCTATCAGATTCCCGCGCTCCTGCGCCCTGGCGTCGCCCTTGTCGTCTCGCCGCTGATCGCCCTGATGAGCGACCAGGTGGAGGCGCTGCGCCAGCTCGGCGTCGCGGCCGCGCGGATGGATTCGGGCCTTTCTGGCGATGAACGCGACGAGGCGTGGCGGCGGCTCGCGGCGGGTAAGCTCGACCTCATCTACCTCTCGCCCGAGGGTCTCATGCAGGAGGGCGTGCTGAGGCGTTTCGCCGCCGCGCCGCTGGCCCTCATCGCCATCGACGAGGCGCACTGCGTCAGCCAGTGGGGCCACGACTTTCGCCCCGAGTACCGCGCCCTTGGCCGCCTGGCGGAGGTCTTCCCCGGCGTGCCGCGCCTCGCGGTCACCGCCACCGCCGATGCCCGCACCCGCCAGGATCTGGGCGAGGAGCTGCGGTTGGCCGGCGCCGCCGAGTTCGTGGCCAGTTTCGCGCGGCCCGAGCTTGCGCTCAGCGCCGAACGCAAGCGCGGCCGCCCTCACGACCGGGTCGCCGCGCTCGTCAAGGCGCGGCCGGGACGTTCGGGGATCGTCTACACCGGCTCGCGCGAGGGCGCCGAGCGCCTGGCCGAGCGGCTGGCCGGGGAGGGCGTCGCCGCGCGTCCCTATCACGCGGGCCTCGACAAGCAGGTGCGTCGCGAGGCCCTGAGCTGGTTCCTCGCCGAGGATGGGGCGGTGATGGTCGCGACCATCGCTTTTGGGATGGGCATCGACAAGCCTGACGTGCGCTTCGTGATCCACGCCGATCCGCCCTCCGCCATCGAGGCCTATTGGCAGGAGATCGGCCGCGCCGGCCGCGACGGGGCTCTCGCCGAGGGGATCACCCTCTATGGCGCCTCGGACATGGCCTGGGCTCTGGAGCGGATCCGTCGGCGCGAGGCGCCCGAGGCGGTGGCGCAGGTCCAGACGCGCAAGGTCCGCCAGCTCTACGCCATGCTCGAGGGGACCGTCTGCCGCGCGGCCGGGGTGCGCCGCTACTTCGGCGAAGTCGACGCCTTGCCATGCGGCCAGTGCGATCGCTGCCTCGACCCACCGCTGGGCGTCGAGGTCACCCAGGCGGCGCAAAAGGCCCTCTCGGCGGTCCATCGCCTGCGCGGCCGGTTCGGCCGGGGCCGGCTGGTCGATCACCTTCTGGGAAAGACCAGGGGCGTCAGCGAGGCGGAAGCGGAGATGCCGACCTTCGGCATCGGGGACGAATTCAGCGCGGCCGGCTGGCGTGATCTCATCGACCAGCTTCTCTTCGAGGGGCTTCTGGTCGAACAGCCCAACGACGGCCGGCCGCTGATCGCCCTGGCCGATCCGCAGGCGGTCCGCGCCGTCTATCGCGGCGAGCGGCGGCTCACGGTTCTGAAATCGCCAGCGGTTGTCGACCAATCCAAGAGGGCGAACCGGCCGCGCTCGAGGCGGGGCGGAGCGGCGAGCGAGGTCCGCGGCGAGGATATCGCCCTGTTCGAAGCCCTGCGCGCCTGGCGCAAGGCGCAGGCCGCCGCCCAACGCGTCCCGCCCTATGTCATCTTTCACGACCAGACCCTGGCCGATATCGCCAGGGCCAGGCCGGCGACGCGCACAGACCTCGCGGCGGTCGGCGGCGTCGGCCAGGGCAAACTCGACCGCTACGGCGCCGCGGTGCTCGCCCTGGTGGCGGAGGGCTGAGAAGTCGGCCGGACGAGTGACTCGCAGAAATTGGATGGATGAGCTCTAAGCTCGACGCCGGCTTTCGGACGGAGCGCGTTGACGTGAGTTCGCGACGGTTGGTTTTCCGCCGGCGCCGCGAGTCGATCAAAAGCCCAGCCGACACTCCAGTCGCGGGGCGGACCCACTCGCCACGCGCCCCGGGCTTGATTTCGCGGGTGAGGGCTGCCCTGGCCGGCACCGTGTGGGTTGCACCGGGGGTGGACCTCACGGAGCCAACCGGGGAACTGTGGCGCGCCGAGGAATCGTGAGCGGGTCCATTCTGCTGGACACTTGCGCCGCCATCTGGATTTCCCAGGGCGATCCGATTGACGACGAGGCCGGCGTCATCATCGCGGACCTCGATCGCGCAGGAGGAGTTATCGCGGTCTCGCCGATCACCGCATGGGAAGTCGGAACCCTGGTTTCGAGAGGGCGGCTTGCGTTGTCTCGAGAGCCCACAGCATGGTTCCAGGCCCTCATCGAAGCGGGGGTGGAGTTGGCTTCCATGGCTCCCCCCATTCTGATTGCTTCGTCCTTCCTGCCCGGGGTCGCTCCTCGCGATCCCGCCGATCGGATATTGGCGGCGACCGCGCGCATCATGAACTATCGGCTGATCACCCGTGACAAGGGGCTGCTGGACTACGCCGCGGCGGGCCATCTCGACGCCCTTGCCTGCTGACGCGAATTCAACCGTCGCAGGCCGGCGATTGGCTAGACGTCGACCTCCGCGTCCAGGGCGTTTTCCTGGATGAATTCGCGGCGCGGCTCGACGAGGTCGCCCATCAGGCGGGTGAACATGTCGTCGGCGTCGTCGGCGTGCTCGACACGCACCTGCAGCAGGGTGCGGGCGTTGTGATCGAGGGTCGTCTCCCACAGCTGGTCGGGATTCATCTCCCCCAGGCCCTTGTATCTCTGGATCGCCAGGCCCCGCCGGCCGGCGTCGAACACCGCCGCGGTGAGGTCCAGGGGCCCGCGCACCGCCTGGCTGCGGTCCTTGCGTCGGAAGACCGCCGGCGTCGCGAAGGTCGCGGCGAGCGCTCGCGCCCGTTCGGCGAGGCGGCGGGCGTCCGCCGAATGCAGCATCGCCTCGTCGAGCATCACGCGCTCCGAAACGCCGCGTTTCGAACGCAGGAAAAGGTAGCCGCCCGCCTCCGCCGCCGCACCCGACCAGGCGCCGTCCCCCTCCTCGACGTAGAGGTCCAGGCGGGCGGCGGCCTTCGCAAGGCGCGTCGGGTCCGTGAACAGGCCCGCGAGCGCCGCCTGTTCGATAGCGAACGCCGGCGCGCGGGCGGCCAGCCTCACTATATTCGCCTTGGCCTGGCGCGCCATCTGGACCAGGGCTGCCAGGTCTCGCCCCGCCATCCGCTCGCCGTCGCCAAGGTCGAGTTCCGCGCCGTCGACACCCTCGGCAACCAGGAAAGACTCCAGCTCAGCGTCGTCCTTCAGATAGCGCGAGGACTTCCCTTTCGATGCTTTGTAGAGGGGCGGCTGGGCGATGTAGAGATAACCGCGCTCGATGACCTGCGGCATCTGCCGATAGAAGAACGTCAGCAGGAGCGTGCGGATGTGGGCGCCGTCGACATCGGCGTCGGTCATCACCACGATCCGGTGATAGCGGATCTTCTCGATGTCGAAGTCGTCGCGGCCGATGCCGGCGCCCAGAGCGGTGATCAGGGTTCCGATCTGCTCCGATCCCAGCATCTTGTCGAATCTTGCGCGCTCGACATTGAGGATCTTGCCGCGCAAGGGCAGAACCGCCTGGTTTTCTCGGTTGCGCGCCTGTTTGGCCGAGCCGCCGGCAGAATCGCCCTCGACGAGGAAAATCTCCGACTTGGCCGGATCGCGTTCCTGGCAGTCGGCGAGCTTGCCCGGCAGGGAGGAGATATCGAGGGCCGACTTGCGTCTGGTGAGCTCGCGCGCCTTGCGTGCCGCTTCGCGGGCCGCGGCGGCCTCGGCGATCTTCTGGACGATCAGGCGCGCCTCGGAGGGGTGCTCCTCGAACCATTCGGCGATCCCGTCTCCGACCAGGCCTTCGACCGCCGGGCGAACCTCCGATGAGACCAGCTTGTCCTTGGTCTGAGAGGAGAACTTCGGATCGGGGACCTTGACCGACAGCACGCAGGTGAGCCCCTCCCGGGCATCCTCGCCGGTGAGCTGCACCTTTTCGCGCTTCGCCGCGCCCGAGGTCTCGGCATAGCTCGTCACCACTCGGGTCAGCGCGGCGCGAAACGCCGAGAGATGGGTCCCGCCGTCCCTTTGCGGAATGGTGTTGGTGAAGCACAGCATCGTCTCGTGGTAGCCGTCGTTCCACCACAAGGAGAGGTCGATCTCCACCTTGTCGCGCCGGCCGCGAATCACGATCGGCGTCTTCAGCAGCGGTGTCTTGGCCTTGTCGAGATGGCGCACAAACGCCTCGACGCCGCCCTCGTAGTGCAGGATCTCCTCGAAAGGTTCAGGGCCGCGCAGGTCGCGGAAATAGATCACCACCCCTGATTTGAGGAAGGCGAGTTCGCGGAGCCGGTGCTCCAGGGTCTTACGATCGAAATCGATGTGGGCGAAGGTGCTGGTGGACGGCAGGAAGGTGACTTCGGTGCCGGTCAGGGCCTCGCCGTTCTCGCGCAGGGGCGCGGGCCCCGTGACCGCCAACGGCCGTACGGTATCGCCGCCCTCGAACCTGATCTCGTGCCGCTTGCCGGCGCGGAAGATCGTCAGCTGCAGCCAATCGGAAAGCGCGTTCACCACCGAAACGCCGACGCCGTGCAGTCCGCCGGACACCTTGTACGAGTTCTGATCGAACTTTCCGCCGGCGTGCAGCTGGGTCATGATCACCTCGGCCGCCGAAACCCCCTCGCCTTCATGAATGTCGGTGGGCACCCCGCGGCCGTCGTCGGTGACGGTGCACGAACCGTCGGCGTTCAGTATCACCTCGACCTTGCTGGCGTACCCCGCCAGGGCCTCGTCGATGGCGTTGTCCACCACTTCGGTGACCATGTGGTGCAGCCCCGAGCCGTCATCGGTGTCGCCGATGTACATCCCAGGGCGTTTGCGAACCGCATCGAGGCCCTTGAGGACCTTGATCGATTCCGCGCCGTATTCGGCGGGCGTCCCAGCCGGATCGTCGGGCGGCGTTTCGTCGGTCATTGTTGAACTTCCATGACAGTCAATTCAGAGGCGGCTACATGGACGCCGACCCATCGACCCCTCAAGGATTGGAAGAGGGTTTCGTCGGTGCCGGTAAGCAATGCCTGGAGCGAGAGCGCCTCGATCTCGTCGAAGAGGGCGGCGCGCCGGAGGGAGTCCAGATGCGCCGCCACTTCATCCAGAAGTAATATAGGATTCGGTAGCGACTTTGCACGAGAAAGTCGCGCCGCCTGCGCCAGGATCAGGTTGAGAATCAATGCTTTCTGTTCGCCGGTCGAGCACTCGGCGGCCGGCCTTCGTTTCTGCCGATGGACGACCAGCAGATCGCCGCGATGCGGGCCCTCGAGGGTCCGCCCGGCGGCGGCGTCGTGCGCGCGGCCATGAGCCAGGGTGGCGACAAGATGCTCTTCGATCTCCTCGACCGCCTCGCCGGCGACGCTGAGGCGCTCCGATCGGCCGGTGAGCGTGAGGTCGGCCTTCGGAAACGGTCCTTCCCCGCGACCGTCGATCTCGGCTTGGAGCGCCGCGAGCGTCCGGGAGCGCGCCGCGGCGATCAGCGCTCCGGATTTCGCCATGCGCGACTCCAGCGCCGAAAGCCAGCCGGGGTCGGCGCCGCCCTCGGTCAGAAGGCGGATCCGCTCTCGAAGGGCCCGGTCGTAAATCGCGACCGACTTGGCGTGACTCGGCTCGCCAGAGAACACCAGGCGGTCGAAGAAACGTCGACGATCCCCTGCCGCGTCAAGGAACACCCGGTCCTGAGCGGGACTGAGCCAGATCGGCCTGATCCATTCGACCATGGCGGCCGGCGACGCCGTCTCGCCGTCGACACGCACCACCCGACGGCCGGCCTGTGCGCCCTCGGAGCCTGAACCTATGGTGATCTCGCGGTCTGCGACAGCAACGCGCGCCGAAATCGCCCACGGGCGCGTCGCGCCGTCAGATTCGGTTCGGCGCGCCAGTTCCGCGAAGCTGGCCCCGCGCAACCCCTTCCCTGGGGAGAGCAGACTCGCGGCTTCCAGGAGGTTCGTCTTGCCCGCGCCGTTGGGACCGAAAATGAACGCCGAACGCCCGTCGAGGGGAAGATCCGCGCGCGAATAGCAACGGAAGTCGTGCACAGACAAGAGATTGAGGGTCGACCGCACGCACGATCAAGCCCGAAGAGGCATGAGGACATACTGTACGCGCGCGTCGGTGGGATCGAGCACCAGCACCGCGTCGAGCATGGTCGCCGAAGCGGCGCGGTCAGTGAACCGGAATTCCGCGATCTCGCCCCCGATCTGATCGGTGACGTCCAGCAGATAGCGGGCGTTGAAGCCGATTTCGAAGGGATCGCCCTCGTAGTCGACCTCGAGTTCCTCCACCGCCTGGCCGGTCTCCATGTTGCGCACCGTGAGGACCACGCGGCCGCCCTCGACCGCCAGTTTCACCGAGCGGCTCTTCTCCGAGGAGATGGTCGCAACTCGATCGACGGCGGCCGCGAAAAGCGCATTGTCGGCGGTGAGCACCCGGTGATTGTCACGCGGGATCACGCGCGTGTAGTCCGGGAAGGACCCGTCGATGACTTTGGACGTCAAGGCGGCGCGTCCGAACTCGAAGCGCACCTTCTGCGGGCTGAGCAGGAGGTCGACGGTTTCACCGGCGTCTTCCAGCAGCCGGCGGGCCTCCTGAATGGTCTTTCGCGGCACAATCACGCCCGGGGCGGCCGCGGCTCCTTCGGGGGCGGGCATGTCGGCCAGCGCCAGCCGCCGGCCGTCGGTGGCGACCGCCCGCAGGATCGGCAGGCCGTCCTCGACGACCGTGTGCAGGTAAATTCCGGTGAGGTAGTAACGAGTCTCTTCGGTGGAGATCGCGAAGCGGGTCCTGTCGATGAGTCGGATCAGGTCCGCTGTATCGGCGGTGATCCGGGCGGTGAGGCCCTCGGTGGACATCACCGGAAAATCGCCCGCAGGCAGAACAGGCAGATAGAACCGCGACCGGCCCGCCTGGACCTGCAGCCGAGGGTCGTCGCCGCCGAGGCTCAATGCGACCTCGGCGCCCTCGGGAAATTTCCGGACGATCTCGTAGAGCGTATGGGCCGGCGCCGTGATCTGGCCCGGTGTTTCGACATCGGCGCTGGCCTCGTCCACCATCTCCATGTCCAGATCGGTGGCTGAAAAGCTGAGGCTGCCCGCTCGCGCCGAGAGAAGGACGTTCGACAGGATTGGAATCGTGTTGCGCCGTTCGACGACGCTCTGGACGTGTCCGAGCGCCTTCAGCAGTTCAGCCCGCTCGATCGTAAGCTTCATCTTTGCGTCCAATTTCCGACGCGCCGCGGATCGATGCCCCCGAGCGCGGCGAGTGAATAAGGGACCTGGGACACTAGCGGAAATGACGAGGCGAGGAAAAGAAGTTAGAGCCCCGATTCACGCGAGAGTTTCCGCGCCGTCTTCGTCGGCCGGCTCAGCTTCACCCGGTCCATTTTCGGCCACGGGCTCGGCGGCCCATGAACCTGCGGAGCCCTTGGCGGCGACCACCACCATCACCGGCCGCACGATGCGGCCGAACAGTTCGAAGCCGGCCTGGAGCACCTGGACCACCGCCCCCGCGGGTAGGGTGTCGGAGGGCTGCTCCATCACAGCCTGGTGCTGATGCGGATCAAATCTGGCGCCCGGCGCCGGCTCCAGTTTCCTGAGGCCGTTGCGCTCGAAGGCTGAGAGCAGCTCTCTCTGGGTCATCTCGAGACCCACGGCGAGGTTGCGCGCCAGGGGATCTGCGGTGTCCTTCGGCGCGTGCTCCAGCGCCCGGGCCAGGTTGTCGGCCACCCCGAGGAGATCCTTGGCGAATTTCTGAATGGCGTAGGCGCGGGCGTCGTTGACCTCGCGTTCGGCGCGGCGACGGGTGTTTTCCGCCTCCGCGGCGTAGCGCAGAGCCTGATCCTTCAGGGTCGCGGTCTGGGTCTTCAGCGCGTCCAGCGGGTCGACGACTTCCTCGGCATCGCCCGGAGGCGCCTCGAGATCGCCATTGGGTGTGTCTTCCGTCATTCCTCGATCCTGATCATCCGTCTATGATCCGCCCCAGAGCGCGCGCCGTGTAGTCGACCAGCGGAATGACGCGAGCGTAGTTGAGGCGTGCGGGGCCGATGACCCCGATGGCTCCCAGCACCTTCTGCCCGCCAGACATATAGGGCGCCGCGATCACCGCTGAACCCGACAGTGAAAACAGGCGCGTCTCGGCGCCGATGAAGATCCGAACACCCTCGGCTTGTCGCACATCGTCCAGCAAATCGATCAACTGCTCCTTCTGTTCCAGATCGCCGAACAGCATCCGCACCCGCTCCAGGTCGGCGGCCGCGTTCGGGTCGCCGAGCAGATTGGCCTGCCCGCGCACGATCAGGGCCCGCTGGACGCCTTCGCCGCCCCAGGCGGCCATGCCGTCCTCGATCAATCGCGCCGCGACGGTGTCGAGCTCGCGCCTCGCGCGGTCGAGCTCCGCGGCCATCTCCGTGCCGGTCTCCAACAGGGTCTTGCCGCGCAATCTGGTATTGAGGAAGTTCGAGGCCTCAAGCAGCGCCGAGGGCGTCACACCGGGGGTGCGTCGCATCAGCCGATTCTCGACGATGCCGTCTTCGAAGACCATGATCGCCAGGGTTTTCTCGGGGCCCAAGGCGACGAATTCGACGTGCTTCACCCCGGCGTCCCGCACCGGCGTCACGACCACCCCCGCTCCCCCCGCCAAGCCCGAGAGGACAGCACTCGCCTCGGCGAGTGCGTCGTCGAAGGATCGGCCACGCGCCGACAGCCGCGCCTCGATGCTCCGCCGATCGTCTTCGGCGATGTCGCCTATCTCCAGGAGGCCATCCACGAACAAGCGAAGACCGGCGTGGGTCGGCATCCGCCCCGCGCTGGCGTGGGGAGCGCCGAGGAGACCGAGCTCGGTCAAGTCCTGCATGGTATTGCGGACGGAGGCGGGAGAAAGGTGCACACCACCTCTCGAGATGGTCCGCGAGCCTACCGGGTCGCCGGTTTCGAGATAGGTCTCGACGATCCGCCGCAGGATGTCTCGAGCGCGTGCGTCCAGCTCCGCGAGGCTCGCGCCCTGAGCGACGATCGCGCCGAGGAGGGGATTGGTCATGTAGACGGTCCGTTTCGTTTTAGGATAAGCGACGCCGTCTTCGGCGCAAGAAGACGTTGGCAAGGGATCGGACCCCAGATGCGTCCTTCTCAGCGAGCCGCGGGAGCGATGCGGCCGGTGCGGCTCGAAACCGGCGTAAACCGCTACGCGGAGGGGTCGTGTCTCGTATCCTTCGGCCATACCCGGGTCCTGGTCACGGCGAGCCTCGAGGAGGGCGTCCCGTCGTTTCTTCGCGGCCGTGGGCGTGGATGGGTGACCGCCGAATACGGAATGCTTCCCCGAGCCACCCATACCCGGGGACGGCGCGAGGCGGCCCAGGGCAAGCAGTCGGGACGCACCCAGGAAATCCAGCGGCTCATTGGCAGATCCATGCGAGCCGTGGTCGACCTCGCAGCTCTGGGCGAACGACAGATCACCCTCGATTGCGACGTCATTCAGGCCGATGGCGGAACCCGCACCGCCGCGGTCACCGGGGGCTGGGTCGCTCTGAAGGTCGCGATGCAACGCCTCCTCAGCGAAGGCGTGATCGCAATCGACCCGATCCTCGACCATGTGGCGGCGGTGTCGTGCGGGTTGGTGGACGGAACGGCGGTCCTGGACCTGGATTACGACGAAGACAGCACCGCCGAGGCGGATGCGAATTTCGTACTGACCGGATCGGGAGAAATCGTCGAGATCCAGGCCACGGGCGAGAAGCGTGGTTTTTCACGCGATGAATTCGAGGCTCTCTTCAGCCTCGCCCGCGAAGGAGTCGCGATCCTGATCGGGATTCAGGCGGAGGCGGTATCGGGTTCGTGAGGGCTTAGCCCTCCGCCTCCTCCGGCTCCTCGGGATCGCCAAGGGGACCAGGTTCGTAGGCGACCAGATCGCCGGGTTGGCAGCCGAGTTCGCGGCACAGGGCGCTCAGGGTCGAAAAGCGGATGGCGCGGGCCTTGCCCGTTTTCAAGATGGACAGGTTCGCAATCGTCACGCCGACCCGGTCGGCGAGCTCGGTCAGCGACATTCGGCGCTCGAGCAGCAGACGATCGAGGCGGACCCGGACCGGCATCGGCTAAATCGTCAGCTCCGCTTCGCCGCGCAGGCGGGCGCCTTCCTTGAACACCTCGGCAAGGACGACGATGACCAGAACCGCGAACCAGGTCGTCAGGTTGATCCCACCGCCCAGATGGATCCTGGAGTGGGGGATGAGGTGGGCTATGAGGTGGGAGACGGCCGAAGCGGCGTAACGGCCAAGCTCCAGCAGGGCCAGCGTCAAACCGATGATCCGCAGGCGTCGGACGTTGTCAGGATGGAACGGATCGCCGGCGATGAGGGTCCTAAAAATTCGCCTCAGTCGGCCGACAATGACTATGGCGCCGGCGATGTAGAGGTCCCCCACCAACAGCCCGGCGGCGAAGAACGGACCAATCCACGGCCCGGCGATCCGCAGGCTGTCGATGTTGAGGCGGCCGCTCAGCAGTTCCGGCCTGAAACTCAACAGCAACACCGCGACGATGGCGATCGCCACGGCGCCGAGGGAGATCCAGAGCACGAAGTGGAAGACGTCGAGGATGACTTTCAGGAAGCTCGAAACCGAGCCGGGCCCCAGTGCGCGCATCTTAAATGCCCGCCTGGGAGGCCGCGGGCAGACCGATGCCGACCAAACGCCGCCGTCCCATCGAAGGTGGTCCTTCAGGTGAGGGCGGCGGCGCGGGGTCTGCTCGGCGGGCGCACGTTCTAAAGCGCATCCTTGAAGCTTAGAGCGATTGAGCCACAAGGCCAAAGGCCACGAGCGGCACGCCGACCAGGGCCATGGCGTTCATGAGGCTCAGGGCGAAGCGGTCGACAATCTTGATAATCATTGCGGTGTTCATCTCGAAGTTCCTCGACTTTTGCGTTGCGACGGGGAAGGTCCCTCGTTGGCCTCGGCTTGCCGAGATCACCTCGTTCCTTCCCGACAATCGATATGACCGCATCGTTTTTCGATCAACTTAAATATCGTTTATCAATATTACGGTTTCGCAATGCGACTAGAGTTCGCGTGCTTGCCAAAAGGCGCTAAGGACCAGGCGCCATGAGCCTTCGCCTGGAACCCGGAACTCGATTGGTCGCGGCGACCCACAATCTGGGCAAGGCGCGCGAACTGGTCGCCCTCTTCGCGAGCCGGTTCGAGATCGTGGAGGCTTCCGCCCTCGGGCTGGCCGAGCCCGACGAGCCCGAGACCACCTTTTCAGGCAATGCGCTCTTCAAGGCGCGAACTGCGGCGGATCGATCGGGGCTGGTCGCGGTGGCTGATGATTCTGGGCTGTGCGTCGCCGCTCTCGAGGGCGCGCCCGGTGTGCATTCAGCGCGCTGGGCGGGCCCAGATCGCGACTTCCTCCACGCCATGAACCTTGTTGAGCGGCGAATGGCCGAACGCGATGGCGACGACTCCTCGGCCGCCTTCGTTTGCGCCCTGGCGGTGGCGTGGCCCAAGGGACCGGTGGTGGTCGTAGAAGGATGCGTCGAGGGCCAGCTCACCTTTCCGCCCCGGGGCGCGCACGGCTTCGGCTATGATCCGATCTTCGTTCCCCTCGGCGGAGCCATGACTTTTGGGGAGATGGACCCGGTCGCCAAGGAGGCGATGAGTCACCGCGCGCGCGCCTTCGCCCAGTTGCGCATGGCTCTCTTTTGAACCCAGCGCCGCCAATCGGCGTCTACGTTCACTGGCCCTACTGCGCGCGAATCTGCCCCTATTGCGACTTCAATGTCCGGCGCGACCGCGACAGCGGCCAGACAAAGACCGATCTTGCGAACGCAATCCTTGCCGATATTCGTTCCCAGGCGGAACTCGCGGGCGCGAGGACATTGGTCTCCATCTACTTCGGCGGTGGGACGCCATCTCTTATGGATCCCGCCGTGGTCGCCCGGGTCATTGCGCAGATCACAGCGATGTGGCGGCCAAGCCTGGACCTGGAAATTACCCTGGAGGCCAATCCCACCGACGTCGAGGCCGGAAGATTCCAGGCGTTTGCGCAGGCCGGCGTCAACCGCGTGTCTTTGGGAGTGCAGTCCTTGCGCGATAGAACGCTTGATCTGCTCGGCCGCAATCACGACGCGGCGGCGGCGAGGCGGGCTGTGGAAGCGGCTGGCGCGGTCTTCGCACGGCTTTCGGTCGATCTGATCTATGCCGTTCCGGGTCAGACCATGGGCGACTGGGCTTGCGAGTTGCGGGAGGTGGTGGCGCTCGGTTCCGAACATATTTCCCCGTACCAACTCACCATCGAACCGGCCACCGCCTTTGCCGCAGCGGTGCGTCGAGGCGCCTTGAGGCCGCCCGGCCCCGAGCCGGCCGCCGACCTTTTCGAGACCACCCAGACCGTGCTGACTGACGCGGGCTTCGAGGCCTACGAAATCTCGAATCACGCCCGGACAAGCGCTGCTCGGTCGCGGCACAACCTCCTTTACTGGCGAGGCGAGGACTATCTGGGCGTCGGTCCAGGCGCCCACGGCCGCCTGACGATCGGCGCGGCCCGTTGGGAGTTCTCCGCGGCGAAGGGCGTTTCAGACTACATTGCTCGCTCGGCGAGCGGCGGCCACGGCGTTCGCCGCAGATTGGACCCGCATGAACGTGCGCTGGAACGGCTTCTGATGGGACTGCGCACCAGCGAAGGGGTCGCGCTGGCGGATTTGACGCCGCTGATCATCAAGCCCTCGAAACTCGACGCGCTAGCCGACGCGGGGTTGGTCGATCTCGATGACGAGCGGATCGTGGCGCGCGCCGCCGGCCGGCTGGTCCTGGACCGCATCGCCCTTCATCTAGTCGATGGCGCTTGAAGGACCGACCGCCTAGGCTCGCCGACCATGCCGGGCGCGCCGCAACGACCGTTCAATTTTCGTCCTCCCCCGCACCGTTCGGAGCGCTCGGCGGGCGGTGGTTTGGCTCCGGGCCTCTATGTCGTAGCAACCCCGATCGGCAATCTGCGCGACATCACTCTGCGGGCGCTCGACGTGCTCGCCCAGGTCGACCTCGTGCTTGCCGAGGATACGCGCGTCAGCGGCAAGCTCCTCAAGGCGCACGGTCTGACGTGCCGATTGGAGCGCTATGACGAGCACGGCGCCGCTCGCGTCAGGCCCAGGATTCTCACCGCCCTTGCCGATGGAGCAAGGATCGCTCTGATCTCCGACGCGGGGACGCCGCTGATCTCCGATCCCGGCTACCGTTTGGTGACCGAGGCCGTCGCGCAGGGATCGGCGGTCTATCCCACGCCAGGCGCTTCGGCGGTTCTTGCGGCTCTGACCGTGGCCGCATTGCCTACCGATCGCTTCATGTTCGTAGGATTTCCGCCGCCAAAATGCGCTGCGAGACGCGCCTTTTTCGCCGAGATCGCCCCAACCCGAGCGACTCTGGTGATGTTCGAGGGAGGCTCGCGCCTTTCCGCCAGCCTCGCTGACATGGCAGTGGCGTTTGGACCTCGACGGGCCGCGGTGATGCGCGAACTCACCAAATTGCACGAGACCGTGGTGCGGGGGACGCTCGACGTACTCGCCTGCGATCCGCGCTTCGCCGCGCCCAAGGGAGAGATGGTTGTCGTCGTCGCCCCCGGGACGCCGACGCCCGCCTCGGCCCGCGAAATCGACCTGGCGCTGGCCGATGCGCTCGAGGAGGTCTCGCCCGCCGAGGCGGCGGCGGTGGTGGCCAGGCGACTCGGCCTTCGCCGCCGCGACGCCTACGCCCGAGTCCTCGCCCTCAAAGGCCGATGACCGCGCCGACGCCGCGCAGGAAGAGGGGTTTGGCGGCCAGGCGCTCGGGACGCCGAGGGGAGGTGTTCTGCGCCCTGTGGCTGATGGCCAAGGGGTACCGTCTGATTGGTCTGCGGCTACGCACGGCCTACGGCGAGATCGACCTGCTCGTGAGAAAGGGCGGGGTGTTGGTGGTGGTCGAGGTGAAGCGGCGGAAAAGTCTCGAGAGCGCCCTGGACGCGGTGACGCCAAGACAGCGCGAGCGTCTGCGCCGCGCTGCCCAGGCCGTGGCCGCTCGGGGTGGGTCGCCAGCGTCCATCTCAGTGCGTCTAGACCTGATGGCGCTCGCCCCGGGGCGCTTGCCGCGTCATATTCCCGACGCCTGGCGGGAAAACTGACCGATGCGGGCGGACAAAGCATGATGACCCGGACCGAAGCCGAGGCGTTCCTGACCCAGGCCGGCCAGAGCCCTGACCAGGACTTCCCCCTTTTCGAGGCGGCGATCGCCTGCGCTCTCCACGAAGACCCTTCGCGCGATCCGGCGCCGACCCGGGCGCTCGCGGACGAAGGCGCTGAGCGGCTTCAGCGCAGGCTCCTGAGCGAATCTCCCGAACAGGCGCTTTCCGAAACGATGTCAGGGGACCTGCGACTGAGCGGAGATCTCATCACCTACGACCATCCGGACAACGCCGATGTTGTGGCGGTGAGCGAGCGGCGTCGGGGCATACCGGTCGCTCTGGGAGTGTTCTACCTCGATGCGGCGAGGCGCTGCGGCTTGAGACTTTCCGGGGTGGATTTTCCCGGCCACTTCCTCCTGCGCATCGAGACCGAAGAGGGGCCGATGGCGATGGACCCGTTCAGCGAGGGTCGAGTGATCATGCCCTCCGAGCTGACCCGTCGGGCGCTACACACCGGTCTCACACCGGACGTCGCCGACCGGTTGGACGTGCTGATGGCGCCAGCGAAGGACCGCGCGGTGCTGATCCGACTTCAGAACAACATCTTCGCCAGGGCGGTGACCGCCCGGGATTATCCCAGAGCCGAGAGGTCCGCCCTGCGAAGAGCAGTGCTGGATCCGACAGATCACCGTCCATGGATCGACGTCGCCGCCGCCAGGGAGGGTCAGGGCGCCTTGGCCGGAGCGCTCGAGGCCCTGGGGCGAGCGCAGATTCTCGATGGCGGCGCCACGATTGCGGCCAGGGCCTTTCGCGAACGCGTCCGTTTGCGACTCAACTGAAAACGGACTTTCCTAGGAAGGCGCATGCCGCTTCAGGTCGCAATTCAGATGGATCCCATCGAGCGGATCAACATCGACACCGACACCACCTTCCTCATCATGATGGAGGCGCAGACGCGAGGCCACGGGCTGTGGGTCTACGGGGCCGAACGCATGGCGCTGGAAGACGGTCGACTGACGGCGCGCGGCAGGCCCCTCAATCTGCGCGCGGTCAAAGGCGACCATCACCGGGTTGGCGAGACCCAGATACGCGACCTCTCGGAGATGGACGTCGTCCTGATGCGGCAGGATCCGCCATTCGACATGGCCTATATCACCGCGACCCACTTCCTGGAGACGATTCATCCGGCGACCCTGGTGGTGAACAATCCCGCCGAGGTGAGGAACGCTCCGGAGAAGCTCTTCGTTACGGGCTTCGCCGGTCTTCAGCCGCCGACCTTGATAGCCAGCGACATCGAGGCGATCCGCGACTTTCGCGCCCGCCACCGCGACATCGTGCTCAAACCGCTATATGGCGGCGGCGGGGCGGGAATCGTGCGCCTTGGCGCCGACGATCCGAACCTCGACGCGATCCTCGAACTTCACGCATTGATCGGCCGCGAACCTTTGGTCGCGCAGAAGTTCATTCCCGCGGTCTCGGCGGGCGACAAGCGCATCCTGCTCATCGATGGCGCGCCCGTGGGGGCGATAAATCGCGTCCCAGCCAAGGGTCAGGTCCGCTCGAATCTTGCCAAAGGCGGGCGGGCGGAGGCCGTCGCGTTGACGGCGCGTGATCTCGAGATCTGCGAGACGATCGGCCTCGAGCTCAAGGTGCGCGGCCTGCTGTTCGTCGGTATCGATGTGATCGGCGACTATCTGACTGAGATCAACGTCACCTCGCCCACCGGCGCCCAGCAACTCAAACGGTTCGGCGGACCCGACGTGGCGGTGAGGCTTTGGGACCGCATCGAGGAGCTCCGAGGAGTGATCTGATCGAACGGCCAGGGTACAATGTTCTCTTTTTGTTCTTGCCGCGGAATCGAGTCTATGGTCGGATGAGGCCGAGAGCCTAGGAGGTTGGCCGTGGCCGCAAGGGTGGTGTCGGTTTGTTTCGAGGGCGTCGAGGCCCGGCGAGTGGATGTCGAAGTCCAAGCCGTCGGTGGCCTGTCGGCGTTCGTCGTGGTCGGCCTGGCGGACAAGGCGGTTGGGGAGGCCAGGGAGAGGGTTCGCGCCGCCTTCGCGGGTCTGGGGCTCGCGCTTCCGCCACGGCGCCTCGTGGCCAATTTGGCGCCCGCCGACCTCCCGAAGGAAGGCAATCACTATGACCTTCCGATCGCGCTCGCCCTGATGGCGTCCATGGGGATCATACCCCAGGATGCCTTGGACGGCTGGGCGGCCATAGGGGAACTCAGCCTGACGGGCGAGATCGCGCCGGTCGCCGGGGCCCTGCCGGCGGCCATGGCGGCTGGCGCGCTGGGGCTCGGTCTGATCTGCCCGGAGGCGTGCGGCCCGGAAGCCGCCTGGGCCGGAGGGACCGCGGTCCTCGCTCCGCGATCGCTGATTGCCCTGGTGAATCACTTTCGCGGCGTCCAGATCCTGAGCCAGCCGAAGCCCGGCCCGATGATCGGCGGCGGGGCCGGCCCCGATCTGAAGGACGTCAAAGGCCAGGAGAATGCCAAGCGCGCCCTGGAGATCGCCGCCGCCGGGGGGCACAATCTGCTGTACATAGGCCCACCCGGGTCTGGCAAATCGATGCTGGCGCAGAGGCTGCCCGGCCTCTTGCCGCCGCTCTCGGCGTCCGAATTGCTTGAGACCTCGATGGTTCATTCCATCGCCGGTCTCATCGCGCGCGGCACGCTCACCCGCGACCGGCCGTTCCGATCGCCCCACCATTCGGCCAGCATGGCCGCGCTCACCGGCGGGGGCATCAAGGTGAAGCCCGGAGAGGTCTCGCTCGCTCACAATGGCGTGCTCTTTCTCGATGAACTCCCGGAGTTCAGCGCCCAGGCCCTCGACAGCCTGCGTCAGCCGCTCGAATCTGGCGAAGTCACCGTGGCGCGCGCCAACGCCCACATCCGCTACCCTGCCAGGGTGCAGCTCGTTGCCGCGATGAACCCCTGTCGTTGCGGATCAGGCGGCCTGGGGCGAGGGGCGTGCAGCCGGGCGCCGCGCTGCCAACAATCCTATCAGGGCCGGGTGTCCGGCCCCCTCATGGACCGGATCGATCTCGTGGTGGAGGTTCCCGCGGTACCGGCCGCCGACCTCTCCTTGCCGCCGCCGGCCGAGGGCACGGCGGAGGTGGCGGCGCGGGTAGCCGCCGCGCGCGAGGTGCAGAGAGCCCGGGCCTCCGGCGGCGGAGGGGCCGAACTGAACCACAGAGCCGAGGGCGCGTGGCTGGAGACCATCACCGCCCTGGACGCCCCGGCCCGATCTCTGCTCGCCAAGGCCTCCGAAGCCGGCGGCCTCACCGCACGCGGCTGGACCCGCACACTTCGTCTTTCTCGCACCATCGCCGACCTCGAGGGCGCCGCCGCCGTTCGCCGGGTTCACGTCGCCGAAGCGCTCATCTATCGGCGGATCGGGCCAGCCATCGAGGGGATGCGCGAGCCACATGCGAGCGTCTATGCGTTGTGAGCCCTCTACCGCCGACCTCACGAGGTCACGCACCCGCCCGAGGCGCGGGGGTCGCAGCGCGGCGTCGCCTTCACGCTTGACCCGCGTGCGGGCAGCGCAATCGGAGCGGCGATCGGTTCGACGGGCAAGAGGCCGGAACGCGCCGCTGTTCATTCGACGACAAAGGCGGGAGGCTTGACCCCTCGTTAAACGGCGTGGGCATAGAAGCGCGGCTCATGAGCGAGCATGAACCCATTCCGGGCGCCGGCATCCCGCCAGAGCACCTGGCGGCCCTCAGTCACGAACTGCGCACCCCGCTCAGCGGCGTCTTGGGGATGGCGCGGCTCTTGGCGACAACGCCCCTGACGGCCGAGCAGCTCGCCTACGTCCGGGCTCTCGAGGAGAGCGGCGAACATCTGCTGGGACTGGTCAATGACGTGCTCGACTATGCACGGCTGGGCGCCGCTCACCTCGCCCTCCAGTCCACCGAGGTGGACCTGGAGGAACTCCTTCGGTCCGTCTGCGAACTGATGAGTCCCAAAGCCCACGAAAAGGGCATCGAGATTGGCTGGGCGGCCCAGCCGCGCCTGCCGCGCATCCTGGCGGACGAAGGTCGCCTGAGGCAGATTCTGCTCAACTTCGCCGGCAATGCAGTGAAATTCGTCACCTCCGGCGGCGTCCTGATCCTGGCCGAGGTTCGGCCCGCGAACGGGATTCGGCTGAGTGTCGTCGATACCGGTCCCGGCGTACCGCGCGAAGCAAGGGAGAGCGTCTTCGAACCCTTTCGGCGCCTGGACCACGTGGCGGGTGTGGACGCCGGAGGGGCCGGGTTGGGCTTGGCGATCGTCCGGCGGATCGCCGAAGCGATGGGCGGGCGCGTGGGCGTGGAGGGGCAGGAGAACGAGGGCGCCACCTTCTGGTTTGAAGCCGAGACGCCTGTTCGCGCCCACGCAACGGCCCCAGCGCCCCTGCGCGGCCTGGTCGTGGCGATCGCGTCCCCGAACCCGATAGTCCGTGAGGGAGCCGCGCGGCAGGTCGAGGCGAGCGGCGGAAAGGCGTTACGGGCTGCAAGCGTCGAGGAGGCGCTGGATCTTTCGGATCCAACAAGCGTCGTGGTGGCGGACCACGCCGAGGCTGGCGCTGGCCTGCTGCGCCGCGCAAGAGGCCGCAGAGTGGTCATCATGATGCGGCCAGAGGAACGCTCGATCATCGGCGCCTATCGCCGCGCCGGTTTCGCCGGCTATCTGATCAAGCCCCTTCGGCGGACCTCGCTGATCCTGAGGGTCCTGGCCGCCGCAGGCGCAACCGGCGCATCTTCGATTCCGGAGGACGAACGCGCCGCCCCCGAGCCGACGGATGTGGTCGATTCGGAACTCATCGGAGCGCGAATCCTCCTGGCCGAGGACAATCCAGTCAATGCGCTGCTCGCGCGAACCCTGCTCACGCGCCTGGGTTGCGAGGTCGAACACGTCGCCGATGGCGTCGCGGTCATCGCCGCTGCAGCCAAGTCGAGCTACGACCTCGTCTTGATGGACGTGCGGATGCCGGCAATGGGCGGGATCGAAGCGACCAGGAAACTTCGCGCCGCGGGCGTCGCCGCTCCGGTGGTCGCGCTCACCGCCAACGCCTTCGAGGATGACCGGGCCGCTTGCCTCGCCGCCGGAATGGATGACTTTCTGATCAAGCCGATAAGCCTGGAGGCGCTGCGGCCGGCGCTGGAGCGGTGGACGAGAGCTGGCTGGACGCCGCTCAAATCGAAAGGCAGGCTGGCGGGGTAAATTCGACACTCTCCGCCCGTGGCCCGGCGGATGCGCGGAGGCTCCCAGATGGTGAACGCCGCCGGGTCGGAAAGACCCGCAAACAGGCCGCCGCGCCGCCGGGCCGGCGACGTTCTCGCATCTCTGGGACGACCGAAGGTCGCGCTGATGTTGGCCTTGGGATTCTCCTCCGGCCTGCCGTTCATGTTGTTCGGAAACACGCTCGGGTTCTGGCTGGCCGAAGACGGGATCGTCCTGGCGGCGATCGGCTTCCTGTCGTGGGCGGGCATGCCCTATCTGCTGAAGTTCGTCTGGGGCGCGGCGGTGGACCGGCTGAAGCTCCCGCTCCTTGGCCGGCTGGGACGGCGGCGCGGCTGGATGGTGGCGAGCCAGCTTCTCGTCACCGCTGGCCTTGTCGGGATGGCGGCTTCGGAACCCAAGACGCACCTTGTCCGGCTCGCGATCTTTGCCGTGGTGACGGGTCTGGCCGGGGCGACTCAGGATACGGTTATCGACGCTTGGCGCATCGAATCGGCGGACAATCCGGAGGAGCTAGGGCTCCTCACCTCCGCCTACACCCTCGGCTTCCGGGGAGCGCTGATCGCCACCGAAGCCCTCATTCTCATTGTCGCTCAAGCCCTCGGCTGGTCGATGGCCTACGCACTCTTCGGCGCCGCCATGGTGGTGGGCCTGGGCGCGGCGCTCCTGGCCCGCGAACCAGCGCGAGCCAATGAAGTCATGGAGGCCAAGAGCCAAGGCGCCGCGGCGCGGCCGGGCTGGGCGGTCATCGATGCCGTCATCGGCCCGATCCTGGTGTTTTTCCGCACCCACGGCCTGGCGATGGCGACCCTGATGCTGGGCATGATCACCCTCTATCATCTCTGCGACTACATGCGCGGACCGATGAGCAATCCCTTCTACATCGCACTGGGAATCACCAAGCCGACCATAGCCTTTGTTCGCGCCACCATCGGCCTGGGCGGATCTCTGGCGGGCATCGCGCTTGGCGGTCTCGTGACCTTGAGGTTCGGGGTGCTCCGCGCGCTGGTCATCGGCGCGATCGTCCAGCCGATCGGCATCGCGGCCTTCGCGATCCTGGCTTGGCGCGGGGGCGACTTCGCGCTCATCTCCGCCGGGCCAGGCGTTTTCACCGCGTTCGAAGCGATCATGGGTCTTGATGCCCTGGCGATCGGCTTTTCCGGCGTGGCGTTGGTCTCCTATATGTCGACCCTCACGAGCCTCGGCTACACAGCCACCCAATACGCCCTCCTGACCTCCGCGCTGGCCTGGACCGGCAAGACCCTCAAAGGTTTCTCCGGCTTGATCGTCCAGGACCTGCACCATGGGCGATCGCTGCTGAGCGCCTATGGATTGTTCTATCTCGGCGCCGCAGCTATCGGGGCGCCGGCGATCGCGTTGTGCCTGGTGCTGGCGAAGCGGCGTCCAGCGGGCGCCCGCGTCGCTCAGTCGCTCAGACAGACCACCTGAGCCACCCGCAGGTCGCGGCGCAGGTCGTCGGCGACGCGGCCGTAGTTATCCGTGCCGATCGACTCGCCGGCCGCCTCGGGCGCGCGGGTAAGACCGCCGGCCTTCAGCGCGGCGCGCAGATTCTCCGGCGTGGTGGTGTAGATTCGGCCCCGCCTGGGCGCTTGAGCAATAGTGACGCCGATCACCCGGCCGGAGCTGTCGAGTGCAGGCGCGCCGGAGAGACCCGCGAGGCTGCCGCTCTGGCCGGATGTTCTGCCGACCTGAGCCCACACCAGGACCGGCTCGGGCCGTGCGCCTCGGCCGCGCACCGTAAGGGTCTCCCGCCCGATCAACCGTGAAGCGACCTCACCAGGTCGATCGCCGGGGAAGCCTGGGTGAAAGGCGCGCATACCGCGCTCGAGTTTGGACTGGGGCAAGAGCGGCAGCGCGGGCGCTCCGCCACGGGTCGTCAGAATCACCGCCTCGCCATCGGGCGAGGGTCTCGCCCTCGCGGTCACCCCGCGGCCTCGGCCAACCAGGATCGCCGCTCGAGCGCACCCGGCGACCACATGACGCGCCGTGACCCACACCCCGCCATCGCCGATTGAAAAGGCTGTCCCCGCATGCGCGGTCGTCGTCGATGGCGCGCGCACCGTCACCGCGGGGTCGAAGGGCGAGGCCGGGCCCAGGGCGACCACCGGCCCGCTGGGAAACGGCGGAGGCGCCGGAGGCGCATCGGCGCGTTCCCGGCGGCCGAGCGCCGCCACGGCCAAGGTGACAACCACCGCGAGATACACCAGCCAGTCGGGCAATCTGGGGAAATGCATTCGATGTGCGCGGCTTGGCGTTGGTCAGGCGGCGATCGCGGCCGCCAGGATGATCGCGGTGGCGAGCTTGGCGCTGACCAGAAGCGCGGCGGCGGCGAGCTCGCCTTCGGCAATCCTCTGCGGAAGGCCGTGGAGCACGATGTCGGTCAGGCGGAAGACCGCGAGCTGAATGAAGATCGCCGCCAGTCCCCAAATCGCCACATCGACCAGGGAGGTGGAGGCGGTCAGCGAAACCGCCAGGGGAAGCGCCAGACCGACGATGACGCCGCCGAACGAGACCGCGGCCGCGGCGTTGCCCCGACGGATTTGGTGGATGTCGCGGTGCGGCGTGATCAGGGCGTAGAGCGTCGTCCCCGCCGTCAGCAGCACCAAGGCGACCAGGGCGTGCAGCAGGGCGAGCGGAAAGCCCGCCGCCCACGCCTGGAGTTCGGGCGATTGGAGTTCCTGGGGCAATGCACCCCTCCCGCAGATCTCACCGCGGCGAGGGGTATCACAGGATGCGACAGGCGCGAAAACCGGCGGCCCGCCTATGGCTCGAGGCTTGCCCTCCGAGAATCCCCCTTCTGTCGCTCGCTCGCCCGCGATTTGCGGCTTTCGGACCGCAGTTGTCCGCACGCCGCGAGGATGTCGCGGCCGCGGGGCGTGCGGATGGGCGAGGCGTAGCCGGCGCGGTTCACGATTGCGGCGAAGGTCTCGATGGTCGACCGCTCGGAGCACTCGTACGGGGCGCCGGGCCAGGGATTGAACGGGATCAGATTGATCTTGGCGGGAATCCCTGCGAGCAGCCGGACCAGCGCCCGAGCCTCCGCGGGGCTGTCGTTCACATCCTTGAGCATCACGTATTCGAACGTGACGCGCTTGGCGTTGGTGAGGCCTGGATAGGCGCGGACCGCGGCCATCAGCTTGGCCAGCGGATAGCGGCGGTTCAGCGGCACCAGTTGATCGCGCAGCGAATCGTTGGTGGCATGCAGGGAGACCGCCAGCATGGCGCCCGTGCGCTCGCCGAGGGACTTCAGTTGCGGGACCACGCCAGCGGTGGAGATGGTGATACGGCGACGGGAAATCGCCATGCCCTCATTGTCGGAGAGGATGTCGACCGCGTCGGCGACGTTGTCGAGATTGTAGAGAGGCTCGCCCATTCCCATGAACACGACATTGGTCAGCGCACGTTCGCCAGGCGCCGCGATCCATTCGCCGAGCTCGTCGCGGGCGATCTGCGCCTGAGCGACGATTTCCGCAGCCGTGAGGTTGCGCACAAGCGCCTGGGTTCCGGTGTAGCAGAAGGCGCAATTCAAGGTGCAGCCTACCTGACTCGAGAGGCATAACGCGCCACCGCCGCCGACGTCCGGGATGAACACCGCCTCGGCCTCGACCCCCGGAGCGAAACCGATCAGCCACTTGATCACGCCGTCGACGCTCTTCTGCCGCCTGACGATCCGCGGTCTGCGCAGGGTGAACCGATCGTCCATTGCCGTCCGGGCGGCCTTGGCGATGTCCGTCATCGCCCTGAAGTCGGTGAGTCCATGGTTGTGGATCCAGCGCCAGACCTGGCCCGCGCGCATTTTCGCCCGATCGTCGGGCGCGACCCCCGCCTCGACGAGCGCGTGGCTGAGCTGGCCGCGCGTCATGCCTGCAAGATTGACCTTCGCCGGGGCGCCTGAGGGCAGGGCGTGGCCGAGTTCGAGCGCTGGGGACAAGTATGCCTTTCGGGGTTTGTCGGGGGCTCAAGCTATAGCGAAAAATGCATTCTCGAAGCGGGGGAATGGACGCCCTTGCCGCCGCGGCGCCAGAGAGGCTCAGAGGGCCGAACTCGTTATCGCTCCATCGACGGCGAGGGCGGCGCGCTTCATCCCCTGGCTGATGAACGGCATGGCGATCTCTCCGGCGGCGCTCATGGCGATCAGACCGCCGGTCCCGCCGAGCGAGCGTATATCCTCGAGCACCGCGCGCGCGGCGCTCTCGAGGTCCTCGCCGGCGAAGCGCAGGCGGAAGGACAGCTGGGCGGCCGCGGCCGCGCGCAGAAACATCTCCCCGCTTCCGGTGCAGGATACCGCGACGATTTGATCGGCCCACACCCCGGCGCCGATCACCGGGCTGTCACCCACCCGGCCCCAGAGCTTATCGAAGACGCCGCCGGTGGACGTCCCGGCGGCCAGTCCCCCATTCCCGTCCCGCGCAACGCATCCCACCGTGCCGGCGGAAGGCGCCTCTCGGGGTCCCTCCGATCTTCGCCCGACCTTGGTGAACCAAGCCTGCGGATCGGCGATTGGCTCGAGACCCGCGCCCTGGGCGAAGTCCGCGGCGCCCTCTCCCACCAGCAGCACATGCGGGGTTCTCTCCATCACGGCTCGTGCCGCCCTGATGGGTGAGGCGAAGCCCTCGAGCGCCGCCACCGCCCCGGCGCGGCGGGTCGGACCATCCATCAGCGCCGCATCGAGTTCGTAGCGGCCCGAAGTGTTCGGCGAGGCGCCGCGGCCGGCGACATAGAGTCCCGAGGCTTCGAGCGCGGCGACAGTCTCCACCACCACATCCAGGGCCGTCGCCCCCGAGCGCAGGCGATCACGGCCCGCCTCGATCAAACTCATCATGTGTTTCAGTTCGCGCCCGTAGTCGATTCCGGCCAGGGCGCCCGCGCCTCCGTGCAGTGCGAGGGTCACCCGCGCCTCGGTCATGGCCGCTCCTCACTTCCGCCCGCCCGGCCATTCGGATACCGTCGCCCGCGCAAAAAGGGAATTGGCGCGGAGACCCAAGGCGATGAAGGCTGTGCTGAGCAAAAGCGTCGGCGGTCCCGAGACCCTGGAGTTGGAGGACCTTCCCGCGCCCGCCGCAAAGCCTGGCTGGGCGGTCGTCCAGGTGAAGGCATGCGGCGTCAACTATCCCGACGTTCTGATCATCGAGGACCGATATCAGTTCAAGCCGCAGCGGCCCTTCGCTCCCGGCGGCGAGATCTCAGGGATCGTGAAGAGTGTGGGCGAGGGCGTCACCCACGTGAAGGCGGGCGACCGCGTGCTCGGCAATACCGGCTGGGGCGGGATGGCGCAGGAACTGGCCCTCGAGGCGGCCAGGCTGATCCCGATCCCGGCGGCCATGCCGTTCGACGAGGCGGCGGCCTTTCTCATGACATACGGCACCTCCTACTATGGCCTCAAGGAACGTGGCCGGCTGAAGGCCGGGGAGACCCTGCTCGTCCTTGGCGCAGCGGGCGGCGTCGGCCTGGCGGCGGTCGAACTCGGCAAGGCGATGGGCGCACGCGTGGTCGCGGCGGCGTCGTCGGCCGAGAAGGTCGCCCTGGCCAAGGCCCGAGGCGCCGACGAGGGTGTGGTCTATCCCCAAGGGCCGTTCGATCGCGACGGACAAAAAGCGCTGGCCGAGCAGTTCAAGCAGGCCTGCGGGCCGGGAGGCGCTGACGTCGTCTATGACGGAGTGGGCGGAGACTATGCCGAGGCGGCCCTGCGCTGCATGGCCTGGGAGGGCCGATTTCTCGTGATCGGGTTTCCCGCGGGAATCCCGCGCATTCCCCTCAATCTGGCCCTGCTCAAGGGCTGCGAGATCGTCGGGGTGTTCTGGGGGGCTTCGGTCTCCCGTGACCCGGTTGGTCATCAAAGGAACGTCAAGGCGCTGCTCGAACTCTACGCCGCCGGCAAGATCAGGCCTCACGTCTCGGAGCGCTTTCCCCTCGAGCGGGCTGGCGAGGCGATCGCCCACCTCGCCAGCCGCAGGGCGCTGGGCAAGGTGGTCGTGACAGTGGACTGACATCAGGGACGCCTTTTCTGGCGGCGACCTAGCAGGACCCCCACATTGAGTGCCGGGGCCCGCCCTGCCGTGACGTTGGGGCGGTCCGATGGTAGAATGGGTCATGGCGGTCGCCGCGCGCGTCAATCCGAAGGACTATTTCGCCCCCCGGGAATGGGGCGTGCTCGCAGCGCGGTCGTCGTGGAAGGGCTTGGCCCTCGTCATCCACTGCTGGGCGGTGATCTTCGCCGCCGGGGCGGTGGCGCTGGTCTGGCCGATCACCATCCCCCTAGCCGTGGTCGTCATCGGCGCGCGCCAGCTGGGCTTGGCGATCCTTATGCACGATGCGGCGCACGGGGCCCTGCACCCCAATCTGGCGTTGAACGATTTCGTCGGCGAGTGGCTGTGCGGCGGGGGCCTGGCAAGCTATCGAGCCTATCACCTGCAGCACCACAAGTACGCCCAGCAGGCCGAGGATCCCGATCTCGTCCTTTCCGCGCCCTTCCCGATCACGCGCGCCTCGCTGCGGCGCAAGATCGTCCGCGATCTCACTGGCCAGACCTGGTTCAAGCAGCGCTTCGGCGGCTTCATCGCCCGGCTGAAGGCGCGCCAGCGCGGCGAGTCGGTCTGGCCGATCATTGCCGGCGAGCTGCGTCGGCAGAGGCGCTGGCTGATCTTCAACGGCGTGGCCATCGCGGCCTTCAGCGCTGCGGGCTACCCCTGGGCATGGTTCGCGGTCTGGCTGCTGCCCCGGGCGACATGGTTCCAGCTCGTGACCCGGATGCGCAACATCGCCGAGCACGCGCTGGTGGCCAAGGATGAACCTGACCCCCTGCGACACGCGCGGACCACGCACGCCAATCTCATCGAGCGGGCGCTGATCGCCCCGTACTTCGTCAACTACCACTGCGAGCACCACATGTTCATGCACGTTCCGTGCTGGAACCTGCCGCGCCTGCGCCGCCTGCTGGATAGAGACCACGTCACGCCGCGCATGGAAGGCTCCGGTGGCTATCTCGCCGTGCTGAACGCCGTCTCGCAGGCGGCGTGACCATGCGCGAGGACGGCAAGATCGACTACGTCGAGTTTCCCGCCGGCGACCTCACGGCGACCAAGCGTTTCTATGAGGGCGCCTTCGGCTGGAGCTTCACTGACTATGGTCCGTCCTACGCGGCCTTCGAGGGGCAGGGAACCGACGGTGGCTTCAGCTCGGATGCATCGGAAGCGACGGCGAAGCCCCTCGTGGTGCTCTACGCCAGCAATCTGGAGGCGATGGAAGCCAAGGTGCTCGCCGCTGGCGGCCGGGTGATCCGGCCGACCTTCGAATTTCCCGGCGGCCGACGATTCCATTTCCAGGACCCTTCCGGCAACGAATTGGCGGTTTGGTCGCAGACGTGAAGGCATCGCGGCGTCTATAGTCGCGCTCCCATGCGCCGCCGGACGTTTCTTGCCACCCTGCCGCTCGCCGCGGCCGCGACGAGCGCCTCGGCGCAGCCGTCCGCTCCGACCGCCAATCCGAATCTGGAGCGTTCCGACGTGCACAGCGGCGACAGGATTACCGGCGCGAGCTTCGCATCGCGGTCGATCGCCTGGGGCGTTCACGGCGCGGCGGCCACGGCCCATCCCCTGGCCACGCTCGCCGCCGTCGACATCCTGCGCGCCGGAGGCTCGGCGGTGGACGCGGCGGTGGCGGCCAACGCCGCACTGGGCTTCCTCGAACCGATCTCCTGTGGGGTGGGCGGGGACTGCTTCGCGATGGTGTGGGATCCGGTGAAGGCAAGGCTGCGGGGCCTCAACGGATCAGGTCGCTCGCCCCGCTCGCTGAGCCTGGCGACGCAGCGGGCGCGCGCCGTGGGCGGACACATTCCCTCTCACGGCGCGCTCTCGGTCTCGACGCCGGGGGCGGTGGACGCCTGGTGGACGCTGCATGAGCGCTATGGTCGCTTGAAGTGGGCCGATCTCTTCGCCCCGGCCATCGACCTCGCCCAGAATGGCGCGCCGGTTCCCCAGACCATCGCCCACTACCTCGCCCTCTCCTATCGGTTCTTCACTCGCCCCGGCCGAGGAATCGAGGAAACAGACAATTTCAAGAAGGTCTGGGCGCCGGCGGGGCGCACGCCGACCGAGAGCGAAGTCTTCGCAAACCCGGCCCTCGCCCACACCTACAGGCTGATCGCCGAGGGCGGCCGTGACGCGTTCTACGAAGGCGAGATCGCCGAGGTCGTCGATCGCTATTTCAAGCGGATCGGCGGCTGGCTCTCCAGGGCCGATCTGGCGGCGCATCACTCCCAATGGGTCGAGCCGATATCCACCCGGTATCGCGGCGCGGACATCTGGGCCCTGCCCCCCAACAGCCAGGGCCTCTCGACGCTGCAGATCCTGAATATCCTCGAGACCTTCGACATGGCGGCGATGGGTTTCCAGTCGACCGGGAGCCTCCACACCCAGATCGAAGCCAAGCGGCTGGCCTTCGAGGATCGAGCCCGCTTTTTCGCCGATCCCGATTTCGCCCGCGCGCCGATCGATTGGCTGATCTCCAAGGACTACGCCGAGGAGCGGGCGAAACTCATCCGCCCCGACACCATCCTCACCCCGGTCAACGCCGGCGAGCCGCCAAGCCACGGCGACACCACCTATTTCTGTGTCGCCGACGCCCAGGGCATGATGGTCTCGATGATCCAGTCCAACTACCGCGGCATGGGATCGGGCCTTTCGCCGGACGGTCTGGGGTTCATGTTCCAGGACCGCGGCGAGCTCTTCAGCCTCACCGACGGCCATCCCAATCTCTATTCTCCCGGCAAGCGCCCCTTCCAGACCATCATTCCGGGTTTCGCCACCCACCGCGGTGAGCCGTGGCTGGCCTTCGGGGTGATGGGCGGCGACATGCAGCCTCAGGGCCAGGCCCAGATCATCGTCAACCTGATCGACTATGGCCTGCAGCTGCAGGAAGCCGGCGATTCCCCCCGGTGGCATCACGAGGGCTCCTCCGAACCGACCGGCCAACCGCAGGATGGGGTGGGAACCCTGCGCCTCGAGGCCGGCGTGCCCGAGGCGACCCGCCAAGGGCTCGCGGCGCTCGGCTGGAAATTCGGTCCTTCGGACGGCGGCTTCGGCGGCTACCAGGCGATCGAGCGCCGGCCGGGGCGGTATGGGGCGGCCAGCGAGATGCGCAAGGACGGGATCGCGCTGGCCTACTAGGCAAGGAATCACCCGCAATGACCGAGGCGGAAATGCGCGAGATCTGCCTGTCATTTCCAGGTGTGAGCGAGGGAACCTCCTATGGGCGACCCTCCTTCCTGGTGAACAGGAAGTTCTTCACCCGCCTGCGCCGCGAGGATGCCAGCGTGGTGCTCCTGGAGGTCGGTTTCGACGAGCGGGAGATGCTGATGGAGGCCGAGCCCTCGACCTTTCATTTCACGCCCCACTACAGGAATTATCCCTGTGTCCTCGCCCGGCTGGAAAGCCTGCACCCCGAGTCCTTCCGCGCCTTCCTCGATCGGCGCTGGCGCAAGATCGCGCCAAAGGCGCTAGTCAGGATTCGGGAGGCGGAGCCGTCGCGGTAGACCTCACTTCGCTAGAACTCGTCGTGGATCATGGCGTTGAACTGACTCAGAACCTCGTTCATGCGCTCTTCGGGGGGGAGTTCGGAGAGGATCTCGCCGGGCTCCTGCGGCGCCGAGGCTTGGACGGTGAGGCGGGCGAGGAGCGCGCCGTGCTGGACGAGGTCGAGCGCCTCGCCCTCGCGAAGGCCCGCGAGAATTTGCGCGAGCTTCGGCGGGAGGTCGTCGAGATCGATCTGCTTCATGAGCGGCCAGTCTAGTCCCGGGGCCTTCGACCGCAAGGCGTGACAGGCCCGCTCCGCCGCCATAGGGATGCGACCATGGCCTATCGCAGTCTGCGCGACTTCATCGCCGCCCTGGAAGCCGCGGGTCTGCTGGTGCGGGTGCGCGAGCCGGTATCGACGGTCCTGGAAATGACCGAGATCTGCAGGCGGCTGGTCGCGAGGAGCGGTCCGGCGGTGCTGTTCGAGCGGCCGATCCGGGCCGACGGCGAGCCTTCCCCCATGCCGTGCCTTGCCAATCTCTTCGGGACTGTCGAGCGGGTGGCGATGGGCGTCACCGTGAACGGCAAGAGCGCGACCACGGCCGCTGATCTGCGCGGGGTGGGCGAGCTGCTGGCGCTGTTGCGCAACCCGGCCCCGCCGCGCGGCGCCAAGGAGGCCTGGGAAATGCTGCCGCTGGCGCGCACGATCATGGGCATGCGGCCCAAGATCGTCGCCGAGGCGCCAGTGCACGAGGTCGTGCTGAAGGGCGACCAGATCGACCTTGGCAAGCTCCCCATCCAGACCTGCTGGCCGGGCGAACCGGGGCCGCTGATCACCTGGCCCCTCGTGGTCACCAAGGGGCCGTCGACGCAACGCGAGGACGACTTCAACCTCGGCATCTACCGGATGCAGGTGATCGGCCGCGACCGGACGATCATGCGCTGGCTCGCTCACCGTGGCGGAGCGCAGCACCACTGGCGGTGGAAGGCCGCCGGCAAGCCGACCGCCCTGCCCGCGTGCGCGGTGATCGGCGCCGATCCGGGGACGATTCTGGCTGCCGTCACCCCCGTCCCGGAGACACTCTCCGAATACCATTTCGCCGGCCTGCTACGCGGGGCCAGGGTAGAGCTCGTGGCGGCGAAGACCCAACCCCTCCTGGTCCCGTCACAGGCCGAGATGGTCATCGAGGGCGAGGTGCTGCTGGACGACCAGGCCGACGAGGGCCCGTTCGGCGACCACACCGGCTACTACAATGCCGTGGAGCGGTTTCCGGTATTCCAGGTGACCGCAATCACCATGCGCCGCGACCCGATCTACCTCACCACCTACACCGGCCGGCCGCCGGATGAGCCCAGTGTGCTTGGGGCGGCGCTGAACGAGGTGTTCGTCCCGCTGCTGCGCGGGCAGTTTCCGGAGATCGTGGATTTCTGGCTGCCGCCGGAGGGCTGCAGCTATCGCGTCGCCGTGGTCTCGATCAGCAAGGCATATCCCGGCCACGCCAAGCGGGTGATGATGGCGGTGTGGTCATATCTTCGCCAGTTCATGTACACCAAGTGGGTGATCGTGGTTGACGATGACATCGACGCCCGCGACTGGAAGGACGTGATCTGGGCCGTGGCCACCCGCATGGACCCCGCCCGCGACATCACCCTGATCGAACAGACGCCGATCGATTATCTCGACTTCGCCTCGCCCGAGCCGGGCCTGGGCTCGAAGATCGGCCTGGACGCCACCACCAAATGGCCGCCGGAGACGAAGAGGGAGTGGGGTAGGCCGATCCACATGGACCCCTCGGTCGTCGAGGCCGTGACGGCGATGTGGCCAAGGCTTGGCCTGCCCGGCGCGGCAACGGCGATCTGAGGCCGAGCCGGCGAAGCGGGGAGAGCCCGCCGTGTTCAAGAGCGGACAACGCCTCGAGTCCGCCCCGCTGGACAGCCCCCGCGCCGCGGCCTAGAAGCGCGCGCCCTTCGTGCTGCGTCGCCGACGGGGACTCCTCCGCAACCACAGACCATGCCCCGCACAGCGTCCAAGACTCGCCCGGGCCGGTCGGGCCCTTCGCAGAGACAGCTGCGCGCCGGGGAACTGGTGCGTCACGCACTGGTCGACATTCTGCGCCACGAGAGCTTTGCCGACCCGGTCCTATCGAAAGTGTCGGTGACCATCAGCGAGGTCAAGCTCAGCCCCGATCTCAGACATGCGGTCTGTTTCATCGAGCCGCTGGGGGGCGCCAACGCCGTGGCGGTGGTCGACGGACTCAATCGCGCAGCAAGGTTCCTTCGCGGGCGCCTCGGCCATGTGATCGAGATGCGGTTCACCCCCGATCTGAAATTTGTCCACGACGACAGTTTCGACGCCGCCGCCCACATGAGCCATCTCCTGGACGACCCCAGGGTGCGCCGGGACATCGAGGCCACTCCCGGCGAAATCGGCGCCGAAGAGGAAGGCTGATTGGCCCGCCACCGCAAGGGCGAAGCGATCTCGGGATGGGTGTGCCTGGACAAGCCCGAGAACCTGGGTTCGACCCAGGCCGTGGCGCGGGTGCGGCGCGCCTTCAACGCCCGGAAGGCCGGGCACGCCGGGACCCTGGATCCCCTGGCCACGGGGGTCCTGCCGATCGCCCTCGGCGAGGCCACCAAGACCGTCCCGTTCCTGATGAACGCGGACAAGAATTATCGTTTGACCATTGCCTGGGGGGCGACCACCGCCACCCTGGACCGCGAAGGCGAGGTCGCCGCGACCTCGGCGGCGCGACCGGACGAGGCGGCCGTGAGGGCCGGGCTCGAGGCCTTTGAAGGCGAGATCGATCAGGTCCCCCCGGATTTTTCGGCGGTGAAGGTGGGCGGCGCGCGCGCCTATGACCTGGCGCGGGAGGGCCTGTGCGTCGATCTCAAGTCACGCAAGGTCTTCATCCGCCATGCCCGGCTCACCAGGCGGCTCGACCCCGATCACGACGAGATCGAGGTCGAGTGCGGAAAGGGGACCTATGTGCGCTCGATTGTCCGCGACCTCGCGCTGGCTCTTGGGGTCTGCGCCCATGTGAGCGCTCTTCGCCGGACAAAAGTGGGCGCGTTCACCGAAGCTCGCGCGACGACACTGGAGTTTCTGGAGGCCATGTGCCATGCTGGCGCGCCTCTGGAGGCCCTGCTTCCGGTCGAGACCGCGCTGGACGACATCCCGGCGATGGCCGTGACCACCGAAGACGCCTTCAGTTTGACGCAGGGACGATCGATCGTTCTGCTCCCCCGGCAGGTCGAAACCTTGAGGACGGAGCTGTCCGTCTCACGCACGGTTTCAGCCTTTCATGGCGGACGGATCGTGGCCCTCTGCGAGATGCGCGCCGGACGGCTCAACCCCACGCGTGTCTTCCATCTCCCCTGAGCGGAAAGCAGTCCCGATGTCGATCACGGCGCAACGCAAGTCCGAACTCATCGCCACCCACGCCCGCTCGGAGCACGACACCGGCTCGGCCGAGGTGCAGGTGGCGATCCTCTCCGAGAGGATTGGGAATCTCACCGAGCACTTCAAGACCCACAAGAAGGACAACCATTCACGGCGCGGCCTGCTGATGATGGTCTCTCAGCGCCGGTCGCTGCTGGACCACCTCAAGAGCACCGACGCCGCGCGCTATCAGGCGATCATCGGGACCCTGGGTCTGCGCCGATAGGGATCAGACGGCTCTGAACGCGCATTCCACTGCGTGGCCCTGGGCCCAGAGAACCGTCCGACAAAGGTTCACGCCGCCGCCCCCCATCGACAGGCATGGGGGCGACGGTCTTGCCGGCCATCAGGAGATGGTCCGGCGTTTCGCAGCGAGGGTTCGAGAAAATCCTCCTTATCGCCTGTCGAACTGGAGAGGAATCCGCAACCGCCCTTGGAAAAAAGGCCGCCGGCCCTATCCGCTTCCGAAGGAATTCGCCTTCGGGCACAAGAGAAAGAAGACGCAAAGACAATGTTCGACATTCGACGCAAATCGATAGAGTGGGCCGGCCGAAAGCTGACCCTGGAAACTGGGCGAATCGCCCGCCAAGCCGATGGCGCGGTGCTCGCTACCTACGGAGAAACCACCGTCCTGGCTGCGGTGGTCTTCGATAAATCCCCGAAGCCTGGCCTCGATTTCTTTCCGCTCACCGTGAACTACCAGGAGAAGACATTCGCCGCCGGCAAGATTCCCGGCGGCTTTTTCAAGCGCGAAGGGCGGCCCTCGGAGAAGGAGACGCTTGTCTCCCGCCTCATCGACCGCCCGATCCGCCCGCTGTTCGTCAAGGGCTTCAAGCACGAAACCCAGGTCATCATCACCGTGCTGTCGCACGATCTGGAGAACGACCCCGATATCGTCGCGATGGTCGCGGCCTCCGCCGCGCTCACCCTTTCCGGCGTTCCCTTCATGGGTCCGATCGGCGCGGCGCGGGTGGGTTTCATCAATGGCGAATATGTTCTCAATCCCACCCTCGCGCAGGTCAAGGATGCGTCCAACCGCCTCGATCTGGTGGTCGCCGGCACCGACGACGCGTTGATGATGGTGGAATCGGAAATCCAGGAGATGGGCGAGGAAGACGTGCTGGGTGCGGTGATGTTCGCCCAGCGCGGTTTCCAGCCGGTGATCGCGGCGATCATCGAACTGGCCGAGCACTCGGCCAAGGAGCCCTACAACTTCGTTCCCGAGGATCATGACGCGATCCAGACGCAGGTCACCGGCCTGGTGGGCGCCGACATCAAGGCGGCCTACGCAATCACCGCCAAGGGCGCCCGCCACGACGCGGTCTCCGCGGCCAGATCCAAGGCGGTGAGGGCCTTGGGCAAGTCCGACGAGAACCCGGCCGGGCTCGATCACGCCAAGCTCGCCGGTGTGTTCAAGGCGTGCGAGGCGGACGTCGTACGCCACGCGATCCTCGAGACCGGCCTGCGCATCGATGGACGAACCGTCGATACGGTGCGCCCGATCGTCTCGGAGGTTTCGGTTCTGCCCCGCGCGCACGGCTCGGCTCTGTTCACCCGTGGGGAGACCCAGGCCCTGGTCGTGGCCACTCTGGGCACCGGCGATGACGAACAGTTCATCGACGCCCTGGAGGGGACCTACAAGGAAGCCTTCCTGCTCCACTACAACTTCCCGCCCTATTCCGTGGGCGAGACCGGCAGGATGAACGCGCCGAGCCGCCGGGACATCGGCCACGGCAAGCTCGCCTGGCGGGCGATCCGTCCGATGCTGCCATCCAAGGAGGACTTTCCCTACACCGTGCGCCTCGTCTCGGAGATCACCGAGTCCAACGGCTCTTCCTCGATGGCCTCGGTTTGCGGCGGCTCTCTCGCCTTGATGGACGCCGGCGTGCCGTTGAAAAAGCCGGTCTCGGGTATCGCCATGGGGCTCATTCTCGAGAAGGACGGCTTTGCGATCCTCTCCGACATCCTCGGCGACGAGGACCACCTGGGCGACATGGACTTCAAGGTCGCGGGGACCGCGGACGGGATCACCTCTCTGCAGATGGACATCAAGATTCCCGGGATCACCGAAGCGATCATGAAGCAGGCGCTCAGCCAGGCGAAGGCGGGGCGGCTGCACATCCTGGCCGAAATGGCCAAGGCGATCGACGGCGCCCGTCCCGACGTCGGCGAATACGCGCCGAAGATCGAGACGATCACCATCCCCACCGACAAGATCCGCGAGGTCATCGGCACCGGCGGCAAGGTGATCCGCGAAATCGTCGCCACCACCGGCGCGAAGGTCGACGTGAACGACGAGGGCACGGTCAAGGTGGCGGCCAGCGACGCGGCCAAGATTAAGGCGGCGATCGACTGGATACGCTCGATCACCTCCGAGCCCGAGGTCGGCCGGATCTACGACGGCAAGGTGGTCAAGGTGGTCGACTTCGGCGCCTTCGTGAACTTCTTCGGCGCCAAGGATGGCCTCGTCCACGTCAGCCAGATCGCCAATGAGCGGGTGAACAAGGTCTCCGATGTCCTCCAGGAGGGCCAGATGGTGAAGGTCAAGCTTCTGGGCTTCGACGACCGCGGCAAGACCCGGCTGTCGATGAAAGTGGTCGACCAGGCCACAGGCGCGGACCTGAGCAAGCGGGAGCCGGCGGCCGCGGACGCCTGAGCAGGGGCCCTAGCCGTCCCCGGCGGGCTGGGCGGGCCCGGCCGCCGGGGACGGGGCCTTCCAGAACACCCCGGAGCGGGCGACGCAGCGCTGCGGCAAATCCTTGCGTCCGGCTTCGACGTAGCCAAGGGACCGCATCAGTTCGCCGACCAGAGCCTGAGCGGTGGGCGCGGCGGCCGGTTCGAGCCGGTAGCGCTCGCCCAGCCCCTCGTGCAGCAGGGTGTCGATCCCCGCCATGGCCGGCAGGCCGTCGAGCGTCGCCTCGATCGCCGCCGATCTGGCCGCGGGCGAGGCCACGATCTCGCGCATCGCCATGAGCAGCGGATCCTCCGGTCCCAGGGGTTCGGGCTCCAGATAGGCCAGACCCAAGAGCTCGACGGCCCGGGCGAGGTGATTTCCCTCAGCGGAGTGGAGCGCTCGGGCGCGCTTCCAGATCGCATGTCGCTCGTTCTGGCCGCATTCGCGCAGCCGGCGCCGCGTCCAGCCGCCGATGAACACCTCTTCCTTCATGAGCGCCCGATTAAGCCGGCCTTGCCGGGCCCCGCAAGGCCCGCCTACCCTTGGGGCCATGGCGAGCTTTCGATCGGACGGCCAAAGAATCGACTACGACGACATCGCCCCGGCCCAGGGTGAAATCGGGACCGTGGTTCTGGTCCATGGCTTCGCCACCAACCGCCAGGAGAACTGGCGCCGGCTCGGCTGGTATGGCGCCTTCGAGCGCAAGGGATACCGGACCATCGCTCTGGACCTCCGCGGCCACGGGACGAGCGACAAGCCGCACGACAGCGCCGCGTACGGCCGCGTAGCGATGGTCGGCGACATCATCGCCCTGATCGACCATCTGGATCTTCGCCGGGTCGAACTGATGGGTTATTCCCTGGGCGCGCACCTCGCCCTTCATGCCGCCCTCACCCATCCCGAGCGAATCGCGAACCTGATCCTGGGAGGAGTAGGCGCGCGGATGCTGGCGCCGCCCCCGGCGGATCCCGCTTTGATGACAATGGGCGAAGCGATGCGGATCGGCGACCCCGAACTCATCGCCGAACCGACTCTCAAGGGGTTTCGCCGGTTCGCCGACCAGCAAGGGGAGGATCGGCTCGCACTGGCCGCCTGCAGCGAAGGCGAGGGCCTCGCGCTGGATCGCTCGCGCCTGGGGGGCATCGCCGCCCCGGCGCTCATCATCGCGGGCTCGCGCGACGAAATCGCCGGCGATCCTGAAGGCCTGGCGCAGGTCATCCCTGGAGCCAGGGCGGTGAGCCTGCCGGCCTGCGATCACTTCTCGGCGATTCCCCACGGCCTCTTCAAGGCGGCGGTGTTCGACTTTCTCGAGGGCTGGACCGACTAGGCCTTGCGGGTCTCCACTCCGACGAAGGCCACCGGCATGCCCTTCTTCACGGCCCGACCAAGGGCGACCGCATCCCAGTTGGTGAGGCGCACGCAGCCGTGGGAGGCCGTCTTTCCGACCTTGGCCGGGTCGGGCGCTCCGTGGATGCCATAGGTCTCCACGGTGAGGGCGATCCACGTCGAGCCCACAGGATTGTTCGGCCCTGGGGCGATGGTGAGGGGCCCCTTGGATTTGTCTCCAAAGGTCAGGCGCTTGGGATCGTAGGTGTAGCTGGGGTCACGGACCACCGCCTTGACCGCCCATTCCCCCGACGGCGCCGGCCGCTCGGTGCTGCCGACGGTGGCCGGGAAGGCGGCGATGATCTTGCCGCCGGCGTCGAGAGCGCGAACCTGGTTTTCGCTCTTGTCCACCTCGACCCGGGCCACGTCCACGAGATCGCCCGCGCCGGCCCGCACGACGAGAATCGAGGCGCCGGCCGAGGCGAAGTCGCGCTTTGGGTTCAGGGCGCTGAGAAGCGCCTGGCTCATGTGGAACCTCTCCGCCAGAGCCTCGAGCGGGCTCGCGTAGCCGAGGTGGGGCAGCTTGGACAAGGCCTCGAAGTCGCGGGGGACCGACCCCAGGAACGGGCCCGTCACATCTTCGGCGGTGATCGCATAGTCCTGGGTGACCGGACCGGCATCCTCCCTGGCCAACGCGTCCAGAAGCCCCTGATCCACCTTCCCGGTCACCACTCCGCCACGGGATTCCTGGTAGGCGGAGATTGCCCGCGAAAGGTTGGCGCCTTTCTGGCCATCGATCACGCCGGGCGAGAAGTGCGCCCGGGCGAGAAGCACCTCGACCCTGATCAGAAGGTCTCTGGCGGCCTGACCGCCGGGGGCGGGTGCGGTGGAGGCTGTTTCAATCGCCTTGGCGGCCGGATCGGCGGAGCCGGCGGGAGCCAGGAGGTTCGCGGCGATTGAGCCCGCCACCGGAGCGGCTGGTGGGGCCGTATCGGCGGCGGGGGCGATCCGCGCCGACGAGAGTTGGGCTTGCTGAAGCTTCCGCGCGGGGTCTGGGGCTACGGCGTGGACCGGAGGCCGGAAGTCGTCGCAGCCGAAGGCGATCAGCGCGACGCCCGCCAGCAAAGCGAGGCGGGCGGCTTGACGGAGGGGCATCGGCGTCTCCTTGATCTCGAGATGACCAAGGCGCGACCGGTCTTCCGGTTCCCTGCTCCAATCGCCGTCGCGGTGCTGGCGCTTCACCTCGGCGTCGCCCATGGCGAGAACGCTTCCTGTGAAGCCGGCCCGCGATCGGCCGCGAACCTTAACGCCCGCTCCGTCGATCACCTGGCGTGGTCGCCATTTGGGCGGCCCGAGACGGGATGGGCGATCTATGAGCCGCTGGTGGCGAAGGAGATTTCGACGACCTGCGCGCCTCAGTCACCGTCCTTTGCCGCGCGTGTCGCGGCGTGGCAGTTCGCCCATCGCGTGGGCGCGGCGGGTGTCGTCGACGTCGCGACCCTGATGCGGATGAAGCTGATCTGGCAGGCGCGGCGCCCCTTCGTGGCCGCCAGCCGCCGAGCCTGTCCGGCGGTGCCGGAGCAGTCCTCCCTCGCCCGCGCCAACGCCGCCGAGAGTTTCGGCGGCAAGACGATCTTTCTCCAACCCAGGGCTCTGGCCGACTATCGGCGGATGATCGCCGCCGCCCGCGATGAGCTCCCGCGGACGAGCGCGGACAGGGGGGTGTTGAGCATATTCTCGGGCTATCGCAGTCCTGCCTATGACGAGGCGCGTTGCGCCAAGCAGCGGAATTGCCAGGGTGTCACCCGGGCCTCCTGCTCGGCGCACCGCACCGGTCTTGCCCTCGATATCTACCTGGGCGCGGCGCCGGGCTACGCTCCGGATTCCTCCGCCGACGCCAATCGCCTGTTCATCTCACGCACGCTCGCCTACCGGTGGCTGGCGCGCAACGCCGAGCGCTTCGGTTTCGCCAACTATCCATTCGAGCCCTGGCACTGGGAGTGGGTCCGCCAGGCGCCCTGAGCCTGCTCAGGCGAGATTGTAGGGCCCGCCCTTTTCGAGGGCGCGCTTGAACGCGGGTCGCGCGTGCAGGCGGTCCACCCAATCGTTCAGCGCCGGCAGAGCCGCGAGCCGGCCGAAGGCGCGTCCAACCTCGCCCACGAAGCTCATCTGCACATCGGCCCCGGTGAAGGCTTCGCCGAGCAGGAACTGTCGGCCCTCCAGAGCCTGGTTCACATAACCGAGGTGGTTGGCGATCTCGCTGTCGATCCGACCCTGGAGCGGCTGGGCCGCCTCGCCGAGGCGGGTGGTGTAGAGCAGAAGCATCAGCGGCAGCATCGCCGATCCTTCGGCGTAATGGAGCCACTCCAGATAAGTCTCGTGGTCATCCGATCCCGCCGGCGGCGCGAGCCGGCCGCCGCCGTACCTGCGGATCAGGTAGTCGGCGACAGCGCCCGATTCGGCCAGGGTTCGCCCGCCATCGGTGATCACCGGTGATTTGCCCAGCGGGTGCACCGCCTTCAACTCCGGCGGCGCGAGGTTGGTGACCGCGTCACGCTGGTAGCGGACGATTTCGTATGGCGTTCCCAATTCCTCCAGCAGCCAGAGAATGCGCTGCGAGCGCGAGTTGTTGAGGTGATGGACGACGATCATCGGGGCCTCGCTGGCGGTGAAGGTTCGCGGCGCCTTTTGCCATGGCCTCGCCTCGACCGCCATGCCGCCCGGCGCTCCGGCGCTCCGGCGTTCGGCGCGGCGGAGGGTGAATTATCATCCCTCGCCGGCGCACGATCGGATATAGGGCATGGGGCGCATGCGCGACGTCTTCGAAATCCTCATCCCCCTTGCCCTGGCGGCGGTGGCGATCACCCTGGGCATCGGCGTCTATAGCCTCTTTCGCGGCGGCGAGTTCGGCCGCGCCTGGTCGAACAAGCTGATGCGCCTGCGGGTCCTGCTCCAGTTCGGCGCCATCCTCATCCTCGTCGCCGCCCTGTGGTGGCGCGGGGGCGCCCACTAGAGGCGCGGTCGGCGATGGTGGTCCTCAACCGCATCTATACGCGCGCCGGCGATCGCGGAAAAACCAGGCTCGCGAGCGGAAAGCGCGTGAGCAAGGCGAGTCTCCGGGTCGAGGCCTACGGGGCGGTGGACGAGGTCAATGCCTCGCTGGGGCTCGTTCGCCGCGAAACTCGTGGCGACGCCGACCTCGATCCGGTGATGGCGCGGATCCAGAACGAGCTCTTCGACCTCGGCGCCGATCTGGCGACGCCGCGCGGTCCAGCGGACGCGGATAGCGCCCTGCGCATCACCGCCGGCCAGGTCGCCCGCCTGGAGCGGGAGATCGACGCCCTCAACGCCGCGCTCGCTCCGCTCGCTTCGTTCGTCCTGCCCGGCGGCTGCGCGGCTTCCGCCGCCCTCCACCTCGCCCGCACGATATGCCGCCGCGCCGAGCGCCGCGCCGTCGCCTTCGCGCAGGACGCCGAGGGCGCCGGCCACGGTGAAGCACTCGCCTATTTGAACCGGCTTTCGGACCTGCTGTTCGTCGCCGCCCGCTTCGCCAACGCCAGGGACGAGGGAGACGTGCTCTGGTCTCCGGGCGCCACGCGCTGAGCGGGATCGGCGGAGGGGCCTGGCGGCCCGCTGGCGAGACCCCGGTTGGTGATCCGCCAGATCGGAATGGGCGTCAGGCACTGGTGATCCTTCGGATCCCACCACGCCCCGGCGCGGTCGCACTCCTGGATCGGCCACAGGTAGATGACATCATAGGCCGCCACACCCGCAGTCGTCAGAATGAAAAGGCCAAGGACGATGAGCTTGGCGCCCGTGATCCATCGGTGCATGGGCGCGGCTTCTATCAACAACGCCAACCGGCGCCAGCCCCCCTCGCCGGGGCCCGGCCGCGCGCTTGCATTGCGCTGGCAAGGCGCTATTGCCCACTGCCGCGCCCATGAACTCGAAGTCTGGCGTCGCGATCGCGGCTGAAGCTGGTGGTGAAGGCATGAAGGTTCTGGTCCCGGTGAAACGGGCGATCGATTCCAACGTCAAGGCGCGCGTCCGGTCCGACCAGACCGGGGTCGACCTGGCCAACGTCAAGATGTCGATGAATCCGTTCTGCGAAATTGCCGTCGAGGAGGCCGTCCGCATCAAGGAAAAAGGCCTCGCCGAAGAGATCGTGGCGGTCTCGATCGGCCCGATCCAGGCCCAGGAAACGATCCGCACCGCCCTGGCCATGGGCGCCGACCGGGGGATCCTGATCCAGACCGACGGCGACCCCGAACCGCTCGAGGTCGCCAAGCTGTTGAAGGCCGTGGCGCTCGCCGAGGCGCCCAGGCTGATCCTGATGGGCAAGCAGGCCATAGACGGCGACAACAACGCCGTGGGTCAGATGCTCTCGGCGCTGCTGGACTGGCCCCAGGCGACCTTCGCCTACAGGATCGAGATCGCCGGCGAGGTCGCGCGCGTGACCCGCGAGGTCGATGGCGGGCTGCAGACCCTGGAGCTCGACCTCCCGGCGGTGATCACCGCCGATCTGCGCCTCAACGAGCCGCGTTACGCGTCCCTGCCGAACATCATGAAAGCCAAGAAGAAGACCATCGACATCAAGACTCCCGACGACTTCGGCGGCGCCGGACAGGGTCATCTCAAAGTCCTCAAGGTCACCGAGCCGGCGAGGCGCGTGGCGGGGGTCAAGGTCGAGAACGCCGCCGATCTCGTCGCGAGGCTCAAGACCGAAGCGGGGGTGCTCTGAAGATGGCCGTCCTCGTCGTCGCCGACCACGACAACCTCTCGCTCAAGGACAACACCGCCAAGACCGTCACCGCGGCCAAGACGCTCTCGGCGGACGTCGATGTCCTGGTGGCCGGGGCGGACGTCGCCGTGGTGGCCGGCGAGGCGGCGAAGATCGCCGGGGTGCGCAAAGTGCTCACCGCCCAGAGCGATGCGCTCGGCAAGCAGATCGCGGAAGCCTTGAGCGCCTGCGTCGCTCCCCTGATGGCGGGCTATGACGCCCTTCTCGCGCCCGCCACCTCCGTGGGCAAGAATTTCGCGCCGCGCGTCGCCGCGATGCTCGACGTCGCGCCGATCAGCGAAATAGTCCAGGTCCTCGACGCCAATACCTTCGTGCGCCCGATCTACGCCGGCAACGCCCTTGAGACGATCCAGTCCTCGGACGCCAAGAAGGTGATCACCGTGCGGGCCACCGCCTTCAAGGCGGCCGACGAAGGCGGCGCGGCCCCGATCGAGGCGGTGGACCCCGGTCCCGGGGCGCGTGGGACGAGGTTCGTTTCCGACGAGATCGTCAAGTCCGACCGGCCGGAACTCGCCGGGGCCCGGATCGTCGTCTCCGGCGGCCGCGCCCTGGGCTCGGCCGAGGAGTTCCACCGGGTCATCGAACCTCTCGCCGACAAGCTGGGCGCCGCGGTGGGCGCCTCGCGAGCCGCGGTGGACGCCGGCTATGCGCCCAACGACTACCAGGTCGGCCAGACCGGCAAGGTGGTCGCCCCGCAACTCTACATTGCGATCGGCATCTCCGGCGCCATCCAGCATCTCGCCGGGATGAAGGATTCCAAGGTGATCGTCGCCATCAACAAGGATGCGGACGCGCCGATCTTCCAGGTCGCCGACTATGCGTTGGTGGCCGACTACAAGACCGCCGTTCCCGAACTCATGGCGGCCCTGACCGCGGCGGGGACATAGTCGCTACGCTGCATTGCAGCAAAAGCTTGGCGGCCGACGCCGCGGATGTGCTAGAGGGGCCGCGAGACCGAAGGGACGCTGACGGTCTGGGGTTGAACGAAACAAGGGCGCCTCGCGAGGGGCGGATCGCATGACGGAGATCAAGACGGTCGGCGTGATCGGCGCGGGCCAGATGGGAAGCGGCATCGCGCACGTCTGCGCGGTGGCGGGCTACACGGTGCTCCTCAACGACATCGCTCCGGGCAAGCTCGCCGCCAGCCTGGAAATGATCGACAAGAACATGTCGCGCCAGGTCGGGCGGGGAATCCTCAGCGAGGCCGACAAGATCGCGGCTCTGGCTCGGATCTCGCCGGCCGACGACCTGGCGACGATCGGCGCGGCCGATCTGGCCATCGAGGCGGCCACCGAGGACGAGGAGATCAAGAAGCAGATCTTCAAGGCACTCCACCCCCATCTCAGTCCCACCGTGCTGCTGGCGTCCAACACTTCGTCGATTTCGATCACCCGCCTCGCCTCCGCCACCGATCGGCCCGAGCGCTTCATCGGCCTGCATTTCATGAATCCGGCGCCGCTGATGAATCTCGTCGAGATCATCCGGGGTATCGCCACCGACGCCGCCACCTATGAGATCGCCGTGTCTTTCGCCCGCTCGCTGGGCAAGACGACGGCCAACGCCGAGGACTTCCCGGCCTTCATCGTCAACCGCGTCCTGGTGCCGATGATCAACGAGGCGATCTATACCCTCTACGAGGGAGTCGGCACGGTTGAAGCGATCGACACCGCCATGAAGCTTGGCGCCAACCATCCGATGGGACCGCTGGAACTCGGCGATTTCATCGGCCTGGATACGGTGCTTTCGATCATGAACGTGCTCTACGACGGCCTGGCGGACTCCAAATACCGCCCCTGCCCGCTTCTGGTGAAATACGTCGAGGCCGGATGGCTCGGTCGCAAGGTCGGACGCGGCTTCTACGACTACCGGGGCGAACACCCATCCCCGACGCGGTAGGGGGCCGTCTGCCTCGCCGCGCCGGCGGGCGCGAGCCCGCGCCTCTCGCTGGCCTCGCCGCGATCGCCGAACGCTACGAGGTACTGTTCTGCGACGTCTGGGGGGTGATCCACAACGGCCGCGAGGCCTTCCCATGTCCCTGCGCGAGCCTCGAGCGATGGCGCGCCGAACGTGGGCCGGTGATCCTCGTCTCCAATTCTCCCAGGCCCTGGCCCGAGGTCGCCGAGCAGCTCGATGGCCTCGGCGTGCCCCGCCAGGGGTGGTCGGTCCTGGTCACTTCGGGCGATGTAACCCGAGATCTGCTCGAAGCTCGCGCGCCCGGTCCGGCCTTGGCGATCGGCCCGGAGCGGGACGCGGGACTCTACTCCGGACTGGGCCTCGAGTTCGCCGGTCCCACCGCGGCGGCCTTCATCGCCTGCACGGGGCTCGAGGACGACGAGACCCAGACGCCTGAGGATTATCGCGACGTCCTCGCCGCGGCGGCGGCGCGCGGCCTGGAAATGATCTGCGCCAATCCCGACAAGGTCGTGCAGCGCGGAGAGCGCCTGATCTGGTGCGCCGGGGCCCTGGCCGCACTCTACCAGGGGATGGGAGGAACGGTGCGGATGGCCGGCAAGCCCTACGCGCCGATCTATGCGCTGTGCCTGGCCAAGGCGGGCGCCGCGCTCGGCCGGGGAATCGAGCGGCGCAAAGTGCTCGCGATCGGCGACGGCGTCGCCACCGACATCGCCGGAGCCAACCGTGAGGGGCTCGACGCCGTCTTCATCGCCGGCGGCATCCATGCCGATGAATTCGCGGCAGCGCCGCGGGCCGCCGATCCGGCGCTCGCCCAGGCGCTCCTCGCTCGATCCGGCGCCTGGGCCGACTACACCATGCGCGAACTCGCCTGGTGATGGCCCTCGCCACGGCCGGCGAAACGGCTAGAAAGCCGGACCAGATCGTGGGGACTCTTGAGCGCATGCGCGGATATCGCCTCGAAGATCTGAGCATCGGCCAGGCCGCGGAGCTCATCCGGATCGTGGCTGGCGACGATCTCGACGCCTTCGCGGCGGTCACCGGCGACGACAATCCGCTTCATCTCGATGAGGCTTTCGCCGCGGCCACCGCCTTCGGCGGCCGAATCGCTCATGGCATGCTCCTGGCCGGCTATATTTCGGCCGTTCTTGGGGCGAGGCTCCCCGGCGCCGGCGCCATCTACATCAGCCAGAATTTGCGGTTCCGCCGCCCGGTGCGGATCGGTGACGAGGTGACCGCGCGCGTCGAGGTTTCGACCATCGACCACGATCGTGGTCGGGTCAGCCTCGCCACCACCTGTCGCGTCGCCGGCAAGATCGTCGTCGAAGGCGAGGCCCAGGTGATGGTCCAGAGGCGGGCCGCCAAAGACGATCCGCCCGGGTCGAGCGAGGCATGAAGATCCTGCGCGGTTGGAAGAGCCTGGCGGCGGCCGACCGGGGCGCGGCGGTGGCGTTCGGCAATTTCGACGGGGCGCATCTTGGCCATCAGCGGGTGATCGCCGAGGCGGCCCAGGCGGCGGCGCGGCTTTCCGCGCCCTTGGGAGTGATCAGTTTCGAACCGCACGCGCGGATGCATTTCCAGCCCGACGCGCCGCCGTTCCGTCTGATGAGCGTCTCCCAACTGGCGCGGACGGTGGCGGCGCTCGGCGCGCGGCGGCTCTATCTGCTTCCCTTCGGCGCTGAAATGGCCGGTCTCTCCGACCAGGCGTTCGCCGCCCAGGTTCTCAGCGAGGGCCTGGGCGTGCGTCACGTCGCGGTCGGCTTCGATGTCACCTTCGGCAAGGGCCGCACCGGCGATCCCGCCGCCATGCGCGCCTACGGCGAGGCCCTGGGCTTCACGGTTTCCATCGCCCCGGTCCTGGAGGAGGCGGGGGAAAAGATCTCGTCCTCGGCGATTCGCGACGCTCTGCGCGCCGGAAAGCCCGACGCGGCGGCGACAATGCTCGGCCGGCCGTTCGCGATCGAGGGCGTGGTCCAGAAGGGCAGGCAGCTCGGTCGGCGGCTTGGCTTCCCCACCGCGAACGTGCTCCTGGGCGACTATGTGGCGCCACGCTTCGGCGTCTACGCCACCAGAACGCGGCTCACCGACGGCCGCGAGCTTCCCGGCGTCGCCAACATCGGGGTCAATCCGACCACCGGCGAGGTCTCGCCGAGGCTGGAGGTGTTCCTCTTCGATTTCGACCAGGACATCTACGGGGAGACCATCGAGACCGGCCTCGTCGCCTTTCTGCGTCCCGAGGAGAAGTTCGAGCCGCTCGGGGCGATGGTCGCCCAAATGCGCCTGGACGAGCAGCGCGCGCGCCAGGTTCTGGGCGGTTGAGGCGACGCGCGCCGCTGCGCAGACCGCATGAGCGTGGACGATCGCGGCTCAGCCCGCGGCGAGCTCCCTCAAGGCGGCGTTGGCGATGGTGAGCTTGGCGAAGGTCCAGCCGCCGCCCGACTTTTCGATTTCCTCCACCGTCTTTCGCGCCGCCCTTGCCTGCTCGGCGTTGGCCGAAGTCCAGGCGTTGACTGCGGCGCGGGCCCGCTCGGAGGTCTCTTCGGCGAGAGATCCGGCCTTGGCCATGACCGCTCCGGCGAGCGCTGCCTGCTCGGCGAGCATGTCTTCGATGAGCCGGCGCACCGCCAGCCGCTCATAGGAATCCCCGGCGGCGCGTGAAGCCGCGGCCGCCCGCAGCCTGTCGAACCCGAAAACCCCGCCAACCCGATGATAGACGAAGGCCGTCCCCTCCAGGGGCCAGCCCTGAGTCTTGGCGAGATCGGCGAGATTCGCCGCCACGGTGAGCGGCCGCATCAGGGCAACCGAGTGGGCGATGTCCTTGGGAGCGCCGGCCTTGATCCAGCCCGCCGCGCGCCTGACCGCGGCCTTCTGCTCGAACGCCGAGAGCACGCCGGGGGCCAGGCGCTTGAGGGAATCCACCGCCGGCCGGTAGGCGCCGACCAGCCCCTTGACGCCGCCTGCCTGCCTCGCGGCCCGCCTCGCCAGCCAATAGGTCTGGCCGCGCAGCGCATAGACGAGTTCGCGGAAAAGCGCGAGCTGCCCCGCCGCCGGGGCCTTGCCATCCAGACGCTCGACCCGCCGCCACGCCTCCTCGAAGCGCAGGACCTCCCGCGCCGCCTCGAAGGCGACGATGAGGGTCGCGGCGTCGCAGCCGGCGGCGGCGCGCAGGCGGCCGGGAAAAGTCGGACCGCAGAGGTTGACGATCTGGTTGTCCATCACCGTGGCGATGATCTCCCGGCGCAGGCGGTGGCGGCGCATCTCCGCCTCGAAGCGCGCCATGGGCCGGGGGAAATAGCCTTCCAGGACGCCCAGGAAGTAGGGATCGTCTGGCGCCGCCGAAGCGATCACTTCATCGAACAGATCGAGCTTGCCATAGGCGATGAGCACCGCGAGCTCCGGGCGGGTGAGGCCGTCGCCGGCCTTGGCGCGCTCGGCGAGCGCAAGGGCGTCGGGCAGCCCCTCCAGAGAGCGGTCGAGCCGGCCCCTGGCCTCCAGGGCGGTCATGAAGGCGCCCTGGGCCTCCAGATCGTCGCGCGCTTCGGCCTGGAGCAGCGAAAGGGCCAGGGTCTGGTCGTAGTTGTGGGTCAGTACCTTGGCGGCGACTTCCTGCGTCATCTCCGCCAGCAGGCGGTCGCGGTCGGCCCTGGACAGTTCGCCGGCCCGCTCGGCCATGCCGGTGAGGATCTTGATGTTGACTTCGTGGTCCGACGTGTCGACCCCAGCGGAGTTGTCGATGGCGTCGGTGTCTATCCGGCCTCCGGCCTGGGCGAATTCGATCCGGCCCCTTTGGGTGAATCCGAGATTGGCCCCCTCGCCCGCCACCTTGCAGCGCAGGTCGCCGCCATTGACCCGCACCTGGTCGTTGGCCTTGTCGCCGACGTCGACATCGTCCTCCTCGGCGCCCTTCACATAGGTGCCGATGCCGCCGAGATAGAGCAGCTCGGTCCGGGACTTGAGGATGGCGACGATGAGCTCGGCCGGCGGCAGCGAGTCGACCTCGAGATCGAGCAGGGCCTTCACCGCCTCGCTGAGCGTGACCGCCTTGGCCGAACGCAGGAAGACGCCCCCGCCCTCGGAGATCCTGGATCGGTCGTAATCGTCCCATGAGGATTGCGGCAGGTCGAACAGTCGCTGGCGCTCGGCGAAGGCGGCGGCCGGATCGGGGTCCGGATCGAGAAAGATGTGCCGGTGATCGAAGGCCGCCCGCAGCTTGATCGTCTTCGACAGGAGCATGCCGTTGCCGAAGACGTCGCCGGACATGTCGCCGATGCCGGCAACGGTGAAGCTCTCGCTCTGGATGTTCTTGCCGAGCTCGCGGAAATGCCGCGAGATCGCCTCCCACGCCCCCCGGGCGGTGATCGCCATCGCCTTGTGGTCGTAGCCGGCCGAACCGCCGGAGGCGAAGGCGTCGCCGAGCCAGAAGCCGTAGTCGTCAGCCACTTGATTGGCGATGTCGGAAAAGGTCGCGGTGCCCTTGTCGGCGGCGACCACCAGGTAGGGATCATCGCCGTCGTGGACGACCACCCCCGGCGGGGCGATGACTGCCCCGGATGCATCGATATTGTCGGTGAGATCGAGAAGTCCATGGAGGAAGGTCGTGTAGGCCGCGACCGCCTCGTCGCGCACCGCCTGCGGGCGTCCGGCGCGGGGCAGGATCTTTGGATAGAAGCCGCCCTTCGCGCCCACCGGCACGATGACTGCGTTCTTGACCTGCTGGGCCTTCACCAACCCCAACACTTCGGTGCGGAAGTCGTCCCGGCGGTCCGACCAGCGAATGCCCCCCCGGGCTACCGGCCCGAACCGCAGATGCACCGCCTCAACTCTGGGGGAGGCCACGAAGATTTCCGCGAACGGCTTGGGCGGGGGCAGGTCGGCGAGTTCGCGGCTGGCGATCTTGAAGCTGATGTGCCCCTTGCATCCACCGCCATTGCTCCTCTGGTAAAAGTTGGTGCGGGTAAGGGCCGTCACCAGTGCCGCCAGGCGCCGCAGCACACGATCGGCATCCAGGCTCTGCACCGCCTGCAGGGCTTGTTCGATCTCGGCGCGAAAGTTTGCGGCCTTGGCCGCCCGGGCGGCCAGGTCGTCGGTAAGCGCCGGATCGAAGCGGACCTCGAAGAGATCGAGGATCAGCCGGGCGACGTTGGGGTGCGCCGAGAGGGCTGCCTGCTGCACTGCCTGGCTGGGATCGAGGCCGGTTTGCTGCCGGTAGCGGGCGAGCGCCCGCACCAGGGCCGCCTTGCGCCACGAAATCGCCAGCTCCAACACCAGGCGGTTGAAGCCGTCACTCTCGGCCAGACCACCCCAGACGGCCGCGAACGCCTCCTCGAAGGGGGCCTTGATGGCCTCGAACTTCAGGTGCTCGCCGTGTTCGTCCTCCAGCACGAACTCGTGGATCCAGACCCGGCGGGCCCTGTCCTCGCCGGTCGCCGGGGTGAGCACGTAGCCCTCCTCCGTCAGGGCGCTCAGTCCCATGTCCTCGAAGATCGGCAGGACCTTCGAAAGGACCGCCGGGTCTTCTCCGCGCCGGTAGAGCTTGAAGTGGAACTGCAGCTTCGAGTCGATTGAGGTGCGGAACGCCCGCACTCTTACCGCGCGGTCCTCTCCCAGGCCGTCGACCTCGAGGATATCGGCCAGGGCCTCGGCCGCGTCATAGCGGTCCTGATACCCTGGCGAGAATGCGTTCCGGTAGTCCGCCGCCATGCGCCAGGCGCGATCGGCATCGTTGATCTCGGCTCGAATCAGCGCCTCCAGATGATCCGCCCACGTCTGGGCGATACGGACGATCTTCGTCTCGAGCGCCTCCAGATCGGGATTCTGGTGGTCCCCAGGGGTGACGCCGATGATGTAATGAACACGCGCCAGGGGGCTGTCCGAATAGCTCGGATAATAGGCCGAGACCCGTCCCCCGAAGGCCTCCGCCAGGATCGCCCCGGCGCGCTGGCGAAGTCGAGTGTCGTAGCGCTCGCGGGGGACGAAGAGCAGGATCGAGACGAACCTGTCGAAAGGATCGTGGCGGATGAAGAGCTTCGGTTTAGGACGGTCCGTCAGGTGCAATATGTCCAGCGCGGTCGCCAGAAGCTCGATCGCCCGCATCTGAAACAGCTCGTCGCGGGGATAGGTCTCCAGGATGTTCGCCAGGCGGATGGCGTTGTGGCTGCCCGCCGCGAAGCCCGCCGCCGCCATCACCCGCTCGACCTTCTGCCGCAGGAGCGGGGTCTCGCGGGCCGGCTCGTCATAGGCCTCGTGGGTGAACAGTCCCACGAACCGCACCTCACCGGAGGGCTTGCCGTCTGCGCCGTACCGGCGCACGCCGACATAGTCCATGTACGCCCGACGGTGGACGCGCGAACGCAGGTTCGACTTGGCGACCACCAGCGGTTCGGCCGCCTCCAGCCGCCGCCTCAGCGCCGCGGAGAGAACGGCCGGTTCGTTCGCGCGCCGCAGCACCGAGCGCGTCGGGTCGCGCAGCACGCCCAGCCCGTCCTCCGGCTGATAGAGCGGCTCCTCGGCGGCATACCCGCCATCTTCCGTACGCGGATAGTCATAGAGACGGGCGCCGAGGAAGACGAAATGACCCCCGTCCATCCAGCGCAGGAATTCGATGTCCTCCGCGAGGATCTCCGGATCGCCCGGCGCGGCGGCCTCGAGTTCCTTGATCGAACGGCTCATCAAGGCGCGCATCGCCTTGAAGTCGGCGACGGCGGCGCGGGCGTCGATGATCGCGCCCTCAACGCCGGCGCGCAGCGCGGCGCGTCGTTGCTTCGACAGAGGCGCGAACCACACCTGGATCATCGAACGGCGGGCCTCGCCGACGTCAACTACCGGATGGAACATCGCCTTGACTGTGATCCCCGCCTCGCTGACCTCGCCCATGACGCTGTCGACGAGGAACGGCGCGTCCCGCTGGACGACCTCGAGAAGATCCGCGTCCAGATCGACCCCCGCTTCGGTTCTGGCTGAAACGATGCGGACGCGCGGGCCGTCCTCGAGGTGGGCGGCGGCGAAGCGCCAGAAGTCGGCCAATATGGCGGCAAAATCGGCCGAGCCGACTCCGGGGATCTCATCGGGCCGGTAGTCCTCGAGCACCTGTCCGAGGAACTCGTCGACCTGGCCGGTCTCGCCCGGCGCCTCCCCCAGGCGGGCGCTGAAATTGGGCAAGAGGGAATCTGGGCTGAATCCGGCGTCCGCCGGGCCGCGGCTGTTCCTGGGCATGCGCGCGAGACTAGCGGCAAACCGCCGACATTTGAACCGCGCTCCGGGCCGGCGGCCGGCCTCGCTAGGCCTTTTCGGCGGTTGGTCGCCCAAGATCCTCCGGATGGCCGTCAGCCGACAGCAGCACCGCGATCCACCGCGAGCCAGGGAACTGCGCCAGGATCACCATCGTCAGGACGGTGAGCGGCGTCGAAAGGAACATCCCAGCTAGGCCCCAAAGCGCGCCCCAGAAGGCCAGGGACAGCAGCACGACCAGCGGGTCCATGTTGAGGCTGTGGCCCTGCATCCGCGGCAGAAGGATGTTGCCGACCACGAAGGTGATGAGAAAGAGGCAGGCCAGAAGGATTCCCGCCCTGGCGTAGCCGTCGAACTGGACCAGGGCGAAAAGCGCCGGCGCCGCGATCGCCACTACCGCGCCGACGATAGGGATGTAGTTCACCACGAAGATCAGGAAGGCCCAGAACAGAGCGTCGTCCAGGCCGATCAGCATCATCACGACCCAGGAAGCCACGGCGATCACCAGGCCAAGGACGGTCTGAATCCACAGGTAGCGCTCTATCCCGTCGCGGATGCGCAGAAAGACCAGCATCGCGTCCTGCCGCTCTTCGCGGCTGGCGAACAGTTTCACCGCTTTGCGTTCGAAGGCGTGCCGCGAGGCGATCAGGAACCCGAGGTAGATGAGGACCAGGATCGCGGTCGAAGCGAGGCCCTGGAGCGCCTGGGCGACAAAGGTCAGATAGGGGGTGGGATCGAGCTGGCCGAGGATCTGGTCGATGGTCTCGGCTCTGAGCCCAAGGCCGATGGCGAACCGGGCGATCAGGGCGTTGAGCTTGGGCTCGTGGCTGGAAAGGCTGCCGACGAAACCGCTGCCGTTGCCGGCGACGATGAAGGCGGCGATCGCCAGCAGGACCCCGAAGATCAGGATCGATGCGAGCACGGCGACGCCGGACGGCGCGGACGGCGCGCGGCGGCGGATCTGCCGCGCCAGGCCATCGACCATGACCGCCAGGAATATCGCCAGCAGCAGCGGGGTGATGATATCGCCCATCCACCGCATGGCCGCCCCGGCGACGATGACGGCGATGACCACCAGGCAATTGCGCGCGGTGCTGGCGTTCAGTGCAACAGGCATGGGACTTTCTATAGCAAGCCGGCGAAGCCTTCGTCCCTTGCGCCGTGAAGTTGGGCTCGCGGTGAGCGAGGCCCTCTTGTTCTTCTCCCCGGGCGTAAAGCCGAAGCGGCGGCGTCCGCATGGTCATCGTCGCCTTTTCGGGACAAAACCCCCCCATGAAGGAACTCGCGCGCACCACCGATGCGGTGAAGCTCTCCGCCCTGCGCTCGGTGCTGGACGAAGGCGGCGTCGCGGCGCTGGTCTTCGACGGTGCGGCCGGCGCGCTCTGGCGCGGGGTGATCCCGCAGCGGCTGATGGTCGGAGACGCCGATTTGCCGCGCGCCAAGCGCTTGCTGAGCGAGGCCGGCTTCCGCCTGGCCGGCGACGGCGACTGGGACTTGTGAGCGGGTCCCGCCGGCTCAGGCGTCGTAGAAGTAGGGCGCGTGAAGGCCCAGAAGCGTCCGCTCCCGATCCGAGGCGGTGCGCTCTACGGCCTGCGGTTCGGCGTGGCTCACCTGCGCGGTGGTGGCGATGCGCTGGGCGATGTCCCGCCGGGCATAGTGGGCCTGGAGGAAAAACCGCCGGCGTCCCGGCTGGGCGGGCGTCCCGCGGTGCCAGGCGTCGGAGACAAACAGCGCCGCGTCCCCGGCCTTTGCGGCGAGCAAAACCGCCTCGCGGCCATCGTAGGTGAGCGAAAGATCGTCCAGCCGGCCCCGGGGCGGGGTGTGGCCGGCGCGGTGCGAGCCGGGCAGCACGGCGGTGGGTCCCGCCTCGAGCGGGCAGTCCTCCAGGAAGAGGTGCATCCCGATGGCGAAGATCGGATAGGGAATCTCGTCCGGCCACGCCACTCCGGCGGGCCGCGGGACGTGTGGGCCGGCATCCATGTGCCACAGACCGCCCTGATGACCGGCGACGTTGCGCCAGGCGGTGTTGGCGATCACGTGGCAATCCTCGCCCAGCAGGGGCTCGACGACGTCCAGGATTGCGCGCGAGGCGATCGCCGCCTGCGACAGCGGCGAGCGGTTGAACATTCCGTGGCGAAACTCGTTTCGCGCATCCTGCGGCCGGTCCGGACCGGAGGCCGCGAACACCGCCCCGATCTCGGCGGCCAGGGCCGCCACGCCAGCCGCACCGAGAACGCCTTCGATCACCGCGTGGCCGTCGCGCTCGAGTTGCAGCGACGCGGCCGGCGGCGGCTCGTTCCTCAGGCGAAGATAGCCGTGGGTGCGGGTGATCATGCCGGGCCCAAGTCTAGTCGGCGCGGCGCGGCGATCAAGCCCGGGCCGCGCCGCTCTTCCGGAACCTCCGGAAACGGGGTGCGGCGCGCATCACTTGCTCGGCCGCGCGGCGCGGCGAACCGACCCGCTACCAGCGGCGGCGGAATCCGTAGGGGCGGCCGCGCCAGCCGCCGCGCCAGCCTGGGCCCCAGAACCAGCGGTGTCCCCAGTACCAATAGCGATAGGGGCGATAGATCCACTGTCCGCCGGACCAGAACCACGGATTGTACCAACCAGGTCCGTAGATCACTCCTGGACCATAGACCGGCCCGCCGTAGACGAAGCCGGGCGCTCCGGCGCGAACGATGTAGCCGGGCGGGCAATAGGCGCCCCGGCCCGAACTCGCGCCCACCGCCGCGCCCGCCGTGGCCCCGACCGCGCCGCCGACGACGGCGCCGGCGAAGTGGTCGCCGCGCCCGGCGATGGCCGAGCCGGCCACCGCGCCGAGCACGCCGCCGATCACGGCGCCGGCGACCGTGTTGTTGTTGCGCTGGTCGACGCAGTTCTGCGCGGCCCACGCTGAATAGCGGGCGGCGTAGTCGCGATCGTATTGCTGGGCGCGGTCGTCATAGGCCGAGCCGGGCGCGCTGCCTTCGGGCGGCGGCGCATACTGGCCCTGCGGCGGCGCGACGTCGCCGCGGTCATAGCCGGCCGGCGGCGGTGAATACTGGCCATCGCCGGTCGACGCCGGTTGCGCGCTGCTTGCCGTCGCGTCGACGATCATCGCCAGGGCGGAGATCGAGGCGACGACCGCGGCGCGTTTCGCGGAGGCTCTGTTCCTCATCCTTGGTCCCTTCCTTCATGCCAACAGGGGCCCTGCCGAGCCCAGGAAAAACGACCAACCTTTGGACCCGCCAGCCTGAACCGGTCATGAACGGAACCTTCAGGGAAAGCTCGCGCCCGGCCGGCACGTTCGGTTGCGATCACTGAACGATCGGTGGATGGCATAGAGGCAGGACTAAAATGGAGTCACGATGGCCAAGGAGGTCGCGATCGCGGCAATCCGCGCGGGGCGCCGCTGGCTGCGCCAGCTCAGGACGCTGCCGGGGCCGGCGGCGTAACGCCCCAGGCCAGGTGCTCGGCGAGCGCGCGCCAGTGGCCGTGTCGCTGGATGTAGGTCACCGTCACCCGCAGCGTATTCGTGTACGGCGTGCCGTCGCGCACGCCGCGCGCGGTGTCGGTCTCGACGATCACCGCCGTGTCGCCGATGACGATCACCGTTTCGTCCGAAATGTCCTGTGATTCGGTCGGCCCAGGGCGCGTCACCAGCCTGATGAAGTCGCTCTTGCCGACCGGCTTGGAGGTAAGGAACGTGCAAACGAACTGGTCGTCGAGGATCCGCACGAGCGGCGCGGGATCGCGATTGACCTCCGCCCCGACCCATTCGCGCTCCAGCGCCGCCAGCTGCGCCTTCGCGCCGGCGTTGGCGTCGTCGCCGGCGCTGGCTTGGCCGCCCACACCCAGCGCCGCCGCCACGAAGGAAGCAAAGCTGATCCAATCCCTCTTTCCCATACGTTCCCCCTATCTTCGGGCGGCTTGCACCTTGATCGACGGCCGGCTCACGTCGCCGAACCGAAGCTTCATGAGCCCCCCGGCTTGCCTGCTCGTAACCTAGGGTTTGGTGGTCGCCGGCGCGGCGACGGTCCCTGGCGCATCCGGCGACGGCGTATTGATCGAGGCGACGAACTTCCAGGTCCCGTCATCGCCCTTGCGCAGCGCATCCATGCCGCTGCCGATTTCATGCACGACCTTGTGAGTCTTTGAGTCGGTGGAGGTCTGATCGTACCGCCAGACGTCATAGGCCATGCTGCCGTCTTTGGAGACTTCGACCCGGTTCAGGGTGAACTTGAAGTCATATGCGGGATCGTTGGCGAACGGCGCGAAGGACTTGGCGATCGCCTGCGGTCCTTGCGCGACCGGCGCGCCAGGCGAGACAGAGATCCCGTCAGCGGCGTAGGTGGCGCCAAATTTCTCGTATTGGTGGGCAACTATGTAGGCCACGTCCTGGTTGTCGAGGGCAGTGATCGCGGCCACGTCACTGGTGTGGTCGGCCGCGGGAGCCTTGGCGGTAGGCGCGCAACCGGCGAGGCCTCCGGCCAAACAGGCGGAGACGAGGACGGCGACAGTATTGGTGCAGGACAAGGTTTTCCCCCCAAGGAATGGGCCGGGCTGCGCGGCGCGGCAAGCGAATTTAAGTGCAAGGCCAAGAAACTCCACCCACCTCGAACTAGCGGGCGATCAAACGCAGTCTCCGCCGACGGCGGACCGAACGCGTATCAAACAATGCCGCATGCTTGCGCCAAAAGTCCGCCGGCGGCAAGCCGCTCGAAGGTGAGCGTCAATGCCCATGACCGACGGACAGACCCCGGGAAAATTTGAGTGTGGGACTCGAAGGTTCTGGGAGCGCCCATCAACGGCTGCTCCCGGATCTGACTGCTCGCTCACCACCCGTTCTTCTTTGGTCGGGCATGCCGTGTGTGGCCCGGCCCGAATGTCCGGATTCCACCACCCCAAGCGGACTCTCGCCATTCCCTGGTCAATTTAGGTCAAGACAAAGAAGAAGATGATGACGAATGCGATCGAGCAGATGTTCAGCAGGGCAGGAATGACCACAGCCGCGACGCCTCTGCGGCGCACTAGGGCCGCCCCGGTCAGCACGGCCATCGCGGTACCATCTGTCTGGCTCGCACCAGTAGCTAGGGACGCCAACTCGGATTTTCTATGTCGCGCGAAAGGTGGCCGGAGCTACGCGATAGGCGGGCGCGATTTCATCCTACCCCCCACCCACCAGGGTCGCGGAATCAGGGGGGATTTCCCGTAAAGTTAGTGGGGATGCAGTGGGGTGGGACTTATCCTCACATATCCAAGGCCGGCTAAGCCCTTGAATTTATTGGAGCGGGCGAAGAGATTCGAACTCTCGACCCCAACCTTGGCAAGGTTGTGCTCTACCACTGAGCTACGCCCGCGCTCCGCTGGCGGGGCGGCTTATCGCAGAGTGGCGGCGGCCTTGGCAAGCGAAGCGGCGCGCGCTTTCACAGCCCGAGCTTCAGAGCCTTGAGCCGGCGCTTGTTGACGTGCGCCTTGGGCGGCGGATCGGTGTCGGTGGGCATCTCGCCCTTGAAATAGTAGCGCTGCCACGCCTCCTTCACCGCCGCCGGATCGCGCTTGTAGAGACGGGCGTTGAAGTCGTCGCGGCGGGCGCGCCAGGCTTCGTACTGGCCGAACAGATCGAGGTCGCGCTCCAGGGATCGCTGGACCAGATCGAAGCTCTCCAGCGGCTTGTCCTTCGCCAGGGTGATGAAGCAGAACGGCTCGCCCTTGGCGAAACGCACCCGACCGGGGCGGGTGAAGACCCAGTTCATGGTGAAGGGGAAGGGAAGCCAGTCGGTCTCCACCAGACCGACGAGGGGCTGGATGCCATCCTTGACGTGGTTGGGCGGGCCGCCGGCCCACATCGACCAGCCTTCGGGGGTTCGGAACAGATACCCCGGGTGGAAGGTGACCACGCCGTGGCTGAAGTGGCTCTTCACGAAATCATCGAAGCCGGGGAAGGGGTGGTCGGCGCGAAGGGTAATGTCGCCCTGTTCGATGCCGCCGTTCCATTCGGCGGTGAAACCCACCGGGCACAGGATCTCCCAGCCGGTCGAGTTGGCCATGGTCATCGGCAGGCACCGATAGGGATGGCGGTCCAGGAACCGGTCCATCCAGGCGCGCTGCGGGCGGCCGGGCACAATGTCCGGCGGCCGGGTCGCGGTGGGGAAGCATTCCAGTTCCATCACGGAGCGGCGTCCTTCTGGCCACGGGGCTCGGCGAACTCTTACCCCTCCCTCCCCGCCATTGGGAGGGAAGACGCGGCTCGACATCGACGCCGTCGAGGCGATCGATCGAACACCAGGTCGCCAGATCGCAGGGGAGAGGGCGCGCGATCCAATCCGCGCTAGACAGGCCCGATGATGTCCCGAGCCGAGCTGATGGCGTTCCTGGATGCCCGGGGTATCGCCCATTCCACCCTTGACCATCCGCCTGTGTTCACTGTCGGCGAGGGGCTCGAGATCAAGAAGATGCTCGCCGGCCAGCACACCAAGAACCTCTTCTTGCAGGACGCCAAAGGGGCGCGGTGGCTGATCTCGGCCAGGGACGATGCGCGGATCGACCTCAAGGCCCTGCCGGCGGTGATCGGTTCGGCCCGCCTGTCCTTCGCCGGCGAGGTGGAACTCTGGGCGGCCCTGGGCGTCACCCCCGGCTCGGTGACCGCCCTGGCCCTGGTCAACGACACGGCCCGAGAGGTCGGCTTCGTCCTCGACGCGGCGCTGTGGAAGGCGGACAGGGTGAACTTTCACCCGCTGACCAACACCGCGACGACCACACTGGGCAAGGCGGGATTTCGCCGGTTCCTTCGCGCCCTTCGCGTCACTCCACGCATCGTCGATTTCGGGTGAGCGGGGATGGAAGCTCAAAAAACGCCGTCATGCGTTGCAGGGGCGCGGGAGGGGGGCCATCTTTGGCGCCGGCCAAGAATGCACGGGAACGAGGACGCCATGTCCCTGATCGGTGAAAACACGGCGGTGAAACCCGCGGCCGACCTCATCAAGGAGGGCTCGGACCGGACCTTCGCCGCCGACGTGCTGGAGGCATCCAGAGAGCAGCCGGTGATCGTCGATTTCTGGGCGACATGGTGCGGGCCGTGCAAACAGCTCACCCCCGCCCTGGAAAAGGCGGTCATCGCCGCCAAGGGCGCGGTGAAACTCGTCAAGATCGACATCGACAAGAACCCGGTCATCGCCGGCCAGCTGCGCGTTCAGTCGATCCCCACCGTCTACGCCTTCGCCGACGGCAAGCCGGTGGACGGCTTCCAGGGCGCGGTTCCGGAAAGCCAGATAAAGGCCTTCATCGACAAGCTCGCCCCGGCGCCGGAGGCGTCCCGGGCCGAACAGCTTCTGGAGCTCGCGCGCGAGTCGCTCGGCCTTGGCGACACCGGCGGCGCGGCCCAGGCCTTCGCGGAGGTGCTGGCCGCCGACCCGAAGAACCTCGCGGCGATCGGCGGCCTGGCGCGGTGTTACCTCGCCGGCGGCGATCACGAGCGCGCCGGCGAAGTCGCCGCCATGGCCGGCCCCGAGGCCCACACTCCCGACCTGGACGGAGTGCGCGCCGCCCTCGTTCTTGCCGCGGCCGCCCCGGCAGACACCAAGGTCTTCGAAAAGCGCCTCGCCGCCGACGCCGGCGACCACGCCGCCCGCCTCGAGCTCGCAAAGGCCCTGGCCGGGAAGGCGAAATTCGCCGACGCCGCCGACCATCTGCTGACCATCATCGAGAAGGACCGGGACTGGAACGAGGGCGCGGCGCGCCAGCAACTCCTCACCGTGTTCGAGGCTGCCGGTCCGGCGTCGGACGTGTCCAGACAGGGCAGGCGGCGTCTGTCGTCGATCCTGTTTTCCTGAAGCGGCGAGCGGAGGACAAAGGCCGATGGTCGCGGGCGGCTACAGGAGGGTCGCCGACCTGCCCTCGAAGATCCCCGTCTTCCCCCTCGATGGGGCGGTGCTGCTGCCTTTCGGCGAACTGCCCCTGAGGATCTTCGAGCCCCGCTATCTGGCCATGGTCGACGACGCCATGGCCGGCGAGCGGATGATCGGCATGGTGCAGACCCGGCGCGGAGGCAACCGGAACCGGCCCAAGCTGCAGCGGGTCGGCTGCGCGGGTCGGATCACCTCCTATGCGGAGACCTCCGATGGGAAATATCTGATCACCCTCACCGGGATCTGCCGGTTCGAGACCGGCGAGGAGCTGATCGTCCAGACGCCCTATCGGCAGATCCACGTTGGCTGGGCGATGTTCCAGGCCGATCTGGAAATGGAGGACGAGGCGGTGGAATTCGAGCGGGCGCCGTTTCTCGCCCTGCTACGCCGATATCTGGACACGCGCGGTCTGGGGATCGAATGGGACGCCGTCGCCGCCGCCCCCGCTCCAGCGCTCATCAACAGCCTGAGCATGGCCCTGCCCTTCGAGACCGCGGAGAAACAGGCCCTTCTGGAAGCCCCCGGCCTCGAAGAGCGCCGCGCCGCCCTGGCCGCGCTGCTGGAGATCGACTCCGCCTTCGGCGGCGACCAGGATGACGAACCCCCGCCACTGCAGTAGCCGTGAACCCATGACCGAAACCACCCCCGAGCTCGATCCGCGCCTGCTGGAGATCCTGGTCTGCCCGGTGACGCACGGCGCCCTGATTTACGACAGGGAAAAGGCCGAGCTGGTCAGCAAAAGCGCCGGGCTGGCCTATCCGATCCGCGACGGGGTCCCGATCATGCTCCCCGAAGAAGCCCGGCCCCTCGGCGAGGGGGAATAGGCCCGCGAGGCTGCTCTCGCCGAAGCGAGAAGGGTTTCCGTCTAAGGCGTCTCGCCCCGGAGCAGCGCCGGCAGATCGCCCACCGCGCCCCCGGCTTCGCGCATGAAGAACCGCCGCGCCGGGCCGAAGCGGTTCACCGCGGTCATCGCCAGATCCCGCCCAATTCTGATAAGGCGATGGTCGTTGGAGAACAGCCGATTGAAGACGTCGGTGGCGAGGGCGACGCCGACATTATCGACGCCGCGCCAGCGGGCGTAGCGGCCAAGGACGCTTTCCGCGCCGAGATCCTCGCCAAGGCGCAGAGCCTGGATCAATACCTGCGCGAGGGCGGCGGCGTCCTTGAGCCCCATGTTGAGGCCCTGGCCGGCGATGGGGTGGATGGCGTGCGCCGCATCGCCCAGCAGCGCCACGCGCGGGGCGGTCAACCGGTCAGCGAGCAGCAGGCCGAGCGGATAGAAGAATCTCGGCCCCTCGACCTGAACGTGCCCGAGAAAAGGCCCGAAACGCCGGCGCAGATGCGCCTCGAAGATCTCGGAGCGCGCCGCCTTCAGGGCGCCGCCGGCCGCGCGCCGCTCCGTCCACACCAGACTGACGCGCCGGCCGGTGAGCGGCAGGATGGCGAAGGGCCCAGCGGGCAGGAAATGCTCATAGGCCACGCCCTTGTGATCGTGCTCGATGCTCACCGTGGCTACCACCCCAACCTGGCGATAGTCCCAGCCCACGGTCCCGATCCCCGCCTCGCGCCGCACGAACGAACCCTTGCCATCGGCGCCGACGACGAGCGGGGCGACGAGCCGCCGCCCGCCATCGAGCGTCACCGCCGCCCAACCCGCGCAGACTTCCATCGCCGCGACCCTGGCCGGCGCCACGACCTCGATCCCCGCGTCCGCCGCGGCGCCGGCGAGGGCAGCGCGGATATGCCGGTTTTCCAGCATGTAGCCGAGCGGATCTCCCTCGCCCCGGCCGGCGACCTCGGCGGCGTCGAAGCGCAGCCAGGCGGCGCCGGGCGGGGAAGTCGCGGCGCCAGGCGAGCGGCCGTCGGTGACCAGGATCTGCTCGATGGGCTGGGCGTCGGGCGCCAGGCGCGGGGCGAGGCCGAGCGCGCGCCATTGGCGGAAGGCCGCCAGGGAGATGGCGCTGGCCCTGCCGTCGAAGCTCTCCGCGGTCTGTGTTTCGAAGGGGGCCGGATCGATGAGGATGGGCTTCAAGCCACCTTTCGCCAGTCCCAGGGCCAGGGTGACGCCGGCCATCCCGGCGCCGGCGATGATCATGTCCGCGTCGGCGGCGGGCTTCATGGAGGCGGGAGAGCCTCTTCCTCCTCGCTGGCGAGTCCCATCATGTGGAAGCCCGCGTCGACGTGAACCACCTCTCCGGTGGTCGATCGGCCGAGGTCGGAGAGCAGCCACAGGGCGCAGCCGGCGACCCCCTCCATCGAGGTGTCCTCCTTCATCGCGCTCAGGGCGCGGCCCTGGCCGAGCATCGAGCGCCCGCCGGCGATCCCTGCCAGGGAAAGGGTGCGCATGGCGCCGGCCGATATCGCATTGACGCGGATTGCCTTGGGACCCAGGTCACGCGCGACGTAGCGCACCGCCGCCTCGAGCGCCGCCTTGGCGACCCCCATGGTGTTGTAGTTGGGAATCGCCCGCTCGGCGCCGAGGTAGGTCAGGGTGATGATAGAGCCCCCGCCGCGCATCAGGCGCGCGCCGCGCCTGGCGGCGTCGACGAAACTGTAGACCGAGATGTCCAGCGCCTGGGCGAAACCCGCCCGGGTGGCGTTCTCGACGAACGAGCCCTTGATCTGGTTGCGGTCGGCGTAGGCGATGGCGTGGACCAGGAAGTCGAGGCCGCCCCAGGCGTCCTCCACGATCTTGAACGCGGCCTCCATGGAGGCGTCGCTGGCGGCGTCGAAGGTCGCATAGACCTTGGCGCCGATCTTCTCGCCCAAAGGCCGGACCCTCTTTTCGTTGGCCTGCATGTAGGCCAGGGCCACCTCCGCGCCCTGGGCGGCGAGCTGTGAGGCGATGCCCCACGCGATCGAGTTCTGGTTGGCCACTCCCATCACCAAGCCCTTCTTGCCGGCCATGAGCTCGCCCTTGGGCAGCGCGTATTCCTCAGCCATCGGTGGCTCCGCGGGAATGGGAAGTCCTAGCTAGCAGCGGCCGCCGCGCCGCGAAAGCCGCCGCCGTCACACCCGGCTCATCACCAGGCATCCGTTGGTGCCGCCGAAGCCGAAGCTGTTGGACATCGCCGCCTCGATCGGCCGCTCGATCCTCATCCGGGCGATGGGAAGATCCTCGAAGGCCGGGTCGAGGGTCTCGATGTTGGCGCTCTCGGCGACGAAGCCCTCGCGCATCATCAGCAGGCAGTAGATGGCCTCCTGCGCGCCCGCCGCGCCCAGACTGTGGCCGGTCAGGGCCTTGGTCGAGGAGATCAGGGGCGCGGCGGCGCCGAAGACCTCGCGCACCGCCGCCATCTCCTTGAGGTCGCCGACTGGGGTCCCGGTGCCGTGCGGATTGAGGTAGTCGATCCGCCGTCCCCCGGCCCCGGCGAGCGCGAGCCGCATGCACCGCGCGGCGCCTTCTCCCGAGGGGGCAACCATGTCGTGGCCATCGGAATTGGCCCCATAGCCGACGATCTCGCCGTGGATCGTGGCGCCCCGGGCCCTGGCCCGCTCGAGTTCCTCCAGAACTACCATTCCGGCGCCGCCGGCGATGACGAACCCGTCCCGGTCGACATCGTAGGGGCGGCTGGCTTTCGTCGGCGCGTCGTTGAAACGCGACGACATCGCGCCCATGGCGTCGAACAGTGACGACAAGGTCCAGTGAAGCTCCTCACAGCCGCCGGCGAACACCATGTCCTGGTTCCCAAGTCGGATCTGTTCGAACGCGGCGCCGATGCAGTGGGTGGAGGTCGCGCAGGCCGACGAGATCGAGTAGTTGACGCCGCGGATTTTGAACCAGGTCGCCAGCGTCCCCGACGGGCCCGAGCTCATCGCCTTGGGGACCGCGAAGGGGCCGATCCGCTTGACGCCCCTGCTCCTGGCGATGTCGGCCGCCTCGACGATGGTCCTGGTGGAAGGCCCGCCGGAGCCGACGATCAGCCCGACGCGCTCGTCAGAGACCTCGCCACTCTCCAGCCCCGCATCGGCGATGGCCTGCTCCATGGCAATGTGGGCGTAGGCCGTGCCCGCGGCGAGGAACCGGGCCGCGCGGCGATCGACCATCGCTTCCCAGTCTATCGTGGGCGCCGCGTGCACCTGACAGCGGAAGCCGAGTTCGGCGTATTCCGGAGCGGCCACGACACCGGAACGCGCCTTGCGAAGCGAAGCGGTGACCGCAGAGGCGTCGGCGCCGATCGAGGAGACGACGCCCATTCCGGTGACGACGACGCGACGCATCGATCTCCCTTCCGCCCCTGTTCGCGCGCTGCTCAGGCCAGACCGGCCGCGCTGAACAGGCCGACCCTCAGGTCCTTCGCCTCATAGATAGGTCGACCGTCGGCCTCCATCACCCCGTCGGCGACCCCCATCACCAACCGGCGCAGGATCACCCGCTTCATGTCGATCCGATAGACCACCTTCTTCACCGCCGTGCCGACCTGGCCCGAGAAGCGGACCTCGCCGACGCCCACGGCCCGGCCGCGGCCGGGGGCGCCCGACCAGCCCAGAAAGAAGCCCACCAACTGCCACATGGCGTCGACGCCGAGGCACCCCGGCATCACCGGGTCGCCGACGAAGTGACAGGCGAAGAACCACAGGGAAGGATCGACATCGAGTTCGGCGACGATCTGGCCCTTGCCTCCGGGGCCGCCGCTGGCCGAGATGTGGGTGATCCGGTCGAACATCAGCATCGGCGGTGACGGCAGCTGGGCGTTGCCCGGCCCGAACATCTCGCCCCTGGCGCACCTCAGGAGGTCTTCGCGGTCGAAGCTGGTCTGTGCGGCGGTTTTCATGGACGGAGCGCGTAGCACGCTCTCGGCGCGCGCCTCAACGACATTGCCGGGCGCTCGACAGACCCCAGAGCCGATCGGCCTCGACCCATCCGGAAACCGAACCCGCCTTCACCTTGCACCAGGAATTCCGGCAGCGGCCCAGGGAGGCGATGGAGCGAACGTTCAGCAGCCCCGCCGTGGGCGCCAGAGCCCTGGGCGCCCGATGCATTGGCGCCGGTCCCTCGCCCACCGCCATCACCGTGCGCTTGCCATCGAGCATCGAGCGGTGAACCCAGACCGCGCCGCCGTCGGGATCGCAGATGCGCCGCCAGTCGGTGGTCTCGGCGACCACCTGCACCGGCAGGCCCTGGACGCGATAGACCCACGCGGCCGGGTAGTCCTTGCCTGGGCCCTTGCGGCCGAACACCTCGCCGTGTTTGAGGCTGAGGTAGCGCGGCACACAAAATCCCGAAACGCTCTTACCCCTAGCCTCGGGCGGACAGTTGCCGCCCTCGCCGCCATGGACGCCGCAGGACGCCAGGGCGGCGGCGGCGAGCGCGGCCGCCGCCAGCCATGCGGGCCGTCGGGGTGAGACGTCGCTTGCTTGGCCGTGGGTCGCCGCTTTGCTAGAGGTCAGAAGACATCCCCGTCGCGCCGCAAGACCTTTGTCCAAGACCGCCATGGCCGCCCACAAGCCGAAGGTCGTCGTCACCCGCAAACTCCCCGATCCGGTGGAGACGCGGATGCGCGAGTTGTTCGACACCGAATTGAACCTCGACGACACGCCGATGAACGCCGACGATATGGCGCTGGCCATGCAGCGGGCCGACGTCCTGGCCTGCACCATCACCGATCGCATCGATGCGCCCCTCCTGGCCCGGTCCGGCGACAAGCTCAAGCTCATCGCCAATTTCGGGGTGGGAGTGGACCATATAGACGTCCCCGCGGCCAACGCCCACGGGATCACGGTCACCAACACCCCCGGCGTTCTGACCGAAGACACCGCCGACCTCACAATGGGTCTGGTCCTGGCCGCGGCGAGGCGGGTGGTCGAAGGCGCCAACATCGTCCAGGCAGGCGAATTTCGCGGCTGGTCCCCGACCTGGATGCTCGGGCGGCGGCTGTGGGGGAAGCGTCTGGGAATCGTCGGCATGGGACGGATCGGCCAGGCGCTGGCCAAGCGGGCGCGGGCGTTCGGCCTTTCCATCCACTATCACAACCGAAAGCCGGTCAGCCCGAGGATCGCCGAGGAACTGGAGGCCACCTACTGGGAAAGCCTCGACCAGATGCTGGCGCGGATGGACGTGGTGAGCGTGAACTGTCCGCACACCCCGGCGACCTACCATCTGCTTTCGGCGCGCCGGCTGAAGCTGCTGCAGCCCCATGCCATCGTCGTCAACACCGCTCGCGGCGAGATCATCGACGAGGCGGCCCTGGCCGGGATGCTCCAGCGCGGCGAACTCGCGGGCGCCGGCCTGGACGTCTACGAGCACGAACCGGCGGTGAATCCCAAGCTGCTGAAGCTGCCCAACGTCGTCCTCTTGCCGCACATGAGTTCGGCGACCATCGAGGGACGCATCGACATGGGCGAAAAGGTCATCATCAACATCCGGACCTGGATGGATGGCCACAAGCCCCCCGACCGCGTGATCCCCTCGATGCTGTGAGGGCGCTCAGGGCCGGCCGCACACCGGACATTGCGGGTCGGCGCCGATCCTCACGGTGCGCGCTTCTGCGGAGAGGGCGTCGAGGATCAGCAGGCGGCCCAGGAGGACCTCTCCGGCGCCGGTGACGAGCTTGACCGCCTCGAGCGCCATCATCGAGCCGATAACCCCCGCCAGGGCGCCGATGACCCCGACCGCGGCGCAGGTCTCGGCCTCCGGCGGGATCTCCGGCACCAGGCAGCGATAGCAGGGCCGACCCTCGAAAACCGCGACCTGTCCGGTCCAGCGGCCTATGGCGCCGCTGATCAGCGGCCGACGTTCGGCGACACAGGCCGCGTTGACCGCGAACCGCGTGGCGAAGTCGTCCGTGCCGTCGAGGACCAGATCGTGGCCCGCGACCAGGGCGCCGGCGTTAGCGGCGGTCACGCTCACCGCCAGAGGCTCGATCGCCGTGTTGGGGTTGATCGCGGCCAGGCGCGCGGCGGCGGCCTCCACCTTGTCCGCCTCGAGGTCGGCGACGCCATAGATCACCTGCCGTTGGAGATTCGAGAGGCTGACCAGGTCCGGATCGGCGAGGGTGATCCGGCCGACTCCCGCGGCGGCGAGGTAGAGCGAGGCCGGGGCGCCCAGCCCCCCAGCGCCGACGATGAGCACGCTCGCCGCCTTCAGCTTCTGCTGACCCGGGCCGCCGATCTCGCGCAGGACCAGGTGGCGGGCGTAGCGCTCGACCTCCTCGGGCGAAAAGGTCAACCGCCTTGACCCGGGGGCCGCGCGCCGCCACATGGCCGACGATGCGAAGGGCAGATTTTCCCGACTGGCATGGGACCACCATTCTGGCCGTTCGCAAGGCCGGATCGACGGTGATCGCCGGCGACGGACAGGTCTCCATGGGCCAGACAATCGTCAAGGGCAACGCTCGCAAGGTGCGGCGTCTCGCCGGAGGACGGGTGGTGGCCGGTTTCGCCGGGGCCACCGCCGACGCCTTCACCCTCATCGAGAGGCTGGAGGCGAAGTTGGACCAGTACCCGGAGCAACTCGTCCGGGCCTGCGTGGATCTGGCCAAGGACTGGCGCACGGATCGCTATCTGCGCCGCCTGGAGGCGATGCTGATCGCCGCCGACTCGCGCTCGATCTTCACCCTCTCCGGGGCTGGCGATGTGCTGGAGCCGGAGAACGGCGTGGCGGCGATTGGTTCGGGCGGGGCCTATGCCCTGGCGGCGGCTCGGGCCCTGTGCGACTTCGAGATGACCGCCGAGCAGGTCGCCCGGCGGGCGATGGCCATCGCGGCGGAGATCTGCGTCTACACCAACACCGAACTGACGGTGGAGACCGTCGAGGACGCATGAGCGAGTTCACGCCGCGGGAGATCGTTTCGGAGCTGGACCGCTTCGTCGTCGGCCAGGGCGAGGCGAAGAAAGCGGTGGCGATCGCCCTGCGCAACCGCTGGCGACGCCGCAGGGCGCCCGAGGCGCTCCGCGATGAGATCATGCCCAAGAACATCCTGATGATCGGTCCTACCGGGGTGGGCAAGACCGAGATCGCGCGGCGCCTGGCCAGGCTCGCCCAATCCCCGTTCCTGAAGGTCGAGGCGACGAAGTTCACCGAGGTGGGCTATGTCGGACGCGACGTCGACCAGATCATCCGCGACCTCGTCGAGACCGCGATTGTCATGGTCCGCGACCGGCGGCGCTCCGCGGTCGGCGCGAAGGCGGATCAAGCAGCCGAGGAGCGGCTGCTGGACGCGCTGGTGGGCCAGGGCGCCGGCGCCGCGACGCGGGAATCGTTTCGCGGGAAGCTTCGCGGCGGCGAACTTGATCTCAAGGAGGTTGAACTCACCCTCGCCGACACCGGCTCGCCGCTGCAGGGCTTCGACATTCCCGGCCAGCCCGGCGCCTCGCTGGGAGTGCTCAATCTCTCGGAGATCATGAGCAAGGCGTTCGGCGGCAGGACCAAGACCCACAAGACCACAGTCGCCGGCGCCTGGGCGCCCCTGATCGCCGAGGAAAGCGACAAGCTGGTCGATCAGGAAGCCCTGACCCAGGACGCCCTGCATCTGGCGGAGAACGACGGGATCGTCTTCCTCGACGAGATCGACAAGGTCGCCTCCAAGAGCGAGCGGATGGGCGCGGACATCTCTCGCGAGGGCGTCCAGCGAGACCTCCTGCCGCTCATCGAGGGGACCACCGTCTCGACAAAATACGGGCCGGTGAAGACCGACCACATCCTCTTCATCGCCTCCGGCGCGTTCCATGTGGCCAAGCCTTCCGACCTGCTTCCCGAACTCCAGGGCCGGCTGCCGATCCGGGTGGAGCTCAAGGCCCTGACGCGTGAGGATCTGCGGCGGATTCTCACCGAGCCGGAAGCCAATCTCATCCGCCAGCATCAGGCGCTTCTCGCCACCGAGGGGGTTGAGATTACCTTTTCGGAAGACGCCATCGACGCCCTTGCAGACGCCGCCGAGGCGGTGAACGCCTCGCTGGAGAACATCGGCGCGCGTCGACTGCAGACGGTGCTCGAAAAGGTCCTGGAGGAGATCAGCTTTCAGGCCGGCGATCGCCCGGCGGAGTCGGTGAGGATCGACGGGGCCTATGTGCGTGAGCGGGTGGAGGAGCTCTCGCGCAACGCCGATCTTTCGCGGTTCATCCTCTAATGGCGCGCGAAGCTCTCAAGCCGGCAGGGCGCCGGCGCGGGCGCGCATGATGGCCCGATCGAGGGCTTGGCAGAAATTGAGGCGTTCGCCGCGGCTCAGGGCGCCGGCCACGGCCACTTCCCGGTTGGAAAGCCTCAGGCGCAGGTCGGTCGCATCCTCGGCTTCACCGTGAAGAGCGACACGCGTGAAGGCGGTCGGGGAAGACCACATCACCGTCGCACCGCGACTGGTCTCGAGCGAAACCCGCACCTCCCGGGCGCTGACCTGAATCCGCTCGGTGCTCGCCGTGGCGCGCCGGCTGATGAGGAAGGCGCCGATCAGGGCGATGACGTCCAGGGCCAAGAAGATCGGAACCGGGCCGGCGCCGAGCACGACGAACGCCGTCGCCGTTGTCGCGTTGATCAGGGTGAGGATGCTGATCAGAACGATGAGCCCCCGCTTCGAGAGGGAGCGGTGCGGCGTTATCACCGCGTCCATGTAGAGCGGGCCGTCCATCGCGCGCGAGAATAGGAGGCCATCTTCTGCTTGGCCAGATGTGGGAAGATCACCATGGTCGGGCGATGAGCACCAAGCCCCCGCCCGCCGAGCGACGCCGGATCGCCGAGATCTTCGCCCGTCTGGCGGCCGCGGTCCCAGAACCGCGGACCGAACTCCGCTACCGCTCGCCGTTCACCCTGCTCGCAGCGGTGGTGCTGTCGGCGCAAGCCACCGACAAATCGGTCAATGCGGCTACCGCGCGGCTCTTCGAGGTCGCCGACACGCCGGCCGGGATGATCGCGATCGGCGAGGCGGGCCTCATCCCGTTCATCGCCTCGATTGGCCTTTTCCGCACCAAGGCGAGAAATCTCATCGCGCTGTCGCGAATCCTCGAGACGGAGCACGGCGGCGGGGTTCCTCTGCGCCGGGAAGCGCTCGAGGCCCTCCCCGGGGTCGGCCGAAAGACCGCGAGCGTCGTCCTCAACGAGCTGGGCGCCGAGACGGCGATCGCGGTCGATACTCACGTCTTCCGCGTCGCGCACCGCCTCGGCCTCTCGCTCGGCAAGACTCCGGGCCAGGTCGAAGCCGATCTGATGCGCGTGACGCCCAAGGAGAGGCGGGCTCGCGCTCATCACTGGCTCATCCTGCATGGACGCTACGTCTGCCTCGCGCGGCGCCCCAAATGCGGCGGTTGCACTCTCGCCGATCTCTGCCCCTCGCGAGAGTTCTTCGTGGGGGCGTGAACGTCCGATGCTCTCGTCAGGCGTCCCGCCTTGCTGTAGGTCGCCTTCGCGCCCGCCCGCCTGGACCTCTCATCACCCATGCCACGCCTTTACGACGTCGTCGCCATCGGGAACGCGATCGTCGATGTCATCGCCCCGGCGTCGGAACGATTTCTCCAGGCCGAGGGCCTGGCCAAGGGCGCCATGACTCTGATCGACGAGTCTCGCGCGCACGCGCTCTACGCGCGCATGGCCCCCGGGGTGGAGGCCTCGGGCGGCTCGGCCGCCAACACCGCGGCAGGGGTGGCGAGTCTTGGCGGCCGCGCCGCCTTTCTGGGAAAGATCGCCGACGATCAGCTCGGCGAGGTCTTCGCTCATGATATGAGGGCCATCGGGGTCGAATTTCGCGGCGGCGCGCTCGTCGGTGGCCCAAGCACCGGCCGATGTCTCGCCAACGTCACCCCGGATGGTGAACGCACCATGTGCACCTACCTCGGGGCGGCGGTCGAACTCGGTCACGATGACATCGACTCCGCGGTCGTCGAGGGCGGCGCCGTCCTTTATCTGGAAGGCTATCTCTTCGACCCGCCCGAGGCCCGGCGCGCCTTCGCCAGGGCGGCCGGTCTCGCGCGCGGGGCGGGGCGGTCCATCGCACTCAGCCTTTCGGACGCCTTTGTCGTGGACCGACATCGCGAGACGTTGCTCGGCTTCATCCGGGGCCAGGTCGACGTCGTCTTCGCAAATGAGGCCGAGCTCCTGTCACTTTTTCGGACGTCGGACTTCTCCGTCGCGGCAAGGTCCGCCGCGGACCTGGCGAGGATCGTCGCGGTCACTCGGGGCGAGAACGGGTCGGTGATCATAGCCGATGGCGAACAGCTTGCGGTAGGGGCCCTCGCGGTCGATCGGGTGGCGGACACCACAGGCGCCGGCGACCAATACGCCGCCGGCTTTCTTCATGCGCTGGCGAACGGCAAGTCGCTCGATGTCTGCGGGCGTTTGGCTTCGCTAGCCGCCGCCGAAGTGATTTCACACTATGGACCGCGACCGCAGGTCTGCCTGCGCGAACTGGCGACCGCTCAGGGACTTTGACGGACATGGCAAGGACCGCACAGGTCGAACGCAAGACCAAAGAGACCGATATCCGGCTCCGCCTGAACCTCGATGGAACCGGCGCGAGCACGATCGCGACCGGGATCGGCTTCTTCGACCACATGCTCGAGAGCTTCGCCCGCCACGGCGGCTTCGACCTCGAAGTGGCGACTCGGGGCGATCTGCACATCGACATGCACCACACCGTCGAGGACACCGGAATCGTTCTGGGTCAAGCGGTCCGCCAAGCCCTGGGCGGGTTCGACGGCATCCGGCGATTCGGCGACGCCTATATCCCGATGGACGAGACCCTGACCCGTTGCGCGGTCGATCTCTCCAACCGCCCATACCTGATCTGGCGAGTATCGTTCTCCAAACCCAAGGTCGGCGACATGGACACCGAACTCTTCAAGGAATTCCACCACGCCCTGGCCATGAACGCGGGCGCCTGCGTGCACCTCGAGACTCTTTACGGCGAGAATTCGCATCACATCGCCGAAAGCGGTTTCAAAGCTCTGAGCCGGGCCCTGCGGACCGCCGTCGAGATCGACGCCAAGACCGGCGGCGCGGTCCCGTCGACAAAAGGCGCCCTCTGAGAGAGCCGGGCCGATGCTGACCGTGGCCCTGATCGACTACGGCTCGGGCAATCTACGCTCGGCTGAAAAGGCGCTCGTCGGGGCGGCGCGCGCCACCTCCCCCTCGCCGAGGGTATTGATCACGTCGGACCCGGACATCATCGCCAACGCCGACTGGGTAGTGCTGCCGGGCGTCGGGGCCTTCGCCGCGTGCATGGCCGCCGTTGGGTCGCTGTCCGGCCTGATCGAGGCGATGACCCATGCGACACGGCTGCGTGGCGCCCCGTTCCTTGGGATCTGCGTGGGGATGCAGCTCATGGCGAGCCGGGGCCTCGAATTCGCAGAGACCGCCGGGTTCGGCTGGATGGCCGGCGAGGTCCGTCGCCTTGCACCGGCCGAGCCGCGCTTCAAGGTTCCTCACATCGGGTGGAACACTCTCGAGGGCAGCCTCGGGACACCGCTGTTGGCCGGCCTGCCGCAAGGCGCGCACATGTATTTCACCCACTCCTACGCCTTCTTCCCGGCCGACCAGCGGGACGTCGCCGCGCGGACCACGCACGGCGAAACATTCGCCGCGGCGGTGAGGCGGGATAATCTCGCCGGCGTCCAGTTCCACCCCGAGAAGTCTCAGGCGACGGGCGCCACGGTCCTCGCCAACTTCCTCGCCTGGCGACCATGATCCTCTATCCGGCCATAGATCTGAAGGATGGCCAGTGCGTGCGGGTGGTGCGTGGGGATCTCGCCACGGCCACCGTGTTCAACGCCTCGCCGGCGGACCAGGCGATGAAGTGGTCGCGGGCCGGTTTTTCCTGGCTGCACGTCGTTGACCTGAACGGCTCGGTCGCGGGACGGGCCATCAACGACAGCGCCGTGAAAGCGATCCTCGCCGCGGTTTCGATACCGATCCAGCTGGGGGGCGGCATCCGTTCCCCCGCCGACGTGGCGGCATGGATGGAAGCGGGGGTCGGTCGGGTGATTCTCGGCACCGCGGCCGTCAGCAATCCCGCTCTGGTGAAGGCGGCGGCGCGGCGCTGGCCTGGACAGATCGCGGTCAGCGTGGATGTGCGGAAGGGAAGGGTCGCCGTCGAGGGCTGGACCCGCCGCACCGCTCTCGACGGGGTCGACGTCGCCCGCCGGTTTGAGGACACCGGGGTTTGCTCCCTCATCGTCACCGACATTGCGCGCGACGGGGCGCAGACGGGCTTTGACATCGAGGTCTTTGGCTCGATGGCCGATGCTGTCGCGATTCCAGTGATCGCCGCCGGCGGCTTGGCCCGCGTGGAAGACATCGTCCGCCTGCGGGCGCGCCCTGGCGTGCCGATCGCCGGCGCGGTGCTGGGCCGGGCGCTCTACGCCGGCGCGATCGATCCGGCGCGGGCGCTGGGGGCGGCGAGCGGCTGATGCTCAAGGTTCGGGTCATTCCGTGCCTCGACGTGAAGGACGGGCGGGTGGTCAAGGGCGTGCGCTTTGTCGATCTGGCCGACGCCGGTGATCCGGTGGAACAGGCCGCCGCCTACGATCGCGCCGGAGCGGACGAGCTGATGTTTCTCGACATCACCGCGAGCCAGGAGGGCCGCGGCGCAATGCTGGACGCGATTACCCGCACCGCGGATGTTTGCTTCATGCCGCTCTCGGTCGGCGGGGGAGTGCGCACGGCGGCGGTGGGGAGGGCGCTGCTCCGCGCCGGCGCCGACAAGATCGCCATCAACACGGCGGCGACCGAAGACCCGGACCTCATTTCGCGGTGCGCCGACGCCTTCGGCTCCCAGGCCGTGGTCGTCGCCATCGACGCGCGCAGAAGGACGCGCCGTGAGACGGGGTGGCGCGTCTTTGCCTACGGCGGACGCCGTCGGACGAATCTGGACGCGGTATCTTACGCCAGAGAGGCCGAGCGGCGCGGGGCCGGCGAAATACTCCTCACCTCGATGGATGAAGACGGGCGCAAACGCGGCTACGACCTCGGTCTCCTGACGGCGGTCACCTCGGCGGTGCGGATCCCGGTGATCGCCAGCGGCGGCGCCGGCACGACGGCGCATTTCGCCGACGCGGTGACGGTGGGCGGAGCGGACGCCGTGCTTGCCGCCTCGGTCTTCCACTTCGGGGAGATCACCATCGGCCAAGTCAAGCTGGCGATGCACAAGGCGGGAGTTCCGGTACGGCTCACAGAAGGGGACAGGGCATGAGTCGGTTCAGCGAGGTGGTCGAGCGCCTGGCGGCGGTCATCGAGAGCCGCCGAGGCGCCAATCCGAAGAAGTCGTGGTCCGCAAGGCTGATCGGCGATCCGACCCTCGCCTCGAAAAAGTTGGGTGAAGAGGCGCTCGAGACAGCCCTCGCCGCCCTCAAGGGAGATCGAGACGCCGTCGCCGCCGAAAGCGCCGACCTTCTTTACCATTGGCTGGCGGTGCTCGCGGGGGCCGGCGTCAGTCTCGACGAGATCGCCGCCGCGCTGGAGGCGCGCGAAGGGCGGTCCGGGTTCGAGGAAAAGGCCTCGCGGCGCCGCTAGCTAGCTTTGGGGGGAGCGCGGGAGCGCGGGTCGGCGAAGGGTGACGTACAGCGCGCCTTCCCCTCCATCCTTTCGGCTGGCCGTGGCTATCCCGGCCACCATGCCTCGAAGCGGTGGCTCGGAGAGCCACTCGGGGACGGCGCGACGCAGGATTCCGTCCCCGCGCACCCCCTTGCCGGTGATGACCAACACCGCCCTGGCGCCATCGGCATGGGCGCGGAGAATGAATTCAGCGAGGCTCGCGTGGCCGCGCGCCTGATCCATCCCGTGGAGATCGAGCCGCGCCTCCAGGTGCAGCGCGCCGCGAGCGATGCGCCGCAGCCTTCCCGGCTCGATAGCTCGAGGTGCGAGCGTCTCTGAGCGCGTCCTGTTGGGGGGCGTCGGGCGGCGGCGAACTGGGGCCGGAGCTTCCGCCGGCGACCTCGCTACTTCAGCGGGTTCACCGGCGAGGCGGCCCGGCAGCGGCGTCACCGTCGCGGCGATCTTGGCCCACAGCTCGCCGTCTGGGCGCGATCGGCGACGGCTCACCGGCCGTGACCCCGGTTAGGGGCGAGCCGATAGAGATATAAGACATGCCGCACCCGACCGGCCTCAAGCCCCGCGGCAGGCCCGCGACCCAGATAGAGGTCGGCCCTCGCCGCGCCCTCGAGAGCGCCGCCGGTGTCCAGGGCGACGGCCAGGCGGCGATACCCAGGCAGTCCCCCATCGGGTGGCTCGGCGTCCATCCAGAATAGTTCTCCCAGGTGGTGCGCGGCGAGGTCCACGGCGATAGTCCGGCCCGGAATGAGCGGAACCCCGGCGGCGCCCGATGGCTCATCGCCATCGTCGGGAAGCAGGCGGAAAAAGACGTAGCGGCGATCCAGGCGCATCACCTCATCGGCGAGGGGACCGCGGTTCGCCGCCAGCCACCGCCGAACATCCTCGCCAGAGCCGTCCCGGCCGATCAGGCCCCGCCGCTTCAGCACCGCTCCAATGGCCAGGAAGGGCGCGCCGTTGTCGCCGTCAAATGCGGCCCTGGCGCGCGTGCGGTCTTCGAACACCAGCGATCCGGAGCCTTGGATCTGGAGAATGAAAAGTTCTTCGGGGCGCAACCAGGCCAGTGAGGCCGTGGTCTCCCTGGCTTCGATTGCGGTCCGATCGACATAGTGCGCCGAGCCGCCCGGACCCCAGTCGGCGCGAGGAAGATCTGGGGGCCGGGGCCTGAGCGGAGCGGTAAAGTCTCCGCCCCGCGTCCTGCGGGCGTCGTAGATCGGGGAGAAATAGGCTGTCAGGAGCCCCGGCCCGCTGGCCCGCTGCAGCCTGAAATTGGTCTCGAGGAAACGCTTCGCCCGCGTTTCGCGCGCCGGACCCAATTCCCGGGCCCGCGCGCAAACTTCCGCCACCCCAGGAGAGGACGCAACCGAACATGCCTTCTGAAACGCAGCGAGGCCGGCGGCGTGATCCTCGCTCGTCCAGCCTGGAAGGCGTGCAAATCCACCGGCGCCGGCGCAAGCCGAAAGGAGGATGGCGGCGAGGATCGGAGCAGCCGGCGCGTACCGCCGAGCGGTGTTCACGCCTCGGCGGCGTCGACGTGGATGAGAGTCCAGTTCGGATCGCGGCTCTTGAGATTGCGCTCGAAGGTCCACACCTCGGCGGTGCGCTTGTCGTCCACCGCTTCGCCTTGCGGCCCGGTGCTGCGGCTGCGGAACTCGGCGAGGAACCGGACCGAGGCTTTGACGATATCGCCGAAGAGGTCGACGCCCTCGAAGTCGGCCCTCGGCGGCTGAATGAAATCTACGCTTTCCGAGACGCCCTCGCTTTCCCGTCGGCTGATCTCCGCTTCGAACCCCTCCATCACCTGCGGCGAGAGAAGCGGTTTGAGAACGGCCCTGTCTCCCTTGGCGAATGCGGTGACGATCATTTGATAGGCCTGTCTTGCGCCCTGCAGGAAATGACCGACGTCGAATGCTGGATCGCGGGCCTTCACCGCGGCCAAGCCGGTCAAGGGGGCGGCTTCATCCGGGGCTCCGGCTATTCGCTGGCTCGTTTCGAGCGCGGCCGGCGCGGTCTGCGCCCGCTGCAGATCGCCTGGCCCGCGGCCAACCCTGCGGCCCAGGACAGCGTAGAGCTGAAAGAGGACCACCGCGGCCAGCACCGCGAGAATGACGAGTTCCAGAACCTGCAAGGCGACACCGGAGAGATCACGAATGACGAAGCTAATATAGTCGCCCCAAACCATTCCGTCAGCCGGTTGCGTTGCGCGCGCGGCGCGGCCCGTGTTAGCGAGCCCGCTCGCCGTCGAAGTAGCAGCTCAACCATCGCCTCTCAGACACACGGCCCGCTCCCATGACCGATGCCGCCAACGGCGCGCCGCCGCAAGTCCCGCCCATCGAGGTACAGCCCGGCCAGGGGGGGATTCGCATCCTCGCCCAGTATGTCCGCGATCTGTCGTTCGAGAGTCCGCACGCGCCCGAGTCCCTTCGCGGCGGCGCCGCCCAGCCGCAGATCGATCTGGGCGTCGAACTCAATGTGCGGGGTCGTGACGACGGTCTCTACGAAGTCGAAGTGAAGCTCACCGCGCGCGCCGCGCGGGAGGCGGACACCGTGTTCCACATCGAACTGGCCTATGCCGGGCTGTTCGAGGTCGTCGGTGTCTCACAGGCGGACCTCGAACCGGTGCTGATGATCGAATGCCCAAGGTACCTCTTCCCATTCGTCAGGCGCTTGATCGCCGACTTGTCCGGAGAGGGGGGATTTCCGCCGTTCATGCTCGAGCCAATAGATTTCGCCGGCATCTATGCCGCCAGACGCGCTCAAGGCGAAGGTCAGGTGGCAGGCAACGCCTAGGGGCGGCGGCGGGCGGGGGACTTCAGGGAGCAGCCTTGAGCCACAGGGCCCCGGCGCTCAACGTTTCTCGCACAAAGATCTCGTGGGCGGCGCGCTCGGCTGGGGTGATTCGCGGCGTAAGGGCGCGCGGCCGCGCGCCATAGGTCGCCTGGGCGATGATCTGCGAGACGCCCCGGGCCGCCGCGGCGCCCAGCTCTAGCGCCCGCTCGCGCCCCCCGCGCAGCTCCAAATAGACGCAGGCCAACAGCCGGGCGTCGACCAACGCCCCATGACGTTCGCGCTCGGCGAGCGAAATCTTGAAGCGTTTGCAAAGCGAATCGAGTGAGTTGGAGAGGCTGGGAAAGCGCTTTTGCGCGAGGCTGAGAGTATCGACCCAACGTTCCGGATGCAGGGGCGGGCGCCCGGCGCGATCGAGTTCGTGGTTCACGAAGCCGCGGTCGAAACCTGCGTTGTGAGCGACCAGGGGGGCGTCGCCAACGAAGTCGAGAAAGGCGTCGGCCACGCCGGAATCGGCGAAGCGCGGCTTGCCGGCCAGAAAGGTGGCGGAAAGGCCATGCACACGCTCGGCGTCGGCGTCGATCTCGCGCTCTGGATCCACGTAGCGGTGGAAGTGTCGCCCAGTGGGTATGAAATCGTCGATCTCCACGCAGGCGATCTCGATGATCCGGTGGCCATGCCTGGGATCGAGGCCGGTGGTCTCGGTATCGAGGACGATCTCGCGCGCCATGGTCCCGATCAATGACCCGGTTCGCCCGCGCCGCGCAAGACCGCGAGGATGGCGATCACCTGTCGGCGCGCATCTTCGATCCCCTGGCTGGTGTCGACCACGAAGTCGGCGCGAGCGCGCTTTTCCGCATCGGGCATCTGCGCGGCAAGGACCGCCTCGAACTTCGCCGCCGTCATACCCTGTCTGGCCATCACGCGCCGCCGCTGCACATCGGGTGGGGCCGAGGCAACCACCACCACCTCGACGTCCCGCTCGCCCCCGGTCTCCAGCAACAGGGGAATGTCCAGAATCACGAACTCGGTTCCGGCCTCCCTGGCGCGACGAAAGAACGCACCGCGGGCGCCGCGCATCAGGGGCCAGACGATGGCGTTCAGTCGCTCGAGCGCCGCCGGGTCGCCCAGCACGCGCTCGGAAAGCTTCCCGCGGTCGACGGCTCCTTCAACAGTGACTCCGGCAAAGGCCGCTTCAATGGCGCCTGCGGCCCCGCCGCCTCGCGCATAGAGGCGTCGGACCTCGGCGTCGGCATCGTACACCTCCGCGCCTGCCTCGGCGAAGAGCGAGGCGGTGGTGGTCTTGCCCATGCCGATGGACCCGGTGAGTCCGACAATGATCATGTGGATCGAGCGATCACCGCCAGGGCGAGAGAGCGGACGTCGATCCGCGGCGGTGGTGCGCCAAACAAAGCCGCGAAGCTCGGCTCGGCCTGGCCGATGAGCATCGCCAGCCCGTCGACGGTGGGATGGCCCAGGCGTTGCGCCCGCTCCAGGAATGCGGTGTGGACGGGGCGGTAGACCATGTCCATGACGACCGCCGCCCTCGGCGCCGCCTCGAGCGGAATTGTCGGGGCGTCCTGACCCCCCTGGCCCTGCGGGGTGGCGTTGATGACGAGATTGGCGTCAGTCAGCGCGGACTCCACCTTGTCGGAGCCCACCGCCTTGACCCCCGCATCGAACCAGTTCGCCAGCCGCGCTGCGGCGCCCGGTCGACGACCGATGATCCGAACCTGGGAGGCGCCGGCCTCGAGCAACGCCGCCGCCGCGGCCCGGGCCGCACCGCCGGCCCCAAGAATCACCGCTGGCCCGTTCGCTGGTTTCCACTCTCCTGACGCCTTCGCCAGAGCCATCATCAAGCCGACGCCATCGGTGTTGTCGGCGGCGATCGACCCATCGGCCGCGAAGACAAGGAGATTCGCCGCTCCGGCGCGGTCGGCCCGCGGACTCGCGTGGCGGCCAGGCAGCGCCAGCGCCGCTTCTTTGAAGGGCGCGGTGACGTTCAGGCCAAGAGCGGCCCCTTCGCATACGCCCGCGACGAACCGCCCAAAGCCTTCCTCCGACGGTGAAAAAGCAAGGTAGACAGCGTCGATCGCCGCCGCAGCCAGCCAGGCGTTGAAAAGAACCGGGCTCAGGGAGTGGGAAATCGGAAGGCCAACCACGCCGGCCAGGCGCGTCGCTGCCGTGATGCCCTTTTTCATGACGCGACGGCGCCGCGCTCGCGAAGCTGGGCGAGCAGGGGCAGCAGCGGCAACCCGAGAACCGAGAAATAGTCACCCTCGATCGCCGCGAACAGCTGCGCCCCGAGCCCCTCCAGCCGGTAACCCCCCACCGAGTCCAAAATCCTCTCGCCCTCCTGGTCGAGGTAGGCGGCAAGGAACTCGTCGGAGAAATCCCTTACCGCCAGACGGGCGGTTTCGTGCGCACGCCAAACGACCGCGCCGTCCTCGGCCAGAGCGACGGCCGAATGCAGCAGGTGCGCGCGACCTCGCAGAGCGAGCAGTCGGCGGCGCGCCTCGTCGAGCGAGCGCGCCTTGTCGAGGAGTTCGCCGTCAATCTCGAGCGTCTGGTCGGCGCCGATGACGAGACCGCGGCGGCCCCTCGAGGCGGTCATCGCCTTGAGCGCCGCCAGGGCCAGGGCGATCTGGAGTGGTCCTTCGCCCGTGCTCAGCAGGCGGTCCTTGATCTCCCCCTCATCAACACCTGGAGCCATGGTCTCGAACGCGACCCCGGCACCCTCGAGGATCGCCGATCTTGAGGCGCTCGTCGAGGCGAGGGTCAGGGCAATCATCCAAGAACCTCCACCTGGCCGCGGCCGCCGGAGAGAATGTTGATCACCGCCGCGGCCGTCTCCTCCACCGAACGGCGGGTCACGTCGATGACGGGCCAACCCTGGCGTTCGAACATCCGGCGCGCATCGACGATCTCCTGGCGAACCAGGTCGACATCGACGTAGCTGCTTTCGCGCCCCTCGTTGAGACTCTTGAGCCGATTTCTCCGGATCTGCACCAAGCGGTCGGGCGAGACGGTCAGGCCCACGACCGGAGCCTTGATCCCATCCAGTCGGTCGACGGCTCGGGCCGGCCCCACCAGCGGGACATTGGCTGCGCGCACGCCTCGATGCGCAAGGTAGATGCAGGTCGGGGTCTTCGAGGTGCGCGAGACCCCGACGAGAATCACGTCGGCTCGCTCGAGGTCCTGGCCACCTTGGCCGTCGTCGTGGGCCATGGCGTAGGAGAGGGCGTCCATGCGGTTGAAATAGTCGGTGTCAAGTGCGTACTGGGCGCCGACGCGCCTCAGCAAGGGCGCGCCAAAATATCGTGACAGAGCCGCGCCGAGGGGGTCCAGGGCAGCGATGCACGCCATATCGAGCTTCTGGCAGCCGTCCTCGAGCGCGGCCCTCAGGCTGGCGTCGACGATGGTGTGCAGCACCACGCCAGGAGCGTTGCCGATCTCCTTCAGGGCGCGCTCGAGCTGCCTCTGAGAGCGCACCAGGGCGTAGATGTGCTCGATGGGAAGCACGTTGGTGAACCTGGCGCAGACCGCCCGGGCCATGGCGTTCAAGGTCTCGCCGGTGGAATCGGAGACCAGATGGACGTGGAAGTAGGTGGCAAGCCTGGATGGGGGGGTCATCGCCCTGACCGGCGCTGCAAAAATACCGGTGCAGACATCCTTAACAAAACCTTAGCGAGCGGTGCGGTCCGGGGCTTTCTGGTGGGACAGTTTCGGCCAGGGAACGCAAGGCTCCCCGCGGCGGTGGACAAGCGCCGGACGCGCGGCCCACATCTCCACAGCAAAGGAACCAGTGGACGGTCTCTCCACCGATCCTGGTTCGCGGTGCAGCCAAGAGCGCCCTCAACCGAATCATCCCGCTTTCGCCGCCATTTTGTTCATGCCCTGCAAAGCGATGGAAACTTATCCCCGATATTTTCCCTTGCCGTGCGCCCCAGGCTCGTGGCGGCTACGATGGTAGCGAATCCACTGAGCAGATCTCTCCGGCTCGTGGTTGTCCCCGTGTTTCACCGCCTTATCACCTCAACTTCACGATTCTTAATCTTTCATTAAGGAAGTGAGCCGGTTGCCCCGACTGGCCCAGGCTTGAGGCGTGAGGAGATAGTCGATTTAACAGTCTTCATGAGCTCGAACTCCTCCGCGCCCATGCCGCGCGTCGTGGCTGGCGTAACCCTCGACCGACCGCCGATCGCTCCGGACCATGGATCCTCGACCTCGGACACGGGGCGCCACCGGAAACGCCGCTCGCCAACATCGAGGGCGCGGTGAAGCAGGTAACTGCAGGATGATGCAAGCCGCCGCGAAGGTCGCCGTCGTCCTTCTCAATCTCGGCGGGCCAGAGGGTTCCCAGGCCGTGGGGCCCTTTCTCAGAAGCTTGTTCGCCGACCCAGCGATCCTGGGCCTGCCTGGTCCGCTGCAGCGACCGCTGGCGGCGGTCCTGGCCCGAGCCCGACTGAAGAGCGCTATCGCGAACTATGCGTTGATGGGCGGTGGCTCGCCCCTGCTTTCGGAGACGAGAGCGCAGGCGGCGGCGCTGCAAGCAGTCCTCGATGCGCGGCTGGCGCCGGCGAAGGTCGAGGTCTTCGTCGCCATGCGCCATGCCGCGCCCACCAGCGGCGAGACGGCCGCGCAAGTAGAGGCCTTCGATCCCCAGCAGGTGGTGCTGGCGCCGCTCTATCCCCAGTATTCCACGACTACCACCGCCTCGTCCCTGAAAGCCTGGCGCGAGGTCTATCGAGGCCGAGTCCCCAGCCGTGCGATCTGCTGCTGGTATGACAATCCTGGCCTCGTCAGTGCCCATGCGGCGCTCATCGAACGAACCTGGGCGGCGGCCGGAAAACCGCCGGTGCGCCTGCTCTTTTCCGCCCACGGTCTGCCGATGAACATAGTCGAGCGGGGCGACCCTTACCCCTGGCAGGTGGAAGCCACCTGCGCCAAGGTGGCCCAAAGCCTGGGCTCATCCTGGGATTGGCAGGTTTGCTACCAAAGCCGGGTGGGACCGATGAAGTGGTTGGCGCCATCGACTCCTGAGGCGATCGGCCAAGCGGCGGGGGATGGTCTGGGCGTCCTGATCGACCCGATCGCCTTTGTCTGCGAGCACGTGGAAACCCTGGTGGAGCTCGACATCGACTACCGAAGACTCGCGGAGGCCCGCGGCGCAGCGCCCTATCTTCGCGTTCCCGCGTTGGGAACATCGCCGGAGTTCATCGCCGGCCTCGCCGACGCGATTGAACGGGCCCTCGGCCGCACACTCGACGGTCCCGACGGAGTCGGCTGTCCACTTCGCTTCGCCCACTGCGGGGCTCGTCAGGCCCAGCGCGAGGCGCGTTGATGTTCAACCTCCTTCGCGGACTGCACATCCTTGCCGTCATCGCCTGGATGTCGGGCCTGCTCTACCTGCCGCGGCTCTTTGTCTATCACACGCGCGCCACGGTCGGCTCGGACACGGATCAAACCTTCAAGGTCATGGAAGCGAAGCTGCTGCGTATGATCATGAACCCGGCGATGGTCGCGGTCGTCATTCTCGGTGGCGCGCTCGTTTGGTACGATGGCGCCCGACGTCTGGGATGGGGGTTCCTGCTCACCCCGTGGATGATCGTGAAGCTTGCCGGCGCAGGTTCGCTTCTCGTTTGGCATCACTATCTGGCGGTGGCCCGCAAGGCGTTCGCCGCCGGAAGGCGGGATCGCTCCGAGCGGTTCTGGAGGATCACCAACGAACTCCCGTTTGTCGGCGCAATCGTGATCGTCCTGGCGGTCACCACCAAGTTCGGCGCCTAGAACCACGCAGGCGGCGCCTTGACCTGGGACCCGCCATGTGTTTTGCCTTGGTTGAAACGCGCCTTTGTATTTCGGCCGCGATTCTCCGCCTTCCACGGACCGAGCCGCCCACCCGGGCTTTCAAGTCGCACGATCCGCTCCCGCCTCAGTTTGCTGGCGCGACCCCCCGCAAGAGGTCGTCTCGAGCCAGCCCCGAGCAACCCCAGGCGAAACAAACGCCCGGAATCCAGCCCAAAAAGAGCGTTAGCCCCCAATAATGTCAGACATCAGCGAACTTGACACCCCGACCGCCTCGGAGGCGACCGTCTACGAGCCCGAATCGAGCGCTGAGGCGGCCGAGCCCAGCGAAGCCAGCAAGGCGATCGCCGCCATGGGGCTCACGCGCATGTCGCTGCAAGAACTGAAGGAGAAATCTCCGGCCGACCTCTTGGCCTTCGCCGAACAGCTCGACATCGAAAACGCGAACGCCATGCGCAAGCAGGACATGATGTTCGCCATCCTCAAGACCTCGGCGGAAGAGGGGGTCGAGATCTTCGGCTCCGGTACGCTCGAGGTGCTGCAAGACGGTTTCGGTTTCATGCGCAGCCCCGAGGCAAACTATCTACCCGGCCCGGACGACATCTATGTGAGCCCCTCGCAGATCCGGCGCTTCGGCCTGCGCACCGGCGACACGGTCGATGGCGCCATCCGGGCGCCGCGCGAAGGGGAGCGGTATTTCGCCCTCACCAAGGTCGACCAGGTCAACTTCGAAAACCCCGACAATGTCCGCCACAAGGTCCACTTCGACAATTTGACGCCGCTCTACCCCGAGGAGCGGATGACCATGGAGATCGACGATCCGACCCTGAAGGACCGGTCTGGGCGCCTGATCGACATCGTCGCGCCCTTGGGCAAGGGCCAGCGCTGCCTGATCACATCGCCGCCAAGGGTGGGAAAGACGGTGATGCTTCAGAACATCGCCAAGTCGATCGCTGCCAACTATCCCGCCTCCTATCTGATCGTCCTCTTGATCGACGAGCGCCCGGAGGAAGTCACGGACATGCAGCGCACGGTGCGCGGCGAGGTGATCTCTTCCACCTTCGACGAGCCGGCCAGCCGACACGTTCAGGTTGCCGAAATGGTGATCGAGAAGGCCAAGCGGCTGGTCGAACACAAGCGCGATGTCGTGATCCTGCTGGACTCGGTGACGAGGCTTGGCCGGGCCTACAACACCACCGTGCCCTCCTCGGGCAAGGTGCTCACCGGCGGCGTCGACGCCAACGCACTGCAGAGGCCCAAGAGATTCTTCGGAGCGGCCCGGAACGTCGAGGAAGGGGGCTCGCTGACGATCATCGCCACCGCCCTCATCGACACCGGCAGTCGGATGGACGAAGTGATCTTCGAGGAGTTCAAGGGAACGGGCAATTCCGAGATCATCCTTGATCGGAAGGTTGCCGATAAACGCATCTTCCCGGCCATCGACGTCCTGAAATCCGGCACGCGCAAGGAGGAGCTCATCACGCCGAAGGACCAGCTCCAGAAGACCTTCGTCCTGCGCCGGATCCTCAATCCCATGGGGCCGCAGGACGCCATCGAGTTCCTTCTGGACAAGCTCCGCAACGCCAAGAACAACGCCGATTTCTTCCAGTCGATGAACACCTGACCAACCTCGCGCTTCGCGGAAGTCGCCCTTTCGGAGGGACGGCGGAATCCTGACTCGCCAGCCACCGATCGGCGGGCGACCGCGCCTATCGGCGAGCGTCTCTGGAAGGACCCGACAAACGTCAGTTGACGTGGCGGGCCGCCGCCTGGCGGGCGCGCCGCAAGGCGTTCCAGGCCGGGGCATACGCCCGGGCGGCATCATATTCGCCTAGGGCGTCTTTCCAGCGGCCCTCCCGGGCGAGAGCGTCACCCAGAGCTTCGGCGCGTCAGCATAGTGGGGGCTGAGCCTGCTGGCGGTTCTCGAGTCGGTGAGGGCGCCCTGAGCGTCACCCCAGGCTAGCCGGGCGGAGCCCCGGTCCACGTACGCCTGAGGCAGCTTCGGCGCCTGCCGGATCGCTTCGGCGAACCACCGCTCAGCCTCGCGTCGCTCGCCGGCCGCCGCGGCGAGGATCCCCCGTGCCCGGACGCACAGACAGCAGTCAGTCGGAGTGGTCTCGATCAGGGCCCGCGCGCCCATGGGGTCTCCGAAGCGCGACTTGGCGATGGCCAGCCAACACGCAACGGTGCGAGGCAAGAATGGATCGGGGTAGTCCAGGCGCATCCCGGGCAGGGAATCGGCGAGCTGGCCCAGGAGGACCACCGAAGAGGCATCGCCGGCGTCCAGCGCGACAAGGGCGTCGGCCAATTGAACGTAGGGATTTTGCCTACCGAGCATGCCGGCCGCGCGATGCAAGGAAGACACATCGTGCCCAAGGGCCGAGGCATAGGCCACGTCCGAAAGGGGAAATTTCATTTGAAATTTCAGAAAGGAGGACCGGTAGGCACGCAGGAAATGCGGCGTCTGGCGGATAGCTTCCGCCGCGTCTCCCTCGATCAGCGCCCTGTCGAGACGAACAACCGCCTCGCTCGTATCCATGCGCTCAGGGGCGATGTCCAGGCTTCGCGAGCGGCTGGCGGCCAGGAACCTGTTCGCGGCGCCTACGCCTCCTGATCGTGCCCGAGGATGAATTCCGCGAGGGTCAGACCGCCGACGGAGGGGGAAGGCGGGAAGCTCGCTGAGCGCGGCCCGCTGCTCGCGAGCATCGGCCGCCGCATCGCCTCTGAGCTCCAGGTCCAGGGTCCCCAGTCCATAGTGGGCCCAGGCTCGCTCCAGGCGATCGGGGTCTCGAGCCAGGGTGCTCAGAACCGCGGGCGCCTCCGAAATGCGCCCGCTGGCGACGAGATATTGGGAGTAGCGATAGGGTTGGGTCCGAGCATAGACAGCTTCGGCCGCCTGTCGCACCAGCCTCTCGAAGTCCACGTCGGCGCCGCTGAAGCTCTTGGCCGCCCCATCGCCCACGCGCGCCGTGATCGTCAGTCCGGCGGGCGTGCGCCAGACCTCGCCGGAGATGCGGGTTTCGTGGCCGAGCCAGCCGCGCAGGTACCGGCCGAGCTCCCCCAGCGAGACGCCGGTCTGGGGGATCTCCACCTTCAGATCGTCGCCCCAGTTGTTGCCGTAGCTGCTGGCGGCTCGCGCGCTCTCGGTCTGCCCTTGCATGTCCGAGAGCCGGTCGAGCACCTGCTTGGCCACAACCTGGCCGGTGAGGCCGCGCTGAGCGAGGTCGGGTGGAACGGAGAAGGCCTCGACCACCAGCCCATGATCGTGCGCCGCCGCCCACACCATGCCGACAACGCCGAGCGCGCCAACCGAGGCGATGACGGCGACGAAGGCCTGGAGCGCATTTCTCAAGCGATCGCTGAAGCGCTTTCGCCGTGCGGCCTGCGATGAAAGACTCCGCTCCTCGTGGAAATGCTCGAGTTGCAGGTCGACCAACCGCTGCTGCCTTTCGGCAAGTCGTCCCTGCTGGTCGAGGTAATCGCCGGCTTTGCGCGAGAGTTCGGGATCGTGGCGAGCGGCGTCCATGGCGAGGGCGACCGCGGCAGGATCTGCGCCGGGCAAGCGGATATCGGACTGGCGGTCCTCGGCTTCTCCGCCAAACGCGCCCTCCAGCAGGCCGCCCTCCGCCATGCTGCTTCCCCGATAGCCCCGCGGGCAATTTCACGGCGCCGGCCTTGGCGAAGTAACGCCAAGGCGGCGCGCGATGCTGACCGCTTGCCGGACCGAGACTGCCCGCGTGGCGATCGAAGGCAATCCGACCCTAGGGGATGAGCACGCTCGAACCGTGAGTCAGGCGGGCCTCGAGGGTCTCGTGCGCGCGTCGCGCTTCGGCGAGGGGGAATTTCTGGCCGATTTCGATTTTCACCGCCCCGGACTGGATCATGCCGAGCAGGGCCCCCGCGCTTTCGTCCAGTTCGGCCGTGGTGGCGACGTAGTCGAAGAGCGTCGGCCGCGTGAAGAAAAGCGACCCGGCGCGCGCCAGGCGCTGTGGCTCCACGGGAGCGGGCGGTCCCGAAGCGTTGCCGAAGCTCACGAACATTCCGCGCCGGGAAAGGCTGGAGAGGGTTCCCTCGAAGGTGTCCCGGCCAACCGAATCATAAGCCACCGAAACTCCCGCGCCGTCGGTGATCGCGCGCACGCATTTGGCGACATCCTCGTCGCGATAGAGAATCACGTGGTCGCAGCCCAGGGCCTTTGCCAGTGCGGCCTTGGCGGGGGAACCGGCCGTGCCGATGACCCTCACGCCAAGCGCCTTGGCCCATTGGACGAGGATGCCGCCGACGCCCCCCGCCGCGGCGTGGACGAGGATGGTCTCGCCGGCGCGAACCAAGTGGCAGCGGCGCAGCAGGAATTCCGCGGTCATGCCCTTGAGAAGGCTCGCGGCAGCGACCTCGCTCGTCACCGCGGCCGGGAGCTTGACCGCGCGTACTTCGGGCACGGCGTGGGCCTGGGAATAGGCGCCGGCGCGCCCGGCGTAGGCGGCGCGGTCGCCGATGGCGAACCGCGTCACGCCCTCGCCCACCGCCTCGACCACGCCCGCGCCCTCCTGGCCGAGTACGGCCGGCAGGCGCATCGGGTAGAGCCCCGAGCGCTGATAGGTGTCGATGAAATTGAGGCCGATCGCCTCGTGACGGATGACGATTTCCCCCGGTCCGGCGGTGGGCTCGGGAACGTCAACGACTTCCAAGACCTCCGGCCCCCCGGCCTGCCGGGCGCGCACCGCCAGCATCAGAGGTTGCCCGCGAAGAAATCCATGGTGCGTTTCCAGGCGAGATCAGCCGCGGCCGGATCGTAATTTTCACCGCCCTCGCGGGCGAAGGCGTGATCACAGCCGGGATAGCTATGCAGGGTGATCCCGGGACGCTCGCCGAGCGCCGAGATCATCGCGCGCTGCGCCGCCGGCGGCACGAATTGATCCTTCTCAGCTATGTGCAGCATCAGCGGCTTGCCGCCAGTCGCTTCGCCGGCGTGTCTGTCGATCCCCACGCCGTAAAAGGCGACGCACGCCTGCGCCGGCGTCCTGGCGGCGGCGAGGAACGCCAGCAAGCCTCCAAGGCAGAAGCCGACCGCCCCGACCGCGCCCGACGCGCCGCGGAATGTCCGGGCATGGCCGATCGTCGCGGCGATATCCTTCACGCCACGATCGACATCGAAGGCGGCGAAGAACTCGAACGCCCGCTTCATATCCGCCTCTGTTCGATCGCTGAGTTCGATCCCCGGCTCGATTCGCCAGAAGAGGTCCGGACAGAGCGCAAGACACCCTTCGGCGGCCAGCTTGTCGGCAATGCCGCGCATCACGGCGTTGACCCCGAAGATTTCTTGGATGACCACGATCGCAGGCGCGCTTTGGACCGCCGGGTGGGCGACGTAGGCGTTGAACCGCCCATCCTCGACTTCGATGGTCGTGCTTTCTCCCATGCCGCCCTCCGCTTGGTTCTGTTTCGCGCGCAGGGCCTACTAGCGCGGGGGCGCGCCGCTGGCCCATAACAATTTTCGCGACCAAGCAATCAAGGAAAGGCCGATGACCATGAAGGCCAAGGTTGAAGTCGATTGCACCCCCGAAGAAGCCCGGGCCTTCCTCGGCCTGCCCGATGTGCGCTCGCTCAACGAGTCGCTGGTAAAGGAGATGACGGCGCGCATGGACGCCAATCTCGCGATGATCGCCCCCGAGGAATTGATGAAGGGGTGGATGACCCTCGGCGGTCAGGCCTCGGAACAGTTCCTGCGGATGATGAGCGGGATTGCTCCCAAGGCCAAGGGAGGGGAATGAGCGACACCATCTTCGCTCTCGCCACCGCTCCTGGCCGCGCCGCGGTCGCTGTTCTGCGCCTCTCCGGGCCGGAGACCCGGTTGGCCGTAAGCGCGATTTGCGGGCCTCTGCCGCGGCCGCGCCGCGCCAGCCTGCGCACCTACAAGGACTGCGAAGGCGCGGTCATCGACCGCGGCCTTGTCCTGTGGTTCCCCGGCCCGTCGAGCTACACCGGGGAGGATAGTGCGGAACTCCACCTGCACGGCGGGCCGGCCGTGGTCGATAGCGTCACCGCCCTGCTCCTGAACGCCAGCCTTCGCCTGGCGGGCCCCGGCGAATTCACCAGGCGGGCGTTCGAAAACGGCAAGCTCGATCTCGACCAGGCCGAGGCTGTGGCTGACCTCATCGAGGCCGAGACTGCTGCCCAGGCCCGCCAGGCGGCCCAGCAGCTGCGGGGCGCGCTCGGCCGCCGATACCGGTCGTGGCGGCGCGCGCTGACGCGGATCCTTGCCGACCTGGAGGCGGCGGTGGACTTTCCCGATGAGGAGGTGCCGGCCGAGACCGAGGCGCGCGCCCACGCTCCAATTGTCGATTTGTTGCACGAACTCGACCTCGCCCTGGCCGACGAGGGCCGCGGCAGACGGATCAGGGATGGCTACAGAATTGCCGTCATCGGCGCGCCGAACGCCGGAAAGAGTACACTTTTCAATAGCTTGCTCGGTCGGGACGCGGCCATCGTCGCCCCCGCGCCGGGTTCGACGCGCGATATCATCGAGGCGCCCCTCACGCTGGGCGGCTATCGTGTCTTGATAGCGGACATGGCGGGCATTCGCCTGGCGGCGGAGCCGGTGGAGATCGAGGGCGTCCGCCGCGCCCGGGCTTGGGCGGAGCAGGCGGACCTTCGCCTGTGGGTGGTCGACGGATCTTCCGCGCGAGGTGAGTGGCGCTTGGCGGCTGACCTTGTCGGTCCTGGCGATCTGCTGGTGCTCAACAAATCCGATCTTCCGCCGGGGGGCGACGGCTCGGAAGCGGAAGAGGCCGCGCGCGCCATGTCGCTGCCGGTGCGACGCCTATGCCTTCTGGACCAAGATTGCGGCCTTTCGAGCGAACTCACCGCGCGGGTCACCGCCGATCTCGCCGGTTCGGACTTCCCGGCCGCGACCCGGGCGAGACATACCGCGCTGCTCACGGCCGCCAGGGCCGATCTCGCGCGCGCATTGGCGGCGCTGGCGACGCCCGAGCTCGCGGCGGAGGACGTGCGCCGAGCGGCGCGGGCGCTTTCGCGGATTACCGGCCACATCGGAAGCGAAGACGTGCTCGACCAGGTGTTTTCGAGCTTCTGCATCGGCAAGTAGTGTTTCACGTGAAACAGCCCCGCTCGACCACGTCGAGGGGCTGGGATAGCGTGACGCCGCGGACAGAGTCGAAAGGGCGGCCGTCTTGTCTTGGGATGTCGTGGTCATTGGCGCAGGGCATGCGGGCTGTGAAGCGGCGACCGTCGCCGCGCGCTTTGGGGCCAAGGTTCTGCTGTTGACCCACAAGCTGGAAACCATCGGCGAGATGTCCTGCAATCCAGCGATCGGCGGCCTCGGCAAGGGCCATCTGGTGCGCGAGATCGACGCCCTCGACGGCGTGATGGCGAAGGCGGCGGACGCCGCGGGCATTCAGTTCCGGATGCTGAACCGCTCCAAGGGACCGGCGGTGCGCGGGCCCAGGGCGCAGATCGATCGGCGCCTCTACCGGGCGGCGATGCGCCAGGCCCTCGAGGCCCAACCGGGCCTGACGATTCGCGCCGCGACGGTGGAAGACCTCATCGTCGAGAACGGTCGCGTCGCCGGTGTGACCGGCGCCGGCGGCGAAACCCATGTCGCCGGTGCGGTGGTCCTCACCACCGGAACCTTCCTCAAGGGCGTGATCCACCGCGGTGACGAGCGCATCCCCGCGGGGCGGTTGGGGGATGCGCCCTCGATCGGGCTGGCCGACCGCCTGTATGGCCTGAATCTGGCCATGGGCCGCCTGAAAACCGGGACTCCGCCGCGCCTGAACGGCGGCGCCATCGACTGGTCGCGGCTGTCTCGGCAGAAGGGCGACGAGGTTCCGACGCCGTTCTCATTCCTGAGCGGGCCGATCACCGGGGAGCAAGTCGAGTGCGGCGTCACCGCGACGAACCCGCGGACCCATGAGATCATCCGCGCCCGCTTGCCGGAATCGGCGGTCTACGGCGGCCATCTCGCCGGCAAGGGTCCCAGATACTGTCCTTCCATCGAGGACAAGGTGGTGCGCTTCGCCGATCGCACCTCCCACCAGATCTTCCTCGAACCGGAGGGACTGGACGATCCGACGGTCTATCCCAACGGAGTGTCGACCTCGATTTCCCCCGCCGGTCAGGATCTCTTCCTGCGCACGATTGCCGGTCTCGAGTCCGTGCAGGTCGTCCGGTACGGCTACGCCATCGAGTATGACTATGTCGATCCGCGCGAACTGCTCGCCAGTCTGGAAGTCAAACGCCTTCCCGGTCTTTTTCTCGCCGGCCAGATCAACGGCACGACCGGCTACGAAGAGGCCGCCGCTCAGGGCCTCGTCGCCGGCCTCAACGCCGCCCGGCTCACGGGCGGAGCGTCGCCGGCGGTGTTCGCCAGGGACGAGGCCTACATCGGGGTGATGATCGACGATCTGGTCACCCAGGGGGTGAGCGAGCCGTATCGGATGTTCACCAGCCGCGCCGAGTACCGCCTGCGCCTGCGCGCCGACAACGCCGACCAGAGACTCACCTCGCGGGGGTGCGAGCTGGGTTGCGTGGGCAGCGCGCGCGCCGCAGCATTCGGCGCGAAGGCGGCCGCCTTGGCCGCGGTCAGGGCGCGCGCGACGCAACTCGCGCTCACTCCTTCCCGGGCCGCCGAAGTGGGGTTGCGCGTCAAGGCTGACGGACAGCGGCGCAACCTGATCCAGCTGCTCGCTTTCCCCGATATCGGTTTCGACGCACTGACCGCCGTGTGGCCCGAGCTCGCCGCTTGGCCCGCGTTCGCCCGCGAACAGATCGAAATCGACGCCGCCTACAGCGGCTACATCGATCGGCAGGAGGCCGAAGTCAGCCTTTTCCGCCGCGAGGAGGATCTGCTGCTCCCCGCCGGTCTCGACTACTCCGCCATGACCGGGCTGTCGAACGAGGCCCGCGAGAAGCTTTCGCTCGTCCGGCCTCGCACCCTGGGCCAGGCCGCGCGGATCGAAGGCGTCACGCCCGGCGCGCTCAGCCTCCTGCTCGGCCATGTCCTTCGCCACGCCCGTCGCGCCGCGTGAGATTCCCCCGCTCCCCGACGCGCTTGGCGAAACCCTCGGCGTCTTCGGCGAGAGCGCCCGTGCTTTGGAGCGCTTTGGGCGCCTGCTCGCCCACGCCAACGCCTCGATGAATCTCGTCGGCGCGGCGAGTCTCGACGAATTCTGGACCCGGCATGTCCTGGATTGCGCGCAATTGCTGAGGCTGGCGCCGCAAGCGCGGACGTGGGCCGACCTCGGCTCCGGCGCGGGCCTGCCGGGCCTTGTTCTGGCGATCCTGCTCAAGGAGCGGCCTGAGGTCCGGGTGCATCTGGTCGAGAGCGCCGCCAAGCGATGCCGGTTCCTCGACCAGGTCGTCGCCGAACTCGGTCTTCCGGCCGAGATTCATCACCGGAGGGCCGAGGGTATGGCGCTTCGCGTGGAGGTGGTGACCGCCCGCGCCTGCGCGCCGCTCGACCGCCTGTTGGGTTTCGCCGGTGGATTCCTGCGCGAAGGTGCGCGAGGCCTGTTTCTCAAGGGCGCCGGGGTGCAGGCTGAAATTTCTCAGGCGCGCAAGCGTTGGCGGTTCGATTGCGAGACCTTCGAAAGTCTCAGCGATCCGCGGGGCCGCGTGCTTTCGGTGACGGGGGTCTGTCGTGCCCCTTAAGGAGCTCCGCGTCCTGGCGGTCGCCAACCAGAAGGGCGGCGTCGGCAAGACCACCACCACGATCAACCTCGGCACGGCCCTCGCCGCGGTCGGTGAACGGGTGTTGCTCATCGACGCCGACCCGCAGGGCAACGCCTCGACCGGCCTGGGCATAGCGCGCCGGCAAAGGGCGGCCACCCTCTACGATGTCCTGATGGATCGACGGCCGATCGTCGATGCCGCGATGCGCACCGCGGTCCCCGGTCTGGACCTGCTGTGCGCCGAGGCCGATCTTTCGGGAGTGGAGCTTGAGCTCGGCCATTCACCGGGGCGCTCCTTCAGGCTTCGCGAGGCGATCGCCCGACTTCGCCCCTACCGCGCCTATAGCTACGCCCTCATCGACTGCCCGCCGGCGCTCAATCTGCTCACGATAAACGCCCTGGCGGCGGCCGACGCGGTTCTGGTGCCGCTGCAATGCGAGTTCTTCGCCCTGGAGGGGCTGAGTCAGCTGCTACGCACCATCGATCTCGTGCGCCGAAGCCTCAATCCGAAGCTCTGCGTTCAAGGTGTGGTGCTGACCATGTACGACCGGCGCAACCGGCTCTCCGCGCACGTGGCCAAGGATGTCCGCGGCCACCTCGGGAGCCAGGTCTATGCGACCGTCATCCCCCGCAACGTCCGGGTTTCCGAAGCGCCCTCGTTCGGCAAGCCGGCGGTGATTTATGACCTGAAGTGCGCCGGCAGCCAGGCCTATCTGAAGCTCGCGAAGGAACTCGTCGCCCGCGAGCGGCTGGCCCGGGCCGAGCCGGTCGATCCGGCGGCGAAATTGGCTTGAGAAGGGAACGAAGCGCCATGGGCGAAAGTGGACGGGGGTTGGGTCGCGGTCTCTCTGCCTTGTTGGATGAAGCGCAGAACGTCGGAATTTCGGCCGAGCGGCCCCTCGCCGGCGTCAGCGAGATCCCGCTCGACCTCATCTATGCCAACCCCGACCAGCCGAGGCGCGCCTTCGACGAGGCGGAACTCGACGAACTGACCGCTTCGGTCCGCGAAAAGGGAATTCTGCAACCCATTCTGTTGAGGCCGCGCTCCGGGGCGAGCGTCGACTATCAGATCGTCGCCGGGGAGCGACGCTGGCGCGCCGCCCAGCGGGCGGGCCTGCAGGCGATTCCCGCGCTGGTCCGCAATCTCGGAGATCTGGAGATGATGGAAATCGCCCTCATCGAGAACATTCAGCGCGCCGATCTCGGCCCCCTGGAAGAGGCCCGCGGTTATGCGGCCATGGTGGAGCGATTTTCCCGCACCCAGGAGACCATCGCCGCAATGGTGGGCAAGAGCCGCAGTCACGTCGCCAACGCTCTGCGCCTGTTGCGGCTGCCGCGGGCGGTCCAGGCGCATCTCGAGGCCGGACGGCTCAGCCCCGGTCACGCCCGAACGTTGATCGACCACGACGACGCCGAGGCGCTCGCCGCGACGATCATCGCCCGCGACCTGAACGTCCGGCAGACCGAGGCCCTCGTTCGCGGCGGCGGCAAGCCAAGGCTGCCGCGGCGATCCCACGACAAGACGACCTCCGATGCGGACACCCGGTCCCTGGAGAGCGATCTCTCCGAGGTCCTCGGCCTCGAAGTGGAAATTCGCGACCGCGGCGGCCAAGGCGACGTACGGATCGGCTATTCGAGCCTGGAACAGCTAGATGATATTTGCAGGCGCCTGACCCGAGTCGGGTGATCGCGCGGCGCTAAAGTCCCAATCGCTGGGCGCGCGCGGCCACGGAGAGAACGAGGCGTTCGGCGAGCAGAGCGGCGGGCGCTCCGGTCCGCTTGCAGGCCCGGTCGGCGGCCAGGACCTCGGGTTGCAGCCGGTCGAGGCCGGCTAGGGTCCAGGCGCGGGCGTGGCGGAGAAATTCCCGCTCGTCTTTCCAGAATACGCCCGCGGCACGGACTGCGGCCTGAAGGTCCGCGCCGGCCCCGAGGTTGGTCAGTACACGACGAAGGCGCGCGAGATGCAGGCCGATCGCCCGAACGGCGGCCGGCCCGGCGTCCATCTCCATCGCCGCGCGCCTCAGTCCCGCCTGGGCCGCCGCCAGTCGGCCGCCGAACGCGTCGGCGGCGGCCTGCGCCAGCGAAGCCTCCGGTTCCACGCCGAGAAATGCCTCCAGTTCGCCCGCCCCGCCGACGCGACCGCTTCCGGGACCGAGGAACAGCGCCAGCCTCTCGATCTCGGCTCTGGCGACGCCGCGGTCGTGGGGAAGGCGCATGACGAAGAGTTCCAAGGCTTCGCCGTTCAGGCCGAGACCCTCGGCGGCGAGGGCCTGGCGGACCATCAGCTTGAGTTCCCCAGGCTCGTCTTCATAACAGGCGATGACCGCGCAGCCGGGGGCCTTCCCCCCGATTTTCAACAGGGTCGACTCCTTGGGCAGCACGCCGGCTTCGACGATGAGGAAGGCGTCTGGATTGCAGCGGCCGGCAAGATGTTCGCCCATCGCCTCGCCGACGATCCTGACCGGCTCCCCCCGATCGCCGGAGAGCTTCACGCGCACCAGTCGCCTGCCGCCCATCATGGAGATCGCCATCAGCTCGTCTTCGAGCCGGCCCGGGTCCTTTTCGAGATCGGCTTCGGCGAAGAGCGCCACGTCGAAGGGATCATCGGGCCGGGCGGTGACCTCGGCGGCCAGAGCATGACCCCGTTCGCGCACGACGCCAGCGTCCCGACCGTGGATCAGAGCGGCTCGGAAGCTCGCGCCGGGCGCCTTGAGAAAGCGCTCGATTTCGATCCGGTTCTTCAGGATCACAAGCGGACGACGGTCATTTCTGGTGGGCCATCCACACCCCTAATTCGAGTTGGATGCGCCGGGCGGCGTCGGACGCCGCGCGTTGCTGACTGTCCTGGCGCGCGGCGATGCCGGCGTAGGGCTGGTCGGCGCTGTCATAGCTGACCTGGGTCGTCACCTCGCCGGTGTGGGCGATCCGCCCGGTTGCCAGCTCGACGAGGCTGTAATTCACCTTCAAGCCGAGTTCGTACCGCTCCGCGACGTCATTGATGGTGAGGCCCCGCGGGTCACGGCTTTGCTCGATGTGCAGATCCAATCGCCAAACTGGGGCCGCGTCGCGGTCCCTGCCGAGATCATCGTCGAGATCCTCGCGCAGCAGGTAAGCCACCCTCCCGTTCGGAATAGCCACCTCGATCGACGAGAGGCCAGAGGACACCCCGGGCCTGGCGTACATCGGCGTGAAACCGCAGCCGCAGAGCGAGGCGCCCACGGCGAGAGCCGCCAACGTCATCGCCCCTGCAAAGCGCGCGCACCTCATCGCGATGACTACCCGGCGACCAGATTGACGATACGGTCCTTGACCACGAAGATCTTGCGCACTGTCATGCCTTCCAGTCGACGCAGGATCTCCGGATCGCGGAGGACGATCGTCTCCACCGCCTGCGCCGAGGCTCCCGTCGGGGCGCGGACCTCGCCTCGGCGCTTCCCGTTGATCTGCACCGGGATGAGCTTTTCGGTCTGGGCGATCAGCGCCTCGTCCCATTGCGGCCACGACGCCTGCGCCACCAAGCCCTCGCCGCCGATGCTGCGCCAGCATTCTTCCGCCAGATGGGGCGCGAAGGGCCCGATCAGGCGGGCGAGAATCCCCAGGGCCTCTTTTCGGGCCCCCAGGACGGCGCGCGACGCGCCCGCCGCGGGGTGAGCCTTGAGGGCGCCGACGAACTCGTAGAGGCGCGCCACCGCGCTGTTCAGTCGAAAGCCCTCGATCGCCTGAGTGACCGATCGGGCGGCCTGATGGGCGGCGCGCCGCAGCCCGACCGCTGCGGAATCCGAACGGTCATCCCCCAGGCGCTCTTGCCCGGATTGGGAATCGAATTCGCTCCAGATGCGGTTGACGAGCCGCCACGCGCCTTCCAATCCAGCGGTCGTCCACTGGACGTCCCGCTCCGGCGGCGAATCGGACAGCAGGAAGAGGCGGGCGGCGTCGACCCCATAGGTCGCGGCGATTTCGGCCGGGGCGACGACGTTGCGCCTGGACTTCGACATCTTTTCAGCGTCGCCGATGACCACCGGCTCACCGGTCGCGGCCAAGACGCCCCGGCGCGTGGCCCCCTCGAATCGGATTTCCACGGCGTTCGGCTCGACCCACTCGCCATTCTGCCGGCGGAAGGTTTCATGGGTGACCATGCCTTGGGTGAACAGGCGCTCGAACGGCTCGGAGATGCGTAGCAGGCCCTGGTCCCGAAGGGCTCTGGTCATGAAACGAGCGTAGAGCAGATGAAGCACGGCGTGCTCGATCCCCCCCACGTACTGATCCACCGGCAGCCATCCGTTCGCGCTCGGCCCGATGGGGGCCCCCGCGCGAGGGTCGGGAAACCGCGCGAAGTACCAGGATGAATCGACGAAGGTGTCGAGAGTGTCAGTCTCGCGCTCGGCGGGGCCGCCGCAGACGGGACAGGCGACGGATTTCCAGTCCGTGTCGCGGGCAAGGGGATTTCCCGGCCGGGAGAAGTCCAGGCCCGCGGGAAGGCGCACGGGCAGATCCGCCTCCGGAACCGTCACGGCGCCACAGTTGGGACAATGGATCACGGGGATCGGGCAGCCCCAGCCCCGCTGTCGCCCGACACCCCAATCGCGGAGGCGAAAGACCGTTGCCCCTCGCCCGCAGCCCACGGTCTGGGCGAACGCGATGGCCGCCTCCTTGGCCTCGTCGACCGACAGTCCATCCAGGAACGCCGAACGAAAGATTTCTCCGGGTCCGACATAGGCCTCTTGTTTCACGTGAAACGTCTTTGCGTCGGCTCCTGGAGGAAGAACCACGGGGCGGACCGGCAAACCGTATTTTCTCGCGAAGTCGAGATCCCGCTGGTCATGCGCCGGACATCCGAAGATCGCCCCGGCGCCATATTCCATCAGCACGAAATTGGCGACCCAAACCGGCAAAAGGATAGATGAATCAAATGGATGGACAACCTCAATGCCGGTGTCGAACCCGAGCTTGTCGGCAGTCTCGATGGCCGCCTCGGAAGTTCCGGTGGAGCGGCATTGAGCGATGAAAGCGGCAAGGTCGGGATCGGTCCGCGCCAGCAGCTCCGCAAGCGGGTGATCGGCCGAAAGGGCGAGGAAGCTTGCCCCGAAAAGGGTGTCCGGGCGCGTGGTGTAAACCTCGATCTCGCGCTCGGGCGCCACTGAGGCGCGGAAGACGAGCTTCAGGCCTCTGGACTTGCCGATCCAGTTTTCCTGCATCAGCTTCACCTTGTCGGGCCAGTGCTCGAGCCCCTTCAGTCCCTCGAGAAGCTCATCGGCGTACTGGGTGATCCTGAAGAACCATTGCGCGAGCTTGCGCCGCTCGACGGCCGCGCCCGAGCGCCAGCCCCGGCCCTCGATCACCTGCTCGTTGGCGAGGACCGTCATGTCCTGGGGATCCCAGTTGACCAGCCCCTCCTTGCGGAACACCAGGCCCTGACGCCACAGGCCAAGGAAAATCGCCTGCTGCCGGCCATAGTAGTCTGGATCGCAGGTGGCGAATTCCCGGGACCAATCGATGGAAAGCCCCAGGCGGTCGAGCTCCTCGCGCATCGAAGCGATGTTCTCGACGGTCCAGGCCGACGGGTCGATTCCGTGCTCGGCCGCGGCGTTCTCCGCCGGCAGGCCAAAGGCGTCCCATCCCATCGGGTGGAGAACGTTGAAGCCCCGCGCCCTCTTGAAGCGCGCGATCACGTCGCCGATGGCGTAGTTGCGCGCATGCCCGACATGGATCTTGCCCGAGGGGTAGGGGAACATTTCCAGCCCATAATAGCGGGGCCTTTCATCGTCCTCCCGCGCGCGGAAGACGCCAGCTTCAGCCCAGGCGGCCCGCCACCTGGCTTCGACCTCTTTGGGATTGTAGCGACCCATGGCCAGGCTCTTAAGGATCAGCCCCGCAGATTGGCAAGCCGCAGCTGGCGCGCCCGGGTCAGGATCGCGTTCTCGATGTCCGTGGACGTCTGGCTGGCGGTCGGTGAGGGAATCCACCCCCCGGCGCCATTGCTCACCTCCTTGAACACGGTGACGTTGAGGCCATCGGCGCGAAGACGGGAATCGAGAATGTAGACCGTGGCCTTGAACCGCTCGTCAGGCTTTTCGGGATTGGAATACCAGTCGGTGATCACCACCCCGCCGTAAGGGTCGGCGGACTGCAGCGGCATGAAGGCCAGGGTGTCGAGCGTTGCGCGCCACAGATAGCCGTTGACCCCGATCAGCGCCACGGACGCCCCGCGCCCCGGCGAACTGGACGCGAAGGGATGGGCGGCGCGACCGCCGCACGCCGCCAGGGCGGCGACGCCAAACGCCAGGGACAGGACCCTGGCCCCGCGCTTCACCGCTGGGTGGCCGAATCGCATGTTCATCGCTCCGCTCGATCTGCGTCCTTGACCACGACGCCATGCGCCCACCCATCCGGCGTCTGCGTCTATAACATCCTCGGCGCCCCGCCAAATGGGAATCGCGTGGCCCTCCCGCCACAGGACGGCGAGGATCGGCGCCGTGGAGAAGGTTAACGGGCCGCCGCCGGTTGACGCGGCGCGACAGCGGCCCTTAATCGCAAGTGCTGGTCCGAGCGCCCTCGCGCGGCGGGCCGTGAAGGGGCCGTCAAGGATAAGGATGAAGTCGACCCGCCTTGGGATCGTGATTGTCGCCGCGCTCGCCGCGGCTGCGCTCGCCCATGGTGCGCGCGCCGAGCAAGCCCGGTCGACCCCCGCTGGCGACAGCTATGTCGTCGCCGGCGACTTCGCCTTCCAGTCCAATTCATCGGTTCCCTCCTCGAGCCGCCGCACCATGGAGTGGGACGCCCGCAAGGGCCGGTGGGGCCTCAAGCTCGACGTGGAGCAACATTCCGATGGCGGCCGGCGCTGGGACGATGTCCAGCCCGGAGTGTTCTTCAAGGTGACGCCGAGACTGCATATCGGCGGCGCGGTGTCTCTTGCGCCGCAGCAAATCGACCAGCCGACGCCAGCCAACACGCCCCAGGCGCCGGCCCCGCGGGTGCGGCTGGAGACGACCTTCAAGTTCTGACGCGTTCAGGCGCGCGCAGCCCATCCACGGCGGCGAGCCCCGATGCTCCCGATCCAGCCAGGGCGCGGGCGGTGCGGGCGTTGACGCCGCCCAGGGCGTAGACGGGCAGTCCCGCCTTTCCGATGAGGGCGACGAACCGCAGTTTCCCCATCGAGGCCCGGGCGGAGAGACTGGCGCTCGCGAAGACCGGCGAGACGACAACCGCATCCACTCCGCTGCGTCGCGCCCGAATCACCGCGGCCAGCCCGTGAGCGGCGGCGGTGACCAGGAACCGCCGCCGCATCGCGCGGACATGTCCGGCCCGGCCGGCGAGGCGTTCTGGGAGATGAAGTCCGTCGGCCTGCAAGCGCGCCGCGAGTCCGGCGTCCGCGCCGACGAAGAACAACATTCCGCGAGCGCGCGCGGCGGCGCGCAGTTCGAGCCCGTCGGCGACGGCATTGGCGCCCCCGAACGCGCGGAAGACCACCGCCGAATTGCGCCGCATCCCCCGGACCACCGCGACCGGATTGGGCGTGCGCGCCGGATCGGTGAAAAAGAGCAGTGGCGGCAAAGGCTTCCGCGCCGCGGCGTTGCGCCCTAGCCTGCGCGCGGACCGCCACAACAGCTCCATCTCCTGGGACCTCATTGACCCAATCTCCGCCAGACCCGGCGAGCGCACTCACCGCGATCCTTCGGCGGATCGCAAAGGCCGCGGTGGAAGCCGGCCGCGATCCGGGGGCGATCGGCCTTACCGCGGTTTCCAAAGGCCAGTTGTGGGAGCGGGTCGCGCCGGTGCTCGCCGCCGGACAGGCGGTGTTCGGCGAAAACCGCGTCCAGGAGGCGGATGAGCGGTGGCGGGCGCGAGCGGCGGGCGTCGAACTGCGGCTGATCGGACCGCTGCAGACCAACAAGGCGGCCAGGGCCATCGAGCTGTTCGATTTGATCGAGACCCTCGATCGCCCGCGCCTCGCGGAGGCGATAGCCAGGGAGGTCCAGCGCCGCGGCCGCGCCGTGCGCCTCTATGTCCAGGTCAACACCGGCGAGGAGCCGCGCAAGGCCGGCGTCACGCCCGGCGAAGCCGACGCCTTCCTCAACCTCTGTCGCGGCCAATTCGAGCTCCCCGCCGAGGGCTTGATGTGCATCCCTCCCGCGGGCGAGCCGGCCGGCCCGCACTTCGCGCTTCTCGCCAAGATCGCGAGGCGCAACGGCCTGGCGCAACTGTCGATGGGGATGAGCCATGATTTCGAGACCGCGATCCGCTTCGGCGCCACGCGCGTCAGGGTCGGCTCGGCCCTGTTCGGGCCACGCGAAGCATAGCGCGCCATCTCGGCGCGGTTTGGCGGCGGGCGACCAAATCAAGTCTGTGTGCCGTGTCCGCGCGGGCAGCAAAAATCATCTTTCCCTCCCGCGCCGCCGGACCGTGGCGCGTCGGGGCGGATCGGTGCATGTTCGGCCCCATGGCGCAACGCAAGACCATCCTCATCATCGACGACGACCAGGATCTGCGGGAGCTGCTCGCCGAACAACTGGCGCTTCACGGCCAGTTCGCGGCGCGCGGCGCCGGAACGGCGGGCGAAGGCGTCGATCTGGCCGGACAGGTGCGGCCCGATGTCATTCTCCTCGACGTCGATCTGCCCGACATGAACGGCCACGAGGCCTGCAGGCGAATGCGCGACGCCGGCGTCACCGCGCCGATCATCATGCTCACCGCCGCGGCGGGCGATGCCGACACCATCCAGGGACTGGACGCCGGCGCCAGCGACTACGTCACCAAGCCATTCAGGTTCAACGTCCTGCTCGCGCGGATCCGCGCGCAGCTTCGCAGCCATGAGCAATCGGAGGACGCGGTATTTCACGTCGGGCCCTATGAGTTCCGGCCCGCGGGCAAGGTGCTGATCGACGCTCAGGGACGCAAGCTGCGCCTGACCGACAAGGAGACCAATATCCTCAAATACCTCTACCGGGCCGGGGCGAAGCCGGCTCCGCGCGAGGAACTGCTCGCCGAAGTCTGGGGGTACAACGCCGGCGTCACGACCCACACTCTGGAGACCCACGTCTATCGCCTGCGCCAGAAGATCGAAGCCGATCCAGCCAACGCCAGACTCCTCGTCACCGAAGCGGGCGGGTACCGGCTGATCCCATAGCGTCGGGCTCGCTGCTCGCCCCCTATGCCGGCCCGCCGGGCTTGCCCTGGACCTCCGCCGACGCGGGCGTTCCCGGCTTGGCCGACGCCGGCGCGCCCGCCGGGGCCGCGACGGGTTTTCCGGCCGCGGCGGGCGGTCCGCCAGGCGCCGGGCTGGGCGCGGTTGCCACGACGGCCGCCTTGGGCTTGGGCGCGGGAATGGGGAGGTTCGAACCAAGCGAATGGAGATAGGCGATGACGTTGATTCGGTCCTGAGGCGACTTCAAGCCCACAAAAGTCATCTTGGTTCCCGAGAGATATGCCTGCGGTCCCTTGATGAACAGATAGAGGTGATCGTAGTCCCACAACGGCTGGGCGGCCGAATAGGTGAGCATCGCCGGGGAATAGCTGAAGCCGGGATGGCTGCCCGGTTTGCGGCCCACCACCCCGAAGAGTCCTGGTCCGATACCGTTGGTTCCCGCCGGATCGAAGTTGTGGCACGACTTGCAGGCGGCGGTCTTGGCCTCGCCCGCGGCAATGTCGGCGGCTGGCAGGACCGTACCCCAGTCGGGGGGGGTGTCAGGAACTTCGCCGCCCCCACCCGACGTCTCCGGGGCGACGGCAATCGCGTATCCAGGATGAGCGGGAGGGGTCTTCTGGAAGAAAAGTGGCGGCACGATCGCCAGGATGGCGATCGCAAGAGCGGTGGCGAGACCGGCGCCCAGCACCTTGTTGGTGGCGAGATCGCTCATCTTCGAACTCTTTAGTCCCCCTCTGAGAGGTCGCGCCGCGGGCAGGGCGAACGGTCGCCGGCCGGGCTCATGTGAAGGGGCCGCGCGCGCGCCGTTGCGTCGGCGTCTCTTACACGCTACCGCCGATCACGCAACTTCGGGCGGCGGCCCCTCGCCCAAGGTCCCGATCCCCGGTCCGATGACGCCGATCATCCTCATTCCGGCCCGCATGGGAGCGGCGCGCCTGCCCGGCAAGCCGCTCCTCGACATCGCCGGCGAACCGATGATCGCCAGGGTGCTGCGCAGCGCGCAGGCCGCCAGGATCGGCAGGGTGGTTGTCGCCGCCGCCGAGCAGGAGATCGTCGGCGCGTCGCGGCATGCCGGCGGCGAGGCGGTGCTCACCGATCCTGCGCTCCCTTCGGGTTCGGACCGAATCCTCGCCGCCCTGGCGGCGGTGGATCCGGCCGGCCGGTGCGACGTCGTCGTCAATCTGCAGGGCGACATGCCGTTCGTGCCGGCCGCCGTTCTGGCCGCCTGTGTCGAGCTTCTGAAGGCGGAGCCCGCGTGTGACATCGCCACCGTGGTCGCAGCCGAAACCTCGAGCGCCGACCGCGCGAACCCGGACGTCGTCAAGGCGATTCTCGCCCTGAGCCGCGACGGCGAGCGCGGACGGGCCCTCTACTTCACCCGGTCGACATTGTTCGGCGAGGGGCCGGTGTGGAGGCACGTCGGCATCTACGCCTATCGCCGGGCGGCGCTGATCACCTTCTGCGCCGCCGGGCCCTCGCCGCTGGAGCGCCGGGAGAACCTCGAGCAGCTGAGGGCCCTCGAGCTCGGCCTGCGCATCCACGCCGCGGTCATCGCGGCGGCGCCGCTGTCTGTGGACACCCGCGCCGATCTCGACGCAGCGCGCGCCCACGCCTTGCGCCAGGAGGGGGTCCGGCATGACCGATAGACCCAGAATAGCCTTCCAGGGGGAACCCGGCGCGAACAGCGACGAGGCCTGTCGCTCCTATTTCCCCGAACACGAACCAGCGCCGTACGCCGCCTTCGAGGACGCCTTCGAGGCGGTGCGGGCTGGGCGCTGCGCCCTGGCGATGATCCCGGTGGAGAATTCCATCGCCGGACGGGTGGCCGACGTGCATCACCTCCTGCCATCGTCGGGGCTGAGGATTGTCGGCGAGCGGTTCAAGCCGATTCGCTTCCAGTTGATGGCCAATCCGGGCGTCGACCTGAAGGACGTCAGGACGGTCGCGAGCATGGCGATCGCCCTTGGCCAGTGTCGCAAGACCTTGCGCGGCCTTGGGGTGCGGACCGAGACCGCGGGCGACACCGCCGGCGCCGCCAAGGCCCTAGCCGAGCATCCCGACCCCACCCGCGCCGCCATCGCTCCAGCCCTCGCCGCGGAACTCTATGGCCTGAGCATCCTGATGCGCGACATCGAAGACGAGGCGCACAACACCACCCGCTTCCTCGTCATGTCGGCCGACCCGAAGCCGCCGCGCCCTCCCGCCGGCGTCGAGTGCGTGACCAGTTTCGCCTTTCGGGTCCGCAACCTGCCGGCCGCCCTCTACAAGGCGATGGGCGGGTTCGCGACCAACGGCGTCAACATGACCAAGCTGGAAAGCTACATGGAAAACGGCGCCTTCACAGCGACCTTCTTCTACGCCGAGGTCGATGGCCGGCCCGAGGACCTCGCGCTGACGCGCGCTTTCGAGGAGATCACGTTTTTCTCCGACCATTTCGAGATTCTGGGCGTGTTCCCCGCCGACCCCTTCCGCACGAAGAGCTAGAATATCGGCGCCGGCCGCCAGCGCGATCCTGACCCCAGCCCCGCCCCTGGCGGCGTCTATGCTCCTTCCACCCAAGCCTTGATCAGCTGGTGGGCGATCGCCATCGCCCCGGGCGCCTTGGCGTCGGGAAGTTCGCCACGGATCAGCGCGCCCGCCTGAGCCCGAGTGAACCATCGGACCTCCTCCAATTCGCTCTGATCTGGGCGGGCTTCTCCATCCTCCACCTCGGCGATCAGGCCGATCATCAAGGACGAGGGATAGGGCCAGGGCTGAGTGGAATGGTAGCGCACCGCGCGCGCCTTCAGGCCAGCCTCCTCGAAAAGCTCCCGCGCGCAGGCCTCCTCGATGCACTCCCCCGGCTCGACGAAGCCAGCGAGGGCCGAATAGACGCCCTTGGGCCAGGCGGCCTGGCGCCCGAGAAGGCATTTCTCCGCGGCGACTGGCAGCATGATCACCACCGGATCGGTGCGCGGAAAGTGTTCGGCGGCGCAGACCGGACAGATGCGTTTCCAACCGCCATCCACCGCTTCGCTCGCCTCGCCGCACGCCGCGCAATGGCGGTGTCGCCGCCGCCATTCGAACACGCCCTTGGCCGTCGCAAGGATCGCGGCGTCCCTGGCCGGAAGGGCGAGGGCGATGGACCGCAGATCCTCGAACCGGCCGAGCCCGGCGAGCGGGCCGTCGGCGGGGTCGGCCGCGCCTTCCAGATCGACCGCGAACACCGCGACGTCCTTCCAAAGACCCATGAAGAGCAACCGCTCGCGCCCGCCCGCCAGCTCCCGGGCCATGTCGGCGGTCAGATACGCGATCCGGGTTCCCCCCTCCTTCGCGGTTTCCACCAGTGGCCGGCCATTCCACAGCGCCACGGCCAACGATTGCGGCGCGGCGAGTTTTTCGGCCAGCCACGCCGGGTCGCCGCGGCGCTCGCTGGCGCGGTCGAGAGGATTGCCGACGAAGGTGTTGATGAAAGCGACCGGGGCCATGGGCGAAGCTTCTTACCGCGCCCGCGCCCCTCCGTCATGCCCGCCCGCGCTCGGCGCCCCGCTTGCGCAGGCAACCCCGCCACGCGATAAGGGCGGCGGAGATCGGCGATGGGCGGAGGCCTCGCCAATCCGGTCAGGTCCGGAAGGAAGCAGCCGTAACGAGTTCTGCTCCGGGTCGTCTGCCGGTCTCCACCTCTCACGACGCCCGGCTCAATGACCGATCACAACCTCACGCCCGACGAACCGGCCCCCGACGAGGAGGAGGTGACGAGCGAACTGTTCGCCGCCCCGCCCGCCGTGCGCGCCCCCGTCGCCGAGGCCGGCGCCTACACGGTCATCGCGCGAAAGTACCGACCGCGCACCTTCGAGGATCTGATCGGTCAGGAGGCGATGGTCCGGACACTGAAGAACGCCTTCGCGACCGGACGCATCGCCCACGCCTTCATGCTCACCGGCGTGCGCGGAGTGGGAAAGACGACCACGGCCCGGCTGCTCGCCCGCGCCCTCAACTACCAGAGCGACCAGCTCGATGAACCCAGCGTCGCGGAACTGGCGGTCGAGGGCCGTCACTGCCGGGCCATCGTCGAGGGCCGTCATCTGGATGTGCTCGAACTCGACGCCGCCAGCCGGACCAAGGTGGAGGACATGCGCGAACTCCTCGAGGGGGTGCGCTACGCCCCCGCCGAGGCCCGCTACAAGGTCTACATCATCGATGAAGTTCACATGCTCTCGGGGCACTCGTTCAATGCGCTCCTGAAGACCCTCGAGGAGCCGCCGCCGCACGCGAAGTTCATCTTCGCCACGACCGAGATTCGCAAGGTGCCGGTGACGATCCTCTCGCGATGCCAGCGCTTCGATCTGCGGCGCGTGGAGGCCGAGGTGATCGCCGCCAATCTCGCGGCGATCGCCAAGGCCGAGGGCGCTCGTATCGACAGCGAAGCCCTGAACCTCATCGCGCGAGCGGCCGAAGGTTCGGTGAGGGACGCCCAGTCCCTGCTCGACCAGGCCATAGTCCAGGCCAGGTCCGGCCACAGCGTCACCGGCGGCGAGGTCCGCGACATGCTCGGTCTGGCCGATCGCGCACAGACCATCGCGCTCTTCGAGCAGGTTGTGCGCGGCGAGGCCGGCGACGCCATCGCGACCTTCCGAACGCTCTACGGATTCGGCGTCGATCCGGCGAGCGTCGTCCTCGATCTGCTGGACCACTGCCACGGGGCCTCGGTGGCGAAGGCGATAGGTCCCAAGGCCTTGGGCCTGCCGCATGACCAGGCGGCCCGGCTGGCGGCGGTCGGCGATGTTGTTTCGGCCGGGAATCTGTCCCGCCTGTGGCAGATGCTGTTGCGGGCCCACGCCGAGGTCGGCGTGGCGCCGGACCCGGCGGCGGCCGTGGAAATGGCGCTCATCCGCCTGGCCTACGCGGCCGATCTGCCAGGTCCCGAGGAGGCCCTCAAAGCGCTGCAGGCGGAGGAGGACGCGCCGGCCTCCCTTCCCCGCCCCGCGCGCGGCGGCGCGGGCGGCGCGCCCGGCGCCCTTGCCCGCGTCGCCGCCGAGCCTCTCCGCGCGGCGCCAGCCGCCGCGGCCAGTCCGCAGTCGTTCGAAGACGTGGTGCGTCTCATTGACCAGCGCCGGGACATCGCGCTTCGCCTGGATGTGGAGAAGTATGTCCGCCCGATCAGCTTCCGGCCGGGCGCGATCGTCTTCGAGCCGGCGCCTGGCGCGCCGAATCATCTCGCCCACCGCCTGGCCTCGCAGCTCAAGGCATGGACCGGACAACCATGGCTGGTCGCCGCGGAGGGCGGAGGCGGCGCCGAAACGCTGCTCGAGAGGCAGAAGCGCGCCATGGACTGCGCCCGCGCCGAGGCCCTGGCCGAACCCTTCGTCCAGGCCGTGATGGGCGCGTTTCCGGGGACCGAGATCGTCGATGTGCGCCGCATCGAAGCGCCGGCGGCCTTGGGCGCCGACGATCCCGCCCAGGCCGACGACTAGCCGCATGAACGATCTCGGCTCCTTGCTGAAGCAGGCCCAGGCGATGCAGCAGAAGCTGCAGGCGGCGCAGGCGCGGCTCGCCGAGACCGAGGTCGAAGGCGCCGCCGGCGGCGGGCTGGTTCGCCTGGTCCTGAAGGGCTCGGGAGAACTCGCGCGGCTGACGGTCGACGACAGCCTGCTGGTTCGCGGCGAGGGCGAGATCATCGCCGACCTCATCCTCGCCGCGCACGCCGACGCCAAGCGCCGGCTGGACCGCACGCAGGCGGAGATCATGCGCGAGGTCGCCGGTCCGCTGGCGGGCCTGGCGGGAATACCGGGCCTTTGAGATGGCGGCGACGGCGGGGCCGGAAATCGAGCGTCTCATTTCGCTGTTGGCCAAGCTTCCGGGATTGGGCCCGCGCTCGGCGAGACGGGCGACCCTGGCGCTCTTGAAGCGGCGGGAGCAGCTCCTCGAGCCGCTCGGACGCGCCCTGGCCGAGGCGGCGGCGAGGGTCAGCAACTGCGGGGTCTGTGGGGCCCTGGACACCACCGATCCGTGCGCGATCTGCGCCGATCACTCGCGCGACGGCGCGCTGCTCTGCGTCGTGGAGGAGGTGGGCGCCCTTTGGGCCATGGAGCGGGCGGGCGCCTTTCGCGGACGGTATCATGTGCTCGGCGGCCTGCTCTCGGCCCTGGACGGGGTGCGGCCCGAGGGCCTGCGGGTCAACTCGCTCGTCTCGCGGGCTTCCGAAGAAGCGGTCCGCGAGGTGGTTCTGGCCCTTCCGGCGACCGTGGATGGCCAGACAACCGCCCACTACCTCGCCGAGCGCCTGACCGCGGCGGGTGTCGAAGTCACCATGCTCGCCCGCGGAGTGCCGGTGGGCGGGGACCTCGACTGGCTGGACGATGGCACCATCATCCAGGCGATGCGGGCGCGCCGTCCCGCGTGATGGCGCGCGCCGGCGACTCTTGATAACGAACGGAGCATGAACGCCCTCGCCTGGACTACCGCCGCCTCGACCATGCTCGCGGTGGCATGCGCGATCTGGGCCATGGCCGAGCGATCGCGGGCCGGCAAGGCGCAGACACGGGCGGACCTGCTGGATCAGCAGTCGCGGGCTGGGGTGGAGGTGCTCAAGGCTCAGGCGGCGCTTTCCGCCAACGCGGTGGCCGATGAGCTGGTGAAGCGGGCGAGCGAGACCTTCCGCGCCCAGGACCTCCTGGCTCAGGCGAAGCTGGAAGCGCAACTCAAGCCGGTGGCGGCTTCGCTGGCCAAGTTCGAGGCCCAGGTCGCGGCCGCGGAAAAGGCCCGGGCGGAGGAGGCCGGCGGCATCAAGGCGCATATCGAGCAGCTCCTGCTCGCCTCCACCGCCACCCAGGAGGAGGCGCGCAAACTCTCCTCGGCCCTGCGTCGCGGGGCGGGCGTTCAGGGAAGGTGGGGCGAGCAGATGCTCCGCAATGTGCTCGAAATGGCCGGCCTGCAGGCCAAGATCGACTTCGACGAGCAGGTTCACATCCAGTCGCAAGCCGGCGCCCTGCGACCTGACGCGGTGGTCAGGATGTCCGGCGGCGGCGTCTTCGTGATCGACGCGAAGTGTTCGTTGAACGCCTTTCTGGACGCCCAGGAGTGCGCCGACGAGGCGGTGCGCGAGGCCGGCTATCTCCGCCATGCCCACAGCGTTCGCGCTCACATGCAGGGCCTGGCCGCCAAGGCCTACTGGGAGCAGTTCGACAAGTCGCCGGACTTCGTGGTGATGTTCGTCCCGGGCGATTCGTTCCTGGCCGCCGCGGTCGAGCGACTGCCGAACCTCTATACCGAAGCCATGGAGCGACGCGTCATCGTGGTGACGCCGTCGAGTCTGTTCGCGCTGTGCAAGGCGGTGGCCTACGGCTGGCGGATCCAGGAACAGCAGGTCAACGCCAAGCAGATCGCGATTCTGGGCCGGGATCTCTACAAACGCCTGTCGGTCATGGGCGGACACCTCGACGGAGTGGGCAGGGCGCTGGGAAACGCCGTCAGCAAATACAACGATTTCGTCGGCTCGCTGGAAACCCAGGTACTCAGCCAGGCCCGACGCTTCGAGGATCTCAAGGTCGACAACCAGGCGGTACAGATCAAGGAAATGGCTGGGCTCGAAGCGCCGGTTCGCGCGTTGGTCAAACTCGCGAAGTCGGAGGACGCGGCCTTGACGGTCGAAAATCCGCCCCCTACCTGCGCGGCATGAGCCTGCGGCGCATCCTCACCGTCGACGGCGACCTGGCGATGCTCAAACAGGTCTCCGCGCCCGTCGAGAGCGTGGACGACGATCTGCGCGTCCTGATGGACGACATGCTGGAGACCATGTACGCCGCGCCGGGCATCGGGCTGGCGGCGATACAGGTCGGGGTGGCCAGGCGCGTGATCGTCATGGATCTGGCGCGCGGCGAGGATCAGACGCCGGAGCCCCGCAGGTTCGTGAATCCGGAAATCATCTGGGCGTCGGAGGACACCCTGCCTTATGAGGAGGGCTGCCTGTCGGTGCCGGAAATCTACGACGAGGTGGAGCGGCCGGCCCGGGTAAGGCTCCGCTACCTCGATTGCCGCGGCGAGCGCTTGGAGGAGGAGGCCGAGGGGCTCTTCGCCGTCTGCATCCAGCATGAGATCGACCATCTCAACGGCGTCCTCTTCATCGATCATCTTTCGCGACTGAAGCGAGAGCGTGCGGTGAGCAAGGTGCGGAAGGCGGCGCGGGTCGAAGCCTGAGCGCGGGCGCCTTTCAGGGCGCCCTTCAGGCCGGTAAAGCTCCGCGTGTCATGCGCCTCGGCTTCCTGGGAACCCCTGATTTTGCCGTCCCGACCCTGGCCGCGCTCATCGCCGCGGGCCATGAGGTGGCCGCTGTCTATTCCCAGCCGCCGTCCCAGCGGGGGCGCGGACGGGTCTCGACGCCGTCGGCGGTGCATGCCTTCGCCGCGGCGCGAGGGATCGAGGTGCGAACGCCCCCCTGCCTGCGCGGCCCAGCCGAGACCCTGGCATTCGCGGCCCTGAAGCTCGACGCCGCGGTGGTCGTGGCGTTCGGACAGATTCTTCCCCTTGCGATCCTGCAGGCGTCCCGCCTGGGCTCGTTCAACCTCCACGCCTCGCTGCTTCCCAGGTGGCGCGGCGCCGCACCGATCCAGCGGGCTCTCATGGCCGGCGATGCTGTGACCGGCGCCAGCGTGATGCGGATGACCGAAGGGCTCGACGAGGGCCCGGTTCTGGCGACGGTCGAGGTCGCGATCGGCCCGCTCGAAACCGCCGGAACACTTTTCGCCCGCCTGGCGGGCGCCGGCGCGCCGCTCATGGTGGAGACTCTCGAAGCGGTCGCGCACGGCGCCGCGTCGGAGGCCGACCAGCCCGGCGAGGGAGTGACCTACGCCCGGAAGATCCGGCCAGCGGAGGGGCGGATTTTGTGGGATCTTCCTGCTGATCTCGTCGATCGTCAGATCCGCGGGCTCTCGCCGTTCCCGGGGGCGTGGTTCACGGCGCCGTCACAACACGGCGCGGTGCGGATCAAGGCGCTGCTCTGCCGTCCCGAAGCGGGAGCGGGTCAGCCCGGCGAGGTTATCGACGAGGCCTTCACCGTGGCCTGCGCTGACGGATCGGTGCGCATTTTACGCGCCCAGCGCGAAGGTCGGGCCGCCCAGGAGGGGCGCGACTTCCTGCGCGGCTTTCCGCTCGCCGCCGGAACCCTGCTCTCCTGATGCCGCGCTATCGGCTCACTCTCGAATACGACGGCGCTCAGTTCCAGGGGTTTCAGGCCCAGGCCTCCGGTCCCACGGTGCAGAGCGCCCTCGAGGCTGCGGTCGCCGCCTTTTGCGGCGAGACGATCAGGGCGCACGCCGCGGGGCGCACCGACGCGGGAGTCCATGCCAGCGGCCAGGTCATCCACATCGATCTCTCTCGGGCGTGGCTGCCAGAGGTCGTGGTCAACGCCGTCAACGCCCATCTGGCGCCCTTGCCCATCGCGGTTCTCGACGCGGCGGTGGCGCCCGAGGGGTTCGACGCACGGTTCTCAGCCCACCGCCGTCGCTACCTCTACCGCATCCTAAACCGCCGGGCGCCTGCGGCGATCGACAAGGGACGGGTCTGGCACATCCCAAGGCGGCTGGATGACACCGCGATGGCCACCGCCGCGGCGGCCCTGATCGGGCGGCACGACTTCACGACCTTTCGCGACGCCCGCTGCCAGGCGCGCTCGCCGGTCCGCACGCTCGACGAGGCCCGCGTATGGCGGGAGGGCGAGGAGGTGCGCCTGGCTTTCGCCGCGCGCTCGTTCCTCCACCGCCAGGTCCGGTCGATGGTCGGCGCCCTTGCGCAGGTGGGGCTGGGCCGGTGGTCGGTCGAAGATCTCGCCGCCGCCCTCGCCGCCAGGCGACGCTCGGCCTGCGCCCCCGTCGCCCCGGCCGCGGGCCTTTGCCTCACCGCGGTGGACTACGAGCAGGGGTTGGCGAAGTAGTCGTCGATGATCCGCCCATAGATTGCCGTCAGGGAGGCGATCTCGGCGACCGGCGCGTACTCGTCCACGGCATGCATCGTGGCGCCCACCAAGCCGAACTCCACGACTGGGCACAGAGCGCGGATGAAGCGCGCGTCCGAGGTCCCGCCGGTCGTTGAAAGCTGCGGCCTGACCCCGCACTGCGCCTCCACCGCCCGAGCCACCAGATCGGTGAACATGCCGGGCGAAGTGAGAAACGCCTCGCCGCTGATCCGCGCGGTCACGGCGATGGAGCCCGCGAAATCCCGCGCCGCGGCCCGCGCCTCCTCGTCGAGCCACGCCGCGAGCGCCGCCCCGGTGTGCACCGGATTGAAGCGGATGTTGAGGCGAGCCGCGGCTCTGGCTGGGATCACGTTGCCGGCCGGATTGCCGACGTCGATGGTCGTGACCTCGAGGTTCGAGGGCTGGAATCCTTCGCAGCCATGATCGAGCACCCTGGCCTGGACCGCGCTCAGGAAGCGGACGAGGACCGGAATCGGGTTGGCCGCGCGGTCCGCGTAGGCGACATGGCCCTGGACTCCCAGCACGAGGACGTCCGCGCCGATGCTGCCGCGCCTGCCGATCTTGATCATGTCGCCCAGGACACTCGCCGAGGTTGGTTCGCCGACCAGGCAGTGATCGATCGTCTCGCCCCGCGCGGCCAGCGTCGCGACCACCGCCTTGGTCCCCTGTTCAGCGACCCCCTCCTCGTCGCCGGTGATCAGCAGCGACAGCGAGCCGGTCGGAGGAGCCGCGGCAATGGCGCGCGAGGCGGCGGCGATGAAGGCGGCGATCGCACCCTTCATGTCCACCGCGCCACGACCCCACAGCATGCCCGCCTCGATGCGCGCCTCGAAGGGCGGCCTGGTCCAACCGGCCTCGTCGCCCGGCGGGACCACGTCGGTGTGGCCCGCGAAGCAGAGATTGGGACGCCGGTCGCCAATGCGGGCATAGAGGTTCTCGATCTCGCCGAAGCGCATCCTGTGACAAGTGAAGCCGATCGTTTCCAGACTTCGCTGGACGACATCCATGACTCCGGCGTCGTGGGGGGTGATCGACGGATGCGAGACGAGTTCGCGGGCGAGTTCGAGTGGATCGAGCACGGTGGCGCCGGTCATGGGCCTTGCTTTAGGCTGATGGGCGCCCCGCCCGCAAATCCGCCGGAGTCGCGCGTGAAGAGGCTGGACATTTCCAGCCTGCCGACCCTCACCGGCACGGGCTAGCCGCCGCCCTATGGCGCCCCTTAGCTTGACACGCGCGCGAAAGCGGCTCGGCGACGGCCTCACCGCCTTTGGGGTCAATCTGCTGACTTTGCCGTGTGCGCTACTCGCGGAGGAGTTCGTTGACGCTGGTCTTGGAGCGCGTCTGGGCGTCGACGGTCTTGACGATGACTGCGCAATAGAGGCCGGGGCCGAGACCGTGAGGGTCCGGCGTCGACCCGGGGACGACCACCGAATAGGCCGGCACATGACCCCGGTGAATAATCCCGGTCTTGCGGTCCACGATCCTGGTCGAGGCGCTGAGAAACACGCCCATCGAGAGGACCGCGCCTTCGCCGACGACGACACCCTCCGCAACCTCCGACCTGGCGCCGATGAAGCAGCCGTCCTCGATCACGGTCGGCGCGGCCTGAAGCGGCTCCAGAACACCGCCGATCCCGGCGCCGCCGGAGACGTGGACGCCCTTTCCGACCTGGGCGCAGGAGCCGACCGTCGCCCAGGTGTCGATCATCGTCCCCTCGCCGACGCGGGCGCCGATGTTGACGAACGAAGGCATGATGACCGCGTTGCGGGCGATGAAGGCTCCCCGACGCACGACCGCCCCGGGGGCGACCCGAAAGCCCGCCGCCTCGAAATCTCGCGCCTCCCAACCATCGAACTTGCCCGGAATCTTGTCCCACCAGGGACCGAGCTGTCCGCCAATCACCCCGGCGCGCACCACCGAATTCTCGCTGAGCCGGAACCACAGCAGGATCGCCTGCTTCAACCAATTGCGCACGACCCACGCCCCGGCTTCCTTTTCCACGACCTGCGCCGCACCCTCGTCGAGCAATCGGATCGCCTCCTCCACCGCTGTCCGAACAGGACCGCGGGTGGCGGCGGAGAGCGCCTCGCGCCGCTCCCAGGCCGCTTCGATCTCGGTCTTGATGTCGTCAACCGTGAGCTGCGCCATCTTTCAGCTGATCTCCCTGACGCGGGCGGCGGCGAGGAATGGGGCCAGCCGCCAGGCCCGGTGGCGCACGAACGGGGCCGTCGAAGCCAAGGCGTGCGCGCCCACCAACACCGTCGTCATCCCGAGCGCGGCCGCGGGTTGGAGATTTCGCTCGGAGTCCTCAAAGAAGGCGGTGGCCGCCGGGCGCAGAGCGTGGCGCTCGACGATTTTCTCGAACGCCTGGAGCGAGGGCTTGGGCTCGAAGGCCGCCGAGCCGATATGGAAGACGTCCTCGAATAACCCGGTCAGGCCAAGCCGTTCGGTGACTCTCCTGGTATGGCCGACGTCCGCGTTGGTGAAAATCATTCGCCGCCCAGGAAGGCGAGCCAGAGCGGCGCTGAGCGCCTCGTCGCGAACGAGGCACTCCAGCGACACTTCGGCGAATTGGGCGTGATAGTCGTCGGGCTCGACGCCATGATGGAGCATCAGTCCCCTGAGGGTGAGACCGTGTTCGGCCAGATATCGTTTCTGAAGGGCGCGAGCCTCGTCGCGCGGCAGGCCTGTCACCTTGATCACATAGTCGGTGATCCTCGGCTCCATGAGAGCCGAAAGTCCTGACTCCAGGGGATACAACGTATTGTCGAGGTCGAAGAGCCAACTCTCCACATGCCGAAGGTCCGCGCCGCTCACGCCCGCACCAGGGTGCCGGCCCCATGTTCAGTGAACAGCTCCACCAGCATCGCGTGCGGCCGGCGACCGTCGAGAATGACCACCGCCTCCACTCCGGCCTCCACCGCGGCGATGGCGGTTTCGAGCTTGGGAATCATTCCGCCGGTGGCGACCCCATCGGCGATCGCCGCCCGCGCCTCCGCCGCGCGTAGCTGGCGCACCAGCCTGCCATCGCCGTCCATGACCCCCGGGACATCCGTGAGGAGCAACATCCGTTTGGCCTTCAATGCGCCCGCCAAGGCGCCCGCGACGGTATCGGCGTTGATGTTGTAGGTGTCCCCGTCGGCGGAGACACCGATCGGAGCTATCACGGGGATATAGTCGTCCGGCGAATTGATCAGCTCACGGACGAGCTTCGGGTCGACCGCGGACGGCTCTCCGACGAACCCCAGATCCACCGCCTTCTCGAGGTGCGAGTCCGGGTCCCTTCGGGTTCGCGTCGCCTTGACCACGGTCATCAATCTCGCGTCCTTGCCGGACAGGCCGACGCCGCGGACGTCCGCCGTCGCTCCGGCCTGGGTTATCCAGCTTGCGATCTCCTTGTTGATCGCGCCGGACAGGACCATTTCGGCGACCTCCATCGTCGCCATGTCGGTCACCCTCAGGCCATCGACGAAGGTCGACTTCACGCCAGCCTTCGCGAGCATCGCCGAAATCTGCGGCCCGCCGCCATGGACCACGACCGGGTGCAGACCCAGCAGCTTCAGGAGCACCGCATCGGCCGCGAACAGCCGCGCCATGGACTCCTCGCCCATGGCGTGGCCGCCATACTTGATGACCACGGTCTGCCGATCATAGATCTGGATGTACGGAAGGGCCTCGGCGAGGGTCTTGGCGGTCGCCCATCCGGGCTCCTCGGCGGAATCGCTCACTGCGCTCCTCGAACCTGCTGCGCGACGCTGGCGTGACGAACTGAGGGGCCGCCAATAGCGAAGCAGGGGATGCTTGTCACTGAAGCACAGCGCAAGCGACCTCGACGCGCAGGTTGGCGATTCCCTGGCCGGTTCGCGCCGAGGTCACAACCACGCGGGGAAACGCGGCCGGCCGGCGCTGAATGGAGGTCAGCACCTGCCGGGCGCTCACTTCGAGGGCGCTTGGCGTCAACTTGTCGGCCTTAGCGAGGACCAGCTGATACGAAACCGCCGCCTGGTCCAAGGCTTCAAGGGTCTCTTCGTCCGTCGACATCAGGCCGCGGCGGGCGTCAATCAGAACATAGACGCGCTTCAGGCTGGACCGCCCTCTGAGATAGGCGCGCGCGAGGGTCTGGAAACGGTGAGCCGCCCCGCGAGGGGCCCTGGCGAAGCCGTAGCCCGGCAGGTCCACCAGCCGCACGCGGCCGTCGAGCAGGAAGAAGTTCACCTCACGCGTCCGGCCCGGCGCGGTGGAGGCCCGCGCCAGAGCTCTACGCCCGACGAGGGCGTTGAGAAGTGAGGATTTTCCGACGTTGGAGCGTCCCGCGAAGGCCACTTCGGGGAGATCCGTCGGCGGCAGACCATCGATCGCGGCGGCGCCCACGGTGAACTCGACCGGTCTGGCGAACAGCACCCGCGCGGACTGGATCTCATCTGGGCCATAGGGCGCGCGGTGCGCCCGCAGCTCCACGTCCGTCACTGTTCGGGAACCTCGGGTCGCGCCGAGAACTGCGCCAGGAAGTCATCGATCGGGTTGTCGACCTTGAATCGCCGCATCATCACATACTGCTGAAGTATGGTGATCAAGCTGCTCCAAGTCCAGTATATAAGAAGGCCTACAGAATATTGAGCCAGAATGAACGTGAATAGAAATGGCATCACCTTGAACAGCATCTGCTGGGTCGGGTCTATCCCCGTCTGTGGCGTCATGGACTGGCTCAGCCACATCGCCGCGCCATACGCCAGCGGCCATACGCCGACGTGGAGCACGCCGGCCAGGATGGCCCCGACGAGGGGGGCGGTCGCGGGGTCCCAGGGGATGAGGCCGAACAAGTTCCAGATGGTCGTCGGGTCGCGCGCGGACAGGTCGTGGATCCAGCCGAAGAATGGCGCGTGCCGCATCTCGATAGTCACGGTGAAGAGCTTCGTGAGTGAGTAGAATACCGGTATCTGCAGAAAAATCGGCAGGCAGCCGGTTACGGGATTGACCTTCTCCTTGGCGTACAGCGCCATCATCTCTTTCTGCTGGGCAGCCGGGTCGTCCTTCAGCCGGCCCTGAAGCTCCTTCAGCTGAGGCTGCAGCTTCTTCATCTTGACGCCCATCTCGAATCCCTTGTTCGCCAAGGGAAACGTGATGAGCCTGATAACAACCGTGAGCATCAGGATGGCGACGCCGAAGTTGCCGACTCGCTGGTAGAACTGCTCCAGAATCCAGAATATCGGTTTGGTCAGGAACCAAAGGTGTCCCCAGTCGACAGCGTCGTCGAAGCGCGGCACGCCCAGTTCGCGCTTGTAGGCGTTGAGCACCGGCACGGTCTTGGCGCCGGCGAAGAGGTGATTGACCGAGCTGAGTTGCGCCCCGGGCGCGATCCGCCGCGGCGCGCCGGTGTAGGTCGCCTCGTAGATGTCGATCCCGGTGTTGCGGTCCACCGTCAGGCGAATCTTGGCGTCGATCCGCTCCGATTGGCTCGGAATGAAGGCCGCCATCCAGTACTTGTCGGTGATGCCTAGCCATCCACCGCGCGATTGCCAGTCGACTTCGGCCTTCTTTTTCCAGCTCTTGTAGCTTTCCAGGCGCAGGCCAGGCTTGTCGAGGCCGAGCACGCCGATCGCCCCCTCGTGGACGATGTTGTTGCGATTGAGATCGGTCGGCAGCCCCTGGCGTTCGACCGATACGTAAGGGGCCAGGGTCACCGGCGCGCCGGAGAGATTCGCCACCGTATCGGTGATCGTGAACATCGAGCGCGCATCGACGGAGATTCTTCTCGTGAAGCGGAGTCCGCCGGGGGCCGTGTCGGTCAATACGACGGGATGGCCCGGAGCGAGCGTGTCACCGGAGGTGAGGGTCCAAAGCGTTTCCGACGAGGGCAGGCCGGCGAGATTGGCACCCGCCCATCCCACCTCGGCGAAATAGGCGTCCGCCATGCCCTCCGGCCGCAGCAACTCGACCAGCGCGGAGCTCTTCTGGACGGTTACATGGTAGGTCTTGAGGAAGAGATCATCGATCCGGGCGCCTTTCAGCGCGATCGAGCCCGAAAGCGCGGGAGTGTCCACGACCACTCGCGGACTGAGCGATAGCGCCTGGGGCCGCGAGAGGTGGGGCTGAGTGGGGGTGGATGCGGCGGCCGGAGCGATTGCGCGGTCCCTGGCGCGCGCGATCTGCGCCTGTTTTGCGGAGGGTCCCAAGACGAAATATTGGTAGGCCAGGAACAGCGCCATGGTCACGAAGACAAAGGCGATCCAATTTCGGCTGTCGTTGTTCATGAAGCTCGATCTGGCTCGGCGGGCTGCTCGCTTGGGAGGGATAACTCGCCCCGACAGGCGGCCAGTTCGGCCGCGACGCTTATCAGCGCGGCTTCGATATCGTCAAGCAGACGCGGCCAGGGCCGTGACCCGGTCCCACTGCGGGCGATCAACACGTAGTCGCAACCCGCCCGGGCATGAAGGCGCGCCAGAAGGCCAGCCGCCTCGCGAAGCCGCCGCTTGGCCAAATTGCGCTGAACGGCCCCGCCGATCCGCCGGGTGGCCGTGAATCCGATTCGAATCGCCTGCGAACCATCCCGCCGATCGAGCGCCTGGACCAGCACCGCGCCTCGTCGGCAAGCCAGCCCCTTCGCGGCGGCGAGGAAGTCGGGCCGCTTCCTCAGTCGTTCAATGCGGGGGATGGCTTCGGTCAGGCCGAGGCCCCGGTGGGCGGCTTCAGGCGGTCATGCCGTGAGGCGCTTGCGCCCGCGGGACCTGCGGCGCGCGACAATCCTGCGGCCACTGTGGGTCGCCATCCGCGAGCGAAAGCCATGCCGGCGCTTGCGCACCAATCTGGATGGCTGGAAGGTCCGTTTCACGGCGAGGGCTCCGGTCGGGCTGGGGCGCGGGGATAGGCGCAGAGACGCCCTCTTGTCAAATTGGCGAGACACGCGTTTCGGCAACAGCGTTCACAGATCCGGCCGGATCACCGCCTTGCCGATGACCGCGCGGTCCGCGAGGAGGGCAAAGGCCGTGCGCCACTCGGAAAGTGGCAATTCGGCGTGCACGCGCGGCCGGACCTCGCCCGCATTCGCCATCGACCAAATCGCCTCGGCGTTTTCTCGTCCCTTGGCCGGGAAGCGCCGACCGTATTCACCGGCCCGCACCCCGACAACCGAAAACCCCTTGATCAGGGCCATGTTCACGCCAATCGTCGGAATACGGCCCGAGGTGAAACCGATGACCAGCAGGCGGCCATCGAAGGCGATGCAGCGAACGCTCTCGTCGAACACGTCCCCGCCCACCGGGTCGAAGATGACATCGGCGCCCGCACCGCCAGTGAGCGCCCTGACCTTGTCGCGGAAGCCGCCGACGACGTTGACCGTCGCGTCCGGCGCATAGTCCTTGGCGACGACGCGCAGTTTCTCGTCAGAGGCCGACGCCGCGATCACCCGGCAACCCAGGGTCTTCGCCAGGTCGACGCAGGCGAGACCGACCCCTCCCGCGGCGCCGTGCACAAGCACCCATTCGCCGCGGGCAACCGTGGCGCGGCGAACGAGGGCGACATAGGCGGTGAGGTAGGCGGCGCCGCACCCAGACGCTTCGGCGAATGTCAGCCGCGCCGGTTTTCGCCTCACCTGGCCCGCGGAGGCCACCGCGAACTGGGCAAAGCCGCCGGTCCGGGTTCCACCGACCACTTCCTCGCCGACGCTGATTCCGGCCGCGCCGTCGCCGACGGCGACGACTACTCCGGCCACTTCCATCCCCGGAGTGAATGGAAGAGTGGGCTTGTGTTGATACTCACCCGTGGTCATCAGCAGGTCCGGGAAGTTGACGGCCGCCGCGCGGACCCGGATCAGGACCTCTCCGGCCTGGGGATCGGGCGTGGGAATCTCGCGCAGTTGACAGCCGGCGAAGTCGGGGGCCAGGCGCTCCACGAGAAGAGCCCGCACCTCTATGCCGGCCCGCGAGCGAAACCTTCTCGAACCAGGCCGGCGATCTCGCGACACGCCCGGTCGGCGGATGGGACGACGCCGGTGAAGGCGGTGAACGCGTGGGCCAGGTGGTCGTAGGCCCGGAAGGCCACCGGAACGCCGGCTTCCCGCAACCTCCTCACATATGCCTCCCCCTGATCGGAAAGGGGATCGAAACCCGCAGTCGCGATCACGGCGGGCGCCAAGCCGGAAAGGTCGACGGCCCGCAGCGGCGACAGCCTCGGATCGGTGGGGGCATCACCGGGGCGCATATAGTAACCCATGAACCACTCCATGATCGCGCGTGAAAGCGGGTAGGCGTCTGCATATGTCGTCATCGAAGCGCTTTCGCTCGCGACATCCAGGGCCGGGTAGATGAGAAGCTGAAGCGCCGGTTGGCGCTCATTCAGCCGCTTTGTCTCCTGGGCGACAACGGCGGCGAAATTGGCCCCCATGGAATCGCCGCCGACCGCGGCGCGCCCGGTCGGGGCTCCGAATTGACCGGCGTTGTCGCGCGCCCACCGATAGGCCACAAACATATCGTCGAGGCCGGCCGGAAAGCGATGTTCCGGCGCAAGACGATAGTCGATCGAGAGGACCGGACAGCCCGCGACCTCGGCAAGGATCGAACAGAATGCGTCGGCCGCATCGAGATCGCCGATGACGCCGCCTCCGAAATGGGCGAACACCACGACCGGGAATCCCGGGTTCTGATCCGCTCCGCGATAGGCGCGCGCGGGGATCGTTCCGGCTCCTCTAGGAATCGACACCGCCTCGATGCGCACGCCCCGCGCCGTCCTGTGGGCCAGGTGTGACAGCAGCCGGGCGCTCGCGACGCGGGCGTCGATCGGCGCAAGGCTCGTCAAGGCGGGCGCACCCCTGGCCCGACTCGCCAGGTACTGGAATCGCGGGTCGAGTGTTCGCCCGCCCTGATAGACCACGCCGCCGCCGGCGAGCGCCCGCAGGACCGGCGTCGGAAGCGAGAGGAAGGTCCGCGCCGCCAGTCCCCGCAAGTGCATGTCCGCGACGCCGATCATTCCTCGATCCTGGGCAAGGCCGACACTCCTGCGAGAATGAGGCGAACGACGAATTCCGCGGCCGGCTCGACGTCTATGGGCCGCCGCTCCATCATCTTGTCACCGATCTCGCGCGCGACCGCGATGCAGCTTGCCGCGAGATAATCAAGGTCTACTTTCGGCGCGAGCCCGCGCTCCATGGCGTCGGCGAACACGCTCCGAACCTCTTCGAAAACGGCCAGGATTTCGGGAGTGTTTCCAATATGGCCGAAGGCCTCGCCGGCGGGGCGGTTCAGCCGCCATACTTCCTGTTCGGCCTTCAGGAAATCGAAGTAAGCGCGGACGCCGGCGCGCAGGTAGGATTCGAAGTCGGTGGCCTCGGAGGCGAGGGCGTGAAGGATGGGCTTGAAACGCCGGGCGCCGTCGTCCGCCAGGGCGACAAAGATTTCCTCCTTTGAGCGGTAATAATTGTAGAAGGCGCCCACCGACAGGCTTGTTCGGCGGATGATATCGCGCACCGTGGCCGCCTCGAAACCCATCTCGCCGAACACCGCGCGGGCGGCGTCCATGATAGCCTGCCGGTTGGCGAGCTTCGTCTGCTCGCGTTTCCCGCTGGAAATGTCGGTGGCTTCGGACATTCGCGCTTCTGAAGACACGGCATCCGCGCCGTCTCGACGCAGGATCGGCCAGGGACTTGGTCGAGTCCACCCGCATGACCCGGCGACCCCTCAGGGTGCGGCGGCGGGGAGACTTCCTGTGAAGTCCGTCGACTCGCACGTGGCGGCGCACTGACTCCACGATCCGGGACAGTGGTCGGCGGCCGGCCCGACCGCGCAGAAGTAGAGCGCTTCGGCGCAGACTTGGCGGCAGGCGTGCGCCTCGTTGAAGGTCGGGCCCGACGCGAAGGACCTATATGGCGATCTTGGCGCAGCCGAGGCGGGCGGGTGTCCGGCCTGGCCGGCGATAGGATTCGCGCTGGGGACGGCGCGTTCGGAGTGGATCCTCGGACCCGCCATGGTGGCGCCATCGCCGGTCGCGGCGCCCGCGGACCAGGCAAGACTTCCCAGGGCCATGGTCACGAGCAGACAGGCGGCGCGCATGCCCGAGGCTAGCGACAGAGCCGGCTAACAAGCGGTTAACCGCCCGGGTGCGCCTCTCATACCGTCCGTTTGTTCCGATCCAACGCATTCGCCCCTCGGATCATGTCGCGGACCTGCGCCCATCTCGCGTCGTCCCAGTCGCGAAGACCCGAAAAACCGCCGCCGCCAGCGTTCCACGCGCCTCCATCGATCGCGATCGTCTGGCCGTTCACGTAGGCCGAAAGCGGATGGAGAAGATATACGGCGAGGTTGGCCAGCTCGCGCATCTCGCCTACGCGGCCCAAGGGATTGGAACGCATGTCTCTCGCCTGGCCGGGATCCTGGCCCGGCGAGAGGCGCGACCAGGCCCCCTCGGTCGGAAAAGGCCCGGGGGCGATGGCGTTGAACCGGATCCCCTTGGGCCCCCACTCGACGGCCAGCGACTGAGTCATGACGTTCAGCCCGGCCTTGGACATTGCCGAGGGCACGGTGAACGGGCCGCCGCTCCACACCCAGGTCGTCAGGATGGACACCACCGACGCCCTGCATCTTTGTTCGATCCACCGTTTGCCGCAGTCGAGGGTGACGAAGAACGAGCCACGAAAGACTATGTTGGCGATCGCGTCGAAAGCCCGCGGCGAAAGGTCTTCCGTACGGCTGATGAAATTGCCGGCGGCATTGTTGACTAGCCCGGTCAGAGCCCCGCCGTCGGTCCAAACCTGATCGAGCATGTCGTGAATCGCCTCGGGGACCCGGATGTCGCAGGCGACACCGACGACTTTGCCGCCATGGGCGTTGGTGAGCTCCTTGGCGGTTTCCTCGAGAATGCCGCCGCGGCGGCCGCAGATATAGACCTCCGCCCCAAGCATGAGGCAGGCTTCGGCCATCACCTTGCCCAGGCCCGTTCCGCCGCCGGTGACAAGGATGCGCTCGCCGCTCATCAGGCCTGGTTTGAACATCAAGTCGTCTGGCGTCATGGCGGAAAGTCTCCTTGAAGGGGGCTCAGGATCGGCGGCTCAGAAGCGCAACGGCGCCCGCGGGGGCGCGAACTTTCCCGCCGGAAATGAAGAACGCGAACACGTCTCGCGGTGGAGGACCGCCTGCCAGGCGCGCGAAGCGCCTCGCCCAGGCATCGAGCTCGTCGGCCGGATAGCAGGTCTCGATATCGTCTCGGCCTCGCATCAAGCGGGCGTAGGCGAAGTTCGTCGTCTCCTCTGCGATGAGCGGCCACGTCTCGTTGTCCGAGAGGCAAATCGCCACGCCGCGACCGCGACAGAGGTCGGCGAATGCCGGATCGAGGAAACTCACATTGCGGGCTTCGACGCAGTGCCGAAGACGTCGGCCCTCGACCGCCCCGGGCAGGAGGTCGAGAAAGGCGGCGAAGTCCGTCGCTTCGAACCGCTTCGTCGCCATGAATTGCCAAAGAATGGGTCCAAGCTTTTCCCCCAGCATCGCCATACCCTGGCCGAAAAAACGCTCGATTGCCGCGCCGGCGCTGGCCAACACGCGCCGGTTTGTGCAGAACTGAGAACCCTTGATCGCGAAAATGAAATCATCAGGGGTCTCGCGAGCCCACTTCTCGTAGCTCTCACGCTTCTGCAACGAATAGTAGGTCGAGTTGATCTCGATCGCCGTCACCTGACGACTGGCGTACGCCAGTTCGTCAGCCTGCCGCAACTTGGGCGGATAGAAAGTCCCGCGCCACGGCGGAAAAATCCAGCCGCCCATGCCCGCCCGAATATGCCCCGTCATGGAGAGGTGCGCCTCCTCGGTTTGCCGGATATCGAAGAAGCAACAGGGACCAAAATGCAACGTCCGACGAGGTAAACCACCGGCGTCGCGGCCAGTGGACGCGAAAGGCTTGCCCAGGCGGCGCATGGCACTATGGAGTGGCAATGGGGCGGAAAGTCCGCGGTGCCAGAAGTGTTCATGAGTGGATGAAGCGCCTTGCCCCCGCCCTCCTTCTGGCCACGTTTGTTTGCGCGTGCGCCGGCCAGCCGGCCAGGTCGCCTGAGGTGCGCCTGCCGGACCGATATGAAGGGCCGGGGGGTGCAGAGACGCTTGGTCCGGCGGCTCTCGACCGCTGGTGGCTGCTGTTTGAGGATCCCGAACTCAACAGCCTTGAAGAACAGGCTTTCAGCCTCGCTCCCGACGCCAGGACCGCGGCTGCGCGCATCCTGGAAGCCAGGGCGACCAGGGGCAGCCTGGTGGCCCAGACGCTGCCCACCGGCGACCTTGCAGGTAACGCGACCCACAGCCATGCCAGCAATCTGGGCGGCGCATCCAACTCCCTCTTTCCCATCGGGGGCACGACAGACAGCGAGACCCTGAACTTCAATGTCTCCTGGGAAATCGATCTCTTCGGGCGTCTGGCGCAGGGAAGGCGAGCCGCCAACGCCGACTTCGCCACGACGAGGTTCGATGTCGAGGGTGCGCGAGCCAGCCTGGCGGCCAGCGTCGCCGATAGCCTGTTCCAGGCCCGGGGCCTCGCCATTCAGCTCGTGGACGCACGGGTCAACGTCCAGGTCGAAGCCGATCTCTATGACTTGGCGCGCCGCAAGGCCCTGGTGGGACTGGGTGTTTCCACCGACGCTGACCGGGTGGCGGGAGATTTGGCCCTCGCGCGCTCGAAGGTCGAGGATCTGGCGGCCCAGTTGCAGGCCGCGCGCCGGCAGCTCCTGATCCTCATCGGTCGTGGAACCGAGCCCACCGGCAATCTCGCTGTGGAGGCGATCGCAAAGGACCCGCCGCCGATCCCCAAGGCGGTGCCCGGCGAGCTCCTGGCCCGTCGTCCAGATGTCCGCGAGGCGGACGCCCGCATTCGCGGCCAGAGGGCGCGCAGCAAACTTCGCCACCTCGCCTTTTTTCCGACCTTCACCATCCTGCCCGGGCTCGGGTACTCACGCACGACCCAGCCGGGGGTCGAATTCATACCGCCGGCGACCCTGCTGCCGGCGCAGCAGACGACGGCGCTCGGGCTGTGGTCGCTGGGCCTGGGGGTAAGCCAGCCGGTCCTCGACATTCCCAGGCTGATCTACGACGCCAAGGCCGAAGACGCGAGAACCCTGGAGGCTGTGATCGCGTATGAAAAGATAGTGCAGACAGCTTACGGCGAGGCCGAGATCGCCCTTGGTGAACTCGGGGCGGACGAGCGGAGGGTCGCGATTCTGGAGGCGGGGGAGGTGCGCGCACGACGCGCCTATCAGGCCGCCCGCCAGAGGTACGCCGACGGCCTGGACGAACTGACCCCGGCCCTCTCGGCGCAGCAGGCATGGAGAACCACGCGTTCGGCGCTTACCGGCGAGCGCGTGCAGGCGTTGCGGCGCGCGGTCCAGACCTATAAGGCGCTCGGCGGCGGCTGGGCCTTCGCCACCTCTGCTGCGGCCAAGCCATGACGTCAGAGCGCCGGATCTTCACTGTGTGGATGTCCGCCAGTCTGAGCCTGGCCGTGGGGCTGGCCCTTTCCGGTTGCCAGAAGAAAACGAATGAAACGGCCAGGGCTCAAGCCCGGTCTGTCAGTGTGGTCACGGTTCAGGCGGGGCCGATCGAGGGCGGCCTCACCGCCTCGGGGGTGCTCGTGCCTCGGGAAGACACGGCGGTGTTCCCCCAGATCACGGGCTACCGCGTGACCAAGGTGCTCGCGGACGAGGCGTCGTGGGTGAGGGCGGGCCAGCCGCTCGTCCAACTCGACGACACCCTGCTGCGTGCGCAGCTCGTCCAGCAGCAGGCCCTGGCCGCGCAGCAGCAGTCACTCGCCGACAGGGCGGACGCTGAAGCGGCGCGCGTGCGGGGCCTCGACAATCAGGGCCTGCTTTCCGAGGAACAGATTCAGGCCAGGCGTTTCGCAGCGACCACCGCGCGGGCCCAGGCGAGGGCGCAGGAAGCCGTCCTCCAGGACACCAGGACTCGCGAGGGGCTCATGATCATTCGCGCGCCGTGCGCCGGCCTTGTCATCGAGCGCACGGTTCGTCTGGGTGACCTGGCGACGACCGCCCTTGCCAACCCGTGGTTCAGGATCGCCAAGGACGGCCAGATAGAGCTGCAGGCTGACGTCTCGGAGGAGACCCTCGGCAAGCTTCGCCCAGGCGACAGGGCGGCGGTGACCCTCGCCGATGGCGACAAGGTCTCCGGAGCGATCCGCCTCGTGAGCCCGCGAGTCGACGCCAACACAAAGCTCGGAAGGGTGCGGATAACCCTTCCGGTCCGCTCCGACGTGCGAGCGGGGGGCTATGCGGAAGCAAACTTCGTCAGCCTCGGACACCTGGCGCTGACGGTGCCGGCCACGGCGGTGCGCTACGACGCTGAAGGCGCCGCGGTAATGGCGGTGGGTGCAGACGGCAGGCTTGTGCGAGCGCCGGTGACGACCGGTCAGCGGGGAGGCGGCATCGTCGAACTCATCAGCGGACCGCCCGCGGGAACGCGGGTGGTCGCCAAGGCCGGGGCTATGTTTACTCCTGGAGACTTCGTGCGCATTGCCCCGCAAGCGGCGCCGGCGAGATGAACGGCGAGCGGGAGCTACGCATCTCCGGATGGGCGATCCGCAACCCCATTCCGGTGACGGTGCTGTTCCTGGCGCTGATTCTCGCCGGCCTGATTTCCTACGCAGCCCTACCGATCAAGAACTTCCCGAACATTTCGTTCCCGGCGGTGATCGTCACTGTCACCCGCAACGGCGCGGCGCCTTCCGAGATGGAGAGCCAGATCAGCCGCCCGCTCGAGAACGCGCTAGCTGGTCTCGCCAATGTCGAGACCATCGCCTCGACCGACACCCAGGGCTCGTCGAGCACGGTCGTTCAATTCCATCTCGACGAGGATCTGCAAAAGGCGACCGACGAAGTGCGCTCGAAGGTCGACGAAACCCGCGCCCTGATGCCGAGGGACATCGATCCGCCTCTGGTCGACCGCCTCGAGTTCGAGGACCGGCCCATCATCACCTACGCGGTGAGCGCCCCGTCGCTCTCCACCTCGGACCTCTCCTGGTTCATTGACGACACCGTCGCCCGCACGCTGCAATCCCAGCCGGGAGTGGGGCGGGTGAGCCGGGTCGGCGGGGTTGACCGGGAGATTGATGTTCTCCTCGACCCCGTGCGCCTGGCGGCCCAGGGAATCACCGCGGCTCAAGTCAACGACGCCGTGGCCCAAGCGAGTGTCGATGCGCCCGGGGGCCGCATCACCATCGGCGACCGCGAGCAGACCGTGCGGGTGCTGGGCGCCGCGGTGACCGTCGATCAGATCCGCAATCTGTCCATCCCCGTCGGCGCCGGAAGATTCGTCAGGCTGTCCGACGTAGCCGACGTTGGCGACGGTTCGGCGGAGGTGCGGGCGTTCGCCCTTCTGAATGGCGCTCCGGTCGTTGGCTTCCAGGTGACCAAGACCAAGCTCACCAGCGAGGTGGCGGTGGAGGACTCGGTTGATCTCGCGATCGCGAAGCTCAACCGCGATAATCCCGGCGTCACCATCCACAAAATCGTCTCGATGGTGGACGACACCCGAGCATCGTTCGCCGCCACGCTTCACACATTGCTCGAGGGCATGGCGCTGGCCTCGCTCGTGGTCTGGCTCTTCCTGCGCGACTGGAGGGCGACGGCGGTGACCGCCATCGCCATGCCAGCCTCGCTCATTCCGACCTTCGCCTTCATGCACCTGGTGGGCTTCAGCCTCAATGTCGTGACGCTCCTGGGACTCACCCTGGTCATCGGGATTTTGGTCGACGACGCGATCGTCGAGATCGAGAATATCGCCAAGCGCGTTTCATCCGGAATGCGGCCGTTCGAGGCCGCCATAGAAGGCGCCGACCAGATCGGCCTTGCTGTCGTGGCGACGACTTTCGCTATCGCCGCAGTGTTTTTTCCGGTCGCCTTCATGCCCGGCATCCCTGGCCAGTTTTTCAAGGAGTTCGGCCTCACCGTAACGATGGCCGTGCTGTTCTCCCTGGTCGTCGCGCGGCTGTTGACGCCCCTGATGGCCGCCTATCTCCTCGCTGCTAGGGCGGCCAGACCCAGAGCGCCTTTGCCGGCGCTCTACGTCCGGACCTTGACCTGGGCTCTCGATCACCGGATCGTCGCCCTCATCGTCGGGGCCGTCGTCTTCGTCGCCTCCATGGCGCTCGTCGTTCCGCTGCCGAAGGGGGTGCAGCCGGAAGGCAATCCGAACTACTACTATGTCAATGTCGAGGGCCCGCCCGGCGCCACCGTGGCCGATATGCGCGGCATCGTCGATCGGCTGGACGCCTTGATCGCCCGCCAACCGGAGACGAAGGCGGTGTTCACCGAGGTCGGCGGCGCGGGGGGCACGGGCCCAGGCGCCATCAGCCTGGGTGGTGGCGTCACCCAAGGGGCCGTGGTCGCGGTCCTGAAGCCACATAGGGCGGCCAAGGTGGCCGCGATCCGCGATCGACTACGCGAACTGCTGCGTGAAATACCAGACACCCGGCTCACCTTCGATACCTCCGGTTTCGGAAGCGCTGGGGTGCGGATCATCCTGACCAGTGAGACGGGCGTGGGGTTGGAAGCCGCCGCCCTCGAGTTACAGCGCGAGATGCGCACCATTCCCGGCGTCGCCGATCCCAGGCCGGATACCCCCCCGGGGGGCGCCGAAGTGGTCATACGGCCGCGCCCCGACGAGGCGGCGCGCCTGGGCGTCTCTGCCGAGACTATCGCCCTGGCCGCACGCATCGCCACCGTCGGCGACATCGACGCCAACGTTTCGAAACTCGATGTCGGCGAGCGCCGGATCCCGATCCGGGTCCGTCTGCCGATGGGAGACCGAACAAATCTGGCAGTCATCCGCAACCTCCGGTTGCCAACCTCCAGCGGCGGAATCACGACACTCGACAGTGTCGCCGACATCAGCTTCCAAGCAGGTCCCGCGGAAATCGACCGCTTCGATCGCAAGCGCAATCTCACTATCCTGGCCGACCTGACCGGCGGCAATCAGTTGGGCGACATCCTGCCGAAGGTTCAGGCCTTGCCGATCATGCGCCACTTGCCTCCCGGCGTCGGCCAGGCCAGCCAGGGTCAGGAGCAAGCGCTCGCGCAACTCGCGTCGGGCTTCGCCGTGGCCCTGTTCTCGGCCATTGGCCTTGTCTACGCCGTCATGGTGCTGCTCTTTCGGAGCTTCTTCAAACCGTTCGTGATCCTCTCCGCGCTGCCGACGGCCATCGGTGGGGCGTTCCTGGCCATGCTGGTGGTCAATGCGCCTCTTTCGATTCCCTCGGCGATCGGATTTCTGATGCTCATGGGCCTGGCGGCAAAGAACTCGATCCTGCTTGTCGAGTACGCCATCGAGCGCGAACGGGAAGGCAAGAGCCAGAGGGAAGCGCTCTATGAGGCCTGCCGGGAGAGGGCGCGGCCGATCGTGATGACGACCATGGCGATGGCGGCCGGGATGCTCCCCACGGCTCTGGCGCTGGGCAACGGCTCGGAGTTCCGCCAGCCCATGGCGGTCGCGGTGATAGGCGGCCTCATGACATCCACGGTGCTCTCGCTCATTCTGGTGCCCGTCGTCTACGAGTTCATCGATGATTTCGAACGCTGGCTCACGCCATGGGCGGCCCGCCTGGTGACGCCCCGCCTCTCGCCGGTGTCGGTCGCGCCTCGGGACGCGCCCTGAAGAGCATCTCCGCGAAACCTCCAAGGGCTTGGGCCTATCCCCCCGCCGGTGTGTCGCCGCAGGCCACCTCAGCCTCTACCAAACCTCGGCGCGCCAGGGCGTCGGCGCGCTCGTTGAGGGGATGGCCCGAATGACCGCGAACCCAGCGCCAGTCCACCTCGTGCCGCAGACGTGCGGTGTCCAGACGGCGCCATAGGTCGTCGTTCTTGACCGCGGTCTTGCCCGCGGTGCGCCACGCGCGCGCCTTCCAGGCGGGGAGCCACTCGGTGATCCCACCTCGCAAGTACTGGCTGTCGGTGTGCAATTCGACGCGACAGGGCCTGTTGAGAGCTGACAGAGCCTCGATGGCGGCGGTCAACTCCATGCGGTTATTGGTGGTGAACGGCTCGCCGCCCCAGATTTCCCTCTCTCGCTCGCCGTAGAACATCACGGCGCCCCACCCGCCTGGCCCGGGATTCCCGCGGCAGGCGCCGTCGGTGAAGATCACAACCTTGGGTGTCATCCGCCGATCCCGAGTAGCCCGGGAACCCTGCCAGCGGCGGCGCGGTGCGCGGCGAGCTTGTGTTCGTATTCGAGTGGATCCTTTGGCCTGACCAGAACTCCCGTCGGGGCCGCGCCCCAGTCGGCGAGCCTGGTCAGGAAAAAGCGCATTGCGGCGCCGCGGGCGAGGACCGGCAAGGCGGCTTTCTCGCCGGCCGAGAGCGGCCGCCTGTGCTCGTATCCGTCGACGAAAGCCTTGACCCTGGCCGCGTTGAAGCTGCCGTCCGGCTCAAAACACCAAGCGTTCAGAGCGACCCCGATGTCATAGGCAAGAATGTCCCGGGCCGCGAAGTAGAAATCTATGGTCGCGCCGAGCCGCCCATCCACAAAGAGGACATTGTCGGGAAAGTAATCCGCGTGGATGATGCCCTCAGGAAGACTGGCTGGCCACCCGCGGGCGATAGCCGCAAGATCGGCCTCGATGGTCGCGACCAGCCCTGGGCGGAGCGCATTGGCGGCGGCCTTCAACGGTTCGAACATCCCGGCCCACGCCGCTTGGCCAAGATCGTTGACTCGCCTTGCTTCGAACCCGTCCGCCGCAAGGTGCAGCCACGCCAAGCCCTCGCCTGCTTCCCGACAATGACCGATCCCGGGCTGCCGCACGGAGATTCCGGGGAGGAAGGCGATCAACGCCGCCGGCTTGCCGCGAAGACGCTTGAGGCTCTGACCTCGCTTGTCGGGAATGGGGGCCGCACTCGGGTAGCCTTGTCTCCATAGCCACTCCATCAGGCCCAGGAAGAAAGGCAAGTCGTCGGCCCGCACGCGGCGTTCATAGATCGTCAGGATGTATCGGCCGCGCTCGGTATCCACGATGAAGTTAGAATTTTCGATGCCCTCGGCGATGCCCTTGAAGGTGACGGGCGTCCCCAGGTCAAAATCGCCGAGGAAAACCTCGAGTTCGTTGTCGGTGATGTCGGTGTAGACGGCCACGCCGCGTCTGTTCTGGCGCCAGGGGCGGGGCGTCAAGCACCAGAGGGCTCGGGTTTCGTTGCCCCGCCGCGGATATGCCACTATCAGGCCTCAGCAATCGCCACCGTCGCGGCCGGCCGCCACACCCTGGACCTGAAGATCGCCATGCGCCGTTTCCGCTTCTTGTTCCTCCTGCTCGTTATCGCCGGCGTAACATTCTGGCGGCCGCAACCGTTGTTCGCCCAGTACGGGGGTGGTGGCGGTGGCCCTGACCAGCGTCAACAGGAAGAGGAGGCTAGGAAGAAACAACGCGATGCCGAATTCGGGGCCAACGCCCCAGCGCTTCCTCAGCTCCGGAACGCTGGGCCGTGCCCCTTCGTGAAGTCCCTCTACGACGCGGCCCGCTATGTTGAGTTCAGGGATGGCCGCGAAGCGTCGGCCGCGGTCGCGTATACCGGGGAAATCGAGAATATTTCCGCAGGCTGCGCCTACAAGGGCGCGCTTCCGATCAAGATGCGGATCCGGGTTCTCTTCGAGTTCGGCAAAGGGCCGCAGGCGACGAGCAATCATAAGACCTACCGCTATTGGGTCGCCGTCACCGATCGCGGGCGCGCGGTCCTGGCCAAGGAGACCTTCTCCGTGCCCGTGACATTTCCGGCGGGAAGAGACCGCCTCGTGATCAGCCGAGATCTCCAGGGCGTGACCATTCCGAGGGCCGACAAGAATGTAAGCGGCTCCAACTTTGAGATCCTGATAGGATTCGAGGTGACCCCGGAAATGGCCGCCTTCAACCGCGATGGAAAGCGCTTCCGGCCAAATTCGGGCCAGACGACCGCTCAGGCCTCCGCAACCCGCCGATGACCGACCTGCGCTGGGCTCTGGGCGAGGCGGCTGGCGCCGCCTTCGTCGCGGAGGGGCTGCCCGCTGACTTGGCGAGAGTGGACGCCTCGGACAGGGACGACCTCGCTGACTTCCAATGCAACGGCGCGCTCGCCGCCGCAAAGGTCCTCAAGCGTAATCCGCGGGACGTGGCTCTCGGCGTTGCCCGGAGGTTGAACGGAAACCCGGCCCTCGCCTCGGTGGAGGTGGCCGGCCCGGGATTCATCAATTTGCGGGTGAGCGAGGCTTGCCTCTCCGATCGAGCCAACGCCTTGGCCGCCGATCCCAGGGCCGGGGCAGGGAAGGTCGCCGCGCCGCGCCGCGTGCTCGTGGACTATGGTGGGCCCAACGTCGCCAAGGAGATGATTGTCAGCCATCTGCGCGCTTCGATCATCGGCGAATCCATCAAACGTCTGCACCGCTTCGCGGGAGACGAGACCCTCGGGGACGCCCATTTTGGCGACTGGGGATTCCAGATGGGTCTGCTCATCCTCGCGGTGTCGCAGGAGAAGCCCGCCGTCGCCGAAGTGTTGGCGCGCATCGAAGGGGCGCAGGGCCAATCCCCGGAATCGACCGAAGCCGTCCGCGAACAACTCACGCGGCTGGTGACACTGGACGACCTCGACCGGCTCTATCCGGCGGCGGCGGCGAGGGCGAAGATCGATGCGCAGTACCGGGATCAAGCGCGCAAGGCGACAGCCGAGCTTCAGGCGGGCAGGCTCGGCCACCGCCTCCTCTGGCGCCATTTCTCCGACATTACGCGCCGCGCTCTGGAACGGGACTTTCACGCCCTTGGCGTCGACTTCGATCTGTGGAGAGGCGAAAGCGACGTCGATCCCCTCATCGCGCCGATGATCGCCGAGTTAGAAGCCCGCGGCCTCCTCGTTGACGACGAAGGAGCCAGGATTGTCAGAGTGGATCGCCAAGGCGACCGCCGCGCAGTTCCGCCGTTGCTGGTGGTCTCGTCGGAAGGGTCGGCGATGTACGGGACCACCGACCTTGCGACGATCCTGGACAGACGTGGTTTTTTCGATCCGGAACTCGTTCTCTATGTGGTCGACCAGCGCCAGGCCGATCATTTCGAGACCGTATTTCGGGCGGCCTATCTCGCCGGGTATGCCAACGCCGGTTCATTGGAACACGTAGGCTTCGGGACGATGAACGGGTCGGATGGAAAGCCTTTCAAGACCCGCGAAGGCGGGGTGCTGAAGCTGCGCGACCTCATCGACATGGCCATGAGCAGAGCCCGGGAACGACTCCGCGAAGCCGGCCTCGGCGGTGAGCTGTCCCCGGAGATGTTCGAAGACACGGCCCTCGGCGTCGCGGTCGCGGCTCTCAAGTTCGCCGATCTCGCCAACTTCCGCGGCACATCCTACGTCTTTGACCTCGAGCGGTTCTCCGGCTTTGAGGGCAAGACGGGTCCATACCTACTCTACCAGGCGGTGCGAGTGAAATCCCTTCTGCGCAAGGCGGCGGACGAGGCTCTGCAGCCCGGCGGGATCGCGATCCGTGCGCCGGAGGAGCGGCAGCTGCTCCTGGTCCTTGACGCCTTTTGTCGCGCTCTGTCGGAAGCCTATTCGCGGAGCGCGCCCAACGTGGTCGCCGAGCATGCCTATCGCCTGGCCCAGAGCTTCGCGAAGTTCTATGCGGCCTGCCCAATTCTTGCCGCCCCCGCTGGCGTCGCTTCTTCGCGGCTCTCGCTCGCCGCCCTGACGCTGAAGCAACTCGAACTCGCCCTGGACATTCTCGGCATCGCCGCGCCCGAGAAAATGTAGGAGGCCGCGGTCAGGGCGGTTCCGGCATCCGCGGGGCAACCGCACCAGCTCCGGGCAGAACCTTCGGGATCGTGAAGCGCCGCCGCCCGCCCGCCCGGACAGCCGCTTGACTCGCCAAGCGGGCTCCCTCAGGTTCCGCCCGCTCTCGCGGGAGAGGTCGGGCTCGGAACAGCCCGGAGCCGAAGGCGCAACCGCCCCGGAAACGCTCAGGCAAAAGGACCGCGGGTTGCGGTGGAACGCTGGAAAGAGGGGGTGCTCACCCTCTCGCCGAAGGAGCAAGGGCTCTTCTTGAAGCCCGGAATCTCTCAGGCCCAAGGGACAGCGGGGGCGCTTCGGGCCGGCCGAATATCCAGCCGGAATGCAGCGCCAGCGGAGTCCTCTTGTCCCGGGATGCACTGAAGTCCACTCCGCTCACTCTCGCCCATCGCGCGCTCGGCGGACGGATGGTGGCTTTTGCGGGCTATGAGATGCCGCTGCAGTATCCGCGGGGCATCCTCAAGGAACACCTATGGACCCGCGAGCACGCCGGCGCCTTCGACGTTTCGCACATGGGGCCAGCCTTCCTGGACCTGGTCGTTCGAAAGGGTGACCCGAGCGAGGACCATCACGCCATCGCGACGCTGGTTGAACGCGTGGTCTGCGGCGACATCGCCGGCTTGAAACCGGGAAGACTGCGCTACACCCTTCTGCTCAACGACCATGGCGGCATCCTCGATGATTTGATGGTCGGTCGTCCGGCCCGCGTGGAAGACCAGGGGCGGCTCTTCATTGTGGTCAACGCCGGGACCAAACAGGCCGATTTCGCGCTCCTGTCCGCCGCGGCTGGCGAACGGGCCACACTTTCCCGACTCGACGATCGGGCGCTCATCGCCCTCCAGGGACCAGCGGCCGCCGACGTGCTGGTGGGGCTTTTTCCCGAGCTCGGCGCCCTCCGGTTCATGGATTTTACCGACGTGCCGTTCGAAGGGGATTCATTGCTCGTCGCGCGCAGCGGCTACACCGGCGAGGACGGTTTTGAGTTGCTCGTTCCGGCGGCTTCCGCCGTGCGGTTCTGGGAACGGCTCATGGCCGACCCGCGCGTGGCGCCGATTGGCCTGGGGGCCAGAGACTCGCTGCGCCTCGAGGCTGGCCTGCCCCTTTACGGCCACGACCTCGATGAGACGGTCTCGCCGGTGGAGGCGAACCTCGCTTTCGCGGTTTCCAAGCGCCGCCGCAGAGCCGGCGATGTTCCCGGCGGCGCTCGGATCGAGAGGGAGTTCGGAGCCTCACCCAGCCGTTTACGGGTTGGCCTGCGGATACTCGAGGGCGCGCCAGCGCGGGAGGGCGCGCAGATCACGGACGGCAGGGGCAGCGTGGTCGGCGTCGTGACCAGTGGTGGTTTCGCCCCCTCGCTGGGAGCGCCCGTCGCCATGGGCTTCGTCGCACCGTCCTGGGCCGCCGCCGGGACCACTCTCGAGGTCGTGGTGCGCGGAAAGTCCCAAAGGGCGGAAGTGGTCGCCCTGCCTTTCGTTCCGCACCGATACCACCGGTGATCTCAACAGGGAGCTCGAGCAAATGCGCTTCACCAAGGACCACGAGTGGGTCGCCCTGGAGGGCGACACCGCCACCATCGGCATCACCGCCTACGCCACCGACCAGCTCGGCGATGTGGTGTTCGTTGATCTTCCAGCCGTCGGGCAGGACGTGAAGGCAGGCGAAGCGCTGGCGGTAGTGGAGAGCGTCAAGGCCGCCTCGGACGTCTTCGCGCCGATTTCCGGCGTGGTTACCGCCGCCAACGCCGCCCTCTCGGGGGCTCCGGAGACCGTCAATCAGTCACCCGAAGCGGACGGATGGTTTGTCAAGGTGAAGCTCGCCGACCCGGGCGAGATAGACGCCCTGATGGACCGCCGGGCGTACGAGGCGTTCCTTGTGACACTGTAGAGAAAGGCCAGGATGCGCTACCTCCCCCTGACGCACGACGATCGCAGGCAGATGCTTGGCTTGATCGGCGCGGACAGCATAGACGATCTGTTCGTCGACGTGCCCGTTTCAGCGCGACTGCCCGGACCGCTCGACCTTCCCTCGCACGAGGGCGAGCTGGCTGTGGAGCGAGCACTGTCGGCGATGGCGGCGCGGAATCGTCCCGCCGGGGCCGGGCCGTTCTTCTGCGGCGCCGGCGCCTATCGGCACCATGTCCCGGCAAGCGTCGACCATCTCATCCAGCGTTCAGAGTTCCTGACCAGCTACACCCCGTACCAACCCGAGATCGCCCAGGGCACCTTACAGGTGCTGTTCGAGTTCCAATCCCAGGTCGCGGCCCTGACCGGCCTGCCAGCGGCCAACGCTTCGATGTACGATGGGTCGACGTCCTGCGCCGAAGCGGTGATGATGGCGGCGCGGGTCACCCAAAGACGCAAGGCGATTCTTTCGGGCGGCCTGCATCCACACTACGCCCAGGCCACCCACACTCTGGCCCACTCCTCCGGTGTCGCGACCGAACGTCTGCTGGCGGAGGTGGACGGCGAGAGCGCAGTCATCTCGGTCCTGGACTCCGAAACCGCCTGTGTGGTGGTCCAGAACCCGAATGTATTCGGCACGGTTAGCGAGTTCACCGCCATCGCTCAGGCCGCACACGCCGTCGGCGCTTTGCTTATCGTCGTGACAACCGAGGCGGTCTCCTTTGGCCTGATGAAGTCGCCGGCCGAGATGGGGGCCGACATCGCTGTCGCCGAGGGCCAGTCGATCGGCAACGGGCTCAATTTCGGCGGCCCCTATGTGGGGCTGTTCGCCTGCCGCGAAAGTCTCATGCGGCAAATGCCGGGGCGATTGTGTGGTCAAACGGTGGACGCCGAGGGCCGGCGAGGCTTCGTACTGACGCTCTCGACGCGAGAACAGCACATCCGCCGCGACAAGGCGACAAGCAACATTTGCACTAATTCTGGCCTCTGCGCCCTGGCTTTCAGCGCCCATATGACCCTGCTCGGCGGCACGGGCCTCGAGGCGCTGGCGAGACTGAATCACGCAAGAGCGCGCGCCCTCAGGGCCGCTCTGGTGGAGATCCCGGGTCTGGAAGTCGTCACCCCCAGAATGTTCAACGAATTCGCGGTCCGTCTTCCCAGGGCCGCCGCAAGCGTGGTCGACGCCCTCGCGGCGAAGGACGTGCTCGCGGGCGTGCCTTTTTCGCGATTGGATCCCTCGGCGGGGATGGACCGAGTCCTGCTGGTCTGCGCCACCGAGATGACGACCGAGGCGGATATCGCCGATTTCGCCAGGGCCCTGAGGGCGGAGATCGCAGCATGAGCCTGTCGAGCGTCGGCCGCGAGACTCGACCTATGCCGATAGCCAAACCAGCCAGCCATCCAGGCCGCGGGTTGCTTCAGGAAGAGCCGCTGATCTTTGGGCTCGGCGGCTGGCGAAAGACTGGTGTCGACCTGCCGCAGCTTCCACCGGATGCAGCTTCCGACGCCTCGGATCTCGCGGGCCTGACCCGGGCGGAGCGCCCGTCGTTGCCCGGACTCTCCGAGCCCGAAGCCCTTCGCCACTACGTGCGCCTGTCGCAGAAGAATCACGCCATCGATCTCGCGATCTATCCGCTCGGATCCTGCACCATGAAACACAACCCCAGGCTGTGCGAAAAGCTCGCCCGCCTCCCGGGGTTCAGCGACATCCACCCGCTGCAGCCGATTGCGACCGTCCAGGGCGCGCTGGCGCTGATGAGCGAACTCGCGCATTGGCTGAAGACACTTACCGGGATGCCCGCGGTCGCTCTTTCGCCAAAAGCGGGCGCGCACGGCGAGCTTTGTGGCCTACTCGCCATGCGCGCCGCTCACGAGGCGAGGGGCGATGCGCGCAAGACCGTGCTGGCGCCGACCTCCGCCCACGGAACCAATCCGGCCACCGCCGCGCTCGCGGGTTATCAGGTGGTCGAGATCGCCCAAACCATCGACGGCCGGGTCGACCTCGCCGACCTTGCCGCCAAGCTGAACCGGGATGTCGCCGCGGTGATGGTCACCAACCCAAACACCTGTGGCCTGTTCGAGCGCGACGTGATCGAGATCGCCCGGCTCACCCACGCGGCGGGGGCGTACTTCTATTGCGACGGGGCGAATTTCAACGCCATCGTCGGCCGGGTGCGGCCCGGCGATCTCGGGGTCGATGCGATGCACATCAACCTCCACAAAACTTTCTCCACACCGCATGGCGGCGGCGGCCCAGGGGCCGGCCCGGTGGTCCTCAGCGAAGCCCTGGCGCCGTTCGCGCCGACTCCATGGATCGTTCAGGACGGTTCGGGTTGGGCGCTGGCCGAGCACGCGGAGGGCCCTGCGCAGGCGGCCCTGGGGCGGATGTGCGCCTTTCACGGCCAGATGGGCATGTACGTCCGAGCCCTGGCCTACATGATGAGCCACGGGTCCGATGGCCTCCGGCAAGTGGCGGAGGATGCGGTGCTCAACGCCAACTACGTCAAGGCGAGGCTACAGGCGGTGATGAGTGCGCCATTTCCGCGGGGGCCGTGCATGCATGAGGCTCTATTCGACGATGAGTGGCTGGCTGGGACTGGCGTCACCACCCTCGACTTCGCGAAGGCGATGATCGATGTCGGGTTCCACCCGATGACCATGTACTTCCCTCTGGTCGTTCACGGCGCGATGCTGATCGAGCCCACTGAAACCGAACCGAAGCGGGAACTGGATCGCTTTTGCGACGCCCTGCTTGAGCTGGCCGCGGCCGTCAGGGATGGCGACACCGAACGCTTCACCGGCGCGCCGTTCCACGCGCCCGTGCGCCGCCTTGATGAGACCATGGCCGCCCGCAGGCCGCACCTTCGATGGACGCCCGAGGACCGGCTGTAGCCGAGGTGCGTGGCCAGCCCGCGCAGTCTCGATCAGCGGCGACAGCTCAAGAAAGCCGCTGCGCCAAGGTCGTGAGTCCGGCGTCGACGAACGGGTCGGAACTCGTTTGCGCGATTCGATTCGCTAAGACCAGCTGCGCTACGTCCGCCGCCATCTCTGCGGCGGCTGACTTCACCTCTGCGGCGGCCTGGGCGCCGGCGATGGCGATGCGGCGCTCGGCCAGGAGCCGTCGTCTGCGAATATCCGCCTCGAGTTCTATCACCGCCTCGGCGCGAAGACGCTCCGCATCGTCCTGGGCCGTCCGCAGCATCTCCGAGGCCGCCCTTTCGGAATCCTCACGTTGAAGCGTGATTTGCGAGAGCAGGACGCGCGCCTCGTCGCGCAGGCGGGCCGCTTCGTCGAGTTGGGCTTGGACCCGGGCGCCAGCGTCGTCCAGCGCCCGCGTCACCATCCGGGGAACCTTCGCCCTCCAAAGCAGGATGATGAACACGACCAGCGCCAGCGCGATCCAGAAGTGGGCGTCCTGGGGATCGACAAGGAATGACATCTCAGACGGGTCCGGCAGTCAGTCGCGCCATGGCCCGCGCGAGTTCGACTTCGCTCGGCGCGGCGGCAGTGAGCTTTTCGACCATCGCGGAGGCTGTTTGCTCGGCGATAGCGCGCACGTTCCCCATGGCTCGCAGGCGAGCCGAGGCGATCTCGGCTTCGGCGGCGAGGAGAATCTCCGCCAGCCTCGCGTCCTCCTCGGCTCGGCTCTCCTGCCCCTGCATCCTGATTTTGGCTGTCGCCTCCTCGGCCAGCTGCCGCGCTCTGGCCTTGGCCTGCGCCACTTCGCCCGCGGCAATACCGGACTGCGCGAGCGCTTCGTCGCGCAGTCGGCGAGCATCCCCGATCTCTCCAGATATCCGATCTTCCCGGGCGGCAATCGCGCCGCCTATGCGCGGGACGAAAACTCTGGCGAAGAGCACATACAGAATCGCGAAGACCACCAGGACCCAGAAGATCTGACCGGGCCAATTGGCGACGTCGAACTGCGGCAGGCCACTGGCGTGTTCAGCCCCGGCCGCTGGGACTGCGGGCGCCCCCATCTCGGGTCCTAGACCTTCACGAAGAGGATGATGAAGCCCATCACGAAACCGAAGATGCCCATGGATTCGGCGAGCGCCATGCCGAGAAACAGCCATACCCTCTCGCCTGCGGCCGCCGAGGGGTTGCGTATGGAGGCCTGCAGATAATTGCCAAAGAGGATGCCGAGTCCCGCTCCCGCACCGATGAGACCTGTCATCGCGAGGCCTGCGCCGATGTACTTTGCGGCCGTGATGTCCATGATTGTGACGTTCCTTTGAGGGGTTGAAAGGTTAGTGACCCCTGTCGAGGTTCACCACCTCGTTGAGATAGACACAGGTGAGCGCCGCGAAGACGAAGGCCTGGAGGAAGGCCACCACGAACTCCAATGCGAGCAAGGCGACGATCATGAAAAAGGAGACGGCCGATCCGACAAGGCCAAGGCTGGCCAGCCCGCCCTGAAGACCAAACAGGCCAAGCCCGATCACGAAACTGGCGAACATGTAGGTCACAACATGGCCGCCGAGCATGTTGCCGAACAGTCGCATCGCCAAGGTCAGGGGGCGGACCGAAAAGGAGATGAACTCGATAAGCATGAGAAAGAGGCCCATGCTCCAGTGCACGCCCGAGGGCCAGAACAACTTGAAGAAGCCCAAGCCGTTGCGGGTGAAGCCCACGGCAAGGACGATGATGAAGGTCATCGCGGCCAGGGTCGCGGTGACCGCAAGCTGGGATGTAACGGTGAAGCCGCCCGGCGCGAGGCCGACAATGTTGAGTGTTGCGATGAGCAGAAACAGGGTGAAAACGAACGGAAGGTACGGCCGGCTGCGCTCGCCAATGATGGCGCCGGTGAGCGAGCCGTCGACCATCCCGTAGAGCATTTCGGCGACCGCCTGCAGCCTGCCAGGGACGACGGCTCTCTTCGCGGCGGCCAGGAAGAAGACGGTGATCAGGCCGGCCGCGATGAACATGAACAGAACCGAGTTGGTGATCGAAAGGTCGATCGATCCCACGCCGGCAACCGGAATCGGCTTCCAGTCCACCAGCTTGTGGACCATGAACTGCTCCATCGGCTCTATCGCGGCCATCGGGCGCCCTTGACGTCTCTCACGTGTCTTCGCCGGAGTCGTGCGGGACTCCAGCGCCGGAAAGGGGCTTCGCGGCGCGGGCGCTGATCCGAGACGCGGTTTGGACCGTGGCGTAGATCGACAGCCCGGCGCCGACGATCAGGCCGCCGACTATGCCCCATGGGCCGGTGCGGGCGAAGTGGTCCAACGCCCAGCCCAGGCCCAGTCCGCCGAGCACCCCACCCAGCATCTGACCGAGAAGGCGGTAGCCGTCTCCAGCCGCGCCGCCGATTCCGGCGTGGGACGGGCGCGCTCGGCGTGAAGCTTCAAATGCGCCCAGCCTCTTGTCGAGGCGGTTCAATGCGCCCGCGCTCGGATCGTTCGACTCGGGCATGGAAGACTCTCTTTACGACCCTGATAGCTCCCTCGAGGCGCGATCGGTCGGCGCGGAAACTATAACCGGTTGTGCGGTGCGTCAAGATTGCCTCCGGGCCGCTCATCACATTGAATAGATGATATAATCTTCAAGAGAGAACGGTCGTGGCTCCTGATGAGGGAGCCGGACCAGCCGCCGCGTCGGGGGGTGTATGGAGCCGAAGCGGCGATGCGACACGTAGAGGCCCGCGCAAGTCTGAAGCCCAGACGCGTTCGGATCCGCGTTCGGCCACCGGGCCGCGAGACAGGCGATCCGCGAGGGCCGGGTCGTAGACAAAATCCGAAATGGTCGCGGCCCGCTCAGCTCTATCGGCCAGCCGCAGCGGGTAGCAGGGATGCACGGTGATCAACCCCTTGGCCTGGTCCATCGAGCTGGGACGCCTGTCGGCGGGACTTCATGATCGGCATCGGGCGTCCGAGCACCGCCGGGGCGGCCGCTCCCCCCCAATGGCCAGAATCACCTCGGGTCCGACAAGCCGCCGTTCATTGTCCAGCCACCATTGGCAGGCCGCGCCCCCGCCCGATCGGGAGTCTCATGGGCCCGCGCTTGGTCGCTGTTCGTGTTTGAAATGCTTGACGGCATTGGCCATGGTTGCGGCCAGCCGACAAGCCGTCGCCACTTTGTGCGAACAGAGCACAAGGCCGCGCTCCTACTTTATTGCGCCGCCAGGGACTCCGCCTGACGCAGATCCACGGAGACCAATTGAGAAACGCCGCGCTGGGGCATGGTAACGCCGAACAATCTGTCCATCCGAGACATGGTCAATGCGTTGTGGGTGATCGCGACGAACCGTGTGGAGGTCCGCGCGCACATCGCGCGGAGCAAATCGCAGAACCTCTCGACGTTGGCGTCGTCGAGCGGCGCGTCCACCTCGTCGAGAAAGCAGACCGGCGCCGGATTGGCGAGAAACACGGCGAAGATGAGGGCAACGGCGGTCAGCGCCTGCTCTCCGCCGCTCATCAGGCTCATCACCGCCATTCGCTTCCCAGGAGGGCACGCGAAGATCTCCAGGCCTGCTTCGAGAGGATCCTCGGCTTCCACCAGACGCAACTCCGCTTGACCGCCCTCGAAGAGCGTCTTGAACAGCGTCCTGAAATGATCATTGACCACGTCGAAAGCGGCGACGAGGCGGCGGCGGCCTTCGGCGTTCAGTTCGAGGAGCCCCTGACGCAGCCGCGCCAGAGCCCCGGCCAGATCGGCGCGCTCCGAGCGCATGAGTTGCAAGCGCATCGCCAGTTCCTGGGCCTCTTCTTCCGCCCGAAGGTTGACGGCGCCTAAGCCCTCTCGCTCGCGCTCCAGCGCCTCGAGTCGATGTTCCATGTCCACCGGCGCCACCGCGACGGCATTTTGAGCGAGCCGGCGCCTCGACTCCTGCGGTGACAATCCAGCCGCCTCAGCGGCCGCGGCGTATTGCGCCACCCGTTCGCGCGCGCCCTGCGAGCGTGCGGTCAGGGTGGCGCGGACTTCGCGAGCGTCGGCGGCCGAAGCGTCGGCGGCCCTGGAGCGACGATCGGCGTCCGCGCGTTCTGCCTCGGCCAGTGACAAGGCATCGCTGGAGAGGGACTTACGAGCCTCCGCGGCGGCTACTTCGTCGAGAAGCGCCATTCGTTGCCCTTCGATTCGGACGGGCGCGGCGCGCGCTTTCGCAAGCCTGTCGGCAGCCACGGTCCTCGCCTCGGCGAGGTGTGCCTGCCGCATCGATGCGGCCGCCGCGCGCTGCGCCCATTCTGCGTGATCGTGGCGCGAGGCGTCCAGGCGCTGTGTCCTCGTTTCGCGTTCGTGGATCTCGAGGTCCAACGCCGCCCTGGCGGCGGCGGCGGTCTCGCGGGCCTTGACCGCAGTCACTCTTGCCGTTGCGAGCAACGCCATCTTTTCGGCCGGCGCGGCGAACCCCGTCAGCTGCGTCTGCGCAGCGGCCAGGGATGCGGCGGCCTCGTCGCGTTCCACCTCGAAGCGAGCGATGGTTTCGTCCAGCGACTGCGCCCTGCTCTCGCGGCGCGCTCCGTCTCTCACCAGCTGCTCGACCTTCTCGCGAGCCTGCGCAAGGTGGACGTCCGCCGCCGGCGGACCGCTTCGCGCCAGTCTTGCCGCCCCCTGGGCGCGGGCCAGTTTCTCGGCGGCCTCGGTGTAGCGACGTTTTGCCTGGGAGACTCTTGGAACCAACGCCTCGACCTGGCGCTCGATTGCGACCAGGCGCGCTTTCTGCTCGAGCCGGATCTGGGCCGGGCGAGGAGCTTCGGCGCGTGAAGTGAACCCGTCCCAGCGCCAGAGGTCGCCCTCCACCGAAACCAGTTTGGCGCCCGGTGGCAGCAGAGATTGGATCTTGGGGCCTGTATCGCGGTCCGTCACTCCGACGAAGGCGACGGCGGCGGCCAGCTCGGCGGGAACCGAGATCACGGCCCCCAGCGGCGAGACGGCCAGCGGCCATTTCGGGGGGAAGACGTCGCGACCGCCCCAAAATCTGGCCGCCCGTTTGTCGAGTGAAGCCTCGAGATCGTCGCCCAAAGCGGCCGCGAGCGCCGCCTCCAATCCGTTTGGCGCGGCGAGCTGGTCCACGACAACCCCGTACTCGGTGGGCGCTGACCGGGCCGCCGCACTGGCGAGGCCCTGAGCCTCCGCCATGAGGCGGCCCAGATCGTCTTCTCCCGTTCTCGCTGAACCCCTGGTTTCGTGTTCCTCCTCGACGGCGCTCGCCAGGGCCTGTTCGGCCGCTTCGAGGACTTCCCGGGCTTCAGTCAGCCGCAGCTTGGCTCGGACCAAGGCGTCTTCTGCGAGCGCCATCTCGGGAGCTGACGGCGGACCGGCGCTTTCGCGCTCGCCCTGTGCCTGCGCGAGGGCGCGCAGGGTGCGGGCGAGCAGCGATCGCGCTTGTTCGAGACCGGCCTCGGCTGCCCGCGCATGAACCTCCGCCGCGGCGATCTCAGCGGCCAGGGCCTCGACTTCGCGTTCGGCGGCTGATCGGCGCGCCTCGGCGTCGACCGCAGCGGCCTCAAGGCTCGGGAGATGCCGCGGCGTGCGAGCAATTTGCACCGAAAGCCGCGAGATCTCCCCGTCCAGGCGGCTGAGCGTTCGGCCGCTATCCCCCGAGATCTCGGCTTCGCGCGCGGCGTCGGCGGTAATCCTGGCGATCTCCTGGACTAGGCGGTCGGACTCCGACTTGGCGCTTTCCGCGGCGCGATCGAGACGATCCCTGTCGATGGAAATGCGGTGCAAGTTGGCGGCGGCGGCGGTCTCCTCCTCACGCAGCGGACGAATTCGCGCCTCCGCCTCGAGCACCATCGCCATTGCCTGGGCGGCATACCTGGCTGTCGCCTCCGCGGTTGCCTCGGCGTCACCGGCTTCCGCTTCGGCGCGCTCGAGGATCTCCGCCGCCTCGGCCCACCTGGCGTGAACAAGGGCCCCCTGCAGGGACCGAATCTCAGCCGACAACCTGCGATAGCGCTCTGATTGTCGAGCCTCGCGCTGCAGGCGGTTGAGCGTGCCATCCGCCTCGCCCATGACGTCGTCGAGCCGGGTCAGATTGGCGTCCGCAGCCCGCACGCGCAGCTCTGCGTCGTGTCGCCGGCTGTGCAGGCCCGAGACGCCGGCGGCCTCCTCCAGAATGCGCCGCCTGTTCTGAGGGCGGGCCGCGATGAGTTCCGAGATCTGGCCCTGGCGGACCAGGGCAGGAGAATTTGCGCCGCTGGATGCGTCAGCGAAGACGAGTTGCACGTCACGGGCGCGAACGTCGCGGCCGTTGATCTTGTACCGGGAGCCTTCGCCGCGATCGATTCGGCGCCCAATCTCCAGGACCGGCGCGAAGTTGACATCCTCGGGCGCGTCGAGGTCCGCATTGTCGATCGTCAGGGTGACTTCCGCATGATCCCGCGCTGGACGATCCGCGGACCCCGAGAAGATCACATCGTCCATACCTTCCCCGCGCAAAGCCTTGGCGGAGCTGGCTCCCATGACCCATCGAAGGCCCTCGAGGAGATTCGACTTGCCGCAACCATTGGGGCCCACGACGCCCGTGAGGCCCGGTTCGATCCGAAAATCGGTGGGATCGACGAAGGACTTGAAACCCGAGAGACGAAGCCTGGAAAAGTGCAAGACGCCCCGCCGTTCTCAGTGGCGCCCCGCCGTCGCTATGGCGGCGGCGAGTTCTTCGAGACTTTGCTCCCCCACCAGCCTCTGGCCATTCACGACAAAGGTCGGCGTACCGGCGATCGAGTTCGCCCGGCTATTGCGATCGGACCGCGCCTGAAGGGCGACCAGCGCCGCCTTGTCCTTCATACAGGCGTCGAACCGGTCCTTGGTCACTCCGGCGGCCCCGGCGATGCGGAGCAGCGGCCCATAGGCGTCACCCTCGCGCAACATCTCCTCCTGCGAGCGGAAAATCTGTTCCACTACCTCGAAATACTTGGCAGGGCCCGCGCACCGCGCGGTCAGAAAGCCGGCGGCCGCAAGGGTCGGCTGGCCGGTGAGCATCTCGCGGAACACGAACCTCACTCTTCCGGTGTCAATGTACCTGGCCCGGAAGGCGGGAAAAACCGCGTTCGCCCACACTGCGCAATGCGGACAGCCGACCGAGGCGTACTCGATCACAGTCACCGGCGCGGTTGGATGGCCCAGGACCATATCGTCCCCGGAGGACGATGCGGGGCGCGCATCGGCGGCGAAGAGCATCCCAAGAGCAAAGACGCCCGACAGCACCGTTCGCCGAGCGATGGCGCTGATGGTCATGAAGAGAGCTTTCCGCCCGCTTCGGCTTGGGTGATGGCGGCGTCGAGTTCGGGAAGCGACATCTCGCCCTTGTCGTAGACCCTGCCATTGATCACGTAGGTGGGCGTGCCGTTGATTTTGTCATTCCTTGCGTAGCCCTCCCAGCGTGCATTCAGCGCTTGGAGAGACTTCTCATTGGTGATGCAGGCTTCGAATTGGGCGTCGGTGAGGCCCGCCGAGCGCGCGATCCTGAGCAGGATCTGATGCGGCTGGCCGGTGCGCTGCATCTCGTCCTGGGCGTGGTAGATGGCGTCCACAACCTGAAAGTACTTGTCTCTGCCGGCGCACCTGGCAGTGAGGAAGCCTGCGGCGGCGATGTCCGGCTCCCCGGTGAGCGCCTCGCGCGCGACGTAGCGCACCCTGCCGGTGTCGATGTACTTCGCCTTGAAGGCGGGGAAGACGTCGTTGTTCCATTGCCCGCAGTGCGGGCAGGCGACAGACGCATATTCCACCATCGTCACCTTCGCCGTGGGGCTGCCCATCGACATGTCGTCCGCGGTCACCGGCGTCGCTGTCTTCTGGCAGGCGCCCATGCTGAGGGCGAGGCCGAGCCCAACGCAAAGGGTGACGATGAGTCGCATGCTCTCTTCCTATCAGGCCGCCGCCTAGATTGGAGCGCGATTCTGCGGCGGCGCCGAGACGGCGGCGATTTGGCGCAGGACGTCGCCCGAGCAGACTCAGCTTCTGCGCATGACCTCGCGGCCCAGGCCGAGGAGCGCCTTCTTCAGTCTCCCTTCGCCAAGGGGGCCAAGACTTTCCACCAATTCGTGCTCGGCCGCGGCCTCGAGTGGCCGGCCGGGTTCCCGGCGGCCTGAGTGTGGCGAAGGTCGTTCGGGCGCGGTCCGGCCGCGCAGGGGACCCTGGATAATGCGCAGACGGCCGACTGCGCCAGGCCCGAGGAACATGTTCACCCGGGTGATAATTTCTTCGGCCTGGTGCTGGATCAGAGCCGCGGATGGACCCTCGACGCGAATCTCGAGGGCGGTGGGGCCAACCCGCGCCCTGACCAGCTTCACCGGTTCGCTGCGTCTTGCGAGAGCGGCGCCGACGATTTCGCGCCAGCGCGCCGCGAGCCCATCGACCCCTCGCCCGAAGCGCTGCTCCAGGACCTTGATCGCTCCGGCCAACACTCTTCCGGCGGCGGGAGGGGTCCAGCCTGCCGGTCGCGTGCGCTTGCGCGCCAGAATGGCCGCAGCCTCATGCTGAGACGGCAGGCGACGGGACATGGCGGCCATGCTAGCGCAACCCATCATGTCCGTCGCCAAGATCCGCTCAGACCTCCTGAGCTGGTACGACGCGCACCGCCGGGATATGCCTTGGCGGGCGGCTCCCGGCGAGCAGGCCGACCCATATCGGGTTTGGCTCTCCGAGATCATGCTGCAACAGACGACGGCGGCTCACGCCGCGCCCTACTTCACGGCTTTCGTTCGCAGGTGGCCGACGATCGAGGCGCTCGGTCGCGCAGAGCCGGGCGAGGTGATGGCGGCCTGGGCGGGGCTCGGCTACTACGCTCGGGCGCGCAACCTCCTGATCGCCGCGAAGATTGTGGCGGAGCGCGGACGGTTTCCGGTCTCGCAAGCGGAGTTGCGGGAGCTGCCGGGAGTTGGTGAGTACACGGCCGCGGCGATCGGAGCCATTGTTCATGGCGAATCCGCGAACGTGGTCGACGCCAATGTCCAAAGAGTGGTGGCGCGTCTCTACGCCGTTGAGAAGGAACTCCCGGGCGCCGGTCCGGAACTGAAGCGGCTGGCGGGAGGTATGGTGCGCGCCGAACGTCCAGGCGACTGGGCGCAGGCTTTGATGGATCTCGGGGCGCTGATTTGCCTTCCCCGCGCGCCGGTCTGCGGGATGTGCCCGCTCGCGAATGCTTGCCGGGCGCGTGGAACGGGCCGGCCGGAGCGCTATCCGAGGCGGTCCGCAAGGCTGGCGCGCCCTCACCGGCACGGGGTTGCCTATGTGCTGCGAAATTCGGGAGAAGTGGGCATGGTCTTGCGGCCGGCCAGCGGGATGCTGGGCGGGATGCTCGGCCTGCCGACCTCTGAGTGGCGAAGCGCGCCCTGGACCGAGCGGGAAGCCTTGAAGGCGGCGCCGTTACCTTGCGCCTGGACTGTTGCGGGAGAGGTGAATCACGTGTTCACGCATTTCTCGCTGACGCTCGCGGTCTTAGCCGCGCATGCGCCGAGACTCAATCCGTCATTGAGTTGGATGACGCCCAGCGCGGCGCGCGCGGCTACGCCATCGGTTTTTCGCAAGGCTCTCCTTCTCGCAGCTTAAGCCATCGCCGCGCGGAGCTTCGCCCGCAGGACGTCTATCGGCGCCAGGCCGTCGTCGGTGTGCACGTGCCAATAGGTCCAGCCGTTGCAAGCGGGCTGGGACTGCGCCATGGCGCCGAGCTTGTGGATCGACCCAGTGAGTTCGCCCATCGCCAGGCTGCCATCCGCCCTCACCCTGGCGGCGCGTTCACCCTTGGGGCACCAGAGCAGATCGCCCGGATTGAGCAGGCCGGCTTCCACCACGTTGCCGAATGGAACTCGTGGCTCGTCCTTGCGCGATCCCGTGACCTCGAGCTCCTGGCGAGTTGCGACGGTCACGCTGGCGATCCGCGCCTTGGCGTGCGCGGCATAGCGCGCTTCGCGCTCTATCCCGATGAACCCGCGCCCCAGTCTCTTGGCCACCGCTCCGGTCGTGCCGACGCCGAAGAAAGGATCCAGAACGATGTCTCCAGGGCGGGTCGAGGCCAGGATCACCCGATGCAGCAGCGCTTCTGGTTTTTGAGTCGGGTGGGCCTTTGCGCCGGTCTCGTCCTTGATTCGCTCCTCGCCAGTGCACAGGGCCAAAGTCCAGTCGGAGCGCATCTGCAGCTCGTCATTGGCCATCTTCATGGCGTCGTAGTTGAAAACGTACCGACGCGCTCCGCGGCTCTTCGCCGCCCAGATAAGGGTTTCATGGGCGTTGGCGAACCTCGTTCCCTTGAAGTTGGGCATCGGGTTCGTCTTGCGCCAGATGATGTCGTTGAGGATCCAGAATCCCAGATCCTGAAGCGAGCATCCCACCCGGAAGATGTTGTGATAGCTTCCGATGACCCACAGCGCGCCATCGTCTTTGAGCACCCGGCGACACGCGCCCAGCCAAGCGCGCGTGAAGGCGTCGTAGGCCTCGAACGACGCAAAGCGGTCCCAGTCGTTCGTGACCGCGTCCACCTTTGAATTGTCGGGACGCAGCAAATCGCCGCCCAGCTGGAGGTTGTAAGGAGGATCGGCGAAGACCAGATCGACCGACCTCTCAGGAAGGGCGTCCAACTCGGCGACGCAATCGCCGACTATGATGCTATTGGCCAGAACCATGCGCCCCCCAAGAGTCAAAGGGGAAGGTCGCCAAACGTGATGAAGAACGACTTAATCGCCCGAACCTAGCCGAGCCACTCCACCCATGTCCCATGCGGGTGGGCCTTGGCGAGCAGCCGCTCCTGTCCGCCAGGCCAGATTGTGAGCCGCACGTGCATCTTCGACATATCGGAGGGCGGCGGCTCCATCCGCAACCACGCGAACTGCGCTGATCTTGTCGCTTGCGCGCCCAGAGCATGGATGGCGGCGGTAAGCGCGACTTGGCTTTTCTTCGACAGGTATTGCCAAAAGACGGAATGAAAGAGGACCGTGGCCGCGCCTCGGGTCAATTGTGGCCGATGCGCCACCCATGACACCGCGTCTTCCCCCTCCGCTTGAACGCCAGCGAGGAGCGTGGCGCCGACCGCGGCGTTCAGCCGCTCCATTCGGTCGAACTGATCAGCCCAGACAAAGGCACGCAGTCGGCGGCGGGCCACCTCATTGGCGAGGTCGATCGGCTTGTGGTCGCAGGCGGCGCGTTCGCTGACCAGCATTCGAGCCGTCAGCGGCGGAAGCCGCCCGCGCCAGTCGGTGGAAAGGCGAAGCGGCGCCTCGCTGGGACCCCACTGGGCCCCACCGAGGTCATACCGATAACGGTCCCACAGCTGATTGAGACCGGCGCTCGCGCCGAGTTCGAAGCAACGCAGCTCGAGGCTGGTCTCGTCCGCGATTGTAAGGAAGCCGCCCAGCAGGCAGATAGAGCGCCGCACTTCGTTGGTCTGCGGCTCGTGCTCCATGAAAGCCGCCAAGCGCTTGCCGTGGCGCGGAATCTCCGCCGCCGACGTCGCCCACGCTTTCGTGGGATCACTCTTCCGACCCTTGGCGGGGAAGGCCGCGGTAAGACCCGCGGCTTCCCCACTGAGCGCCAGATCGTGCATGGCGCCAAGAAGGCGCAGTGGCGCCGCATCTCGGATCAGCGTGCGGGCATCGGCCCCCTCCCAGCGCGCGAAGAGCCGTCGAAGGTCCTCGTTGCCTTTGAGATCCTCGCAAACGCGGTCGAGCAAGTCCGCGCAGAAGGGTGAGCCGAGGGCCGCGCAGGCGCGCGCCTGTAGGTTCAAGGCTTGTCGAAGCGGACCGATGTCCAGCATGGCGGACTCTGTCGGTCCGCGCAGGCGACCGATCAATCTTGATATTCGCGATCAACAGCCGAAATGGGCGGCGTTTGTTGATCCTGAGCCTTGTAGGCCCGCATCGGGTCCTTGCCCATGAGAGCCAGGCGCACCGGGGCCCAACTCATGCGATGGATCTCGCACGGGCCGCGTTCCATCAGGGCCTGTGCATGGATCGCGGCGCGATAGCCCTTGTGCGAAGCGAATCCGTAGCCTGGATAGGTCTGGTCGAGCAGGATCATCAGGCGGTCACGCGCGGTCTTGGCGAGGATGGAGGCGGCGGCGATCGAGGCGCAGACGGCGTCGCCGCGGATCACCGTTTTCACTGGGCATGAAAGCGCGAAGCGATAGTTACCGTCGACCAGCGCGAATACCGGGGCTACGGCCATCGTCTCGATGGCGCGCCGCATCGCCAGGCCGGTGGCATGGAGAATATTGAGCGCCGCGATCTCTTGCACCGACGCGAACCCGACCCCCCAGGCCATCGCTTCTCGCTTGATGACGGTTTCCAGGATGCCGCGCTGCTTGGCCGAGAGCCGTTTGGAATCGTCGACGCCCCGAATCATCGCTCGAGGACTGAGGATCACAGCAGCGGCGCAGACCGGCCCGGCCCAAGGTCCACGGCCGGCCTCATCAACACCGCAGGCTGGCGCCGGACAGGCCTGCTCGAGCATCATGTCCGGGCCGGTTCTCACCCGAAGGCTCGGGCCATGCCGGCGACTTCGCCATGACGCGGGCACGCAGTCACGTGGTCGTTGACCATCCCGACCGCCTGCATGAACGCGTAGACGATTACCGGCCCGCAGAACTTGAACCCGCGCGCCTTGAGGGCCCTGGACATCTCCATCGCCTCGGCGGTCTGGGCCGGCACCTCCGCAGTGGACTTCCACTGGTTCTGAATCGGCCTTCCGCCGCAGAATGACCATAGAACGTGGGCGAAGTCCTCGCCCTGCTCACGCATCTCCAGGAAAAGCCGCGCACCGCCAATCGCGGCGTCGATCTTGGCGCCGGAACGGACAATGGCGGCGTCGGCCATCAAGCGGGCTCGGTCTGCTTCGCCGAAACCGGCCACGATTTGCGGTTCGAAACCTGCGAAGGCGCGGCGAAACGCTTCGCGTTTCTTCAGGATGGTTATCCAAGAGAGGCCCGCCTGGAAACCGTCTAGGACGAGCTTTTCCCACAGCGCCCTGCTGTCCAGCTCCGGAACGCCCCATTCCTCGTCGTGATAGGCGACATAGAGAGGCTCTGTGGGCTTCGCCCAGCCGCAGCGCGAAGACGCTTGATGCAAGACCGCGGCCGCCACTCCAGCCTCCGTGCTCAGCAGATTCGCTGAGGCTCGCCGCATTCGAACTCCGCCGCAAGACGTGGCGCGCCAGCGACCCTCACGGCTCGGCGCCTCAAGGCGCGGGCAGCCAGTCGGGCAGGCGCGGGGCCCAGGCGCGACCGTCGCTCATCTGCAGCGGCCCGCCCTTCAGGCGGTCCAGTCGAAGCAGCGCCATCGCCATCCCCTCCACGCCCGAAAGGGCTTCCCCCGCCCGCAGGCCGCCAGCCAGCAGCTCCGCGCCATGATCGGGGGGCGCTCCGTCGAAAACGATTGTCGCCATGCGGCTCTTGATGGCCCCCCGCCGCTTCATCCGAGAGGTGGTTTCCTGACCGACAAAACAACCCTTCTGGAAATCGATTCCCATCAGGAGATCAAAGTTTGCCTCAATGGGATAGGTCTTGTCGCTGCCCCAATCGGCCGGGCCAGGTACACCGAGGGATATCCTCAGCCGGTCGAAGACCGTTTCTTCGGCTTCGGTCGCGCCTGGCGGAGGCGTCGCGGCGTAGCCCCTATATCCGAGGCTCGGCAGGCGCGGGTCGCGCAACCATCCTTCCGGCGGCGCGACGGGGAACAACAGGCCCACCGGCTGAACCGGGGACGTCAGGATCTCCGCCTTCGCCCTGAGCCTATAGAGGGTCAAGCGTTCGATCAGAGCCGCGCGGTGGTGGGCCGCGCAATCGATGAAGCAGCCCGCGGCGGTTCCGACCACGAAGAGGTCGAACAGCAACCGCCCCTGGGGGCTGAGCAGGGCGGCGAATCGGATTTCCTTCGGCTCGAGACTGCTGACGTCCTGGGTGAGGAGGCCCTGGAGGAAGTCTCGCCAGTCATCTCCCTCCACCGTGATCACCGCGCGGCTGGTCAGGACTGCGGTCACGGCGTCGGAACCCATGCCTGCATTGTGGCTGGGTGGCCGCTGGAGCGCCAGGGGCCCCCGGCCTATAGAAGGACGAGAATGGCCGCCAAGCCCTTTCCCATCCTCTTCATCACCGCCAGCCGCCTTGGCGACGCAATCCTGTCATCGGGGCTGGTGAAGACTCTCGCCGACGAGGCGCCTGGCGCGCGATTCACTATCGCGGGCAGCGCCCTTACCGCACCGTTGTTCGCCGAGGTTCCGGGCCTGGAAGCTCTAATTGTCATGGAGAAGAAGCCTGCCGGGCGGCATTGGATCGATCTTTGGCTGCGGATCCGGCGGCGACACTGGGCCCTGGTGGTCGATCTGAGAGGTTCAGCCCTCTCTGGGTTCCTGCGGCGAAGCCTCGGCACGGTCCGCAAGGTCCGCGGCCCTGAGGTGCACAAGGTCGTCGAGGCGGCGCGACTGCTCAAGGTGGATGGACCGCCTCCACCCCCGTATCTCTTCACCAGTCCCGAAATCGAGGACCGCGGGGAATCCCTGACCCTAGGGCGGGGTCCGATTCTAGCCGTGGCCCCCGCCGCCAACTGGGTGGGCAAGACTTGGCCGGCGGAGCGCTTCGCCCTTGCGGCGCGTCAGCTTCTCGGCGAGGGCGGACCGATGGCCGGCGGGCGCCTGATGGTCCTTGGCGGCCCGGAAGACCAGGAGTTCGCCGAACCGGTCATGGCCGTCGTTCCCGCTGCGAGACGGATTGACATGGTGGGTCGGGAGGAACTTCTAGTCTGCTACGCCGCGCTGAAACGGGTGGACCTCTTCATCGGCAATGATTCCGGCCTGATGCACCTTGCCGCCGCCGCGGGTGCCCGCACCGTGGGGGTTTTCGGACCTTCGAACGAAATCCTCTATGCGCCATGGGGTCCACGATGCCGCACTGTGCGCGGCGAGCGGAGCTTCGAAGACTTCCGCGCGGCGGATCGGTCCTTGAGCGGCAAGATCTGCCACATGGTTGATTTGCCGGTGGAGAGGGTGCTGACCGCCGCCCAGGCCCTGCTCGCGGAAACCCAACCGGAGGACATGAGTGCCCGAGACCTTTGATCTCATCCTCCGCGGCGGCGAGGTCGTGAACCATGCCGGAAGAGGCGCGGCGGACATCGGAATCCGTGGCGCGCGGTTCGCGGCGATCGGCGATTTGCGATCGGCGTCGGCCGCGGAGGAATTGGATTCGGCGGGCCTCACCATCCTTCCGGGCGTCATCGACACCCAGGTTCATTTCCGTGAGCCGGGGCTCGAATGGAAGGAGGACTTCGAATCGGGCTCGCGCGCCGCGGTCCTGGGCGGCGTGGTGGGGGTATTCGAGATGCCCAACACAGAGCCTACGACGAGCGACGAAACGGCCCTGAGGGACAAGCTCGCTCGCGCCAAGGGCCGGATGCACTGCGATCACGCCTTCTATGTCGGCGCCACTCACCAGAACGCCGGCTTTCTGGGGGAACTGGAGCGGCTTCCGGGCTGTTGCGGGGTCAAGGTCTTCATGGGCGCCTCCACCGGCACCCTGTTGGTGCCCGACGACCAGGGCGTGGAAACAATCCTGCGTCACATCACCCGCCGTGCGGCGTTCCATTCCGAAGACGAATACCGCCTCGAGGAAAGACGGTCCCTGGCGCGAACCGGCGACTGGACTAGTCATCCCGAAGTCCGCGACGTCCAAACAGCCATTCAATGCACGAAGAGACTCGTCACCCTGGCGGCGCGCCTGGGCAAACGAATCCACGTGCTGCACGTCACCACAGCGGAGGAAATCGAGTTCCTCGCCACGCATAAGGACGTGGCGAGTGTGGAAATAACGCCGCAGCACCTGACACTTGCCGGCCCGGAGGCCTACGAACGTCTCAAGGGCTTGGCACAGATGAATCCCCCCATCCGCGATGTCATGCATCAAAAGGCATTGTGGCGCGGAATCGCGATGGGCGTAGTCGACGCTCTAGGCTCCGATCATGCGCCCCACACTTTGGAGGAAAAGGCGCGCCCATACCCAGCCTCGCCTTCAGGAATGCCGGGGGTTCAGACACTCGCGCCGGTCATGCTGACCCATGTCGCGCAGGGCCGACTCAGCTTGGAGAGATTCGTCGATCTTACAAGCGCCGGGCCGCAAAGGCTGTTCGGCCTTGCCGGCAAGGGGCGGATCGCGGAGGGCTACGACGCCGACCTGACCGTGGTCGATCTGAAGGCGCGCCGAACGATCCGCCACGCGGATATGGCGAGCCGGGTGGGATGGACACCCTTCGACGGGTTCGAGGCTCAGGGATGGCCGGTGGCGACGGTCATCCGCGGACGCATCGTGATGCGCGACGGAGACTTGCTGCACCCTCACGACGGAAAACCGATGCGCTTCACGGAGACCCTGACACGCCAGGACGTGAAATGACTGAGCGGTTAGGCGGAAGGAACGGCGCCGACTGCCTGGTCGAGACCCTGGTGGCGAACGGCGTGACCGCCTGCTTCGCAAATCCGGGGACCAGCGAAATGCAGTTCGTCAGCGCTCTGGATCACCAGCCCGCGATGCGACCGGTGCTGTGCCTTTTCGAAGGAGTCGCGACAGGCGCTGCGGACGGCTACGGGCGGATGACCGGTCATCCGGCCTGCACCCTGCTGCACCTCGGCCCGGGATACGGCAATGGTCTGGCCAATTCCCACAACGCCCGGCGGGCCTTCACCCCAATCGTCAACATCGTCGGCGACCACGCGACCTACCATCGGCGCCACGATGCCCCGCTCTCATCGGACATCGCCGCCATCGCCGGCGCCAACTCGGTCTGGGTGCGATCGGCGCAGAGCGCTGACGAAGTGGGCGGTCTCGCCACCGAGGCGGTGGCGGCCAGCATCGAGCCGCCGGGCGGCTCGGCGAGCCTCATCCTGCCCGCCGATTGCGCCTGGTCGACAACCTCGGTGGTCGGGGGACGTGTCGAGGCGCGATCCAAGGCCGAAGTCGACGACGCCATCATAGCCGATGTCGCCCAGCGCCTGCACGGGGCGAACAGGCCGGTGCTGCTGCTGGGGTCGGGCGCGTGCTCGGAAGCCGGCCTCGCCGCCGCTGGGAGGATCGCCGCTGGCGGAACTCGGGTCCTCACCGATACCTTCATCGCCCGTCAGCCCAGGGGCGCGGGACGCTTCGCGCCCGATCGGATGATGTATTTCGCCGAGATGGCCCTGGTCGATCTGGCGGGCGTCGATCTCATGGTTCTGGTTGAGACGGTGACGCCGGTGGCGTTCTTCGCCTATCCGGACCAGCCGGGCGTGCTGGTTCCGGAAGGTTGCGCGGTCGCCACCCTCGTTGGTCGCGGAGAGAATGGGGTTGCGGCGATGCAGGCGCTCGCCGACCGCCTTTGCGCGCCGACCGACCCCATGACCCGACCGCTGATTCTGCCCGAGGTCCCGCCAGGGCAGTTGACGCCCGCTACCGCCGGCGCCGCGATCGCCAGACATCTGCCCGAGGGCGCGATCGTTTCGGACGACTCGGTGACCTCGGGCCAGCCGATCCTGAATTCCACCCGCTCGGCGCGACCGCATGAGTGGCTGGGTCTCACCGGCGGGGCGATCGGCCAGGGGATCCCGGTCGCGGTGGGCGCCGCGGTAGCGCGGCCGGACCGCAAGGTCGTCTCGCTCAACGGTGACGGCGCGGCCTTCTACACTCTGCAGGGTCTGTGGACGGCGGCGCGGGAGAGTCTGGACATCACCGTCGTGGTGTTCGCCAACCGAGCCTACCGCATTCTCGGCATCGAACTGGGCCGCACCGGCGCGAGCGGCCCAGGACGGGCCGCCTCGCGTCTGCTCAGTCTCGACGAGCCGGCAGCCGACTGGACCAGCCTTGCTCGCGGGATGGGCGTATCGGCACGCCGGTGCGAGAACTCGGAGGCGTTCGAATTGGCGTTTCGCGAGGCCATGGAGAACCCAGGCCCTCGGCTGATAGAGGCCGTGGTGGCCTGACCCGACGAGAACGTCAGCTCTTCTTCACATTCCCAGGCAAGGTGCAGCCGCCGCCGATGCCCTTGGCCTCGGCGCAGACGATGGCCGACCTGGCCGCCATCGGACTGATAGAATACTGGATCATGAAGCCGGGCAGACCGTCGGCGCAGGCCACCTCGATATAGCCTTTCTGGTCGGCCGAGACGCCCACCACCCGCGAGTTCGACACCGCGCAGCTGGTCTTGCCCAGGCTCTTGAGGTCGGCGGTGAGCGCGGGATACGCCGCCTGCGGCTTGGTCAGCCCGCACCGGAAGTTCTCGAGCTCCGAGTGGGCGCAGTCATAGACGATCGAGGCCCCGCTCGCGGCGGTCGCGAAGACCCCGATGCCGCCATCCGGGCGATTCGAGCAGGCCAGTTCGACGACCTCCTTGCCCGGAATATTGACCGAGAATGGCGCGTAGCCGGAAACTTGGCATTGGAAGCCGGCCTTGCGCGCGAGTTGGGTGTAGAGACCGGCTTGCTCGGTCTTCGCCTGCCTGGCGTCGGTGAGCTTGCAGCCGCCCCCGAGCGCGTCGGCCGCCGCGCAGTCGACGGCCTGCTTGAACGTCCCGTTCGCCGTGGTCTCCAGCACATAGCCTTTGCCGCCCTGGCAGGAGACTTCGTAGAACATCATTCCCGACTGGGCCGTGCCGATGAATCGCCGGTCGGTGACCGTGCAGGGATTGCCAGACTGCGCCGCGAGACGGTCGACCATCGCCATCTGAGCGGCCCGATCAGTGAGCTCGCACTGGATGTTGAGGCCCGGTCCGTAGGCGATGCATGGGTTCATCGTCACCGGCTTGTCGCGTCGTGGCGGCGCCGAGACCTCGAGAATGTAGCCGGCTCCCTCATGACACTTGAGTTCGTACACCGTGGCCGTAGGGGAGTGACCAAGGGCGCGAACCTGGTCGGGGGTGCAGGGGACGCCAGCCTTGGCGATGTAGGGGATCAGGCCGGCCTTGGGGTCGAGATTGCCGGGCAGGACGCACATCAGGGTGCTGGGCTTGCCATCTCTGCCCGGGGCGGCCGTCTCGGCGCAGGTGAACACCTGCGGCGGCGCATCACCCAGCGTAGCGACCACCGCCCCTTCGTTGCCGGTGCATGCCAGCTCGTAGTAGGAACTGGTGGTCTTGGTCTTGGGATCCTTGTTCTGGCCGATGAGGCGCGCGTCGGCCAAGGTGCAGTCGAGCCCGGCGGCGGTGATCAGGCCAGGCGCCGCGGCCATCCCCTTGTCCCGCTGATCCTTGGTGATTCCGGGCAGCGCCGCCTTTGCGGCGGCGGCAGCCGGGGCGAAGGCTGCCGAGGGCCAGAACCCCGCCAACATCAGGACCACCGCAAGACCAGCGCCTATCGGCCTCATGGAATTCTCCATCGGATGAACAGCAAGACCTCGGAGTTACATGACCGCGCGCGAAGGACTTGGTCAAGATCGCGCCGAGCCGGTGTTCGGCGTGGATCGCCGGGCGCCGGTGCGGTAGGGAAGCCGCTGAGCAACATCTGAAGGAGGGACGCGGGATGTCGCTGAACGGCAAGACGCTCTTCATCACCGGGGCCTCGCGCGGCATCGGTCTGGCGATCGCCCTGCGAGCGGCCAGGGACGGCGCCAACATCGCCATAGCGGCCAAGACGGCGGAGCCGCACAAACACCTGCCGGGCACCATCTACAGCGCCGCCGAGGAGATCGAGAAGGCCGGCGGCAGGGCCCTGCCACTCATTGTCGACGTCCGCGACGAGACGGCGGTCATCGACGCCGTTGAGCGCGCCGTCGCCGCGTTCGGGGGCATCGACATCTGCGTCAACAACGCCTCGGCCATCCAGCTCACCGGGACCTTGGCCACCGACATGAAGCGTTATGACCTGATGCATCAGATCAACACGCGCGGAACCTTCCTCACCTCCAAGGCATGCATCCCGCATCTCAAATGCGCCGCCAATCCGCACGTCCTGATGCTGTCGCCGCCGTTGGACATGAGCTCGCGATGGTTTGCGCCGCACGTCGCCTACACCATGGCCAAGTTCGGAATGAGTCTCTGCGTCCTGGGAATGGCAGAAGAGTTCAGGACCGACGGGATCGCCTTCAACGCGCTCTGGCCGCGCACCGGGATCGCCACCGCCGCCATCCGGTTCGCCCTGGCTGGCGACGAGGGTCTTCGCGCCTGCCGGACCACCGACATCATGGCCGACGCCGCGCACGCGATTTTCGAAAAGCCCGCGCGCACATTCTCCGGCAACTTCCTGATCGACGACACTTTCCTCTATGGCGAGGGAGTCCGCGATTTCGACCGCTATCGGGTCGACCCCAGCCGCGCCCTGATGCCCGACTTCTTCGTGCCCGCGGACGTACCGCCGCCAGCCGGGGTGGAGATCGGCGTCCCGGCGAGCGCCGGGCGGTGAGACTGGAGGTTCGCCGCGCGATCGCCGCCGATGCGCCCCTGGTCCATCGGTTCGTCGTCGAACTCGCCGAATTCGAACGAATGGCCGACCAGGTGCGCGCCGGGGAGGCGGATCTGCGGGCGATGCTGTTTTGCGCCGCGCCGAGAGCCTTTTGCGAGATTCTCGAGATGGACGGCGAGGGCGCCGGCTTCGCCTTGTGGTTCTACAATCTCTCGACCTTTGAAGGCCGCCACGGCCTCTTTCTGGAGGATCTCTACGTATGCCCGGCGATGCGCGGAAGAGGCGGCGGCAGGGCTTTGCTCCGTGCGCTGGCCCGGCGCTGCGTCGAGGAGGGACTGGCGCGGCTCGAGTGGGCGGTGCTGGACTGGAACGCCGAGGCGATAGCCTTCTACGACCGGATGGGCGCCGAGGCCAAGGACGGGTGGACTGCGAGACGGCTTTCCGGCGGGGCGCTTCGCATGCTTGCCGAAGCGTAAGGGGCTTAGGCGGCCACCCACCGTCGGGGGTCGAGGACGGCGGGGTCTTCCAGGGCCATGTCGTCCCAGTCCAGTTCCGGGGGCGGACTGGCTGCGGCGGCGATCACGGCCGAGAGTTCGGCGGCCGTGGCGGCGCCGACGATGACCGCGCTGGCTTCGGGCCTGGAGAGGGCGAATCCGAGCGCGGCCTGCAGCGGATCGCTGCGCCCCTCGGCGATCATCCGCCGGGCCCTCGAAAGGCGCCCGGCGGCCGCGCGCAGGTGTCCCGGAACGCGGTCGGGCGGCAGGAACAGCAACCCATTGAGGAATATGGAGCGGACGTGGACCTCCACGCCCATGTCGCGCAAGGCGCGCAGGCTGCCGTCCACCAGCAGCCGCTGATCGAGCAGACTGGCCGGGGCTTGGACGACATCGGGCTGAAAACGTTTGGCGAGGCCCACAGGATCGTCGGAAGCGTAAGCCGATATCCCGACCCGGCCGAAAAGGCCAACTTCGCGCATCGCCCGCAGGCGATCCCAGAGGGCTTGGCCATAGGGTGAGAATAGGTCGCCGGCGGACTGGATGACGATGGCGTCGGCGCGGTTCAGGCCGAGCCTGGCGAGAGAGGCCCTGGCTTCGGTTTCCACGTAGTCCGCGCCGCGATCGCCGCGCGCCGCCTTGATCACGACCCCGAAGGGCGCCGGCCTGGGCATCAGCGTTCCCAAGACGGTCTCGCCGTGCGCCGAGGCGGCGCCGGCGTCGAGCATGCAAAGCCCCCGCGACGCCGCGATCGAAAGAATTTCGCGGACCTCGCTGTGGGGTTGTCGGCCGCGGGCGGGTGCGCCGCCATCGAGCCCGAATTGGGCCGTGCCCAAGCCTAGCCTGGAAATCAACTGATGCATGAGAAGGGGCTGTGGTCCTGACGGGCCGTGGCGGCTGGGAACGCGGGCGATCCTGCACGCCAGTCCTTAAGGAACCGGTATCGACGCCCTTAACGGGAGGTTACCCTGGCGGAGATGATGGACCTCTTCACGCCCTGGCCGCTGTTCGGTTTCGCCGACGATCCGCGCCCTGCGCTGCAGCGGATCATGGGCCAGGCAGAGCCCGCCGCCCTGGCCACCATCGCCGCGCTCGGCGGCGGAGGTCCTCGGCCGGTGGGGACCCAGATGGTCGTGGGGAGATCTCTGGTGTCGGGTTTCCTGTCCGGCGGGTGCCTGGAGTCCGACGTTATCGGCCACGCCCGCCTCGTCCTGGACGATGGCCTCCCCAGACGTCTGGTTTACGGCGAGGGAAGCCCATGGCCGGACATTCGCCTGATGTGCGGGGCCAGGATCGAGATTCAGCTCGAACGGATCTCGGCGGGCGATCTTGCGGCCGAGCGGCTGTTCGATTTCGCGGCTCGGCGGATCCCGGCCAGGTGGCGAAGCGACGGGGTCAGGCGCGAATGCGCTCCGATCGATTGCACGCCGCCGCCAGCGCCGTGGCCGGGGGCCCTGGAGAAGATCTTCGAACCCCCCGCTCGGCTGATCGTGATCGGCGCCGATCCGACCGCCCTGGCGATTGCCGCCCTGGGCGCCCAGGCGGGGCATGAAACCCATCTCGTCCGCCCGAAAGGGCCGCCAGGGGGCTCGCCCTTTCCCAGCGTCGCTTACACCCGGGAGGACCCGGCGACGGCGTTGGCCGCCATCGGCCTGGATGCGTGGACCGCGGTGGCGGTCGCGACCCACGACGCGGAACTCGATCACGCCGCCCTCACGATCGCCCTGCCGTCGCAGGCGTACTATGTCGGCGCCCTCGGCGCCCGCCGCCGGCTCCCCGAACGCCTCGCTGAGCTTCGGGCCAGCGGAATGGACGAAGGCTCGATCGCCCGGCTGCGCGCGCCGATCGGCCTGGATATCGGCGGCAAGGCGCCTTGGGAGATCGCGATCGCGGTCCTTGGGGAGATCATCGCGCTGCGCACGTCGCGCGCTTCGCCGTTCACCCCTGGGTTTGTCTCCGAGGCGTGAGGCTCACAGGGGTCGCGCCGCGCACCCCTGGCCGTTCGCCGCGCGCAACACCTCCGCCAGCCCCTGGACCCGGAAATAGCGCGGACGGGCCCTGATGTTGGCGCGGATCCACACCGCCCGCGCCGCGCGCGCATAGGTGGCGGGTAAGGCGACGGCGGTTTCCGAGGGGTCTTCGATCCAGCCGCGATCGGGAAAGAAGCCACGCGCCTGGTCTTCGGCAAGAGCGACCCGGACACTCATCACCGGACCGGTGTCGACCCTGAACTTGGCGTCAGCGGTCTGGGCGTCGCGTCCCATTCGAAAGATCAGAGTGTCGCGAACCAGGCGCACCGTGCTGGTCTTGATCGAACAGGAAACGCTCCCGGAAAACCTGTCGTGGGTTACGGTGAGGCGCCACCCGTCCAGCGAATAGCGCGAGGTTGTCGTCCACCCCCCCGAGCCTATCAGGCCCATCGCCATCGCCGCCGCTGTCAACATCAACGCGTCCTCCAGCCCTCGCGGTCCCGCTTATCGTATCCGGACGTGCCAATGGAAAGGCTTTCAACAGCGCCGAGACTCATTGCGCGCGCTCCAAAATCAGCACCTCGACCAGATCGCCCGGCACGACAGCGCTGGCGCCAGGGCTGCGTCGCACCAGACCGTCCGCCTCGGCGAATACCGTCACCAGCGAGGAGTCCTGGTCGGCGAACGTCTCGGCTTCCAAAGTCCCCGCCGCGCCGTGGACGAGGCGCGCGCGCATCCAATGCTCGCGCCTTTCGTTGGCGGCGAGCGCGACGATGCTGCGAGCGACGAGGAGCCTCAGCGCCGGATCGCCGCCTTGAAGATGCATCAGGACCGGCCTGAGGAAGAGTTCGGCGCACACAAGGGCCGAAGCGGGGTTGCCCGGCAGTCCGAGGACCGACCGGCCATCCTTCAGGCTTCCGAACCAGGTGGGCTTTCCCGGTCGCACCGCGATGCCGTCTATGCTGAGGGCCAGACCCAGATGGGCCTCGAGCGCGGGTTTGACCAGATCGTGATCTCCGACCGATGCGCCACCGAGGGTCATGAGCAGATCGCAGCGGACGTCGCGAACCGCCGCGGCTATGGACTCGACATCGTCAGAGGCGGTCTCGAGCACGATCGCCTCGCCTCCCCAAGCCCTGACGAGGGCGGCGAGGCAGGGTGTTCCGGAATTGAAAATCTGGAAGGGTCCGGGCGCGCCACCGGGCGCGACGAGTTCTTCCCCCGTGGCCAGGATCGCCACGATCGGTCGGCGTGACACCGCAACCCTGGCCATACCGGCGCTCGCGGCGAGCGCCAAACGCCAGGGATCCAGCCGTCTGCCGAGCCTGATCAGCAAATCGCCCTTGCGGAAATCCTGGCCTTGCGGGCGGACGTTCTGACCGGGGCGGGCTGGCGGCACGACCACCTCGGAGCCCTGACGCGACGCATCCTCCTGAATCACCACGGCGTCGGCGCCGCTCGGAATGGCCGCTCCGGTGAAGATCCGCACTGCTTCGGCCGGACCCGCCGCCCCGGCGAAGGCCCTGCCCGCGGCGCTCTCGCCGACGATCTGGAGCCGGCCGGGCGTCGAGGCGGCGCGGACCGCCCAACCGTCCATGGCGGAGGCGTCGAAGGGCGGCTGGGGCCGGCCGGCGGTGATGTCCTCCAGGAGCACCCGGCCGACCGCCTCGGCGAGGACGACGGATTGCGCCTTCAACCGGGGCAGTTTCGCGAGCATTGCCGCGCGGGCCTCCTCGACGGACGGAAGAGTCACGGCGCGCGCCAGTCGCCCGAAGCGCCACCTGTCTTCTCCACCAGTCGAACCGCCTCGATCACCATCCCGCGCTCGCCGGCCTTGAGCATGTCGTAGAGGGTGAGGCAGGCGACAGCGACGGCGGTCAGGGCTTCCATCTCCACTCCCGTCGGTCCGGTCGCGACGACACGGGCGGTGACGGCCAAGCCGCCGGCCACGGCCTCGATCGCGACCTCGACCTTGCCGAGGATCAACGGATGGCAAAGCGGGATGAGTTCGGCGGTCCTCTTGGCGGCCATCACTCCGGCGATTTCGGCGACGGCGATGACCTCGCCCTTCTTGGCCGCGCCGGAAAGCGCCAGGGCGCGGGTTTCCTCGCTCATCCGCACCAGGCCCGCGGCGACCGCTTCGCGGCGGGTCGTCGGCTTGGGCGAGACATCGACCATCCGTGCCCTGCCCTTGGCGTCGATGTGGGTGAGGCGGCTCATGTTTCGAGCAGCCTGGGCATCAGCTCGACCATGTTGCAGGGGCGGCGCCGACTGTCGAGTTGGGCCGCGATGACATTGTCCCAGCCGTCGCGGACCGCGCCGTTCGACCCCGGAAGGCAGAACACGAACACGCCGTCAATCAGTCCGGCCAGAGCCCTGGACTGCAGGGTCGAAAGTCCAACCGACTGGTAGCTGACCAGGTGAAAGACCACCGAGAAGCCGTCGATCTTCTTGTCGAACATCGGTTCGATCGCCTCGGGGGTCACGTCGCGGCCGGTGAGGCCGGTTCCGCCCGTGGTGATGATGGCGTCCACCTTTCCCGAAGAGGTCCAGGATTTCACCTGAGACCGGATCGCCGTGACGTCGTCGGCGACGATGGCCCGGTCAGCCAGCACGTGGCCGGCGCCCGACACCCGTTCGGCCAGGACGTGCCCGGAGGTGTCGCTCTCCTCGTCGCGGGTATCGGAAATGGTCAGGACCGCCACGCGCACCGGTGTCAAGGCGGCGCCCGGATCGATCTTGCCGCCGGGGGCGAGGGTCGTGGACATGGGGAGGGCTCCGTTGTGAAAACCTCTTCCGCCGGGAGAGGGGGTCCATTGCGCGGCAATGGGAGGATGAGGGTTAGGCGCGTTCAGTATGAGTCTGCATCCTATCCTGAAACTGTCACGACCCCGCAGACGGAGAGATCGTCACCCCTCATCACTCGTTCGTTGCGGCGGCGCCTGCTGTTTTCCCTCCACGAGGGGCGTCGCGGTCCCATCTGGCGATATCTGCCAGGTCCCCGGCGGTGGGTTCCACCCAGCGCGGACCGGCCGGGCCGAATTCCCTTTTCCAGAACGGGGCCCTGGATTTCAGATAGTCCATCAGAAAGTCGCAGGCCTCGAAGGCTTCGCGCCGGTGGGCCGAGGCGGTGATAACCAGGACGATGGCTTCGCCAGGGGGGATCGCCCCTATCCTGTGGATGACCGCCACATCGTGAAGGCCGAAGCGGTCGACGGCGCTCGCGACGATCTTGGCGATCTCGTTCTGTGTGAACAGCGGATAGGCTTCCAGCTCGAGAGCCGAGGCTTGTCCCGGTTCGCCGCGGGCGATGCCCAGGAAGCTGGCCACGGCGCCCACGCCAAGCCGATCGCGACAGAACCCGTTGAGTTCGGCGCCAGGATCGAAGGGTTGCTCGGTGAGGCGGATCATCCGCCGCTCATCGGCGGCAGGAATGCGACCTCCGCGCCGGCGCCGAGAATGGCCTCTCCGCGCACCAGGTCGAGATCCACGGCCACCTGAACGCCCGGTCCCGCAAGGGCCCCCGCGAGTTCCTGATTTCCGGCCGCCACCAGGGAGCGAAGCGCGGAAAGCGAGGGCGGGCCGGGCCCGAAATCCCGCTCCCGCCAACCGGCCAGATCGGCCAGCCGCCCAAAGAGCAGCACCTTGACCACTTCGCCTTTCAGCCGCCGGTGGTGGACATGTGCCGCGAGACCGATGGCCCCGCGCCCCGGTCGATTCGGAAATCGTGGCCCCGGGGCTTGCTGTTCACGCCCATGCGGATGGTGTCCGCAAGAGCCTCGTCCCCGGCCCCGGAGCGGAGCACGGCGCGCAGGTCGGTGGCGTCCTCCTGGCCCAGGCAGGTGTGCAGCGTGCCGGTGCATGTCAGCCGCACGCGATTGCAGCCCTCGCAGAAGTTGTGGCTCATCGGGGTGATGAAACCAAGTCGGCCGCCAGTCTGGGCGACCTCCACGTAGCGCGCCGGACCACCGGTGGTGAAGGCGAGTTCGGTGAGCGTCCAGAAGCTTTCCAGCTCGCGGCGAACCTCGGCGAGAGAGATGAACTGGTCGGTCCGATCCACGTCGATCTCGCCCATCGGCATGGTCTCGATGAGCGTGATGTCCATTTTCCTGGCATGGGCCCACTGCACGATCGCGGGGATCTCCCGTGCATTGTCGCGAGCCAGGGCGACGGCGTTGATCTTGACCTTCAGGCCCGCCGCCAAGGCGGCCTCGATCCCCGCCTGCACCCGCAACAGATCGCCGCCCCGGGTGAGGGTGGCGAACAGATCGGGACGCAGGGTGTCCATGGAGACGTTGATCCGGCGGATTCCCAGCCGCGCGAGGTCGGGGGCGAACTCGGCGAGGCGGGTGCCGTTGGTGGTGAGGGTAACCTCGTCGAGCTCGCCGGTCGCGAGATGCCGGGCGAGACTTTCGACCAGGGTGAGAAAGCCCTTGCGGACTAGTGGCTCGCCGCCGGTGAGGCGCAGCTTGCGGACGCCCATCGAAATGAACACCCTGGCGATCCGCTCGAGTTCCTCGAGGGTGAGCACTTCGGTCTTGGGGAGAAACCGCATGTGCTCGGCCATGCAATAGACGCAACGCAGGTCACAGCGATCGGTGACCGACAGCCGCAAATAGGTCACCCTGCGCGCGAAACCGTCGATGAGCGCGCGGCTCGCCGGCGGACCAGGTGGGGCGTCGTAGGGCGTCATGCTGCCGCGAACATAGGAGGAAAGCGCGGTTGGCGACAGAGGGCGGCCTCGGTTTGGCCCTGGAGGCGGTGGTCCTGGCCGCCGGCGCGGGGACGCGTTTTGGCGGCGCCAAGCTGACGGCCCCATGGCGCGGTGGCCGCCTGATCGACGCGGCGGTGGCCGCCGCCCTCGCCGCGCCGGTCCGCTCGGTGATCGTGGTCACCGGCGCCGACGCGGCGGTCGCCCAGGCGGTCGGCCCCCATCGCAGATTGCGCCTCGTCCACGCGGCCGATCACGCCGAGGGCATGGCAGCGAGCCTGCGGGCCGGCGTCGCCGCCCTGCCACCGGACGCCGATGGCGTCTTCGTCTTCCTGGGCGACATGCCGCGTATCCCGCACGCGATCCTGCCGGCCCTGGCGACGGCGCTCGCCGGCGGGGCGCTGGCGGCGGCGCCGGTTTTCGCGGGTCGCCGCGGCCACCCGGTGTTGTTCGCTCGCAGCATGCTTCTCTGCCTGCTTCGCCTCACCGGCGACGAAGGCGCCAAGTCGGTCCTCGACCGCCTCGGCTTGGACCTGGTTCTGGTCGAGAGCATTGACGATGGGGTGCTTTTCGACGTGGATGCGCGAGGAGATTCCTGACGTGCGATCCTGCCTCGCCGCCCTTGCAAGGACAGCACGAGGTTCCGACCTAAGCCTTGACGAACGGCAGGCTCGTGGTGGGTTTGCCGGTGAGCGCGAGCAGGGCGTTGGCGACCGCGGGGGCGATGACCGGAGTTCCCGGCTCGCCGACCCCCGAGGGCTTGGCGGTCGAGGGCAGTATGTGAGTCTCCACCACCGGCGCCTCGGTCATCCGAAGGACCCGGTAGGTATCGAAGTTCTTCTGTTCGACCACCCCGTCCTTCATGGTGATCGCCCCATAGAGGGCGGCGGAGAGTCCGAAACACGTGCCCCCTTCCATCTGAGCGGCGACCTGATCGGGAGACACCGCGGTCCCGCAGTCGATCGCGGTGATCACCCGGCCGACCTTGGGCGCCTCGCCGTCGAGCTTGACCTCGACGACCTGGGCGACGACCGAGCCGAAGCTCTCATGCACGGCGACTCCACGGGCCCAGCCGGGAGTGACGCTTCCCGCCTTGTCCACCGCGAGGTTGAACACGGCGGCATGGCGATTGGCGCCGGCCCTCGCGTAGAGGGCGCGGCGGTAGTCGATCGGGTCCTTGCCGGCGGCCTTGGCGAGCTGATCGACGGTATGCTCCATGACGAAGGCGGTATGGGTCGCGCCCACCGAGCGCCACCACAGGACAGGAACGCCGGTCTCGGAGAGCGCGAGCTGGGCGTCGACCACCGGCGTCGCCTCGAGATAGGGAGACCCCGACACGCCCTCGACCGCGGTGGCGTCCAGTCCGCCGCCGCCCATCGGCGAGCCCTTCATGATCGATTGGCTCACTACCCGGTGGCGCCAATGGGCGGGGTAGCCGTCCGCGCCAAGGGTCACCCTGACATCGTGGTGGACCAGGGGCCGATAATAGCCGCCGGTCATGTCGTCCTCGCGGGTCCACACCAGCTTCACCGGCCGCCCGCCACCCACCTGCTTGGCGATATGCACGCACTCCGATGCATAGTCGGATTGGAAGTTGGTGCGCCGGCCGAAGGAGCCGCCGGCGAACAGAGTCTCGACCTCCACGGATCCTGGAAGCATGCCGACGATCCTGGCGGTGTTGAGCTGATCGACGGTCGGCGACTGGGAGCCGGAGGTGAGCCTGGCCTTGCCGCCGCCGATCTCGGCGACGCAATTCATCGGCTCCATCGGGGCGTGGGCGAGGAACGGGAAGTCATAGAGGGCGGTGAGCTGCGTCCCTCCGCTCGGCGCGGCGCCGGCGCCCTTGGTGGAAAAAGCCTGCCACTTCTCGGCGGACGTCGGCTGTATCTGTCCGGAGGCCAGGGCTGCGTAGTGGGCGAGGATGGCGTCGGTGCCGCGTTTCTCGGCCGTTGATTCGTCCCAAACCACCTTGACCGCGTCGCGGCCTTGCTTTGCGGCCCAGGTCGAAGCGGCGGTCACCGCGACGCCGGACGGGATCTGGAAGACATCGACGACGCCCGGGATCTTCCGCGCCGCCGAGGCGTCGAAGCTCCGCACCGTCGCGCCGAACCGGGGCCGGTGAACGACCATCGCCGTCAGCATGTTCGGCATGTGGACGTCCTGGGTGTAGCGCGCGGTTCCCGTGGACTTGGCCGGAGAGTCCTTGCGGCGCACACGGTCGGTGCCGATCAAGGTGAAGTTCGCCGGGGCCTTGAGGATCGGATTTTGCGGCGGCGCGACCTCGGCGGCCGCCGTCAGAAGCTCGGCGAAGCTCGCGGACTTGCCCGAAGCGTGGCCGACCACGCCGTCTTTCACGCTCACCTGGGCGGCCGGAACATTCCACTTCGAGGCGGCGGCCTGGACGAACATGGCCCTCGCCGATGCGCCGGCTCTGCGCAGCTGCTCCCAGGAGTTCGCGATCGCCGAGGAGCCGCCGGTTCCCTGAACGCCCATGAGCAGATTGGCGTAGACCTTGGCGTTGGCGGGGGCCTCGACGACCTTCACCTTGTCCCAATCGGCGTCGAGTTCCTCGGCGACCAGGGCGGCGAGGCCCGCGTGGCTGCCCTGACCAAATTCGATGTGTTTCGAGACTACGGTCACAGTGCCGTCGGCGGCGATCTGTACGAACGGGCCGAAGGCGCCGAATTCGCTCGGCGCTCCGATCGAAAGCAGGGCCGCAGGCGAGCACCCGATCAGCAGAGAACCGGCGGCGGTGGCCGAGACCACCACCAGCTCGCGACGGGAGGGGCCGGCGGCGGAGCGGGATTTCGCGAGAACGATGGCGTTCATCTGATTTTTTCCGTTCACGCCGCGACCACGCCGGCCGCGTCCTTGATGGCGGCCCGGATGCGCTGGTAGCAGCCACAGCGGCAGATGTTGCCGTTCATCGCGGCGGTGATCTCGTCGTCGTTCGGCTTGGGTGTGCGCGACAGAAGAGCGGCGGCGGACATGATCTGGCCCGACTGGCAGTAGCCGCACTGCGGCACGTCTGCTTTGATCCACGCCGCCTGCAGGGGATGGGCGCCGGCGAGACCTTCGATGGTCACGACCTTGCCGGCGCCGACCGCGGAGATCGGAGTCTGGCAGGAACGGATGGCGTTTTCGTCCAGATGCACCGTGCAGGCGCCGCACTGGGCGATGCCGCAGCCGTACTTGGTCCCGGTGAGCCTAAGTTCGTCGCGCAGCACCCAGAGCAAGGGCGTGTCCGGCGTCGCCTCCACGGTGACGGTCTTGCCGTTGACGTTGAGCGTGGTGGACATAGAGCGGGGCCTCTGCGCAACGGGATCGAAGATGTCTATGCTAAGCCCGATCGCGGGCTACGGCAAAGGCGGCGGGGCACGATGCACCTCGCCCGGCGGGAGGGGGACTCTCGAGGAATGGATTCGTTTCCCGCTTTCTTCCCTTTGCGCGGAGGGCGCGTGGTGGTGGCGGGCCACGGAGCGATGGCCGACGCCAAGGCGCGGCTCTTCGAGGGTTCGCCGGCGACAGTGGAACGAATAGCTGGCGATGCGGCGATGGATCGGAGGTCATACGAAGGGGCTCGCCTGGCGTTTGTCGCCGGTGACGATCGCGAATTCCGGCGCGCGGCCTCGGCGGCCGCGCGCGCTGCGCATGTGCCGGTGAATGTGGTCGACGATGCCGACCTCTGCGATTTCCATACTCCGGCGTTGATAGACCGCGGCTCGGTGGTGGTGGCGGTCGGCACCGCTGGCGCCTCGCCTCTGCTGGCGGCGGTCCTGAGGGACGCGCTCGAGGCGCACACCCCGCGGCGCATAGGCGTCCTGGCCGCGCTCCTGGGCCGTCATCGCGGCGAGATCCGCCAGGTCTTTCCAGATCTCGATCGAAGATCGGCGTTCCTGCGCACAATGATCGAGGGTCCGGTGGGAAAGGCGGCTCTGGGCGGCGATGCCGATCTCGCCGCCGCCAGGCTGGAGGCCGCCCTGGCCGAGGTCCACCAGGGCCGCGGGGGCGCTCGGTCGCCGTGAGCCTGCTCCAGGGCGACGACCTGGCGGCGGTTCTGCTTTCCCTGAAGGTCGCGGCCGTCGCCACCGTTGTCGGACTGCCTCTGGCCCTCGCGGTCGCCTACGCCCTGGCGCGGTGGCGCTTCCCCGGAAGGGCGCTGCTGGACGCGGCGACCCACCTGCCCCTGGTGCTGCCGCCGGTGGCGACCGGTTACGCCCTGCTCCTGCTCTTCGGACGAAGCGGCGTGATCGGGAGACTGCTGGAGAAGATCGGCCTTCCTCTCGCCTTCCACTGGACCGGGGCCGCCCTGGCCGCGGCGGTCATGGCTTTTCCTCTGATTGTGCGGCCGATACGGCTCTCGATAGAAGCGATCGACCGGGAAGTCGACGAGGCGGCCCGCACCTTGGGCGCGGGGCCGATCGTACGGTTCCTGAGGATCACCGCGCCACTGGCCTCGCCCGGCCTGGCGGCGGGCGCGGTGCTCGGATTCGCCAAGGCTCTGGGCGAGTTCGGTGCGACCATCACCTTTGTCGGCGCCATCCCGCACGAGACGCTGACCCTTCCCACCGACATCTACCAGGCGACACAGAGTCCTGGCTCGGAAAGCCGGGCCCTGGTGCTGTGCGTGATCGCCGCGGTGATCGCGGTGAGCGCGGTGCTCGGCGCCGACGCGGTGCAGCAGCGCCTCGCGCGGTGGCGGGAGCACGGCTAAGGAAGGGCGTTATTCGTCGATGGCGCGTTGCTTGGTCTCAGGGAGCACGAAGGGGAGGGCGACGACGCTGATGGCGGTGAAGATCAGCGGGTACCAGAGACCTGAATAGATGTCGCCGGTTGCGGTGACGATCGCGAAGGCGGTCACTGGCATGAAGCCGCCGACCCAGCCGGTGCCGATATGGTAGGGCAGGGAGAGGGCGGTGTAGCGGATCTTCGTGGGGAAGAGTTCCACGAGGGTTGCGGCCATCGGGCCATAGAGGGCGGTGGCGCCGACCACGAAGACCATCAGTACGGCGAACAGGCCCCAGAAATTCACGCGCGCCGGGTCCGCCTTGGCGGGATAGCCAGCCGCATTCAGTGCGGCCGCCAGCCGCAGGCCGACCTGGTGGGCCGCCGACTCGAGCGCCGGTCCCGCGAGGCCCGCCCCTTCGGCGGAAGGAACCACCAGCGGGCCGATCTTCACCACCGCCAGGGCCCCGGGCGGCGCCTCGGCGTTGCGGTAGGATACGCCGGCATTGGCGAGCGCGCTCTTGGCCAAGTCGCAGGACGACAGGAACTTCGCCTTGCCGATGACGTCGAACTGCAGAGAGCACCTGGCCGGGTCGGCCAGAACCGTGACCGGGGTCCTGGCCTGCGCCGCTTCCAGGGCGGGATTGGCGAGGTGGGCCAGGGCGTGGAAGCCGGGGAAGAAGAACGCGAGCGACACCGTCATGCCGAACCACATCACCCACTTGCGGCCGACCTTGTCCGACAGCCAGGCGAAGGCGACGTAGAGGGGAGCGCTGGCGACGGTCATCGCCAGCAGAAGTCCGGCGCCCGTCGCCGGGTCGACCTTCATGAACCGTTCCAGGAACACCTGCTCGGCGTAGAAGAAGAGGGCGTACCACGCCGCGCCCTGGGCGCACATGAAGGCGATGAAGGCGACAAGAACGACCTTCAGGTTCGGCCACTTGCCGAAGGCCTCGGCGTAGGGCGCCTTGGCTCGCGCGCCCGCCGCTGTCAGCTTCGCGAACGCCGGGCTCTCGGTGAGCTTGAGCCGCATCCAGACGCTGATCGCCAACAGCCCCGCCGAGAGCAGGAAGGGCAAGCGCCAGCCGGCGGCCCAACCGGGCGCGGTGAATCGCGCCTCGCCAAGGCTCGAGCGGGCGACGAAGATCACCGCCAGGGCGCCCACCAGGCCGAAGGCGGCCGAGGTCTGTATCCAGCCGGTCATGACCCCGCGCTTGCCCGACGGCGCATGCTCGGCGACGTAGATGGCAGCGCCGCCATATTGGCCGCCCAGCGCCGTCCCCTGGATGATCCGCATCAGCACGAGCAGCATCGGCGCGACGAGCCCGGCCTGGGGCCAGGTCGGCAGCAGGCCGATCGCGAAGGTCGCCCCGCCCATCATCGAGATGGTGATGAGGAATGCCCCCTTGCGGCCCAGCCGGTCACCAAGCCGGCCGAATATCAGCGCCCCTATCGGACGGAAGAAGAACCCGGCTCCAAACAAGGCGAGCGCCGCGAGGAGCCCGGCGGTGGGGTCGAGGGCGGCGAAAAAGTTCTTGGCGATCACCGGGGTCAAGGCCCCGAAGGTGAAGAAGTCGTACCATTCGAAGGTCGTCCCGGCCGTCGAAGCGGCGATGACCGTGCGCATGGAGATGGGCTTGGGCGTCGGCGGCCCCCCCTGTGCCCTCTCCATACCGAAACCAGCCATCGGCGCTACCTTCCGCCCTTTCGAGAAAAGGCCCTCCTAGCGTTCGATCACCCAGTCTGATCGGCCGGCCCTCAAAACGCGTTCTCCCCAGTGATCGCTCGGCCGAGGATCAGGGCGTGGACATCGTGGGCGCCTTCATAGGTGTTGACGGTCTCCAGGTTGGCGGCGTGGCGCATCACATGGTACTCGCCGCTGATCCCGTTGCCGCCGTGGATGTCGCGCGCCGCTCGGGCGATCTCCAGCGCCTTGCCGCAATTGTTGCGCTTCATCAGGCTGATGGCTTCCGGGACCCAGGCGCCCTGATCGATCAGCCGGCCCAGCGCCAGCGCGCCCTCG